>NZ_JBEZXY010000001.1:0-1063025 GCF_040638245.1 Streptomyces sp. NPDC026659 | reverse complement strand
CTGGAACTGCTGGAGCGATCCCTGAAGCGGTTCGTCGCTGACGGCGAGCCGGGATCTCTGTAGATCAGCCCGGCTCATTCTGTTAGCCGCTGTAACTGCGCTCCCAAGCCGGTCCACTTGTGCAGCGTATGCGGTGACCGAGCGCCAGCTCACTCACGTGTTGAGGGGCAGGCAGTATGCAAGCGTTGTTACCGGGCCCCGCAAAGAGCGTGTGGTCAGTGTGGCAAGAATCGCCCTACGAAAATCAAAGGATCTTCGGGCAGGGTTGATCTATGCGCCCATTGCTATTACGGACCGGAAAATACTTGCGCTACCTGTGGACTGCTTCGGCAGTGCCGGCGCAGTCGTATCACAGGCGAATACGCCTGTGAGCGGTGCTATAGGCGACCCACTCGAATCTGCTCGTGGTGCGGTCGAGACCGTCAGATCCACGCGAGATGGCCTGGCGGACCAGTCTGTGATACTTGCTATAACCGAACTCTGTCTGAACCAGGGGATTGCGAGGGATGCGGCAAGCGGCGAGCACTAATTTCCACTAATTCATTTGGAAGGCGTGTGTGCGGCCCCTGTGGCGGCAGTTGGCTAGACTACCTTTGCCGCACCTGCGGAGAAGCGGGATTCCTGTATGAGGACGGGAATTGTGATCGTTGCGTCCTTAAAGTGAGGTTGCGTGACCTATTCTCCGATCAAGACGGCTTAATCAAGCCGGAAATTCAGCCGCTGATCGAGGTGCTAGGAAGCGTTCCGCGTCCATACCGCAGACTTCAATGGCTAGCCAAGGGGCGTGCTGCGCAGTTACTAGTCCAAGTCGCCCGAGAGGATAGGAAAGTAAGCCATGAACTCTTGGATGAGATGCCGCTGGGGCCTGCCGCGGATTATGCTCGAAGTGCACTAGTCCATTCTCACGTACTGCCTGAGCGGGTGGAACACTTCGGACGCCTTGAGGCTTGGTCAAAGAACCTGCTAGTGGGCAAGCCTGCTCATCACGTGCGCTTGTTACGCCCGTTCATCCAATGGCACATCATCCTCCGAGCTCGACGTAAGGTTCAGCGTCACCAACTCAGTTATGGTGCGGCTCAATCGACTCGGCGACGGATTAGCATTGCCTTTCAGTTTTGGATTGGCTGGATCGGCGAGGTAGTCTCTTTGAGGAGATCACTCAGGGAGACGTCGACCGCTGGCTCGCAGAAGGTTCGACTATGCGATATCAGGTTCGATATTTTATTGGTTGGGCTGTGAGTCGGCATTTGATCGACCCGGTATTCGTGCCATGTCGCCCGCAGGGGAATCCTGAAGTCGTCCTTGATGAGTACGATCACATCCAGCAGATTCGCCGATGCGTAATTGACAGTGGAATTCCATTGGACGTTCGTGTGGCCGGAGCACTGGTTCTTGCCTTCGGGGCCACTCTCGCTCGGATTGTTTGCTTGACTTTCGACGATCTAATTCGGGCGGATGGGGAGACTTACGTTTCTCTCGGTAAGAAGCCATTGCTTTTACCTCCGCAGCTCGCATGTCTAGTGATGGAACTCGCTGACTCTCCACGGAATTTGTCGGTGATTGGAGCGACCGTAGGGTCGTCGCGTTGGTTGTTCCCGGGAAGGCGGGCTGGCATGCACCTTGCCGCTGGAACCCTGGCTCGGAGGTTGAAGAAATTTGGAATCACACCTCCGGGTGCTCGCAACGCTGCTCGAATGTCCCTTGCGGCTGACCTGCCGGCACCCGTGATTGCAGGGCTCTTCGGCATGCATATCAACACGGCTGTTCGGTGGGTTCGCTTCGCTAAGCGTGACTGGGCCGGGTACCTGGCGGCTCGTGCAGAGGATCTGGAGAAGACAACGAAGCGTCAGCAGTAGGTACTCTGCATTAGCGTCCGGTCGCCGTCAAGATTGTGAAAATGCTGGTCAAGGGTGGTGATCTGGGATTTCGGCACTTCTGCTCACAGGCTTCTTGATGGCTTGTAGTTGGGTCTGATGCGAGACTGCGTTTCGCGTCCCCTGTTCGCGTGTGAGCGAGACACCTGGGTTCGACTGCGCGGAGGTCAGACGGCTTTGACCACGCGCTCCAAACCCATCGACTGTCGCCGAACGAGCCCCCTGCCGTGTGACGGTGAGCTCTATCCCGGTGAGGAACGGCACCTTCGAACGGGAGGCTGGGCAACCGCTTGGGCATGCAGATCGTCCTTAATGCATGACGTCAGCAAGCCCTGCCCGGCCCTCACCTCCGCAGCACTGGCGGCACTGCGGCCACGGCACCGACCCGGTCGGCTGCCGAGGCATCCAGGTCAGTGGATTTCCCGCGTGCTTGGCCCATTTGTCCGAGACTGATCGCATTGCCTACTTCGCGGCTCTGTCGCCTGGAGCCGACGTAGACCACCGCGGTACCTCCTTCACCCCTGAACTGCTGAGCCGGCTACTTGACGCACTGGCAGCCGACCCCACCACCAACAGCCCTCACGTAGGCGACGCCCGGTTCGAGCAGGCGACCTTTTCGGGCGACGCACGGTTCTACAGGGCATTTTTCTCCGGTGAGGCCCGGTTCGAGGGGGCGACGTTCGCTGGTGTTGCCCGGTTTGGTGAGGCGACGTTCTCGGGGTCCGCTCGCTTCGAGGGGGCGACGTTCGCTGGTGTTGCCCGGTTTGGTGAGGCGACGTTCTCGGGGTCCGCTCGCTTCGAAGGGGCGACGTTCTCCGGGCCTGCCCGCTTCGGCCAGGCGACGTTCTCCGGCGAGACTCGGTTCAACCAGGCGACGTTCTCCAGCGGTGCTGGATTCCGTGATGCGGTCTTCTCCAGCGAGGCCCGCTTCAGTCTGACGGCGTTCTCAGGGACCGCCCAATTCAAGGGGGCGACGTTCTCAGGAGCTGCGCTGTTCGGCGGGGCAACGTTCTCTGGGCCAGCAAGGTTCAGTTCGGCCACGTTCTCTGGGACTGCCCGTTTCCGTTCGGCGACGTTCTCTGGGACCGCTGAGTTCGACCGTTCGACGTTCTCTGGGCCCGCCCAGTTCGGCACGGCCACCTTCATCCGTGACGCCGACTTTGGCGGGGCAACCTTTGAAGCCGGCGTTGGGTTCAACGAGGTGACCTTCTGCAGTGAGGCCGACTTTGGCGGGGCGAGGTTTGAAGGTGGCGCCGAGTTCAAGGTGGCGGCCTTCGAAGGTATGGCGGGGTTCGCCGAGGCCACGTTCTCCGGTGACCTCAACTTCAGCGGGGCACGGTTTGAAGTGGCGCCACACTTGGGGCCGCTGATGTGCGGAAAGCGGGTGGCGTTGGACGGTGCGGTGTTCCAGCGGCCGGTGACGGTGGAGATCGGTGCCCGTCATGTTAGTTGTGCGCGCACACGGTGGGTGTCAACCGCCACTCTGCACCTGCGCTACGCCGAACTGGACCTGAGGGATGCGGTCTTCGAATATCCGATGCTGGTCGCTGCTCGCCCCGACCCTTTTGTTCGCCCTGCATCGGGTGCCCCGCTATCGGAGGCGCAGCTGTCTGGAGAGAAGCCCGGTGTGCGCCTGGCATCGGTGGGCGGGGTGGATGCCGCCTACCTGGCGCTGCACGACATCGACCTAAAGCGGTGCCGCCTGGCGGGCGCTGTGCATCTGGACCAGATGAGGGTGGACGGCTGGTGCACCTTCGCTACCACTCCCACCGGCTGGAACCGGCGCTTCCCCTGGCGGTGGAGTCGACGCAACACGCTTACCGAAGAGCATTACTGGCGGGTGCGCACCGCCCGCCACTCCAGCTCGGCCATCGCCCCTGGCTGGATGTTCCCGCCACAGGACGCCCCCGAGCTGAAGCCAGCGGCGGTGGCCGCCTTGTACCGGCAACTGCGCAAGTCCATCGAGGACGGTAAGAACGAACCGGACGCTGCCGACTTCTACTATGGCGAATGCGAGATGCGTCGCCATGACACTACCCGCCCCTTCGGTGAGCGGGTACTCCTAACCTCCTACTGGGCCCTGTCGGGCTACGGACTGCGCGCTACGCGCGCCCTGACGTGGCTGGTGACGGCCATGGCCGCCACGATCATGGCGATGGTGCTGTGGGGTCTGCCCGTCGACGACCCGAAACCGCAGACCACCGGTCAGCAGGTGAGTGCCGGTCAGAACCTAAAACTCACCACCGATACACCCGACCCGCGCAACCCCACCGGCCCGTTGAGTGAACGGGTCACCACCGAACGGTTCGATAAGGCGGTACGGGTGGTGATCAACTCGGTGGTCTTCCGTTCTTCTGGCCAAGACTTGACCACCTTCGGCACCTACACCGAAATGCTCTCCCGCCTCACCGAACCCGTTCTCCTCGGCCTCGCGGTTCTGGCAGTCCGTAGCCGCGTCAAACGCTGACGTCCCGGACCGCGCAAGGACCAGTGCGGCGGCTCGGGATGAAGCGAGCACACAGGTCAGTTCAGCTCCCAGTGGCTGTGGATCTCAGGGCCGCAGCCACATCTACTGACACCAATCTTGCGGTATCTGATCCATGAGCATCGGTGGGTCCCGACGATCCTGGTCTGAGGGCGTGCTATGACGCACCGAACTGTGTACCCCGTGTAGTGGACAGACATGGAGGAGCTGGTGTGACGCAGTGTGTGAAGGACTCGCTGCCCGGGACGGTCGGCTTGCATGGTTGGTCGAGTCTGTGGCGTCGGCCTTCAAGCTGAGGCCCCTTCCACACCAAGAGCAGGGATCTGGCGAATAGCGCACAGCAGGAATAAGTGCTCTCCGCCAGTATCAGCGGCTGAGCCCGTGACACGGGCTCGATGAAGGGGCGTCGGCCGAACAGGCCGGCGCCCCTTCCGCTGGGGCGACTCAGGGGCTTACGGGGTGGCCGAGGGCATGGACCCGCTCGGCTTTCGTCTCGAAGTCCGCGGTGGGGGAGAGGGCCGCGACCATGTGGCGGGTCAGGGGGGCGCCGGTCAGGATGGCGCGGACCGCGTCGAGGTCGATCGGCCGGTCCCAGTTCTCCTCGGCGAAATTCGCGTACGCCTCCGCGCTGCCGTCGGCGAGGAGGCCGAAGAGCCATTCGGTGCCGTCCGATTCGTCGGCGGCGAATGTCACCGGACCGCAGTGCCAGGCGGCTGCGCCCGTCTCGCGCCAGGCGCAGACCGTGGCGTCGAGGAAGCCCTCGAACTGGAGCTCCGGTGCCGTCGCGTAGTGCGCCAGGGAGGCGGGCAGGCCGTCGAGCAGGCCCGGCCAGTGTGCCCGCGGATCCTCCCGCCAGGGCGTGGCGTCGCATTCGTGGTCGAAGCCGTGGAGGAAGACCCCGGCCGGGGCGAACACGATGCCCCACTGGTCCCCGGAGCCGTTCTCCATCCGGGCCAGGTCGACCCCCTCGCGCCAGTTCGGCTGGTACGTGTGCATGGGCGCCGTCGGGTCGAGCACGGTGTCCAGCACCGCGAAGGCGCGGCAGCGGGCCGCGAGCGCGTCGGGGTCGGGCAGCAGGGGCAACAGGTCGTGCACGTTCATGACGGCCATTCAACAGCGCACCACTGACAATGCCCCGGCCGCTCACAGGCCGGGGCATTGCGGTCCTCAGCCGCGACGTTTGGTTCCCAGGACGCGGGTAAAGGTCGCCGGGTCTTCGTTGAAGCCATGGACGCCCGCGTGGAAGGTCCATTCGCCGGAGCCTTCCCGCACGAACTCGGCGACCGTCGCCGCCATGGCATCCGGTGTGGAGGCGAAGCCGGTCTCGGAGAGCGCCGTGTAGCCCTCGCTGACGCGGACCGCCGGGTTCAGGACCGAGGCGAACGTGGTGCGCCCCTGGCCCTGCTGGATGACGACACCGACCACCACGCGCGCGTAGCGGCCGTCCAGACGGTCGAGTTGGAGGTTCATGACCTCGTCCCAGCCGAAGCCCTTGCCGTCCGGGCTGTCCCGGTTGAGGGAGATCGTGCCGTCCGGGGAACGGCTGTCGAAGTACACCAGATAGGCGGGTGCCCCGTACGCGTCGTCCGCCGTGAACGTCGCGGCCACGAGGTCCAGGTCGGAGGGTGGCTGTCCCGCCGGACCGGGGTCCCACTTCAGTGCCACCTCGACCCTGCGGATTCCCTTGCCGAATCCGGTCACCAGGTTTCCCCTCTCCCGAAGGTCCGATTTCTCAACTTCCGCTGCATAAAGCCTCGTTGTTCATCGTGCCACGCGAACAGGGCGCCCGCGCGGGGGATATGAGCCGGAGCGTGACCGACGCCACGTCCCGTGGCCTTACGATGGCGCAGTGCTGGTCAAGTGGATTCGCTGCACCGTCGTGGACCGCCGGGGGTTCGAACGGGGACAGCGGAAATGGGCGGGGCTTCTGGGGGAGCCGGGATTTCGGGGACAGGGCGGAGGCTGGAGCCGGCAGCGGCCGGGCGTCGCGCACATCTTCGCCTTCTGGGAGAGCCGCGCCTTCTACGACTCCTTCATGGCGCGCTCGCACGACCGCCTCGCCGCGTCGCAGTCCGGCACGTTCAAGGACAGCCAGGTCAAGCTGTTCGAGTACCGCTTCGACGTGAAGACCGGCTTCGAACCCCGGTTCACCGACGCGGATCTGATCCGGGTCGCCCTGTGCCGCGCGCACGAGGAGCGCGTCGAACACTTCACCCTCATGCAGGAGAAGGTCTGGAACCCCGCCATGGCGGGCTCGCCCGGCATGATCAGGGGCATGTTCGCCGAGGCACCCGCGCACGAGTTCCTGGTGCTGTCCATGTGGCGCTCGGCCGCCGAGCACGGCAAGTACCGCACCGAGCGCGTGGAGCGCCTCGCCCTGCGCGCCCAGACCGAGGCGGACATCGCCGCCCTCTCCGGCGACATCGTGGAACTGGAGCCGTCCTGGACGGTCTGAGACGCCCGGATCGTGTGACCTACGCCGTATGAAGCCGGTACGCGTGCGCGACCGTCGCCGGGGCGATCTAGGGTGCTGGCATGGCACGACCACGGCGCATCATCCTTGTCCGGCACGGCGAGTCAACGGGCAACGTCGATGACTCCGTGTACGAGCGCGAGCCCGACCACGCCCTCGCCCTGACCGGGCGCGGCCGACGCCAGGCCGAGCACACCGGCGAGCGGCTCCGCGAGATCGTCGGCGACGAACCCGTGAGCGTGTACGTCTCCCCGTACCGCCGCACCCACGAGACCCTGGACTCCTTCCACCTCGATCCCGCGCGCATACGCGTGCGCGAGGAGCCCCGCCTGCGCGAGCAGGACTGGGGCAACTGGCAGGAGCGCGACGACGTACGCCTCCAGAAGGCGTACCGCGACGCGTACGGCCACTTCTTCTTCCGCTTCCCGCAGGGAGAGTCCGGCGCCGACGTGTACGACCGGGTCGGGGGCTTCCTGGAGAGCCTGTTCCGCAGCTTCGAGGAGCCCGACCACCCGCCGAACGTCCTCCTGGTGACCCACGGCCTGGCCATGCGGCTGTTCTGCATGCGCTGGTTCCACTGGACCGTGTCCGAATTCGAGTCGCTCTCGAATCCCGGGAACGCCGAGATGCGCATGCTCGTTCTCGGGGAGAACGGCAAGTACGCCCTCGACCGCCCCTTCGAGCGCTGGCGCGAACCGGTGCCGTACTGGATGGGCGGTTGAGAGCGGGCGCGCCTTCCCAGGCCGGATCGCCGAACCCGGGGCACTGAAAACCGGATGATCGAACACCAGGACCGCGCATAGGCTGCCCGAAGATGACCTCCGACTCCTTCTCTTCCGGGCGCCTCGACCGCGCCCTGGCCAGCCTGCGCGGACTTGCGGTGGGCGACGCGCTCGGCTCGCAGTTCTTCGTCCCGGTGAACCACCCCCTGCTCAAGCGGCGCGAGCTGCCCGACGGACTCTGGCAGTGGACCGACGACACGGAGATGGCCTGCTCGGTCGTGTCCGTCCTCGCCGCCCACGACCGCGTCCACCAGGACGCCCTGGCCCACTCCTTCGCCCACCACCACGACTTCGACCGCGGCTACGGCCCCGCCGTGAACCGACTGCTGCGCCTCGTCCGCGAGGGCGCCGACTGGCGCGAACTGGCCGCCCGCCTCTTCCAGGGCCAGGGCTCCTGGGGCAATGGCGCCGCGATGCGGATCGCCCCGCTCGGCGCTTGGTACGCCGACGACCCCGAGCAGGCCACCCACCAGGCGGAGATCTCCGCCTACCCCACCCACCAGCACCGGGAGGCCGTGGCGGGCGCCATGGCGGTGGCCGCCGCTGCCGCGCTGGCCGCCTCCCCGGACGGTCCGCCGGCCCCGGAAGCGCTCCTGGACGGCGTCATCGCCCTGGTGCCGAGAAGCGCCGTGGAGGCGGGCCTCAGGCGCGCCAGGGGCATGCTCGACTACGAGGACGCGGCCACCGTCGCCGCCGTCCTCGGCTGCGGCCGCCGCACCAGCGCGCACGACACCGTCCCGTTCGCGCTCTGGTCCGCCGCCCGCGCCCTCACCGACTTCGAGCAGGCCTTCTGGACGACGGCCCAGGTCGGCGGCGACGTGGACACGACCTGCGCGATCGTGGGCGGCGTCCTGGCCGCGGGCCCGGCGGGCGCCCCACCCGAGACGTGGTCGGAGCGGACCGAGGGGCTGCCCGCGTGGGTGCCCGACGGCCGCTGACGGCAACGGACGACGGCTGCTCCGGAGGCGGTACGACCCGGCTCCGGCCGTCCAGGACCGCGTGGGGGAGGGGCGGGGTGTCGCGCCCCGCTCCGGGCGGCGTACGCTAAGGGCGCCATGCCGTACGAACCACCCACTCATACCGTCGAGCGCTCCCTGCGCGCCACGACCGGAGCGAAGGTCATCGCCGGCGTCGACGAGGTGGGACGCGGCGCCTGGGCCGGGCCCGTCACGGTCTGCGCGGCGGTCACCGGACTCCGGCGTCCGCCCGAGGGGCTCACCGACTCCAAGCTGCTCACGGTCAAGCGGCGTACGGAACTGGCCGGGATACTCCAGACCTGGGTGACGGCCTATGCCCTGGGAGACGCCTCCCCCGAGGAGATCGACGACCTGGGCATGACCGCCGCGCTGCGCCTGGCCGCCGTACGGGCCCTGGAGTCGCTCCCGGTGCGTCCCGACGCCGTGATCCTCGACGGCAAGCACGACTATCTCGGCGCTCCCTGGCAGGTGCGCACAGTGATCAAGGGTGACCGGTCGTGCGTCGCCGTCGCGGCGGCCTCGGTGATCGCCAAGGTGCGGCGCGACAAAATGATGGCCGAACTCGGCGTCGGCCATGCAGACTTCGGATTCGCGGACAACGCCGGGTATCCCTCACCCGTGCACAAGGCCGCACTGGAGGAGCGGGGACCCACTCCGTACCACCGCCTGTCGTGGGCGTATCTTGATGCGCTGCCCCAGTGGCGGCACCTCAAGAAGGCCCGCGCCTGGGCCGGCGGAGGCGCTCCGGAGATCGAAGGCCAGCTCGGCTTCGACTTCTGACGGTTCCGCTCGCACTGATGTGCCACCCGGACGTCGGTGTTGTTTCAACGTTTGATAAAAATCAGCTCATGCCTCTCATTCCCGAGGAGCCTCAGATTCACGAGAGTGCCCAGGGTTCCAGCGCCACGGCGGCCAGCAGCCACCTCGCGCCGACCCCTCGCCCCGTACCCGGCCCCCGCCCAGCGGCTTCGGCCCGCCCCGGTCGTCCCGGCCCCCCGCGGCCGGCACCGCCGGTGCAGCGCACGCCGCGTGACGTGGCTCCGGCCAAGCCGAGCCCGTCGGGCCCGGCCGCTTCCGCCGCCCCCGCGGCGACCCCGCAGATCCAGTTGCTCCCGGCCTCGGCCGAGGGTGCGCTCGACGCCGCCGAGGAGGCGCTGGACCTGCTGCTCGACTCGGGCCGTTCCCCGGGTGAGGTGCTGGTGATCACCACCGGCGCCCAGCACCCGTGGACCGAGCACGAACTGTCCTTCGGTGAGGCGTCCTACTGGGCGCAGCACGACGCGGGCGACGACGTGTTCTACACGGACGCGACCTTCGCCGCCCGCGCCGCCTCCCGTCCCGTGGTCGTCGTGGCCGTCAACGGGGGCAGCACCGAAACCGCCACCACCGCCCTCTCCGCGGCCCACTCCCGGGCCGGAGCCCTGCTGATCGTCTGCGGCGACCCGCAGCAGATCAACTCGGTCCTGGGCGCCGGGGTCTGACCCCGAGCGGAACGGGTCACCGGTCGCTCCGGTGATGTCCGCGCCGCCGTACGGTCTCTGCCGTGCCCGGAGCGCCGTCCGGTGGCCGTCCCCGTCACAGGGGCCGGCCACCGGACGGCGATTCGCCGTTCATGGTGCGTGAGCGTTCATGGTGCGTGAAGTCGTTCCGGCGGCGGCGCTGTGCCGCCGCCGTTGCGCGGGCGTACGTGCCGTGAACCCCGGATCAGCGGGCCGCCGCCCGGCGCAGCACCTCGGAGACCGGGCCACCGGTGCGCGGTGCCAGGGGCGGGACCTCCGACAGGGCGAACGACTCCGGCGCCGAATGGGCATGGGGACTACGGCCCCCGCGTCCCTCTCCGAGCACCTGCCAGCCCTCCTGGGTGAGCGTGATGTAGGCGCCACAGCGCAACCCGTGCAGCGTGCACGCGTCGCGCAGCCCCCACATCCAGGCGCCGTCCTCCTCCGTCCAACGCGCTTCGCCCTCGCGGCAGTAGAGCAGCACGGCGGTGCGCACCGGAGTGCGGCGGCGCAGGTCGTGCGGGATGATCCGGCGCAACTGGTCGAGCAGCGCGTTGCGGAACATCCAGCCGTCGGCCGGGGCGGAGCGCCTGGTGAACGAGGCGCTGGCACACAGCCGTTCGTCGGCATCGAGCACGGCCACGACGGCCGTGGACGGTCTGGGGCGATGGCGGACGTGCAGCCCGCCCACGACCTCGCGCGGGTTGCGCAGCAGCGGGATTCTGGCGGCTGCCCACTCGGCGGGTTCGAGCAGACGGCTGGCGGAAGCGGCGGTCACGGACGTCGACAACGAGGCCGCCGAGGACGAGGCGAATCCGAAGGTCACGTTCCTCCCTTCGGCTACGCGCCCACACTGCGGGCGAGGTCGGATTCGGGGGAGCGCGCACCGCAGTAAAGCCCAGCCGGAACACGGGCGAGCCGTGCGGGGAGCGGACTTCAATTCTTCCTGTCGAACTTGGATGCGGCAACGAGCAATTGGGGCCGCCGACGGTTATCTGGTGGTGCGTTACTTATATCCCTACCCCCGGCGACCACCGGCGACGCCTCGGGCGACCGTTTCGCGCCCTTTCCGCGCCCCGGCGCCGACGCCCGCGTGCGAGGGGGTGTGTCACGCCGTCCGGATTCGCCGAATGTCAGTGCCATCGGGTTGCATGGAGGCATGGACGATCTCACGCTCCGCGCCGAAGCCGATGCGGTCCTCGCCGAGCTGGTCGGCGCCCGGGAGGGCGCGGCCCGGCTGCGGGAGGACCAGTGGCAGGCCGTGGCCGCACTGGTGGAGGAGCACCGGCGGGCACTGGTCGTGCAGCGCACCGGATGGGGCAAGTCGGCGGTGTACTTCGTGGCCACCGCCCTTCTGCGCCGCCGCGGCGCCGGTCCCACCGTGATCGTCTCGCCACTGCTGGCACTCATGCGCAACCAGGTCGAGGCGGCGGAGCGGGCCGGTATCCGCGCCCGCACCATCAACTCGGCCAACCCCGAGGAGTGGGACACCATCCATGAGGAGGTCGAACGCGGCGAGACCGACGTCCTCCTGGTGAGCCCCGAGCGCCTCAATTCCGTGGACTTCCGCGAGAACATGCTGCCCAAGCTCGCCGCCACGGCCGGTCTGCTGGTCGTGGACGAGGCGCACTGCATCTCCGACTGGGGGCACGACTTCCGGCCCGACTACCGACGGTTGCGCACCATGCTGGCCGAGCTGCCGGCGGACGTGCCCGTCCTCGCCACGACGGCGACCGCCAACGCGCGCGTGACGGCCGACGTGGCCGAGCAACTGGGCACCGGTGGCGCGGACGCCCTGGTGCTGCGGGGACCGCTGGACCGGGAGAGCCTGCGGCTCGGCGTCCTGAAGCTGCCGGACGCGGCGCACCGGCTGGCCTGGCTGGGGGAGCGGCTGGGCGATCTGCCGGGCTCCGGGATCATCTACACACTGACGGTGGCGGCGGCCGAGGAGGTCGCGGCCTACCTGCGCCGGCGCGGCTACCCGGTGGCCTCCTACACGGGCAAGACCGAGAACGCGGACCGCCTGCAGGCCGAGGAGGACCTGCTGGCGAACCGGGTGAAGGCCCTGGTGGCGACCTCGGCCCTCGGCATGGGCTTCGACAAACCCGACCTGGGCTTCGTGGTGCACCTGGGCTCGCCCTCGTCCCCGATCTCCTACTACCAGCAGGTGGGCCGCGCGGGCCGAGGCGTGGAGCACGCGGACGTGCTGCTCCTGCCCGGCCGCGAGGACGAGGCGATCTGGGCCTACTTCGCCTCGGTGGGCTTCCCTCCCGAGGAACAGGTACGGCGCACCCTGTCGGTGCTGGAGCAGGCGGGACGCCCCTTGTCCCTGCCCGCGCTGGAGCCGCTGGTGGAGCTACGGCGCTCCCGGCTGGAGACCATGCTGAAGGTCCTGGACGTGGACGGGGCGGTCAAGCGCGTGAAGGGCGGCTGGATCGCCACCGGCCAGCCGTGGGTCTACGACGCCGAGCGGTACGCGCGTGTGGCCCACCAGCGCGAGGCCGAACAGCAGGCCATGCGGGACTACGTGGCGACCACCGACTGCCGGATGGAGTTCCTGCAACGCCAGCTCGACGACGAGAAGGCCACCCCCTGCGGCCGCTGCGACACCTGCGCCGGACCCTGGCTCGACCCCGCCGTCGTACCCGACGCCCTGGCCGCGGCGCGGGGCGAACTGGAGCGCCCCGGTGTGGAGGTCGAGCCGCGCCGCATGTGGCCCACCGGTATGGCCGCGATCGGCGTCGACCTCAAGGGCCGCATCCCCGCAGGCCAACAAGCGGCCACCGGCCGCGCGCTCGGCAGACTCTCGGACATCGGCTGGGGCAACCGACTGCGCCCCCTGCTGTCGCCCCAGTCACCCGACGGCCCGGTCCCGGACGACGTGCTCTCCGCCGTCGTGACGGTGCTCGCCGACTGGGCCCGCTCACCCTCCGGCTGGGCGAGCGGTACGGCGGACGCGACGCCGCGCCCGGTCGGCGTGGTCGCGATGCCCTCCCGTACTCACCCCCACCTGGTCACCTCCCTCGCCGAAGGCGTCGCCCGCATCGGCAGGCTCCCCCTCCTCGGCACCCTCACCCTCACCGACGACCACCCCACCCCCCGCAGTAACTCCGCCCAGCGCCTGCGCACCCTGGCCACATCCCTGACCGTCCCGCCCGAGCTCGCCTCCGCCCTGGCGGCCACCCCGGGCCCGGTCCTCCTCGTGGACGACTACACGGACTCGGGCTGGACCTTGGCGGTGGCGGCGCGGCTGCTGCGGCAGGCGGGGGCGGAGGGGGTCCTGCCGTTGGTGCTGGGGGTTGGCGGGTAGCGCGGGACGGCGCCCGGGTACGGCTGGAGCCGCCTGTCGGGCGATGTCTTGGCATGTCCCTGATCCGACTTATCCACAGGGTCCAGCGGGATTTCGCGAACTGCGAGATCGTCAGCGCATGACGAATCACAGCGAAACGGCTGGACCGTTCGAGAGCGGCGAGAACAGGGACTTTTCGGGAGTTGGATCGGGGGCGGGGGGAGGGGCAGGAAGTGCTGGTTCGGCGGAGGCGGCCTTCGGCGGGAGGGACGTGCATGACGCTCAGGTGACGTTGCGTACCCCGGCCGAGCTGGCCGACGCGCTGCCCTATCTGCTCGGGTACCGGCCCGAGGACAGCATGGTCCTGGTCGCGCTGCACGACACCGGCGGGCCGGGCAGGTTCGGCGGCCGGGCCCGGCTGGGGATTCCCGCGAGCGAGGACGACTGGGGTGCGGCGGCTCGGCAACTGGCCAGGGGGCTGGTGCTGGGCAGCGAGCGGCGCGGGGCACGTGCGGAGCGGATGGTCGCGTACGTCTGTCAGGAGCCACGGGCCGGTGAGTCCGGGCAGGACGTCATGCGGCGGCTCGGTCCCCTGGCCCAGCTGCTGCGCACCGAGTGCGGCAGCCTGGACGTCCCGGTCGTCGAGGCGCTGTGCGTCTCGGACGGGCGCTTCTGGTCCTACGTCTGCCCCGTCGACGCCTGTTGCCCGGCCGAGGGCACCGTGATGGGCCTGCCCGGGACGTCGGTGCTGGCGGCGGCGGCCACCTACGCAGGGTTCCAGGTGCGCGGCACGCTGCGGGAACTCCGCGCCAGGATGCTCCCCTGGGAGACCTCCGCGGCCCTGGAACAGGAGATCGCCCTGGACGCGGCGGGCTTGTCCCTGGTGCCCCGCATTCTGGAGGAGGCGAGCCGTGAGGAGGTGGCGGAGGAGACCCTGGACCTCGCGGAACGGATCATTCGCCGCTTCGCGGAAGCGCCCCCGGTGTCCGGAACGCACCCGGCGGACCTGCGCGACGACACGCTGCTCGCGCACGACGAGGCGGCCGCGCTGATCCTCGGCCTCCAGGACCGCACGACCCGCGACCGAGCCGCCGCCTGGATGGAGGGCGACGAAGCGGGCCCCGCCCTGCGCCTGTGGCGTGCCGTGGCCCGGCGCTGTGTCGGCCCCTACCGCGAGCATGCCGCAGCCCCGCTGACGCTGGTCGGCTGGGTCGCCTGGTCCACCGGCGACGAACTGGAGGCGCGGGAGGCCCTGGCGATGGCCCTCGGCGCGGACCCCGACTACCTCTTCGCCCGCCTGCTGCACCAGGCCTGCAACGAAGGGATCGACCCGGAAGCGGTCCGGCGCTGTCTCCGCGTGGAACGGGCGAACCGGCTGCGGGGGACGGTTCCGCAGGGAACCGCCGACACGGAGCCGGGCGCGGCTGCACCACCTGCGCCGGCTGACCCCGCGTCCGCTTCCTCTTCCAGGCCGGCCGATCAGGCCCACGGTGACGACCCGGCCGAGGGTGCTGCCGCCGCGCCGCCCACGGCTCCCAACTCACGCCGCCGACGCCGAGGTCGACCCTCCGGGCACACCGGCCCCGGCAGCACCGGTCCCACCCGTGCGGACACCGGCCGTCGACGACCCCCGCACCAGCGTCGGGACGCCACCCGGACGTGCGCGACCGACAGGGAGGACAAGTGAGCGCGGGACACGGAGCAGCCCCTGAGCCGACGGGGACCTTCGCCACCGTCCTCGCGACGACAGCCGCCCGCGTCCGCGACGACGACCGGAGAAGGGAGTGTTTATCGTCAAGGAGACGACTATGATCGCCTTATGCCCTACGACCCGTCAGCGTTTCCGCCATTCGCCGTCACCGTGGACCTGGTCGTGCTGACCGTTCGCCGTCATGCCCTGTGCGCGCTGGCGGTACGGAGAGGCGAGCAGCCCTTCCAGGGGCGTTGGGCGCTGCCCGGTGGATTCGTGCGGGCCGACGAGGACCTGTCCCAGGCGGCGGCGCGGGAACTGGCCGAGGAGACCGGACTCAGGGCCCACGACCCCGCCGTCCCGGCCCAGGACAACGGCGCGCATCTGGAACAGCTCGCCACCTACGGCGACCCGAAGCGCGACCCGCGTATGCGAGTGGTCAGCGTGGCACACCTCGCTCTCGCTCCGGACCTTCCCGCGCCCCGCGCGGGCGGTGACGCGAGCAACGCCCGCTGGGCGCCGGTCGAGGAGCTGCTCCAGCAGGGCGGGTACGGCCGGGACGGCGAGCCCGTCGCACCGCTCGCCTTCGACCACGGCCAGATCCTCGCCGACGGGGTGGAGCGGGCCCGCTCGAAGATCGAGTACTCGTCGCTGGCGACGGCGTTCTGCCCGCCCGAGTTCACGGTCGGAGAGCTGCGCCGCGTCTACGAGGCGGTCTGGGGTGTGGCTCTCGATCCGCGCAACTTCCATCGCAAGGTCACCGGCACGCCGGGCTTCCTCGTCCCGACCGGAGGGACGACGACCCGCCAGGGTGGCAGGCCGGCCCAGCTCTTCCGAGCCGGTGGCGCGACCCTGCTCAACCCGCCGATGCTCCGCCCCGAGGTCTGAGTCGAGTGCCTCGGGGGTGCCCGGATCGCGGCCATCCATGCGGGACCACGCGGAAGCCTGTGGAGCCGTGTGCCCAAGGGGCGGCCCCCGAACGGCGCACACGAGTTGCGCGACCCCGCACGTCACAGTAGGTCGAATCGGGTAATAGCCGAAAAAACGGACTCCGCGCGCTATCTTGCTTCGGGTGATCCAGGCCGTCGGACTGACCAGCAATCCCCGAAAAGCGCAAGCGCCCGCCGTGGACGACGTCTCCTTCGAGGCGCGTGCCGGGCACCTCACGGTCCTGCTCGGAGCGGCGGGGGCGGGCAAGACGACCACGCTCGGGTTGATGCTCGAACTCCAGCAAGGGCGTGGCATCACCTACTTCAGGGGGCGACCCCTGCACCGGATCGCCCACCCCTCGCGCGAAGTGGGCGTCGTACTCGGCGACGTGCCCGGACACCCCGCCCGCACGGTCCGCGGTCACCTGCGGATGCTCTGCGCGGCGACCGGAGTTCCCGCCCGGCGTGCCGATGAAGTCCTCGAAGCGGTCGGGCTCGTCAGTCTGCGCGAGGAACGGCTCGGCACCCTGTCGCGCGGCATGGATCGCCGACTGGGCCTCGCCTGTGCCCTGCTGCCCGACCCGCACACACTCGTCCTGGACGAGCCCACCGCCGACCTCGCGCCCGCCGAGGCCCGCTGGACGCACACCATGTTGCGCACCTATGCCGACCAGGGTGGCACGGTGCTCCTCACCACCGCCGACCCCAAGGAGGCCGCACGGACGGCCGATCACGTCGTCACCCTGGACGGCGGCAGAGTCGTCGCGGACCAGGAGGGAAGGGAGTTCGCCCGCACCAGACTCCGCCCCCGGGTCGCCGTGCGCAGCCCGCAGGCAGCGCGCCTCGCGACCCTGCTCGTCAAGGAGGCGCGTGTCGAGCGCCGTTCCGTCGAGGTGGTGCCGGAGGGCGGCAACCGCATCTCCGTGTACGGCAGTACGACCGCCGACATCGGTGAGACCGCCTACCGGAACGGCATCATGGTCCATCAACTCGCGGACGAGATCGGCGACATGGGCCCGGGTGGCGAACTCGCGGACACCGCTGGGGCCGAGGAGCGACCGGACGCCGAGATTCCGGGGGGTGAGACTCCGGCCATCCAGACTCTGGAGGCCGAGAGCGCCGCTTCTGTCGACACATCCCCGGCGGCCGAAATCGCCCTGGACGGCAGCGCTTCGTCCCCGCTTCCACCTCCCATCGCCGTCCGCTCCACCCCCAGTCCGCTCCGCCCCCTGCGATACGAACTGCGGCGTGCCGCCGGGATCCGGACCGGGTTTCTCACCAGCGGGATCGTGCTGCTGGTGTCCGCGCTCATCGCCGTACTGCTGGCCCGGATCGGACACACTCCGCAGGAGCGGCTGTTCGCCGCCTGGCCGAGGGAGTTCCCGTTGCCGCCCGTGGCGCTGGCGGCCGGGCTGCTCGGCGCGCTGTCCTTCGGGGACGAGTTCCGCTACCCCGCGCTGGCGGTGGACCGTGTCACCGTGCCCCGCCGGCTGGGGCTGCTCGCCGCGAAACTCTTCGTCTCCGGGGGCACCGCCGCGATCCTCGCCCTCCTCACGCTCGGCTGCGACGCCGAAGCCCTCTATCTGCTCTACGGCCGGGAATTGACCCAGGTCCCGGAGGACTGGTTGTCGATGGGTGTGAGTTGGTTCGCCCTCGTGATCGGGTGTGCGTGGGCCGGGGTACTGGCGGCCGGTGTCTTCCGCTCGACCACGGCGGGGCTCGCGGCCGTGCTCGCGGTGCCGGTGGCCGTCGTACCGCTGGTGCGCCAGGTGTTCGAGGGGTCGTCCGTGCGAACCGCCGCCGGAATCACGGTCCGGATGCACGACGTCCTGCTGCTCCAGTGGCCCTTCGGCGGCGAGCGCTATGTGCTTGCGGTGATCCGGATCGTCGGCCAACCCGTGGGTGGCGCCATGGTGTTGTCGCTCGGCGCGCTGCTGTGCGCGTATCTGTTCGCGGTGCCGCGCATCAGGGTCAGGTGAGGCCCGTCGTATGGTTCCCGCTCCACTGTGCGCACAACTCCCCGCAGAAAGCCCGTTTCTTTACGATAAGGCGTCAATTGCGACGGGGTGAGCGATCACCCTTTCGTGTGCTTTTCACCAAAGCCCTCAAGGCAGTTGGAGGCAGCGCCGACAAAGGATGCGTGAGTACCCTTGCGCACACCATGATGACCGCCGCCCGCTCCACCGACTCCGGTCTGGCCGGCCCGGGCGAACTCGACCGTTACCCCTACGCCGAGGCTCCGGTGGCCGATCGCCCCACCGTGCCCGCCTGGGAAGGGGCAGATTCCGAGCTGGGCCGTGTCGGCCGGCGTGCCGCGGGCAGCCGCGGGCGCGGATTGCACGGCCAGCTCGTCCAGCAGCTGGGTCAGATGATCGTCTCGGGCGACCTCGGGGCGGACCGCCCGCTGGTGCCCGAGGAGATCGGCCAGCGTTTCGAGGTCTCCCGCACCGTCGTCCGCGAATCCCTCCGGGTCCTGGAGGCCAAGGGCCTCGTCAGCGCCCGGCCGAACGTCGGCACGCGGGTGCGCCCCGTGAGCGACTGGAACCTCCTCGATCCCGACATCATCGAATGGCGGGCCTTCGGTCCACAGCGCGACGACCAGCGCCGCGAGCTGAACGAGCTGCGCTGGACGATCGAGCCGCTCGCCGCCCGCCTCGCCGCCGGGCACGGCCGCGAGGAGGTGCAGCAGCGCCTCTCCGACCTGGTCGAGATCATGAGCCACGCCCTCTCCGGCGGGGACGCGCTGACCTTCTCCCGGGCCGACACCGAGTTCCACGCCCTGCTCATCCAGGTCGCGGGCAACCGGATGCTGGAGCACCTTTCCGGGATCGTCTCCTCCGCGCTCCACGTCTCCGGCGGCCCCGTCACCGGCTGCGACCGGCCCTCCGAGGCGTCGCTCTCCCAGCACGGCCGGATCGTGGACGCGCTCGGCACGGGCGACGGCGGAGCGGCCGAGGCGGCCATGCGCCAGCTGCTCACCGTCCACCCCGAGGTGGAGCGCGTGGTCCCGGCGCCGCGCGAGCACTGACCCGCACGACGAACGAACGCGGGCGGCGGCGAGCGAAGCGGTCGTCGGCGCGTGGTGCCCCGCGCCGGGCCGGTGCACCACGGATGTGGCGGGTGCGCCACGGATGCGGCCGGTGCGCCACGGATCAGGGTGGTCCTGCCGGAGGTGGTGATGGCGGTGCCGGGCTCGGGGCCCCGCCGTCGCGGCCCGACCGGTGCGCATGACGTCGGGTCGGCCGCCGTGGCGGTCCATGGCGCCGGTTGCCGTGACGCTCAGGGCGCGGGTTCCCGTGGCGCCGGGACCGGACTCCATGGCATCGCGCGGCGGACCGCCGAGGACGGCGGCTTCGGTCTCGACGGAAAGCGGGCTCATCTCGTTAGGATGAAAAGAACCCGTTCTGCTCGTGTCCGACAACTTTTGACCGCTTACGGGGTGTGACTCGGGCCACGCAGATTGGGCGTAACGCTCGTGGAAACAGTGCGATGACCTAAGAGGTAAAGCCGCGGAGGGAATACGGACGCCGTACCAGGCGCTGTGAATCTTCCCGGCCCCGCCCGCGCCGTCGGCCCATCCCCAGGCCGGTGGTCGGCTCCTGTCCGTGTCGGACGGTGAGCCGGAAGCCGCTTTCCAACGTTCCGAGAGGTTGTTCGTGTCGGCCAGCACATCCCGTACGCTCCCGCCGGAGATCGCCGAGTCCGTCTCTGTCATGGCGCTCATCGAGCGGGGAAAGGCTGAGGGGCAGATTGCCGGCGACGATGTGCGTCGGGCCTTCGAAGCCGACCAGATTCCGGCCACTCAGTGGAAGAACGTTCTGCGCAGCCTCAATCAGATCCTTGAGGAAGAGGGTGTGACGCTGATGGTCAGTGCCGCAGAGCCCAAGCGCACCCGCAAGAGCGTCGCAGCGAAGAGCCCCGCCAAGCGCACCACTACCAAGACGGTCGCGGCGAAGACGGTGACCACCCGCAAGGCCACGGCTTCCACGACCGCCCCGGGCGCCTCCGTGGCGGATGACGACGAGGACGCCACTCCCGCCAAGAAGGCCGCGGCCAAGAAGACCACCGCCAAGAAGACGGCCGCGAAGAAGACCACCGCCAAGAAGACCGCGGCGAAGAAGACGGCGGCCAAGAAGGACGACGCCGAGCTTCTCGAGGACGAGGTCATCGAGGAGACCAAGTCCGGCGACGAGCCCGAGGGCACCGAGGCCGCAGGCTTCGTGCTGTCGGACGAGGACGAGGACGACGCGCCCGCGCAGCAGGTCGCCGCGGCCGGCGCCACCGCCGACCCGGTCAAGGACTACCTGAAGCAGATCGGCAAGGTCCCCCTGCTCAACGCCGAGCAGGAGGTCGAGCTCGCCAAGCGCATCGAGGCGGGTCTGTTCGCCGAGGACAAGCTGGCGAACTCCGACAAGCTCGCCCCGAAGCTCAAGCGCGAGCTGGAGATCATCGCCGAGGACGGCCGCCGCGCCAAGAACCACCTCCTGGAGGCCAACCTCCGTCTGGTGGTCTCCCTGGCCAAGCGCTACACCGGCCGCGGCATGCTCTTCCTGGACCTCATCCAGGAGGGCAACCTCGGTCTGATCCGCGCGGTCGAGAAGTTCGACTACACCAAGGGCTACAAGTTCTCCACGTACGCCACCTGGTGGATCCGTCAGGCGATCACCCGCGCGATGGCCGACCAGGCCCGCACCATCCGTATCCCGGTGCACATGGTCGAGGTCATCAACAAGCTCGCCCGTGTGCAGCGCCAGATGCTCCAGGACCTGGGCCGCGAGCCCACCCCGGAGGAGCTGGCCAAGGAACTCGACATGACCCCCGAGAAGGTCATCGAGGTCCAGAAGTACGGCCGCGAGCCCATCTCCCTGCACACCCCGCTGGGCGAGGACGGCGACAGCGAGTTCGGTGACCTCATCGAGGACTCCGAGGCCGTCGTTCCCGCCGACGCCGTCAGCTTCACGCTCCTCCAGGAGCAGCTGCACTCGGTGCTCGACACCCTCTCCGAGCGCGAGGCCGGCGTCGTCTCGATGCGCTTCGGTCTCACCGACGGTCAGCCGAAGACCCTCGACGAGATCGGCAAGGTCTACGGCGTGACGCGCGAGCGCATCCGTCAGATCGAGTCGAAGACCATGTCGAAGCTGCGCCACCCGTCGCGTTCCCAGGTCCTGCGCGACTACCTGGACTAGTCCCGGTCGTACGACGGCGAAGGCCCGGTTCCCCCTGAGGGAGCCGGGCCTTCGTGCTGCGGGCGGGCACGGAGTGGATCACTCTGGGTCTCCCGATGCCACCCTGAGTGAGGAGTGCCTCGATGCGTCGTACCGTTGCCCGCACGCTGATCCCGCCGCTGGTCCTGGCGGGCGTCCTGACCGCGATATCCCCGGCCGGCGCGGCTTCCTCGGCCGCCGGCGGGGTGGTGGTCGGCGGCTTCCCGATCGATGTCTCGACGGCGCCGTGGACGGTGGCGCTGTCCAGTCGTGACCGGTTCGGGGGTACGCGGGCGGGCCAGTTCTGCGGCGGGGTCGCCGTCGCGCCGACCACGGTGCTCACCGCGGCGCACTGTCTGTCCGAGGCCGCCCTGGGCGGACCGCCCGAGAGCGTCCGCGACCTCGAGGTCATCGCGAACCGCACCGACCTGCTGTCGGAGGACGGGGAGGAGATCGCCGTGAGCAAGGCCGAGGTCAACCCGGACTACGACGCCGCGGCCAATTCCGGCGACTTCGCCGTCCTCACGCTCGCCCGGCCGCTGCCGGAGCGCGTCGTCGTGCGCATGGCGGAGGCGGGTGACCCGGCCTACGCGGCCGGTACGGAGGCGCTGGTGTCGGGGTGGGGCGACACCAGCGGGCAGGGCGCTTATGCGAAGCATCTGTACGCGGCGCGGCTGCACGTCCTCGCGGACGACGTCTGCGCCCGCGCCTACCCGAGCGGCGCGGCGGGTGCCTATCGCGCCGACACCATGCTGTGCGCGGGGGAGAGCGCCGGTGGTCCCGACGCCTGCCAGGGGGACAGCGGCGGGCCGCTGGTCGCCGACGGACGACTGATCGGTCTGGTGTCCTTCGGGAACGGCTGCGGGCGCCCCGGAAGCCCTGGCGTCTATACCCGGGTGTCCGAGGTCGCGAAGGTGCTGGGAACGGCTCAGGGCGCCGTCAGTCGCCGTACAGGCGCCTTCGGCGGCAGCTGAGGGGGTCCGCTGAGAGTCTCGTCCGACCACGAGCGACGGGCGGCCGCTCCCGCGAGGGGAGCGGCCGCCCGTTCACCGGCCTGGTGCCGGGGCTGGCTCGTCGGGTGGGTGCGAGGTTCAGCGCTCTTCGTCGGAGGCGGTGCCCGGAAGGGACGTCAGCCGCTCCGTCTCGTCCTGTATCTCAGCGGCGATCTTCTTGAGTTCCGGCTCGAACTTGCGACCGTGGTGGGCGCAGAAGAGCAGTTCGCCGCCGCTGAGCAGGACGACGCGCAGGTATGCCTGGGCGCCGCAGCGGTCGCAGCGATCGGCGGCCGTCAGGGGGCTCGCGGGGGTCAGAACAGTAGTCACGTCGCCTCTTCTCTAGCTCGACGAGCTGTCGTACCAGGGTCAACATCCAACCAGGCCGAAATCGTTCCCGCTCGGGGGTTTCCGTCGGAAAAATCTTTCCGGGTGGCTGTCTGCTGCCGGTTGGCGGCGAATGTGCCGTAGTGCGTTTCTTGTGTGCTTACGGGTTCGCGCTCATTGGGTCTCGGTCCTCCCGGCTGGGTTGCCGGTTGTTCATGAGGACGTGCCCGGAGCCTAAATGGTTCATGCCTCGAAGGGAACGTGATGTGGACTTCACTCCATCGAGGGATCGAACGCTCGTACGAGTGTGGACTAGGGTGAGTTCCCCGACGAGGGTGGCGTTACACCGGCTCTACCAGGCATCGGTACCCTCTGAGCGGCGACCGAAGCCGACCCCTTACCCATGAGGGGCTCATCTGAAATTCAGCGAGGAGCGAACCGCGTGACCGCCGATACGTCCGTGCCGTCCACAGCGCTGCTGGCAGGAGCAGACCGCGACGGTTCCAACTACACCGCGCGGCACCTGCTCGTCCTCGAGGGTCTCGAGGCCGTGCGCAAGCGCCCGGGCATGTACATCGGCTCGACCGACAGCCGCGGTCTGATGCACTGCCTCTGG
Organism: Streptomyces sp. NPDC026659; assembly: GCF_040638245.1. NCBI lineage: Bacteria > Bacillati > Actinomycetota > Actinomycetes > Kitasatosporales > Streptomycetaceae > Streptomyces > Streptomyces sp. NPDC026659. Next base: position 1,039,888 of record NZ_JBEZXY010000001.1, on the reverse strand, counting down.
GAGATCATCGACAACTCCGTGGACGAGGCCCTCGGCGGCTACTGCGACCACATCGAGGTGATCCTCCACGACGACGGCTCCGTCGAGGTGCGGGACAACGGCCGCGGCATCCCCGTGGACGTGGAGCCGAAGACCGGTCTGTCCGGCGTCGAGGTCGTCATGACCAAGCTGCACGCCGGCGGCAAGTTCGGCGGCGGCTCCTACGCGGCCTCCGGCGGCCTGCACGGCGTGGGCGCCTCCGTGGTGAACGCGCTCTCCGCGCGCCTCGACGTCGAGGTCGACCGCGGCGGCCACACCCACGCCATCGGCTTCCGGCGCGGCGTGCCCGGCGCCTTCACCGGCGAGGGTGCCGACGCCAAGTTCGAGGCCAAGAGCGGCCTCGTCAAGACCAAGAAGATCGCCAAGGCCCGGACCGGCACGCGTGTGCGGTACTGGGCGGACCGGCAGATCTTCCTCAAGGACGCCAAGCTCTCCCTGGAGAACCTGCACCAGCGGGCCCGCCAGACCGCGTTCCTGGTGCCCGGCCTGACCATCGTCGTGCGCGACGAGATGGGCCTCGGCGACGGCGGCAGCAAGGGCGAGGAATCCTTCCGCTTCGACGGCGGCATCAGCGAGTTCTGCGAGTACCTGGCCACCGACAAGCCGGTGTGCGACGTGCTCCGCTTCTCGGGCCAGGGCACGTTCAAGGAGACCGTCCCGGTCCTGGACGAGCACGGCCAGATGACCCCCACCGAGGTCACCCGCGAGCTGGGCGTCGACGTCGCCCTGCGCTGGGGTACGGGGTACGACACGACCCTGAAGTCGTTCGTCAACATCATCGCCACCCCCAAGGGCGGCACCCACGTCGCCGGCTTCGAGCAGGCGATCACCAAGACGATGAACGAGATGCTGCGCGCCAAGAAGATGCTGCGCGTGGCCGAGGACGACGTCGTCAAGGACGACGCCCTGGAGGGCCTGACGGCGGTCGTCACCGTGCGCCTGGCCGAGCCGCAGTTCGAGGGCCAGACCAAGGAGGTCCTCGGCACCTCGGCCGCCCGCCGCATCGTGCACAACGTGGTCTCCAAGGAACTCAAGGCGTTCCTGACCTCCAGCAAGCGCGACGCCGCCGCCCAGGCCCGCGTGGTCATGGAGAAGGTGGTCGCCGCCGCCCGTACCCGGGTCGCCGCCCGCCAGCACAAGGACGCCCAGCGGCGGAAGACCGCCCTGGAGTCCTCGTCCCTGCCCGCGAAGCTGGCCGACTGCCGCAGTGACGACGTGGACCGCAGTGAGCTGTTCATCGTCGAGGGAGACTCCGCGCTCGGCACCGCCAAGCTCGCGCGGAACTCCGAGTTCCAGGCCCTGCTGCCCATCCGGGGCAAGATCCTGAACGTGCAGCGCTCGTCCGTGACCGACATGCTCAAGAACGCCGAGTGCGGCGCGATCATCCAGGTCATAGGGGCAGGCTCGGGCCGGACGTTCGACATCGACGCGGCCCGCTACGGCAAGATCATCATGATGACCGACGCCGATGTGGACGGCTCCCACATCCGCTGTCTGCTGCTGACGCTGTTCCAGCGCTACATGCGCCCGATGGTCGAGGCGGGCCGCGTCTTCGCCGCCGTGCCCCCGCTGCACCGCATCGAGCTGATCCAGCCGAAGAAGGGGCAGGACAAGTACGTCTACACGTACTCGGACCGTGAGCTGCGCGACAAGCTCATGGAGTTCCAGCGCAAGGGCATCCGGTACAAGGACTCCATCCAGCGCTACAAGGGTCTGGGCGAGATGGACGCCGACCAGCTGGCCGAGACCACGATGGACCCGCGCCACCGCACCCTGCGCCGCATCAACCTCGCCGACCTCGATGCCGCCGAGGAGGTCTTCGACCTGCTGATGGGCAACGACGTGGCCCCGCGCAAGGAGTTCATCTCCAGCTCGGCGGCGACGCTGGACCGGTCGCGCATCGACGCGTAGGCGCTGCGCTCGGCTTCGGCAGGGGCTTCGGTCGGTCTCGGTGAAGGTGCCGGGCGGCCCCGAGGTACTGGGTGCCCGAAGGGGCGCCGGGCGGCCGTGGCAGAGCTTGGAAGGGGCGGGGAGGGCCTTGGCAGGCCCTCCCCGCCCCTTCGTGTGTCCGTATGACTTCCAGGGGTTCTCCCCGGGGTTTTCCCCAGGGCGTCTCCACCCGTGGGTGGAGGACAGGCCCGCTCGGGTTTCCACCCGTGATCCACCCCCGCTCCGATCTCCCGGCTCCCGGATTTCCGTACCTTCGAAGGCATCGGCAGCGGTCGCCGCCGAATCCCCCTCTCGCTCACGGAGGCAGTCATGTCCGGGCTGGTCAACGCGTTGGTGATCGTGGTCATCGCCGCCCTTGTGATCGCGCGGCAGTTCCGGGCTCGCGCGGTCGACACCGACCGGCGCTGGTGGCTGCTGCCCGCCGTCCTCGCCTTCATGGCGCTGCGCGACCCGGGCATACTCGACGACCACCACCACGTGGGCTCGGCCGCCCTGCTGGCCACCGAGATCCTCGTCGGCCTGGGCATCGGGGCCGGCTGGGGGTGGACCTCCCGGCTGTGGACCGCGGAGGACGGCGTCGTCTGGACCAGGAGCACCAGGGCGAGCGGGATGGTGTGGATCGTGGGCATAGCCCTCCGCGTCGGTCTCTTCGCGCTCGGCCGCGGCTTCGGGATCCACCAGGACAGTTCCGCGCTGATGCTCGGTCTCGCCGCGACTCTGCTGGTCCGCACCGGGGTCCTGACCTGGCGGGCCCGGTCGCTGGGTTCCGCGACCGTCTCGCCGGGCGCCATGACCAGCTCGCCGGGCTCCGCCACCGACAGCCTGGGCGCCACCACCGGCCCCTCCCCGGCGTACGGTGACGGCGCGCGGCCGGCCCGGAAGGAGCGCGTGTGAAAGAGAACAGGTGGACCCGCTGGCCGTCCCGCGAGGCACTGGGCCGCAGCGGCACCTCCCAGGCCCGGCGGCTGTACTCCCGAGGCGTCAGGGTGCTGTTGCTCGGCCTGCTGCTGTGGGGAGCCTTCAGCCGGAGAGAGCTGAGCGTCGGGGGCGCGGCCGTCGCCGTCGCCGTGGTCCTGCTCACGGGCGTCGCGGCGTGGGGCTTCTTCCGGACCACCTACGCACACCGGCTCCTGCCCTCGCTGGCGCTCATGTCGGCGCTGCTGGGCATCGCGGTCCTCGCGCAGGCCACCGGATTCGGCGGACCCGCCCTGGTGATCTGGTGCGGCTGCGGGATCACCGCGCTCCAGCGGCTGCCGCTCGGGGCCGCCATGCCGGTGGCGGCGGTCGCCCTCGCCTCGTACTCCGCGGTCAACAACGACGTGTGGATGACCACCGCCGCCACGGTGGTGGGGATGGCCCTCGCCGGGTACGTCCTGCGGCTGGACGCGGAGTCCCGGGGCAACGCGCAGCGGCTGCTCGCCCAGGAGCGGGCCGCCCGGGAGGCCGAGGCGGAGTCGGCGGCGCTGGGCGAGCGGGCCAGGATCGCCCGGGAGATCCACGACGTGCTGGCCCACAGCCTCTCCGCCCAGCTGGTCCACCTGGAGGCGGCCCGGCTGCTCATCGAACGCGGCGCCGACCGGGAACAGATCCTGGAGCGGGTGGTGGCGGCGCGGGGGATGGCCAGGGACGGGCTTGAGGAGACCCGGCAGGCGCTGTCGGCGCTGCGCGGTGAACTGAGCCCGCTGGAGGAGTTCCTGACCGGTCTCGTCGGCGGGACCGACGGCGCCGAGGTCACCGTCACGGGTGAGCGCAGACCGCTGACGGCCGAATGCTCCCAGGCCGTGCGCCGGGTGGCGCAGGAGGCGATGACGAACGTCCGCAAGCACGCCAGGGGCGCCACGGTGCGGGTCCGGCTGGACTACGGCGAGCGCGAGGTGACGCTGGACGTCCGCGACGCCGGGGGCCGTCCAGGAGAACTCGCGGGGTCCGGCGGCGGATACGGTCTGCTCGGTATGCGGGAGCGCGCCGAACTGCTGGGCGGTTCGCTGGACGCGGGGCCGGACGAGAAGGGGTTCGCGGTGACATTGAAGGTGCCCGTATGACAGGGGCGGACGGAGGGCGGAAGGCGGCGCGCGTGGTGGTCGCCGACGACCAGACCGTGGTGCGGGAGGGGATCGTGATGCTGCTCGGGCTGCTGCCCGGCCTGGAGGTCGTCGGCTCGGCGCGGGACGGCGAGGACGCGGTGCGGCTCGTCGGTGAACTCGACCCGGACGTGGTGCTGATGGACCTCAGGATGCCCCGCTGCGACGGGGTGGAAGCCACCCGGCTCATCCGTGGCCGGTATCCGAGAACGCAGGTCGTGGTGCTGACCACCTTCGCGGACGACGACTCGCTGTTCGCGGCGCTGCGCGCGGGAGCGCGGGGCTATCTCACCAAGGACGCGGGCGGGGACGAGATCGTGCGGGCGGTGGAGAGCGTCCTGTCGGGAGACGCGGGACTCGCACCGAGTGTCCAACGCCGTTTGCTGGAACGGCTGTCGGAGACCGGGGACGTCGCCGCGCCCGAGCCTCCCGAGCCTCCCGAGGCGCCCGACGGGCTCACCGGGCGGGAGATCGAGGTGCTGGTGCTGATCGCGGAGGGGCTCACCAACCAGGAGATCGCGCGCGAGTTGCACGTCTCCACGGCGACGGTGAAGACGCACATCAACAACCTGTTCGCGAAGACGGGGCTCAAGGACCGTGCGCAGGCGGTGCGTTACGCGTACGCGAAGCGACTGGTGCGGCCGAGAGCGGAGTGACTTGCCTCACCTGATGGGGTGAAGTGATACGGCAGGAGCTGTCGGGGATCTTCCCGATCTGTCCATCCTTGGGTATGCAGTCGAGCAACGGCCGGACCCACGGGGCCGAGGAGAGCCCCCGCGGTGCGGCCGACAACCAGGAAGAGCAGGGCGTGACTTCCCCCGATGTCCGGCACGAGGACCCTTGGCGCGACACGCAGACCACCGGCCGAGCCGACCTGGACGGAGCGGGCCGACCCGCGACGACCGTGCCGGCCGCGCGCGGTGAGGCCGAGGCGGTGACCGTCCGGGCCCGGGATGTGTACCTCGAGGTGCAGCGAAGCGAGGCGTTCCAGGAAGTGCGCAGCCGGTACCGGCGGTTCGTGGTCCCGGCGGTCGCGGCCTTCTTCCTCTGGTACGTGGGGTACGTGGTCACCGCGACCGCCGCGCCGGGCTTCATGGCCAGGCCCGTGGCGGGGGCGTTGAACGTGGGAATGCTCGCGGGGCTGGGGCAGTTCGTCAGCACCTTCCTGCTCACCTGGGCGTACGCCCGGCACGCACGGCTGCGTCGGGACCGTGCCGCGCTGGAACTGCGCTGGGACACCCAGGAGCTGACCCGGGGCGCCCGGGGAGGTGTCCTGTGACGAGTCACCACCAGACGCTGACGCTGGTGCTGTTCAGCGTCTTCGTGGCCGTGACGCTGGGCATCACGACCTGGGTGAGCCGTCGGCGGCACGGTTCGGCGGAGGAGTTCTACGCGGGCGGACGCCTCTTCACCCCCCTGGAGAACGGGTTCGCGATCTCGGGGGACTATCTGTCGGCCGCCTCCTTCCTGGGTGTGGCGGGACTGATCGCGCTGTACGGCTACGACGGGCTGCTGTACGCGGTCGGCTTCCTCGTGGCATGGCTGCTCGTGCTGTTCCTCGCGGCGGAACTGGTGCGCAACTGCGGTCGGTTCACCCTCGCCGACGTGGTGGCCGCACGGATGAGCGAGCGGCCGGTGCGGATCGCGACCGGGACGTCCTCGGTCACGGTGTCGGTGCTCTACCTCGTGGCGCAGATGGTCGGCGCGGGCAGTCTGGTGGCGCTGCTGCTCGGGCGTACCAGCGGGGCCGCGCAGGCGTGGACGGTCATCGGGGTCGGGGCGCTGATGGTGATCTACGTGTCCCTGGGCGGGATGCGGGCGACCACCTGGATCCAGATCGTGAAGGCGGTCCTGATGCTCGTCGGGACGATCGCGCTGACCGTGATGGTGCTGGTGCGGTTCCACGGCGACGTCAACCAGTTGCTGGTGACGGCGGCGGAGCGCAGCGGGCACGGGATGCGGTACCTGGCGCCGGGGCTGAGGTACGGCGGGGGCTGGACGGCGCGGCTGGACTTCATCAGCCTGGGGCTCGCGCTGGTGTTCGGCACGGCGGGGCTGCCGCACATCCTGTCCCGGTTCTACACGGTACCGACCGCGCGGGCCGCCCGGCGGTCCACGGTGTGGTCGATCGGGCTGATCGGCGGCTTCTACCTGATGGCGATCGTCCTCGGGTTCGCGGCGACGGCGGTCGTCGGCGCGGACACGCTGCGCGCCTCCAACGCGGCCGGGAACACGGCGATTCCGCTGCTCGCGTTCGACCTGGGCGGCGGTGCCGAGTCGACCGGCGGCCCGGTCCTGTTCGCGGTGGTGGCGGCCGTGGCCTTCGCGACGATCCTCGCGGTGGTCGCCGGGATCACCCTGTCCTCGTCGGCGTCGGTGGCGCACGATCTGTACGCGTCGCTGCGGCGGCCGACGGCCAAGCCGCGCAGTGAGGTGAACGTGGCGCGGGTCGCGGCGGCCTTCATCGGGGTCGTGGCCATCGCGCTGGGGCTGCTGGCCCGCGATCTGAACGTCGCCTTCCTGGTCGGTCTCGCCTTCGCGGTGGCCGCGTCGGCGAACCTCCCGGCGCTGCTGTACTCACTGTTCTGGCGCGGGTTCACCACACGGGGCGCGGTGTGGTCCGTGTACGGCGGGCTGATTCCGGCGCTGATCCTGGTGGTGCTGTCGCCGGTGGTGTCGGGGAGTCCCGGTTCGCTGTTCCCGGGTGTGGACTTCCAGTACTTCCCGTTGCAGAACCCGGGGATCGTCTCGATCCCGCTCGGCTTCCTGGCGGGCTGGCTGGGCACGGTCACCTCGGACGAGGTGGCGGACGAGTCCAAGTTCGCGGAGACCGAGGTGCGTTCGCTGACGGGCGCCGGGGCTGTGTGAGCACCGGCGGCTCACAGCACCGGCGATTTACAACACCGGCGGTTCACAGCACCAGCCACCCCGCGCCCCGGACGGTCAGGGTGACACCCAGGCGTAGCGGTGCTCGGGGCGGCCGGTGTCGCCGTACTTGAGGGAGAGGCGCAGGCGGCCGGACTGTTCCAGACGGCGGAGGTAGCGCTGGGCGGTGGACCGGCTCAGGCCGGTCCGGGCCGCCACCTCGTGGGCGGACAGCGGGTGTTCGGCGTGGTGCAGGACCTCGCAGATGAGTTCGTTGGTGGGTTCCGAGTGGCCGCTGGGCAGGCCCGGCGCGGAGGGGGCCGGGGCGGTGCGCAGGGCGCCGAAGATGCGGTCGACCTGTTCCTGTCCGGTCACCTGGCGGCCGCCGACGCGTTCCATGGTGCGGCGCAGGGCGGCGTAGGAGTCCAGCCGGCCGCGCAGGGCGGCGAAGGTGAAGGGTTTGACCAGGTAGTGCAGGGCGCCGAGGCGCATGGCCTGCTGGACGGTCGCCACGTCGCCCGCCGCCGTGATCATGATGACGTCGGCGCCGTGGCCGTGCTGCCGCATCCGGTGGACGAGTTCGAGGCCGGTGCCGTCCGGCAGATAGTGGTCGAGCAGTACCAGGTCGACGCTGCCGCGCTCGACGGCGGCCAGGGCCTGGGCGGCGTTGTGCGCGCGGGCGGTGACCCGGAAACCGGGAACCTTTCCCACGTACTTGGCGTTGATCTCGGCAACGCGGTAGTCGTCGTCCACCACCAGGACGTCAATCATGAGGCCCACCCTTCCCAGGCCGGCGTGCAAGGGGCCCGCGCGTTAAGCCCGTGTTTCGGCTCCGCAGTTCTAGCGTGAGCAAAACGAGCACAACAGCCTCTTGCGAGCAAAAGAACGGGTTGCGCTCACAAGACTGCTGCTGTGGCGGGGGCCACACCTACCGTCCCCCGGTATGAGCGCAGACACCAGCCCCGCCATCGAGTTGAGGGGCGCGACCAAGAACTTCAGGACGCCGTCAGGCGAACTGCACACGGCTGTCCGGGAGTTGGACCTGACCGTGGGGCGCGGCGAGTTCGTCGCCGTCGTGGGCCCGACCGGGTGCGGCAAGTCCACCACGCTCACCCTCGTCAGTGGCCTCGAGGAGCCCAGCGAGGGCGAGGTGCTGGTGGCCGGGAAGCCGGTCGACGGCGTGAGCGGCAAGGTCGGGTTCGTCTTCCAGCAGGACGCCACCTTCCCCTGGCGGACCGTGCTGGCCAATGTGATGGCGGGCCCCCGTTTCCGGGGCGTGCCCAAGGCGGAGGCCAGGGAGAAGGCCCGCGAGTGGCTGGCCCGGGTCGGACTCGCCGCGTTCGAGGATCGCTATCCGCACCAGCTCTCCGGCGGCCAGCGCAAGCGCGTCGCCCTTGCCGCGACCTTCGTCAACGACCCGGAGATCCTGCTCATGGACGAGCCGTTCTCCGCGCTCGACGTGCAGACCCGGGCGCTGATGTCCGACGAGCTGCTGGAACTGTGGGAGGGCACCGGGGCCTCCGTCGTGTTCGTCACCCACGACCTGGAGGAGTCCATCGCCCTGGCCGACAAGGTCGTGGTGATGACCGCAGGGCCCGCGACCGTGAAGCAGGTCTTCGACATCGACCTGCCCCGGCCGCGCAAGGTCGAGTCGGTGCGCCTGGAGCCGCGGTTCATCGAGATCTACCGCGAGATCTGGGCCTCCCTCGGCGAAGAGGTCCGCATCACCCGTGAGCGAGGTGCCGCGAATGTCGCCTGAGACCCTGTCCACGCCCCTGGTCACCACCGCCAGGACCCCCGACCGCGCGCAGTCGCGGGCCCGGGCCGCCCGCAGGCGCAAGGCGGTCGTCGTGGCCGCCCGGATACTGCTCCTGGTGGCCGTGCTCGGCCTGTGGGAGGGGCTGTCCCGCGCGAAGGTCATCGACCCGTTCAACTTCTCGATGCCGTCGGCCATCTGGGACCAGATCCAGTCCTGGACACTGCACGGGACGGCGCTCGGTTCGCTGGGCGAGCAGATCTGGTACACGCTGTACGAGGCGCTGCTCGGCTGGTTCATCGGGGTCGCGGGCGGTGTCGTCCTCGGTATCGCGCTGGGCCGGGTCGCCTTCCTCGCCGACCTGCTCGGGCCGTACATCAAGGTGCTCAACTCGATTCCCAGGATCGTCCTGGCGCCGGTCTTCCTGATCTGGTTCGGGCTCGGCCCGGCCTCCAAGGTCGCCTCCGCCGTGGTGCTGGTCTTCTTCCCGGTGTTCTTCAATGCCTTCCAGGGCGCCCGCGAGGTGGACCGCAACCTCGTCTCCAACGCGCGGATGCTCGGCGCGAGCGACCGGCAGGTGACGCTCCAGGTGGTCATCCCCTCGGCCACCTCGTGGATCTTCACCAGCCTGCACGTCAGCTTCGGCTTCGCGCTGATCGGCGCCATCGTGGGCGAGTACATCGGCGCGACCCGGGGCATCGGCCTGCTCGTCGCCCAGTCGCAGGGCACCCTCAACTCCGCCGGTGTGTACGCCGCGATGGTCATCCTCGCGGTCGTGGCCCTGCTCGCGGAGGGACTGCTGACCTTCGCCGAGCGCCGCATCTTCCGCTGGAAGCCGTCGAACTCCGAGCAGTGAAGCCCGCCTTCAGCGACTCAGCGCTGTGAACACCGCTTTCAGCCACTCCGCGCGGTGACAGCCCTCTCAGGCGATTCCCCGCAGCGACCCCGCTCCGCACACACCCTCGCGCCACCCCCGCTCACAAGGACGTGACTCCATGCGCACCCGCACCCGCACCCGATCCCGCGCCCGCCACACCGCCCTCGCCACCGCCTGTCTGCTCGCCGTCTCCTCCCTCACCGCCTGCGCCAACGAGGTGGCCGGTACGACCTCTTCGGGCAGCGGCGGCAACGGCGAGAAGGTCAAGATCATGGTCGGCGGCCTGGACAAGGTCATCTACCTGCCCGCGATGCTCACCCAGCGCCTCGGCTACTTCCGTGACGCCGGGCTCGACGTGGAGCTGCTGACCGAGCCCGCCGGTGTCCAGGCCGAGACCGCGCTCGTCTCCGGCCAGGTCCAGGGCTGCGTCGGTTTCTACGACCACACCCTCGACCTCCAGGTGAAGGGCAAGTCGGTGGAGTCCGTGGTGCAGTTCTCGCACGCCCCCGGCGAGGTGGAGGTCGTCTCGGCCAAGCGGAAGGGCGAGATCACCTCGCCCGGTGACTTCAAGGGCCGCAAGCTCGGGGTCACGGGGCTGGGGTCGTCCACCGACTTCCTCACCAAGTACCTCGCGGTGAAGCACGGGGTGAAGATCAACGAGTTCAGCCCGGTCGCGGTCGGCGCGGGGCCGACGTTCATCGCGGCGCTCCAGCAGGGCTCCATCGACGCGGGCATGACGACCGACCCGACCGTCGCCACGATCCTGGAGAAGAAGGCGGGCAGCGTCCTCGTCGACATGCGGACGCCCGAGGGATCGGAGAAGGCGCTCGGCGGGCCGTACCCCTCCTCCAGCCTGTACATGCGCACCGACTGGGTGAACAGCCACAAGCCGACTGTGCAGAAGCTCGCCGACGCGTTCGTCCGCACGCTGGGCTGGATGTCCACGCACAGCGCCGACGAGATCGCCGCGAAGATGCCCGCCGACTACTCCCAGGGCGACAAGAAGCTCTACGCCGAGGCGATCAAGAGCACGCTGCCGATGTTCACCAAGGACGGCGTGATGCCCGAGAACGGGCCCGAGACCGTCGAGAAGGTCCTCAAGGCATTCAACCCGAACATCAAGAACGCCGACGTCGACCTGAAGAAGACCTACACCACCGAGTTCGCCGAGAAGGCGGCCAAGTGACGGCCCGCCGCCCCCCGGCCCGCTGAGACCCCCTCAGCGCGCCTCGGCGGCCGCGCCCCACTCGCCGGACCCGGCGGGCAGGGGCGCGGCCGACTCGTCTCCGGCCAGCGCCTCCGGCAGCACGACCGTGAACTCGGCGCCCCCGCCCTCCGCCGCCCCCACCGTCGCGCTCCCGCCCTGCCGTTGGGCGAGCCGTCGTACCAGCGCGAGTCCGATGCCGCGCTTGCCGTGCGCGGGCGGCTCCTTCGTGGACCAGCCCTCGGTGAACACCGACTCGCGCCGCCCCTCGGGCACGCCCGGCCCGGTGTCCCGGACGCGGAGGACGACCGTACGGCCGTCGGCGTACAGCTCGGCCTCCACGCGCGCGTGCGGGGTGCCCGCGACCGCGTCCAGGGCGTTGTCCACGAGGTTGCCGACCACGGTGACCAGCGCGCGGGGATCGACCAACCGGTCCGGGACCCAGGTGCGTTCGGACAGCCGCAGGGCGACTCCGCGTTCGGCGGCGACGGTCGCCTTGCCCACCAGCAGGGCGGCCAGCAGCGGGTCGTGGATCTTCTCGGTGACCTGTTCGGCGGTGGCCCGGTGGTCGCCGACCACCTCGCCGATGAACTCCACCGCGTCGTCGTACATCTCCAGTTCCAGCAGGCCGAGCAGGGTGTGCAGCCGGTTGGCGTGCTCGTGGTCCTGGGCGCGCAGGGCGTCGATCAGGCCCCGGGTGGAGTCGAGTTCACGGCCGAGCCGCTCCAGTTCGGTGCGGTCGCGCAGGGTGGCCACGGCGCCCCCGTCGCCGGTGGGCATCCGGTTGGCGACCAGGACGCGCGGCCCGCGCACGGCGAGCAGATCGGTGCCGGTGACCCGGCCCGTCAGCACGTCCGTCACCCGGCCCTCGCCCAGCGTCTCGTCCGGAGAACGCCCCACCGCCTCGTCGCCGAGATCGAGCAGCCGGGCCGCCTCGTCGTTGAGCAGCCGTATCCGGCCCGCGCGGTCGAGCGCGACCACGCCCTCGCGGATGCCGTGCAGCATCGCCTCGCGCTCCGCGAGCAGCGCCGAGATGTCGGAGAAGGCCAGGTCACGGGTCTGCCGCTGCACCCGGCGCGAGATCAGCCACCCGGCGAGCGCGCCCACCGCGAGCGCGCCCCCGGCGTACGCCAGGAGCCCCGGCACCGCGCTCACCAGCCGGGCGCGCACGCTGTCGTAGGCGATGCCGACCGAGACCGCCCCGACGATCCGGTGACCGTCGTCGTACAGCGGGACTTTCCCGCGCGCCGAGCGGCCCAGCGTGCCCCGGTCGATCTCCATGACCTGGGTGCCGGCCAGGGCGCGCCTCGGGTCGGTGGAGACGGGACGGCCCACCTCGCCGGGGGTGGGGTGGGACCAGCGCACGCCCCGGGTGTCCATGACGACGATGTACTCGGCGTGGGTCGCGAGCCTGATCCGCTCCGCCTCGCGCTGGACAGGCCCGGTCCGGGTGGGCGGTGTGGTCAGGACGCCCCGGGCGATGGCCGGGTCCTGCGCCGTGGTCTGCGCGATGACCAGCGCGCGGCGCATCGCCTCCTGGTCCAGCTGCCTGCTCAGCGGGGCGAGGAACAGCCCGGTCGCCAGGATCGCGACGCCCGCGGCGGTCGTCACCTGCATGAGCAGGACCTGCGAGAACACCCGCCGGGGGAGGCCGAGACGGACACGGCGGACGAGGGAAGCGGCACTCATGGCTGGACCGTACGCGCCGGACGCGCGCGGGCCCAGGGATCGCGCACGAGAGGTGAGCCGCTCAGCCCGCCAGCGTCGCCGTCCGCAGCTCGTGGACGGCCACGGTGTCCAGTCGGCCCGGTGCCCCGAGCACCGTTGCGCCGCAGCTCTCCGGACGCGGCGGCAGGGACGCCGTCTGCTCGACGACGACGCGCCAGGCCCGGCCGTCCGTGTGGGTGACGGTGACCTCCCAGCGCGGGGCCGCGCCCTCGGTGCGTACGACGGAGAGCACGCCCGCCTCGCACACACCCGCCGCCGACCGTACGGCCAACTCGGCTGCCTGGCCCGGGCGTTCCCAGGCGGAGCAGCCCCGGCAGTCCTCGACCGTCACGCGCCCTTCCTCGGCGCTGTGCAGGGCCTGCTTGACGGTGTGCGCCTCGGCGCGGGCGTACGCGTAGCCGTACGGCAGGACGAGCACCGTCGGGGCGAAGCGGTGTCCACCCAGATGGGTGACCTCCCAGACGCCCGGAACGCCGGAGGCGACGAGTTCGGCGGCCAGCGGGCGGCCGAGCAGGGCGCAGCAGCGGTCGCGCTTGCCGTTGGTGCACACGAGGGCGAGTGGGTCGCCGGTGTGCGGCCGGGCGCCGAGCACCGAGGTGAGGGAGCGCGGGTCGCCCGCGCCGAGCGCGGCGAAGTCCAGGCCGAGCAGCTGGTGCGGATCGCGTGTGGTGGCCTCGTACAGCCAGACGTTCCCGGGGACGGTGTGGGCCACGTACACCCGGCGCTCGGAGGGCGTTCCGGGGTCCGCGTGGCGGCCCGGGCGCCGGATCAGCACGACGCGCACCCCCGTGCCCTGGGCGGCCGCCTCCAGGGCGCGGCCCAGCGCGGGGTCGAGGTGGCTCGACGTGAGCGCTTTGACGCCCCACGGCCCGGGCTGTTCCAGCAGCAGCCACGTCGTCGCCGTGGCCGCCGTACCGGAAACGGGCTCGTCGAGGCTCCGGGAGACGGTCGCACACCTACTCACAGAGGTGAGCCTAACCTGACTTCCACCCGGGTCGCTCCCCGGCAGAGGTATGTCCGGCTTCCGATGCGGGTAGGGCTCGGGGTTCACGGGTGGATCTCCGCGAGGGGTTCCCCGGGCCCGCCCGTAGTCCCGGACGCGCGTCCGCGCCCCTCGTATCCTGGTCGGACAAGTCCGTCCGCCGGGCGCCGTGCCCCGCGCCGGGACGCCGTGCCCGGTGAGAGCCGAAGGAAGGGTGCCGCCCGGTGGGGAGCAGTCGTAGTCCGCAGCAGAACCCCGTCCCGCAGCAGAGCCCTGTCCCGCAGCGGAACCCCGTCCCGCGGCAGATTCCCGTAGTCGTGCTCGCCGGGTTTCTCGGGTCCGGGAAGACCACGCTCCTCAACCATCTGCTGCACCGCAGCGGGGGCAGCAGGATCGGGGCGCTCGTCAACGACTTCGGGGCGGTCGAGATCGACGCCATGGCGGTCGCGGGCGCGCTCGGCGACTCCACCGTCTCGCTCGGCAACGGCTGTCTGTGCTGTGCCGTCGACGCGAGCGAACTCGACTCCTACCTGGAGCGGCTCGCCGCGCCCGCCGTCGGCATCGACGTGATCGTCATCGAGGCCAGCGGGCTCGCGGAGCCGCAGGAGCTGGTGCGGATGGTGCTGGCCAGCGAGTTGCCCGGGATCGTCTACGGCGGCCTCGTCGAGGTCGTGGACGCGGCCGAGTTCGACGACACCCGCGCCCGGCACCCCGAGATCGACCGGCATCTCGCGCTCGCCGACCTCGTGGTGGTCAACAAGCTCGACCGCGCCGAGGACGCCGACAAGGTCCTGGCCGGAGTCCGCGCGCTCACCGACGGCGCCCCGGTCGTCGCCGCCACCTACGGCCGTATCGACCCGGAGTTCCTCTTCGAGTGCAGGCCCGGCGAGGAGCGCATCGGCCAGCTCTCCTTCGACGACCTGCACCAGGAAGGGGAGGACGGGCACGCCAGCCACCTGCACACCGGCTACGACAGCCTGTCCTTCACTTCCGCCGCGCCCATGGACCCCCGCGCGCTGATGCGGTTCCTGGACAGCAGGCCGGACGGGCTGTACCGGATCAAGGGGTACGTGGACTTCGGGCCGTGCGACACCGGCAACCGGTACGCCGTCCACGCCGTGGGCCGTTTCCTGCGTTTCCACCCCGAGCCCTGGCCGCGGCAGGACGGGGACCGTCTCACCCAGCTCGTCCTCATCGGCTCCGGCATCGACACCGAGGCCCTGCGCAAGGAACTCGACGCCTGCCGGGCCGACGGCACCGCTCCGCCCGACGACTCCGCCATGTGGGGAGTTCTGCGCTATGTGCCGGGCTCCGAGGACGAGCCCGGCACATGAATGGCGGGGTCGGTCAGAGCACCGGTCCGGCGACCACGGTCACCGCCTGCGCCAGCGACGTACCCGAACCGTCCCGTCGCGGATCGGGCTCGGGCAGTTCGGCCGGGAGACCGTTCCGCTGCGCGGCCCGCGCCGGGACCGGTCCCGCCCAGGCCAGCGACAGACAGTCCTCGCCCTTCAGGAACCGCTGGCAGCGGACACCGCCCGTCGCCCGTCCCTTGCGCGGGAACTGGTCGAACGGGGTCAGCTTGGCCGTCGTGTGCACCGAGTCGTCCAGCGTGCCGCGGGAGCCCGCGACCGTGAACACCACCGCGTCGGCGGCCGGGTCGACCGCCGTGAACGAGATCACCTTCGCGCCCTCGGCGAGCTTGATGCCCGCCACACCGCCCGCCGGACGGCCCTGTGGACGCACCTGGTTCGCCTGATAGCGCAGGAGTTGGGCGTCGTCGGTGATGAACACCAGGTCCTCCTCGCCGGTGCGCAGCTCCACCGCGCCGACGATCCGGTCACCGTCCTTGAGCGTGATGACCTCCAACTCGTCCTTGCTGGACGGGTAGTCGGGCACCACGCGCTTGACCACGCCCTGTTCGGTGCCGAGCGCGAGACCTGGTGACGACTCGTCAAGAGTGGTCAGACAGACCACCGTCTCGTCGTCTTCCAGGGACACGAACTCCGCGAGCGGCGCGCCGCCGGAGAGGTTCGGCGCGGTCGCGGTGTCGGGCAGCTGGGGCAGGTCGACCACGTTGATCCGCAGCAGCCGGCCGGCCGAGGTGACCGCGCCGATCTCACCGCGCGCGGTCGTGGCGACGGCCGAGACGATCACGTCGTGCTTGGTGCGGCCGCCGTCCTGCGGAACGGGCTCGGCGTTCGACGTACGGGCCAGCAGGCCGGTCGAGGACAGCAGCACCCGGCACGGGTCGTCGGCCACCTGGAGCGGCACCGTGGCGACCTGGGAGCCCGTGGACTCCAGCAGGACCGTGCGCCGGTCGGTGCCGAACTTCTTGGAGACGGCGGCCAGTTCGTTGGAGACCATCTTGCGCAGCTCGGCGTCCGACTCCAGGACGCGGGTCAGCTCCTCGATCTCCTGGTTGAGCCGGTCCTGCTCGGCCTCCAGCTCGATCCGGTCGAACTTGGTCAGGCGGCGCAGCGGGGTGTCCAGGATGTACTGCGTCTGGATGTCGCTCAGCCCGAAGCGCTCGATCAGGCGCTCCTTGGCCTGCGCGGAGTTCTCGCTGGAGCGGATCAGGCGGATGACCTCGTCGATGTCGGCCAGCGCGGTGAGCAGGCCCTCGACCAGGTGGAGCCGGTCGCGGCGCTTGCCGCGGCGGAACTCGCTGCGGCGGCGCACAACCTCGAAGCGGTGGTCGAGGTAGACCTCAAGGAGTTCCTTCAGGCCCAGGGTGAGCGGCTGGCCGTCGACCAGGGCGACGTTGTTGATGCCGAAGGACTCCTCCATGGGCGTCAGCTTGTACAGCTGCTCCAGGATGGCCTCCGGCACGAAGCCGTTCTTGATCTCGATGACCAGACGCAGGCCGTGCTCGCGGTCGGTGAGGTCCTTGACGTCCGCGATGCCCTGGATCTTCTTCGCGTTGACCAGGTCCTTGATCTTCGCGATGACCTTCTCGGGGCCGACCGTGAAGGGCAGTTCGGTGACGACCAGGCCCTTGCGGCGGGCGGTGACCGTCTCGATGGCGACCGTGGCGCGGATCTTGAAGGTGCCGCGGCCCGTCGCGTACGCGTCGCGGATGCCGTCCAGGCCGACGACCCGGCCGCCGGTGGGCAGGTCGGGGCCCGGGACGTGCCGCATCAGGGCGTCCAGGTCCGCGCCCGGGTGCCGGATGAGGTGGCGGG
Source organism: Streptomyces sp. NPDC026659 (assembly GCF_040638245.1). Classification (NCBI taxonomy): domain Bacteria; kingdom Bacillati; phylum Actinomycetota; class Actinomycetes; order Kitasatosporales; family Streptomycetaceae; genus Streptomyces; species Streptomyces sp. NPDC026659. The sequence goes on along the minus strand of NZ_JBEZXY010000001.1, from coordinate 1,023,221 downwards.
CGGCCGCGACGACCTCGCGCAGGTTGTGCGGGGGCATGTTGGTCGCCATGCCGACCGCGATGCCGGAGGCGCCGTTGACCAGCAGGTTCGGGAACGCGGCCGGGAGAGCGACGGGCTCCTGCTCCTGGCCGTCGTAGTTCGGCACGAAGTCGACCGTGTCCTCGTCAATGGACTCGGTCATGAGGCTCGTCGCCTCGGCCATCCGGCACTCGGTGTACCGCATGGCGGCGGGCGGGTCGTCGTTGCCCAGCGAGCCGAAGTTGCCGTGGCCGTCGACCAGCGGCACGCGCATCGAGAAGGGCTGGGCCATGCGCACGAGGGCGTCGTAGATCGACGCGTCGCCGTGCGGGTGCAGCTTGCCCATGACCTCGCCGACCACGCGGGCGCACTTGACGTACGCGCGCTCGGGGCGCAGGCCCATCTCGTTCATCTGGTAGACGATGCGCCGGTGCACCGGCTTCAGGCCGTCGCGGGCGTCCGGCAGGGCGCGGGAGTAGATGACCGAGTACGCGTATTCCAGATAGGAGCCGCGCATCTCGTCCACGACGTCGATGTCGAGGATCTTCTCCTCGTACGCGTCGTCGGGCGGCGGGGTCTTCGTACTGCGGCGGGCCATCGCTGCCGGCTCCTTGCTGAGGCGGTTGACGGATCTGACGCGGACCATTGTGGACCGAGGCACTGACACTGCGGGCCGCGCCCCGGTCCGAGAGGGGGAAAGCCCCGACGCCCGGCGGTCCGCCCGGTCCGGCCGTCGCGCGAGCCGGCGCCGTCCGGTACCGCGCCCGCCACGAGCACGTCTGACGCAGGCTACGCGATCCGCTCAGGGCGTACGTCCGGCGGGAACTCCGCCGGGCCCTCGCACGCTTTGCATACAGTGGCAGGAACGGCAGGAAAACAGCGGTTTCTTTCGACCGCCTCCGCTTGCGAAGGGACGTACATGCCCATGGGTCACACGACCACAGCCGAGGCAGGCTCCGGGGGCCTGACAGCGACCGAGCACCGCCTGGCCAACGGTCTGCGCGTGGTGCTCTCCGAGGACCACCTGACCCCGGTGGCGGCGGTCTGCCTCTGGTACGACGTCGGCTCCCGGCACGAGGTCAAGGGCCGCACCGGTCTTGCCCACCTCTTCGAGCACCTGATGTTCCAGGGCTCCGGCCAGGTCAAGGGCAACGGCCACTTCGAGCTGGTCCAGGGCGCGGGCGGCTCGCTGAACGGCACGACGAGCTTCGAGCGCACCAACTACTTCGAGACCATGCCCGCCCACCAGCTGGAGCTCGCCCTCTGGCTGGAGGCCGACCGCATGGGCTCCCTGCTGGCCGCCCTGGACGACGAGTCCATGGAGAACCAGCGCGACGTCGTCAAGAACGAGCGCCGCCAGCGCTACGACAACGTCCCCTACGGCACCGCCTTCGAGAAGCTGACCTCCATGGCCTATCCCGAGGGCCACCCCTACCACCACACGCCGATCGGCTCCATGGCCGACCTGGACGCGGCCACGCTGGAGGACGCGCGCGCGTTCTTCCGCACCTACTACGCGCCGAACAACGCGGTGCTCTCCGTGGTCGGCGACATCGACCCCGAGCAGACGCTCGCCTGGATCGAGAAGTACTTCGGCTCCATCGCAGGCCACGACGGCAAGCCCGCCCCGCGCGACGGCGGACTGCCCGAGGTGATCGGCGAGGAGCTGCGCGAGGTCGTCGTCGAGGAGGTCCCGGCGCGCGCCCTGATGGCCGCCTACCGGCTCCCGGAGGACGGCACGCGCGCGAGTGACGCGGCCGACCTCGCGCTGACCATCCTCGGCGGCGGCGAGTCCTCCCGGCTGTACAACCGCCTGGTGCGCCGCGACCGTACCGCCGTCGCGGCCGGGTTCGGCCTGCTGCGCCTGGCCGGTGCCCCCTCGCTCGGCTGGCTCGACGTGAAGACCTCCGGCGACGTCGAGGTCCCGGTCATCGAGGCCGCCATCGACGAGGAGCTGGCCCGCTTCGCGGCGGAGGGCCCGACTCCGGAGGAAATGGAGCGCGCCCAGGCCCAGTTGGAGCGCGAGTGGCTGGACCGGCTCGGCACGGTCGCGGGCCGCGCCGACGAACTGTGCCGCTTCGCCGTCCTGTTCGGCGACCCGCAGCTCGCCCTGAGCGCCGTCCAGCGCGTCCTGGAGGTGACCCCCGAGGAGGTCCAGGAGGTCGCCAAGGCCCGGCTGCGCCCGGACAACCGCGCGGTCCTCGTCTACGAGCCCAGGTCCCCGGAGACGGTCGAGGACGCCGACCTGCCCGACGACCCGGAGCGCGAGGCCACCGTAGAGGCCGGCAACGACAACGAGGAGACGGCCAAGTGACCGAGCTCGCCACCATGGAGTTCCACCCCCAGCCGCAGCCGGGCGAGGCCAAGCCGTGGGCGTTCCCCGCCCCCGAGCGCTCCACGCTGGACAACGGCCTGACCGTGCTGCGCTGCCACCGCCCCGGCCAGCAGGTCGTCGCCGTCGAGGTGCTGCTCGACGCGCCCCTGGACGCCGAACCGGCCGGTCTCGACGGTGTCGCCACGATCATGGCGCGCGCCTTCTCCGAGGGCACCGGTGAGCTGAGTGCCGAGGAGTTCGCCGCCGAGCTGGAGCGCGCGGGCGCCACGCTCGACGCGCACGCCGACCACCCCGGCGTCCGGCTCAGCCTGGAGGTCCCGGTCTCCCGGCTGCCCAAGGGCCTCGGCCTGCTCGCGGACGCCCTGCGCGACCCGGCCTTCGCGGAGAGCGAGGTCGAGCGCCTGGTCCGCAACCGCCTGGACGAGATCCCGCACGAGCTGGCCAACCCGGCCCGCCGCGCCGCCAAGGAACTCTCCAAGGAGCTGTTCCCGGCCTCCGCGCGCATGTCCCGCCCGCGCCAGGGCACCGAGGACACCGTCGAGAAGATCGACGCGTCCGCCGTGCGCGCCTTCTACGACCGCCATGTGCGCCCGGCCACGGCCACCGCGGTCGTCGTCGGCGACCTGACCGACATCGACCTGGACGGGCTGCTCACCGAGACCCTGGGCGCCTGGACGGGCACGCCGGGCACGCCCCGCCCGGTGCCGCCGGTCAGCTCCGACGACACCGGCCGCGTGGTCATCGTGGACCGGCCCGGCGCCGTCCAGACCCAGCTGCTCATCGGCCGCACCGGCTCCGACCGGCACGACCGGGTGTGGCCCGCGCAGGTGCTCGGCACCTACTGCCTCGGCGGCACCCTCACCTCCCGCCTGGACCGCGTCCTGCGCGAGGAGAAGGGCTACACCTACGGCGTGCGCGCCTTCGGCCAGGTGCTGCGCTCCTCCGCCGACGGCACGGGCGCCTCGATGCTCGCCATCAGCGGCTCGGTGGACACGCCCAACACCGGTCCCGCGCTCGCGGACCTGTGGACCGTGCTGAACACCCTCGCGGCGGAGGGCCTGACCGACGCCGAGCGGGACGTGGCCGTGCAGAACCTGGTCGGGGTCGCCCCGCTGAAGTACGAGACGGCCGCCGCCGTCGCCGGGACGCTGGCCGACCAGGTCGAGCAGCACCTGGCCGACGACTACCAGGCCGAGCTGTACCGCCGCCTGGCCGCGACCGGCACCGTGGAGGCCACCGCGGCCGTCGTGAACGCCTTCCCGGCGGACCGTCTGGTGACCGTCCTCGTCGGTGACGCCGCTCAGATCAAGGAGCCGGTGGAGGCCCTCGGTATCGGCCCGGTCACCGTGGTGTCGGCCGAGTAACCACGAGGAGCGACAAGGAACGGCGAGCGGCGACACCCGCACGCGCGCAGGGGCCCTGACGGCAGATGACCCGTCAGGGCCCTTTCATGTTCGACCCGGTCGGCAAATGTCCGGATTGATGCGGAGGTTGCCCGTCTGCCCTGTGTCGTGCGCTACAAATGCCCGGAGTCGTTTGAGTATCGGCCGCCGTCCCCATTAGCTTCTTCCGGGCTGTCCGTCAGGCAGTGCGCCGCGCCCGCGGCACCGGACAGCCGACGCCGAGTCCCCGCATGGCGCGAGCCTGGGGAGCCGGGGAACCATGTTCCCGAGGTGAATCGGGCACCCACGCGCGAGCGGGGGAGTCCGTAGGAGACCTTCCTCTCCGAACCTGTCAGCTAACCCGGTAGGCGTGAGGGAAGGAAAGGACCAGCCACCACATGGCGTTCATGTGCGCCACCGGGAAGCATCGCAGGCCCGGACGTGTCACGCGTACCACCGCTCGGGCGGCCGGAGTAGCGGCCCTCACCACCACCGGTGTCGTCGGCACCCTCACGGCCTCCCCGGCCCTCGCCGCCGACAACTCCGCCGAGCAGACCGGTCTCACCCCGGTCATCAGCGTCAACGACGACCTCGCCGCCGAGATCGACGCCCAGGCGTCCGCCCAGCGGGCCGCGGCCGAGCGCAAGGCCGCCCAGGAGGCCGCCGCCGCGCGCGTGAAGGAGGCGCGCGACGCCGAGATCCGCGCGGCCCGCGCCGCCGAGCGCGAGCGGCTGAACGCCTTCGTCGTGCCGATCACCCACTCCTACGTCTCCACCGGCTACAAGACCGGCGGCTCCCTGTGGTCCTCCGGCAGCCACACCGGCATCGACTTCCACGCCGCGAGCGGGACGCCCGTCCACGCGGTCGGCGCGGGCACCGTCGTCTCCGCCGGCTGGGGCGGGGCGTACGGCAACGAGGTCGTGATCCGCATGGCCGACGGCATGTACACCCAGTACGGCCATCTGTCGTCCCTCGGCGTCTCGGTGGGCCAGCAGGTCACCCCGGGCCAGCAGATCGGCCTGTCCGGCGCGACCGGCAACGTGACAGGACCGCACCTGCACTTCGAGGCCCGTACGAGCCCCGAGTACGGCTCGGACATCGACCCGGTCGGCTACCTCCGCAAGCACGGCGTGGACGTCTGAGCCGCGCCGCGTCTCAGGCAGTACTCCAGGGAGCCCCGGTCCGCACCGCCGCCGGGGCTCCCGCTCTTTCCGCGGCGTTTCCCGGCGCGTCGGGCGTCCGCCACCGAGCCGCGCTGTCCAAAAAAGAGCCATGAATTCCGGTCCGCCGTCGGAAATTCCCGCACATTGCAATAGAGTCACGGAACAGACGTCCGGCGTCGACGTTTCACGGGGATTAAGGCGGAGGTGGCTCATGCGTATTCCGGCGCATTCGGTGTGCACGGCGATCCGGGACGACATCGTCGCCGGGGTCCACGAGCGCGGCAGCCGCCTGACCGAGGAGGTCCTCGCCCGCCGCTACGGCGTCTCGCGCGTCCCCGTCCGCGAGGCGCTGCGCACGCTGGAGGCGGAGGGGTTCGTGGTGACCCGGCGGCACGCGGGAGCGTGCGTGGCCGAGCCGACCGAGCGGGAGGCCGCCGACCTGCTGGAGATGCGGCGCCTCCTCGAACCGCTGGGTGCCGCGCGGGCCGCGCAGCGGCGCACCGAGGCCCACCTCAAGGTGCTGCGTGGCCTGGTCCGCCTTGGCCAGGAGCGGGCCAGGCGCGGGAACAGCGAGGATCTGCGGGCGCTGGGCGGCTGGTTCCACGAGACGCTGGGACAGGCCGCGGGCAGCCAGTCGCTGACCGCGCTGCTCACCCAGGTGCGGCACAAGATCGCCTGGATGTACACGGTGGAGGCCCCGGCGAACCCGGTCGAGTCCTGGGCGGAGCACGGCGCGATCGTGGACGCGGTGGCGCGCGGGGACGGCGACCGCGCGCGGTCGCTCACGGCGCTGCACGCCGAGCGCGCGGCGTTCGCACACCGGCTGCGGCAGCCGCAACATGTTGTAAACACAGCGGGTCAGCGGAATTAACACGGGCGCTGTATACAAAGAACAGCTCTTTCGATGGCGTTGTTTTCCGCTGCCTGTTTTCTTTTGTGTGCCGTGAATTCCAGGGCCGTCTCGCGCCCGAAGGTAAAAACGCGGAAACCGCGCCACCCGGAACAGGTGACGCGGCTTCCGCTCTTGACGAGACGAGACCGTCGCTACGCGATTCAGACGGTCTCGGGCAGCTCGTCCAGGCCCTCGGCGACCAGCTTGGCCAGACGCTCCAGCGCGGCGTCCGCACCCTCGGCGTCGGAGGCGAGGACGATCTCCTCGCCACCCTGGGCGCCCAGGCCGAGGACGGCGAGCATCGAGCCCGCGTTGACCGGCGTGCCGCCGGACTTGGCGATGGTGACCGGGACGCCTGTGGCCGTGGCGGCTCGGACGAAGATGGAAGCGGGGCGGGCGTGGAGGCCCTCGGCCCAGCCGACGTTGACGCGGCGCTCAGCCATGTGATGCTGCCCTTCAGTCTCTCAGTTGTCTAGACCAGTTTCCCACACGGGGAAGCGTGCCCGGAGCGGCAGTTCACCCCTCCGGAGCTCCTCCGGACCGGTCGTCGGACCGCGGCCTCGGCCCGACTTCCGTTTCCCACAGACTGCCTCGCGCCGTTGTCGTACGCGAGCCGTACTCTGGGGCCCATGCAGACCCCGGCGGACCGGCAGGACCGGCACGAGTACCCCGCCCACTGGGAGGCGGACGTGGTGCTGCGCGACGGTGGCACCGCGCGCATCCGGCCCATCACCACCGACGACGCCGATCGCCTCGTCAGCTTCTACGAGCAGGTCTCCGACGAGTCGAAGTACTACCGCTTCTTCGCCCCGTACCCCCGGCTCTCCGCCAAGGACGTCCACCGCTTCACGCACCACGACTTCGTGGACCGTGTGGGGCTCGCCGCCACGGTCGGCGGCGAGTTCATCGCCACCGTACGCTACGACCGGATCGGCGCCGACGGCATGGCCGCCTCCGCGCCCGCCGACGAGGCGGAGGTCGCCTTCCTCGTGCAGGACGCGCACCAGGGCAGGGGCGTCGCCTCCGCGCTCCTGGAGCACATCGCGGCCGTCGCGCGCGAGCGCGGCATCCGCCGGTTCGCCGCCGAGGTGCTGCCCGCCAACACCAAGATGATCAAGGTGTTCACCGACGCCGGGTACACCCAGAAGCGGAGCTTCGAGGACGGGGTCGTCCGGCTGGAGTTCGACCTCGAACCCACGGACCGCTCCCTCGCGGTGCAGCGGGCGCGGGAACAGCGGGCGGAGGCCCGGTCGGTACGGCGGCTGCTCGCGCCCGGCTCCGTCGCCGTCATCGGCGTCGGCCGCGCGCCGGGCGGGGTCGGACGCAGCGTGCTCGGCAACATCCGCGACGCGGGGTACCGGGGGCCGCTGCACGCCGTCAACAGCGCCTTCCCCGAGGACGTCAAGGAGATCGACGGGGTCCGGGCGCACCGCTCGGTGCGGGACATCGAGGGCCCGGTGGACCTCGCGGTCGTGGCCGTCCCCGCCGACCGCGTGCCCGGCGTCGTCGCCGAGTGCGGGGCACACGGGGTGCAGGGTCTGGTCGTGCTCTCCGCCGGGTACGCCGAGATCGGGCCCGAGGGGCGGGAGCGGCAGCGGGCGTTGGTGCGGCAGGCGCGGGCGTACGGCATGCGGATCATCGGCCCGAACGCCTTCGGGGTCATCAACACGGCCGCCGACGTCCGTCTCAACGCCTCCCTCGCCCCGGAGATGCCCCGGCCCGGCCGCATCGGGATGTTCGCGCAGTCCGGTGCCATCGGAATAGCCCTCCTCTCCCGGCTGCACCGGCGCGGGGGCGGGATCACCGGGGTCACCGGTGTCTCCACCTTCGTCTCCTCCGGCAACCGCGCCGACGTCTCCGGCAACGACGTCCTCCAGTACTGGTTCGACGACCCCGACACCGATGTCGTCCTCATGTACCTGGAGTCCATCGGCAACCCGCGCAAGTTCACGCGCCTGGCCCGCCGTACGGCTGCGGCGAAACCGCTGGTGGTGGTCCAGGGCGCGGGCTCGGCTCCGCAGGGCCACGCGGTGCGCGCCACCCGTCTCCCGCACGACACGGTGTCCGCGCTGCTCCGCCAGGCGGGCGTCATCCGCGTCGACACGATCACGGAACTGGTCGACGCCGGGCTCCTGTTGGCCCGCCAGCCGCTCCCCGCCGGCCCCCGCGTGACGATCCTCGGCAACTCCGAGTCCCTCGGCATGCTCACCTACGACCGCTGCCTGGCCGAGGGCCTCGAACCCTCCACCCCGATCGACCTGACGACCTCGGCCACCGCCGCCGACTTCCACCGCGCCCTGTCCCACGCCCTGGCGGACGACGCCTCCGACGCGGTGGTCGTGACGGCGATCCCGGCGATCGGCGAGGCGTCCCCCGACGACGCGGAGCTGGCCGAGGCCCTGCGTTCGGCGGCCGCCGCGGCGCCGGAGAAGCCGGTGTTGGTGGTCCACGTGGAGCTGGGCGGACTGGCGGAGGCGCTGTCGCTGGCGACGAGTACGGCGCCGGTGCCTCCGGGGGACGGGGCGGGGGCCGTCGTGGTGGGCGGGGCGGTGTCGGCCGCGGGAGGTACGGCCGAGGCCGAGGAGACCGCGCCCACCGCCGAGGGCGACCGGACGGCCGAGCGGCACTCCGCCGCCACCCCCACGCCCTCCGTCCGGCCACCCGCCGTACGCCGCGCGCCCCCGGAGACCCCGGTCGCCCTCGCACCGGCCGGTACCACCCCCCGCCTGATCCCCGCCTACCCCGCCGCCGAACGGGCCGTCCGCGCCCTCGCCGAGGCCGTGAAGTACGCCCACTGGCGGCGGGAGGCCACCGAGCCCGGGAAGGTGCCGGAGTACGACGACATCGACGAGCGGGGCGCCGCCAAGCTGATCGCCGGTCTGCTGGAGCGCGGGGAGGGGCTGGCTGTCGGGCCCGAGGACACCCGGGAACTCCTGGCCGCCTACGGAATCCGCGTCCGCCCCGCGCTGCCCGCGCCCACCCCGGACGCCGCCGCCGAGGCGGCCCACGCGCTGGGCTATCCCGTCGCGCTCAAGGCGACCGCCCCGCATCTACGGCACCGGGCCGACCTCGGGGGAGTACGGCTCGACCTAGCCGACGAGGAGCAACTGCGGCGGGCCTACGCGGAGTTGACCGAGCTGTTCGGACCGGCGGAGCAACTGCGCCCGGTGGTGCAGGCGATGGCGGCGCGTGGCGTGGACACCGTCGTACGGGCGGTCATCGACCCGGCGGCCGGAGCGGTCCTCTCCTTCGGCCTGGCCGGAGCCGCCTCCCAGCTGCTCGGCGACACCGCCCACCGGCTGGTCCCGGTCACCGAACGCGAGGCGTCCTCACTGGTCCGCTCCATCCGCACCGCCCCCCTCCTCTTCGGCTGGCGCGGCTCCACCCCCGTGGACACGCCCGCCCTGGAGGAACTGCTGCTCCGGGTCTCCCGCCTGGTCGACGACCACCCCGAGGTGGTCGCCGTCACCCTGGAACCGGTTGTCGTCGCCCAGCACGGCCTGACCGTCCTGGACGCCACGATCCGCCTGGCACCCCCTCCGGCCCGGGACGACCTGGGGCCGCGCACGCTGCCGGTGTACTAGAGGCTCCCGTGGACCATCTCCTGCACCTCGACCGCACACTCGACGACCTGGACCCACCCCGCTGGTCGCCCCCTGCTCCCGACGCGACCCGCCTGGTCCGCAAGGTGCACGAGCTGCGCCGTGTCCCGTTGCGCGCGCTCGGCCCGGCGGACCTGCGCACCCTCGTCTCCCAGCGGGTGGGCCTGCCGTACGTCCTCCCCCTCGCGGTGCGCCTGCTCCTCGAAGAGCCCCTTCTCGACGCCTACTTCTACGAGGGCGACCTCCTCCTCGCCACCACGCAAGTCCCCGCTCCGGCCTGGACCTTCCTCCCGGACCTCGCCGAACGGCTGCGCACCGCGATCACGGCACTGCCGGAGGCGGCGATCTCCGACCTGCCCGGCGGCGCCGCCGAGGCACTCGCCCGCTTCGTCGCCCGCCCGGAATCACCGCGCTGACGTTCCGCTCGACGGAGTCGGGAGACCGGCAAGCAGTTCCCGTACGAGTCCGACGACGAGATCGGGGCGCCCCACGAAGGGCGAGTGCCCGGTCCGCCACTCGCGTACATGCGTGCAGCGTGCGGCCAGCCTCCGCTGGAGGTCCGGGTCGATGGCCCGGTCCTCCGCGCGGATCGCTTGACGGAGCCGCGCGGACGCGCCGCCCAGAGCGGCCGCACTCTCACCCGTTTCCGGGACGAAGGCCGCCAAGTAGACCAGGTGCCCCGCGCCGCGCATCCCGGTGATCACCGAGCCGGGACCAGTGCCCCTGGCCCCGGACGGCGGTCGGCCCCTGCCTTCTGTCGTGATCCACCTTTGAAACGCGCCCCGACGGTGATCCAGGGCCACGAGGTGACCCCCCGCACACACCCCCGTGAACACCCCTTGCCAGGCCCGGACCCCTCCCGCGACTGGCCCGGAGCGCCCCCCTTCACGGATTAGGATGGACGCCATGGCCAAGACCAGTACGACGACCCAGGGGCTCCGCGCGGCGATCGAGCGCAGCGGCTACTACCCGGCCCTCGTGGCCGAGGCGGTGGAGGCCGCTGTGGGCGGCGAGCCCGTGCGGTCGTACCTGGTGCACCAGGAGACCACGTTCGACCAGAACGAGGTCCGCCGGCATGTCACCGTCCTGGTCCTCACCGACACCCGTTTCCTGGTCAGCCACACCGACGAGCAGGCCGCCGACAGCACCTCCCCGACGCCGTACGCCACCACCTCCACGGAGTCGGTGAAGATCGGCCGGATCTCGTCCGTGGTGGTCAGCCGGGTCGTGGCGAACCCGGAGAAGTACACCCCCGGCACCCTGCCCCGCGAGGTCGTGCTGACCGTCGGCTGGGGCGCGGTCAGCCGGCTGGACCTGGAGCCCGCCGCCTGCGGCGACCCCAACTGCGACGCCGACCACGGCTACACCGGCAGCTCCACCGCCGACGACCTCAGCCTGCGCGTCAGCGAGGCCGGGGACGGCCCGGAGACCGTGCGCGAGGCGCTCGCCTTCGCCCAGGCCGTCTCCGAGGCGACGGCGACGGCGACCGCGTCCGCGGACTCCGCCCGCTGATGTCGCAGCCCGCCGCCTGGGACGCCTACGAACCCCTCGCCCTGGACACCGCGCCGCTGCCGGAGTACGGCAGCGGTTCGCTCGCCGACCTCCTGCCCACCCTCGCGGCGGGCCTCGGCGTACCCGGCATGAGCGCCACCATCGCCGAGCTGACCCCCGCCGACCGCGTCTGCGTCTTCCTGGTCGACGGCCTCGGCTGGGAGCAGCTGCGGGCCCACCCCGACGAGGCCCCGTTCCTCAACTCCCTGCTCGGCACCTCGCGCGGCGGCACAGGGCGCCCGCTCACCGCCGGTTACCCGGCGACCACCGCGACCTCCCTCGGCTCCGTCGGTACCGGCCTGCCCCCCGGCGCCCACGGCCTGCCCGGCTACACGGTCCGCAACCCCGAGACCGGCGAGCTGATGAACCAGCTCCGCTGGCGCCCCTGGACCCCGCCGCACGTCTGGCAGCCGTACCCGACCGTCTTCGAGCTGGCCGAGCGCGCGGGCGTGCACGCCGCGCAGGTCTCCTCGCCCACCTTCCGCGACACCCCGCTCACGCAGGTCGCGCTCAGCGGCGGCACCTTCGTCGGCCGGCTCACCGGCGAGGAGCGCATGGACGTCGCCGCCGAGCAGCTCGCCGCGGGCGACCGCTCGCTCGTCTACACCTACTACGCCGAGCTGGACGGCGCGGGCCACCGCTACGGCGTCGCCTCCGACACCTGGCGCGGCCAGCTCATGACCGTCGACCGCCTCGCCCAGCGCCTGGCCGAGCAGCTGCCCCCACGCAGCGCGCTCTACGTCACCGCCGACCACGGCATGGTCGACATCCCCTTCGACGACGAGCACCGCATCGACTTCGACGAGGACTGGGAGCTGCGCGCGGGCGTCTCCCTGCTCGGCGGCGAGGGCCGCGCCCGCCACGTCTACGCCGTCCCCGGCGCCGAGTCCGACGTCCTCACCTGCTGGCGCGAGGTCCTCGGCGACCGCTTCTGGATCGCCTCCCGCGACGAGGCCATCGCGGCGGGCTGGTTCGGCCCCCACGTGGACGACCGCGTGTACCTCCGGATCGGGGACGTGGTCGCGGCCGCGTACGACGACGTACTGATCACCGCGTCCGAGCGGGAGCCGAAGGAGTCGCTCATGGTGGGCAACCACGGCTCGATGACCCCCGCGGAGCAGCTGATCCCGCTGCTCGAAGTACGCTCCTGACCCGCCGCTCCGTTTGACCCTCCCCCCTCGAAAGGTGCTCAACTCCTCATGCCCGAGCTGGTGTTCTTCTCCGGAACGATGGACTGCGGGAAGTCGACGCTGGCTCTCCAGATCGAGCACAACCGCTCCGCGCGCGGCCTCGTCGGCCTGATCTTCACCCGCGACGACCGCGCGGGCGAGGGCAAGCTGTCCTCCCGCCTCGGCCTGGTCACCGACGCGGTGGAGGCGGCCGACGGCATGGACCTCTACGGCTACCTCGTCCACCGCCTCTCCAAGGGCGGCAAGGTCGACTACGTGATCGCCGACGAGGCCCAGTTCCTCACGTCCGAGCAGATCGACCAGCTCGCCCGCATCGTGGACGACCTCGGCCTCGACGTCTTCGCCTTCGGCATCACCACCGACTTCCGCACCCGCCTCTTCCCCGGCTCCCAGCGGCTGATCGAACTCGCCGACCGCATAGAGGCCCTCCAGGTCGAGGCCCTGTGCTGGTGCGGCGCCCGCGCCACCCACAACGCCCGCACCGTCGGCGGCGAGATGGTCGTCGAGGGCGCCCAGGTCGTCATCGGCGACGTCAACCGCTCCGTGGAGGAGATCGGCTACGAGGTCCTGTGCCGCCGCCACCACCTGCGGCGCATGACCGCGGCGTCCTCCCAGGCGGCGACACTGTCCCCGGACGTACTGCCGGTCACTTCGGGCTGACGGCCCTTACGAACTCCGTCCAGGTGGCGGGGGAGACGGTGAGGAGCGGGCCGGCGGTGGACTTGGAGTCGCGGATGTGTACGGCACCGGGTCCGGCGGCGACCTCTACGCATTCGCCGCCCTCGGCACCGCTGTAGGTACTCTTGTGCCAGGTCAGGCCAATGAACTGCGTCCACGCTGACGGGGAGACGGTGAGGACAGGTCCGGCAGCGGCCTTGGAGTCCCGGATGCGTACGGCGGCCGTGGTGCGCTTGACCTCCACGCACTGACCGCCTTCAGCTCCGCTGTGGCTGCTCTTGAACCAGGCGTTGTTCATGGCGATCTCAGCACTCCTTCGAGGCCAGGCTGATGAACTCCGTCCAAGCTGGGAGGGACAGCGTGAGGGCGGGGTGGGTGGCGGCTTTGGAATCACGGACGTGCACGACTGCGTTGCCGCGTGCGACTTCTACGCAATCCCCGCCCTCGGCGCCGCTGTAGCTGCTCTTGGCCCACGCCAGGCTGATGAACTCCGTCCAGGCGGAGGGGGAGACGGTGAGGACGGGGCCGGTGGCGGTCTTGGAGTCGCGGATGCGTACGGCGGTTGTGCCATGTGCGACCTCTACGCACTGACCGCCCTCGGTTCCGCTGTGGCTGCTCTTGAACCAGACGGTGGTTGAGGGTGCGGCCTCGTTCATCGCGTTGTCAGCATCCCTTCGAAGCCAGGCCGACGAACTCCGTCCATGCCGAAGGGGACACGGTGAGGACGGGGCCAGTGACGGCTTTGGAGTCCCGGACGTGCACGGTTGCCGGAACAAGCGCGACCTCTACACAATCGCCGCCCTCGGTACCGCTGTAGCTGCTCTTGAACCAGGCGAGGCCGGTGGGGACGGTCGAGGACTCAGCGTTGTTCATAGCGATCCCAACAATCCTTCGATGAGCTCCAATGACTCTCGCGGATTGAGAGCCTGTGATCGGATGATCCCATGGCGGGCGGCGGCCAGGACCCCCTGCTCCGCGTCGATTTGTAGAGAGCCGACCCCCTGGGCCTCGGCGTACACGAACTTCTTGCCGTCCTTGCGAGTGACCACAGTGAACGGCCCATTCACCCCGGCGTTGTCCTCACGGTCGACCGGCATGACCTGGATCTCGACGTTCCGCTTGTTGCCGACCACCAGCAGGTGCTCCAACTGCCTACGCAGCAGGTTCTTCCCCCCATAAGGGCGGTGCAGGATCGACTCGTCGAGCACGAAACTCAGGAGCGGCGACGGGCGGCGATCAAAGATGTCCTGCCGGGCCAACCGCGCCAGCACGCGCTGCTCGATGATCTCATCGTCCAGAGGTGGACGCCTCATGCTGAGCAGTGCCCTCATGTACTCCTCTGTCTGAAGCAAGCCCTTGATCACCAGCGTGTCGTAAGAGACGAGCTCAACCGCCTCCTTTTCCAGTGCCGCCATCCCCTGGAAGAACACCGGATACTGCGCCCGCTCCACCTGCTCCTTCCACAGGCGCAACAAGCCACCAGCGTCCAGCACTTCGTCCGCCAGGTCGATCGTCTGAGGCGACGGAATCCGCCGCCCCTGTTCGAACGACGCGATCGTGGAGACGGAGTAGCCCAGCAGCTTGGCCAACTCCTCGCGTTCCATGCCCGCTCGAATCCGCAGGGTCTTCAGCGTCTGGCCGAAGGCCACCACGACACTCCGCGCCGCCCCGTCCTCCGGACGCCTCCCACCCTCGCTGTCGGAAGCCTGCGACTCCGCCACGTCCTCCGTCATCGAACCACCGCCTCCCCGGCCTTCAACGTCCCGCGGGGAACCCCGTCACGCCGCGCGCCTCGTACCCGTGACGACAGCACGCGTACAGTCAGGCCGCGTCGGTGCGTCACCGCTGGTCACGCTACGCCACCAACGGGATCGTCGTAGGCATGACGAGCCATCCCGCCCGGATCGAGGGCCCCACTCAACTCCCCGGTCCCACCCTCAACTTGATCACCACCCCGCACGCCTTCGAGATGCGGTTCACCTCCACGCCCCGGGGCGCCCGCCTGGCCCGCCACCTCGCGGCCGTACGGCTGCACGCGTGGGACGTGCCGTACGGCACCGACGCGCACGACGCGGTCGTACTGATCGTTGGGGAGCTGACCGCGAACGCGGTCCGGCACGGGCATGTCCCCGGCCGGGACTTCCAGCTGGGCCTGCGTGTCCTGCCCGGCAGCCGCACCGTACGCGTCGAGGTGACCGACACCCGGGGCGAGCGCGTGCCCCGGCGGCTGGACCCCGGGCTCGGGGAGGCCGGGCGGGGGCTGCTGCTGGTGTCGCGGCTGGCGGTCCGGTGGGACTGGCATCCGCGTGCCGAGGGGCCCGGGAAGACCGTCTGGGCCGAGTACGAGATTCCGTCGTGACGGTCAGCGGGGCTTCGCGGGCGGGGAGGGCCGGATCGCACCCGGAGGCCGCTCCGCGGCCGACGTGCGGGTGCCTCCCGCAACCGGGCTGTGCCGTGGCGCCGGTTCGGCGAGATACGCGGTGAGCAGGGGGCCTTCGAGGTCGTCCGCGCCGAGGGAGACTCCCGTGTGGCGAGTGATGGCCCGCAGGGCGGGCGCGAGCCCAGTGTGCCGTGACGTCCCGCCGCGCGGGTCGATTTCGAAGTCGAGGCGCTCCCCGTCGCGCCAGTACGCCAGGTGGTTCGTCCCGTCGCCCCCGCGCAGGAGAGACAGTGTCTCGGTGCCGCGCGAGAGGGCGCCGAGGGCGTCGGGCCGGGAACCGGCTCCGCCTACGTCCTCGTAACAGAAGGACCACCCACCGGCCGTGCCCGCGCGCAGCACCGTTCCCCCGCGGAGGGCGAGATCGTAGAGACCGCTCGCCTCGCCCCGGGCAAGCGTCCGTGCCGCGTCGGGGTCCACTCCGTAGCGCCGCAGAACCTCGTCAGGGGAAACGTGCCTGGTGAAGGTCACGCAACCAGAGGGGGAAGCGCGGATCAGTGGCCCATCCCCACTCGCCCTCGACCATGCGGCTCCTTTCCCCACTGTTGACCCAAATCTGGTACGGACTTTCTGCTCTCGGCTTGTTATTGCAACTCATATGCAGAAACCTTGAGGCCGAGAACAGTCCCGTCCGAAAGCGAGGCCCCCGCCCCCATGACCGTCCCTCCCGATCCCGTGCTCACCCGCCCCGACACCGGCCGCGCCATATCCTGGCACCGCGTCCGCGCCTCCATGAGCCGCAAGGAGTGGGCGCGACTCGGGGGCATGGCGGCCTTCATCGTGGCGCTGCACGTGATCGGCTGGTTCACGCTCGTGGCGATCGTGGCGCCGGAGCACTACAGCCTGGGCACCAAGACCTTCGGTGTCGGCATCGGCATCACCGCGTACACCCTCGGGATGCGCCACGCCTTCGACGCCGACCACATCGCGGCCATCGACAACACCACCCGCAAGCTGATGAACGAGGGCAAGCGGCCCCTGTCGGTCGGCTTCTGGTTCTCGCTCGGCCACTCCAGCATCGTGTTCGCGCTGGCCTTCCTGCTGTCGCTGGGCGTGAAGGCGCTGGCGGGCCCGGTCGAGGACGACAACTCCACGCTGCACAGCGTCACGGGCTGGATCGGCACCACCGTCTCCGGCGTTTTCCTCTACGTCATCGCGATCATCAACCTCCTGATCCTCGCCGGGATCTGGAAGGTGTTCCGGCAGATGCGCGGCGGCCACTTCGACGAGGCCGCCCTTGAGGAGCAGCTCAACAACCGCGGCCTGATGAACCGCATTCTGGGCCGCCTGATGAAGTCGATCACCAAGCCCTGGCAGATGTACCCGCTCGGCCTGCTCTTCGGCCTCGGCTTCGACACCGCGACCGAGATCGCCCTGCTCGTCCTCGCGGGGTCCGGCGCCGCCTCCGGGCTGCCCTGGTACGCGATCCTGTGCCTGCCGGTGCTGTTCGCGGCGGGCATGTGCCTGCTCGACACCATCGACGGCTCGTTCATGAACTTCGCCTACGGCTGGGCCTTCTCCAAGCCGGTCCGCAAGGTCTACTACAACCTCACGATCACCGGCCTGTCCGTCGCCGTCGCCCTCATCATCGGCACCGTCGAACTCCTCGGCCTGATCGCCGACAAGGCCCACCTCCACGGCGCCTTCTGGGACTGGGTCTCCGGCCTCGACCTCAACATCATCGGCTACGTCATCGTCGGCCTGTTCTTCCTCACCTGGGTCCTCGCCCTGGTCATCTGGAAGGTCGCCCGCATCGAGGAGAAGTGGACGGCGGGCCTGGCCCAGCCGGCCCCGGCGGACTCCGAGTAGCCGGACCGGCAGGGCCGTGGCCGCCGCCCGCCGCGCGCTAGGCAGCCGCTCCGCCGGCGCCCGGACCGGCGGCGGGATACGGGGCAGGAGGCCACCTCCGTCGTGTCACCCCACGGGAACAGGGGTACGCGGGGCGGACCGAAGGCCCGGTCCGGCCGTCCGGTCGGTGACGACACGGAGGATCCCCATGGCCCAGCGTCTGCTGCCGCGCACGGCGCGCTTCGCGTTCCGCGTGGCCCGTCACGTACCCCGCTCGGCGTGGCCCCCGCAGGCGCGCTTCGCGTACCGGGTGGTCCGGATCGCGCCCCACGTGGTCCCGCATGTGCCCGGGGTGGCCCCGCATCTGCCGGGTACGGCCCGGCGGCACCGGCGGCGCGGTGGCGACTCATGGATCTCCGGTGCGCACCCCGCACAGGCCGGGCGGGCCGACCGCCCCTCCCCGCTGCCCGGCATCCTGCCGCTCTGGGTCGTGCCCGCCCTGGCGGACTGGTGGCTGCGCCGCCGTACCCATGTCGAGCGCACCACCGGCACCCAGGCGTCCGCCGCGCACGCGCTGATGGTGGCCGAGGCCGGGGTGCCACCGGTCCTCGGACTGGTCGCACGGGTCAACCCCCTGGTGCTCACGGTGATGACCGGAGCGGCCGTCGCTCAAGGTGCCACGGCCGTCTACGACGCCTCCCTGGCCACCGGCGCCCGCGAGACCCGCCCGGTCGAGCAGTGCCTCCACACCCTCCTGAACGTGCTGCCCCTCACCACCCTCGCCCTCACCGCGTCCCTCCACCCCGACCAGGTCCGCGCCCTCCTCCACGGCGGCCCGGGGTCGCACGACTGGCGCCTGCTGTCCAAGGAACCTCCGCTGCCGGCCCCCTGTCTGGTGGCCCTCGGCACGGTCGTCACGGCGGGCGTCGTCCTGCCGTACGCCGAGGAACTGTGGCGCTGCAGGCGGGCGGCGCGTGCCCGGGAGGAGTGAACCGCCGGGGGCCGTCGGGCATCAGCCGAGCGCCTGGAGCACCGCGAAGACCGCCCCCTCCGGGTCCGCCACCGTCGCTGCCCGGCCCCGTGTGCCCGGGCGGGCCGGTTCCAGTACCCGGCCGCCGAGGGCCGTCACCCGGGCGAGTGTCACGTCCACGTTCGTGACGCGGAAGTGGGTGAGCCAGTGGGCGCCCCGGTCGCGGGGGACCGCGCGGCCCGCGCCGTGCAGACCGGCGACCGGCCGGCCGCCGGTGCGGAGGGTCACGTGGTCGGGGGCGGGTGGGGCGGGGTCCTGGTCGTAGCCGCAGACCATCTCGTAGAACTTGACGACGCGTTCGGTCTCGTAGGTGATCAACTCGGTCCACACCGGCAGGCCGTGGCGGTCGTCGCCCGCCGCCGTGGCGGGGCCCTTGTCCTCGCGGAGGCCGAAGACCGCGCCCGCCGGGTCCGCCGCCACCGCCGTGCGGCCCTCCCCGGCGCTGTCGAGCGGTCCGACGGCCACCGTGCCGCCGCAGAGGCGGACCTGACCGGCCGCCACGTCCACGTCGGTCGAAGTGAAGAACGGCGTCCAGGCGGCCGGAAGTTGACGGTCCGGCGGTGATTGGCCGATACCCGCCACCTCCTGCCCGTCCAGCAGGGCCCGCGTCCGGCGCCCCGGGCCGGGCCCGAACTCCCAGCCGAACAGCGCCCCGTAGAACTCCTCGGCGGCGGCCGGCCGGTGTGTCAGCAGGCTCACCCGCCAGGGTGCGCCGGGCGCACGCTCCGCGCGGGGTACTGCCGCCTGCCGTGCCTGGGTCATGCGCCACTCTCCCTCCGGCCCCGCACGGGGGCCGTGTCGCGTCCGCTCACCCGGAAGGGGCGCGCGTCACCCGAAGGGGGCGCACGCCCGGGCGGAACCGGTGTCGGGTGTGCCGTACGTGCCTGGTGTCCCGTACGGAGGAAAAGCCGTCCTCCCGCGCACGCGCCCGGCGCACGATGCGTGCCCGGTCGCGTACGCCCCGTGATCGTGTCCGTCCGGCCGAGCAGAGTAGCCGTACCTGGACGCCGGGGCTACCCCTGGCGTAAGGATGGACACCATGACAGTCATCATTTCCCCGTCCGAGCTGGCCCAGGAGCTGTCCGGGCAGGCGCCTCCCGTGCTGCTGGACGTCCGCTGGCAGCTCTCCGCGGCCAAGGCGGCGGGGGCGCCCGCCTTCGACGGCCGGGCCGAGTACGCGGCCGGGCACATCCCGGGCGCGGTCTACGTCGACCTGGACCGCGAACTGGCCTCCACGCCCGGCGAGAAGGGGCGCCATCCACTGCCCGACCTGGAGGTGTTCGGCGCGGCCATGCGCCGCGCGGGCGTCTCCGCCGGGCGGCCCGTCGTGGTCTACGACGGCGGGCAGGGGTGGGCCGCCGCGCGCGCGTGGTGGCTGCTGCGCTGGACGGGTCACCCGGACGTGAAGGTGCTGGACGGCGGGTTGACGGCGTGGGACGGTCCGCTGTCCACCGACCTGCCCGCCCCGGCGGAGGGCGACTTCGAGCCGTCTCCCGCGCCGACCGGCGTCCTGGACGCGGACGGCGCCGCCGAACTGGCGGGTGTCGGCGTCCTGTTCGACGCGCGGGCGGGGGAGCGGTACCGGGGCGAGGTCGAGCCCATCGACCGGGTCGGCGGCCACATCCCGGGCGCGGTGTCGGCGCCGACGACGGAGAACGTGGGCCCCGACGGCCGCTTCCTGCCCGCCGCCGACCTGCACGACCGCTTCAAGGCACTGGGCGTGTCCGACGACGCCCCGGTGGGCGTGTACTGCGGCTCGGGCGTCTCGGGCGCGCACGAGGTGCTGGCCCTCGCGGTCGCGGGCATCCCGGCGGAGCTGTACGTCGGTTCGTGGTCGGAGTGGTCCGCCGATCCGTCCCGCCCGGTCGCGGTGGGGCCGGACCCCCGGTAGGCGCACGAACCGGACCCCGGGTAAGCACACGGGAGGGCGGGCACGCGGAAGCGGGGGCGCGCTGAACACGCCCCCGCGATACGCCTATTCGCACAAACGGTCGTACGACCTGTTTGCTCCCGCCGCTACTCCTGCTTCTTGCGCCGCGTCCCGAAGACGATCTCGTCCCAGCTGGGCACGGCGGCCCGGCGTCCGGGGCGCACCCCGTCGGCCTCGGCCTGGCGGTCCGTGGCGCCCACGAGCCGGTCGCGGTGGCTGCCGACCGAGCGGGGCATGAGCACGTCCGCGTACGCGGAACCGGCCGATGCGGCGGGCGCCGGGGGCTCCTCCGCCTCGGGCTCCTCGGGAGGTGCCTCGTCGGTCTCCGGCGGGCGCTCCGGCACCACCAGGTCGCCCCGGAAGCTCGGCACGGCCTCCAACAGGCTGGTCAGCGAGTCCCGTTCACCGGCGGTGGTCTCCTCGACGGGTTCCGACGCCTGGGCGGGCAGGCTCGGCCGGTCGCGGTCGCCCCGCTCCAGGGCGCGGTCCATCGTGCGGTCGCGCGGCAGCCGGGCGATGCGCGGCACGAACGGGAAGCTCGGCTCCGCCGAGGCGAGGTCGTCGGACTCCCCGATCAGCGAGCGCGCCTCGTCGTCCACGGCCTGGACCAGGCGGCGCGGCGGGTCGTACGTCCAGCTCGCGGAGTGCATCTCACCGGCGACCCGGTAGACGAGCAGCACCTCCCAGGTGCCGTCGTCGCGGCGCCAGGAGTCCCACTGCACGGTGTCCTTCTCGGCGCCGCGCAGCAACAGCCGTTCCTGGACGGCCTCGCCCAGGGGTGGGCCGGAGTTCTCGCCGGGGCGGCGGACGGAGGTCTTGCGGGCGCGCTCGGCCATGAAGGCGCGCTCGGCGAGGACGGGGCCCTCGAAGCGCCGGACCCGGTCGACGGGGATGCCGGCGAGCTGGGCGACCTCTTCCGCGGTGGCACCTGCTCGTATCCGCGCCTGGATGTCACGGGGGCGGAGGTGGCTCTCCACCTCGATCTCGATCTGGCCGAGCCGGGGACGGTCGCCGCGCACGGCGGCGCGCAGCCGCTCGTCGATCGGAAGGGTGTACTCCGTCGCGTCGGCAGCCTTGAGCACCAGCCGTGTGCCGTCATTCGAGACGGCCACGACACGCAGTTCGGGCATGGGGACCTCCCGGGTGGTGCCTGCCGACGTCACGTGCGTCGCTGCTTCCGCTAGTCGAGTGTGGCCTGCCCGGGTGCAGCCTGCCACAACCTTGCCGAGTTGCCCGGCGTGTCGGGCTCGGACCCGAGTTCGCCGTTATGGCACGGTTACTTGTTCACAACGCTAAGTGACGAACTCCATCACCCTGTGCAAGTAGTCCCCTCCCGGCGGTCCTGCGAGGCCCCGGACACCCTGGTGGGAGACCGGGCCCAGGGCTCGCAACAGTACTCCATTCGGACCACGCGCGTGGATTGGCGCGCCGCCCGAGTTCTGACAAGAGGCGCGTCTCGGCCGTGCGCGAGTCGGTCCGATCGGTCATCAACGTGGCGAACTTCACGCAATCGACAGAAACGGAACTAAAGGTTTCGCCCATACGTCCCTTCCTCGTGCAAATAGCCGGTCAAGGCCGGTCAGGTATGGGAAAGGCAGGCAGGTTCCGGGTATGGGTGAGACGCCCGAGACGGGTCGCAAGCGGTTCGACCTGAACGTGCCCCAGGTGGCGGGCAGTGCGCTGGCCGCCGTCGTGGCGGCCAAACTGGCCTCCTACTTCGGGGTGTACGGCACGATCCTCGGCGCGGGGGTCGTCAGCATCGTGGCCACCTGCGGCGGCTCCGTCTTCCAGCAGGTCTTCCGGCGCACCGGCGAGCAACTGCGCGAGGCCAAGTCGCACGGCCTGCCGAGAGCGCACGCGGCCGGTGAAGCAGCCGCCGTACCGGGGGAGTTCGGCGCGGGCACCGTCTACCGCGCGCGGGTGAAGAGCTGGAAGCGCCCGCTCGTCGCGGCCGCGCTCGTCTTCGGCGTGACCATGGCCGGTATCACCGTCTACGAACTGGTCTCCGGCAGCAGCTTCAGTGGCGGAAAGGGCACCACGGTCAGCGACGCGGTCGGCGGCCGGAAGCCCTCACCCCACAAGTCCCCGGCCCCCGCACCCTCCTGGACCCCGTCCACCGGTACCGGGACAACCTCCCCGGGCGAGACCGCCCCGTCGGACGACGGCGGTACGACGGCTCCGGCGACCCCCGACCCGACCCGGAGCCCGGACCTGCGGGGCGAGCAGGATGCCGTGCCCAGCCCCGGCGCGACCACCCCGGCGCCGACGACGACGGACGCGCCGACCGCGAGCCCTACTCCCCGAGAATCCGCCGGGAGTAGTCGTTCTGGAACAGCCGTTCCGGATCAAGGCGGTTCCGCAACGCCCTGAACTCCCCGAAACGCGGATACACCCGATCGAAGTACTCCGCGTCACGGGTGTGCACCTTCCCCCAATGGGGTCGCCCCTCGTGCGCGGTGAAGATCCGCTCGGCCGTGCTGAAGTAGGCGTGGTACGGCGTGCCCCGGTACATGTGGACCGCGATGTACGCGCTGTCCCGGCCCGACGCGGTGGAGAGCGTGATGTCGTCGGCCGGGGCGGTGCGCACCTCGACCGGGAAACTGACGCGCAGCCCGGACCGCTCGACGGCCGCCTTCAGCTCGCGGAGCGTCTCGGCCAGCGCCGCGCGCGGCACCGCGTACTCCATCTCCACGAACCGCACCCGGCGCGGCGAGGTGAAGACCTTGTACGGGATGTCGGTGTACGACCGTGCGGACAGCGCCCCGCCGGCGATCCGGGCGATGGCAGGGACGCTCGCGGGCGCCGCGCGGCCGACCCACTGGGCCACCTGGAAGACGCCGTTGGAGAGGAACTCGTCCTCGAACCAGCCGGCCGGCTGCCTCACCGGACGTGCCGGACCCGCGCTGCGGTTGTTGCGCTTGGTGTTGGTGCTGCCGGTGTGCGGGAACCAGTAGAACTCGAAGTGCTCGTTCTCCGCCCACAGTTGGTCGAACTCGGCCAGCACGCGGTCCAGTGGCATCGGCTCCTCGCGCGCGTGGAGCAGGAACAGCGGCTCCACGGCGAGGGTGACGGCCGTGACGATCCCGAGGGCACCGAGCCCGATCCGGGCCGCCGCGAAGACCTCGGGGTTCTTCTCCCGCGAGCAGGTGAGCACCGAGCCGTCGGCGGTGACCAGTTCGAGCGCGGTGATCTGCGCCGCGATCGAGCCCGACTCGCGGCCCGTGCCGTGGGTGCCGGTGCTGACCGCCCCGGCCACGGTCTGCTCCATGATGTCGCCCATGTTGGCCAGCGACAGGCCCTCGCGTGCCAGGGCCGCGTTGAGCCGCTTGAGCGGGGTGCCCGCCTCGACGGTGACGGTCATCGCCGTACGGTCGATCTCCCGGATGCCGGTGAGCAGTTCGGGCCGTATCTGCACCCCGTCGGTCGCGGCTATGGACGTGAACGAGTGGCCCGTACCCACCGGCTTGACCCGCAGGCCCTCCTCGGCGGCCTTCCGCACCTCGGCCGCCAGTTCCTCCACCGAGGCCGGAGTCACCTGCCGGACCGGACGGGCGGTCACATTGCCGCCCCAGTTACGCCACGTGCCGTGCTTCCCGCTCGCCGTGCTGCTCAACGGTGCCTCCCCGACCCGCGGCCGGCCTGCTGAGCCGGCGGTACCCGAGGAACCCGACCGCGACCGCGACGGCCCCGGCGGCGGCCGGAACCCCGTACCCGGCACGTGCCCCGGCGGCGTCGATCACCCAGCCGGCCGCGGACGAGCCGAGCGCGACACCGACGGCGAGGCCGGTACCCACCCAGGTCATGCCCTCGGTGAGGTTCGCGCGAGGTACGTGCTCTTCGATGAGGGACATCGTCGTGATCATCGTCGGTGCGACGGACAGTCCCGCTACGAACAGCGCCACGGCCAGGAGCGGCAGGTTCCCGACCAGTAGGAGGGGGATCATACTCACGGCCATCGCCGCCACCCCCAGCAGCCACCGGCGCTCGGGCCGCCCGGCGAACCGCAGCAGGCCGAAGACCAGCCCGGCGGTGCAGGAACCGGCCGCGTACACGGCGAGGACCACGCTCGCCGCGCCCTTGTGTCCGCGTTCCTCGGCGAAGGCCACGGTCGCCACGTCGACCGCGCCGAAGATCGTGCCCGTCGCCGCGAAGGCCAGCACCAGCACCTGGAGACCCCGCGAGCGCAGCACACTGCCGCCGACGTGGTTCTCGTCGCGCGGGTGCGGCACCGGCTCGGTGGCCCGCTGGGAGGTCAGCCAGAAGACACCGACGGCCAGGAAGCAGCCCGCGAGCAGCGGACCCGCCTCCGGGAACCAGGCCGTGGACAGGCCCACCGAGACGATCGGGCCGACGATGAAGCACACCTCGTCGACGACCGACTCGAACGAGTACGCCGTGTGCAGCTTCGGGGTGCCGCCGTACAGCGCCGCCCAGCGGGCCCGGACCATCGCGCCGAGACTCGGCACCGAGCCGATCGCGGCGCAGAACACGAACAGCGTCCAGTCCGGCCAGCGCAGGTGTGCGGCCAGCAGCAGCCCGGTGGCGGCGGTCAGCGCGACCATGGTGGCCGGGCGCAGCACCCTGCGCTGCCCGTGCCGGTCCACCAGCCGGGATATCTGCGGCCCGATCACGGCGGCGGACAGGGCGATGGTGGCCGTGAGCGCGCCCGCGAGACCGTAGCGCCCGGTGAGCTGCGAGATCATCGTGATCACGCCGATGCCCATCATGGACAGCGGCATCCGGCCGACGAGACCGGCGGCGGCGAAGCGCTTGGTGCCCGGTTCGGTGAACAGGGCGCGGTAGGGGCTGGGCACGGCGGTCTCCGTTGTCCGGTGCGGGCGGTCCTGCGGGGGGCGGACGGTCGCGCTGCACAGCTGTAAGGCGTGAAAGAGGCGCATACAGCTACGAGTTAGGCAACCCTAACGCACCAGGTCAGCGCGGGACACGTGGTGGCGCCGCCGGGTCGTTTTCCCGGCTGTCGGTGCCGGGTGGCAGGATCGGAGACATGCCAGACGCCCTCGATGTCCCCCCGCCGGACGCCGGTCCCTACGACGCCCTCCTCCTGCTCTCCTTCGGCGGCCCCGAGGGTCCCGACGACGTGGTCCCGTTCCTGGAGAACGTCACGCGCGGGCGTGGCATCCCGAAGGAACGCCTCAAGGCGGTCGGGCAGCACTACTTCCTGTTCGGCGGCGTCAGCCCGATCAACGAGCAGAACCGCGAGCTGCTCGACGCCCTGCGCAAGGACTTCGCCGAGCACGGCCTCGACCTGCCGGTCCACTGGGGCAACCGCAACTGGCAGCCGTATCTGACCGACACCCTGCGCGAGATGACCGCCGAAGGCCACCGCCGCGTCCTGGTCCTCGCCACCAGCGCCTACGCGTCGTACTCCGGCTGCCGCCAGTACCGCGAGAACCTGGCCGACGCGCTCGCCACGCTGGAGGCCGAGGGCCTGGAGCCGCCCAGGGTCGACAAGCTGCGGCACTACTTCAACCACCCCGGCTTCGTCGAGCCCATGACCGAGGGCGTGCTGCGCGCGCTCGCCGACCTCCCCGAGGAGGTCCGCGACGGCGCCCACATCGCCTTCACCACGCACTCCATCCCGCTCACGGCCGCCGACACCTCGGGCCCCGTGGAGGGCCACGGGGACGGCGGCGCCTACGTCCGCCAGCACCTGGAGGTCGCCCGGCTGATCGCCGACGCGGTCCGCGAGCGCACCGGCGTCGACCACCCCTGGCAGCTCGTCTACCAGTCCCGCTCCGGCGCCCCGCACATCCCCTGGCTGGAGCCGGACATCTGCGACCACCTGGAGGAGCGGCACGCGGCCGGAGTCCCCGCCGTCGTCATGGCGCCCATCGGCTTCGTCTCCGACCACATGGAGGTCCTCTACGACCTCGACACGGAGGCCACCGCCAAGGCCGCGGAGCTGGGCCTGCCGGTGCGCCGCTCGGCCACGGTGGGCGCCGACCCGCGCTTCGCCGCCGCCGTGCGCGAGCTGATCGAGGAGCGGGCCGCCACCGAGCGCGGCGAGCGGGTCACCCCGTGCGCCCTCGGCGCCCTCGGCGCGAGCCACGACCTCTGCCCCGTCGGCTGCTGCCCGGCCCGCGCCCCGCGCCCGGCCGCCGCCGGTGCCGACAGCCCCTACGCGTGAGGAGCCACGTGACGACCCCGCACTCCGACCTGCTTGACGACCTGCCCGACGACCGGCTCGACGACCTGCTCGGCCTGGCCCTGGAGGCCGCCCGCCGCGCCGGTGAGCTGCTGCGCGACGGCCGTCCGGCCGACCTCGCCGTGGCCAGGACCAAGTCCAGCCCCATCGACGTCGTCACGGAGATGGACATCGCGGCGGAGAAGCTGATCACCGACCTGATCTCCGAGCGCCGCCCCGACGACGGCTTCCTCGGCGAGGAGGGTGCCGCCTCCGAGGGCACCAGCGGGGTCCGCTGGGTGATCGACCCGCTCGACGGCACGGTGAACTACCTCTACGGGCTGCCGACCTGGGCGGTGTCCATCGCCGCCGAGCTGGACGGCGAGACCGTCGTCGGCGTCGTCGCGGCCCCGCTGCGCGGCGAGACGTACCACGCGGTGCGCGGCGGCGGCGCCTTCGCCACCGGCGCCTGGGAGGGCGAGCGGGCCCTCGCCTGCCGCCCGGCCGCCCCGCTGGACCAGGCACTCGTCGCCACCGGCTTCAACTACGTCACCGAGGTGCGCGCCCACCAGGCCCAGGTGGCCGCCCGGGTGCTCCCGCTGGTCCGGGACATCCGGCGGGGCGGCTCGGCGGCGATCGAGCTGTGCGACGTGGCCTCGGGCCGGCTGGACGGCTACTGGGAGCGCGGGCTCAACCCCTGGGACTACGCCGCCGGTGCCCTCATCGCCCGTGAGGCGGGCGCGGTGACCGGTGGACGCCCCGGAGAGCCCGAATCACCCGCCCTCGCGTTCGCGGCCACCCCGGCCGTCTTCGAGGCGCTCCAGCCCCTGCTGGAGGACTTCGGCGCCTGGCACGACTGAGCGGTACCGCCATGCGAGTGGGCCCCGGCGGATCTCTCCGCCGGGGCCCACTCGACTGCCGGGGCAGGTCAGGGCTGTGACACGGCGACTTCCACACCGTGCTCGGCCGCGAGACGGCGCAGGTCGTCCAGCTCTCCCTGCTCCACCTCGGCGAGGAAGTCGTCGCCCTCGTCACGAGCCCGCGACAGGTCGGACTCGGTCGTCTTTATGCGCTGCAGAAGTCCTGCGGTGAATGCGTCCATGCTGCGCCCCCTCGTCCTGGGTCGTGGGTCGGTGGCACGGGGGTGTGCCGGTCGGGAAGGGGCGATCACGTGGCCCGCGGATGCCCGGCACAGCCCTGCCGGGGCGGCTGCGGTGCCGAACACCCGCGCCCGCTCCGCCGGGGCTGATCGCGGAGTGACCGCATGGTGCCTCGGCACATGCGGAGCGTGATCGCGGGGTGTAAAGCCGTCCTCCCCGCGCGCCTCGTCCGGGAAACCTCCGACGCCGCAGAAAATCCCGCTTTCTCGCCCTCCGACCGCCGTACCTGCGGCGACCGTCCTCGGCTTACCGCCGACTTATGGCCGAAAAGGGCAGGATGGAGGGCACAATCCCACGGACACCCCCGCCCGCCCGCGCCCAGGCGCGCCGTGGGCGGACATGAGGAAGGACAAGCGACGTGCGCGTACTCGTCGTCGAGGACGAGCAACTGCTCGCCGATGCGGTGGCCACCGGACTGCGCCGGGAGGCCATGGCCGTCGACGTCGTGTACGACGGTGCGGCCGCCCTGGAGCGCATCGGCGTCAACGACTACGACGTGGTCGTCCTCGACCGCGACCTCCCCCTCGTGCACGGCGACGACGTCTGCCGCCGGATCGTGGAGCTGGGCATCGCCACCCGCGTGCTCATGCTCACCGCCTCCGGCGACGTCAGCGACCGCGTCGAGGGCCTGGAGATCGGCGCCGACGACTACCTGCCCAAGCCCTTCGCCTTCAGCGAGCTGATCGCGCGCGTACGCGCGCTCGGCCGCCGTACGAGCGTCCCCCTGCCGCCGGTCCTGGAGCGCGCCGGGATCAAGCTCGACCCCAACCGCCGCGAGGTCTTCCGCGACGGCCGCGAGGTCCAGCTCGCCCCTAAGGAGTTCGCCGTCCTGGAGGTGCTGATGCGCAGCGAGGGCGCGGTCGTCTCGGCCGAGCAGCTCCTGGAGAAGGCCTGGGACGAGAACACCGACCCGTTCACCAACGTGGTCCGGGTGACCGTGATGACCCTGCGCCGCAAGCTCGGCGAGCCTCCCGTGATCGTCACGGTGCCCGGCTCCGGCTACCGGATCTGATCCCCCATGGCCGCCACCCCCGCGCCGCCCCAGGCGCCCCCGAAGCCCACCTGGGACCCCCGCCGCCCCCAGCCGCCCTTCCCGTGGCTGCGCCCGACCATCCGCATACGGCTGACCCTGCTGTACGGCGGCATGTTCCTGATCGCCGGCATCCTGCTGCTGTCGATCATCTATCTGCTGGCCGCGCAGGCGATCAGCTCCGGCAACCAGCCCCTGTTCAAGATCGTCAGCTTCCAGGCGCTGAAGGTCTCCAGCGACAACTGCCAGGCGATCAACACCAGCAGCCTCTCGCTCCAGGACTTCAACGACGCGATCAGCACGTGCGTCGACCACCAGCGCCAGGTCGCCCTGGACGAGCTGCTCAGCCGCTCGCTGCTCGCCCTGCTCGGCCTCGCCGTGATCGCCTTCGCCTTCGGCTACGCCATGGCGGGCCGCGTGCTGTCCCCGCTCGGCCGGATCACCCGCACCGCGCGCCAGGTGGCCGGCTCGGACCTCTCCCGCCGGATCGAGCTGGACGGACCCGACGACGAGCTGAAGGAGCTGGCGGACACCTTCGACGACATGCTGGAGCGCCTGCAACGGGCCTTCACCGCCCAGCAGCGCTTCGTCGGCAACGCCTCCCACGAGCTGCGCACCCCGCTCGCGATCAACCGCACGCTCCTGGAGGTCCACCTCTCGGACCCGGGCGCGCCCGTGGAGCTGCAACAGCTCGGCAAGACCCTGCTCGCCACCAACGAACGCAGCGAGCAGCTCGTGGAGGGCCTGCTGCTGCTCGCCCGCAGCGACAACCAGATCGTCGAGCGCGGTCCCGTGGACCTCGCCGAGGTCGCCGGGCAGGCCATCGACCAGGTGCGCAGCGAGGCGGACGCCAAGGACGTCGAGATCCGCGGCGAACGCAAGCGCGCGGTGGTGCTGGGCAACGGCGTGCTCCTGGAGCGGATCGCGCTGAACCTCGTACAGAACGCGGTCCGGTACAACGTGCCGGAGGACGGGTGGGTGGAGGTCACCACGGACACCGAGCACAACCAGGCCGTGCTGACCGTCTCCAACACCGGCCCGGTCGTCCCGGCGTACGAGATCGACAACCTCTTCGAGCCCTTCAGACGGCTGCGCACCGAGCGCACGGGCAGCGACAAGGGCGTCGGGCTCGGCCTGTCCATCGTCCGGTCGGTGGCGCGGGCGCACGGCGGTCACATCGTGGCCCGGCCGCGCGAGGGCGGAGGGCTGGTGATGCGCGTCACCCTGCCGCTGTGAACGGGCCTCCGGCACGCCCGGAGATTGTTCGCTTCGCGCGGAATTTTCCACCACCCTGCCGGGGTTGTCCCTGTGTGATCAATCACATGTATGGATTTCCGGCCATGTACTGAACGTGATCAAGAAGTGGGCCACAAAGCCGGGAAAGTCCGGGTTTTCAGCCCTCCTGATCACGGGAAGTACACGATGAGGCGCCTTTGAGGTGCGGCATTCGAACCGTGTACGGTCCTCACCGCCATCCAAGCCGATCACTCTTGAGGGATCGGGTTGGGTGTCGATTGAGTAACAGACCTTGATGTGAGGCAAAATCTCCGCCTCAGGTCGGGCACAAGTCCGGCCTCTCACGCGTTACGTGCGCTGAAGACACCGCAGACACCCAGAGGGGGAGAGCGACCATGGCAACCGATTACGACACTCCACGCAAGACCGACGACGACGTCGACTCGGACAGTCTCGAAGAGCTGAAGGCCCGGCGGAACGACAAGTCCACCTCCGCGGTGGACGTCGACGAGTTCGAGGCCGCAGAGGGCCTCGAGCTTCCCGGCGCCGACCTCTCCAACGAGGAGCTGGCCGTCCGTGTGCTGCCCAAGCAGCAGGACGAGTTCACCTGCATGAGCTGCTTCCTCGTCCACCACCGCAGCCAGCTGGCCCGCGAGAAGAACGGTCAGCCGATCTGCCGCGACTGCGACTGAGGACGGGTCGGCCGTGACTGGCTCGACCCCTCCGCGGAAGCGCCGTTTCCGGTTCCCGGGAGCGGACAAAGGGCCGTTCGGCGGCTCGCACGGCACGCGTGACCACGAGCGGGGCTCACCGGAAGCGGGAGCCTCGCTCGAACCACCGGCGGAGCGCCACGCTCCGCGGGCCGGGACGGGGGAGTCCGCCGGCCTCGACGCACCGGTCCGCCATCCACGGGCCGCGGCGATCCGTGGCAGGGCCCGCCATCTGGCGCGCGAAGGCGCACGCCGGGGCGGCGACCACGCCCGCGCGGGCGTCGCCTACGTCGCGGACCGCGTCATCGACATCGCCCCGCGCGTCCCCGTACGGGACCTCGCGACGCTGCGGAGGCAGTTCCCGGGCCTCGGGCCCGAACAGCTCGCGGACAAGCTCGTGAAGGGCGCCGCGAACGCCACCTCCACCGTCGGCGCCGGAGTCGGAGCGGCGGCCATGCTGCCCGTACCGCCCGCCCTGCCGACCGAACTCGCCGCGGAGATCACCGCGGTCGCCGCGATCGAGCTGAAGCTCATCGCCGAACTCCACGAGGTCTACGGGCAGCGCGCCCCCGGTGGCCTCGGCGCCCGCAGCACCGCGTATCTGGGCTCCTGGTCCGGGGAGCGCGGCATCGACGTGATGAAGCCGTCGACGATCGACGCGGCCCTGGGCGGCCGCATGAAACGCGAACTGCGCCAGCAGATCATGAAGCGCATGGTCCGCAACCTGCCCAACCTGACGCCCTTCATGGTGGGCGCCGCCGTGGGCGCGGTCATGAACCGCCGCGACACCAGAAGGCTCGCCGACCGGGTCCGGGCCGACCTGCGCAACCACCAGGTCCCCTGGGACGAACTGGCCGCGCAGCCCCCGCTGGACCAGCCCGAACACCCCGTGCGGATCAAGGAGATGCCCGAGGACCCCGAGGTCCCGGGCAGCCCGAAGACCTGACCTCAGGCCGCGGCCCCGGCCGTCTTCGCCGCCTCGATGGCCGCCGCCAGCCGCTCCGGCTCCCGCGTCGACAGATACAGGTACGGCGTCGGGTCCTCCGGGTCGGTGACCTCCACACGCAGCGCCGTCGGGATGTACGCGCGCAGCAGCAGGAACGCGCGCACGTCCGCCTTGTAGGTCCGCCAGGCGCGCGCCTCCTCCGCGTCCAGCACCTCACTGGCGCCCAGCGCGGACACCGGGATCTTCGCCTCACCCGCGATCAGCGAGTCGCCCACGAGCCGGATGCGCTGGGAGCCGTACGCGCTCGCCATGACCGCCGCCGCGGCCGTGCCCCCGACCAGCCCGCCGAGCAGCGGCAGGACGCCGAAGGGGAGCAGGATCAGGGCGAAGGAGACACCCACGAGGAAGCTGATCAGCCACCACGAGCGGGGGGCGGTCAGGCGTTCTTCGTAGGGGGTGGCGGCAAGCTGCATGGGGCCAAGCTTGGCACGCCGGTGGCGGGCGCCGGGCGGCCGGGTAAGGTCTGCGCCTGTGAGTGGTAGTTCCCCAGCCCTTGAGCCGCCCGCCGACGCGGTGCGCCCCGTACGTCACCCCGACGCGCCCGCCCCCGGCGAGCCGCTGGGCACCCACTACGAACACTGTTTCGGATGCGGGCCCGGGCAGCCGCACGGGCTGCACCTGGAGGCCCGCGCGGGCGACGGCGTCTCGCTGACCGCCGAGTTCACCGTGCGGCCCGCCCACCAGGGCGCCCCCGGCCTCGCGCACGGCGGGGTCCTCGCCACCGCCCTGGACGAGACGCTGGGCTCGCTGAACTGGCTGCTGCGGACCATCGCCGTCACCGGCAGACTGGAGACGGACTTCGTGCGGCCCGTCCCCGTGGGCACCACGCTCCATCTGGAGGCCGAGGTCACCGCCGTCGCCGGACGGAAGATCTACTCCACCGCCACCGGCCGCATCGGCGGCCCCGAGGGCCCCGTCGCCGTCCGTGCCGACGCCCTCTTCATCGAGGTCAAGGTCGATCACTTCACCGACCACGGCCGCGAGGAGGAGATCCGGGCCGCCATGAGCGACCCGGACCAGATCCGCCGTACCCGTGCCTTCGAGGTGAACCCGTGAACACCGACCGGACCGCCCCGCTGGACGTCCGCATCCGCCGGATCGACCCCGACGTCCCCCTCCCGGCGTACGAGCACCCCGGCGACGCCGGGGCCGACCTGCGCACCACCGAGCCGTGCGAGCTGAGCCCCGGTGAGCGGGCCGTCCTGCCCACGGGCATCGCGATCGCGCTCCCGGAGGGCTACGCGGCCTTCGTGCACCCCCGTTCGGGCCTGGCCGCCCGCTGCGGTGTGGCGCTCGTGAACGCCCCCGGGACGGTGGATGCCGGGTACCGTGGAGAGATCAAGGTGATCGTGGTGAATCTCGATCCGCGCGAGACCGTGCGGTTCGAACGCTTCGACCGGATTGCCCAACTGGTCGTCCAGCAGGTCGAGAGGGTCCGCTTCCAGGAGGTCGCGGAACTTCCCGCCTCGGTACGCGCCGAGGGGGGCTTCGGGTCCACCGGAGGCCATGCCTCGGTGGACGACGGGAGCGGCACAGACGGTCGGACCGCCGACGGCGGTCCGACGGGTGGGAATCGATACGCTTCGGTCGTATCCGACCGGGAAGGACAGTGACGTGTTCGGACGTCGCAACAAGAAGGGTGCCGCCGAGGGCGCGGCCGGCGAGGCCGAGCAGGTCGTCGACAACGTCGGCACCGAGGCGGACGGAGAGCGTGAGCGCGTGCGGCTCGAGCCCGAGCCGCGCCCCGACGGGCCCTGGGACTCCACCGAGGTGCGCGACCCGGCCGAGGGCCGCGTCGACCTCGGCGGCCTGTTCGTGCCGGGCGTGGACGGCATGGAGCTGCGCGTGGAGGTCGCCGGTGACGCGATCGTCGCCGCGACCGTCGTCCTGCGGGACAGCGCCATCCAGCTCCAGGCATTCGCCGCCCCCAAGCGCGAGGGCATCTGGGGCGAGGTCCGCGAGGAGATCGCGGGCGGCATCACCCAGCAGGGCGGCATCATCGACGAGGTCGAGGGCCCGCTCGGCTGGGAACTGCGCGCCCAGGTCCCGGTCCAGCTGCCCGACGGCACCGGCGGCTTCCAGGTCGTCCGCTTCGTCGGCGTCGACGGCCCGCGCTGGTTCCTGCGCGGTGTGATCTCCGGCCAGGGCGCGGTGCAGCCGCAGGCCGCCGGACTCCTTGAGCAGATCTTCCGGGACACGGTCGTGGTCCGCGGCGAGGGCCCGATGGCCCCGCGCGACCCGATCGTCCTCAAGCTGCCCAACGACGCCCAGATGGTCCCCGAGGGCGTCCAGCAGGAGGAGGGCTCCCGCTTCTCCGGCGGCATGGGCCAGCTCCAGCGCGGCCCGGAGATCACCGAGGTCCGCTGACCCCGGCACGACGAGCGAAGGGGCCGTACTCCCACGGGGGTACGGCCCCTTCGTGTACGCCCCAGCGCGTCAGGGTTGTGTCAAAGCGCCCCGGTCCGGTGGCCCCCCGCCCGCTTTGTCCGCATCGTTGGCCGTAGGGTCGACGCCGGACGGGGAGCGGTTCACCGGAAGACAATGGGGCCATGGGACGCGGCAAGCTTCGGATCTACCTCGGTGCCGCACCGGGCGTGGGCAAGACCTACGCGATGCTCTCCGAGGCGCACCGGCGCGTCGAGCGCGGCACCGACTGCGTCGTGGCCCACGTCGAACACCACGGCAGACTCCGCACCGAGGTCATGCTGCACGGCCTGGAGCGCGTCCCGGGCCGGGAGCTGGAGCACCGGGGTGCCCTCTTCACGGAGATGGACGTCGACGCCGTGCTGCGCCGCGCCCCCGCCGTCGCCCTCGTCGACGAACTCGCCCACACCAACGTCCCCGGCTCGCGCAACGCCAAGCGCTGGCAGGACGTGGAGGAGCTGCTCGCGGCCGGGATCGACGTGGTCTCCACCGTCAACATCCAGCACCTGGAGTCGCTGGGCGACGTGGTCGAGTCGATCACCGGGGTGCGCCAGCGCGAGACCGTGCCCGACGAGGTCGTCCGCCGGGCCGACCAGATCGAGCTGGTCGACATGTCCCCGCAGGCGCTGCGCCGCCGCATGGCGCACGGCAACATCTACCAGCCGGACAAGGTCGACGCGGCCCTCTCCAACTACTTCCGCCCCGGCAACCTCACCGCCCTGCGCGAACTGGCGCTGCTGTGGGTGGCCGACCGGGTCGACGAGTACCTGAACGAGTACCGCAGCGAGCACGAGGTCTCCCGGATCTGGGGCTCGCGCGAGCGCATCGTGGTCGGCCTGACCGGCGGACCCGAGGGCCGCACCCTCATCCGCCGCGCCGCCCGGCTCGCCGAGAAGGGCGCGGGCGGCGAGGTGCTCGCCGTCTACATAGCCCGCAGCGACGGCCTCACCGCCGCCTCCCCGAAGGAACTCGCCCTCCAGCGCACCCTCGTGGAGGACCTCGGCGGCACCTTCCACCACGTGGTCGGCGACGACATACCCGCCGCCCTGCTGGACTTCGCACGCGGGGTCAACGCCACCCAGATCGTCCTCGGCTCCTCGCGCCGCAAGACCTGGCAGTACGTCTTCGGACCCGGCGTCGGCGCCACGGTCGCCCGGGAGTCGGGCCCCGACCTGGACGTCCACATCGTCACCCACGAGGCGGTCGCCCAGGGCCGGGGACTGCCCGTCGCCCGGGGTGCCCGGCTCGGCCGGGGCCGGATCGTCTGGGGCTGGCTGGTGGGCGTCGGCGGCCCGGTGGCCCTCGCGGTGCTGCTCAACACCGTGGACCTCGGCCTCGCCAACGACATGCTGCTCTTCCTGGCCCTCACGGTCGCGGCGGCCCTGCTCGGCGGACTCATGCCCGCGCTGGCCTCGGCGGCCATCGGGTCCTTCCTGCTGAACTACTTCTACACCCCGCCCCTGCACCGGCTGACCGTCGCCGACCCGAAGAACATCGTCGCCATCGCGATCTTCTTCGGCGTCGGGATGTCCGTCGCCTCCGTGGTGGACCTCGCCGCCCGGCGCACCCACCAGGCCGCCCGGCTGCGCGCCGAGTCGGAGATCCTCTCCTTCCTCGCGGGCAACGTCCTGCGCGGCGAAACGGGACTGGAGGAGCTGCTCGAACGGGTCCGGGAGACCTTCGCCATGGAGTCCGCCGCCCTCCTGGAGCGGGCCAGCGACGTCGACCCCTGGACCTGCCAGGGCCGGGTCGGGGTCGGACCGCCCCTGGAGCGCCCCGAGGACGCCGACGTGGACATGCCGGTCGGGGACCACATGGCCCTCGCGCTCACCGGCCGGGTGCTGCCCGCCGAGGACCGCCGGGTGCTCGCCGCCTTCGCCGCCCAGGCCGCCGTCGTACTGGACCGGCGCCGTCTCCAGGCCGAGGCGGAGCAGGCCCGCACCCTCGCCGAGGGCAACCGCATCCGCACCGCCCTGCTCGCCGCCGTCAGCCACGACCTGCGCACCCCGCTCGCCGGGATCAAGGCCGCGGTCTCCTCGCTCCGCTCCGACGACGTGGCCTGGTCCGAGGAGGACCGCGCCGAGCTGCTCGAAGGCATCGAGGAGGGCGCCGACCGCCTCGACCACCTCGTCGGCAACCTCCTGGACATGTCCCGCCTCCAGACCGGCACCGTCACCCCGCTCATCCGCGAGATCGACGTGGACGAGGTGGTCCCGATGGCGCTGGTCGGCGTGCCCGAGGACAGCGTCGAGCTGGACGTGCCCGAGACGCTGCCCATGGTCGCCGTCGACCCCGGCCTGCTGGAGCGCTCGGTCGCCAACCTGGTCGAGAACGCCGTCAAGTACAGTCCCCCCGGCCGCCGCGTCCTGGTCGCCGCCAGCGCCCTGGACGACCGGGTCGAGGTACGCGTGGTGGACCGGGGGCCCGGCGTCCCCGACGAGGCCAAGGAGCGCATCTTCGAGCCCTTCCAGCGCCACGGCGACGCCCCGCGCGGCGCCGGGGTCGGTCTCGGCCTCGCCGTGGCCCGGGGCTTCGCCGAGGCCATGGGCGGCACACTGGTCGCCGAGGACACCCCCGGCGGCGGCCTGACCATGGTGCTGAGCCTGCGCGCGGCGGGGCGGGGCACGCAGGAGCGCGGCACCATCGAGCGCGCCACGGAAGCCGGCGCGCACACCACGGAACGAGAAAGGCAGGCCCTATGACCAGGGTGCTGGTGGTCGACGACGAACCGCAGATCGTGCGGGCCCTCGTGATCAACCTCAAGGCGCGCCAGTACGAGGTGGACTCCGCCGCCGACGGCAGGACCGCCCTCGAACTCGCCGCCTCCCGCCACCCCGACGTGGTCGTCCTCGACCTGGGCCTGCCCGACATGGACGGCGTCGAGGTCATCCGCGGCCTGCGCGGCTGGACCCGGGTGCCCGTCCTGGTCCTCTCCGCCCGCCACTCCTCCGACGAGAAGGTCGAGGCCCTCGACGCGGGCGCCGACGACTACGTCACCAAGCCCTTCGGCATGGACGAACTGCTCGCCCGGCTGCGGGCCGCCGTACGCCGGGCCGAACCCGTCGGCGCGGGCGAGGGCGACGTGACCACCGTGGAGACCGCGGACTTCACCGTCGACCTGGCCGCGAAGAAGGTCAACCGCGCGGGCAAGGACGTACGCCTCACCCCCACCGAGTGGCACCTCCTGGAGGTCCTGGTCCGCAACACGGGCCGCCTCGTCGGCCAGAAGCAGCTGCTGCGCGAGGTGTGGGGACCGTCGTACGGCACCGAGACCAACTATCTGCGCGTCTACATGGCCCAGCTGCGCCGCAAGCTGGAGACCGACCCCGCCCACCCCCGCCACTTCATCACCGAGCCGGGGATGGGGTACCGCTTCGAGAAGTGATCCTTTACGGGAAGCGAGCGGCGGGGATGGAGATGCGGGGGAGACGGAACGGCCACGAGTACGCCCGGTCGGCCCTCACCGGTACGCTTTCAGACATGAGCGCCGTTCCCCGTTCCGAAAAGCCGGTCGGCCGGTTCCGCCGCATGCTGGACCGGCTCTCCTCGTCGCAGGAGGACCTGGAGTCGGAGGAGCTGCGGGAGGACGCCGACACGGCGGGCTGCACCCGCATCGGCGACTGCCACGACCGGCAGATCGTCACCGTAACTGGTACCTTGCGCACGGTCACCCTGCGCCCGCGCGCCGGAGTCCCGGCCCTGGAGGCGGAGCTGTTCGACGGCACCGCCGCGCTGGACGTGGTGTGGCTCGGCAGGCGTTCCATCACGGGCATAGAACCGGGGCGCAGGCTGATCGCATCGGGCCGGATCTCGATGAGCCGTGGCCGCCGCGTGCTGTTCAACCCGAAATACGAACTGCGACCCCTCGGACGGGAGTAGCCGGTGACGTCCCTCGACAAGCCGACCCAGGACACCGGACAGACACCACCGGACGACGCCCACGACTCACGTGCGGTGACCGAGGCCGCGCTGTTCCAGGCGTTCGGCGGAATCCGGGGGATGGTCGAGACGGTCCTGCCCGGACTGCTCTTCGTCACGATCTACACGATCAACAAGGACCTGCACCTCTCCGCGCTCGCCGCACTGGGCGTGGCGGTCGTGATGCTGGTCGTCCGGCTGCTGCGCAGGGACACCGTCAAGCACGCCTTCAGCGGCGTCTTCGGTGTGGCCTTCGGTGTCGTCTTCGCGATGTTCACGGGCAACGCCAAGGACTTCTACCTCCCCGGGATGCTCTACACCCTGGGCCTGGCGCTCGCCTACATCATCACCACCCTCGCCGGGGTGCCCCTGATCGGCCTGATGCTCGGTCCGGTCTTCAAGGAGAACCTCTCCTGGCGCACCCGCAACCCCGGCCGCAAGAAGGCGTACGCCAAGGCCAGTTGGGCCTGGGGCCTGATCCTGCTCGCCAAGTGCGCGATCCTCTTCCCGCTCTACTGGTGGGCCGACACCACCCAGCTCGGCTGGGTCCTGGTCATCCTGAAGATCCCGCCCTTCCTGCTGGCGGTCTGGCTCACCTGGGTCTTCCTCGCGAAGGCGCCGCCGCCGATCGACGTGTTCGCCGAGATGGAGGCCGCCGAGCAGGCGGAGAAGGCCGAGAAGGCGGAGCGGGAGCGCGCGGCCGCGGAGGCGGGCGAGCCCTCGGGCGGACGGCACCGCAGGGGCGCGTAGACGCGCGGAACGCAAAGAACCCCCACACACCGTTTCCGGCGTGTGGGGGTTCTTCGCGCGTACGGGACTCAGCCCTCTTCCCGCCGTACCGACAGCAGGTCCTCCAGCTGCTCCTCCCGGGCCTGCGCGGCCACGAAGAGGAGTTCGTCGCCCGGCTCCAGGGAGTCCTCCTTGGAGGGGGTCAGCACCCGGGTGCCGCGGATGATCGTGACCAGGGAGGTGTCCTCCGGCCAGTCCACGTCCCCGACCTGGGTGCCGGCCAGCGCCGACTCCTCCGGCAGGGTCAGCTCGACCAGGTTGGCGTCGCCGTGGCTGAAGCGGAGCAGCCGGACCAGGTCGCCGACGCTCACCGCCTCCTCGACCAGGGCGGACATCAGACGCGGGGTGGAGACGGCCACGTCCACGCCCCAGGACTCGTTGAAGAGCCACTCGTTCTTGGGGTTGTTCACCCGGGCGACGACGCGCGGGACGCCGTACTCCGTCTTGGCGAGCAGCGAGACCACCAGGTTGACCTTGTCGTCGCCGGTCGCGGCGATGACGACGTTGCAGCGCTGGAGCGCGGCCTCGTCCAGGGAGGTGATCTCGCAGGCGTCGGCAAGGAGCCACTCCGCCTGGGGCACGCGCTCGACCGAGATGGCGGTCGGCGCCTTGTCGATCAGCAGGACCTCGTGGCCGTTCTCCAGCAGCTCGGCCGCGATCGAGCGGCCGACGGCACCGGCACCGGCAATGGCGACCCTCATCAGTGACCGCTCTCCTCTTCGGGGCCCCCGGCGAACGCCGCCTCGACCTTCTCCACGTCGTCCGTGCGCATCATCACGTGCACCAGGTCACCTTCTTGCAGGACCGTCTGCGAGGTGGGCAGCACGGCCTCGCCCAGGCGGGTCAGGAACGCCACGCGGACGCCCGTCTCCTCCTGGAGCTTGCTGATCTTGTGGCCGACCCACTTCTCGGAGGCGTGCACCTCGGCGAGCTGCACCCCACCGGTGGGATCGCGCCACAGCGGCTCGGCGCCGGAGGGCAGCAGACGGCGCAGCATCTGGTCGGCGGTCCAGCGCACCGTGGCCACCGTCGGGATGCCCAGCCGCTGGTAGACCTCGGCACGGCGGGGGTCGTAGATGCGGGCGGCCACGTTCTCCACGCCGAACATCTCGCGGGCGACGCGCGCGGAGATGATGTTGGAGTTGTCACCGCTGGACACGGCCGCGAAGGCGCCCGCCTCCTCGATGCCGGCCTCGCGCAGGGTGTCCTGGTCGAAGCCGACGCCGGTGACCCGGCGGCCGCCGAATCCCGGCCCCAGCCGACGGAAGGCGGTGGGGTCCCGGTCGATCACCGCGACCGTGTGGCCCTGTTGCTCCAGGGTCTGCGCGAGCGCGGAACCCACGCGTCCGCAGCCCATGATGACGATGTGCACGACCGTCCTTCCGGTGTCCAAAAGTTACTGCTCAGCCTCAGGGTCTCAGACCGACGCCCAAAGCTACACACGCGCGGTCCTCGTAGGGCCTGTCGTCAAACTCCCGCCGTCCGCCCGGAGGGCGGGCGGGGCGGCGTCAGGTGCGTGCTCTCGGCGTGCCGGGCGTGGGCCCTCGTACTGGACGTACGTGGGCTGACGCCCGGTGCGGCGAGAGTGCGTGCATGGCGTCGCCCCGCAGGCGGGAGTTTGACGACAGGCCCTAGGGCATCCGCTGCTCACGTGCTCACCTGTGCCGCTCGGTGACGCCCGTCACCCCGGGTTCCCCGCGTCGCGTGATGCTGCGCACGCTGCACCGGGTCAGGATTCCGAGGGCGAGCAGCGCGAGGGTGGCGCCGATCAGTTCCGCGGCCGCGGGCATGGGACCTCCGAAGGGCGATGAACTGCGACGACGGGCCGGTCTGCCATCTAGGCACGGGGGGCGCGGGGACGACGGAAACCGCGGTTCCGCGCGCCCCTGATTTCACTCGTGAGGCAGAATGCGTCTTTCGGGTGGGCGGCTGCCTGTTCGAAGCCTTACGATCCTCTGTCGTGTCCAAACTGACCGACGTGCCCAAACGCATTCTGATCGGGCGCGCCTTGCGCAGTGACCGGCTGGGCGAAACGCTCCTGCCGAAGCGCATCGCCCTCCCCGTCTTCGCCTCCGACCCGCTGTCCTCCGTCGCCTACGCGCCGGGGGAGGTTCTGCTGGTCCTGTCCATCGCGGGCGTGTCGGCGTACCACTTCAGCCCCTGGATCGCTGTCGCGGTCGTCGTGCTGATGTTCACCGTGGTCGCCTCCTACCGACAGAACGTGCACGCCTACCCCAGCGGTGGCGGCGACTACGAGGTGGCGAACACCAACCTCGGCCCCCGCGCCGGCCTCACCGTGGCCAGCGCCCTGCTGGTCGACTACGTGCTGACCGTCGCCGTGTCCATCACCTCGGGCATCGAGAACCTGGGCTCCGCGATCCCCTTCGTGATCGAGCACAAGGTGCTCTGCGCGTGCGCGGTGATCCTCCTGCTGACGCTGATGAACCTGCGCGGCATGAAGGAGTCGGGCAAGCTCTTCGCCATCCCGACGTACGTGTTCGTCGGCGGCGTCTTCGTCATGATCGCCTGGGGTGCGATCCGGGGCCTCGTCCTCGGCGAGACCATGCACGCCCCCACGGCGGACCTCCACATCAGGGCCGAGCACCAGGGACTCGCGGGCTTCGCGCTGATCTTCCTGCTGCTGCGGGCCTTCTCCTCCGGCTGTGCCGCGCTCACCGGCGTGGAGGCCATCTCCAACGGCGTCCCGGCCTTCCGCAAGCCCAAGTCGAAGAACGCGGCGACCACGCTCGCCATGATGGGCCTGCTGGCCGTCACGATGTTCTGCGGCATCATCGGCCTCGCGATGTCGACCGGCGTCCGCATGGCCGAGAACCCGGCGACCGACCTGCTCAAGGGCGGCGTCCCGATCGGCCCCGGCTACGTCCAGAACCCGGTGATCTCCCAGGTCGCCGAGGCCGTCTTCGGCAAGGGCAGCTTCCTGTTCGTCGTCCTCGCGGCGGCGACGGCCCTGGTCCTCTTCCTCGCGGCGAACACGGCGTACAACGGCTTCCCGCTGCTCGGCTCGATCCTCGCCCAGGACCGCTATCTGCCCCGTCAGCTGCACACCCGCGGCGACCGCCTCGCCTTCTCCAACGGCATCGTGCTGCTGGCCGGTACGGCGATGCTGCTCGTGGTCATCTACGGCGCCGACTCCACGCGGCTGATCCAGCTCTACATCGTCGGCGTGTTCGTGTCCTTCACGCTCAGCCAGACCGGCATGGTCCGGCACTGGAACCGTCACCTCGCCGCCGAGAAGGACCCGGCCAAGCGCAGCCGCATGATCCGCTCCCGCGCGATCAACGCCTTCGGCGCCTTCTTCACCGGCCTGGTGCTGGTCGTCGTGCTGGTCACCAAGTTCACCCACGGCGCGTGGGTGGCCCTGCTCGGCATGTGCATCTTCTACGCCACGATGACCGCGATCCGTAAGCACTACGACCGCGTCGCCGACGAGATCGCCGCGCCCGAGGGCCCCAGCGACGACATCGTGCGCCCCTCCCGCGTGCACTCCCTCGTCCTGATCTCCAAGATCCACCGCCCCACCCTGCGCGCCCTCGCCTACGCCAAGCTGATGCGCTCCGACACCCTGGAGGCGCTCACGGTCAACGTCGACCCGGCCGAGACGAAGGCACTCCGCGCGGAGTGGGAACGCCGGGGAATCGACGTCCCCCTCAAGGTCCTCGACTCCCCCTACCGCGAGATCACCCGCCCGATCATCGAGTACGTCAAGAACCTGCGCCGTGAGTCCCCGCGCGACGCGGTCTCCGTGATCATCCCCGAGTACGTGGTCGGCCACTGGTACGAACACCTGCTCCACAACCAGAGCGCGCTGCGGCTGAAGGGGCGGCTGCTCTTCACCCCGGGCGTGATGGTGACGTCCGTGCCGTACCAGCTGGAGTCCTCCCAGGTGGCCCGGGACCGGGCCCGTCGCCGGCAGGAGTGGAGCGCGCCGGGTGCGGTCCGGCGGGGGCCGACGGAGCGGGCGGGGGCCCGGGAGTGAGGGTGCCGGTCTCAGGAGTGAGGGTGTCGGTCTGAGGACCTGTAGCGAGAGTCCCGCCCTCCCCGCGTCCCGCGTGGGAGGGCGGGACTCTCGCGACGGGCCCCGGTGGGACCGGCGGGTCTCCCGGGTCGGGGGTGGGCCGGGGACGCCGTAGACTGGTGGGCTGTTGTCCCCACAGGGTGTCGTAGCGGCCCCTGGCCCCTTGATCTGGAGCCCCCCACCATGCAGGCAGAACCGACGAAGTCTCTGGTGGGCCGGGAGTACGAGGTCGAGGTCGGCCCCGTCGCCCACGGCGGCCACTGCATCGCCCGTACGTCCGAGGGCCAGGTGCTGTTCGTCCGGCACACGCTGCCGGGGGAGCGGATCGTGGCCCGGGTGACGGAGGGCGAGGAGGGCGCGCGGTTCCTGCGCGCCGACGCGGTGGAGATCCTGGACGCGTCCAAGGACCGCATCGAGGCGCCGTGCCCGTTCGCCGGTCCCGGCAAGTGCGGCGGCTGCGACTGGCAGCACGCCAAGCCGGGCGCACAGCGCCGTCTGAAGGGCGAGGTCATCGCCGAGCAGCTGCAGCGGCTCGCGGGCCTCACGCCGGAGGACGTCGGCTGGGACGGCACGGTGATGCCCGCCGAGGGCGACAAGCTGCCCGCGGGCGAGGTGCCCCAGTGGCGCACGCGCGTGCAGTACGCCGTGGACGCCGAGGGCCACGCGGGCCTGCGCCGCCACCGCTCGCACGAGGTCGAGCGGATCGACCGCTGCATGATCGCGGCGGAGGGCGTCAGCGAGCTGGGCATCGAGTCCCGCGACTGGTCCGGCATGGAGTCCATCGAGGCGATCGCGGCGACGGGCTCGCAGGACCGCCAGGTGATCCTCACCCCCCGCCCCGGCGCCCGCCTCCCCATCGTCGAGCTGGACAAGCCGGTCTCGGTCATGCGGGTCGGCGAGAAGGACGGCGGCGTCCACCGCGTCCACGGCCGCCCCTTCGTCCGCGAACGCGCCGACGGCCGCACGTACCGGGTCGGCAGCGGCGGCTTCTGGCAGGTCCACCCGAGGGCGGCCGACACCCTCGTCAAGGCCGTCATGCAGGGCCTCCTCCCCCGCAAGGGCGAGATGGCCCTCGACCTCTACTGCGGCGCCGGCCTCTTCGCCGGAGCCCTCGCCGACCGCCTCGGCGACAAGGGCGCGGTCCTCGGCATCGAGTCCGGCAAGCGCGCGGTGGAGGACGCCCGCCACAACCTGGCGGACTTCCCCCGCGTGCGGATCGAGCAGGGCAAGGTCGAATCCGTGCTTCCCCGGACGGGGATCTCGGAGGTGGACCTGATCGTGCTGGATCCGCCGCGGGCGGGGGCGGGCAAGAAGACGGTGGAGCATCTGGCGGGGCTGGGTGCGCGGCGTATCGCTTACGTCGCGTGTGATCCTGCTGCGCTGGCTCGGGATCTGAAGTACTTCGGGGAGAGCGGGTATCGGGTTCGGACGCTTCGGGCGTTTGATCTGTTTCCGATGACGCATCACGTGGAGTGTGTGGCGATTCTGGAACCGGTGAAGTAGGGACGCCGACCTGCGGTTTTGCTCTAGTCGTCGGCTACTCGATCTGTTTTCGCTCGTCCAACGGATGAACGATGGCGATTGGCTGCGAAGGCCGCCTGACCTGGGGATTCAGGCGGCCTTAGCGACAGCGGTGCAAGCTGAGTCCGTGCGTTCCTCAGGCTGCTGACGCTCGCATGACGCTCGTTCTGATGGGGTGTCAATAGTGTGCGGGGCAGATCGCGGGCTTCGCGTGACGCTTGCCCAGTGCGCGGAATGCCGCGTCGTTGTTGAAGGACGGTCGGTGCAGACGAGGGCG
The DNA here is from genome assembly GCF_040638245.1 of Streptomyces sp. NPDC026659. NCBI lineage: Bacteria > Bacillati > Actinomycetota > Actinomycetes > Kitasatosporales > Streptomycetaceae > Streptomyces > Streptomyces sp. NPDC026659. The sequence continues at coordinate 978,973 of NZ_JBEZXY010000001.1, read as the reverse complement.
GGTGGTCAGCCCGATACAGAGAGCTGCTGTCGGGCCGTGTGGGCTGCGGCTGGTCATCGCAGTTGAGGCCACAGTTGCCTGCGCACGTGGCTGACGGCCGGCGTTCGCTCAGCCCTTCTCGCCACGTTCCTCCTCGTCCCCGAGCAAGCGGCGCGCTCGCTCGGCAATGCTGCTGGAGAGCCTGCTCTTCACCGAGTTGGCCCGGTCGAGGGTCTCGTTGCCGAGGCTTCGGGCAACGTCAACGCCCTTGGCCCCTGTTTCCAGAGCCCTGTCCCTCACCTCCAGTGCAGCCTCCGTCCATCGCCTCGTCTCGGGTGAGTCGCCGCCGGACTCGATCCCCAGCCGCACGTGAAAGTCGTGGACGCCGAGCGCGACCTGGTTGCTCGACTGGACCACAGCCGGGGACGCGGTCGGGTGCAGCAGTACTTTGGCGTTAGCCACACCAGCCGCGGCGTTCATCCTGGCCAGCAGACTTTCAGTGCTCCGCGAGATGTGATCCAGTCGACCCTTACGGGCGGCCTTCAGGCCGAGGCGGTGCCCGTTCAGCTCCTCCGGTGACGCGTCCAGTACCCGGTCGAGTTCCAGCACGGCGATTGCGTCCTGCAGCTGGAAGCAGCGGGCCAGAACGGCGAGCCATTCCCGAACAGTGACCTCGGCTTCCTTGGTCGCTGTGGTGAGATCGCCGATCTTGGTCTGTCGCTCCATGTTTTCGGCGAGTGCGTCGAGTTGACGCAGCGCGTATGCCTGCGTATCCGCGATCGTCGCCGGCGCGGCGTGCACCCGCGACCAGATGACCTCGTCGACTCTGCCCCGCGCCTCTCGGATGGTCATGGCCTCCTCGATCACGAACCCCAGTCCGATCATGCGGGCCAGCACAGCGTCTTTCTGGGCACGCAGTACGTCGTCGATCTTCTTGTCGATCGCGGCGAGATAGTCCGTGATCTCGTCCATGGTCTGTTGCATCGCAACCTGTGCCATGAACTTCCCGGCGTTAGCGAGATTCGCCGGGTTGGACAGGAACGATCGGGGCGAGTGCGTGAACTCGAGAAACCCCTTGATCTGGCCCTTCTGCCCCTTCAGCACCCCCGTGCTGAGCCCCGTCTTCGCGCTCTCCCTCAGGCCGTACTTCTTGACGAGCTGTGCCGACTTCGGAGTCAGTTTCACCCAGTGAGCGGAGTTGGCGGCGATCTCGGATCCTGCCTCGGCGACTGCAGCCCCCACAGCGAAGACCGACTTGTACCATCGCGGTCCGAGGTTCTTGGATGGCAGTCCCTCGGAAGCGAGGAAGTTCTCAACATCCTGCGAGCTCCCGATAACTGTCAGTCCATCCCCGTCGCTGATCAGCTGAATCTCGTTGTCCATACCTGTCTCCCCCTGAAGTGGGCATTTCCGATTACAAGTTGTCGCGGTCCCGCGGTGATCGTCGGTCAGGGGCCGAGGTCTGCCGAATACAGAGACTTCGGCCCCGTGTGAGTGCACTGCTCCCGCGCCGATGTGGCCGCGCGGACTCAGCTGTCCGGCATACCAGTGGTGGCCCACTCGTCGGCGAAGTGCTCCATCTGCTTCAGGACCAGCTTCACCGCCTCCGCGCGGCGGTCCGGCGGGTAGCCGTGGCGGGCCAGCAGGCGCTTGATGGCGCTGCGGAGGCCGGCACGGACCGGCTCGCGGGCGATCCAGTCCGGCTTGAGCTTCTTCTGGACCTCCGCGACGAGGTCGCGGGCGATGCTCGCCAGGATCTCGTCACCCATGAGTTCCTGAGCCGTGCCGTGCTCGGCCACGGCGTCGTAGAAGGCGAGTTCGCGCCAGTTCAGCGGCGGCTCGAACTTCTCGCCACGCCTGGCGTCCTCGACCACCTCTTTTGCCATCTCGACAAGTTTGGCGATGAGTTCGGCACTCGTGTACTGCTGCCGGGTATACCGGATCATGAGGTCCTGCAGACGGTCGGAGAAGGCCGTGCGGCGGACGATGTTGTGCCGGGTGACCTCGCGCATCTTCTGCTCGATGAGCCGCCGCAGCGCCTCCGCCGCGAGGTGCGGGGTGTCGCTGCCCTGGAGCTTGGCGACGAGCGCGTCGTTGAGGTGCGTCAGGTCGGCCATCTCCAGGCCGGCCTCGGCGAACAGGTCAGATATCCCGCCGGTCTCGACCACGGACGAGGTCAGCTGGGCGAGGTACAGCTCGACGTCGCGGGCGACGGGCAGGCCGCGCGCCTCGCGCTCCGCCGCGTCGAGCTTGGCCATGTAGGCGCGGACCTCGACGAAGAACTGGATGTCCCGACGCCAGGCCGGGTGGTCCGGGAAACGCTCGCCGATGTTCGTGGCGCTGGCGGACAGCGCGTAGAAGCGCTCCAGGCGGTGGGAGTGCTCACGGAAGCGCCGGCCGAGGGTCTGGCGGGGGTCGTCGAGCTTCTCCGGGTCGTTGCCGGGGGTGCGCGGGTTCCGGAGGTACTCGGCGGCCCCGCCGGCGGCGTTGACGAACGCCTTCGCGGTCGGCTGTTCCAGCCGCGCACGCCAGTTGAAGCCGCGCAGGATGTCGCTGAGGATGTCGTACTCATTGCGCAGTTCGTCCAGCGCCCGGTCGAGGTCCTGGCCGAGGGTACGGTCCTCCTGATCGGCGTCCGTGTACTCGGCGATCGCCTTCTGCAGGTTCTCCGTCAGCGGTGCGTAGCCGACGAGCAGACCGTCCTCCTTGCCGCGGAAGCGGCGGTTGACGCGGGCGAGGGCCTGCATCAGGTTGGCGCCCTTGAGCGGACGGTCCAGGTACATGGTGTGGACCGGCGGGGCGTCGAAGCCGGTCAGCAGCATGTTGTTGACGATGAGCAGCTCCAGCTCGTCGTCGGGATCCTTGGCCCGGTTGATGACCGCCTTGCGCTGGCCGTCGGGCAGAGCGTGGACGAGCAGGTGGTCCTCGTCCTTGCGGGAGTTCGAGGAGAAGACGATCTTCATCGCGCCCTTGGCGGGCTCGTCGCTGTGCCAGTCCGGCCGCAACTCGCGCAGGGCGTCGTAAACCTTGACGCAGATCTCACGGGTCGCGCAGACGACCATCGCCTTGCCAGCTGCGCCGCCCTTCTCGGAGACGCCGACGAACGGCTGCATCCGCTCTCGCCGCTCCTCCCAGTGCGCCACTAGGTCCCCGGCAAGATCCCTGACACGGGCCGGCAAGCCGTACATGGCATTCATCGTGGCGACGGCCGTCTCGACCCGGCGGCGTTCGGTATCGTCGAGGCCGTCGGTAATGCGGTCGGCCTCCTCGTCGATCTTCGTCGGGTCGACGTCTTTGCCGAGGACGAGCTTGATGACCCGGCCCTCGTGGAAGACCTTGACCGTCGCGCCGTCGTCGGCGGCCCTCTTGAGGTCGTAGATGTCGATGTAACCGCCGAACACCTCGCGGGTGTTGCGGTCTGCCTCGGAAATCGGCGTACCGGTGAAAGCGAGGAGCGTGGCGTGCGGGAGGGCGTCGCGGAGGTGGCGGGCGTAGCCGTCGAGGTTGTCGTAGTGGCTGCGGTGGGCCTCGTCGACGACGACCACGATGTTGCGCCGGTCGGAGAGCAGCGGGTGGTCGGCCCCCGACTCCTTCTCCTCCTTGGTCTTGCCGAACTTCTGCAGGGTGGTGAAGAGGATGCCGCCGGTCCGCTTGGCCGCGAGCTCCTCCCGCAGCTTGGCCCGGGTCGCGACCTGGAGAGGTGTACCCGGGAGGATCTCGCTCTCCAGGAAGGTGGAGTACAGCTGGTCGTCGAGGTCGTTGCGGTCGGTGATGACGACGACGGTCGGGTTCAACAGGGCCGGGTCGCTCATCACCATCGCCGTGGTGAGCACCATTTCCTCGGACTTTCCCGAGCCCTGCGTGTGCCAGACGACACCGGCCTTCCCGTCGCCGGCTGCCGCCTCCCGCACCTTCTCCGCGGCCCGGGTCACCGCGAAGTACTGGTGCGGCTTCGCGATGCGCTTCATCCGCTTCGACGGCACGAAGTTGATGAAGGATCGGCAGAGGGAGAGGAAGCGGGGCTGGGTGAACAGCCCGTGCAGCGCCAGGTTCTGGCCCGACTCGGCCACCCCTTCGCCGTCCGCGGTGAACGGGTCGACGCGGGCCCCGGTCTCGTCCGTGTTCCACGGTGCGAAGTGCTCGTACGGGGTGAAGGGTGTGCCGTACTTCGCCGTGATGCCGTCGGAGACCAGCACCACCGCGTTGTAGCGGAAGGCGGTCGGGAACTCCTTCACATACCGGGCGACCTGGGAGTGCGCGTCCTGGAGTGTGGCGTGCTCGTCGCCGGCACGCTTCAACTCCAGCACTGCAAGGGGGAGTCCGTTGACGTACAGGACGATGTCGAAGCGGCGCCGCTTCTCACCGTCGACGACGGTGACCTGGTTCAGCGCGCGGTACGTGTTCCCGTCCGGGTCCGCCAGGTCGACGAGGCGGACGGTCGGGTTGTGCTCGGCGCCGAAGGCGTCGATGTAGACGACGGAGCGGATGCCGGTGGTGAGGTAACCGTGGGCGGTGCGGTTCTCCTCGTACGTGTCCTGCGACTCCGGGGTCGCCGCGGTGGCGATGGCGTCGCGGACGGCGTCCGGCGGCAGCTCGGGGTTGAGCCGCTCGATCGCCTCCCGGAGGTCCGGGTAGAGGATCAGGTCGTCCCACGACTTACGGTGCCCGGAGCCGGGGGCGAACTCGTTCCCGGGGGCCGGCAGCCAGGCCAGCTCGGCGAGCTCGTCGAGGGCGAGGATCTCCCAGTCGGCTTCCAGGGGGCGGTGGTTGTGGCTTCTGTCGCTTCCGCTCTCGTCGTCGTGCGTCATACGTGGTCCTCGACAATCTTCTCGGCGTCCTTGACGCGAAGCCGGCCGGACATGAGCTGGGGCAGGAGGGTGTCACGGAGGGTGGCGAGGGTCTGGGATTCTCGCCTCGCCAGTGCTGATCGGCTGGCCAGAGAACGAAGTTGCGCCCCGACTTCGCCGAACTGACGAGGATCGACGACGGTCGATTCCAAGACCTCGGCGGGTCGCACACGTTGGTGACTCTTTGAAGTGCCAGTCACCTTCGAAGCCAGGTCTTCAAGAAATGCCTGCTGCGCAGTAACCGCCCACAATTCATGGACACTCAAATCCCCTCTCGGCACCAACACCAAGAACTCGGTTGACGCCAGCGACCGGACTCCCGAGTTCGGCATTACATTCCAGACTCGAGGAATATCCGGGTTAAGTTTCGAGAGCAGCACAGCCGGTTCCGAAACAAGGAACTTGCCGCTTTTGATCGACACCGGAGCTTCTCGCACAGGCAACTTCCCAGAGTCGAATGCGGGAAGGCTGTAATGATCGACGAACTCGTCATCAACCTCTTGTGGAGATACTTGATATTTGCGCAGCTCACACAGACTATCGAGGCGGACATGCTTATTCCAACGCTCCCCTGACGCGAGGGCCACTGCCAGATTCTCGCCAGCGTCAGAGATACGCTCGTTGACGGCAATCTTGTCATCCAGCGCCCCGAGTACGGAGACGATCCGATCCTGCTCTCCGCGGCTGGGGATGCACACATGGAAAGCTTTGGCCTCGGGGTAGTAAACAGTCTGGTGGGTCGTTCCGTGTGCGAACCGCCGGACGGAGTCCTGCTCCATCACCAGGATGTAGTGGAGGTAGCGACATGAGAGCTGCGGCCCACACACCCAGTTGATGAAATCCTGACTCGTCGCCATTGGAACGCCCATGGTGACCACGTAGCCCACCGATGCCGTTCGAGACAAGCAGACAGTACCGGCCGGAAGCAATCGGGCGGATGAGTTGTCCAGGCCGGCCTGGGTGATGGTTTGCAGGGTGGATGTAATGACGCGCCCATGATTTCCGGTCGCATCCTTGATGCCGATCCATGGAACGTCACCATCCCAGTACTCGGCGTGCCGACGGCTTGGAGTGTGACCACTCTCCAGACGAGCAATGTCTGACAACAGGGTCCACATGAAGCCAGACGGTGCCGGAATGCTGGGCTTACCGACGCTCAATGCCCACTTACCAGGGATAATCCCTGTTGTGGCGGCGCGTCCACCCGTAGTGGTAGTGGTCCTAGCCATGGAGGGCCCCCAACTGCTCCCGAACCACAATCTCCAACTCCGCAGACTTCTCGAACAACCCCAACAACTCCTCTGTCAGCGCAGCGATCCGCTCCCCAACCGCCTCCGCCCCCTCTTCCTCCGCCTCGACAGCCCCCACATACCGCCCCGGCGTCAGCACATACCCGTGCTCCCGCACCGTCTCCAGGTCGGCCGAGAAGCAGAACCCCGCCTCGTCCTCGTACTCCAGCCCCGCCTCGCGCGCCGAAGCCGTGCCCCGCCACGCGTGGTAGACGCCAGCGATCTTCGCGAGGTCGGCCTCCGTCAAGACGCGCTCCGTGCGGTCGACCATCTCGCCCATGTTCCGAGCGTCGATGAACAGGATCTCGCCGCGCCGGTCGTCCAGGCGTTTCGCGCCCTGCGGGGTTTTGTCCTTGGCCAGGAACCACAGGCAGGCCGGGATCTGGGTGGTGCGGAAGAGCTGGGACGGCAGCGCGACCATGCAGGCCACCAGGTCGGCCTCGACCAGCGCCTGGCGGATCTCGCCCTCGCCGCTCTGCTGGGAGCTCATGGAGCCGTTGGCCAGCACGATGCCGGCCGTGCCTCGCTCCCCCAGCTTGGCAATCATGTGCTGGAGCCAGGCGTAGTTGGCGTTGTTCTTCGGCGGTACCCCATACCGCCACCTCGGGTCGCTCTCGTCCCTCGCCCAGTCCTTGATGTTGAACGGCGGGTTGGCCATGACGAAGTCGGCCTTGAGGTCGGGGTGCTTGTCGTCGGCGAAGGTGTCGCCCCAGCGGGGGGCGAGGTTGCCGTCGATGCCGTGGATGGCGAGGTTCATCTTGCCCAGGCGCCAAGTGCGCTCGTTGAGCTCCTGGCCGAAGACCGAGATGTCGGCCTTATGGGCGCGCCCGGCATGCGCCTCGATGAACTTGGCCGCCTGGACGAACATGCCGCCCGATCCGCACGCGGGGTCATAGACCCGTCCCTCATACGGCTCCAGGATCTCCACGATCAGCCGGACCACGGACTGCGGCGTGTAGAACTCACCACCCCGCTTGCCCTCCGCTCGCGCGAAGTTGCCGAGGAAGTACTCGTACACCTCGCCCAGCACGTCCTGCGCGGGCTTGTCTCCGCTGCCGCCGAAGCGGGCGTCGCTGATGAGGTCGACCAGTTCGCCGAGGCGCTTCTGGTCGACGTTGTCGCGGTTGAAGATCTTCGGCAGGACTCCCGTAAGCGAGGCGTTCTCGCGCATGACGGCGTCCATCGCGTCGTCGAGGAGCTTGCCGACACCCTGGCTCTTGGCGTGGGTGGCGATCCACGTCCAACGGGCGGTCTCCGGTACCCAGAAGACGTGGGCGCCGGTGTACTCGTCCCGGTCCTCCAGGAAGTCGTCCATCCGGTCCTCGGTGATGCCGTCATCGGCGAGTTCCGCGGCGAGCTGGGAGCGGCGCTCGTCGAAGGCGTCGGAGACGTACTTCAGGAAGATCAGGCCGAGGACGAACTCCTTGTACTGCGCGGCGTCGATGGAGCCGCGCAGCTTGTCGGCGGCCTTCCAGAGGATGTCCTGGATCTCCTTGGCGGTGGAGGCACTGAACAGCGATGCCTGGTCGGCAGCGGTCTTTTTGCGGGGTGGCATGGGACGGAACGTCTCCTTCAGTCGTCGGTTCCGAGAAGGTTCTGGAGGGTGAGCGTGCCGTCGGCGATACCGGCGGCGGTGAGGCGGACCAGGTCGTCGAGAGCGGCGGATTGCTCCCGCAGGAGGTGCGCGCGGGCCTCGATCTCCGCGAGCGCGGCGTCGAAGCGCTCGGCCTCTTGCCGGCTCAGGTCGGGGATGAGGAGGTCTTCGATGCCGCGAGAGGCCCGCACCGCACCGCTGGTGCGCGCGTACTCTTCGGCGGCCGCCCGCAGCAGTGCCGCGAGCACCCGTGGCAGCACCGGCGGGTCGGCGTCGGGGTGGACGCGGAGGATACGGGCCGGGGCTGCCACCAAGGACAGGCCCGCCTCGTCGACGTAGGTGCCGAAGCGGGGGCTCGTGGTGACGACGATGTCACCCGGCTCGGTGAACAGGGCGTGTTCGTAGCCGGTGAGGAGCACTCCGCGGTCGATGCGGCGTCCGCCCGGCCGTGCGATGCCGAGGACCTCGTCGGGCGTGAGCACGGTGTAGTGGCCGTCTGCCGTGAGGTGTTCGTCGGCGAAACGGTGCCCGGGGCGTCGGCGCAGGCGCCGATCGTCGAGGAGCCGACGGACGGTGGTGCGCCGTACCGGCTGGTCGTCGGGGCGCAGTACGGCCCGGGTGCTCAGTGCCGTGCGCAGGTCGGCGCGCTGCCGGGCCTGGTCGTGCAGCTCCGTCAGGCGCTGCTCCAGGGCGCTGATGCGGACCGGACGCTCGATGACGCCCCGGGTGTAGCGGGCCGTGGGCGGGCGGTGTTGGGTGGTGAAGGCGGCGCCCGGCCGGTCGTCGAGGTCCTTCGCGGGGACGATCACCGCGTGGCGGGGTTCGTGGCGGCGGTCTCCGCGCCAAGGGGCGGCGCGCCAGATGGCGATGTCCTCGGAGAGCGCGTCAAGGACCGTTTCGGTGAGCGGCTGCGCGGAGTAGTCGGCGAGGAGGACCAGGCCCGTGCGGTGTTCCGCCGAGGTGCGGGCCAGTACCCAGAGGGCAGTGCGGTAGCCGGGACGGTAGGGGAACGCGCCGTCGGGGAGGCTCACCGCGGCCTTGAGTAAACCGTCTCGGAGGAAGGACCGGCGCAAGCGGTCAGCCTCGCTGTGCCGAGAGAACGGGCGGACGAGCACGTCGGCGGGGCCGAGGACGACGGCTGTCGAGCCTTCGCCGAGGTAGTCGGTCAGTGCCTGCACCTGTTCCAGCACGGCCTGTGGACTGCGGTTCTCTCCCGGCTGGTAGGGGAGGACAGAGACCAGCAGCTGGGGGTATCCCCAGTCGTCGACAGGCAGGTCCTCCCCCTCGGTGACGCCGAGGTCGAACTCGTTCACGCCTCGGACGAGCATTCGGCGGCGGACCAGGCGGGCCCGCACCCGATCGGGGTCGGCGGCGAGGTAGGTGTGTCCGGAGTCCTCTGCGGCCCGGGCGTGCAGGGCGGCGAGCAGGTCGCCGGAGCAGGCATACGGGGTGGCCACGACGGAGCCCTCGTCGAGGGTGTCGACGCCGGACAGGGCCGCGAGGGCGCGTGCCACCGCCGGGGTGGGCTCGTCGGCGGCCAGGTCGTGGGAGCCGAGGCGGCGGCGGGCCTCCAGGACCCAGTCGAAAGCCTCGGTGGGGGTGTAGGCGGCCTCGGTCAGCTCATCGGCCAGCGCGGCCAGCTCGGGGCCGATGCGTTCCGGCTCCGGGACGGCCTTCAACTCGGCGTACAGGTAGGTGTCTTCGGGGTCGAGCTCGTCGGCGTGGGTGAGGATCGCGTCCCAGCTCTGGCCCGAGATCGGGGCGTCGAGTTGCCGGCGCAGGCAGATCAGCGCGGTGAGCGCCCCCACCAGGACAGGGGCGGAAAGGGCCGGCGTCCGCCAGGCGGCCAGGGTGTACAGGGCTAGTTCTGCCCGCAGGCGGCGGGGATCGGCGTTGCCCCGGCCCGTCCTCATCAGCCAGTCGACGACCGCACGGGCGTCGAACAGGGGACGCCCTTCCTCGCGGGCGACGGGAGCGGGGAAGTCCGGGTGCCTGCGGCTCCAAGTGGTGGGGACAGGCCGACGCACCTGGGCAAGAGCGGCGATTTCCGCATACGTGATCCGCCAGGTCGACGCCTCGGGCACGATGGGCGACACGGCCTCTTTGCGTGTGCTGGTCACTCGCCTCGTCCCCTCTGTTTCCGGCCCCGACAGGGCGTCCATGGCCCCGACAGCCCTCGGTGGGCTCGCGGCAGGCAGAACCCTACAGCGAAGGGGGCAGCTGAAGGAGAGAGAAGCTGATAACCCCAGTTATCAGCTTTGCCAAGGAATTTCTAAGCCTTCTGGCCCCACTCTGGTGCTCGTTCGACGCACCGACTCCCGGTGCTCACCTCAGCCACAATCCGGAGGCCTCCCCATGACTGACATGCCCTCGACGCCGCCCGCCCACCAGCCGCCGGGGGGCGTGGGTGGAGGCCCCGGATGGGGGACGGTTCCGCCTCAGCCGACGCCGCACCCGTTCGCACAGCCGCCCCACCAGGGCCTGCCGCCCACCGGTCGTACGCCCTCGCGGCGCAGGGTCTGGCTTACCCACGGTGCGACGGCGCTGATCGCACTGATCTTCGGTGCCGCGATCGGAGGCGGCGGCGAGTCCGGTGATACGGCGAACGCCTCGGGCGCCTTGCCGGCCGTCACGGTCACCAAGACCGCCGCGGCCAAGCCTCAGCCGGCGGTGACCGTCACCGAGACGGTCAAGGCGACCGTCACGGCCAAGCCGAAGCCGGTGAAGAAGTCCGGCCCCCCGAGCAGCTTCTCGGGCGAAGGCCAGTACCTCGTCGGCGAGGACATCCAGGAGGGGACCTACCGGACCGGTGGCCCGGAGAAGGACAGCATCATCCCCAACTGCTACTGGGCACGCCTGAAGAACGCCTCCGGCGAGTTCGACGCGATCATCGCGAACGACAACCTTCAGGGGCAGGGCCGCGTGACCCTCAACAAGTGGGAGTACTTCAAGACCAGCGGCTGCCAGGACTGGAAGAAGGTCGGCTGACGCCGAGGAGTCTCCTTCCCCGGTCGCCCGGCCGACGTCGCAGGGCTACCCGCCCACCTGGACAGACCCGTACCCGGCCGCTGCTTGCCGGACGGTCTCCCCGGCACCCGCGGCCCCTTCCGCCGCGTACCCCAGCTCCGTTCCGCTCCCGGTCACTCACGAGGGGAAGCATCGCCATGTCCGAGTCCGAGCAGTCCACCGAGGTCTCCGCTCAGGACCCGCTCCCGTCCATCGGCCAGATCCCGCCCGTGCCCGAGTCCGCGCCGTCGAACGTTCCGCCGGAAATCCCGGGGTCGGCACACGGTTCCCGCTGGACGCGCCTCTCGCGGACCGCCCTGCTGTTTCTCGGTATCGGCACCGGAGCCACGGCCGTGGGAATCTGCTGGGTTTCGCTGTCCCTGCTCGGTCCCGACGCGGCCCCGACGAAGAGCGGCGGCGGCCGGCCGGCAGTCGCCACGTCCGGAGCGAGCCGGGTGCCGGCACCGTTCGAAACCGACGGCACGCTCACGCTCGCCGAAGTCGGTGCGGGACTTGAGACCGGAGAGGTGTGCTCCGGGACCGGCGGCTACTCCGACATCGACCTCGGGACCCAGGTCAACGTCAGCGACGCGGACGGAACCCTGGTCGCCGTCGGCTCGCTCGGCCTGGGCGAGAAGACCGAGGCGGGGTGTGTCTTCCCCTTCACCGTCGACGACATCGCCCCGGGCTCGAAGTTCTACACCGTCGAGGTGTCCCACCGCGGCGGTCTCACTCAGACGGAGGCCGCCCTGCGGGCAGGCGGCCTCGAGTTCACGCTCGGCGGCTGACCGCCCGGAGAGCGAGCGACAGACACTCCATCGGCGCCCGCATCGCGTACACCTCGCCGACGGCTTACTGGCACCCCGCCGACCGAGCACAGCGAGTCCAAGGCCCCGGACTGTCGGCAGCCAGCGCGGCTGAAGACCCACGTCTACCGCGTCCGCTGCTGTTCCGTCCCTTTGAACCGGAACCAACTCCAGGAAGGCCCTCATGACCAGTTCAGAGCAGAACCAGCCGAACGCACGCCCTTCCACGGACCCGGCCGCGCAGGTCCCTTCCTCTCAGGCCGTGCCGCTCGCCGCCCTGGTGGAGGCGCGTCTGGCCGCGGCAGCCCTCGGCGAACCCGTGAAGGCGCTCCTGACCGAGGCCCTCGGCAGCGCACAGACCCCGGGGCACTCGCCCATGGGCCGGATCTACCTCGACTCGGTCTCCGTGGAGGGGTTCCGCGGCATCGGACCCCGGGCCTGGTTGAACCTCAGCCCTCGTCCGGGTGTCACGCTGGTCGTGGGCCGCAACGGTTCGGGCAAGTCGAGCATCGCCGAGGCCATCGAGACGGCGTTCACGGGTACGAACATGCGCTGGCTGGGACAGGACGCGACGCGCACCAGCAACTGGCGCAACCTCCATGACGGAGCCAAGACGGAGATCGAGGTCAAGCTCGCCATCGAGGGCGACCCCGGCCGGAGCACGCTCAGCCGCACCTGGACCGGCCACGACGTAAGCGACTGCGCGGGCACGTTCCGGCGCCCCGGGCACGGCACGGTGCCCCTCGACCAGGCTCCCTGGGATCAGGCCCTGACGGACTACCGCCCCTTCCTGTCGTACGTCGACCTCGGCCGCATGATCAGTGGCAAGCCCTCCCAGATGTACGACTCCATCGCCACGATCCTCGGACTCGGGCACCTCAGCGCCGCGTATAACCACCTCGGGCTTCAGGAGAAGGCGCTGGGCGACGCCGTCAAGGCGGCCAAGAACGAACTGCCGCAGATCAAGGAAGAGCTGTACGCGCTGCAGGACGACGAGCGTGCGGTCCAGGCGCTCGTGGCCGTCGAGACGAAGGGCCGGCCGGACTTCGCGACCCTCGAAGGGCTGGTGGCGGGGCTGCCCACTACCGACGACGGCATCCTCGCCGAACTGCGCGCCGAGGTCGAGGTGCAGGGCCCGGATCTGGAACAGGTCGGAGCCGCGGTGGACCGGCTGCGTGCGGCGCTCGCCGGAGTCGAGGACGTGCGCCTGACCGGTGCCGAGGACGCTCTGCAGCGCGCCGAACTTCTGGAGAAGGCCCTGGCCCACAACAACCGCCATCCCGATGAGGAGTCCTGCCCTGTCTGCGGCACTGAGCAGGTCCTCGACTCGGCGTGGGCCGCCGGCGCCGGCGCTCAGATCGCCCTCCTTCGCCAGGAGGCAAAGACCGCCGAGGACGCGCGCAGCGAACTCCGTTCTGCGGCACGGTCGGCCCAGAACCTCATCGAGAGGCCCCATCGGATCCCCGCCTCCCTCACGGATCCGTGGAACGCGTGGCTCGCCTGCCGGGCGGTCACGGACCCGGGCGAGCTCGTCCAGCGCGTCCACGACACCGCCCTGACCCTGGCCGATGCCTGCGCCGCCGTGAAGGACAACGCAGCCAGGGAGTTGGAGAAGCGGGACGAACGTTGGCGTCAGCTCGTCACACACCTGGCGAGTTGGACGGAGAAGGCTCGCACCGCGGCGGACGCCGAGCCCCGGCTCGGCCATGTGAGGAAGGCCCGCACCTGGGTCAAGACCCTCACCGCCGAGCTGCGGGAGAGGCGCATGGAGGGCTTCACCGGTCACTCCCAGCAGATCTGGGAGAAGCTTCGCCAGGAGAGCGACATCGACCTGCAGTCGGTGAGCCTTCAGGGCAGCGAGAAAGCGAACGTCCGCAAGCTCGTCATGGATGTCACCGTCGACGGGGCGGAGGCGTCGGCATTGAGCGTCATGAGCCAGGGGGAGCAGCACTCGCTCGCGCTGTCCTTGTTCCTGCCCCGGGCCGCCACCGCCGACAGTCCGTTCGGCTTCATCGTCATCGATGACCCTGTGCAGTCCATGGACCCGGCCAAGGTCAACGGGCTTGCCCAGGTCCTGCACGAGCTCGGAGAGCACCGGCAGGTCGTCGTGTTCACCCACGACACCCGGCTCCAGCGCGCCTTCACGACCCAGGAGCTGCCGGTCACGGTGTTCGAGGTCGAGCGGGGCAAGGCGTCCAAGGTGAACGTCAAGGCCGTGACCGACCCGGTACGTCAGGCGATCTTGGACGCCAGGGCTCTCGCCAGCACCAAGAACTTGCCCGAAGCGGCACGCACGCACGTGTTGCCCAGTCTCTGCCGGATCGCCTTGGAGAACGCCTTCGTCGAAGCGGCTTGGATCCAGCACCACCGCTCCGGAGGTTCTGAGCTCGATCTGCACTCCGCCGTGGCCGACGCGGACAAGCTCATGAAGATGGCCGCACTGGCCTTCTTCGGAGACATCGGCCGTACCGGTGATGTCTACCGGGAACTCCGCACCCGTTGCGGTCCGCGTGCGGTGGACCTCCTCAAGCAGTGCCAGAGCGGTGCCCACGCCACAGGAACCCGTATCGACGACGCGCACCGCTTCGTGACCGAGATCAGCGAGCTCGCGCAGAAGGTGCGCAAGGCGGAGGTGGCCAAGTGACCAGCACCGCAAGCACGTCGATCGAGGAACTGCTGCTGACGGCCGACCAGCTGATCTCCGACCCCAGCGTCGAGGCATCGAAGGCCGGCCGGCACCGTGGAGCCTCCCTCGCGCTGCGGACCGCCCTGGAGATCGCGGTCGACCGTACGCTCGACGCCGCGATGCCCGGACTGGCCGGCATCAGCACGCGGGCGAAGATGCTCTGCCTGCGCTGCTACACCGCTGCGACGACCGCCCGCCGGGCCAACGCCGTCTGGTCGCACCTCTGCCTCGGGTGCCACTACCACCAGTACGAGATCGGACCCACCAAGGATCAGGTCCATGCGTGGCGCGCGGAAGTCGGCGAATTGGTACGGGAATTGCCCCGTTGAACAGATATTCACAGCCGGCCCATGTGTCTGATAAGTCTTTTGCCGGGGGCCGGGCATATGCCCGGCGCGCGGCGTCTCTCGGGGCGCCGCAGGGGGAGGGGATGTACATGAGCACCACCATGCGCGACGAGATCATCGCCCAAGAACAGAAGTCGGTGGACCGCGCCTACGACTGCTACGAAAAGCGGCTGGCCGAACTGAGCGGCAGCTCAGTCGCCTCGGCCTCCGCCAGCGGCAAGGACAGCGTTGCCAACCAGAAGGACACCGAGGCGAAGGCCGCGGAATACGGCGGCCTCGGGGAGGCGTCGCTGGTCGTCAGCCGCGTCGATGTCCAGCCCGGCGAAGAGTCGGACACGTTCTACGTCGGCCGCCGTGCCGTTTCCGACGTGGAGACCCGCGAGACCGTCGTAGTGCTGTGGACCGCCCCGGTGGCGGAGAAGTGGGCGAAGGCCCTGCCCGAGGCACCTGGTGAAGTGCTCCTGCGGAGACAGTTGCGCTGCGCGAAGAATGTCGTCGAAGAGTACGTCGACGAGATCTCCGTCGCTGCCCCCGCCGCCGCGCCGCCTGCCGCCGAGGGCACGGATCCCGAAGCCGGTGCGCAGGACGCCTCCGGGGCCGCGGTGTCTGAGAGACCGACGCCCCGGCCGGTTCCCACTCCGTCCGATGTCGCCCAGCTCCATCGGCAGAGGCAACAGCCGCTCGACGACTTCCTGCTGCGAGAGCTGCAGCGTTCCCGCAGTGGCAGCATGCGGGACATCGTCGAGACCATCCGCCGCGATCAGATGGACCTCGTCACCGGTACGCCCGCTGACATCCTTGTCGTACAGGGCGGCCCGGGCACCGGAAAGTCCGCGGTCGGCCTGCACCGAGTGACGTGGCTCGTCAACAACAACCACTTCAATGCGCAGGACATCCTTGTCATCGGCCCTCACGAGCGCTTTCTCGACTACGTCGGCCAGGTCCTCCCGACCCTCGGCACCCAGAACATCAACGCCGTCCAGATGAACCGCCTGTGGGACGGCGAGGTCCTCGGCACCGACACCCCGCACGCACGGCTGGTCAAGTCCGACGATCGCATGGCCGCCGTCCTGCGCCGGCGCGTCGACCACGAGTGCCGCCCCGACTCGATCGACGAGTTCACCACCACTCCCACGTACAAGGACGCCAAGCCCGAACTTGCGGTCACCGTCGGCAGCACCACACTGCGTATCCCGCGTTCCGAGGTTCTCGTCCTGCTCCAGGAAGCACGCGAGGGCGACGGTTCCTACCGGGAGCGCCGTAACCGTTTCCGCAGTCTGCTCGTGGACCGCCTGCTGCAGGAACTCGTCGCTCTGGCCCCGCGCCGCAGCCAAGGAGAAGCGATCCGCCGTGATCTGGAACGCAACCGACAGGTCGAGCGGCTGATCGAACGCGTCTGGCAGTCGCCGGGTGCCAGGGAAGCCCTCCGAAGCCTCTACGACTCCCCCGAACTCCTGCGCACCTGCGCCGACGGCATCCTCGCCCCCGAGGAGCAGACAGCCCTTCACCGCCCGAGGGCAGCCACGGCGGACGCCGACCCCTGGACCCTCGACGATCGCGTCTGCCTGGAAGAGCTGCGCTACCTCATCGCCGGGGAGACCCCACAACGCTACGGGCACATCGTCATCGACGAGGCCCAGGACCTGACTCCCATGCAGGCGCGCTCACTGCGCCGACGCCTCACGGTCAACGGCTCCATGACCGTTCTCGGCGATCTCGCCCAGGCCACGGGCCCGCACGCCTACGCCGACTGGGACCGCCTCAGCGCTCTGCTGTCCGACCACGGCGACTGGCACGTCGCCGAACTGAATACCAGCTACCGCGTGCCGGCGGAGATCATGGAGTTCGTCGCGCCTCTGGCTCGCACGATCGCCCCCTCGCTCCCCTACCCGCGGGCGGTGCGCGAAGCGGGCGCCAACAGCGTCCGGACCCTGGCAGCCGAACCGTGGACGCTGCTCGACGACACCGTCACCCAGACGACCCGGCTCATTGGCACCAGCGACGGACACACCCTTCGCCGCGTCGCCGTCATCGTCCCCGACGACTCCGGCTGGCTCGACGAGATCAACCGGCATCTAGACCAGACCGCCGGCCTCACCGAAGAGCACCGTGCCACCGTGTCCGTGCTCGCCGCCGCCCACGCGAAGGGCATGGAGTACGACCACGTCCTCGTCGTCGAACCCGCCACCATCGCCGACCGCGGACCGGCCGGGTTGCGCCAGCTCTACGTCGCCCTCACCCGAAGCACCCAGAGCCTGACCGTCCTGCACACCTCCTCGCTCCCGGACGCCCTCATGAACACCACCGGCATCACCACCGGGCCGGAAACCCCCGACACCGAACCGGCGATGGCGGACGACGACGTCCCGGAGATCGGCACCGACATTCGTGTCCGCGTCCTCGACCGGGGTACCGGCGGCCGCTACAAGGTCAGGGCGCTTTCACCGGCGGTCAAGGTCCCCCTGACCCTGACCGTCCGCCACGGATCGACTCCTCCCCGCCCCGGCGAGAAGCTGGACTGCTGGGTCTTCGCCCAGGAAAGGACCCACTGCCTGCTCACCACCGACCAGCGCGGACGCCAGCCCATCTCCCCGAGAATGGCCGAGCGCTACCTGGCGGCACTCGGCGTGTTTGCCGAGCTGACCGGCGACGGTGACACCGCACCCGAGAACGCCCGCGAGCGCCTCTCCGAACTCAAGGGCATGGCCAACCGCGTACTCCGCCGCGACCAAGCGGACTGGGTGGACGTACGAAGGGTGCTGGGATCCCCCGACAGACAGCGTCTGAATCTCCTGCGTGACCTCGCCGCCGAAACCAATCGCGCTCTCAAGGACGACAGCCTGGACGTGGGTCGTCTCCAGGAGGACCTGGCGCGTACGGGCTGGTCCCAGTCCCTCGCCCAGGCCCGGCAGACGCTCCAGCACCGAATGACCGCCTCGACCGAACCGGCGGCCGAGACCGCACTCGCACCCGCCGCACCGCAGCCCGAGCAGGAAGCAGCCGAGCCCATGGCATCCGCCGAGGACACCGCCGCAATGACACCTTCCACGACGCATCTTCTGCACGCGCTGCAGACCACCGCGACCGCCGACCGCACGTGCATGAAGCATGAATCGGTGCGCCACGCCCTGATGTCGGCCCTGTTCGAGGCCGACGTACAAGCAATGTCATCCCAGGTCATAGACGTCACCCGCACGGCCGCGGACGGCCACTTCCTGTACGAGGTCCTCGGCGCCGGCCAATCCGCCTACACCGATCTCCGCTTGGGCGCCGCCCGCCTCTTGGAGATCAACCACACCCTGCCCACCCCCGCCGACCGCCTCTACCTGGTCCTCACCGAGCCGCCGGCCGAGGACTGGTTCGCCGAAACGTTGCTCGACGTCTTCGGCGTTTACCTCCTCTGGCGCGCCAACGACGGCTGGGGCGGCCGGGACACGGATGCCGCCCTGGGCTCGGGCAGGCCGTAGGCCCTGCTATCCGGTGTCGGTGCGACGAGGTCCCGTTTCTGAGATTCATGGTCGTTGATGGTGGGCGGTGCCGGCCGGCACCGCCCACGCGTCGTCGCCCGTCGGCCTCCACTCCTCCGGATTGGGTAGGAAGGTACCGGGCTCGCTCGCCATCAACACGCCGAAGCAGCCGTTCGGCAGCGAGGTCCCGCAGGTGCTGAGCGCGCTTCTTGTCGAAGGTGTCGCCGATCCCGTACAGCGCCGTAACGGCGCGTTGAGCGTCCCACTCGCAGTCCTCGGCGCTGTTCGACTATGGAGGACTGCGGGTATGAGGACGCTCAGCTCTAGTCCTGCACGCGCGCTCCCATTCGGGCAGGAGTGCCAGCCACTGCCGTCTCTGCATCTCGTCGAACACGAACCCGACCCTCGGCCGTGACGCTCGTTCGACGCTTGAAGACCTGCTGGTTTGTTGATTGTCTGGGTTTCGGGTGGGTCGCGCCCACATGTTTCCGTGGGCGCACGACGTGAACGTGCGTTGCTTGTCGGGCAAAAGCTTCTGACCTGCGGTTTCGGCCAGGGGTCGGGGGGATCGCAGTGATGTCCTCCGGTTACCGCGGAGCCAGCGCAAGACAGTCTCGACGCTCGTTCTGCCGGGGCGTCAGATGCGTATGAGGCGACGGTCAGGGGCATTCGGCTCAGGTATCAATGATCAGCGGTCCGCTGCCGACGAGCCGCTGCTTCGCTCACAGGTCGAATAGTGCGTCGCCCGTGTCCGATGTCGCCTTCAGCGCCTTGGTTGCCTCTGTGGGCGCGGGAAGGATGCCCCCCGTGGTCAGGTCCGTCACCGTGATCAGTGGGCCCGCGCACACCTCATTCAAGAGGTCGGCCTGCGCTGGCTCCTCCCGCACGAGCAAGCCGAGGACGTTCAGCAACTCCAGCAGTTCTGTGGTCCATGAGGGAAGCCAGCGCGGAGCTACCACGTGGTCCAGTTCGAGGCGTCGCTTGCCGGCGGGATTCCTCCGGCGGTAGCCGAACCACTTGTCGAGAACGTTCATCCCGGACACTTCGTATTCCCGGACCGTGCGAGGTACCGGACTGATCCGTCCACTGCCGACGCACAGGTCCTGTGTCACGGGGTCGTATGCCAGTTTCTCCGGCATGGCTTCCGCATCGTCCGGGATCTCCGTGACGCATCGGGGGCGGTCGCGTGGTAGCAACACCCTGCCGTACGGCCTTCCGGCCGTCTCGTCGGCGTACCGCTCGCCGTAGGTGTGCAGCCACAGAACTCGGCGGCCGATGGCAACCGCCCGGTCCCACAGGCAAGGGGCGGCGGTGAGGGGTATCCGCGCGCCCGGGACTTCGAGGTCTTCCTGGAATCGAGCTGTGTACTCCGGGTGGGACGCGATCGCGGCGATGTAGGCCAGCAGGTCTTCGGCGACGACCGGTATGCCGAGCCGCCCGGCGAGCAGGGGGAGCAGACCGGGCGTGACGTTGGGCAGCGTACCGGCAACGTTGCGGTAGAGAGGACGGGCGCAACCGCTGCGGTTGTTGAAGTAGTGCATGTCGGGAATGAGGGCGCTGAAGACCAGTGCCGGACCGTTGACCACCGGGTGGGCGTTCTGCTCTACGGTGTAGATCTGGCGCTCGCTGCGGACTCGCCAGAGGTCTGCCCTGCCTCGTTCCATCAATCGGCTGTCCGGCAGTACATACTGCCGGTCGAACGACCGGAACCCGATGCGCACCGTTTGAGTGTTTGTCCTACGCTCGGCGGCGAGTGGTATCCGCCCGTGGGATTCAACCCCAGGCAGGGGCGGGACATTGTCTCCAGGCGTTCGCTCGCCAGAGGGTCCGAGCATCTCGGCGCGCCGGTCGGTGTTCGCGGCGACAAACCGCCGCCACCGTTCATGGAGCGTGTCCTCGTCCGGTGCATAGACCCACATGCGCCCGGGGGTGACGCCACGCGATGACCACGGCATCAGGTCTCTCAGCTGCGGGCAGGACTCCCACAGGTCGCTGCCGGGTGGCAGGAAGGCGTCTGTCTCGCCTGTGGCGCACTCGCGCCATTCCGGGTCGTCGAGCCTGAGGGTCGTCAGGCGTTCGACCTTCTCGCCGCGGCGACCGCCGATCTTGAGGTGTCTTACCTTCGTGGCCGGCCGGTCTGTCCGCAGCCTGGGGTTGTCCCGCCATCGTACGAAGATCGCGATGCACAACTCCTGGGCGACCTCGGGGAAGATGCGGGTCGCGCCATCTGCGCGGTGGCCCTCGGGGGACAGGTCGATGATCCAGCCCTCATCGGCTGTTTCACGCAGGTAACGCCGCATTCCGGCGAACGCCCGCCCCTTGAGCCATGCCTTCGGCGTGATCAGCGCGACCACACCGAATGGCGCGTCGTCGTGTGCGTCGAAGACCTTCCACGTGGCCCAACGCCAGAAGTAGACGTAGAGGTTGGCGATCTTCGATTCGTACCTGCCGTTACCGGGTTGCCGGAAGGCTCCCAGCGGGGCCGGGATGTCTGCCTCGGGTTCCCCTCGTTCCACCCACTTGCCGGCCCCTCGACCCACAGCGTCGTGAGGGGGGTTACCCATGACGACCATGACACGCTCGTCCCGCTTGACCTGGTTGGCCTGGCGGCGGGATTCGGCGAGAGCCCGGTAGGTATGAGGGATCCAGTTGAACTCGGCTGTCGGGCTGTCCAGAGCATCAGCCACCAGCAGCCTGAGGCCCTGGGAGGGGGCTGCGGACCCGTACTGCTTGAGCATGGCGTGCATACGCAGTTCTGCGACGGCGAACGGACCGACCTGCATCTCGAAGCCGACCAGTCGACGCCCCACCATTTCTCGCAGACGCGGGCCCACCGCGCCCGGGCCCTCTTCTTCGGTGATGGTCTCGGCAGCGAGCTCCAGTGCCGACAACAGGAAAGTGCCGGTGCCCATGGCCGGATCGACAAGGACCACATCGGGAGAAGCGAAGCCGGACGGAATACGGAATCCCTCCCGTCTCAGGACGTCCTCGACCAGCCGGGCCATGGCCGAGACGACACCACGCGGTGTGTAGTACGAGCCGGTGCGTATCCGCAGCTCAGGGTCATAGACGTGAAGGAAGTGCTCGTAGAGCAGGAAATAGGCGTCGCCAGTTCCGTCGTCCAGCACGTCCCATCTGACCGCGCCGATGACACGGAGCAGTGTGTTGAGCGTGGTGGACAGTCCAGCGAACGAGTCTCCAGCGAGGGCGTCCAGTGCCTGGCCCATCAGCGAGTGTTTCTTGCCCAGCTTCGTGGCGATGCTGTGCATGGTCTCGCCCTCGAAGGTGATCTCCTCCACCCGAGCCAGCAGAAGGGCGAACACGACGGCTTGACCGTACTGTTCGACGAACTCGGCGTCGGTCGCCTCCGGGAACAGCAAATGCCGCCAGTCCTTGGCCAGTTTCGTGAAGGCCGGCAGACGGCGTCGGCTCTTTTCCTGCTCGATCGCCTCACCGACCTCTTCCGACAGAAGCTGACAGAGTCCGGCGACTGCTCGGATGAGCTGACTCGTGGTGCGGGGTGTCTGCGGCTCCCAGGTCAGGAAGTCGTACAGCACCCGCGCAAGCGCCCCGTCGGCGGGCGCAAGCCGGGCTCCTGAGGTGAGGACCGAGCCGCGCAGGTAGGCCACTTCGCCAACGTGCTGGCCCTGCTGGTGGACAGAGAACTCGTTCCCGTCACAGAGCAGTACGTTGTTGAGCAGCCGCAGTTTCGCCCACTGTTCGGCGTTGCGGCCTGTGTAGACGGACGGGTCGGCTTGCGTACCCGGTTTCTTGAGTTCGATGTAACCGACGAGAGCGCCGCCGACCTCAACCGCATAGTCAGGGCGGGCTCCCATGTCGACGAGCGGAACCTCGCCGATGAGGGTGACGTCCAGACCGAGGCCGCGGCACACGGACCGGATCATGTTCTCCAGCGGCCCCCGGAGCTGGTCCTCCTGCCACCCGCTGCCTCTCAGCTTTGGTGTGACCTCCGCTCCAAACGCGGACACAGCGGATTGGACTGCCTGCTCGAAGCTGTCATGGATCCTGCGTCGGGCACTCATACCGCCCCATCCCCCAAGGCGGGCAGATCCGGCCGACGTCAGGTCGGTGCGGCTATCTGCCGCACCTTGCTCCCGTCGGGGCCGGACTTCATTCCGGCCCTCGCTTTCTATAACCGTAGGAGGGGAGCTTGGGGCGCAAGGAGGGTGCGTGTGAGGGCGCACAGAGGCGCGTGGGCATGCAAGATGCGCCATCTGAACGCCGGTGCGTTGCCCCGCCAACATTGCCAAGGGCAGCAAACTCACCTCCAGATTCACCAGAGCTGTTTCGGACGGAGCCTTGGGGCGGTGTGTGGTGCTCAGGCTCTGTGCTGCGCGGGTTCTTACGCTCGGCGCCGGCTGGAATGCGTCAGGCGGGACCTGTGCGGAGTGGCGGGCAGCGTTCAGGCTGTCGTCTGGTGTTCAGCCCGTTCTGCCGAGACGACTTCGCGGCATGGCCTCGAGTGCAACAGACATACATCATTGTGGTACATACGCTAGCCTTGGTACATGTCGATGAAGCGCACCAACGTCTACGCCGATCCGGAAGACCTCGCGATCATCAAAGAGGCCGCGAAGCGGCGCGGCATCAGCGAGGCCGAGATCATCCGCCAGGGTATCCATCTCGCGGCCATGGCCAACCGTGTATGGGACGAGCCTCTCTTCTCCCGCACCTTCCAGGGAGCAGGCCGCACCCCCGGTAAGCGTGATGTGCGTGACGCAGTCGCCGATGCCGTGCGCCGTGAGACCGGGGCCGGGACCGCTGCGTGATCATCGTCATCGCGGACACCTCCGGGCTGCTTGCGGCGCTCGACTCCGCCCACCCCGAGCACCAAGCGTCGAACGAGGCCATCATGGCTGCCGGGCTCCTGGTGATGTCCCCGCTGCTGCTCGCGGAGATCGACCACGTCGCCACGCGCGAGCTCGGCCGTGAAGCGGCGCTGAGCGCGGTCGACGACATCCGTCATTGGGTGCGACGAGGCCGTGTCGTTCTGCCCGAGATCACCGAGGACCATCTGGGTGTCGCCCAGTCGGTACGCGCCCGCTATCGCGACTTGGACCTGGACCTCGCGGACGCGGTGAACGTGGCCCTTGCCGCTGAGTACGA
The DNA here is from genome assembly GCF_040638245.1 of Streptomyces sp. NPDC026659. Lineage (NCBI taxonomy): Bacteria > Bacillati > Actinomycetota > Actinomycetes > Kitasatosporales > Streptomycetaceae > Streptomyces > Streptomyces sp. NPDC026659. The sequence goes on along the minus strand of NZ_JBEZXY010000001.1, from coordinate 955,825 downwards.
CACCGACGCGGTACTCACGCTCGACCGGCGCGATTTCCGGGCTGTGCGCCCACTGGGTCGGCACAAGGTGTTCCGGGTACTGCCCGACGACCTGCCGATCTGATTTCGGATGGTGTCCGGCTGTGTCGTCCGTCGGGTTCAGTCGGTCGTGACGCTCGTATGACGCTCGCGGCCCTCGCGGACTCCCTGGTGGGGCATGAAACCCCATCTCACCTGCAGTTTCCTGGATGCGGTTCCGGCCGACATCTTCCCGATGACGCATCATGTGGAGTGTGTGGATTCTGGAGCCGGCGAAGTAGGGCGGTTTACCTGGGATTTCGCTGTGTTCATCGGCTACTCGACCTGTTTTCGCTCGTCCAACCGGTGGATTGGCGGCGATCCTCGGTAGAGGCCACCTGAGCTGCGGATTCAGGCAGGTGCGGCGACAGCGGGACAAGCTGTGTCCGTGTGTTCCTCGGGCTGCTGACGCTCGCATGACGCTTGTTCTGGAGCCCCGTCACATCGACAGCAGCCCCCAGATGCGGAAAGTTTCGGAGATGTGGTCGCCCGGCTCCACCTGGGCGCGCGTCCGGCCCGGTGGCCACTGCCACCGTCCCGGGCGGCGGCACACGGTGAAGTGCCGTTGCCCGGGAGGCCGCATCCCACGTCACCGGCGGCGTGGCAGGCGCCGTACCAGCCGCCTGCCACGGGTCCGCCGGGGCGGCCGCGGGCGGGTGTGCATCGAGGCGAGGATGAGCGCCCGCTCCTGCGGAGTGGCCCCGCGCGTCAGCCAGATCAGCGTGAGGTGCCGTACCGAGGTCCGCGCGAGGACGAGCGCCGCGGTGGCGGTACCGGCAGGCCCCGGGGTGTGAGGCAGGGTGTGCAACAGGTCGAGGATCGTGTCGAGTGTCATTTTCGGCTCCTGGTCCCAGCGAGGGCTCTCCCGGTGTTTGAGCCTCAACTGGCCCTGGGGAGAGGCCGGTCGGTGACCGGCCCACACAGGTGACTCCGGCACCGCGTTTCTTCGCCCGCCCCGCCCGGCCGCACCCCCCGAAACACGTTTACCGGCCGCCGCGACCTGGCAGGATGTGGGGAATTCTTCAGCGCAGCACGCCGGGGGAAGTGGTGAAGAAATCGGTGAACGCGCGATCGCTGCCACCGGGGCAGGGCCGCAAACTCGACTGGACGTCGGTGGCGGACTGTTTCGACCAGAAGACCCGCCCGCACACCGCCTGGCTGTGGCGGGCACTGGCGCACTGGACAGCCGAACACGGCGATCCCGAGACCGGATACCAGCCGCGGAACAAGAAGGTCGGCGAATGGATCGGCGTCCGCGAGTCCGCTGCGACGGCCTGGCGCAAGGGCGAGCTGTGGAATCCCAAGTGGCTCGGAGTCGTGCGCGACCGGGTGGGCTGCGACCCGGCCACCTGCGATTCTCCGTACGCGGACGAGGACGAGCTGTTCAAGAGGCTCTACGCCGCGGATCAGGAGGAGAAGGACAAGAAGGGGCCCGCGGTGGTGCCCGCCCGCCGGTCCCCGGCCGGCGCCAGCACGGTCGTGTCCCGGGCCGCCGACGCGCCCGCGCGGCTCGCGTCTGTCATCCACCGGTCGGTCCCGGCCCAGCGGGACGAGACCCGTGCCGCCCTCCGCAGAGTCGATGCGGCCGACCGTCGGACCGTCCGTGCCTGGGAGGCCGTCGTACCCCTGCTCGACGACCCCGACCGGGCCGCCGTCCGGCTGCGTGACGTCTACGTCACCCGTCAGGCCCAGAAGGCGCTCGTCCGGGGCCTCAACAACCAACTGGTCAACCGCAGCCCGCAGGGCAGCGCCGTGCTCGGTGAGCCCGGTACCGGCAAGAGCTGCGTGCTCTGGGGAGTACGCGAGGAGCTGCTCACCGTCGGCTGGACGGTCGTGGCGGTCTCGGCGTCCGCCCTGCTCGACACCCCCGGCCACCCCGCGGATCTCAGGCTCCAGGAGCTGCTGGACGCCCTTGAGACGCGCCTGTCGGACACGCGTGCCCGTAAGGGAGCCCGCCCCGTCGCCCTCCTGTTGGACACCGTGGACCTGCTCCTCCACGACGACACCGACCAGGGACGGAACCGGCTGGTGGCCCTGGTCAGGGGCGCCCGGAAGCTGGGTGTCGCCGTCGCCCTCGCCTGCCGGTCGGCCGAGGCGCGCAGGCTGGAGGAGCACGACCCGGCGGGTATCGAGGCACTGCTCACCAAGGAGCATCTGGAGGGCTACGACGACGGCCGCGCCGGGGCGGGTGCCGCGCAGCACGTCGGCGCCCCATGGGAGCCGGGCTCCGAACTCGACCGTGCCGTGGAAGCACACCTGCGCGTCTTCTGCCGCGACCACGGAAGGCCGAGCCCGCGCGAGGACGACAGTGCGGAGGGCAGCCGTCACGGACGGGGCCCGGTGGAGCCGCTGGCCCGGCGGATGCGCTCGACGCTCGTGTACGCGGCGGCACGGGGACTCCCGCTCGGACAGCTGATCCGCCACCCCCTGTCCCTTCGCATGCTGTTCGACGTCTACGCCCCCGCCGGCCCACGCGACAAGGACATCGACGTCGCCGGCCTCTTCCAGGAGTACTGGGAGGCTCGTGTGACCGAGGACGTCCGGCACGCCGTCCTCGGCGACGATCCGGCGGACGACGAGGCCCGGTGGAACCTCTCGGAGGAGGTACGGGTCCTGGGCCTGGCGATGCTCCGCGAGGGCAAGCCGGAACTGCACCGCGCGGACGCCTGGACCACCCTCGTCGCGCACACGGACCTCAGACATCGACGCGCGCAGCGGGCTGTGTCCGTGCTGCTGCGCCGGGGCGTGCTGCGCAAGGTCGAGGGCGGCCGCATCTCCTTCCACCACCAGGCGTTCGCCGAGCACGCCGCCGGACAAGCCCTGCGGTTCGCCAGGCGAGGACTGGCCGCAACTGCCGACCGCGTGACCCGCCATCCGGACGACCTCCTCCTTGCGGAGGCCGCCAGGCACGCTTTCCACATCGCGGACCGCGACGGCGCGTCCGGCTGGTACCCCGCACTGGAGACGCTGACGTGGCACGACCACGCGGCCACCCGGCTCACCGCCCTGCGTATCCATGCCGGCCTGCGCCACCCCCCGGAGAGCGCGGTGTCCCTGGCCGTGGAGATCCTGCGGAACGCCGACCCGTGGCAGACCGCGGCATACATGACGGTGCTCACCGGTACCAGCAACCCGGCCGAGTCGGCCTGGCCGCGCACCCTGCGCGCCGTCTGGGACCGCGACGACACCCGGGACCGCCGCCGGGTGCTGATCGCCGTCACGCACCTCGCGCACCAGCAGCCGGAGCAGGTCGCGCGGTTCCTCTCCTCTCTGGGCCTGCTCGACTTCGCGGGCCGGGAACACCTGAAGTACCTTCCCTACGGCCGGGACCTGACCCTTTTCCTGCTCGCCCTGCACATCGTGGCACCCGGGAAGTGCGCGACCGGCGTCACCAGGCTGCTGGACGCGGCGGTCGCCTTCGGCGACAAGCCCGTTCTGCTGCACACGCTGACCGCGCTGGCGCACCTCGTGGACCGGCACCCCGGCCCGTACGACGACCACGCCGCGGGCCTGCCCGAACTCCTCGACGGCCTCCAGCAGAAGCAGTGGCAGGCGGCTCTCGACAAGCTCGTCGACGTGGCGGCCCCCGCGTGGGCGTCCACACAGCGAGCGGCCACTGCCACGCAGATCGAGGACGTCGTCAGGTCCGTGGCCGAGTGCCTGAAGTCCGGCTCTGCGGGCCCTTCGGGCGCGCTGCGGCTGCGTGCCCTGGCCGAGGTGCTCTCCACCAGGTCCCGCGGACTGGTCCACCGCTGCCTGAACCTCCTCGCGGACTCGGCGGCCTCACCCGAGTCCGCCGAGCGCGTCGCCAAGTACTTGCTGGCGCCCCTCCTCGCCCGGGAGCCGGAGCAGAAGGGCGTCCTCGCCGCCCGCGACTGGTGCCGCCGCCATCTCTCGCCGACGGAGCTGACGGACGGAACGGACGCCGACCGTGGTGTCACGGGCGTGATCGCCAGGGCCCTCGCGGCGGACAAGGTGCCTCTGCCCGCCGCGACGGTGGCGGCCTGCCTGCCCACGCCGCCGGACCCGGCCCGCTGCCGCGAGTCCACGCTGCGGCGCTGGCTGAGCGACCCGTGGCCGCCGTCCCTCACGGTGGCCGCCGCCGCAGGGGGCCACCCCGTGGCCGGGCGCGCCCTCGCCCTGCACGTCACCATGGAGCCGCCCGCCACCGACGCCTACGCGGTACGGCTGAGGGAGGCGATCGGCCGTCACGCCGCGGACCACCCCGGCGCTCTCCTCGGCCCGCTCCAGCGGGATGCCGCCCGAAGCGGCGACCTGAGCGGACTGAAACGCCTGGCCGGCATGGGACCCGAGATGATGACCGTCATCCTGGAAGACCCAGGGCACCGGGAGACCCTGCTCACCATCGCCAAGATCCTCCAGGACTCGCCCGCCGGGCTCAAGGCCCTCGGTGTCAGACTGCGGATGCTGGCGACCTCCCGGGGCGGCCTGATTCCGGTCCCCGTCGACGAGGTGGTCGCCCTCCTGGAGGCCACCCGCAACGGCGAGGTCCAGAAGGGCGTCCTCGCCGGCGTCGGCGAACAACTGCACAGGCACACCGCGCAATGGCGAAGCCAGGACCCGTTCGGCAGACTCACCCCGGTCCTGGAGGCCATGGAGAACCGGGGACGCGAGACGCGGGCCACGGCCGGCCCGCCGTACGACCACCATGCCCGGCAGTTCATGCTGGCCGCCAACGAGGCGTACCTTCTGCGGATCGCCCTGCACGCCCACTTCGACGACCTCGGCGCGCAACCCGTGGCAGAACTCCTCAGCGACTTGGAGGACTTGGTCTTCGCGGACCTCCCGCTCTTCCTCCCGCCGGGCGACCGGGAGATCGCCCTGCACGCATGGCGCCGTCGCTTCGAGCATCTGCCCCACCTGTGCCGCCGCCTCGCCGACGCGGACCACCGGGCGGCCGCCCGCGGCCTGCTGGACCGTGTCCTCGACTTCACCAACCGGGTCCATCCCTCGGGCAAGGGCAACTGGCGCGACGGCCTGGCCAACGACTGGCGGCGCTACCTCCGCGTGGTCAGCCTGGAGGACCGGGCGCAACTGACCGACACGATCCTCGACTTCGCCGTCCGGGACATCGCCTTCGCCAAGCAGCTGGTGGAAGTCGCCGGCCAGAGTCTGGGCGACATCTCACCGGAGCTGTACGCCCTGATGCGCGATCCGAGGACTCCGCCCGCCCTCATTCCGGCCCTGCGCGGTACGGCGTCGTGGGCGGGGCGAGCGGGGCATGGGGAGGCTTGGACGGAGGTGTTCGCGGAGGTTGCGTGAGGGGCGGAAGGCATTGCTTGTGGGGTGAGTGGCTGTCTGTGGGGCGCTTACTGCGGCGGCGGTACATGGGCGCTTCTGCCGGTTTCGGGGCTGCGGTCCGCAGGGGGCTCGGGGCTGCCGAGGGCGGTGGGCGGTCCGCGCAGGCCGAATCCGATGCGGCTGCGGTGGTTGGCCTCGGCGAGGCGGGCGCGCAGCAGTTCGGCGGGGGTGAGCAGCTGGACGTGCCGTGGGTGTACGTCCCATTCCCGGCCGCCGGAGAGAGGGCGGAGCTGGAGGTGCGGCCCTTCGTGGCCCATCACGATGCCTACGCGGTCGTGGGTGAGGTCGCGGACCGCGGTGCCCGGCGGAGGAGGGGAGTCCGGGCCCGGGGAGGTGGTCACCGGTGAGCGCCTTCGGCGATGACGGCGGCGAGGGCGACGGCGACCGGGGCGGAGCAGACGCCGAGGTGGACGAGGGCGTACTGGGCGCTCGTGGGGGCACGGCCATCTTCGTCGACTCCGGCGGGCTGGTCCGGGTCCTCGGGGAGCGCCTCGTTCCAGGGAGTACGGACGTCCATGGCGGGGAGCTGGATGCCGGCCCGGGTGAGCGCGGCGGCGAGGGCGTCGCGGGCGGCAAGGGCTTCACGGAGCTTGGCGCTGGTGGCGCTCTTGGGCATGGGAGGTCCCTTCGGTGGGGCTTTTCCTGATTCGGACACCGCGGTCCCGCCCGGCGAATTACGCTGGGTAGTCGGTGTGTTACGAGCATGCCGCCCGGGTCGGGCGGGAGGTGCCGTAGGGGCGGGGTCGTTCCGCGTCCGGCGGCGTACGTTCCACAACTTCCACGTGAGCGAGCACGAGGGCCGGCCGCCGGCGTCGACGGAGACGACCGGACGGCCCGGAAGGGGAGTCGCCTTGCCGGAGCGACGCGTAGTCACGGGCCGTAGCCAGGAGCCGCGGCGGCGGTTCGCCGAGGAGTTACGGCGACTGCGTACGGCGAAGGGGGACAGCCTGCGGCAGCTCGGGGAGCGGCTGGGGTGGGACTGGTCGCTGTTCGGGAAGATGGAGAAGGGCGAGACGCTGGGCGGACCCGAGGTCGTCCAGGCGCTGGACCACTACTACGGGACGCCGGGGTTGCTGCTCGCGCTGTGGGAGCTGGCGCGGGCCGACAAGACGCAGTTCCGCGAGCAGTACCGGCAGTACATGGCCCTGGAGGCCGAGGCGGTGAGCCTGTGGCACTTCGCGGTGAGTGTGCTGCCGGGGCTGTTGCAGACGCCGGGGTACGCGCGGGAGCTGCTGGCGGCGGGCGGGCTCAAGGGCGCTGAGCTGGAGAAGCAGGTCGAGGCTCGGATGGGGCGGCGGGAGTTGCTGGAGGGGGAGGATGCGCCGCCGTTCAGGGCGATCTTGTCCGAGGCTGCGTTGCTCACTCGGCTTCGGGACGAGGGGGCGTGGCGAGCGCAGTTGGAGTACCTGCTGGAGGTGTCGGAGCAACCAAACGTGACCGTTCACGTGTTGCCGTTCAGCGCTGGACTGTACGGGCTGGATAGTACGGATGTGTGGTTCCTGCGGCTTCCCCGAGGGCATACGGTCGCTTACACAGAGAACGCACATCGCGGCGAGCTGATCGAGGAAGGCGGCTTTGTTGAGCGCCTGCAACGCGCCTACGATGCGGTACGCGACATGGCTATGTCCCCCGCCGAGTCGCGGAAGTTCATCCTGTGCATGTTGGAGGAAGTGCCGTGCGACCCCTCGACTTGAACGCCGTGACCTGGCACAAGAGCTCTTACAGCAATTCGGACGGTGGCGCGTGCGTTGAGGTCTCCAACGACTTTGCTCACTTCGTTCCCATCCGCGACAGCAAGAACCAGCATGGCCCGGTGATCGCGTTCGCGGCCGGTGGCTGGGCCTCGTTCGTGGCGGCCGTGAAGCGTGGCGAGTTGAGCGGCTGAGATCGAACGCAACGACGGCCCCGCACCCATCACTTGGATGAGTGCGGGGCCGTCGCCGTACGCCAGGCTCCTCGCTCCCTCGGTCACGATTGGATCTCGCTCGCTGCGCGAAGGCAACTTCACATGATCTTCACGAGTCGCACACGTGCGAGACACGTACCAGCCTCAGGGGAGACCATGAACCGTCCGCAGCAACTGTCGTTCGGAGCGCCGGAGTCGAGGGGGTCTCAACTCCCGGTTCCCGGAATGGGCAACGCGTGGCGCAGGGGCCTCGGAGCCGCCGCGCTGATATGCGCGCTCCTGACGGGCTGCGGCAGCGGCGGCGACGAGCCGGTGAAGGCGAAGCCCGCGCCCACCGTGACCGTCACCGCGACCGTCACGGCCACCCCCGAGGCGATGACCAGTCAGGTGAGCAGCACGCTCGCGGAGGCCACCGGCGTCGCCGAGAAGCACGGGTACGACGTCTCCGCGCACGACGCGAGTGACAAGGACGTCTCCCCGGGCGGCGACTGGAAGGTGTGCTTCGAGAAGTACACCTACGACAGTGCCGAGTTCGCCGCCGTGACCTCGGACGCGCCGTGCCCCAAGACGGACGGCCGCCCGATCCCGTGGCCGGCCATGCCGACCACGGTCGGCGGCACTTACGCGCACGCCGCCGGGGCCGTCGCCAAGGCGACCTCCGGCGACATCACGGTCAAGGCGTCCTACAAGGACGAGGACGTCGACGACTCCCAGGCCTCCGAGGGCGACTACGACGACTGGAAGGTGTGCTTCCAGACCCCCGCTCCCGGAACCCGGCTCGTCGGCGACCGTGACGTCACGCTGTGGCTGACCGAGAGCCACTGCCCCGCCGCGAAGGGTACGTACAAGGACAGGACCAACGACCCGAACTACACGCCGCCGAGCGACACCAGCGGCAGCGGTTCCTCTTCCTCGGCCTCCTCCGCCTCGGGCGGTTCTTCGTCCAGCACCGGTGGCGCGACGACCTGCGAGATCCGCTCCAACGCGGGGAACTGCTACAACGCCGGCCAGTTCTGCCGCGGCAGCGACGTGGGCAGCTCCACCCATGCCGCGAACGGCCGCCTCATCTACTGCCGCGACGAGGGCAGCTGGAACCGCTGGAACTACTGACCCGATGTCCGCACGGCTGGTGCGTCCTCTGCCGGGTCGATGCGTGCGCGTTCCGTCCCGGTGTGAAATCGCCCCGGTGCGACTGTCAGTGCCGTCTGCGACTCTGCTCGTCATGACGCGGACCGAATTCGGGAGCCTTTCGCTCTTCTGGGGTTGTTGGACCTTCTGCGAGGCGTTGTGGATCGCCTTGCTGTGGTGGACCCGTAGCCGTGTGCTGGGGAACGTGGTGTACCGGTTCCGCGGGGCGTGGCGCGTCCGGCGGGGTGCGTGCGCCAGGCGCGTCGACGCGTTGCTCTCGGAGTTGACGGACAGGGGCGTAGCGGCGCGAGGCAGGCCGGACACGGGCCAACTCGTCGACCGCCGGCACCGTGTCGTCGCCGGGCGGTGCGTCTCCGTACTGCTCCAGACGGTGCCGCTCCTGATCGTCGTATTTCCTTTCTGGTGGGCGACAACGGTCGCCGGGACCAGGGACATGCCCTTCTGGATGTTCGCCGCCGTCACCGGTTTCGGTGTCGTCTCCATCACGCTCATGGCCGCCGATGAACGCGCCACCACTGTCTCCGACCCGGCCGGGGTCGTTACGACGGAGTCGGTCCGCTTCCTGGAGATGCTGCTCATGCCGGCGCGACGCCGACCCCAGGATTCCGCGCTCGACGACCACGGAAGGTTCTTCGGGCGCCTCTGCGATGCCCTGCGCGCCCAGGCCCGCTACGGCACCCGAACCATGCGGCCCGGCGCGCGCGAGCGGGTGTGGGAGACCACGGAACGACTGATCTGGGCACTCGCCGACGCGGATCAGCGCTACCTCTTCGGTGAGGGAGACGACCGTGAGACCGCCGTACGAGACCTGTCCCGGCTAGGCCGTTTCTTTCGGATCACCTTGCCGACCAGATGAAGATGGCGGCGAGGTGGAGTCCGGCGAGGTAGATGGTGGCGGTCTTGTCGTAGCGGGTGGCCAGGCCGCGCCACTGTTTGAGTTTGTTGATGCAGCGCTCGACCGTGTTGCGCTGTTGGTAGGCGTCGCGGTCGAAGGCCGGTGGTCTGCCGCCGTGGCTTCCGCGCCGTCGGCGGTGGGCGGCCTGGTCTGCGGGCTGCGGGATCACTGCGCGGATCCCGCGTCGCCGCAGGTGGGTCCGGATTGCGCGGGACGAGTAGGCCTTGTCGGCCAGGATCACGTCCGGTGTCGTTCTGGGCCGGCCGACTGGCCGGGGCACCCGTAAGCGGGACATGACCTGGTCGAATGCCGGTGCGTCGCCTGCCTGGCCGGGCGTGATGACGAAGGCCGGCGGGCGGCAGCGGCTGTCCGCGGCGAGGTGGATTTTGGTGGTCGGTCCGCCGCGGGATCGTCCAAGGGCATGGTCGTCCGGCTCGCCGGCCGGGGCCCCTTTTGACGGGCCCCGGCCGCGTGCTGGTGAGCGCGGACGATGGTGGAATCGACCGCGACGACCCAGTCCAGGTCGCCTTCGGCGTCGGCCTGGGCGAGCAGAGCGGTGAAGACCTTCTCCCAGGTGCCGTCGGCGGCCCACTTCCGCAAGCGGTTGTGGGCACCTTTCCACGAGCCGAAGTGCTCGGGCAGATCCATCCACGGCGTCCCGGTGCGGTACTTGAACGCGATCGCATCAATCACCTGCCGGTGATCACGCCACCGCCCACCCCGCTTCGGAGTCCGGTCCGGCAGCAACGGCTCGATCCTCGCCCACTGGGCATCAGTCAACGACACACATCAACCAACGACCTGATGATCTGAAGGAAACAGCCTAGGGTCCGGACGGGATGGCGGAGGGCACCGGGTTCGGGTCGGTGGAAGGTACCGGGTGCGGGTCAGTGGGGGTGGGGGTGACGGTGGGGTTGGACTGGCCGGCGGGGGGTGCAGGGCGGAGGTGGTCCGGGGGGTTGGAGGACAGCAGGAGGACGACGGCGGCCGCGGCTGCCGCGGCCGCCGCGACGGCGACGGACAGTATCCGCCGCGTCCGGCGTGTGCCCCAGGTTCTTCCGGCGGGCGGGCGGGCCGGTGACAGGTCGTGGGCGCTGATGAGCCGCCCGCGCGCTTCGAGCGCGGCACGCAGTCGTTCCTCGATCGGCGCCGGATCAGTCATCGGTCCCCCTCCAAAAGCTTCTCCAGGGTGGCGAGTGCGCGGCTCGCGGTCGACTTGACGGTCCCACGGGACACGCCCAGGGTCCCGGCGATCTGCGCCTCACTCAGGTCGGACCAGTAACGCAGGACCAGTACCTCGCGCTGGCGCTCGGTGAGCCGCGCCAGCGCGTCGAAGACCTGCCGGTGCTCCTCGGCGAGCAGCAGCGGCTCGTCGACCGGCGCCCCCGGGCCCTGGTACGGCGGGGTGTAGGCGCGCGCGGTACGCCGCCGACGCAGCACCGAGCGGGCGGCGTTGACCACCGCGGTATGGAGGTAGGCGTGCGCGTCCTGGAGGTTGTCCAGCCGTTCGCCGTGCCTACGGCAGACGGCGGCGAAGGCGTCCTGGACGACGTCCTCTGCGGTGTGCAGGTCGTCCACCAGGAAGGCCGCCAGCCGGACCATGTCGAGCCGCCGGGTCCGGTACAGATCGGCGAGTGTGGGGGAATCCTCCTCGCCGTCCTGGTCGGCCACCGAACGCAGGTGCCGGAATCGTCGGCCGGGGTGCGGCGCGCTCGACGCCGGCGACGGGGTGGTTCCGGCGCGGCGCAGGAGCCGGGCCCACCAGGGCAGGGCAACGGTGAGCTGCATCGTCCTCGTTCACATCAGGAGCGTGGCGGGGCCGGCTCCGGTCCGACCCCGCCACACCTATGGTCGGCGGCTCAGCGGCTGGTGTGACCCGGGTAGGGCTTGCCGTTCGCGTCACCGGGGACGGGCTGCGGGTAGGGCTTGCCGTTCGCGTCTCCCGGGACCGGCGTGGGGTCGGTGTGGGTGGAGGTGTGCGTGCCGGGGGTGGAGGGGACCGGCTGCGGGTAGGGCTTGCCGTTCGCGTCACCGGGGACCGGGGTCGGGTCGGTGTGGGTGGAGGTGTGCGTGCCGGGGGTGGAGGGCACGGGCTGCGGGTAGGGCTTGCCGTTCGCGTCTCCCGGGACCGGCGTGGGGTCGGTGTCGCCGGAGGTCTGCGTGCCCGGGGTGGACGGTACGGGCTTCGGGTCGGCCGGTGCCGACTTGGCCGGGTGCGGGTGGCCGGCGGTGGCCGCCTGGGCGGCGATGCCGCCGCCCGCCACCAGGGCGAGACCGGCAGCCGACCCCAGCACCCAGGTGCGCAGGGAACGGTTCGACTTCTTGGGACGTATGTGCCGCATGGGAAACGACTCCAAAGAGTGCGGAGACAACACTGACGGTCGGGCAGCACCGGGACCGGAAATCCCGTCCCTGTAACCGCCCTTCACCCCACCAGACGTGCGGCCCCATCCGAGGTTGTCGCGGCCCGAGAAAAATTCCGCGGCCTTCGTCGGGGCGGCCGGTGAACGTCCGCGCGTGGACGGCGGTGATGCCCTGGGCGGGGCCGCCCACGCTCCGCGCAACCGCTGCACCGACACCCGCGGCGACCCGACCTGCCCCGCTCCGCCACCTGCCCCGCTCGGCCACCTGCCCCGCTCGGCCACCCGCCCCGAGCGGTGCTCGAAGCGTCGGCGTCCTGACCCTTGACCAGTGCGCGGGCGAGAGTGCCGACAGTTGTCGTCCGGCTCCGGGAAATCGGCTACCGGCCTTTCCGTGGACGGTAGTTGTACGGGAGGGGTGATCGGGGCGGAGGCCGCGCGGGTACGGTGGAGTGGCCTGCCCGGATGGACTTGGGGGAATTCATGACGTTCGAGCAAGAATGGGCTGAACTACGCACGGCGGCGGCAAAACGGACTGCCACGCAGATCGACAGCGTTCCGGCCGACGGTGGCGGAAGCGGGGGTGGCGGGAAAGACCTTGTGGTCAATCGCGACGACCTCGGCGCCATCGGCAATGACGCGTACGACCTGCTGGGTCGGCTGACGAAGGAGGGTGATATCGCCCGTTCCTCCACGTTCGACGCGGCGACGGCGCTGACCAATGGAAACTTCGTGAGCGGTTCGGCCGTGCTGAAGGTGCATGACTTCTGGCAGACGCACCTGAAGACGCTGCGGGACGCCTGCGCGCAGATTTCGAATCACCTCGACTACAGCAAGGCCCAGCACGCCAAGGACGAGGCGAAGATCGAGGGAGATCTGAAGCGGATATCCGTGCTAACGGAATACATGAAATAGGGCTCGGGGGAGCGTGCGACATGCTGAAGTACGAGGACATTATCGACGCCCCGGTGGCGAAGCTGAAGGCCGCCGCCGACGACTGGGCGGAGATGGCGGGGAAGCTGGACAAGCTCGCGACCGACGCCGCCGACGGGATGAAGGCAAAGGCGGACCGAGCGGCCTGGGAGGGCGTCAACGCAGGCGTCACCAGGGGGTTCATCGGTAAGACGGTCAAGGAGTTCGCGGACGCCGCGGCCGAGGCCAAGGGTGTGAAGCTGATCCTGGAAGAGGGTCACGCGGCCATCAAGAAGGCCATGGACGACCTGATCGACATCCGGGACCACAAGGGGCCTGCGGCCGGTATCCACGTGGACGGCAGCGGCAAGGTCACGGCGCGGAACCCGTTGTCCGAGACCCCCGCGGCGCGGCACGACCCCGACTACGGCGCGCTCCTGCAGGAGGAGCGGCGGAACATCGAGTCGTGGCAGAAGAGGATCGACCTCATCGTCGACAACTGCAACGACGACGATCTCGCCCTCAAGAACTCTCTCCAGGCCAACGTCACCGACCGCAAGGACTTCAGCGCTCCGACGTACACGAAGCTGGACCAGGAGGAGGCCGCCCGCGCCGTCGCTCTGGCGGCCAAGGGCCGGGACCTCACGCACGCCGAACTCCAGCAGCTCAACGAGCTGTTGAAGGACAACAGCTCGTCGGCGGAGTTCGCCAAGGACTTCTACGGGAAGCTCGGTCCCGAGAAGTCGCTCGCGTTCTTCGGCCAGCTCTCCACGGACACGTACGAGTACGGGAAGGTCGACCCGGAGCGCCTCAAGGACGTCCAGGAGCTCCAGAGGAACCTCGGCCTCAACCTGGCCACCGCCTCCCACGACAAGGAATTCACCGACAAGTGGGGTCCGGAGCTCCGTAAGTTGGGTACCGAGCGCATTCCGCTGGCCAAGCACGACTATGGCGGGCCGTTCGGCTACCAGTTGCTCGGCGGGATCATGCGGTACGGGAACTACGACGCGAAGTTCCTCAACCCGATCGCCGAACACGTGGCGCAGCTGCATGCCAAGGACCCGGACCTGTTCTCCGGGAACAAGGTGGTGAACAGTCCGTTCAAGAACCCGTTCAACCCCTCCGGCGTGAACGGAGCCGGCTACGACCCGGCCACCGCCATGCTGGAAGCGCTCGGCAACAGCCCGGAAGCGGCGAAGAAGTTCTTCGCCGACCCGCCGACCGCGTACAACGCGGACGGCACGGTCAACCACGGTGCCACGGCCGACCTCGGCAAGAACAAGGACGGCGAGGCGATCGACAACTACCTCGACTTCTTCGGCAACGAGAAGTGGGAGTCCTTCGGCGACGTCAACTCGCTCGACCCGAAGGAACTCAAGGGGGCGCTCGACCAGATGCCCGACGCCCTCGGTCACGCCCTGGAGGCGGCGACCCTCGGCTACCCGGCCGGGCACCCCCCGCACGGCGGCGTGGTGCGGGACGCGGACAACGCCGCGGTCATGCAGAAGGTCATGGAGAAGTACGCCGCCGACCCGGGTCTGCTGAAGAAGCACCAGGAGGCGATGGCCGACAGCCTGGGCGTCATGGGCGCCGGCTACGTCGACGACATCAATTGGGCGTTGACCAAGAACGATCCGGACAGCGTGTTCGCGCCGGGCAAGAACCCGGACGGGCACATCGACTTCGCGGACACCTCGGACGGAAACGGGCGGAGCGTCGTCCGTGGCTTCCTCAGCACCCTGGGCCAGCACCCGGACGCCTACGCGACGGTCTCGACCGCGGAGCAGGTCTACACCCGCAGCGTGCTGGAAGACGTGGTGGGGCCGGACGGAAAGATCACCGACGAGGTCGCCGCACAGGCCAGGGCGACCGTGCGCACGGGCGCCGAGGTACAGGGCATGCTCGACCAGTCCCGGGCCGACCAGGTGGAGGCGACGAACCTCAAGACCCACGAGGACTACGAGAAGGCGGTCGCCAAGCGGTCCGGTTGGGTGGAGTTCGGGGCCACGGCGGGCGTCGCGGCGGGCGTCGCCTTCCTGCCCGCGACCGCGGCCGTGGGCACGGCGGCGGTGCTCATCCCGCTGGCGACCGACACCGCCAGCGGCGCTGCCGAACAGTTCATCGGCCAGATGGTCGGCGACATCTCCGACAACACGGTGGATGAGCACAAGGAGAAGATGGAGGACCTCACCGACCAGGAGAAGAACAAGATCTACTCCGGCGGTGAGAGCATGGCCGAGGCCCCGATGGAGGATTTCCTGGAGCGGCACGGTGTGAACCCCAGGACAAACGTGTTCGCGCAGGATCTGCGCGAATCGATGCTGCTCGGCTACGGGGTCGGCAACGACCGGGAGAAGCAGCAGGGCAACGATCCGGAGACCGGCTGATGGCGGCGGGCGGCCGGGGACACGTGAGGATGCGGACAGTGATCAGTCGTAGGTCAGTACGTGGGGGACTGCTTTCCGCGGTCGTGGCCGGCTCGTTGTTTCTCGGGGCCACGGGGTGTGGAGGTGACGGGGACAAGGACGGCCTTCCGAAGGACTACAAGGTCGTTGGGGGGACACAACTCTGCGGTGGCAATGCCATTTCCGCCGACGCGTCCAAGGCGCTGAAGGTGATCACGGGGTCGTCGCGCTTCGAGGCGTCGTCGAAGAGTTACACCGTCGCGCGGGCCGCGTCGGCCCTCGCCTCCGCGTACCCGAACTCCATCGTCGATCGCGGGGACGCCTGCCGTGTCTTCATGCCCATCGGCACGCCGAAGTTTCAGCTCAGAATCACCTGGGGTCTGGAAGAAGACGCCCCGACGGACGAGCCGGCGGCTCCGAAATTCACTGTGCTGAAGATGGGGGATGAGACCGTGGCAGCGGCGGACATGGCGTACGTCTTTTTCACGTGCCAGAGCGACAAGTTGGGTGGCGCGTCGGAGAAGGCCCACATCGTGATCGGCGCGGAGTACTGGGGTATGCCGAGAGACCCCCAGGACAACGTAGAGGCGTTGAAGGACGCCTACGCGACGGTGGCCCACTCCTTCTCGCTGGCCATGGCCAAGGAACTGCGCTGCGAGAACAACGGCGGGCTCCCCGCGAAGCCTGTGCTGGACCCCGCGTAGTAGCTGACGGCATGGTCAAGAGGCGTCTGCGTGTGGTGCTGGCCGAGGACTCCGTCGTGCTCCGGGACGGCATGGTCGAGCTCCTCGGCGCCCGGGGATGCGAGGTGGTGGGTACTGCCGGGACGGCGGCCGAGTTGCTGGACGGGGTGGCTGAGCAGCGGCCCGATGTGGCCGTGGTGGACGTTCGGATGCCGCCCACGCACAGGGACGAGGGCATTCGGGCCGCCGTCGAGATCCGGGCGAGGATGCCGAAGGTCGGCATTCTGGTCTTCTCCCAGCATGTCGAGGCGGCCTGGGCCTCCCGGTTGCTGGCCGACGGTGCGACGGGGGTCGGGTATCTGCTGAAGGAACGTGTCGCCCGGACCTCCGAGTTCGTGGACGCGCTGCACCGGGTCGCCGAAGGGGGCGTGGCGCTCGATCCGGAGGTGGTCACGCTCATGATGCGGGGTGCCCGGCGTACTCGGGTGGACACCCTGACGTCCCGCGAGCGCGAGGTGCTGGAGCTGATGGCGCAGGGCCATTCCAACCGCTCCATCGCCGCGCTGCTGGTGGTGTCGGAGCGCGCGGTGGAGAAGCATGTCGCCGCTGTTTTCGAGAAGTTCGAGCTGCGGGTGACGCCTACCGACAACCGGCGGGTGAAGGCTGTCCTGGCCTATCTGGCGGAGAGCGGCGGCTGATTCAGCGCAGTCGCGTCGGCAGCTCGGCGGTCACGACGGTGGGGCCGCCGGGCGGGCTGTCCACGCACAGGGTTCCGTCCAGCGCCGCCAGCCGCTCGGCCAGACCGGTCAGGCCAGTGCCGGTGCCAGCGCCAGTGCCCGTGCCGGGTGCCGCGTCGCCGCAGCCGTCGTCGCGCACGATCAGGCGGATACGGCCGTCAGCGGCGCTTGCTGTCAGTTCGGCCGCGCGGGCGCCGCTGTGCTTGGCGATGTTGGTGAGGAGTTCGGCGGCGCAGAAGTAGAGGGTTCGTGCGACCGCCGGGTGGGGGCGTTCCCGTAGGGCCAGGCGGACGGTGACCGGTATCGGCGAGGTGGCGGCGAGGGCCGGAAGCGCCTCGTCGAGACCGTTGTCCAGCGCCAGAGGGTGGATTCCCTTGGTGAGCCGCCGTAGTTCGGTGATGGTGTCGTCGGTCTGGGTGCGGGCGCGGTCCACCAGGGTCCGCAGCCGCCGGAGGTCCGGGCCGTCGGCGGACGAGAGCGCGTCGTCGGCCAGTGAGAGAGTGATGGCCAGGGCGACGAGCTGGGCCTGGGTGCCGTCGTGCAGGTCGCGCTCCAGGCGGCGGAACCGGTCGGTGTTGTCCGCGAGCAGGGTGGCCCGGGCAGACTCCAGCTCACGGACACGTTGCTGGGTACGGGCCGGGCCCAGCAGCAGCCGTGCGAGGCGTCGGTTCGCCTCGCTCAGCAACCGGATCGTGGTGGGCACCGCGTACAGGAGAAGCAGGCCCAGCACCATTGAGGCGGCGTCCAGCCAGCCGAGCGGCCGCCTACCCGGTTGCAGGAGGCGGACCCAGAGGGGAAAGCCGATCAGCCAGCCGCAGCCGAGGGGAATCGCCACGGCGGTGACGAACCCGAGCACGCCGAGGGGCAACCGCAGTACGAGATAGAGCAGCGTCCGCCAGGCGACCGGATCGGCCAGCACGACACGGCCACGGGCGATCAGGCCCGCCGGGCGGGGCAGCTTCGCCGGTGCCTCGACTCGCTCGTCGAGCAGGCGGCCGATCAGCCGCCGGTGCAGCGCGCCCAGGCCACGCGCGCCCAGCAGCGCGGCGACCACGAACGGCAGACCGAGCACGGTGAGCGAGAGCAGCGTCCCCGCGTACAGGACCGCGAAGGCGTAGACACCGCCGAGCAGGGCGAGCGGCAGTCCGACGACGGCGAAGGCCCATTCGCCGCCCCGGAGGGACCGGTGGCGCGGGCGCTCAGCCATCTCCGGGCCCGGGAGCTCCGGCCGTACCCTCGGCGAGGGAGCCACCGCCGTGTTCAGTCACGGCCACCGCCCACCACCTCCGCCGCCCGGCCGTGGACCGCTCGCAGGCCGGTGGCCAGGATGGCCGGGACGGTCAGCAGCGCCGCGCCCGCGACGATGAACCAGCAGGCGCCCACCGGGACGTACGGCATCGGCGAGCCGGTCACCGCCGTGCTGAACGCCGCCGACGCGGCGCCCGCGACCGCCGCTCCGAGCAGGACGCCCTCCGCCGTGGTCAGCACCGCTTCCACGGTCAGCATGCGCATCAGCTGCGGCCGGGTGGCGCCGACGAGTCGTAGGAGCGCGAACTCGCGGCGCCGTTCGGCGGTCACGGCGATCAGGGTGTTGAGGGTGGAGACGGCGGCGAAGCAGGCCAGGAGCACCAACTCGGCCTGGCGCAGCCAGACGTCCGTCGCCGAAGTGACGCTCGTCGCACCCGAGTTGGGGGCGTGCTCAGCGGTGCTTGTCATGGTGAGCATGGTGCCGGACAGCCCCACGAGCAGGGCCACCGGTACGACGGCGGACGACAACCGCCGGGCGTATCCGCGGAGATTGGCGTCGGCCAGCCACCCCGCGCCCGGCGCGAGGGTCCGTACCGGCGCGCCCAGGGCGGCCGCCAGGAGACGTACCGCGAACGGCCCGGTCAGGGCGACGGCGACCAGCAGGACCAGCGAAGCGAGCAACGCCGCCTGCCCCGCCTTGTCCGACTGCTCCGCCGGCCGTGTCGCGGCCAGCCGCAGCAGCAGGACTCCGCCCGCCATGGCGCCGATTCCGGCGAGCAGGCGTGGTGCGCCCGTCCGGCCGTGCTCGGTGGAGCTCGCGGTGAGGGCCGCCGCGGGCGCGATACGGGAGATCCCGCGCGCCGCGACGGCCGAGGCGGCCAGACCTACGGCGAGTACGGCGGCCAGCGCGACCAGCATCGGTACCGGTGTCACCGGCACTCGCACGCCCGGTGCCGCCATCCCCAGTCCCTGCACTTCGGCGAGGAAGCGGCGGGCCAGGGCCACCCCGGCGATCCAGGCCGGCGCGGCCGCGAGCAAGGTGGTCGTGCAGACCTGGACGCGGACCAGGCGCCGTGTCTGACGGGGCGTCGCCGCGATGGTGCGCAGCAGGGCCAGCTCACGGTGTTGCTGACGGAGAGCGAAGCCCAGCGCGTTGACCACGACGAAGAAGGCGACCAGGACGGCGATCTCACCGAAGGCACCGGCGATCACCATCAGCCCCGGCCCCTCGGTCGCCTCCCGGGCGGAGGCGGGCGTGCTGACATCGGCGGCGAACAGGGAACCGAACAGCGTCATCGTGGCGATGGCGAGGAAGAGCGCGACTGCCAGACCGGCGAAGGCGGCCGGACGGCGGCGCAGTTGGGCCAGGGCGATCAAGGCCATCGTGTTCACCCGCCCAGCCGGCTCAGGCGTTCGGCGACCCGCGCGGCGGTGGGCCGGTCGAACTCGTCCACCACCAGACCGTCGGCGAGCAGCAGTACCCGGTCCGCGTATCCGGCGGCGACCGGATCGTGGGTCACCATCACGCAGGTCTGGCCGTCCCGGTCCACACCGGCGCGCAGCAGGGCGAGGATCTCGTGCCCGGTGGCCCGGTCGAGCGCCCCGGTCGGCTCGTCGGCGAACAGTACCTCGGGGCGGGAGACCAGAGCACGGGCGATCGCGACCCGCTGCTGCTGCCCGCCGGACAGCTGACCGGGCCGGTGCCGTTCACGCCCGGCCAGTCCGACCCGGGCGAGCGCGCCCGTCACCCGGCCCCGGTCGGGCCGTTTCCCGGCGAGCCGGCCGGGGAGTTCGACGTTCTGCGCGACCGTCATCGTCGGCATCAGATTGAACGCCTGGAAGACGAACCCGACCCGGCCGCGCCGCAGTTCCGCCAGCCGCCGCTCGGGCAGCCGGGACACCTCCGTACCGCCCCACCAGACGGCACCCCGGGACGGCCGGTCCATCCCCGCGAGACAGTGCAACAAGGTGGTCTTGCCGGACCCCGAGGGCCCCATCACCGCCGTGAACGTCCCGGGCGCGAGGGCCACCGAGACCCCGCGCAGGGCGTGCACGGCGGCGGTGCCGCGCCCGTACTCCCGGTGCAGGTCCACCGCGCGGGCGGCGGCTCCCCTTTGGGCGTCCTGGGTGTCCGTCGTCGTCTCAGCCATGCCTCCATCCTTGGCGGGCGTGGCGTGGCGGGCGATCGTGGCAGCACCCGGTTCGGGGGTTCGGGAAACCGAACCCGTGCCGGCGGGGCGTCAGTAGGTCTCGTTCGGCAGGCGCGGATTACCGACAGCCCCCGGGATGTCGCACCAGGGGCGCAGACCGGAACACCCGGGTCCTGACCGGCGAGGGGCGGTCGCCGTCGCGATCGCCCCTCGTGTGCGGTGCCCCGCGGTTACGCCGCCATCCTCCGGTTGTACGACGTGCCGGTCGTCGGGTGCTGTGCCTGGGGGTACTGGGCGGACACCGTGGGCCTGATCTTCTTGCGCAGGGCGGTCGGGCGTATCCCGTGGGTCTCGTTGTGGGCCGCCTGCAGCGTCCGGCGGCGGTTGGTCTCGTCGATGGCGCGCAGCATCGAGGGCGTCATCCGGTCCGCGTACATGTGCACCTCGCCGCTGACGTTGCGCGCCGCGCGGCCGATCATCTGGATCAGTGCCGTGTCGGAGCGGAAGATTCCGTCCTGGTCGGCGTCGAGGATCGCCATCAGGGAGACCTCCGGCAGGTCGAGTCCCTCACGCAGGAGGTTGATGCCGACCAGTACGTCGTACTCACCGCGGCGCAGGTCGGCCAGCAGTTCGACGCGGCGCATGGTGGTCACGCCGGAGTGCAGGTAGCGGACGCGGACTCCCTGCTCGTCGAAGTAGTCGGTCAGGTCCTCCGACATCTTCTTGGTCAGTGTCGTGACCAGGGTCCGCTCGCCACGGGCGGACCGCTCGCGGATCTGCTCGAGAAGGTCCTCCATCTGGCCGGCGGTCGGCTTGACCGTCACCCGCGGGTCGAGCAGCCCGGTCGGCCGGATGATCTGCTCGACGACCGCGCCCCGCGCGGCGGTCAGCTCGAACCGGCCCGGAGTCGCGGACAGGTAGACCCGCTGCGGGCATCGCGCGGCGAACTCCGACCACGTCAGGGGACGGTTGTCCAGCGCGGAAGGCAGCCGGAAACCGTGCTCGACCAGGGTCTTCTTGCGCGCGGCGTCGCCGTGGCTCATGCCGGACAGCTGCGGCACCGTCACGTGCGACTCGTCGATGACGACGAGCATGTCCTCGGGGAAGTAGTCCAGCAGCGTGGACGGAGGCGCGCCGGGGGCACGTCCGTCCAGGTGCCGGGAGTAGTTCTCCATCCCGGAGGCGACCTTCGTGTGCCGGATCAGCTCGACGTCGTATTCCGTCCGCTCCTGGAGGCGCTCGGCCTCCAGCAGCCTGCCGCCGCGGCGCAGCTCCGCGACCCGCTGCGTCAGCTCGGCCTGGATCGAGTCGGCCGCCGCGCGCATCCGCTCGGGCCCGGCGAAGTAGTGGGTGGCGGGGAAGACCCGGGTGCGGTCGATGACCTCGCGCACCTCGCCGGTCTCCGGATCGGCGACGGTCAGCCGTTCGACCGTGTCGCCGAACAGCTCCACCCGCAGCATCGTGTGCTCATAGGCGGGGTGGATGTCGATGGTGTCCCCGCGCACGCGGAACCGGCCCCCGGCCGGCTCGGCGTCGGTGCGCGTGTACTGGATGTCGACCAGCGCCGCGAGCAGCTCCTCGCGGTCGACGGTGTCGCCCACCGACAGCTGGAACGAACGGTCGAGGTAGGACTGGGGCGTGCCGAGGCCGTAGATGCACGACACGGACGCCACGACGATCACGTCACGGCGGCTGAGCAGCGACCAGGTCGCCGAGTGCCGCAGCCGGTCGACCTCCTTGTTGGAGACCGACTCCTTCGCGAAGTACGTGTCGGTGCTCGGGGCGTACGACTCGGGCCGGTAGTGGTCGTAGAAGGAGACGAAGTACTCGACCGCGTTGTGCGGGAACAGCTCGCGCAGCTCGTTGGCGAGCTGGCCGGCGAGCGTCTTGTTGGGCGCGAGCACGAGGGTGGGCCGCTGCAGCTTCTCGATCAGCCACGCGGTCGTCGCGGACTTGCCGGTGCCCGTGGCGCCCAGGAGGACCACGTCGCTCTCTCCGGCGCGGACGTGCTTCTCCAGTGCGGCGATCGCCTGCGGCTGATCTCCGGACGGGGTGTGGCGCGAGACCACCTGAAACGGCCGACCGGTCCGTATGACCTGGTCGGCGGTGTGCTCGGCGAGTGTGATGCGCCGGTTTTCGGACGGGAATGCCATGCGTTCGCTCCTGAACTCGATGTAACCGCACAGAAGCGGACAAAACCTAATTTAGAGGCTGTCCAGTTTGCGTGTAATGTCCAATTCTGTCAATGACTGATGTCGCGCCGACCGACCCGGCGGCGCGGTGTCGGCGTCCGGGGGTGAGCGGCGGAGGTGGGGGGGTGTCGGTCAGGTGTAGGCGCGGAGGAACGCGTCCACCCCGTCCGCGATGAGCGCGCGGATCTCGGGTCCCCTCGCCGCCGAGGCCGGGTCGTCGCGGCGGGTGTCGAGGGCGAGCAGGATGGTCAGCGCGGTGAAGTGCTGCGCGGCCCGCTGCGGGTCGGCGGCCCGGATCGCGCCCGCCGAGGCCAGCTCGGCGAACCGCTCCTCCAGTAGCCGCTCGGGGCGGTCCCGCACCTCTCCCGGCAGCTGGGGGGCGGGCCGCCCCTGTGCGGTGAGCCGCCGGAAGGTCGCGTAGTCGGAGGACGGGAAGGCGTCCGTCACCACGCGCGAGGCGAAGGCCGTCAGTGCCTCGCGCAGGTCGCGCCCGTCGGTCAGCTCCTGCTCGATCGCCGTGCGCACGGTCGCCATCAGGGCGTCGGTCGCGCGGGTCAGGACGATCCGGAACAGGTTCTGCTTGTCGCCGAAGTGGTCGTACAGCGTGCGCTTGGAGACCCCGGCGCGCGCGGCGATGGCGTCGACGCCGGCCAGTTCGTACCCCTCGGAGACGAACAGGGTCTCCGCCGCGTCCAGTACGGCCGCCCGCTTGCTCTCGGAGCGCTGCCGTCGGCCGGGAGTCTGTGCGGCCGGTCTCGTCGTCGCCATGGGCTCAGCCTACCCTTACAAGAAAATTACACTGCACTGTGTAGTTTACTTTTTGGAAGGGAGCACATGTGTCGATCGAAGAGTCAAGGTCCATCCGCGCCCGAGGACTTACCAAGCGGTACGGGGACCGGGCCGTGGTGGACCAGCTGTCGTTCACGGCCCGGCCGGGCCTCGTCACCGGGTTCCTCGGGCCCAACGGCGCGGGCAAGAGCACGACGCTCAGGATGCTGCTGGGACTGGTACGGCCGTCCGCGGGCGGCATCACCATCGGGGGCCGCTCCATCGCCGAGCTGGACGAGCCCGCGCGTACGGTCGGCGCGCTGCTGGACGCCCGCGCGGTGCATCCGCGCCGCACCGCCTTCGACCACCTCCTCGCCGTCGCCCGCACCGCCGGTCTGGGCGGCGGCCGGGTCGAGGAGGTGCTCGACCTGGTCGGCCTGACGGACGCGGCCCGCCGCCGGGCGGGCGAGTTCTCGCTCGGCATGCACCAGCGCCTCGGCATCGCCACCGCCCTGCTCGGCGACCCCGGGGTCCTGGTGTTCGACGAACCGCTCAACGGCCTGGACCCGGAGGGCATCCGGTGGCTGCGTACCTTTCTGCGCGACCTGGCCGCCGAGGGGCGCACCGTCCTCTTCTCCAGCCATCTGATGTCCGAGATGGAGCTGGCCGCGGACGATCTCGTCGTCATCGGCCGGGGCCAGCTGATCGCCGAGTCCTCCATGGAGGACTTCCTGCTGGCGCACACCACTCGCACGGTCACGGTCCGCGCGGACGCGGCCGACCAGCTCGCCCGCGCCCTGGACCGGGCCGGTATCGCCTTCGCCCGCGAGGACGGCCCACGGCTCCTCGTCACCGGCGCCGACTCCTCCACCGTCGGCAAGATCGCCGCGGCCGAGGCCATCGCCCTCGACGAACTCGCCCAGATCCGCGAGCCGTTGGAGGACGTCTTCCTCCGCCTCACCCACGATGCCACCGAGTACGAAAGCCACCCGGTATGAACGTTCTCCGCTCCGAATGGACCAAACTCCGCAGCGTGCGCGGCACTTGGCTCACCGCCCTGTGCACCGTCCTCGCGGGGGCGGCCCTGAGCGTGCTCGGCGCCTCCGACCTGCTCGGCACCTCGCCGTCCGACCTGCCCGCCGACTGGGACCCGACGACGACGAGCCTCAAGGGCTTCCTCTTCGCGCAGCTCCTCATCGGCATGCTCGGCGCGCTCGCCGTCACCACGGAGTACGCCACGGGAATGATCGGCACCAGCCTCGCCGTCGTCCCGTCGCGCACGCGTCTGCTGCTGGCCAAGACGGCCGTGGTGGCGGCCGTCGCGCTCGTCACCGCACTGGTGACGACCTTGGTCAGCTTTACGGCGGTGCAGCTGATGTTCAAGGGCGCCGGGCTGCCCGCCGCGAGCCCCGGTGATCCGGGCGTGCTGCGCGCCCTCGCCGGAGGCACCCTCTACCTGGTGCTCGTCGCCGTCATCGGCGTGGCCGTCGGCGTGCTGACCCGCTCCACCACCGGCAGCCTCGCCGTGCTGGTCGGCGCCGCTCTCCTCGTACCCGCCATCGCGCCCGGTCTGCCCGGCGCGGTCGGTGACTGGTTCGGCCGGTACTGGCCGGTCACCGCGGGGCAGTCCGCGTACGCCGTGGTCCACGCCGAC
Source organism: Streptomyces sp. NPDC026659 (assembly GCF_040638245.1). Classification (NCBI taxonomy): domain Bacteria; kingdom Bacillati; phylum Actinomycetota; class Actinomycetes; order Kitasatosporales; family Streptomycetaceae; genus Streptomyces; species Streptomyces sp. NPDC026659. Next base: position 931,387 of record NZ_JBEZXY010000001.1, on the reverse strand, counting down.
GGCGCGCTCGCGCCCGGCGCCGGGCTCGCCGTCCTGGCGCTGACCGCCGCGGCGGTGGGTGTCGCCGGGAACGCCGCGCTGCGCGTCCGCGACGTCTGAGCGCCCATGCCGCCGATCCCTCGACCACCGATTCCCCGATCACCGATTCCCCGGTCGCCGATCCCCCGATTACGGAAGTCCGCCATGAACGACATCCCCCGTACCGAAGTCCTCGTCGTCGGAGCCGGGCCCACCGGACTGACCCTCGCCTGCGACCTCGCCCGCCGGGGCGTCGCGCACCGCGTCGTCGAGCGTGAACCGGTGCCGAACCGCGCCTCCAAGGCCAAGACGATCCAGTCCCGTTCGCTCGAAGTGCTGGACGACCTCGGCGCCCTCGCGCCCGTCCTGCGGCGCGGTGTCGCCGGGCTGCCCGTCCGGTTCCACGAGCCGGCCGGCACGGTGGACCGCCCGTCCATCTCGGTACGGGCCAAGGACCGCTTCCACACCCCCTACCCCGACGCGCTGTGGATCGGCCAGTTCGACGTCGAGCACGCGCTGCGGCAACGGCTCGCCGCCCTCGGCGGCCGCGTCGAGTTCGGCACCGAGGCGGTCGGGCTGGAGCAGGACGACGCCGGTGTCACCGTCGCCCTGCGCACCCCGCACGGCCCGCGCACCGTCCGCGCCCGCTACGTGGTGGCGGCGGACGGCGGCCGCAGCGGCACCCGCCGCCTTGCCGGGCTTCCGCTGGTCGGCGAGACCTACGACAAGCAGCGCTGGTACCTCGGCGACCTCACCGTGCCCGGCCTGGACCGGGGCCGCATCCACATCTGGCCGTCCGCGCACGGCATGCTCGGCCTGACCCCGCTGCCCGGCAGCGACCTGTGGCAGTTCCAGAGCCCGATCCTGGCGGGCACCGAACCGGGCACGCCGTCAAGGGAGTTGTACCAGCGCCTCTTCGACGAGCGGGCCGGTGCGGGAGCGGTGGACATCACGAGCGCGACCTGGCTGTCCGTGTACCGGGTGAACGTCCGTATGGCCGACGGCTACCGCCGGGGCCGCGTCCTGCTCGCCGGTGACGCCGCCCACGTCCACTCGCCCGCCGGCGGCCAGGGCATGAACACCGGCATCCAGGACGCCTACAACCTGGGCTGGAAGCTGGCGCACGTGCTCGGCGGCGCCGACCCGGACCTGCTGGACACGTACACCGCCGAACGCGTCCCGGTCGCGCGCCGGGTGCTGGCGGCCAGTACGGGCAAGATCCGCGCGTTCACCGCGCGGGCCGACCGGAGCAGCGAGGACGGGCTGAGCACGGCGCTCGACGGCATCGCCGACGGCGACATGACCACCGGCCTCGGCATCCACTACCGCACCGGCCCGCTCACGCTTCGCGCCGGGGGTACGGCCGGTTCGGGTCCGGCGGCTGGTGATGTGACCGGTTCGGGCTGGGCGCCGGGGGACACGGCCGGTTCCGGCCCGGCGCCCGGCGACCGGGCGCCCGACGCGTGCGGCCCCGTCAGCGTCTTCGAGCTGCTGCGCGGCCCCCACTGGTCTCTGCTCGCCTATGAGCACCCGGGCCCGCTGCTGCTCGACCACGCCGACCCGGCCCACCTACGGGTGCACCGTCTGACGGAGGCCCGGTTCGGCGAATTCCGGCGGGTGTACCGGCCGGAGCCGGGCGAGCTGATCCTCGTCCGCCCGGACGGCTACCTCGCGGCCCGTGTCCCGGCCGGTCAGGAGGCCGAACTGCTCGACCACTTGGCCGCCTGCACACCGCCCGACCGGCACCTCGGACTGCTGCGGGAGACGAGGTGAGGACCCGGATCGCTGTGAGAACCCGTAACGCTGTGAGGGCCCGTATCGCCCTGCGGGGCCCGGTGACTTGGGGCCGGGAGCCGCAGGACGGCTGGAGCGGCCGGCTCGTGCGCCAGGTGGCCGTGCTGATGCTGGTGAACGTCATGGTGGACACGGTGATCGGGGCGCCGCTCCTCGTACTGCCCCAGATGCTCGACCACTTCGGCACCGACCAGGCGGCCTGGCTCAACGCGAGCGCCATGCTGGCGGGAGCGATGTGGGCGCCGCTGCTCGGCAAGAGCGCCGACATGCACGGGGCGCGCCGGGTGCTGGTGCTCGCGCTGGCGATGTGCGGCGCGGGCGCCCTGGTGTGTCTGCTCGCGCCGAACATCTGGGTGTTCATCGCGGGGCGGCTGCTCCAGGGGGCGGCGGTGACGGCGATGTTCCTCACCGTCGCGCTGATCCGGCGGATCTGCGCGCCGCGTGTGGCGATGACGGCCGTGGGCGTGGTGACGTCGGGTTCGGCGCTCCTCGGCGTCGTCTCGCCGTTCTTCTTCCAGGTGCTGGCCGCGCGGTACGGCTTCCGGAGCGTGTTCGTGGTGTCCGCGCTGCTCGCGGTCGTGGCCGCCTGGTGCGTACGGGCCCTGATCCCCGAGTCGCCGGTGCGGACCGGGGGCAGGCTGGACGTCGTCGGGGCGGTGCTGCTCGGCGGGGGGCTCGCGGCGGTGCTGAGCTACGTGAGCCTCGGGGCCGAGTTCGGCTGGGTCGCGGCGGGACCGCTGGCGCTGCTGTGCCTCGGTGTCGCGGTGCTCGCGCGGTGGGCGGTGCTGGCACGGCGGGTGCCGGAGCCGGTGGTGGACATCAGGAGCATCACCCGGCCGCTGGCGCTCACCCTGCTCGTGGTGGTGCTGTCGACCGGTGCCTATCAGAGCATGCTCCAGTTGCTCAGCCTCGTCGCCCAGGTCTCGCCGGACGACCATCTCGGATACGGGCTGGGTGCGCGCGGCGGGCTCGGTCTGCTGTTCGCGCTGCCGTCGGCCGGGATCATGGCCGGGGGCACACTGGCCGGCTGGCTGGCGGCCCGCGTCGGACCGGCGTGGCCGCTGGCCGGGGGCGTGGTGATCGGCACGGTGGCGACGGCCGGCATGTATCCGTCGATGTCCAGCTACCCGGTCGCGCTGTGCTTCGCCGGGCTGCTGGGCTTCACCGCCGGGGCGATCGTCACGTCCGGCTTCAACATGGCGACGAGTGTGGCCCCGGCCGCCCAGCAGGGGGTGGTCACCGGCCTGGTGCAGGTCATGCTCGCCGTCGGTTCGGTGCTGATGAACATGGTGGGCGCGGCCGTACTCGGCTCCACCACCGTCCTGGTCGCCGGAGCGGAGCGGAACTCGGCGGCGGGCGTGCGGGGTTGCATCACCCTGGCGGCGGCGTCGTTCGTGCTCGCCACGGTCGCGGCGCTGTTCCTGGCCCGCGACCGGTCCCTCCCGCCGGAATCAGCGCCGGATTCAGGACGGCCGCCCGGGGCCTGACCGGAATCCCGGCCCGCAGGCATCGGGACCGGACGGGTGAGGGCGTGCCGACATCGGGACCGGACGGGTGAGGGCGTGCCGACATCGGGACCGGACGGGTGAGGGCGTGCCGGGGACGGCACTCCGGCTCGCGTCGACGGTGGTGCGGTCGCCACCGGCAACGCGAGCCGGAGTGATGTCGGGGAACAGCCGCGCGGGTCTACTTGGCGAACGCGTTCACGCCCGTCAGCTCCGCCGACAGCTCCCACAGCCGCGCCGCCTGCTCGGGGTCGGTCGCCCAGTCCTTCACGCCGGACCAGGTGCCGTCCTCGGGGGCCGGTTCGGCGATGTCGCAGTCCTCGAGGTAGAGGCCGCCGAGGGTGTCGAGCTGGGGGGAGACGGCGGCCCAGACCTGGGTGGCGGCGCCCTGTTCGGGGGTCTTGAAACCGGAGGGGTTCAGGGGGTTGCCCTGTTCGTCGATCCAGCCGCGCTCGACCATCTCCTCCTTGGCGAGGTGGCGCTGGAGCGGGGTCATGATGCCGCCCGGGTGGAGGGAGAAGGCGCGGACACCGGAGTCGCGGCCGAGCTCGTCGAGGTGGAGGGCGAACAGGGCGTTCGCCGTCTTGGCCTGGCCGTACGCCTGCCACTTGTCGTAGCCCTCGCGCCACTGGACGTCGTCCCAGCGGACGGGGGAGAGGTGGTGGCCGCGCGAGGACACCGAGACGACGCGCGCGCCGCCCTCCGCGAGCGCCGGCCACAGCCGGTTGACCAGGGCGAAGTGGCCGAGGTGGTTGGTCGCGAACTGGGCCTCCCAGCCGGGGCCCACCCGGGTCTCCGGGCACGCCATGATCCCCGCGCTGTCGATCAGGATGTCAACGGCGCGGCCGGAGGCGAGGAACCGCTCGGCGAAGCCTCGTACGCTCTCCAGGTCACCGAGGTCCAGCTCGTCCACCTCGACGTCGTCGAGGTCTGCCAGGGCTTCCCGGGCGGTGTCGGTCCGGCGCGCCGGCACCACGACCTCGGCGCCCGCCTTCACGAGCGCGCGGGTCGTCTCCAGGCCGATGCCCGAGTAGCCGCCGGTGACGATCGCCAGCTTCCCGGTGAGGTCGATTCCCCGCAGAACCTCGTCGGCGGTGGTGTCCGCGCCGAAACCCGATCCGATCTTGTGCTGTGCAGGAGTGCTCATGCCGGGAACGGTACGAATTCGAGTGCGCTCGAAGTCAAGCGGGACACCAAGGAAATCAGAACATCCCGGGATCGGCTCCGGCCCCTTGCGTTGTCAGTGGCTCCGGATACCGTACGGGGAGTTGGGCCGGACGGAGATCGTGAGGGACTCGCGGCCATGGGGGGCGGGTCGTACAGGCCCCGGCATCCGGCTCGGGTCTGGAGATGTTCTGCCGTGTCCCTGCCCCCCACTCCCTACTTCCGCCAGAACAGGTGATGCGTCACCCCGCTCGGGCTCGGTACGACGTCCAGGTGGAAGCGGTCCAGGAGGTCGTCCGGGGAGTCCCACAGGCGCAGGCCGTGGCCGAGTTTCACGGGGGAGACCGTCACGTGCAGGGTGTCGACCAGGTCGGCGTCGAGGAACTGCCTGATGGTCGAGACACCGCCGCCGAGCCGGACGTCCTTGCCCTGTGCCGCCTCCCGTGCCTGGGCGAGGACCGTCGCGGGGTCGCCCGACACGAAGTGGAACGTGGTGTCCGAGAGGGTCAGCGGGGGACGCTCGTGGTGGGTCAGGACGAAGACGGGGGTGTGGAACGGGGGTTCGTCGCCCCACCAGCCGCGCCACTCGTCGTCCTGCCAAGGCCCGCGCACGGGGCCGAACTTGTTGCGGCCCATGATCTCGGCGCCGATGTTCCGCGCGTAGTCCCGGGTCAGATAGTCGTCCAGGCCCCGGCTGCCGCCGGGCTCGGTGCGCATGGGCCAGCTGGCCGTCGCGCCCGCCCAGGCGAACAGTCGCCCGGGATCGACATGGCCGAACGGCCGCTCCAGGGTCTGGTCCTCCCCGGCGCCGATCCCGTCGCTCGAGACGTTGAAGTTCTGGACCCGCAGTAGCTGAGTCATGTGTTCCCTTCCTGGGCGGAAGCCGAAGCCGGCGGTTCGCCGACGGGGCTTGGACTGTGTGGAACGACGGAAGTCATCGGGCGGGCACGGAGCCCGGTGTCCCGACGCCCGGACGGACGCGGCGCCCGGCCGGGCCCTCGGACCGGCTCACCGACGGCCTTGTCGCGCCGTGTGCCCTGCGGCCCCCAACTTCCCCTCCGAAAACACGAGTTGACTACAACCTTCGGCCCCCACCGCCCGTCCAACCCCTGCCCGGTGTCGATCATGGTGCCGGGTTCTCTCCTGTCCCAGTTGGGGGAAGTCATGAGTTCTGTCTCCGTCGGGCGTGTGCTGCGTCGCGGGGCGTGTGCGGGAGCCGTGGGGGCGCTGGTCGTCGCCGGGCTCGGTAGTGGGCTCGCCTTCGCCGACGGCGAGCCGCAGACCGATCAGTTGTGGATCCAGGCGCCGTACGAGCACGCGGTGACCGTCGCGCCGGAGGGCGGGACCGCGCAGTACCGGTCGCTCGCGCTCGGGCTCTACCACGACAACGGCAACTTCACCGTGACCGAGGGCAAGTTGACCGTGGACGCCTCCCGGCTCGCCGGGGTCGCCGAGGTGGCGTGGCCCGACAACTGCGCGCCGGACGCGGCCCGGACCGTCGCGGTGTGCGACACCGGGGACGTGCCGCTCCACTCCGGCAGTCAGCTGTCGCTGAAGGTACGGGCCGTCGCCGGTGCCGCCGTAGGGGCCCGGGGCACCATCGAGTACTCCGCCGAGGCCACCGGCGGACCCGACGGCACGCTCGTCGCCCCGGAGCACTCCTGGGAGACCGCCGTCACCGTCGGCTCCGGCCCGGACCTCGGCGTCACGGAGCCGCGGGACCTCGACGGCGTCGCGCCGGGCACCACCCTCACCGTGCCGTTCTCCGTCACCAACACCGGCAACGAGACCGCGCACGGTTTCAGCGTGCGGCTGTGGGCGACGTACGGCCTCGACGTCGTCACCCGCTACCCACAGTGCACGTACACCGGCCCGGACGACGGCGGCACGTACTCCACCATGACGTACGTGACCTGCGCCTTCGACACCGACGTCGCGCCCGGCGCGAGCGTGGAGCTGCCGGAGCCGCTGCGGCTCGCCGCCACCGGCCATGCGCTGAACGAGCGGTTCGACTACGAGGTGGAGCCCGGCGGCGACGTCACCGACCTCGACGGCTCGGACAACGGCCGCTCCTGGCGCGTCAAGGCCGACAACACCGCCGACTTCGCGGTGTACGGCACCGAGGTCGCCGGCGCGGCCGGTGACACCGTGACCGCCGCGTTCCGCTTCGCCAACCACGGCCCGGCCTGGGTCGGCGACGTCGTCTCCGGCGACCCCGTGGCCGTGCTCGACTTCTACCTCCCGGAGGGCACCACCGCCACGTCCGTGCCCGACACCTGCCACACGGCCTGGAAGTCCGGCGACGACCCGGCCGTCGGCCACTACGCCTGCAACCTGCCGATGACGGCCAAGCCGGACGCGGAGGCGTCCTTCCCGTTCCGGCTGCGGATCGACCGCGTCGTCCCGGACGCGACGGGCCGCGTCGTGGCACGGCCGTCCTACGGCACGTCCTTCGCCTTCGACCCGGACACCGGGAACAACTCGGCGAAGGTGATCGTCAACCCGTCCGCCTGACGACGGGGAGGGGAGCGCGCCCGCGCGACTCGGGGCCCGCTCTCCTCCTCCCGCATGTCGATCCACCCCACCGGGAAGAAATCGGACAGCCGCAGCGGGCGCCGATGTGCCGGGGAAGGGGGCCGCGATGTCGCGAGGGGTGGGGGCGCGGGGCGGGGTGGTTCTCCTGACGTACGGGGGACTGCTCGGCGGTACGGCGGTGGGGGTGTGGGGTGCCGCGCTGCTCGTCGCGGGGTTCCGGGTGGAGGGGACGTACGGACAGCGGATCGGCGCGGTCCTGGCCGTCGGGGCGGTGATCCTCGTTGTCGGGGAGGTCGCCGACCGGGTGTTCGGGCTGCTGACCCGGGGGCCGAGGCGCCGGGTGCGGGACGGGTGGCGGCGGTTGCTGGAGGCGGACTTCGACGACGACCCGTTCCCGTCCGACTCGTTCGGCGCCGGGATCGGGCGGCTGATGACGCTGGGGTTCGCGGGACTCGTGTGGGGGCTGGTCCGCGACACGGCGGGGACCGCGCTCGGGCTGTGGGCCGGGGTGCGGCTCGCGGCCGCCATTGGACTGCCGGTCACGGTGACCGGGTTCTGGACGACCGCACTGGCGGGAGTCGTCGCGGCGGGGCTGCGGCCCGTCGCCGCGGCCGTGCTGCGCACACCGTTCTCGCTCGCCCGGCGGCCCGCTCGGGCCAACGTGCTCACCGTGTTCTGGTACGCGGCGAACACCGCCGGCCTCGCGCTCGCCGCGTTCGCCCTGGACGCCGTGGCCGTCGCACCGGCACCGGCCGCCCGTCAGGCGCTGCTGCTCGCGGCGGTTGCCGGACTCGTGCTGCTGGCACCCCGGTTCACGCTGCGGCTGCCGCTTCCCGGGGTGGCGTCGGTGGTCCTGGTCGCCGTACGGGTCCTGGTGCTGTGGGCCGTGCTGCAGGCGGCGGAACTCCTGCACCCGGGCCTGCGCATCGCCGGTTTCTGGCCGCTGGCCGGGACGGCCGCGCTGATGTGGGCGCTGGAGTGGCCGATGCGGCTGTCCGAGGCACGCGCCGAGGCCGCGCGACAGCCACCGGCGCCTCCGCCGGTGGACCCGTTCGCGCATCACCCGCCGTTCCCGCACTCGCCGTGGATGCCCTGAGCGCCGTCGGGGAGCGCGGATCGTGGCCGTCGCCGCTGGGCCCGTCAGTCGGACCGACGCCCGGCCCGGCGCGCCCACGCACCTCGCGCGCCGGGCCGGGCCGTCACACGCGGATCAGCCCGCGGCAGGCCGCAGCCGTACCGGCAGGCTCTGGTGACCGTTGCTGATCAGGGAGTGGACCGGCTTCAACTCGTGTGCGGGAACGGCCGGTTCCATGTCCGGGAAGCGCTCGAAGAGCTGCCGGAGCGCGGCGGCGATCTCCATGCGGGCCAGCGGGGCGCCGATGCAGAAGTGGACGCCGTGGCCGAAGGCGAGGTGCTCCTTGGAGATGCGGGTCACGTCGAACCGGTCGGCGGTCGGGCCGTGCCAGTCCGGGTGGCGGTTGGCCGCCGCGTAGGAGGCCAGGATCGCGTCGCCCGCGGCGATGACCTGGCCGTCGGGCAGCGTGATGTCGTTGACGGCGTAGCGCAGCGGCAGGTGCTTGACCGAGGGCTCGAACCGCAGGGTCTCCTCGACCACGTCCTCCCACGTCGCGCGCCCGGCCCGCAGGTGCTCCAGCTGCTCGCGGTCGGCCAGCAGGGCGGTGACGGCCTGGTCGATGGCGTTGACCGTGGTCTCGTACCCGGCGCTGATCATCAGCAACAGGGTGTCGCGCAGCTCCTCGTCCGTCATGCCCTTGCCGTCGCCCTCTTCGTCACGGGTGGCGATCAGCAGCGAGGTCATGTCGTCACCGGGCTCGGCGCGCTTGGCGGCGATCAGCTCGTCCAGCGCCGCGTAGAGGCCGGCCGTGTTCTTCATGGCCTCCTCGGTGGTGAGCGTGGTGTCGAAGACACCGTCCACGGTGGTGCGGAAGACGGCGGTCTGGTCCACGGGTACGCCCATGAGCCGGCCGATCACGGTGATCGGCAGCGGGTACGCCAACTGCTCGCGCAGGTCGGAGACTTCGTCGGCGGGCCGGGCGGCGAGCGCGTCGAGGAGACCGGTCACCGTGTCCTCGACGACCGGCTTGAGCACGGCGATGCGGCGGGCGCTGAAGGCGGGCGCGACCATGCGGCGCAGCCTGCGGTGGTCGCCGCCGTACGCGGTGAACATGTTGCTGACCGCGACCCAGAGGATGAGCGGCCAGCTGGTCAGGGCGTCCTGGAAGCCGGGCCAGTGCGCGCGGGCGTCCTTGGAGACGTCCGAACTGGTCAGGAGCTGCTTGAGGAGGTCGGGGTCGGTCACGGACCACGCGGTGACGCCGAGGATGTCGACCTGGGTGGCCGCCCCCCGGGCGCGCAGCGCCTCGAGCTCGGCGTGGTGGTCGGCTCCGGTGGGGTCGAGGACGAGGACGGACTGCTCGGTCGCGGATATCGACTGTTCGGGCACGGGGCTCCTTCAGCGATGGACGGGGAACAGGACGGGAAGGGCTTCCATGGCGCGGTGGAACGGGCCGGGGCGCCACCGCAGTTCGGACGGCGGGACGGCGAGGTCCATCTCCGGGATGGCGTCGAGGAGATGACTCAGCGCGGTCTCCGCGATCAGATACGCGTGCGAGCGCGCCGGACAGGTGTGGGGGCCGATGCTCCACGCCAGATGGGCACGGTTGCCGCTGACGCTCGACGCGGGCATTCCCAGGGTGAGTTCGGGGTCGTTGTTGCACGCGGACAGCGAGATCACCACCGGCTGGTGGGCCGGGAGCAGATAGCCGTCCATGTCCGTGGGGTACGGCGGATAGCTGATGCAGTAGTTCGCCATCGGCGGGTCGCTGTAGAGCACGGTGTCCAGCGCGTCGCGCAACGTCGACTGTCCCGCGTGGAGTTCGGCCGAGAAGTCCTCGTCGGTGAGGATCTTCAGCTGGGTGTTGGCGATGAGGTTGGTCAGCGGCTCGATGCCCGCGCCGTAGAGCGTGACGAGCTGGTGGGCCATCTCCTCGTCGTCCAGGGCGGCTTCGTGCCCGATGAGCCGGGAGGTCACGTCGTCGCCGGGCCGCTCGCGGCGCAGGCCCACCAACTCGCCGATGGCCTGGGCGAGAAGCGCGTTGCCGTGGTCGGCGTCCTTCGCCTCGAAGATCTTCGCCATGCCGTCCGCGATGCGCGCCCCGATGTCGTCGGGGCAGCCGAGCAGCGCGCTGAGCACCCGGAAACTGATCGGCCACGCGTACTGGGTGAGCAGGTCGGCCCGCCCGGTGTCGCCGAACCCCGTGATCGCCTGGGCGGCGATCTCCTCGACCAGCGCCCGGAGTTGATGCTGGTCCACCGCGTCCAGGCTCGCGGTGTTGGCGCCCCGGTAGCGGGCGTGCTCGGTGCCGCCGCTGCGCAGCGCGTTGGGCCGCCACTCCATCATCGGCAGCACCGGACAGGTGCGCGGCACGTCCTGCTGCCACACCCGGGGGTCGGCGGGGAAGCGCAGCGGGTCGTTGAGGATGCGGCGCGCGGCGTCGTAGCCGATCACCAGCGTGGCGGGGATGCCGGGGGACAGTTCGACGGGCACCAGCGTCCCGTGCGTGGTGCGCATCCGCTCGTAGGCGGTGTGCGGGTCGGCGGCGAACTCCGGTGCGTACAGCGGGATTCGGGCCGGGGCCTGAGGGTCGGCGGCGGTCATCGCAGGGGCTCCAGGGACGCGGTGGGGCTGAGTCCGACCAGGTGTTCCACGAGGGTGATCAGGGCGCGCAGGGAGGAGACGCGGTCGCGGGCGTCGCAGCTGGTCAGCGGGGTGCCGGGGTCGAGGGCGAGCGCCTCGCGCAGTTCCGCCTCGGGGTAGACCGGGGCGTCGGGGAAGGTGTTGACGGCCACCGCGTACGGCGTGCCCCGGTCCTCCAGCAGCCCGAGGGCGCCGTGGCTGGCGTCGAGGTCGCGGGTGTCGGCGAGGACGAGACAGCCGAGCGCGCCCTCGGAGAGGTCCTCCCACAGCGGCTTGAAGCGGACCTGCCCCGGCAGTCCGAACAGGTACAACGCCAGTGCGCCGTCGGCCAGATGGATGCGGCCGAAGTCCATGCCGACGGTGGTGGTGGTCTTGTCCGGGGTGCCGCGCATGTCGTCGATGCCGACGCTGACCTCGGTGATGGGTTCCTCCATGCGCAGCGGCCGCACCTCGGACACGCTGCCGATGAAGGTTGTCTTGCCGACCCCGAACCCACCGGCTATCACGATCTTGGCCGACTGCGTCACCGTGGAGGGCACGTAAGTGACGGGCGGGTCAGAGGAGTTGTCGAAGTCCATGGAGCACCCTTACGAGAATGTCGTCCTGCGGCTGAGCGGAGTTGGCGTCGACCGGGCTGGTCAGTCGGCCGGTGTCCATGAGGCGGGAGACGAGAATGCGGACGGTGGAGGGCGGCAGTTGCAGCGCGGCGGCGATGTCGGCCACGGCCAGACCGCCGCAGCCGGGTGAGAACAGGCTCATCACCCGGCGTTCGTCCGTGGCGAGTTCACCGGCGGAGCCGGCCGCGGCGATGACCACGCTCTCCCAGCGCACGTCGTCCCGTGGGCGGATCTGGCCGCCGGTACGGACGTAGGGCCGGACCATGTCCGGGTCGCGCCGCGGCCCGCTCATGCCCCGAGACTCCCGTCGCGCTGGGGAACAGGAGTGCGTTCGCCGGTGGAGAGCTGCGTGCCCAACTGCACTGCGAGACGCACCATGTGATCGGTGATCAGACCGATGTCGGCCAGCGGTCCGGTCGTGCAGACCATCAGCGTCGTGTTCTGCCCGGCGGCCGTCGTCAGGCAGAAGTTGTTCGCGCACTCCACGAGGTGCTGGCGCACCCCGCCACCACCGGTGAACTCGTCCCACGCCTTGGCCGAGGCCCGCAGCGAGGCGGTCAGGGCGGCCAGCTTCTCGCCGCCCTCCTGGTCGATGGTGTGCGTACGGGCCTTGAGCAGGCCGTCGCCGCTCACCAGCACCGCGTACCGGACGCCTTCGACCGAGCCGAGCTGTTCGTCCAGCAGCCAGCCCAGGGAGTTGGCGTGAGTCTCCGACATGGTGTTCAACGTCCTTCTTCCGTGCGGGGGGTGCTGCTGCCGTGGTGGTCCCGGCCGCGCCGGGTGCCCGCCATCCAGGAGGCGGCGACGCCGGGGCTGCCCGGCTGGACCGCCGGGGCGGCGGGCTTCGTCGCCGGGGCGGCCGGGGTGCCCGGCTCGGCGGGGGCGTCGGTGCGCGGGGCGCGCTTGCGGACGGTGAGGCCGCTCGCCGTCGTGGCGGACGGCTCGGGGCGGGGCCGCTCCGGCGCGCTCCGTGTCTGCTGGGTCTGCTGTCCCGGGAGCGCGGCCCCGGTGCGGGCGGCGGCGCGGGCCTGTGCCGACCTGACCGACTCGGGGCTGGTCAGCAGGTTCTGCGGGAGCACGATGACGGCACGGGTGCCGCCGTAGATGTTCGGGGTGGTGATGTCGACACGGAAGCCGTAGTCCTTGGCCAGCGCGGCGGCCACGCGGAGCCCGGTCTGCGGGTAGGCGCCGAGCGCGGTGATGTCGTCGCGCTGTTCTCCGGAGAGGACCTTGCGGGCCCACAGCACCCGCTCGTCGTCCATGCGCAGTCCGGCGTCGTCCACGATCAGGAAGGCCGCGTTGTGGCCGTGGTCGAGGGTGACGTGCACCCGCGCGGCGGGGGGCGAGTAGCGCAGGGCGTTGCTGAGCAGCACCGCGAGGGTGTGGATCACGGCCTCGACGGCCCGGCTCTCGACCGCGAGGGTCTCCATCTCCGGGTGCTGGACGCGCTCGTACCCCTCGACGCGGCCCATGGCGGCGCGCACGATGTCGGTCAGGGTGGTGGCCCGCCAGCGGGCCGAGAGCTTGTCCCCGGCGAGGACCGAGAAGCCGGAGGCGATGAGCAGCATCTGCTGCGAGAGGTGGTCGATCTCGTTGAGCGTGGCGTACGCCTCGTCGGAGATGTGGACCTTGCGCACCCCGGCGCTCACCGACCGGCTCAGGTTCTTCGCCCGTTGCACGAGGCTGGACGTGAACGCCCGCACGGTGGCCCGGGCGACATCGACCGACTCCCGCCGCGCGTCGGCGACTTGGGCGTCCGCCGCCTTCCGGACCTCGGCGGCGCGCTCCTCGGAACGCTCCTCCGCACGCCGTTCCAGGAGTGCCACGGTGTTCCGTGTCTCCTCGCTCAGCCCGGTCAGCGCGTGGGCGAGGGGGGTACCGGCGAGCTGGGGCGGCAGTACGGGCGCGGCGACCGGTTCGGCCGTGGGGGAGGCGACCGTGGTCGTGATCCTCCCGACGAACTGCTCGGCCGCGCGCAGCTGTTGGGACAGGGTCTCCGCGCGCTCATGGAGCTGCTCGGCGCGCCGCCGCTGACGTGCGGCCACGCGTGCGTAGTACGCGATCGCCGCGGCGCCGACCGCCACGAGCACCAGGAACAGGGTCGGTTCGGTCATCGGGCCGTCCTCGCGACGATGGTGCGGGGGGTGTCGGCGGCGATCCGTACGCGAGGGCGGAAGGGGATGCCTGGGGCCGCGTACGGCGGGATCGCCGTGGCACATAACCCTGTCGCCGGTCCGTGCGCCTCCGGCGGCGCCGAAGAGGCGCGAGCGGTACGGGCTGCCCGTAAGAGACGCATGACTGAACTCCTGCTGGGGATCGGCCGGGTCACGTCGCGGGCGCGCGGGAGTGCGACGGACCGGAGCGTGCGGTGGCGGCGTCGAGCGAACCGGGATGTCCAGCGGGGGCCGTCCGAGCGGGGCCCGCACACGGGGTCCGTACCCGCTCGTCGCGTCCGGGGCGGATCGGCGGTGCGGGCGGCGGTCGGTCCGTGAGTCACGCGCTGGAGCAAGACGTTGGTCCTGGGGCGCCCCTCCCGGTCCGCCGCGGTGGGCTGCCGCGCATGGCAGGCAGCTCATTGACGATGGTGAGAATACGGTCCGTAACGTAGTCCTCGCAACGCCGAACGAAAGTGCGGATATGCGTGATCTCGCGTACCCCGTACGGCACTTGAAGCAGACGCCGCCAGGCCGTATACCGCACCTCCGGCGCTCCCGGGCCGCCGATCGAGGGGGCCGGACCGGGTCGCGGGACGCTGAGGTGATCCGGTGAAGATTTCACCATTCATGTGAACGCCCGGCTCGCCGGTTCGCCTTTCACCGGTCCCGTCTGCCGCGACTCACCACGGCAGCACCCCCGCCCCGTTCTGGAACGTCCCCGTCGGCCCGTCCGGCCCCACGCACGCCAGGCGGACGACGACCTCGGCGCCCTCCTCGACGGTCTGGGTGCCGGTGTGGTGGTTGAGGTCGGTCGCGGTGAAACCGGGGTCGGCGGCGTTGATCCGGATGCCGTCGAACGCCTTGGCGTACTGCACGGTGAGCATGTTCAGGGCGGCCTTGGAGGACGGGTAGGCCAGGCTCGGGTAGAAGTGCTCGAAGGCAGAGGGGTCGGCCAGGGCCGGGGTGTACGCGAGGCCGCTGCTGACGTTGACCACGACCGGGTGGTCCGAGCGCAGGAGCAGGGGCAGGAAGGCGTGCAGGACGCGGACGGGGCCGAAGACGTTCGTCTCGAAGACGGTCCGTACGTCGTCGGCGGTGGTCTCGGCGGGAAGGACGAAGCCGCCGTCCGGGTGACGCGGCTCGATACCGGCGTTGTTGACCAGCACGTCCAGACCGCCCTCCGCCTCGATCGTCTTCACCGCGGCGGCCACGGAGGCGTCGTCGGTGACGTCGATCCGGACGAAACGGGCGCCCAGCTCCTCGGCGGCACGCCGTCCGCGCTCGGGGTCGCGGGCGCCGACGTGGACGGTGTGCCCGGCGGCGATCAGGCGGCGGGCGGTCTCGCGGCCGAGGCCCTTGTTGGCTCCGGTGATCAGTGTTCTCGTCATGACTCCAGGCTGCGCCAGGAGCCCGCGACCAGCCAGAAGACCGCTTTTCCTGGGACTGGCGGTACCAGGCACGCCCGTCCGCGCGGCAGCACACTGGGGGCATGACGACCACCGACCTGGGCGACGCGATCCGCCGCTGGCGGGACCGGCTGGCCCCCGGCGACGTGGGGCTGCCCGCAGGAGGCCGCAGACGGGCGACCGGGCTGCGCCGCGAGGAGCTGGCGCAGCTCGCGGGGATCTCCGTCGACTACGTGACCCGCCTGGAACAGGGCCGCGCGGCCAACCCCTCCTCGCAGGTCGTGCAGGCGCTGACCCGCGCGCTCCGGCTCTCGGCGGAGGAGCGGGACCACCTCCACCGGCTGGCCGGACTCGCGCCGCCCGGACCGAGGACGGTGCCCGTCTTCATCCCGCCCAGCGTGCACCGCCTGCTCGACCGGCTGGCCCACACCCCGGTCGCCGTTTACGACGCCACCTGGACCCTGCTCGCGGCCAACCCGCCCTACGCCGCCCTGATGGGCGACTCCACGCGGTGGCGCGGCCGCGAACTCAACGGCGTCTGGCGGCACTTCCTCGGACCCGGCGGCCCCGTCACCTACACCCCCGAGGCCCGCGCCGCCTTCGAGTCCGCCCTCGTCGCCGACCTCCGCGCGGCGGCCGCCCGCTACCCGGCCGACTCCCAGCTGCGCGCCCTCGTCGCCGAACTGCGCGACGGCAGCCCGGAGTTCGCCCGCCTGTGGGACTCCGGCACGGTCGGCGTCCACGAGGCCGCCCGCAAGACCATCGACCATCCGACCGTCGGACCGGTGACCCTCGACTGCGACATCCTCGCGGTCGCGGGCAGCGACCTGCGCGTCATGGTCTACACGGCGGAACCGGGCACGGAGGACGCCGAACGGCTGGCGCTGCTGATGGTGTGGGGGACGCAGCGGGTGGAGCCTCAGCCGCCGCTGCCCGGCGCCACCGGATAGCGGTGCACCGGTGGCAGACACGGCAGGAGGCCCGGCCAGACCGTGTCGATCACGTGGGCGCTCGGGGTGAAGAGCGGCTGGGGAAGCATGGGCAGGCCGGCGGGGTCGTGCCACTCCCAGCGGTCGATCAAGTGCGGCTCCTCGACGGACGGTTCGCCGGTGAAGGCGTGCACGCGGACGGCGGCGGTCAGCCGGGGGAGACCGTGGACGGAATCCATCAGCAGGGCCACGGTCCGTGTCGTGTCCGGGTCGGCCCGCAGTCCGGTCTCCTCGGCCAGCTCCCTCACACCCGCTGCCGCGAAGTCCTCGCCCGGGTCGTTCTTGCCGCCGGGCAGCTCCCAGACCTGGCGCTTCCTGGACCAGCCGAGCAGCACCCGGCCCGCCGCGTCGGTCACGACGACACCCGCGCCGGTGAGCGCGTGCGGCGAGGGACGGCCCTTGTCGGCGTACGGGATGCGCTCGGTCTCTGTCACGTTCTCACTGCTCCTTCTCCCATGCCCGGACCCCCAGTCTGCCCGTCGTACCGAGATCCAGTTCCGGGGTCACCATCACGGGCGCGGCGCCCGCCCTGGCGCGGACGCGGAGGTAGGGGGCGTTCACGGGGGCGCCGACGGTCTGCACGGTGTTGTGCCAGGAGATGATCGACCGGGCGCGTTCGCCGGGCTTCAGGGTGACGGGGCGGACGACGTCGGGGCTGCCGTCGAGGTTGGCGACCTCGTCGCCGGGCACGAGACGGATTCCCTCCACCACCTCGTGGTCGGCGTCGAGGATCTGGAGCTGGGGGCGGCCTTCGAGCGTGTACGGGCTCCTGCCGCAGTTCTCCAGATGCAGCCCCGTCACGCGCAGCCCCATCGCCGCGTCCCCCTGGTCGGCCCACACCCGCACTCCGGACGCCGGGCACGGCCCGCTCTCGGACGGCGCCTCGGCGGTCGGGACGCTGCGGACGGACACGATGGACGCGTTCGGCATCCGGGCCGCGTCGCCGACGCTCCGGCGCATCGCCACCGTCCCGCGCAGGGTCCCGCCCGGCCGGACCGGCCCGGCGATCCGGATCGCCCCGGTGTATCCGGAGGCGTCGAAGATGATCGTGTAGGTCATGTCGTGCGCGGCGGGGTTGGTCACCGAGAACGCCGCCGTCAGGCCGTTCGGCCGGCAGACGCCGTTCTGGTCGACGGCGCCGGAGTACAGGCCGGTGAGCCGCACCCCGTCCCGCTCGGTGTCCGTGGCCGACGGCACCGGACTCGGTGTGCCCGGCGGGCGCGGAGCGTCCGCGGTGGTCGTGGGCCGGGTCAGCGGGGGCGTGCTGCCGGGGGTGGGCGTGGCCGAGGGGCACGCCGCAGCGGCGCTCTCCCCGCCGACCGCACGCGGGGTGCCGCATCCGGCGAGGGTGA
Organism: Streptomyces sp. NPDC026659; assembly: GCF_040638245.1. NCBI lineage: Bacteria > Bacillati > Actinomycetota > Actinomycetes > Kitasatosporales > Streptomycetaceae > Streptomyces > Streptomyces sp. NPDC026659. Next base: position 914,133 of record NZ_JBEZXY010000001.1, on the reverse strand, counting down.
GGGCCGCCGTCACGGCGAGCGTGCCGACGGCGATCCGGCCGTCAAATGGTCTGTGCATCAAGCGAGTTGATCAGCGTCAGGCTCCTCCGGCTGTGACGGAAGCCACTTCTCCGGTCACGGCTCTGTCACAGGCGTACCGCGCTCGCCCCGAGCCCCGCGAAGGCGTCCCGCACCGCCGCAAGAGACGCCTCTCGCTCGGCCTCGGACATCCGGGCCGGGCCGTAGGTGACGACCGGGGGAAGCGGCTCGTAGCCGACGAACTCCAGCATTCCCCGGTGGACATGGAAGAGGAACTGGTCCAGCGCGCCGAACGCGCCGCCCGGCACGAACGCCTCCTCCGGGCCGCCGGTCGTGATCAGCGCCATCGCCCGCTTGCCGTGCAGCGCGGCCCGGTCGAACAGCCCGAACTCCCCGCCGAACACCGCACCCATGACGAACACCCGGTCGATCCAGCCCTTGAGGATCGCGGGCATTGAGAACCACCACAACGGGAAGGACAGTACGAGCAGATCGGCCGACAGCACGGCATCCAGCTGCGCGCGCACCTCGGCGGACAGGGTGCCCTCCCGTACGGCCTCCATCTGCTCGGCCTGCGGCTTGAACGGGCCGTCGGACGGCGGGAATTCGGCGCGGTCGAGCACGGGGTTCCAGCCGTCGGCGTAGAGGTCCACGACCCGGACGGAGTGACCGGAGCGGCGCAACTCCTCGACAGCGGCCCGCATTTGAGCCGAGGCGAAGGAGTCGGGCTCGGGGTGCGCGTGTACGACGAGGGCGGACGGCCGGGCGTCCATGACGGGGTCCACGGTGGGCACGATGTCCATGCGTCGATCGTATCGCAATATTCCGATGTGTCGATGTGAAGGGCTGTGGTCTTCTGGCCGCAGAGGCCACTCGGACAGCGAAAACGCAACTTCGACAGGGTCCGCGGCGGCGACTACCTTCTCGCCCCGGGTCCACCGCAGGCACCCCCGATCAGGGAGAGACGCATGCCCCAGCTCGCGCTGTACACCTTCGGCGTCCTGACATCACCGCTCGCCGATCCCGCACCTCTCACCCGCGAGTTCTACGACATCGGCGAGGCCGTCTACCGGGAGATGGGCCGGCATCCCGGATACCTCGGGCGGGCCGAAGCGGCGGGCGGCGAGCAGGGCGTGCTCTTCGGGGCGGACTGGGGCGCGTGGGGAGAGTTCGCCGTACCGGTCTGGTACGACAAGGGCCGTACGGCGGACACCACCGCCCTGGCCGCGACCCTCTCCCTCTGGACCGACCCGCGCTCCGCGTTCGACGCCGTCTACGGCGGTCCGCACCGTGCGGCGCTGGCCAGGCGTCACGACTGGTTCGAGCGGACAGGGCACCCGACTCACGTGTCCTGGTGGGTCTCCGACGGCGTGACGCCCACCTGGCAGGACGGGGTCTCCAGGCTGGAGCACCTCCACGGCCACGGCTCCGCGCCGGGCGCCTTCACCTTCCACCAGGCGTTCGCCCCGGACGGAACTCCGGCCAGGATCAAGGGAGTCGGGCCGGAGGGCGAGCAGGCCGATCAGATCAGCCCGCCGACCGCCTCCGACAGCCGCCGCAGCCGCTCCTCGTCACGCCGGTAGTGGGTCCACTTGCCGACCCGGGTCGAGCGGACGAGACCCGCCCGCTCCAGGGTCGCCATGTACGAGGAGACGGTCGACTGGGCCAGCCCGCTCTTGGCCTGGATGTGGCTGACGCACACGCCGACGGTGTCGCGGTCCGCGATCGGCTCGTACGCCGCGAATTCCACGTCCGGGTTCCGCAGCCAGCGCATGATCTGGAGGCGGACCGGGTTGGCCAGCGCCTTGAACGCCTCCAGCGTCTCCGGGACCGCCAGGTCCTCCGGCGCCTCCCCGGCCCGCGCGGCGGCCTCGTCGTTCCTGCTCATGTCCACCCTGGGTCCTGTTCGGTCTCCACTGCATCGACCGTCACGTCGACATACCAGGATATCTCGATGAATGAGCAGCGGGTCAGGGCTGCTGCCCCCGCATCCCGTCCTCGAACGCCCGCAGAATCCGCTCCGCCGCCAGTGTCGCGGTCAACGACCCGTCCCGTACCCGCTGTTCGAGCTCCGGGGCGGTCGCGCGGACGGCGGGGTCCGAGCGCAGGCGGTCGAGCAGCTCGTCGCGGACCATGGACCAGGTCCAGCCCACCTGCTGGTCGCGCCGCTTGGCGGTGAGCCGTCCCGTGGAGTCGAGCAGCGCGCGGTGCTGTTCGAGGCGCTCCCACACCGTGTCCAGACCGCTCGACTCGCGCGCGCTGCAGTGCAGCACCGGCGGAGTCCAGAACGCGTCCTTGCCGTGCATCAACCGCAGAGCGCCCGCCAGTTCACGGGCGGCCGTCCTCGCGTCCCGCTCGTGCGGACCGTCCGCCTTGTTGACGGCGATCACGTCGGCCAGTTCCAGGACGCCCTTCTTGATGCCCTGGAGCTGGTCGCCGGTGCGGGCCAGGGTCAGGAGCAGGAAGGAGTCGACCATGTCGGCGACCGCGGTCTCCGACTGGCCGACGCCGACCGTCTCGACCAGGATCACGTCGTAGCCCGCCGCCTCCATGACGATCATGGATTCCCGGGTCGCCTTCGCCACCCCGCCCAGCGTGCCCGCGCTGGGAGAGGGGCGCACGAAGGCGTCCGGGTCCACGGCCAGCCGCTCCATGCGCGTCTTGTCGCCCAGGATCGAGCCGCCGGTGCGCGTCGAGGACGGGTCCACGGCGAGCACCGCCACCCGGTGCCCCAGCGAGGTCAGCATCGTGCCGAACGCGTCGATGAACGTGGACTTGCCCACGCCCGGCACCCCGCTCACCCCGATCCGCCGCGCCCGCCCGCTGTGCGGCAACAGCTCGGTCAGCAACTCCTGCGCCAGCGAACGGTGTTGCGGTCGGGTGGACTCGACGAGCGTGATGGCGCGCGCCACCACGGCCCGCTTCCCGTCGAGCACGCCCTTCACATAGGCGTCGAGATCCATCGCGGCCATCGGCGCCTACAGATCGTGGCCGAGATCGGCGGCGAGCCGCTTCACCAGGTCGTGCGCCGCGTCCGGGATGACCGTGCCCGGCGGGAACACCGCCGTCGCACCCATCTCCAGCAGCGTCGGCACGTCCTGCGGCGGGATCACCCCGCCCACCACGATCATGATGTCCTCCCGGCCCTCCTCGGCCAGTTTCTCCTTCAGCGCCGGGACCAGCGTGAGGTGCCCTGCGGCCAGCGAGGACACCCCGACCACGTGCACGTCCGCCTCGACCGCCTGCCGGGCGACCTCCTCCGGCGTCTGGAACAGCGGGCCGACGTCGACGTCGAAGCCGAGGTCGGCGAAGGCGGTCGCGATCACCTTCTGGCCCCGGTCGTGCCCGTCCTGGCCCATCTTGGCGACCAGGATGCGCGGGCGGCGCCCCTCGGCCTCCCCGAAGGCGTCCACCAGGGCACGGGTGCGGTCCACGTTCGGGGACTCCCCTGCTTCGTTGCGGTACACGCCGGAGATCGTACGGATCTGGCCCGCGTGCCGGCCGTACACCTTCTCCAGGGCGTCGGAGATCTCGCCCACCGTCGCCTTCGCGCGCGCCGCGCGCACCGCCAGCTCCAGCAGGTTGCCCTCGCCGTCCGCCGCCCGGGTCAGCGCGTCGAGGGCGGCCCGGCACTCGACGTCGTCCCGCTCCGCGCGCAGCCGCCGCAGCTTCTCGATCTGCTGCGCGCGCACCGAGGAGTTGTCGACCTTGAGGACCTCGATCTGCTCGTCGGAGTCCACCCGGTACTTGTTCACGCCGATCACCGGCTGACGCCCCGAGTCGATCCGCGCCTGGGTGCGGGCCGCCGCCTCCTCCACGCGCAGCTTCGGAATGCCCGCGTCGATGGCCTGCGCCATGCCGCCCGCCGCCTCGACCTCCTGGATGTGCTGCCACGCCCTGCGCGCGAGGTCGTAGGTCAGCCGCTCCACGTACGCGCTGCCGCCCCACGGGTCGATGACCCGCGTGGTGCCGGACTCCTGCTGGATCAGCAACTGCGTGTTGCGGGCGATCCGCGCCGAGAAGTCGGTGGGCAACGCCAGTGCCTCGTCAAGGGCGTTGGTGTGCAGCGACTGGGTGTGGCCCTGGGTCGCCGCCATCGCCTCCACACACGTCCGCGTGACGTTGTTGAACACGTCCTGCGCGGTCAGCGACCAGCCCGAGGTCTGCGAATGCGTGCGCAGCGAAAGGGACTTGGCGTTCTGCGGGTCGAACTGCTTCACCAGCTTGGCCCAAAGGAGCCGCGCCGCCCGCAACTTGGCGATCTCCATGAAGAAGTTCATGCCGATCGCCCAGAAGAACGACAGCCGGGGCGCGAACGCGTCCACGTCCAGGCCCGCTTCACGCCCGGCACGGATGTACTCCACCCCGTCCGCGAGCGTGTACGCCAGCTCCAGGTCGGCCGTCGCACCGGCCTCCTGGATGTGATAACCGGAGATGGAGATGGAGTTGTAGCGCGGCATCCGCTGCGAGGTGTACGCGAAGATGTCGGAGATGATCCGCATCGACGGCTTCGGCGGATAGATGTAGGTGTTGCGGACCATGAACTCCTTGAGGATGTCGTTCTGGATGGTCCCGGCCAACTTCTCGGGCGGTACGCCCTGTTCCTCCGCCGCCACGATGTAGAGCGCGAGCACCGGCAGCACGGCGCCGTTCATCGTCATCGACACGGTCATCCGGTCCAGCGGAATGCCGTCGAACAACTGCCGCATGTCCAGGATCGAGTCGATGGCCACGCCCGCCATGCCGACGTCACCGGTCACGCGCGGATGGTCGCTGTCGTAACCCCGGTGCGTGGGCAGGTCGAAGGCGACCGACAGACCCTTCTGCCCGGCCGCCAGATTGCGCCGGTAGAACGCGTTGGACTCCTCGGCGGTGGAGAAGCCCGCGTACTGCCGGATCGTCCAGGGCTGGTTGACGTACATCGTCGGGTAAGGACCGCGCAGAAACGGCGCCATGCCCGGATACGTCTCCAGGAAGTCCAGGCCCTCCAGGTCCCGCCCGGTGTACAGCGCCTTCACCCCGATGCCCTCGGGGGTCTCCCACACCGGCTCGGCGCCCCCGGTCGCCCGCTTGACGGCGGTCCGCCACTCCTCGGCGCCACCGTCCACGGCCGGGGTGCCCAGCTCGATCCCGGAGAAGTCGGGGATTCCCATCAGGACACTCCCATGCGGTCGAGAGTCGCGGACAGTACGGCGACGGCGTCGCAGCCCGCGAAGACGTAACTGTCGACGCCCGCGTACTCAGCGGGGCGTCCGGCCAGGGTCACATGGCGGGCGCCCGCCGCGCGCAGGGCCTCGGCGGCCTGCCCGGCCTCCTCCGCGTACCGGCTGTCGCTGGAGCAGAGGACGGCCTCGGCGGCGCCGCTGTCCTCGAAGTTCCCGGAGGTGACCGGCTCGATGCCGCCCGCCTGGAAGAGATTGGCGGCGAAGGAGGCGCGGGCGGTGTGCTCGGCGGCGGGGCCGAGGGTGGCGAGGAAGACGCGGGGGCGGGCTCCGGTCGCCGCCAGGTGGGCGTCCGAGCGGGCCCGCAGCGCCTCGTACGCCTCGTCGCGTCGCACGCGCGGCAGACCGCCGGAGCGCGGTTCGGGAGCGGGCTCGCGGACGACCGGCTTCTCGGCCAGGAACGGGAACTCGCTGACGCCGGTGATGGGTTCGCGCCGCTTGGCGAGTTTCGCGGACCGCTCCTGCCAGGTCTTCGCGAGATCCGCGCGGAGCCTGCCCGAGCGCGACACGGCGGCCTGGCCGCCGTCCTGCTCGATCGAACGGAAGAACTCCCAGGCGGCCTCGGCCAGTTCGTCGGTGAGCCGCTCCACGTACCAGGAGCCGCCCGCCGGGTCGATCACGCGGGCCAGATGCGACTCCTCCAGCAGGATCGTGGAGGTGTTGCGCGCGATGCGGCGGGCGAACGCGTCCGGCAGGCCCAGGGCGTGGTCGAACGGGAGCACGGTCACCGAGTCGGCGCCGCCGACCCCGGCCGCGAGCGTGGCGACCGTGGTGCGCAGCATGTTCACCCAGGGGTCGCGGCGGGACATCATCACCGGCGAGGTCACCACGTGCTGCGTCTGCGCGCCCGGCGCCCCGCACACCTCGGCGACCCGCGCCCACAGCCGGCGCGCGGCGCGCAGCTTGGCGACGGTCAGGAACTGGTCGGCGGTCGCGGCGTAGCGGAACTCCAGCTGGGCGGCGGCCTGTTCGACGCTCAGCCCGGCCTCGGTCAGCTCTCGCAGATACGCCACGCCGGTGGCGAGCGAGGCGCCCAGCTCCTGCGCGGCCGAGCCGCCCGCCTCGTGGTACGGCAGCGCGTCCACGGTGAGTGTGCGCAGCCCCGGGTACGTCTCGGCCACCTGCTTGGCCAGCGCGGCCACGGGGGCGAAGTCCAGCGGAATACCGGTGCGGGCCTCGTGGCCCAGCGGGTCGGCGCCGAGGTTGCCGCATACGGCCTCGGGGGCGATACCCCGCTCCTCGTACAGCCGCAGCAGCGCGGACGCGGCGGCCTCGGTGTCGGCGCCCGCGTCCAGCACGACGGGAGCGAGGTCCAGATAGACGCCGTCGAGCGCCCGGCCGAGGTCGGTGACGGGGATGCCGCCCTCGCCGAGCACCAGCCAGAGCGAGGTGACGCCGTTCTCCAGGTCGGAAAGGACGGTGCCGTCGCCGAGCGCCGCGTGCCGCTGCCGTACGTCCCAGCCGCCCGCGGTGCTGCCCTCGGGCCTGCCGCCGCGCGTGAACGGGGCGAAGCCCGGCAGCCCGGGGTCGGGAGCGGTGTCGCGCGCGGTGTACAGGGGGCGGGTGCGCAGCCCGTCCTCCAGCGTCGTGGACAGGGCGTCCTCAGCCGCGCCGCCGGAGACTTCCTTGCCGGACTTGCGCAGTACACCCTCGACCAGGCGTTGCCACTGCTCGTGCGTCGCGTCAGGGAACTCGGCGGCCAGGGAGAGCCCGTCGTCAGGCAGGACCGTCATGCTCGGATGTTAGGACAGGGGGCTCAGATGGCAGCAGAAGGCCGGGCTGTGACGTTTCCCTCGTTGCGGTTGTGATCCGGGCCTCTGGACGGGCCATGTGACGCCGTGCGCACGGCCGATGGGACCGGGAGCGGACATGCGCAGGGTCGCACAGTGTGTCGCTGTTGGGCTGAACGGGTGACTTGGCGTAAGAATTGGCAGGTGCAGGCATCGCAAGCGAGTCAGGTCAGGGGGAGCCGGTGAGCCGTTACGACGTCACCGATGAACAGTGGGAAGGGCTCGCCCAGGTCGTGCCGCTGCGGGGCCGGGACGCATGGCCGTCCGCGGTGAACCACCGCTCGCTGCCGGAGGCCGACACCGAGACCCGCCGCCGTTTCGTCGTCCTGAGGGTCAACGTGTTCGCGGACGCGCGCGACGTGGCCGAGACCCTGATGGCCGGCATCCCGGTGCTTCTCGACCTGTCCAGCGCGGAGACCGAGGTCGCCAAGCGCGTCCTGGACTTCAGCACCGGCGTGGTCTTCGGCCTGGCCAGCGGGATGCACCGGGTGGACCGGAACGTCTTCCTGCTGACGCCGCCCGGGACCGAGGTCAGCGGGCTGATGGGCATGGAGGCGTCGGGCGGCTGAGGGGGCGTCACAGGGTGTGTACGTACCGCTCGTAGGGTCGTAGGACTTAGGCCGGGTGGACGGTGTGCCCGTTTTGACCCGGTCGCCCGATCGTAGGAAGGTCCGAGGGCAAAACGGTTCGGCGCTCCGGGGCGGTCCTACGGTCCGCGTATGTCCGTGACCTCCCTGTCCGCCGTGCCGCCCGCCGCGGCCGATGTCCTGCCTGCCGCGGCTTCCGCGGAGCGTGCGGTGGAGCCCGCCGTGCTGCCGGACCCCGCCCTCGACGCCCTCTCCGACGTGCGCGCCCGCATGACCGAGCTGCGGCTGTCCGCCTTCGCCGGGCACCGCAGGGCCGCGTTCCCGCTCGGCGCCGTCACCCTGTTCGCCGGGCCCAGCGGGACGGGCAAGTCGACCGCCCTCGCGGCCTTCGAGGCGCTGGCCCGGCTCGGCGGCGGGGCGAGCCTCGCCGAGGTGTTCCCGGACCCGCTCGCCTGGGTGCCGGAGCGGGCGCGCCCGGACCGCGAGGGCAGACGCGGCTTCCGCATCGGCTGCACGGCGGACGGTGTCGCCGGGCCGGTGCTGCTCGATGTCGCGGTCCAGGCCGAGCCGCAGCTCAGGATCGTGGGGGAGCGGCTGACGGCGGGCGGGGTGGTCCTGCTGGAGACCGCGCTGCGCGATCCGGCGCGCCGGGCCGTGCAGGCCGCCTGGCACACGGCGGGCACTGCCCCGGTGACCCGTGCGCCACTCCCCGACGACCGGCTCGGCACCCCGTTGCTGCCGCTGCGCGTGGCCGGGGCGACGGACGGACAGCGCCGGGTGCTGGCGACGGCCGAGCAGATGGTGGTCGCGCTGCGCTCGGTCTTCCCCTGCGATCCGCGCCCCGAGTTCATGCGTGTGCCCATTCCCGCCGGGCCGGGACGGCTGCTGCCCGGCTGCGACAACCTGGCCGATGTCGTGGCCCGCACCCGCGCCGAGTGCGGACGGCGGCACGCGCTGCTGGTCGAGACGGTGCGCGCGGGCTGCGCGGGCCCGGTCGCCGACCTGGTGGCCGAACGGCTCCCGGACGGCACGGTACGGGCGCTGCTCGACCGGGGCGACGGCCACCGTACCGATCTGGCCCGCCTTGGCGAGGGCGAGCTGCGCTACATCGCGCTCGCCCTGGTGCTGATGACCGGGCCAGGCGTCCTGGACGTGGACGCGCCGGGGGAGGTGCCCGATGCCCTGCGCACCCTCACTGTCCTGGCCGACGGCTTCGACCGGTGCCTCGACCCCGTCCGGCGCCGTGAACTCCTCGGCCTGGCGGCCCGGATGGGCGAGCGCGGCCATGTCCGCTGCGTGGGCGCGGTGAGCGACGCGTCCTGGGCCTCGGGGACACCGGGCGTCACGGTGGTACACCTGAGGGTGTGACCGAACGCCCCGATCTCCCCAAACTCCAGCGCAGGCTGGCCGAGTTCGCCGCCGCGCGCGACTGGCAGCCGTACCACACCCCGAAGAACCTCGTCTCCGCGCTCAGCGTCGAGGCGTCCGAACTGCTGGAGATCTTCCAGTGGTTGACGCCCGAGGAGTCGTCCCGGGTGATGGCCGACCCGGACACCGCGCACCGTGTGACCGACGAGGTGGCCGACGTGCTGGCCTATCTCCTCCAGCTGTGCGAGGTGCTCGGCGTCGACCCGCTGACGGCGCTCGCGGCCAAGATCGAGCGGAACGAGAAGCGGTTTCCGGTGGGCGGCGACGGAGGGGCCACGGCACTCCAGTAACCCTCCAATAACCGGACTATCAGACTCCGTTATCACTCTATGGAGTCAACTTCCCTGCCGATTCCGAATTGTTGTCCACAGATTTCCGCCTTCCTCTGGCTTTTCGCACCAAGCGCCCTCACTCTGGGTAGTGAACAGAAAGAGTGCGGACAGATGTACGGCGACTTCGGCGGACCGGGGGCAGCGGATGGATGCGGTGCGGCTCATCGAGACGAGCAGGCGTGCCCTGGCGGCGGAGGCCGAGGCACCCGAGGGCATGGTGGAGGTGTGGCAGGCACAGGCCCTGGCCCAGGCGATCGGCAGCCGCCTCGCGGTCTCCGGTCCGCCGGAGCTGCGCGGCGAGGCGCTGGGGCTGACCGAGCTGGCGGGCCGGGGCTGCGGCGTCCTCGACCCTCCGGAGCTGGAGCTGGGTGACCTGCGCGCCGCCCAGCTCACCGAACTGGCCGACGCCCGCCAGACACTGCTCTGCCTGTGCGGACTCCTCGGCGAGGTGGGCATCGCCCTGGTCGGCATGGCCAGCGCGGCGGCGGACGAGACGACGTACTGGCAGTGCATGGAGGCCATCGACGCGGCCGACGAGTCGCGCGACCGGGTCCTGGAGATGCTGCGCAAGCTGGCGGCGCGGGAGGAGATGGTGCACGGGAGAGAGGCGGGCTGAGCGGCGTTGCCGCTGGTGGGGCCCATGGGTGTTGCAGGATGGATGTATGGACCTTCGAATCTTCACCGAGCCCCAGCAGGGCGCCACCTACGACACGTTGCTGACCGTGGCGAAGGCCACCGAGGACCTCGGCTTCGACGCCTTCTTCCGGTCGGACCACTATCTGCGCATGGGCAACGTCAGCGGACTGCCCGGCCCGACCGACGCCTGGATCACCCTGGCGGGCCTCGCCCGCGAGACCCGGCGCATCCGGCTCGGCACGCTCATGACGGCCGGTACGTTCCGGCTGCCCGGCGTGCTCGCCATCCAGGTCGCGCAGGTGGACCAGATGTCCGGCGGCCGGGTCGAACTGGGCCTGGGCGCGGGCTGGTTCGAGGAGGAGCACAAGGCGTACGGCATCCCGTTCCCGAAGGACAAGTTCGCCCGCCTGGAGGAGCAGCTGGAGGTCGTCACCGGACTGTGGGCGACCGAGACCGGCAAGACGTACGACTTCCACGGGAAGTACTACGACCTCACCGAGTCGCCCGCGCTGCCCAAGCCCGCCCAGTCGAAGGTCCCGGTGATCATCGGCGGCCACGGCGCGAAGCGCACCCCGCGTCTGGCGGCGCGTTACGCCAGTGAGTTCAACATCCCCTTCGCCTCCGTCGAGGACTCCGCCCGGCAGTTCGGCCGGGTCCGCGCCGCCGCCGAGGAGGAGGGCCGCGCGCCCGACTCGCTCGTCTACTCCAACGCGCTCGTGGTGTGCGTCGGTCGCGACGACCAGGAGGTCGCCCGCCGTGCCGCCGCCATCGGCCGCGAGCCCGACGAGCTGAAGGCCAACGGCCTGGCCGGCACCCCGGCCGAGGTCGTCGAGAAGATCGGCCGCTACGCCGAGGCGGGCTCCGAGCGGATCTACCTCCAGCTCCTGGATCTGACCGACCTCGACCAGCTGGAGCTGATCTCCGCGGAGGTCATGCCGCAGCTGTCGTAGCCGGTGCCCTGTCGTAGCTGTCCTGAATCGCGCCCCGGGAACGGTCGGCTGTGACGGTCCTGTGGCCGGAACTGTGGCTTCCATCACGGCCCTTGACGGGCCGTGATGGTCGTCTCTGCCGATGGAAGAGTTGCTCCCCCTCGTCTTCGTCCTGCTCCTGTTCCCGGCCGTCGTCGGAGCCTTCGCCTGGCCCGTCGTACTGCTCGTCAAAATCCTCGCCGTGGTGCTCCCGGGCCGCCGCCCCGACTGGCGGTACGACCTGCTGCGCTGGGGAGCCTGGATGGCGGCCGCGGCCGCGCTGATCCTCTATCTCCTGGGCGCCGCGGACGTGGCGTTCTCCGTGAACGAGTCCTCCCACGGCGCGGACTCCACCCCCGCCCAGGAATGCCGGGACGCCTACCCCCTGGACCGGCTGCGCGGCCAGGAGGGCTCCTACCTCCCCCTCGGCTTCGACTGCCTCCTCGACGACGGCAGCACCGGCTCCAGCAGTCCCGGCTACTTCTTCTGGCTCAACACCCTGATCGCCGTCTTCGCGCTGACCTCCGTCGGCCTGGTGATCACCATGGGCGCGATCACCGAACACAGAGCACGCGCCGCTCAGGGAAAACCACTGGTCACCACGGCGGACAATCCACCAGACTCGGACACGTGTTCCTGACGATCTCCACGCGCGGCACCGCCGCCACACCGGCCACCGACCTCGGGTATCTGCTGCACAAGCACCCCGACAACGCCCAGACGTTCGCCACCTCGCACGGCACGGCGCACGTCTTCTACCCCCAGGCGGACGCCGAGCGCTGCACGGCGGCGCTGCTCCTGGAGATCGATCCCGTCGCGCTGGTCCGGCGCGGCAAGGGGAAGGGCCGGGGCGGCGCGCCCGACACCGCGCTCGCGCAATACGTCAACGACCGCCCCTACGCGGCCTCCTCGCTGCTCGCGGTCGCGCTCAGCTCGGTCTTCTCCAGCGCCCTGCACGGTGTCTGCAAGGCCCGCCCGGAGCGTGCGTCCACCCCGCTGCCGCTGCGCGTCGAGGTGCCCGCGCTGCCCGCACGCGGCGGCCCGGAGCTGGTGCGACGCCTCTTCGAGCCGCTCGGCTGGACCGTGAGCGCCGAGCCCGTCGCCCTGGACACCCGGTTCCCCGAGTGGGGCGACTCGCGCTACGTCCGGCTCGCCCTGGAGTCCGACACCCTCACCCTGGCCGAGGCACTGCGCCATCTGTACGTCCTGCTCCCGGTCATGGACGACGCCAAGCACTACTGGGCCTCCGCCGACGAGGTGGACAAGCTGCTGCGCGCCGGTGAGGGCTGGCTGGCGGGCCACCCCGAGCAGAAGCTGATCACCAGCCGCTATCTCTCCCGCCGCTGGTCCCTGACCCGGCAGGCGATGGAACGCCTGGAGCTGGCCCGCCTCGCCGAGGCGGACGACAGCGAGGTCGAGGACATCGACAACGCGGTGGCGCAGGAGGCCCCGGAGGCGGAGGAGCCCGGAGCCGTTGCCGAGGCCGACGGGAGCACTCCCGCCGCCGTCCCGGCCGCAGAAGCCGCCGTCCCGGCCGCTGAGGCCGCGGGCACCCCCGCAGAGGCCGACGGGAGCACTCCCGTCGACGCCAAGCCCCTCCCGCTCGCCGTCCACCGCCGCGAGGCCATCCTCGCCGCGCTGCGCGAGTCCGGCGCCGCCCGCGTCCTGGACCTCGGCTGCGGCGAGGGCACCCTGCTGCGCACGCTGCTCCAGGAACCGCGCTTCACCGAGATCGTCGGCATGGACGTGTCCGCCCGCGCCCTCGCCATCGCCGCGCGCAGGCTGAAGCTGGACCGCATGGGCGAACGCCAGTCGTCCCGCATCACCCTGCTCCAGGGTTCGCTGGCCTACACCGACAAGCGGCTCGCGGGCTACGACGCCGCCGTGCTCAGCGAGGTCATCGAGCACCTCGACCTGCCCCGGCTGCCCGCGCTGGAGTACGCGGTGTTCGGCGCCGCCCACCCGCGCACGGTGGTCGTGACCACGCCGAACGTCGAGTACAACGTCCGCTGGGAGTCGCTGCCCGCCGGACACGTCCGGCACGGCGACCACCGCTTCGAGTGGACCCGCGCGGAGTTCCGCGCCTGGGCGGACGAGGTCGCCGGGCGGCACGGCTACACCGTCGAGTTCCGCCCCGTGGGACCCGAGGACCCCGAGGTGGGTCCGCCCACCCAACTGGCCGTGTTCCATCAGCACACCACCCCGCAGGAAGAGAAGAAGGAGGCGAAGGCGGCATGACCGAGAACAGCGAGGGGCGCGTGCTGCCCGTCACCGACCTCTCCCTCGTGGTGCTCGTCGGCGCCTCCGGCTCCGGCAAGTCCACCTTCGCCAGGCAGCACTTCAAGCCCACCGAGGTCATCTCCTCCGACTTCTGCCGGGGCCTGGTCTCCGACGACGAGAACGACCAGAGCGCCACCCGCGACGCCTTCGACGTCCTGCACTACATCGCGGGCAAGCGGCTGGCGGCCGGGCGCCGTACCGTCGTGGACGCCACCAGCGTGCAGCAGGACGCCCGGCGTCAACTGATCGACCTGGCCAGGCAGTACGACGTGCTGCCCATCGCCATCGTGCTCGACGTGCCGGAGGAGGTGTGTGCCGAGCGCAACGCGGCCAGGCCCGACCGCGCCGACATGCCCCGCCGGGTCGTCCAGCGGCACACCCGCGAACTCCGCCGGTCCCTGCGGCACTTGGAGCGCGAGGGCTTCCGCAAGGTGCATGTGCTGCGCGGAGTGGAGGAGATCGAGAGGGCCACCCTCGTCACCGAGAAGCGCTTCAACGACCTGCGCCACCTCACCGGCCCGTTCGACATCATCGGCGACATCCACGGCTGCTCGGCCGAACTGGAGTCGCTGCTCCTCAAGTTGGGCTACGAGGACGGTGTGCACCCCGAGGGCCGTACCGCCGTGTTCGTCGGCGACCTGGTCGACCGCGGGCCGGACTCCCCGGGCGTGCTGCGCCGCGTGATGGGCATGGTCAGGACGGGCAATGCCCTGTGCGTGCCCGGCAACCACGAGAACAAGTACGGCCGTTACCTCAAGGGACGCAAGGTCCAGCACACCCACGGCCTCGCCGAGACCATCGCCCAGATGGAGGGCGAGAGCGAGGAGTTCAAGGAAGAGGTGCGCCGCTTCCTGGACGGCCTGGTCAGCCACTACGTCCTGGACGGCGGCCGGCTGGTCGTCTGCCACGCGGGCCTGCCCGAGAAGTACCACGGCCGCACCTCGGGCCGCGTCCGCTCGCACGCCCTGTACGGCGACACCACCGGCGAGACCGACGAGTTCGGCCTGCCCGTGCGCTACCCGTGGGCCGAGGACTACCGGGGCAGCGCCGCCGTGGTCTACGGCCACACCCCGGTCCCCGAGGCCACCTGGCTCAACAACACCATCTGCCTGGACACCGGCGCCGTCTTCGGCGGCAAGCTGACCGCCCTGCGCTGGCCCGAGCGCGAGGTCGTGGACGTCCCCGCCGAGCAGGTCTGGTACGAACCGGCCAGGCCGCTGCGCACCGAGGCGCCCGGCGGGCGCGACGGCCGTCCGCTGGACCTGGCGGACGTGCGCGGACGCGGTGGCGTGGAGACCCGGTACCTGGGCCGGGTCTCCGTCCGCGAGGAGAACGCGGCCGCCGCCCTGGAGGTGATGAGCCGCTTCGCCGTCGACCCGCGCCTGCTGCCGTATCTGCCGCCCACCATGGCGCCGACCCCGACCTCGCGGGAGGAGGGGTACCTGGAGCACCCGGCCGAGGCCTTCGCGCAGTACGCGCGGGACGGTGTCACGCGGGTCGTGTGCGAGGAGAAGCACATGGGCTCGCGGGCCGTCGCCCTGGTCTGCCGGGACGCGGAGGCCGCGCGCGAGCGGTTCGGCGTCGAGGACGGGCGCACCGGTTCGCTCTACACCCGCACCGGGCGCCCCTTCTTCGACGACGGGAAGGTGACCGAGGAGATCCTCGGCCGGCTCCGCTCGGCGGTCACGGAAGCGGGACTGTGGGACGAACTCGACACCGACTGGCTGCTGTTGGACGCCGAGCTGATGCCGTGGTCGCTGAAGGCGGGCGGTCTGCTGCGCCGCCAGTACGCGGCCGTGGGCGCCGCCTCCGGGGCGGTGTTCCCGGACGCGCTCGCCGCCCTGGAGTCCGCCGCCGCGCGCGGTGCCGAGGTGTCGGACCTGCTGGAGCGGCAGCGCGAACGCGCCGTGGACGCGGCCGCGTTCACCGACGCCTACCGCCGCTACTGCTGGACCACCGACGGCCTGGACGGCGTCCGCCTGGCGCCCTTCCAGCTCCTCGCGGTGCGCGGCCGCAGCCTCGCCGGACTCCCGCACGACGAACAACTGGCCCTGCTGGACCGCCTGGTGGAGCACGACTCCACCGGTCTGCTCCAGACCACCCGGCGCCTCTACGTCGACACCGGTGACCCGGAGTCGGTGCGCGCGGGCGTCGACTGGTGGCTGGAGATGACAGGGCGGGGCGGCGAGGGCATGGTCGTCAAGCCGCTCGGCGCCCTGGTCCGCGACGACAAGGGCCGCCTGGTGCAGCCCGGCGTCAAGTGCCGGGGCCGGGAGTACCTGCGGATCATCTACGGCCCCGAGTACACCCGCCCGGACAACCTCGCCCGCCTGCGGCAGCGCTTCCTGAACCACAAGCGCTCCCTCGCGGTCCGCGAGTACGCCCTCGGCCTGGAGGCCCTGGACCGCCTCGCCGACGGCGAGCCGCTGTGGCGGGTGCACGAGGCGGTCTTCGGGGTGCTTGCGCTGGAGTCGGAACCGGTGGACCCGCGCCTGTAGCGACCCGGGTCCTGGTGCGGCTACCCGTGCCAGGGCCCGGTCACCGCGAACGTGGTGCCGGGCGTGTAGCAGTTGACGTACATCGTCTCCCCGTCGGGGGAGAAGGTGACGCCCGCGAACTCGCCCCACTCCGGCTGCTCGGGGGTGCCGATGTTCTGCCTGCCCCGGGCCATCGCGTAGACCTCGCCGCCCCGGGTGACGCCGAAGACGTGCTGGGCGCCGTTGCCGTCCTCGCACACCATCAGGCCGCCGCTCGGGGCGAGGCAGATGTTGTCCGGGGACTCGCCGGGCAGCTGGACGTCCGTGTCCGGGCCGAAGACGATCACCAGGGTGAGACGGCGCCGGTGCGGGTCGTAGCGCCAGATCTGGCCGTAGTGGTCGGCGCCGGAGCCCTCCGACCGGTGGGCGAAGGACGACACGAAGTACACGCAGGTGCCGCCCCAGTAGCAGCCCTCCAGCTTCTGGGCGTGGGTGATGCCGCCTGGGCCGTAGTCCTGGAGGCGGGTCGGGGTGGCGGCGGCCAGCGGGTCGGGGACGTCCACCCACTCGACGCCGTCGAAGCTCGCCCCCGTCTCCTGCACGGTCGACAGATCGGGCACCCCGGGTACCCGCATCGCCTGGAGCCGGCCGCCCGCGCGCAGCGAGCCCACTCCGCCGAGCGGCTTGTCCGGCAGGAAGCGGTAGAAGAGGCCGAAGGGCTTGAGGAAGGCGTCCTCGGTCTCGTAGACGACGCCGGTGCGCGGGTCGATCGCGATCGCCTCGTGCTGGAAGCGGCCCATCGCGGTCAGCGGGACGGCGCCGGTGCGGTGCGGGTCGGTGGGGTGGACCTCGAAGATGAAGCCGTGGTCCTTGGTGTGGCCGTTGTCGCCCGCCCGGTCCTCGGTCTCCTCGCAGGTCAGCCAGGTGCCCCAGGGGGTGCGGCCGCCCGCGCAGTTCACGGCCGTACCGGCGATGGCCACCCGTTCCGACAGCACCCGGTTGCGGGAGTCCAGCTCCAGGGCCGTACAGCCGCCGTGGCCCTCCGGGTCGTAGGTGAGGCCCTCGACGGCGGGCACCCGGATCTTGGCGGTCGGGCGGTTCTCGTGGTTGCGCACGAGGTGGGTGCGGCCGCCCCGTCCTCCGAAGGCGGCCATGCCGTCGTGGTTGGACGGCACCGGGCCCTCGCCGGAGCGCAGCGGGGCGCCCTCGCGGGAGAGGACCCGGTAGCGGAAGCCCTTCGGCAGGTCGAGCAGGCCGTCGGGATCGGGGACGAGCGGGCCGTAACCGGTGCGGCCCAGCGAGCGGGCGGCGGCGGTGCCCGCGAAGAGTTCGGAGAGAGCACCGGTGAAGACGATGCCCGCCCCCACCGCGCTCGTGGAGGCGAGGACCTGACGTCGTGATGCGGACATGCGGGAGCAACCTTCCTGCTGGCGGACAGGAACACGTGCGTTCCGCTGTGTGTACCACCCGACACGGATCACGGGAACCACGCGTGCGCCACCTGTCACTCTCCGAGCATGCGGCACTCCGGACCCGCCGGTTCCCGTCGCCCGACGCGACCAACGGCGAAAACTGAGGCGCGGAAACGGTCGGGAAGCGCGTGAATCCGGTCGCGGACGGCCAGGATGAAGGCATGGCATTCCACGTCGATTCCGAGGCCGGACGGCTGCGCCGGGTGATTCTCCACCGCCCCGACCTCGAACTGAAACGGCTCACCCCGAGCAACAAGGACGCCCTCCTCTTCGACGACGTGCTGTGGGTGCGCCGGGCGCGCGCCGAGCACGACGGGTTCGCCGACGTGCTGCGCGACCGCGGGGTCGAGGTCCACCTCTTCGGCGACCTGCTCACCGAGACCCTGGCCGTCCCCGAGGCCCGCGCCCTGGTCCTGGACCGGGTCTTCGACGAGAAGGAGTACGGCCCGCTCGCCACCGACCATCTGCGCGCCGCCTTCGACCGGATGACCCCGGACACGCTGGCCGAGGCGCTGGTCGGCGGCATGACCAAGCGGGAGTTCCTGGACGCGTACGCGGAGCCCACCTCGGTCCGCTTCCACGTCATGGACCTGGACGACTTCCTGCTCGGCCCGCTGCCCAACCACCTCTTCACCCGCGACACCTCGGCGTGGATCTACGACGGTGTCTCCATCAACGCCATGCGCTGGCCCGCCCGGCAGCGCGAGACCGTGCACTTCGAGGCGATCTACCGGCACCACCCGCTCTTCCGGGACGAGACCTTCGGCGTCTGGTCGCGCGGCCAGGCCGACTACCCCTCCACCATCGAGGGCGGCGACGTGCTGGTGATCGGCAACGGCGCGGTCCTCATCGGCATGAGCGAGCGCACCACCCCGCAGGCCGTGGAGATGCTCGCGCACAAGCTGTTCGCGGCGGGCTCCGCGCGCACCATCGTGGCGCTCGACATGCCCAAGCGGCGGGCCTTCATGCACCTCGACACGGTGATGACCATGGTCGACGGCGACACCTTCACCCAGTACGCCGGGCTCGGCATGCTGCGCTCGTACACCATCGAGCCGGGCGTGGGCGACAAGGAGCTGAAGGTCACCGACCATCCGCCGGAGCACATGCACCGGGCCATCGCCGCCGCCCTCGGCCTCGGCGAGATCCGCGTGCTCACCGCCACCCAGGACGTGCACGCGGCCGAGCGCGAGCAGTGGGACGACGGCTGCAACGTGCTCGCCGTCGAGCCCGGCGTCGTCGTCGCCTACGAGCGCAACGCCACCACCAACACCCATCTGCGCAAGCAGGGCATCGAGGTCATCGAGATCCCGGGCAGCGAACTGGGCCGGGGGAGAGGCGGGCCGCGCTGCATGAGCTGCCCGGTGGAGCGGGAGGCGGTCTGAGGCCCGGGCGCTCGGAGGGCAGGTGAGGCGGGGGCGCACGCGAGAGGCTCTGTGAGACTCCGCATAATCATGCCGCGAAATGAATAGCCATGCCAAGTCTCGTATAGAATTGCCGCAGTCCCCGCACCCGTACCCCTGGAGCGCCCCCATGGCGACAGTCCCGACCGCCCTCGCCGGCCGCCACTTCCTCAAGGAGATCGACTTCTCCGCCGAGGAGTTCCGCGGTCTGGTCGAGCTGGCCGCGGAGCTGAAGGCCGCCAAGCGCGCCGGGACCGAGACGCGGCATCTGACCGGCAAGAACATCGCGCTGGTCTTCGAGAAGACCTCGACGCGCACCCGCTGCGCGTTCGAGGTCGCCGCCGCCGACCAGGGCGCCCACACCACCTACCTCGACCCGGCCGGCTCCCAGATCGGGCACAAGGAGTCCGTGAAGGACACCGCCCGGGTGCTCGGCCGGATGTACGACGCGATCGAGTACCGGGGGCACGGCCAGGGCGTCGTCGAGGAGCTGGCCGCCCACGCGGGCGTCCCCGTCTACAACGGCCTGACCGACGAGTGGCACCCCACCCAGATGCTCGCCGACGTGCTCACCATGACCGAGCACTCCGACAAGCCCCTGGAGGAGATCACCTTCGCCTACCTCGGTGACGCCCGCTACAACATGGGCAACTCCTACCTGGTCACCGGCGCCCTGCTCGGCATGGACGTACGGATCGTCGCCCCCCGCGTGCTGTGGCCGGACGACACGATCGTCGCCCTGGCCCGGCAGCTCGCCGAGGTCTCCGGCGCCCGCGTCACCCTCACCGAGGACGTCGAGCAGGGCGTGCGCGGCGCCGACTTCGTCGCCACCGACGTCTGGGTGTCCATGGGCGAGCCCAAGGAGGTCTGGGACGAGCGGATCGCGCTGCTCGGCCCGTACGCCGTCACCATGGACGTGCTGCGCGCCACCGGCAACGCGGACGTGAAGTTCCTGCACTGCCTGCCCGCCTTCCACGACCTCGGCACCACCGTCGGCCGCGAGATCTTCGAGCGGCACGGACTGACCGAGCTGGAGGTCAGCGACGAGGTCTTCGAATCGGCGCACTCGGTGGTCTTCGACGAGGCCGAGAACCGTATGCACACGATCAAGGCGGTGCTGGTGGCGACGCTCGGCGATATCTCACAAACCCTTGCGTGACCCGCCTCACCTGGCCTTATCCTGACCGACGGCCTGGCCCCACCCCCCGCCGCGCCGACGCAGCGGCCTCACCCGGGCCGTCCGCACCACCCAGAAACGAGCACCACCCCTATGCCCGCTCCCCGCATCAAGTCCCCGCAGCTGCTCGTCGCCCAGTCCGGCGCCGACCGCGAGGGCCACGGTCTGAAGCGCACCATGGGCCTCTTCCAGCTCATCTGCTTCGGCGTCGGCGCCATCGTGGGCACCGGCATCTTCGTCGGCCTCTCCTCCTCCGTCGCACAGGCCGGCCCGGCCGTCGTCGTCTCGTACATCCTCGCCGCGATCACCTGTGTGTTCACCGCCTTCTCCTTCGCGGAGCTGGGCGGCGCGATCCCGGTCTCCGGCTCCTCGTACTCCTTCGCCTACGCCGGTCTCGGCGAGACCACCGCCTTCCTGGTCGGCTGGTGCCTGCTCCTGGAGTACGGCATCTCCATCTCGGCCGTCGCGGTCGGCTGGAGCGAGTACGTCAACGAACTCCTGCACAGCCTCACCGGCTGGCAGATCCCGGCCGCGCTGTCCGCCGGACCCGGCGACGGCGGCATCGTGAACCTGCCCGCCGTCATCGTCATCGCCATGGCCGCCGTGCTGCTGGTGCGCGGCGTGCGCGAGAGCGCGCGGGCCACCGCCGCCATGGCCGCGGTCAAGCTGGTCATCCTGCTCGCGTTCTGCGCCATCGGCTACAGCGCGTTCAAGCACGGCAACCTCACGCCGTTCTCCCCGGCGGGCCTCGGCGGCATCGGCGCGGGCACCACCGCCGCGTTCTTCTCCTACATCGGCTTCGACGCGATCACCACGGCCGGTGAAGAGGCCAAGAACCCGCGCCGGGACATCCCGGTCGCGATCCTCGTCTGCATGGGCCTGGTCACGCTGCTGTACTGCGCGGTCGCGGTCGCCGCGATCGGCGCCATCGGCGGCAAGGAGGTCGGCAGCCGCCCCGCGGCGCTGTCGTACGTCGTCAACGAGGTCACCGGCTCCGCGATCGGCGCCGGGGTCATCGCCTTCGGCGCGGTCGTCGCCATCGCCTCCGTGGTCCTCGCCGTGATGTACGGCCAGACCCGCATCCTGCTCTCGATGTCCCGCGACGGCCTGGTCCCGCGCGTCTTCGAGAAGGTCTCCCCGAAGACCTCCACGCCGGTCGCGGGCACGCTGATCGTCGCCGTCGTCTTCGCGATCCCGGCGGCCTTCGCCTCGCTGGACGCCACGGTGAACCTGTGCACCATGGGCACGCTCGCCATCATGGCCGTCGTCAACATCGCCGTGATCGCCCTGCGCCGCCGCCAGCCGGACCTCAAGCGCGGGTTCCGGGTGCCGCTGTACCCGGTCGCCCCGCTGCTCGGCGTCGCCTTCTGCCTGTACCTGATGTACGAGACGGGCTGGCAGACCTGGGTGCAGTTCGCGGTGTTCCTCGCGGTGGGCCTCGGCATCTACTTCGCCTACGGGCGCCGGCACTCGCTGATGGCCAAGGGCGCGGGAACCGGGGGCACCGACGGCGTCGAGGCCCCCGAGGCCCTTGAGGTCACGCCGAGCGTCGCTGAGCGGGAACCACAGGCAGTCTGAACCAGACCGCCTTGCCCGACGAGGTGGGGCGGTGACCGCAGGACGAACTGAGGGCGCGGATCAGCAACAGACCACGCCCTCCTTCCTGCCAGAGGTCGGGCTCCTCGATCACGGGACGCGTCAGATGGCCCGGCGGCGCCGGGTCCGGGTCGTGCACCTCGACCTGGCAGCCGCTCGGCCGCAGCTCCACGACCAGCTCGATCGGGCCGCTCCCGGCGGTGTGCTCCACGGCATTGGCGACCAGCTCGGCCGTGAGCAGCTCCGCGGTGTCGCTGTCGGCCGTGTGCTCCACCCCGGCCAGCGCCGACCGCACCAGCGCGCGCGCCACCGGCACCGCCGCGGCGGTGTGCGGCAGCGCGATGCGCCAGGAGGCCGATTCGGTGGGGCGTTCGTGCAAGGCGAGTAGTCCGTTCATGGAGCAGGCTGTCCTGCTTTCGACTGTAGGAAATGGTACGGGCCCGCCCTCACGGTCGGTCGGCGGCCGCCGGACGGTGCCCGAGGGCCCCGCCAAGCCGCTGCCTACCCGCCCGGGAACCCCGCCGCACCTGCCCGTGCCAGCCGTTACGGCGTTGTGGAACCCCGGTGACACGTGTGACGCGGCCGGGCTCGGGGGAGTGTCCGGCCGCACCTACGTGACGACATTCACAAACGATCCGGGGGCGGGCGAGGTCACTTCCGTACGCGTCCGTACACGCGCGCGCACGAGGCGTGGGCGCGGTCACTCCACGCGGACGGGGGTTTACGGCCCGGTGCGGACGGCACCTTGGCGCGGACGGGCTCCGGCTTACACCTCGGCGCGGTCGGCCTCCGGCTCAGGCTCCGGCTCGTACTCCGGCGAAGGCGGCACCCGCGTCGCGCAGCCGCTCGTGCAGGGCGCGGAAGACCTCCGCCGAGGCGATGCCGGGCCAGTCGGCGGGCAGCAGCCGGGCGGGCAGCCCGGGGTCGGCGTAGGGGAGGTGCCGGAAGGAGTCCAGGGCCGACAGGTAGTCGCGGTAGGCGTCCTCGGGCGGGGTGTCCGCGCGCTGCCGCCAGGCCCGCAGCACGGGCGCGTGGGCGTCGAGGAACCGTTCGTGCTCCTTGGCGATCGCCGCGAGGTCCCACCAGCGGCCGACGGCCTCGGCGGTCGCCGCGAAACCGAGGTGATCGCCCCGGAACAGATCGACGTACGGGTCCAGGCCCAGCCGGCCCAGCACGCGCCGGGTCTCCTCGTACAGCCGCGCCGGGGCCACCCACACCCCGGGCGCCGCCGTGCCGAAGCCGAGGGCGGCCAGCCGGGAGCGCAGGACGTGCCGCTTCTGGCGCTCCGACTCGGGCACCGAGAACACCGCGAGCACCCAGCCCGCGTCCTCGGCGGGCCCGGCGCTGTGGGTGCGGCGGTCGCTGTCCTGAAGCAACTGGCGTGCCTCGGCGGAGAGTTCGTACCCGGCGGCGCCCTCGGCCGTACGGGCGGGCAGCAGCAGGCCGCGGCGCTTGAGGCGGGACACCGAGGAGCGCACCGAAGGGGCGTCGACGCCGACCGCGGCCAACAGCCGGATCAGTTCCGCGACGGGCATCGGACCCGGCATGGAGCGGCCGTACGCGCCGTAGAGCGTGACGATGAGAGACCTGGGGGTGTGCTGCTCGGACACGTTGATCATTTTAGATCTTCGACATCAGTGCTGGTCACCACCGGTGCGAGGGGTGGGTGGTACGCCCGGCCCAGTGCGGTGCCACCGCTCGGGTGATGATCGCGCCCGGCCCCGGGGGCGCCCGGCGCCAGGGGGGAACTCCACCCCAGGAACCATCCCCATGGACCCTTGGAACCCCGACCGGGAGGCACCCCCATGTCCGTACGCCCCGCCCTCGCCGCCGTGCCCGTCGCCGCCGCGCTGCTGTGCGCCGTCGCCGCACCGGCCGCCACCGCGGCCCCGTCCGAGAGCGTCACCGTCGACCCGGTCGCCACGATCGAGGAGGACGGCACCGTGACCCTCTCCGGCACCTACCGCTGCCTGGGCGCCACCGGGCCGGTGTTCGTCAGCTCCTCCGTCGCCCAGGACGACTCCCGCGTCAAGTACGGCATCGGCGGCACCCGTGCCACCTGCGACGGAGTCCGGCACCGCTGGACCAACTCCGGCCAGGTCCCGGACGACGCCCTGCTCCCCGGCGCGGCCCAGGTGGAGGCGACCGTCACCGAACTGCACCCCTCGGGTATCGCCTTCCTGCCGGTGTTCCACGCGACCGGCGAACGGAACGTGACGCTGATCGAGGACTGACCTCGCCCCCCCGTCGGCCCGGCGCCACCGGGCCGACACCGCTCCCTCCGCTATCCGGGCGGCATCTTCCCGGTCAGCACCCGCCACTTCCGCCGCTCGGCCTCCAACTCCTCGCGTGCGTCCCGGAGATGGGGGTTGTCCTTGTTGCGTGCCTCGATCCTGGCCAGCCGCTCGCGCGCCCGCTCCTGGGCGGCGGTGTCCTCACGGACGCGGTCGAGTTCGGCCTCGGTCTCCTTCAGGCGCTGGGGGAGACGGGCACGGAAGGCGTTCTCCTGCGCGACGGCGTCCCGGACCACGTCCGCGAAGTCCCGCACCTGCTTCTCGGTGTAACGCGTCTCCTGCCGCTGCTTCTGCTCCGTCTCCTCCGAACTCACGCCGGTACGTGGGTAGTCGACCCGCACCCGGCGTCCGTCGGTCCGGACGAGGTAGACGTAGTAGCTCTCCTCGCCCCAGTCGAACTCCACACCGAGCCCGGCGAGTTGAAGCGTGTGCCGCACGCTCTTGGCGTCCCTCGCCACCACGACGTGCTCGTTCAGGGTCACTTCCCCGAGGCTCCCCAGCCGTCGGCCCGTGCCGGGGTTGTTCAGCGTGGCGATGAGCCGTTCCCGGGACCGCAGCTCGCTCCGGTGCCGCTGCTCCTGTTCCGCCAGCTCGGCCCGCGCCGCCGACTCGTCCGCGTGGGCGGCCCCTTCCAGTCCGCGCACCCTCGTCCGTGCCCGGGCCAGCTCACGCCGTTCGGCGGCGAACCGGGACGCGAGGGCGAAGGCCCAGCCGCCGGGGAACAGATGCCGCCGCCACCCGGCGAACGCACCGCCCACGACCACCACCACCGCGGTCAGCCATATCGCCCCCATACCGCCCCCTGTATCCCGCCACAGCACCGTCCCGGAGGGGTTCTGCTCGCCGCCGAAGCGGGCCAAACGGGTCGTGTGCGAGGGGAGTTGGAGTGGCCGCGCAGTCCCTCGGGGGCACGGCGAACCCCCAGAACTGGACAAACCGGCGCGGCCGAAGCAGGCTGGATTCCGTGGCGAGTCTGCGGCCAGTGCGCCTCTGGGCGGCGACCGCAGGGCTGGTACGACGACTGGGCGACCACAGGGCCCGGTGCGACGACTGGTGGCGGTACCGGCGCGACCACCACGGGCGGGACACCAGGAGGCTGATCCGTGGCAGAAGGCTGATCCGTGGGAGGCGCTGCCGGAGGCCGGAGGAAGCGGTCTCCGGCAGTGCCGTACCCCCGACGACGCCCCCTACTGCCTCTGCGGCCCGTTGCCCTACCGCAACTACTGGCAGAACTCAGGGCATTTGGCATAGTGAATACGGAAGAGGGATGAGGTGTGCCACTCTCGCGCATGGGGGAAGGAAACCGTCATCGTGACCGAGCGTTCTGCCGAAGCAGCCGAGCCCTGGCCGCTCCGGGGCTTTCTCGCCGCACTGCCGGAGCGGGAGCGGCGCGAGTTGCTGGCGCTGGGCACCACCCGGCGGTACGAGCGCGGCAGCGCCTTGATGACGGCGGGCGAAGACGGCACGCAGTGCTTCGTCGTGCTCCGGGGGTTTTTGAAGGTCGTCGGGGAGAACACGGACGGCAACCGCGCCCTGCTCGCCATCCGGGTACCGGGGGATGTCGTCGGCGAGATCGCGGTGCTGGACGGCAGACCGCGGTCGGCGACCGTCTTCGCCGCCGTGCCGACCTGGGCGCGCGTCATCGCGGGCGGGCAACTGCTCACCCACATTGCCGGGCACCCCGTCACCGCGCTCGCCCTGCAGCGCACGGTCACCGCCAAACTCCGCGAGTCGACCAGCCACCGGACCGACCTCAACGGGGTGCCCGTGCTGATGAGGCTGGCCCGGGTGGTGCGGCGGCTGGCGAGTGTGTACGGCAAGGACACCCCGGAGGGTGTGCTCATCGGAGCGCCTCTGAGCCAGGCCGACCTGGCGGAGCTCGTCGGGTCGACCGAGCAGAGCGTGCGGCGGGCGCTGTCCGCGTTGCGTGAGGCAGGAGTGATCAGCACCCGCTACCGCAGGATGTTCGTGATCGACACCTGCCGGCTGCGCGCCGTGGCGGAGGGCCGGACCGTGCGGGGAGGAAACCCAGGTGTACGGGAGGGGGAGCCGGGCGTGCGGAGAGGGGAACCGGGCGTGCGGGAAGGAGAGCCGGGCGTGCGGGGAGGGGACCGGGCGTGAAGGGGCGGCCGACGCGTCCAGTCCTGCCGCCGGGTGAACGACGCCTGTGCATGGCCCTCGACATCGAGCAGTACAGCCGCCGCGGGAACGTCGACCATCTGGCGCTCCAGGAGCAGTTGACCATCGTGGTGCGGGCCGCTCTCCAGCACGCCCGGGTGTCCCTGTCGGCCATCGGCAGACAGGACCGGGGAGACGGACTGCTGCTGGTTCTTCCCCAGGGCATCGACGAGCCCGCGGTCCTCAGCCGGATACTGGCCGGCCTGGGCGGCGCCCTCGACCGCGTCAACTCCCGGGTGGTGACCAGCCGTCACATGCGGCTGCGCACCGCGTTCACGGAGGGCGTCGTACACCGCGGAGCGTCCGGCTACGCCGGGGAAGCCGTCGTGGCGGTGTGCCGACTGGTCGACTCCGACGTGCTCCGGTCGGTGCTCGCGGGCGGCCCGGACCGCGATCTCGCCGTCATCGTCTCCGAGACGCTGTACCGCGACGTCGTCGCGCAGGGCTATCCGGGACTGGACCCGGCCGCTTTCCGGGAAGTGGTCGTACGGATACCGGAGAAGAGGTTCAGCGGCCCCGCGTGGACATGTCTTCCGGAGCCTGCCGGCTGGGTTCCGCTGCCGGGCCCCGGGCGGGCCGCCGACGCTGGTCCCGTCGGTTCCGGTGGGGTCGGCGACTTCGTCCGCACCGCCGCGGCCGGGGCGGCGGGCCAGCTGGCCGCGCTGGGACTGCAGCACCTGCTGCACGGACCCGGCTCCGACGAGCTCCGTCCGGGCACGCACCCTGCCGCAGGTGACGCCGCGCGCGCCCCGGACCCTCACGGACCTTCCGGCCATGCCTCGTTCAGCCACGATCCGGCCGGTGACCCGTGCATCGGATGGACCGACGCACCGGACACCACCCCCGATACGGGGCCGGACGCACCGGATGCACCGGACACCCCGGCCGTGCCGGATCACCCGGCCTGACCCCGTCCGATCCCGCGTGATCCGGCCCGTCCGGTTCCCCTGCCCCGGTCAGTCCCCGCTCACCCAGCGCTGCAGTACCGCCGCCGCGCGCTGGTCGATCGAGTTCAGGTCGTTGCGTCGCTCGCCCAGTTCCCGCTTCGCCGTCTCGGCGTCCCGCCGGTTCTCGTCACGCTGCCGGAGCGCGAACTGGACGCTCTCGGCGACCTTGGCGAGTTCCGCGGCGAGCCGCTCATCGGTCTTCTCGCGGATCGTGGAGAGATGCTGGAACGTCTTGCCCGCGATCCGCCGGGCAGCCGCCGGTGCATCCGCACGCAACCGCTCCGCCGTGGTGTCGGCCACGGTGGTGACGAGCTGGGCGTCGAACTTGCCCTTTTTGATCACGGTGCGGATCACCCCGCTGCCGAACAGGGTGAGGAGCAGAGCGCCGGGCCCGAAGCCGACGAAGGCGACCCCGATGGCCAGCGCGAGCTGTGGCAGTACCCCCTTGAGCATTTCCTTGAAGCCGAACTGGGCACCCACCAGAGCCGATCCGGGATCGAGGAGCAGACCGGCGGCCAACGCCGCACTCCGCTCCCCGGGCGACGGAAGTTTCTCCATCGGCACATCCGTCTTTCCCCGGAACGACAGCCGGATCCCCCTCAGGTCCTGCACGAAGGAGGTGAGGTCGTCCCCGACCGTCTCCGCCAGATCCGTGGTCCGGGCCGTGAGCAGGGCGGTCAGTTCCTCCTTCTCCCAGTCGGCGACATGCCGCTGGACACGTTCGCCGAGACCGGTGCCGATCTCCTCGACGACGGCCGTCAGATTCTGGCGCGCCTTGAACACGTTGAAGCCGACCTTGTTCTGCCGTTCCACCTCGGCCGCCCACGTCGCGCACTGGGCGGCCGCCCGGTTCAGGCACGCGCGGGCGGACTCCTCCACCAGCACGCGGGTCTCCGCGAGGTGGTTGTCGATGGTGCGGACGATGATCTGGTGGTCCCGGCCGAGCGACTCCAGCGGACCACGCTGCCTCTCGTACTCGGTGGAGAGCTTCTCCACGTCGACGTCGAGCAGTGCCGCCGTGTCCTCGATGCCGCCGCGCGCCTCGGCGGTGAGCCGCTGGATCTCCAGGGCGGGTGGTACGACCTTCAGCCGGCCGCGTTCGGTGGTCAGAAAGCGTTCCAGGTCCCTCTCGAACTCCGGCAGCCCCGACGCGGCGAGCGTGGGATCGCCGTTCTGCCGGCTCTTCAGTGCCGCCAGGGCGTTCACCGGAAGCACCCGCTCGGGACGGATGTCCCAGTTGCCGCGCACCTGGTCCCGGATGTCGCGCAGCAGGGGGCCCGCCTCGTCCTCGTCGACCTGGTTCATCCGGTTGACCAGGAAGAAGAAGTTGTCGTGCCGGAACAGCCGCAAGTACTCGTCGGCGAAGGAGCGTTCGCTGTTCTTGAGCGCCTGCAGGGCGCTCAGGACGAAGACGACCGCGTCGGCCCGGCCGAGGAAGTCCATGGTGATGACTTCACGGTCGGGGTGGTCGTTGAGGCCGGGCGAGTCGACGACATCCACACCGTTCCGGCAGACCGGGAGCGGCCAGAGCAACTCCGCCAGGCCCCAGCCGGGTTCGGCGTCGCTCCGGTCGCCGATCACGAGGTGCTTCTCCAGCGAGTCGACCGGGACCGGCACCGGCGTGCGGTCCAGGCCGTCCAGGCTGGCGCGGTCGGCGGCGTAGAGGGTCGCGGTCGGCTGCTCGCCCCAGCGGACGACGGTCAGCACGGCCGTGGTCGGCTTGATCGAGGCGGGCAGCACCTTCCGGCCGAGCATGGCGTTGACCACCGTGCTCTTGCCCGCGTTGAACTCACCGACGACCAGGACCGTGAACCGGTCGTTCGCCACCTTTGCCGACACCTCCCGGGCCGACTTGGCCAAGTGGTTCTGCCCGAGGGCCGAGACGACGCCGGTCAGGTCGTCGGCGATTTCCGTCAGCTCCTGCTGCAGTCGGCGGAACTGGTCGAAGTCGGAACGGTCCGTCCCGCCCGTCCCCGTGCTGATCGCAGTCATGCGTCACGCTCCTTTCCGAGCGTCGTGCCGTTTCCGGAGGACGTCGTACCGTCCCCGGAGGACGAGGTCCGGGCACGTCCCGCACGCTCACCGTGCTGCCGGTGGCGGGTGTCCCGCGAGGCCGCTCCGGCCGCGTCCGTGATGACGGGGCCGCGGCCGGCCTCGGCCAGGATGCGCTCGGCGAGCAGCCCGGCACGACGGCCGACGTCCGCCCAGTCGCAGGCGTCCTCGACCGCGTCGGAGGGCTTCTCCGGGCCCTCGTCCGGTCCGCGGCTGCGCCACTGCCGGCGCAGGCGCAGCACCGCGTTCTCCATGTGCCGGTGGGCCTCGGCCAGTTGCGCGGTGACGTTGCCGCTCTCGGCACTCAGCACCGTGTCGACGAGTGGGGGCAACTGCCGCCGGACAAGCTGGAACTGTTCCTCGGCCAGGGTCCGCAGCCGTATCTCGGCCAGGCCGGTGCCGACGAGGGAGGTGACGAGCCCGGCCACCGGTCCGATGCCCGGGACGAGCAGCACCCCGAGCGCGGCGACACCGGTCGGTCCCATGCGGTACAGCAGCCGCCGGTGGCGCAGCGGGGTCACCGGGAGTGTTCCGGCGTCCACCGGGGGGACGTCGTCGGCCGGTCCGCTCCGCGGCGACGCGTCGGTACGGACCCCGAACCGCCGCTCCAGGCGGTCGTCGAGCCGCTCCACGTACCGGACGCTCGTCTCCTGGAGCGCCTGGCGGGCGCCCGCGCGCCAGGCCGACAGCCGGGTGTCCAGCTGGTAGACGGCCTCCTGCTGCCACCAGGCCGCCGGGTCCGGCGACCGTTTCGCCTGCTGGAGCAGATCGCGCAGTAGCCGCTCGCGGAAGCGGTCGCGGTCGCTCAGGAACTCCGACAGGGTCTGGTTGTGGCGGGCCTGCACCTCGACCCGCAGTTCGTCGAAGACGCGCAGCTCGTCCTCGTGCGCCCGGCGTGCGGCCTCCCGTGCCTCGGCGCGGGCCGCTTCCCGCGCCTTCCGGGCCCGCAGCCGTTCGTCGGCCGTTTCACGGACCTGTGAGAGGCAGCCGGCGAGCCGGTGCGCCAGGCGCTCGCGGCGGGCGGCCGCGGCACCGGGCAGCACCGCGGCCTCCAGCCACGCGTGGAGCGTGGCACGCGCCGACGGGTCCTCGGGGCCCGTACCGGCCTCCTGCACCACGACCCTCGGCGCGGGGGACAGTGCCCCGGCCCGGCGGTGCACGAACGCGACGAGCTCGTCGCGTTCGTCCGGATCGACCAGATCGAGCCGGGTCACCACGACCAGCAGGCGCGCCGAGCCGTACCAGGCCGACAGGCGCTCGATCAGCCTGCTTTCGTGCTGGGTCAGCGGCGCGGCGGCCGACACGACGACGACGGCGGCGTCGGCGCCGAGCAGGGACGGCGGGACGGGGGTGCGGCCGCCGTCGTGGACCTCGGGGCAGCTGAGCAGCTCGACACCGTCGGGCAGGGACACGCCCGGACCGGCGGCCACACGCAGGCGACAGCCGCGCCGCGCCGTCCCGTCGGCCCGGCTCGGGGGTTCGAGACCGTCGGCGAGGGGGACCCAACCGTCGCCCGTGTTGCCGGTGTTGCCGGTGTCGCCCATGTCGCCGGTGCCGTCTGTACGGCCTGTGCCGCTCGCATCGGCCGCCGGTGCCGGTCCGGGGACGACGGTGACCAGGACCGGGTCGGGGGAGCGTCGTTCGGCGGGCAGCACCCGACGCCCCAGGAACTGCTCGACGACCAGGTCGCTGAAGCGAGCCAGGGTGGCGGTGACCGCCACGCGCACGCCCGGCCTGGCGGCCTGGACGAGGATGTCGGTCAGATCGTTGGCCAGCCCGGGCGTCCGGGCCTCGTCGGCCAGGGCGCGGACCTCGCTCACCCAGGTGTCGACGGCCGCCTGCGGGCCGGTGCGGTCCGGGCCGTCCGGGGGTGCCTGCGACGGGATCGGCGCGTCATTCATGGATGCCTCCGAAGGGATCGGTGGGACGCAGGGGACCGACCACACGCAGTCGGGCCCGCTCGGCCGCGACGTGCGCGGCGAAGCCGGCCACCTGCCCCACGGCCTCGCCGAGCCGGTCGGCGCGTGCGGTGAGCGCCGCCTGCTCGTCGGCATGCGACCGGTGCAGGACGTCCACGGCCTTGC
Source organism: Streptomyces sp. NPDC026659 (assembly GCF_040638245.1). Taxonomy (NCBI): domain Bacteria; kingdom Bacillati; phylum Actinomycetota; class Actinomycetes; order Kitasatosporales; family Streptomycetaceae; genus Streptomyces; species Streptomyces sp. NPDC026659. Next base: position 883,192 of record NZ_JBEZXY010000001.1, on the reverse strand, counting down.
GGTAGGCCGTGCGATACCACTCCGCCTGCCGGTCGATCTCGGCGCAGGCGGCGGCCCGGGTCTCGGCGACGGCTGTGACGGCGGCCCGCTGCGCGGTGTCGAACAGCTCGCCGACCGACGCGGTCGCCTTCTGTACGGCCTGCCCGCGCACCTCGGCGATGTCGCGGGTGAACATGCCACCGAGGAAGAGCCCCAGAGCGCCGCCGACCAGAGTCCCGACACCGGGCAGGATCATGGTGCCGATGGCCGCGCCGGCACCCGCACCCCAGCCGAACGACAGGCGGTCCCGCCGACTGTCGTCGGCGGCGAGGGTGCCGGCGGCGGCGAAGGCGCCGGAGGTCACGGAGACGGGCGCGGGAGGGGTGTCCGGCGCGTGCTCGCGCAGCGGGGCCGGGTCGATCCGGTCCAACTGCCCGAACACCTCGCCGAAATCGTCGAACAGCGCGGCGGAGAGCCTCGTCAGGCGGCGGTCGAAGTGCGTCCGGGTCGTGACGGCGGCGTTCTCCAGGAAGCGGTCCACGCACTGACGCACCTGCTGGGGTACCGGCCCGGAAAGAGCCTGCTGCAACTCCTTGCCGTTGGCGCAGGCGTCGGTGGCGGCCGTCACCGACGCGACCGCCGCCGCCCGGTGCATGCCGCACTCGGCCCGTACGGCCGCGACGACCTGCCGTTCGACGGCGCGCAGGCCGGTGGTGTGGGACGTGACCTGGTCGGCGAGGAAGCCGCCCATGTCGGCGGGGGCGACCAGTTCCAGCTCCTGACGCCGTCGGTCGAGATCACGGATCTCGGCGGTCAGGCCCTCCTCCAGCCCCTGCTGCAGGCTCTGCACCAGCCGCAGCACCGTGTCGTCGACGGCTGCCGCACGCCGGGCCTCGACGGTCCGCAGCAGCCAGGCGCGGGTCCGGTCGAACCGCTCGACCCAGACCGTCGCGGCACCGTCCCCGGCAGCTCCCGTCCGCAGGACCGCCAGCACCTCCTTGGGCGAGGCCAGCACGACCGGCGGGTCCGTGAGCCCGGTCAGCGCGGCGACGCGGGCGACGGCATCATGGCGGGATCGCGCCTGTGCCTGGTCCTCGTCCTCCTCGCCCTCTCCGTCCTCCTCGTCCGCGCGGGTGACGACGAAGACGCTGTGGGCGAGGACGCCCTCGTCCAGGGCGTCGGCGAGGAAGTCGTTGAGCGAGGCCGCCAGCACCTGGGCACGGGACATGACCACCACCGCGGCATCGGCGCGGGCCGCCGCGTCGGCGGCGATACGGTCGTGCGCCGGACCCGGCCCCTCGTTCGCCGCATTCGCGCCGGGTGTGTCGATGAGCACCAGCCCGGACTCCAGCAGGGGAGCCGGGTAGCGCACCCGCAACTCCCGTACGGATGGCGCGACCGACGGATCGGTGCTCAGCACGGCCAGCGCCGCCCGGGGAGCGAGCCCCGCGAGCCGAGCGCGTACCTCGTCCGGGGTGAGGACCGTGCCGGGTACCCCGGCGCCCGCGGGCGCTCGTACCGGACGCAGCGGGCCGGACCCGGCGACGGCGTCCGGGACGCTCCCGGTGACCGTCCACTCGCTGCCGTCGCCGAACACCGCGCGGACATGGAACGCGGGACCGTGCCGGACCTGTACCGCGGCGCCCGTCGCGGGCAGTGCGCTGGACGGGAACAACTCCGCCTGCAGCAGGGCGTTGACGAAGGTGCTCTTGCCGCTGGAGAACTCTCCGATCACGGCGAGATAGTGGTGCGGATCGGCGATCCGGGCCCGCGCACGGGAGACGGTCTCCTCCCAGCCGGGCCGCCGGGCATCCGTACGGTCAAAGAGCCCGATCAACTCCTCTGCGAAGTCCAGCTGTTCAGCGGCAATGACGCGAACGGGGCGTTTGCTCTGCAAAGTTGTCAAAGTCCCCTCCCTGACGACGGTTCCAGTCAACTCCGCCCGGGCGGCGTGAAATAGCGCATATGAAGGGATCGGGGGAATCTTCGCGACCATGCCGCGCCGGTACGCGACGTGACGGGGTCTGGCTTGCTGCCCCACCCTCGCCCGCAAGGCCCGTGCCCGAGGCTGAGCACGCGAAGCCGAGGCTCCGTACCGCCTGTCATGACAAGCACCCCGAACCCCCCGCCCCAAACCCTCGGAATCGGCCTGCTGGGAGCCGCCGCCATCGCGCCGAGCGCGCTGATCAAACCCGCGAGCCGGAACCCCCGCGTCACGGTGACCGCGGTCGCCGCTCGTGACCGGAGCCGCGCCGAGGAGTTCGCCCGCAAGCACGGCATCCCCGACGTGCACACCGGCTACGACGCGCTGCTTGAAGACCCACAAGTGGACGCCGTATACGTGCCGTTGCCCAACGGGCTGCACGCGGAGTGGACGTTGAAGGCGCTGCGGGCGGGCAAGCACGTGCTGTGCGAGAAGCCGTTCGCCGCGAACCGTGCCGAGGCGGAGCGGGTCGCGGAAGCCGCGGCCGAGGCTTTCGCGCGGAGCGGCCTGGTGGTGATGGAGGCGTTTCACTACCGTCACCACCCGCTTGCCACGCGCATGCGGGAGATCGTGGAGAGCGGTGAACTCGGCGAACTGCAGCGCGTCGAGGCCGAGGTGTGCTTCCCGCTGCCCCGGTTCAGCGACATCCGGTACGACTACGGACTGGCGGGCGGCGCGACCATGGACGCCGGCTGCTACGCGGTCCACGTCGCCCGGCTCCTCGGCGGAGGCGACCCGGCGGTGACGGCCGCCCGGATGCTGACCCTGCGCAAGGACCCGCGCGTCGACCGTGCGATGAGTGCCGAACTCACCTTTCCGGGCGGGGCTGTTGGACGTGTCCGTGCGTCCATGTGGTCGCGTCGTCTGCTGTCGATCCGGGCCCGGGCGATCGGGTCCGCCGGTGAGCTGGACGTGATCAACTTCGTGATGCCGCAGCTCTATCACCGGCTCACCGTCCGCGCACCGCGCGGTGAGGGAGGGCGCGTGGTGCGGCGGGAGCGCCTCAGTCGTACCCCCTCGAGCTACGACTGCCAGCTGTCGGCCTTCGCGTCGGCGGTGCTGGACAAGGGCCCGGTCGTCACCTCGCCCGCCGACGCCGTCGCGAACATGGGGGTCCTCGACGAGATCTACCGCGCGTGCGGACTCCCGGTCCGCGGCGAGCCGCAGGAGCGATGAAGCGCGCCGTCACTCCTGTTGACGGGCGATGACCTGGTCCCGGCAGGGCAGGTCATCGCCGTACGCAGGTGGGACCGGTAACGGGCCCAAGATCGCCGGCCATTATCCTCCGCTTATGTCCCCTGCTGCCGCGCAGTGTCCGCTGCGTCATGACCCCCGCACCGCCAAGGTGGCGGCCCACGAGACGGTCACCCTTCCGCCCCACAGGGCGAAGGAACTCCTCGCCGCCCTCCGTGCCGGGGAGATGGTGCTGGCGCTCTATCACCAGGGCCTGGGATACGCCGCGCTCACCGACGACGCGCTCATCCTCCTGGGCGGGGAGACGCCGACGCGGGTCGAGAGGCCGCTGGCCATCCTCCGGCCCGCGTACGGGGTGCGGCAGCGCGTGGACGTGTCGGTGAAGGGGCGACGCGTCGCCGTGTGGGGCTCACGGCTCGACGCGTCGGGTGGGCTCGTCCAGCGCGCGGGCAACCCGGCGACCGGCTCTCTCGCCGGTGATCCGCGCACGGCCGTGGTAGCGGCCGACGAGAATCTCTCCCTGTCCGACGATCACAGGAGCGTGCTGCTGGCGGAGCTCGAACCGGGCGAAGACATACGCGCCCTCTACCACTGCGGCTGGGGCTATGCGGCGCTCACGAGGAACGGACTCGTCTTCCTTCGCGGTCTCGTGGCGCCCAAGGCGATCCGGGCTCCCCAGCCCCTGCGGGTCCTCCGCCGTACGTACGGCATCCTGAACTCCGTCGATCTCCTCATCGACGGGAAGCCGTACAAACTGCACGGTTCGAAGATCGATCCGAAGGGCGATCTGCTCCAGCGCATGGGTGATCTCCTGCCCGCGGACTCTCCCCTGCGACCGCACGGCCGGGCCCGGTTCCTCACCTGGATACGCAGGCACCCCGTCCTCATATCCCTCGCCGTGGTCGGAGCGCTGTTCGCCGGCTCGGGCGCGGGGTCGGGCGCGGGGTCGGGCGGCGGACACGCGACCGCGCGGAGCGGGACGGACAGCGTCCTGGACGTCCCCGACTTCAAGGGCGCCGAGCTCACCGCCGCTGTCGCGGACGCCCGGCGCCACCCATGGGTGAGCGTGTCGGCGGTCGATGCCTCCTCCGACCTCCGCCGGGTGGACATCACCACAAGCGGCTGGCGGGTCTGCTTCCAGACGCCCTCCCGCGATGAATCGGTTCGCCCTTCAAGCAGATTCCTGACGCTGTACGCGGTCCCCGAACAGGAACTGTGCCCCGCGCAGCTGCTCGGCCCGCGCCGGATCGTCATGCCGGACCTCATCGGCCGACGGTTCGACGACGCCGTACGTGTCCTCGGCGACCTCGACGTCGCTCACACGGCCACCTGGCACGCCCACACCAACAGGCGCCTGTACGACGACCGGGACCTGGACGACTGGCGGGTGTGCCGTCAGCAGCCGGAACCCGAGAGCGAGGTCTCGGCCTGGACGCAGGTCGACCTGTGGCTGATCGACCCCGACACCCCCTGCGCTCAGCCCAGCCCCAGCCCCAGCCCGAAGCCGAAGCCCAAACCGAAACCCAAGCCGAACCCGAACCCCGAGCCCGAGTCACGCCCGCGCCCTCAGCCGCAGTACGACTCCACCACGAGCGGCGGCACGACAGGAGGCAGCACCGGCGGCGGCTCGTCCAGCGGCGGCTCCTCCACCACCTCCGGCGGAACCAGCGGCGGCACCGGAAGCCACACGGGCACCCAGTTCGGCCAGTACTGCTCTCCGGTGGGAGCCACCGCGACCACCACCGACGGACGCCCCGCGAAGTGCTTCATGGGCAGGGACGGCCAGGCGCGCTGGGGGTACAACTCCGGGTGAGCGCGGGAGTCACGCGGCAACGGTGTCCAGCAGCGGATCAAAGCAGCTGAACTCGTCGGTCTCTTCGCCCACGGTCCGCGAGCCGCTGTCCGACGGTCAAGGTCATCGGAGAGAGAACTTCTGATGGTTTACCGTCCTGCACGGCAGGGTCTGCAAGATGCTGACGCCTGCGACAGAAGTGGTGTCGATGCATCGCATCGTATAGCGGTTCGCGAAACCGTACGGGCCGCCGCGTGCCCAGGTGACGAGGTACCAGTGCTGGTTGCTGGAGCCGGTGCACGCAGCGGCCCAGATTCCGCGAGTGGGGCTGTCGTAGAGGCAGCGCTTGGTTGCCTGGTTCTGCAGCAGATAGGTGCCGCGAGGGTCGCGCCAGAAAATGAATTTCTGGAACGCGAGCCCGTTGCACGGAAACGTTCGCAAACCGTAGGCGATGCTATCGTCCAGGCAGCGGCCCGTGACCGTGCTCTTGATCGAGTGGGTGGAGGCAGCCGGGCCCAACCTCACGGACTCGGCCCGGGTTTTCACGGCCTCGGTACTGGCCGTCGCACTACTGGCCATGGCCAGTACCGTCGTCGCCAGGACGAGAAGTGCGATAACGGCGCGGTTCATGTGACTTGCTGGTGACGCTTTGATTTTCACAGCCCCCCCCATGAGGTGCCACGAAGTAATGCCGATTTCCGCCCCATTCTAGGGGACAGTGGCTGGCCGTGGATGGGTTCCGTAAAACTCCACAGGCCGTCGCCGGTGTTGACCGAACCACTCCAATTATCTTTATTGCCGCTGCGGCGATATTGTCTCCCGCATCACTCCAGCCAATCTGGACCTGGCCCCGGAAATTGATTCGAATCGACGGTGCGGATCGGCGATTTCACGGGGATCTGTCGCGACGAACGCGTCAACCACCGCAACGGCTATCGCCCTGCTCGGCCCATCGGACCGCATACGGCATCGCCAGTCCCGCGAGTACGAACACGCCACCCAGAGCCAGCCAGCCGGCAACACCCCAGGTAATGCAGAACAGGCCCAGAATCGACGGGGCCAGCGAACTTGCCACGCCGGCTCCGGTGGCGCTCAGTCCGGAGTACTGACCCTGGGCATGGGCGGGCGCCAGTTTGAAGCTCAGTTCGAACGAGGCGGCGGTGTGCCACAACTCACCGATCGTGTGCACGACGACACCGGCGACGATCATTATCGTGGCGAGCCATCCCGGGGCTCCCGCGGCGGCCGACGTCGCCGCCATGCCGAGCAGGAACGCCACACCGGAACGGGCCGCGACCCGCCCCGCCGAGACGTTGTCGACCACCCCTCGGCTCGCCCGCACCTGGAACAGCACCACGATCAGTGTGTTGACCACCGCGCACGCTCCGACCAGCCACTGGGGTGCTGCGCTGTGCCCGACGATCCACAGCGGCAGCGCGAACACCAGGACATGTCCCTGAAGCGAAAGGATCGAGTCCAGTACGGTGACCACCACGTAGGGACGGTCCTTCAGAACACCCCAACGGCCTGCGGGGGACGTCCCCGAGGCGGAGTCCCGTTCCCCCAAAGGCGGCAGATGCGGCAGTCGGCTCACGACGGCCGCGCAGAGCAGGAAACTCAGGGCATTGGCCAGCACCAGTGCCACGTACGCACCTCGGGTGTCCACCTGCACCACCACGCCGGCCACGACCGCGCCACACGCGCCGGCCAGATTGGCCACGGCCCGCAGATAGGAGCGGTACTTCGTCGAATCCGCCCCCGCAAGGCCGCGCGTCAGCGGGCCCCGGGCAGCGGCACCGGCCGAGGACGCGAGCTGGGTGAGGGAGATGACAAGGACGAACATCCCGAACGAGTGCACCAGCACCAGCGCCGCCATCGCGGCAGCCTGCACGCACTGGATCGCCAGATACGTCTCCCGCGGACCGCGCCGGTCGGCCACCCGCCCCATCGGCACCGCTGCCGCCATGCCGGCCAGGGCCGCCACGCCCATGCCCAGACCGACCTGTGCCACCGACAGTCCGACCGAGCGGGTGAAGAACAGCGCCGCGCCGGTCATGAAGAGACCGCCGCCGGTCATGCTGATGAACGTCGCCAGTGCCAGTGTCCGCCGGGGCCCCCGCTCGGGCAGCAGCCCACGCGTCACCAGCCCCGACTGCCGAGGTCGCTCCGCCTCTTTCGGCGCGGTGCCGTCCAACGCGTGGCCGGACGTCCTGTCGGTCCTCAAAGTGCCGGATCCCCTCCCTGCGAGCCTGTTGGCCGCCCAGGGACTATGCACGGGGTCCTGCCTTCCGCGAAAGGCACGCCGACCTGGCGAAATGTCACATCTCAAAGGGGAACAAGGAGTCGTCGGCCAGGCGTTGTGACGAGTAGCGGTTCACGGGTTCGCCCCGCCCCGGAGCGACTGCGGGCTGAGCTGAGGTGTCGTGCCCCTCATCTCCAAGGGGCACGACACCCGCGCCGGTCAGATGTCCCGGAAGATCTCGATCTGCGCCCCGATCGAGTTCAGCCGCTCCGCGAGGTCCTCGTACCCCCGGTTGATGACGTACACGTTGCGGAGCACCGACGTGCCCTCCGCCGCCATCATCGCCAGGAGGACGACCACGGCGGGGCGGAGTGCGGGCGGGCACATCATCTCGGCGGCGCGCCAGCGGGTGGGGCCTTCCACCAACACCCGGTGGGGGTCGAGGAGTTGGAGGCGGCCGCCCAGGCGGTTGAGGTCCGTCAGGTAGATCGCGCGGTTGTCGTAGACCCAGTCGTGGATCAGGGTCTTGCCCTGGGCGACGGCGGCGATGGCGGCGAAGAAGGGGACGTTGTCGATGTTGAGGCCGGGGAACGGCATCGGGTGGATCTTGTCGATCGGCGCCTCCAGCTTGGAGGGGCGGACCGTGAGGTCGACCAGCCGGGTACGGCCGTTGTCGGCGAAGTACTCGCGGCTGCGGTCGTGGTCGAGGCCCATCTCCTCCAGGACCGCCAGCTCGATCTCGAGGAACTCGATCGGCACCCGGCGGACCGTCAGCTCGGACTCCGTCACCACGGCCGCGGCGACCAGGCTCATCGCCTCGACCGGGTCCTCGGAGGGGGAGTAGTCGACATCGATGTCGATGTTCGGGACGCCGTGCACGGTGAGGGTGGTGGTGCCGATGCCCTCGACCCGTACGCCCAGGGCCTCCAGGAAGAAGCACAGGTCCTGGACCATGTAGTTGGAGGAGGCGTTGCGGATGACGGTCACGCCGTCGTGGCGGGCGGCCGCGAGCAGTGCGTTCTCGGTCACGGTGTCGCCGCGCTCGGTCAGGACGATCGGGCGGTCCGGGCGGACGGTACGGTCCACCACCGCGTGGTACTGCCCCTCGGTCGCCGCGATGTCCAGGCCGAACCGGCGCAGCGCGATCATGTGCGGCTCGATGGTGCGGGTGCCGAGGTCGCAGCCGCCGGCGTACGGCAGCATGAAGCGGTCCATGCGGTGCAGCAGCGGGCCGAGGAACATGATGATCGAGCGGGTGCGGACGGCCGCCTCCGCGTCGATGGCGTCCATCTCCAGCTGGGCCGGGGGGACGAGTTCGAGGTCGACGCCGTCGTTGATCCAGCGGGTGCGGACGCCGATGGAGTTGAGCACCTCCAGGAGGCGGTACACCTCCTCGATCCGGGCGACCCGGCGCAGTACCGTACGGCCCTTGTTCAGCAGGGACGCGCACAGCAGGGCGACGCAGGCGTTCTTGCTCGTCTTGACGTCGATGGCGCCGGACAGGCGACGGCCGCCGACGACGCGCAGATGCATCGGGCCCGCGTAGCCCAGCGACACGATCTCGCTGTCCAGGGCCTCTCCGATGCGGGCGATCATCTCAAGGCTGATGTTCTGGTTCCCGCGCTCGATGCGGTTGACCGCGCTCTGGCTCGTGCCGAGAGCCTCCGCGAGCTGGGCCTGAGTCCAGCCGCGGTGCTGCCGGGCGTCACGGATGAGCTTGCCGATGCGTACGAGGTAGTCGTCTGACATGAGGTTGAGGCTATCTCAGATATGAGATGGCGCCCTCCCGGGGGGTCCATTCGGGTGATGCGGTGTCACGCCGGTGGCGGGCACGTGATGACACCTGGCGAGGAATCCGGTAAATCGGGCTATGTCGGGTTGTCTTGTGAAGCATCGGCGGGCGGCGCCGTCCATGGCGCCCTCTTCGATTGTCACCGGGGACGGCCGTCGCTCAAGTCGAGACACGGGTGCCAGTACAGTCCCCGTCCATGAGCGCCTATGTGATCGCGGACGTACAGCTGACCGGCGACGCCGGAGAACTGGCCGAGTACCGCGCGAAGGTCATCGCCACCCTGGAGCCGTACGGCGGGCGGTACCTCGCGCGCGGCGGCGACATCGACGTGGTCGAGGGCGACTGGGCGCCGGGGCAGATCGTCCTCGTGGAGTTCCCCGACGTCGACTCGGCCCGGGCCTGGAACGACTCGCCCGAGTACCAGGCCATCGCCCCGCTGCGGATACGGAACACGGACAGCAAGCGGCTCATCGTGCGGGGAATCTAGGGGGAACCAAGGGCCGGCTCACGGTGTGCGCCGGGCGCGCTCCTCGCGGCGCAGCTCGCGCCGTCGTTTCCCCGGCAGGGACCCGGCCAGCCGGCCCACCTCCGCCGCCGCGTGACCGCCGTCGGCATCCCCGCACCACCACACCACGGCCTCGGCGGTACGGACGTGCAGGCCCAGCTTGTGGTACGGGCACACCGGCCACACCTGCCAGGACATCTCCATCACCGTCTCCTGGGCGGCGTCGGCGACGCGTGCGAGGAGCCGCGCGGGATCGGTCGGCTCCGGTACGCCGGAGTCGTCCGTCGTGTCCTCGGGGTGCACGGCGTTGCCCTGCCAGCTGCCGTCCGGCAGCGCCACGTACAGCTGCTCGGGCTCGTCCGCCTCGCAGGCGGGCAGCAGCATCAGTACCAGCGGGGGGTGTTCGGGCAGCGTGGCCGCGAGGTCCCGGTTCACCGCCTCCAGCGCCTTCTCGAACCCCGGCCACGCTCCGGGCTCGGCGCGCCGCGGCTCGGGAGTGCGGAAGGCGCTCGCCGATGTGCCCTGGGGGAGCGGGTGGTACGAGAAGTGGCTCACCGGCGGATGGTCTCACCGCAGCCGGGCGGCGCGCGAGCGCCTTTTCGCCCCCAAGCCGCTTTTCGCCCCGGCCCGTCGTCGCCCCCCCGCGCCTCGCTCCGGCCCGTCGTCGCCTCCCCCCGCGCCTCGCTCCGGCCCGTCGTCGCCTCCCCCGCCTCGCCCCGGCCCGTCGTCGCACCCTCCGCGCCTCGCTCCGGCTGTCGCCGCCACCGCGTCCCGCCCGGGCCGAACGTTTCCGGGGGTGGCTCCGTCGTATGAGGAAGAAGAAGGGGAGTCTGATGTCCTACGAGCGTAGACATGCCCCTGGCGTGCCGCTGCTGGAGCCCTCGGACGTTGAACTGGTCCGCGCGATGCTGTCTCTCGGCGGAGTGCCCTGGGGGGAGCTGGAGGACGGCGTCCAGCAGGTGCGGGTCAAGCTGCTGGACGCGGGGGAAGAGATCCACAACCGGCAGGCATGGCTGTCGGTCGTGGCCTCCCGTGTCGCGGTCGACTGGCACCGGCGCCGGGCCCGCGACGAATCGCTGGGCGAACGGCTGGCCGCGCGCTGGACGGACCGGCCACCGCCGGATCAGACCGAGGACGCGCGGGTTCTGGCCCTGACCGTGGCCGAGGGGATGCAGAGCCTGCCGGCCGTGCAACGGCAGGTGCTCGCCCTGCGGTACTACGCCGACCTGCCCGTCCGGGAGATCGCGCAGCGTCTGCGCGTCCCCGAAGGAACGGTCAAGAGCAGACTGCACACCGCCGTGGCCGCGCTCGGCCGACGGCTGCGCGACATGGAGGTGATCTAGCCATGACCGACCCGGACGAGGACCTGGTACGCCGTGCCATCCGCGCGATCGGGGACGAGGCCGCACGCCCCGAACCCATCCCCACCCCCGCCCCCGAACCCATCCCCGCCCCCGAAGCCATCCCCACCCCCGCCCCCGAATTCGTGCCCGCACCGGTCCGCGACACCGGGACCGCCGGGCCGTGGTGGCGTACGCGCCGGACCGCCGTGGCCGTGTCGGTCGCCGCGGCGGCCTGCGTCGTCGCGGTGACGGCGACGCTGCTCACGTCCTCGGGCGGCGGCCGTCCGGCACCTCAGGACGGGCAGGGCCAGACGCTGCCCCAGTGGATCTCGTGCGCGACCACGATCGCCGTGGGTGATGTCGCGACCGTGCGCCCGACACCGTCCAAGGCGGGGCACATCACCGTCACGTTCCACGTCACGGAATGGATCAAGCCGGGGAAGGGTGAGCGGCAGGTCACGCTCGACGTCGTCGACCCGGCGAAGGCGGACGAGGAGAAGAAGGTGGAACCCGGGCAGCACGCCCTGATCGTCGTCCCCCGCCGCTACGACGAGGAGCTCGACATCTTCCGGGGCGCCGAGCTGAACGCGTACCGCGCCCGTGTCACAAGCCACCTGGCCGAGGCGGCCCACACCCCCTGCCCGGCCTTCTGGAGCCGGACTCGCCCCTGAGGGCCGGGACCTCTCGATATCCTCAACTCCCTTGCTGCACCGTGTAGTTGGGGGGACGATTGGGCGTCTCCGGTGCCTGTGAACGCTTGTGCGGGCACCGGGGTCGCGCGCTCGGCCGACCATCTGAGCGGCAATCGACCTGAGCAGGGGGAATCCTTTTGAGACAGGTGCCGATACGTCACAAGATCCACGTCCTGTGGGCGTTCGCCCTGGCCGCGGTGGGTGTGCTCGTCACCGCCGCCCCGAGTTCGGCGGAATCCGTCGACAACATCGTGCCCACCGCCAACTACTACGTCGGCTGTCTGGACGGCACCAACGGAACCATCTGCCAGACCGACAACGACTACCTCACCTACTACATGGACTCCGGCGGTTCGAACAAGCTGGAAGCGGACGACAAGGCGATCGTCCAGGACATGCTGTCCTCGCAGTACGGGCCCACCCATCTGTCGATCCACTACGACTCCTCGCCGAGCTGGTCCGGAAGCGCCGAGACGGACATCTACTACAGCGAGGCCGCCGTGCCCGGCAACGACGACGGCTTCACCTACTGCAATGACGACAGTCCGGGCAACTACAAGTGCGACCAGCAGTACATCCGCATCCAGCCCGGTGCCTACACCCCTGGACTGTCCTGCCACGAGACCGGACACGCCGTCGGCCTCACGCACGGTGACCTCGCCTATCCGCGCGTCGGCATGCAGGACAGCATCCTGGGCTGCATGAAGAAGTCCGTCGACTACGGACAGACCCTCGGCTCGAACAACAAGAACAACATCAACATCGTCTACTGACCGACGGGGGAATCGAGTTGAGACGATCCGCACGCATCACCACCCTGGCGGCCGGAACCGCCGCGGCGGCCGCGCTCGCCGTCACCGCCCTCGCCGTCGCGCACACGCCCACCGGGGCCGCCGCGCACGAGCAACGGCACACCGGAGTCGTCATCGCGCACGGCGCCGACCGGCACCCCTCCCAGACGGCGACCGACTGGGTCACGTACGCCGACCACGTCGTCGAGGTCACGCCGGTGGACGAGCGGGACATCCCGCCGAGCCAGGAGGAGATCGACCGCGGCGAGGGCGTCATCCTCCGAGGGGTCACCCTCCGCGTCGACAAGGTCCTGTGGACGCGTTCCGGGGCCGCCCAGGCCGCACCCTCGTCGTTCGACTGGACCGCCTACGGCTGGCAGTTCACCGACGGCGACGTCCACAACCGTACCGAGATGGCGGGGGAGGGCCAGCCGCGCATCGAGACGGGCCACCATTACGTGATGGCCCTCGAATGGCAGGCTCCCCGGTGCGTCCCGGGCGACGGCGAGCTGCCCGGCCAGTGGCGTGGGCTCGGCTCCGAGTCGATCATCCCGTACGACAACGGGGTCCTCGGCGAGGGCGAGTTCCAGGGACGGCCAGTCCTGCTGAAGGCCGCCCGCGCGGCCGCACTCGACCCGGGCGATCCGGACTACAGCCTGCGTGACGAGTTCACCGGACACACCGCCGCCGAACTGGCCGACCGCCTGACCGGCACTCCGCCCGGCCAGAAGACACAGCGGAGCCTGCGGCAGGCGGACGCGCCCGCGGAGGAGTGTTCCTGAGGTCCTGAAGTTTCTGAGGTCCTGAAGTTCTGAGGATGTTCTTGGGTGGTCGGGCCAAGGGTCTGAGCCCGTAGGCCTTTGGGCCGACCGCCCGACCGCCCGACCGCCGGACCACGCACCAGGCGACGGCGAGACGGTCCGATCTCACGCCCTGCGTCACGCGTTCCGCCCGGCCTCCCGAGCCGCCCGCTCCAGCCCGTTCCGGTACGTCTCCCACCACTCCCCGTCGCCCGGCGGGATGCTGGTGTTGCCCTGGTTCATTCCGACGGCGCCGTCCATGAGTTCCCGGAGGATGTCGGCGTGTCCGGCGTGGCGGTGCGTGTCGGCCGTCACGCGTATGACGGCGTGATGCAACGTCACGTCGTCCTTTCCGTCCGGCCACCACGGGACCCTGCCGACCGTGTCCAGCGGCAGCGCGTCGATCGTGGCGTCGGCGTGCGCCCACGCCCTGCGGTAGAGGTCCACGATGTACGCGCGTGACTCGTCGGCGGTGGCCCACATGTCCGCGTTGGGCTCCGCGTCGTCGTCGAGCCAGGGCAGTGGTTCGCCGGACGGTCGTCCGAAGGTGTCGCCGAGATAGCCCAGCTCCACACCGGCCGCGTGCTTCACCAAGCCCAGGAGGTTGGTGCCGGTCGGCGTGAACGGGCGGCGGATGTCGTACTCCGCGAGGCCGTCGAGCTTCCAGAGGAGGGCATCGCGGGCGGCCTGGAGGTAGAAGCGCAGGTCGTCCTTGGGGTCTGAGACGGTCATGGGGTCAGTCTGCCGGTGCCGTCGCAGGCGGTACGGATGTTTTCCGGCGCCCTTCCCATGCGTGGCGTGGCCCGGCCCCGGCCCCGGCTCAGACGAGTGCGATGGCCGCCCCCGTGGCGATGGAGAGCTTCGCGGCCCGGATCAGCTGGAGGCAGACGTACGACTCGACGCCGTACCGCTGCCACCCTTCCTCGGCCGGTTCCTCGGCGTCCGACGCCTCGAAGACCTCCTCGGAGTCCGGATCGAGGTCCTCGGGCAGCCCGAGGGCCGCGGCGATCCGGCGAGTCTCCGCCAGCAGCCGCACCGACGAGCCGAGCGCTCCGCCCGGTGCGCCGGTGATGACCCGGGCGAAGTCGACCGGGACGTAGTACCCCTCGTGGTCCGCGTGATGGACCAGGTGCTCGAACGGCTCGGGCCGCTCCCCGGGGAGCCCTTCGTACACCTTCCTCAGCAGCGGATCGCCACTCGCCCGCCGTGACTCGTTCGCCGGCAAGGGCTCGGGGAGCCGGCCGTGCGCCGCGAGATGCACGGCGAGACGCCGAACGGCGTGCAGCCCCGAGTACCCCCACATCTCGAACTCCGCGTCCTCGACGTCGACCCGCCCGGGCTCGGCCCACGGCCCCACCCCGGCGCGGTCGAGCAACTCCCCGATCGCGGCGAAGTCGGCGCGGACCATCTCGACATACTCGTCCTCGGCGCGGTCGGGGACTCCGACGACCATGTGCAGACCCATGGGGGGATCCTGTCACTCAGCGCGCCAACGGGAACCGGTCCCTGATCTCCCCGAGCAGCTGACGGTGGCGCTCGATCCAGTCGGGCTCTACCGCGACGGGGACGGTGACATGGATCTGCGAGCCGGTGACGTCGTGGACGCTTATTTCCGTGCACCCGCTTTCGGACCCCTCCGGAGGAGCGATCCTCACGCGAGGAGACCGCCCACTCTCGAGCCAGGTCGCCGACTGCCCGGCCGCGAGAGCCTCCAGAACCTCGCTCCAGCTGTCGAGGTCGTAGGCGTTGATGTACAACTCGACGCGCCCGTTCACGAATTCGCTGCTCACCAGAATCTCGGAGTGGAGGGCGTCGTAGTCGCCCGATTCCGAGAAGCGAATGTGCACCAGGATCCGCTGGTCTCCTCGAGAGAGATCAAACGTCGCTGCGGCGAGGGGATTTCCATCAGGAGGAGGGGGCGGCTCGGTAGGGTCGGGGTCGGCAGCCGACTGTGGGGGATCGTTCGATGGCGACGTACGACCAGCTGACCGAGTGGGCCGGTCCTGGGCATGTAGTGCGAGCCGAACGGCGCGTGGTGGGCGGCTGGCGGATCCCGGACTTCATGAAGGCGCGGCTCGTCGAGGTGGGCATTCCGGTGACTCCGCGTCTCATCGAGCGTGTGGTGATGCAGAGCGAGGCCGATCCGGTCCTGCTCACGGACCGTGGCCCGCTCTATCTCCTCACCACGGACGACGATGGGGCGGCGGAGCGGGCGTCGTTCGGCGTCGAGCCGGAGACAGGGGCGGTCTACTTCGTCATGCCGGGCGGAGCGGCACGGTTCGCCAACTCGGGCGTCGGGGTATGGCTCGAAACCCTTCACTGTTACGGCGCCCGCGTCACCGCATCAGAGCTTCTCGGCGAGCCGGAGGGCCCCGAGGAGCACTTCTCCGAAGAGGAGGAAGAGCGTGCCTTCGCCGAGCTGGAGAGGCTGGCCGAAAAGCTGAAGGAGATCGACCCCGCGGCCTTCGACGGCTACGAGGGGTTGCTCTGGCCGGCGCTTCTGGACCGCTGGCTCTACTGACCTCGGCCCGGCGGCAGAGGGCCGGTCCCTCTCGGATCAGCCGGTCTCCGACGGCTCCGCCCTCCCCAGCACCTCCGCCAGCGGCGCCCCCGTCCGGGCCGCGATCACGCGGCGGGCGCGTAGCTGGGCGCGGGTGCGGGGGCGGAACTTGGGGGCGCGGCCGCAGCCGCAGGGTTCGAAGCCCTCGTAGCGGAGGCCGGCGTTCAGGACGACCGCGACGACCGACCATGCCTTGCGGTCGCTGCGGCGAGGTGCGGCGAAGTCGTGGCCCGCGCACAGCAGGGGACCGGTGCAGCGGGGGCAGGTGTGTCCCGCGTTACGGGGGTGCCGTTTGAAGCTGATCCGGCACGACACGCACGCGTAGTGCAGCTTGTAGTGGACGAAGGCGTAGGTGCACACGGACCGACCGTACCGGCGGCGCCACCCCGCCCGGGACGGGCCGGTGCCTCTCAGCGCGCTCACCCGAGCCCGGGCATGACCATCCAGCCCCCATGTACTAGAGTTATCTCGACATCGAGATATCTGCCGAGGCGCACCGCAGCAGCCGTACCGGTAAGGGTTACCTAACTTAGCCTTACCTTAGCGGATTGGCCAGACCGGCGTGGCGGCAGGATGCGGTGGAACGCGCACATCAATGAAGGAGACTGTCGTGTCGGCGAACAGCTTCGACGCCCGTAGCACGCTGCAGGTGGGCGACGAGTCGTACGAGATCTTCCGGCTGGACAAGGTCGAGGGCTCGGCCCGCCTGCCGTACAGCCTGAAGGTCCTGCTGGAGAACCTGCTCCGCACGGAGGACGGCGCGAACATCACCGCCGACCACATCCGCGCCCTCGGCGGCTGGGACTCGCAGGCTCAGCCCAGCCAGGAGATCCAGTTCACGCCGGCCCGCGTGATCATGCAGGACTTCACCGGCGTTCCCTGTGTCGTCGACCTCGCCACCATGCGTGAGGCCGTCGCGGCGCTCGGCGGCGACCCGGCGAAGATCAACCCGCTCTCCCCGGCCGAGATGGTCATCGACCACTCCGTCATCGCCGACAAGTTCGGCACCAACGACGCGTTCAAGCAGAACGTCGACCTGGAGTACGGCCGCAACAAGGAGCGCTACCAGTTCCTGCGCTGGGGCCAGACCGCGTTCGACGACTTCAAGGTCGTCCCGCCGGGCACCGGCATCGTCCACCAGGTGAACATCGAGCACCTGGCCCGCGTCGTCATGGTCCGTGACGGCAAGGCGTACCCCGACACCCTGGTCGGCACCGACTCGCACACCACCATGGTCAACGGCCTCGGCGTGCTCGGCTGGGGCGTCGGCGGCATCGAGGCCGAGGCCGCCATGCTCGGCCAGCCGGTCTCCATGCTGATCCCGCGCGTCGTCGGCTTCAAGCTCACCGGTGAGCTCACGCCCGGCACCACCGCGACCGACCTCGTGCTGACCATCACCGAGATGCTGCGCAAGCACGGTGTCGTCGGCAAGTTCGTCGAGTTCTACGGCGAGGGTGTGGCCGCCACCTCCCTGGCCAACCGCGCCACCATCGGCAACATGTCGCCGGAGTTCGGCTCCACCGCCGCGATCTTCCCCGTAGACGACGAGACCCTGAACTACCTGCGCCTGACCGGCCGTTCGGACCAGCAGGTCGCGCTCGTCGAGGCGTACGCCAAGGAGCAGGGCCTCTGGCTGGACCCGAAGGCCGAGCCCGACTTCTCCGAGAAGCTCGAGCTGGACCTCTCCACGGTCGTCCCCTCCATCGCCGGCCCGAAGCGCCCGCAGGACCGCATCGTCCTGGCGAACGCCGCCGAGCAGTTCAAGTCGGACGTCCTCAACTACGTGGACGTCGTGGACGAGGCGGGCAAGGAGTCCTTCCCGGCCTCCGACTCCCCGGCCGTCGCCCCCAACGGCACCCCGTCGAACCCGGTCACCGTGACCGCCCCCGACGGCACCACCTACGAGCTGGACCACGGTGCGGTGACGGTCGCGGCCATCACCTCCTGCACCAACACCTCCAACCCGTACGTCATGGTCGCCGCGGCGCTCGTCGCCAAGAAGGCCGTGGAGAAGGGCCTGACCCGCAAGCCGTGGGTCAAGACCACCCTCGCCCCGGGCTCGAAGGTCGTCACCGACTACTTCGAGAAGGCGGGCCTGACGCCGTACCTCGACAAGGTCGGCTTCAACCTGGTCGGCTACGGCTGCACCACCTGCATCGGCAACTCCGGCCCGCTGCCGGAGGAGGTCTCCAAGGCCGTCAACGACCACGACCTCGCCGTCGTCTCGGTGCTCTCCGGCAACCGCAACTTCGAGGGCCGGATCAACCCCGACGTCAAGATGAACTACCTGGCCTCCCCGCCGCTGGTGGTCGCGTACGCCCTCGCGGGCTCCATGAAGGTGGACATCACCAAGGACGCCCTGGGCATCGACCAGGACGGCAACCCGGTCTTCCTCAAGGACATCTGGCCCTCCGAGGCCGAGGTCAACGAGGTCGTCGCGAACGCCATCGGCGAGGACATGTTCGCCAAGTCCTACGAGGACGTCTTCGCGGGCGACGCCCAGTGGCAGGCCCTGCCGATCCCGACCGGCAACACCTTCGAGTGGGACGCGGAGTCGACCTACGTCCGCAAGCCCCCGTACTTCGAGGGCATGACGATGGAGACCACTCCGGTCTCGGACATCACCGGTGCCCGCGTGCTCGCCAAGCTGGGCGACTCGGTCACCACCGACCACATCTCCCCGGCCGGCGCGATCAAGGCCGACACCCCGGCGGGCAAGTACCTCACCGAGCACGGTGTGGAGCGTCGTGACTTCAACTCCTACGGCTCGCGCCGTGGCAACCACGAGGTCATGATCCGCGGCACCTTCGCCAACATCCGCCTGCGCAACCAGATCGCGCCGGGCACCGAGGGCGGCTACACCCGCGACTTCACCGTCGAGGGCGCGCCGGTCTCCTTCATCTACGACGCCTCGCGCAACTACATCGACCAGGGCATCCCGCTGGTCGTGCTCGCGGGCAAGGAGTACGGCTCCGGCTCGTCCCGCGACTGGGCCGCCAAGGGCACCGCGCTCCTCGGCGTCAAGGCCGTCATCGCCGAGTCCTACGAGCGCATCCACCGCTCGAACCTCATCGGCATGGGCGTGCTCCCGCTCCAGTTCCCGGAGGGCGCCACCGCGGCCTCCCTCGGCCTGACCGGCGAGGAGACCTTCTCCTTCACCGGCGTCGAGGAGCTGAACAACGGCACCACCCCGCGCACGGTCAAGGTCACCACCGACACGGGCGTGGAGTTCGACGCGGTCGTCCGCATCGACACCCCCGGTGAGGCCGACTACTACCGCAACGGCGGCATCATGCAGTACGTGCTGCGCAACCTGATCGGCAAGTAGCCTTTCCGGTAACGCGGTTGAAGGGCCGCACCCCCTCGGGGGTGCGGCCCTTCGTCGTACGCGGAGCGCGCCCGGCGCGGACTGAGTAGCCGTACTCAGGCGACCCCCGCGACCGGAGCGGCAGGATGGGCGCATGACACAGTCGCACCCCGCCTCCCCGTTGCGACGGACATGGCCTGGTCCCCCCCCAGGGGAGCAGCGGGAGGTCGACACCATCGCGATCGAATGCTTGCCCAGTGCTCCACCCTTCAGGGTGGAGGTGTAGAGCATCCCGTCCACAGCGCCCCGAAGAGCCGCAGCGATACGGCTAGAATTGAGCTGCCGATCAACGGAGTTGTCCGGCCTACCGCCGGGCGGGCGGGAAGTCAGGCCTGCGGAGGCCACGTAAGACCGACCCTTACCGGTCGGCAGAGGCCTGTGAAACAGGAACCCAAGGTGGTACCGCGCAGCGGTACGGACCGGAATCTCCTGCCTTCGGGTAGGTGAGGGCGTCAAAGCGGCAGCGGCACCTGTGAGTGACCCCCGCCCGGGCATCGCTCTGGGCGGACCCGGTGGAGAACGGTCCACCGGGTCCGCGAGCCGGGTGGGCGAGGGGGTGGTGCCCGTCCGGATGGTGCTGGCCTTGCGGGGGTGCGGCGGCTTGTGGGGAGAGGCGGGGGCCTCGCCGGGGTGGGGCGGCGACAACGTTGTCTAGTGGTTCCGTACATGACTTTACCGTCCCAACGGACAACGATGTCAACCCAGTTGAGAGAACCAGGCCGACCGGTACGGGCGCTCTTCCATGGGGCGGGTGGCGCACGTTACTGTCCCTGCGGCTTGTGCGACCCGTGGGGCGCGACCCGTCCGCAAGGAGGAAGGGCCGCGTCATGCGATTCCGTCCGATGTCCCTGCTGCTCGCCGCCGCGCTCGCGGTCGGCGGCGGTGCCACCCCCGCCCTCGCGGCGACCCACGCACCACCGGCTCTCGTCAACGACCCGACGCCGTACGTCGATCCGCTGATCGGCACCAGCAACGGCGGCGACACCTTCCCCGGTGCCGTCGTGCCCTTCGGCATGTTCTCCTGGAGCCCGGAGAACACCAGAGGCGACGCCACCCGTACCGCCGCGCCCGGCGGTTACCACTACGACGCCACCCGGGTCAGAGGCTTCAGCCTGACCCACATGTCCGGCACCGGCTGCGCGGGCGGCAGCGGCGACATCCCGTTCTTCCCGTACGCGGGCGAGGTCACCTCCTCGCCGGCGAGCGACACCAAGGACGCCGTCTACGCCTCGGACTTCAAGCACACCGACGAGACCGCCGAGCCCGGCCACTACAAGCTCGGCCTCGCCTCCGGCGTCACCGCCGACCTCACCGCCACCGCGCGCACCGGCGCGGCCCGGTTCACCTACCCCGCCGACAAGCCCGCCTCGCTGCTGGTGCGCACCGCCAACTCCGAGGTGGGGTCGGCGGATTCGACGGTCAGCATCGACCCCGGCAGCCGGACGGTCTCCGGCTCCGTCACCTCCGGGAACTTCTGCGGCTACCTCGACCCCGAGGGCCAACGCTCCTACTACACCCTCTACTTCACCGCCCACTTCGACCGCGCCTTCAAGGCCACCGGCACCTGGCAGGACGACAAGCTCACCCCCGGCTCCACCAGCGCCTCCGGCGGCACCGGCGGCTTCTCCCACGGCGGCCGCCCCGTCGCGGGCAAGGGCGCCGGAGGGTACGTCGAGTTCGCGCCCGGCGACGGCCCGGTGAACGTCAAGGTCGGCATCTCCTACGTCAGCAAGGACGCCGCCGAGGCCAACCTCCGCGCGGAGAACGGCAGTCACCGCTCCTTCGACGCCGTACGCGACGCGGCCCGCGCGGCCTGGCGCGAGCGACTCGGCGCCGTCAGGGTCGGCGGCGGCACCGACGACGAGCGCACCACCTTCTACACCGCGCTCTACCACGCCCTGCTGCACCCCAACGTCATCAGCGACGCCGACGGCCGCTACCGGGGCAGCGACGACAAGGTCCACCGCACCGCACGCGGCCACCGCGCCCAGTACGGCACCTTCTCCGGCTGGGACGTCTACCGCGACCAGGTCCAGCTGCTCACCCTGCTCGACCCGCGCACCGGCTCCGACGTCGCCCAGTCGCTCTACGAACTCAGCAAGCAGAACGGCGGGATCTGGGACCGCTGGCTGCACGGCGCGGGCGGCACCCACGTCATGAACGGCGACCCCGCACCCACCGCCCTGGCCGGCATCCACGCCTTCGGCGGCACCGACTTCGACCTCAGGGGCGCCCTGAAGTCGCTCGTCAAGGCGGCCACCGTGCCCACCGAGCAGGACCTGTCCGCCTCCGGCAAGCCCATCCTCTCGGTAGGTCAGCGCCCCTCCCTCGACAAGTACCTGAAGCTGCACTACATGCCCAGCGTCTCCAACGCCTGGGGCGGCGCCGCCGAGACCCTGGAGATGTCGACGGCCGACTTCTCCCTCTCCCAACTCGCCACGGCGGCAGGTCAGAAGAGCACCGCCGAGACCTTCGCGGGCCGCGCCCAGTGGTGGCAGAACAACTTCAACATCGCCGCCGACTCCACCGGCGGCTACATCGCCAACCGCAAGGCCGACGGCAGCTGGGTCACCGGCTTCACCCCGGACACCGGCAACGGCTTCGTGGAGGGCTCGGCCGCCCAGTACACCTGGATGGTCCAGCACAACCCGGCGGGGCTGTTCGCGGCGCTCGGCGGTACCGACAAGGCCCTTGCCCGACTCGACGACTTCTTCCACACCGCCGACGGCAAGTGGGCCCTCACCGGCAACGGCGGCGCCAAGTCCGAGCTGGACAACGAGCCCTCGATCAACGTGCCGTACCTCTACGACTACGCGGGCGCCCCGTACAAGGCGCAGGAGACCGTCCGCGCCGCGATGCGGCAGCTCTGGGCGCCCACGCCCGGCGGCATCCCCGGAAACGACGACCTCGGCGCGATGTCGGCCTGGTACGTCTTCTCCGCGATGGGCATGTACCCCCAGGTCCCCTCGCGGGCCGAACTCGTCCTCGCCTCCCCGCTGTTCGAGCGCATCGAGATCGCCCGTCCGCACGGCAACGACATCTCCGTACGCGCCACGGGAGCGGCGGCCGACGCGCCGTACGTCCAGTCCCTGAAGGTCAACGGCCGCTCCAGTGACCGTCCTTGGCTCCCGGCCTCCTTCGTCCGGGACGGCGGACGGCTCGACTACACCCTCGGCACCACCGCCAACCGGGCCTGGGGCGCGCACAATCCGCCGCCGTCCTTCCGGCAGGGCGAGCAGCCCTACCAGATCGGCGTCGGCCCCACCACGGCCACGCTGGCACCCGGCGACAGCGCGAAGATCGGCATCCGCGCCCTGTCCCTGAGCGGCGGCACCGGACCCGAGGTGCGCTACCGGGTCGAGACCCCGGCCGGGGTCACGGCCACGCCCGCCGAGGGCACGGTCACCGGCGGCGCCCAGGAGATCACCCTGACCGCCGCGAACGACGCCGAGCAGGGCTTCTACACCGCCAAGGTCACCGTGACCTCCGGCGACACCTCCTACGAGCAGCCCGTGGCCCTCACGGTCGCCGCCCCCGGCACCCTGCTCGCCGCCTACGACAACACCGGCGTCTCCGACGACGAGGGCGACCACGACGAGGCCGACTACGACGGCGGCGGCTGGTCCTACTCCCGCCAGGCCCTCACGGCGGCCGGACTCACCGCGGGCGAGCAGTACGCCACCAACGGCCTCGCCTTCACCTGGCCGGACTCGCCCGCGGGCCGCCCGGACAACGCCACCGGCGCCGGACAGACCATCCGACTGAAGGGCAGCACCACCAAGTTCGCCTTCATCGGCAGTGCCGTCAACGGCAACCAGCAGGCCAAGGCCACCGTCACCTACACCGACGGCAGCACCGGAACCGCCGACCTCGCCTTCACCGACTGGACCGTCGGCGGCGGAGGCGGCACCATCCAGTACGGCAACGAGGTCGTCGCCAGGGCCGCGTACCGCAATGTCGCGGGCACCGACAAGGATCCGGTCGCCACCTACGTCTTCGCCACCAAGCCGTTCACGGCGCCGGAGGGCAGGACGGTGAAGAGCGTCACGCTTCCCGCCGACGCCGATCTGCACGTGTTCACCATCGCCACCAACTGATCTGCCCCGCACACCGGAAGGGGCGGGCCCACAAGGACCCGCCCCTCCGTCATTCCCGGTGCGTCAGCCCAGCAACTCCACCTCCGCCAGAGTGGATTCGCCGTCCAGCACCAGCCGGTACTTCGTGTACGAACCCGGTGCCGCGACACTGAACGCCCGTGTCTGCCGGTCCCACGCGAAGGACTCGCCCGACCGCTTGTCCAGCGTCGTCCAGGTGGTGCCGTCCGTGGACCCCTGGAGCGTCCAGCCGGTCGGCGCCTTGGTGTGGTCCGCCGGTGAAGTCAGCGTGTACTGAACGCCCTTGGCGGCCGCGCTCACTGGCAGGTCCACCGAGGTGACCATCGCGCTCGTCGCCGAGGTGTTGTCGAACAGGGCGCCGTCACCCTTCAGCAGGTCCGCACGCGGGGTCGGCACCTTGTCGTCCTGGGTGATGGAGACCGGCGCCGCGTCCTTGCCCGTGCCCCACGACGAGGGCCTGTCGCCCATCGAGAACTCCAGCACCCCGCCCTTGGACAGCAGCGAGTGGGGGAGCGAAGTGGAGTTCCAGGCACGGCCGTTGAAGCGCACGCCCTGGACGTAGATGTTGCGGGCGCTGTTCTTCGGGGCCTTGACCACCAGGTCGTGCCCGTTCTCCAGGTGGACGGTGACCTTCTTGAACAGCGGGGAACCGATGGAGTATTCACCGCTGCCCATGACCAGCGGGTAGAAGCCGAGCGAGGAGAAGAGGAACCAGGCCGACTGCTCGCCGTTGTCCTCGTCGCCGTGGTAGCCCTGCCCGATCTCGCTGCCCGTGTACAGCCGGGACAGTGCCTGGCGCACGTTCGCCTGCGCCTTCCAGGGCTCGCCGGCCGCGTCGTACATGTAGATCACATGGTGGGCGACCTGGTTGGAGTGGCCGTACATGCCCATCCGCACGTCCCGCGCCTCGGTCATCTCGTGGATGACACCGCCGTAGGAGCCGACGAACTCCGGGGAGGCCGTCTCCGGGGTGGCGAAGTAGGTGTCCAGCTTGTCGCCGAGGGCCTTGCGGCCGCCGTAGAGGTTGGCCAGGCCCCGGCTGTCCTGCGGGGCGGTGAAGGCGTAGCCCCAGCCGTTGGTCTCCGTGTAGTCGTAACCCCACACGCGCGCGTCGTACTTGGCGGAGTCCACGCGCCAGGCGCCCTTGGTGTTCCTGCCCTGGAAGAAGCCGGCCTGGGAGTCGAAGAGGTTCACATAGTCGCGGGCCCGGTTGAGGAAGTACGCGGACTCCTCCTTGTACCGCTTCTCGCCCGTCTTCTTGTAGAGGGCCTCTCCCATCTTGGCGATTCCGTAGTCGTTGACGTAGCCCTCCATGGCCCAGGAGAAGCCCTCGCCGGTGTCGGTGCTGGTGTAGCCGAGGAAGGGCGAGGTGGCCATGCCCTTGCGGCCGACGCCCGAACTCGGCGGCACCACGGTCGCGTTCTTCACGGCCGCGTCGTACGCCGCCTTGGCGTCGAAGTTCACGCCCTTGACGTAGGCGTCGGCGAAGGCCACGTCCGAGGAGGTGCCGGTCATGAGGTCGGCGTAGCCGGGGGAGGACCAGCGGGAGGTCCAGCCGCCGTCCTTGTACTGCTGCACGAACCCGTCGACCATCTCACCGGCCTGACCGGGCGTCAGGAGTGAGTAGGCGGGCCAGGTCGTCCGATAGGTGTCCCAGAAGCCGTTGTTGACGTACACCTTGCCGTCCACGATCTTGGCGCCGGTGTGCGTCGGGGTGTCCTGGTTCGGCATCGGGGAGAACGGCGAGGCGTACTGGTACTTCGAACCCACCTTCTCGAAGCCGGAGTTGGGGTAGAGGTACAGCCGGTACATGCTGGAGTACAGCGTGGTCAGCTGGTCCGGGGTTGCGCCCTCCACCTCGACCTTGCCGAAGAGCTTGTCCCAGGTGTGCTGGGCGCGCGCCTTCACGGTGTTGAAGGAGGTGCCGTCCGGGATCTCCTGGCGCAGGTTGTCCTTCGCCTGGTCGACGCTGATCAGCGAGGTCGCCAGGCGCAGCGTCACGGTGCGGTCGGAGCCCGCGTCGAACCGCAGATAGCCCTTGACCCCGCTGGAGGAGCCCTCCGTCACGGGCTTGTCGAAGGTGCCGTACACGAACAGCCGCGTCGCGCCCGTGGACAGCCCCGACTTGACGTCGGAGTAGCCGGTGACGATCCCGTGTTCCTTGTCCAGGGTGAGTCCGGCCTGCTCGGTGACGTTGTCGAAGAGCACGCTCGCGTCGTCGCCCGGGTAGGTGAAGCGGAGCGCGGCCGCGTGGTCGGTCGGGGTCATCTCGGCCTTGAGGCCGTTCTGGAACGTCACGCCGTAGTAGTACGGCCGCGCGGTCTCGTTCTCGTGCCGGAAGGCCAGCTCGCGCGCGTCACGGCCGGTGTCCGGGGTGCCCTTCGCGGCCGACGGCATCAGCTGGAAGGTCTGCCGGTCGCCCATCCACGGGCTCGGCTCGTGGCTCGCGCTGAACGCCTGGATGGTGGGCAGGTTGTCGTCGTTGTTGGCCCGCGCGTACTCGTAGAGCCAGCTCAGCGAGGACGCGTTGGTCACCGGGGTCCAGAAGTTGAACCCGTGCGGCAGCGCGGTCGCGGGGAAGTTGTTGCCGCGCGAGAAGCTGCCGCTGGAGTTGGTGCCGCGCGTGGTCAGCGCGTAGTCCGACAGATGCGCCTTGGGCCGCTCGGGGGCCGCCTTGGCGAGCGCCACGTCGTCGATCCAGCCCCGGAACTTGGCCGGACCCTTGGGGGAGTCGTAGGCGAGGAGAATCCGGTCGACGGTCTTGCCCGCCGCGACCGAACCGATCCGCGAGGCCACGTTGTTCCACTGGTTGACGTAGAGCACCTTGGCGTCGCCCTGACCGCGCGGGGTCAGCGGGAAGCCGTGCTGGTCGCTCGCGCCGAGGCCGCTCAGATAGGTGCCGTCGGTGAAGGCCAGGTCCACGGAGACGTTGGTGGCGTCGTAGTCCCGGTCGCCGTCGGCCATCGACGGGAAGATCCGGTACGACAGCTGGGTGTCGCGGCCCACCTTCACATCGACGTCGAAGACCTTGTTGTACGAGTAGGCGCGGCCGTCGGCGGTGTGCCGTCCCGCGTAGCGCAGCGCGCGCTTGCCGGTGAAGCCCGCGCCCGCCTTGGCCGTGGGCGAGCCGCTGGGGCCGCGGTCGACCAGCGAGAGCATGTCGTGCGGGACCGGCCCTTCACTGCCGCCGGTGGAGAACTGCACGTCGGCGAGTTGCAGGGCGTCGGTCGCGCCGTTGTTCTTCGTCACCTCCAGACGGAAGTGCTGGTACTCCGCCGGGGCGGCGAGGTCGTAGGACTTGGTCTGGAAGCGCTCGGGGAAGGACTCGCCGGTGCGCGAGTCGACCTGCGTCCAGTCCTTGCCGTCGGCGGAGCCGAGGAGCTTCCAGTCCTTGGGGTCGCGCTCGGCGTGGTCGTTGGCCGAGGTGAGCGCGTAGGTCACGAGCCTGACCGGTTTGGCGAGGTCGAACTCGACCCAGCCGGTGGGCTGGAAGGTCAGCCATTTGGTGCTCGGGTCGACGTCGGTCAGGTTCTCCTTGACCTCGCCCGCGCCCGTGTTCTCGCCGTTGGCGCGCAGGTCGGTGACCTGGTCGGTGACATTGCCCGGGATGCCGTTGCTGAAGCCGCCGTCCACCCCCGAGGAGCGCTTCGCGCCGTCCGGCCCGGTGTCGACGGTACTGAGCCAGTCGGGCGCCGGATCACCTGCCTCGAACGACGAGGCGAACTCCGATGCCGTGGCCCTGGGTTGGGCGGGCAGGGCGGTCGCCGCCCCTTGCGCTCCCACGGCCATGACAAAGGCGGCCGTGAGGACGACCGCCGGAGTCCATCTGTACCGAGTTCTCCGCTGCATCTACGGATTCCCCTCCTGCGCTCACTTCGGACAACGTTGTCAACTTGCTGCGCAAGAACCAGTAGGTGGTCAAGTGGCCCACGATGTCAAGGGTGTTGGGTGTGGCATTCGGGGGGCTATCGCGCGAATTCGCCGCAGGAGCCCGGACGCGCCGCACCGATATTTCCGGCAGGTCTCAACTCGGAAAAGTCCCGAGGTCGCGTTGTGCTCGATCTTGCCCAGTTGGCGGGAAGTGGACTATACCTATCGGCGTTTCCTGCACGAACCAGCACTACCCGACGCGGTGCCGGGGGGAGATCCGGTTCACCGCCTGAGTGGCGAGGACTTGAGCATGGGATCACTTCCGCACCACGGTGGAGAGGGCGTCGGCCGGCGCGATCTGATCAAGCGTTCGGCGGCGATCGGCCTGATCGCGGCCCCGGGAATGGGACTGCTGTCGGCCTGCGCGAGCAGTGGCGGCGACGGGCAGGGCAAGGCGAAGGCGGGCGAGAAGACCGCGAAGAACCCGCTCGGTGTCAACAAGACCGCGGGGATGGAATTCGTCCTCTTCGACGGCGGTTTCGGCAAGGAGTACGCCGAGGACGCGGTGAAGATCTACGAGAAGGACTTCCCCGGCGCCAAGGTGAAGTTCTCCGCCACCCAGAAGATCCAGTCCACGCTCCAGCCCCGGTTCAACCAGGGCAACCCGCCGGACCTCATCGACAACTCCGGCGCCGAGCAGATGGACATGGGCGTCCTGGTCGGCAAGAAGCAGCTCGCGGACCTCACTCCACTGCTGGACGCGCCGTCGTACGACGACCCCTCGAAGAAGGTCCGCGACACCCTGCGGCCCGGCATCGTGGAGATGGGCCAGTTCGACGGCGACCCGGTCTGGATCATGTACTACGCCTACACGGTGTACGGCGTCTGGTACTCGCAGAAGGCGCTGGACTCGCTCGACGAGAAGTACCCCGAGACCTGGGACGAGATGCTCAAGGTCTGCGCCAAGGCCAAGAAGAAGGGCATGGCGGGCTGGACCTACGCGGGCAAGTACCCGTACTACATCCCCTTCTCGCTCTACCCGATGATCGGCAAGGTCGGCGGCGTCGAGGTCCTGAACGCCATCGACAACCTGGAGCCGAACGCCTGGAAGCACCCGGCGGTCAAGGCGTGTTTCGAGGCCTACTACGAGCTGTACAAGAAGGGGTACATCCTGCGCGGCACCCCGGGTCTCGACCACATCCAGTCGCAGACCGCGTGGGCCAAGGGCGAGGCGCTGTTCATCCCCAACGGCTCCTGGGTGGAGAACGAGTCGGCGAACGTCATCCCGGCCGACTTCGACCTCGCGGTGTCGGCGCCGACCGGCATCGACGGCTCGGACAAGATGCCCTTCGGCACCATCTGGGCCTCCGGCGGCGAACCCTTCGTCGTACCCGCCAAGGCGGCCAACGCGGCAGGGGGCATGGAGCAGTTGCGCATCATGCTGTCCGAGGCGTCCTCGAAGAGCTTCACCGCCAAGGTGAAGTCGCTGACCGCGTTCAACGGCGGCACCGACGGCATCACCCTCACGCCCGGCCTCAAGTCCGGTGTGGCGGCCCTGCAGAAGGCCGGTACGAACGTGGTGAACCCGCGTATCCCCGACTGGTACGTGCAGTTGGAGAAGGAGAAGATCGGCGTCTCCGGGCTCGGCGAGATGATGGCCGGCCGGATCACCCCCGCCGAGGCGATCAAGCGCATCCAGGGTTATGCCGACGAGGCCGCCAAGGACACGTCGATCAAGCATTACAAGCACCAGTAACGCGGCTTCTCTCACCAGCGGCGGCATCTGACCGGAGAACGGGGTCGGCAGCAATGCAGCACGGCAAGTACCGCTTCATCGTGGGGTTTCTGGCGCTCCCGCTCGGGCTCTACGCGCTCTTCGTCGTCTGGCCGTTCATCCAGTCCATCTACTACACGTTCACGGACTGGACCGGACTGAGCCCGGAATTCACGACGGTCGGTTTCGACAACTATCAGCGGATGCTGCACGACGACATCTTCTGGAAGTCGTTGTGGCACAGTCTGCTGTTCGCGCTGGTGCTGCCGCTGGTGACGCTCGGCATGGCGCTGTTCTTCGCCTTCATGATCAATGTGGGCGGGCGGCGCCGCAGAGGGGGGCCGGCGATCTCCGGGGTCCGGGGATCGGGGTTCTACAAGATCGTCTATTTCTTTCCCCAGGTGCTGTCGATCGCCATCGTGGCCCTGCTGTTCACCTTCGCCTACAACCCCGACACGGGGATGATCAATTCATTCCTGCGGGACATCGGACTCGGCAGTATCCAGCCGCTGTGGCTGGGCGATCCGTCCCTCGCGCTGTGGTGCGTGATGGCGGTGCTCGTGTGGTCCACGACCGGCTTCTTCGTGGTGCTCTTCTCGGCGGGCATGGCCTCGATCCCGGTCGAGCTGTACGAGGCGGCGCTCCTGGACGGCGCGAGCCGTTTCGCCACGTTCTTCCGCGTCACCCTGCCGCTGCTGTGGGACACCGTGCAGTCCGGCTGGGTCTACATGGGCATCCTCGCGCTCGGCGCCGAGTCGTTCGCGGTCGTCCAGATCATGACGACCGGCCCCGGCGGCCCCGACTACTCGACCACGGTGCTGGTCCTGTACGTGTACCAGAAGGCGTTCCGGGACGGTCAGGCCGCCTACGCCACCACCATCGGCGTCGCCCTCCTCGTCGTCACCCTCGCGTTCGCCGCGATCGTGATGCGGCTGGGCCGCCGCGAGCGGCTGGAGTACTGAAAGCGATGAAGACGACCGAGCCTCCTGCCCCGCTGCCGGCCGAACGCGGCCCGGCCATCGCCAAGTCGGACACGCGCGGGGCACGGCCCGGGCCCGGTCGCCGCGGGGAGCGCGAGGGCGCCGTCCTCAACGTCTTCTCCCACGGCGTGCTGGTGATCTGGGCGATCATGGTGGTGCTGCCGCTGGCGTGGGCGGTGATGACGTCCTTCAAGGACGACAACTCGATCCTCACCTCGCCCTGGTCGCTGCCGGACCGGCTGCACTTCGACAACTGGTCGCGGGCCTGGACCGGGGCCAACATGAGCGACTACTTCTTCAACACCGTTCTGGTGGTGGGTGGTTCGCTCATCGGCACGATGATCCTGGGCTCGATGGCGGCCTATGTGCTGGCCCGCTTCGACTTCCCCGGCAACAGGTTCGTCTACTACCTGTTCGTCGGCGGCATGAGCTTCCCGGTGATGCTCGCGCTGGTCCCGCTGTTCTACGTCGTGAACAACATGGGCCTGCTGAACACGATCCACGGGCTGATCCTGGTCTACATCGCCTACTCGCTGCCGTTCACGGTGTTCTTCCTGACGGCGTTCTTCCGTACGCTGCCGACCTCGGTCGCGGAGGCGGCCTTCGTCGACGGCGCCTCGCACAGCCGGACCTTCTTCCAGATCATGCTGCCGATGGCGAAGCCCGGTCTGATCAGCGTCGCGATCTTCAACTTCCTCGGTCAGTGGAACCAGTACATGCTCCCGACGGTCCTGAACACCGACCCGGACAAGAAGGTGCTCACCCAGGGGCTCGTGCAGCTCGCGGTCAGCCAGGGCTACAAGGGCGACTGGTCCGGACTGTTCGCCGGGCTGGTCATGGCGATGCTGCCGGTCCTCGCCGCGTACATCGTCTTCCAGCGGCAGGTCGTCTCCGGACTGACTGCGGGAGCGCTCAAGTAGGATCACACACGGTGTGGACTCGATCACTCACCTGAAGTCGTAGCTTCTGACGACGATTTCCGTCAAGGACTTGACTGCGGGAACCCCTACGGCACAGCTTGGAGTTCATAACTTGTAAGTGGCCCGGTTCCGCAGATGTGACCTGGGCCACGGGCGGCGATGGGGCCGCCCGGCCGATGGCGGGAGTGAATGGGTCGATGGAGACTCCGGGGTCGCAGTCGTCGCTGCACCGAGCCAACCTGGAAAGAGTCGTGCGGGCGGTGCGACTCGCCGGGTCGCTCACGCAGGCCGAGATCGCCCGCACGACCGGTCTGTCCGCCGCGACGGTCTCCAACATCGTGCGGGAGCTGAAGGATCACGGGACCGTGGAGGTCACGCCCACGTCGGCCGGTGGCCGGCGGGCCCGCAGCGTGTCGCTGAGCGGGGACGCGGGCATAGTGATCGGCATCGACTTCGGGCACACGCACCTGCGCGTCGCGATCGGCAACCTCGCGCACCAGGTGCTGGCCGAGGAGTCCGAGCCGCTGGACGTGGACGCCTCCTCCGCGCAGGGCTTCGACCGTGCCGAGGAGCTGGTCGACCGGTTGATCGCGGCGACCGGGGTGGACCGGTCCAAGATTGCCGGGGTGGGCCTCGGCGTGCCGGGGCCGATCGACGTGGAGTCGGGCAAGATCGGTTCGACCTCGATCCTGCCGGGCTGGGGCGGCACCAAACCCGCCGACGAGCTGCGAGAACGCCTCGGCGTGCCGGTGCACGTGGACAACGACGCCAACCTCGGGGCCCTCGGCGAACTGGTCTGGGGCAGCGGCAAGGGCGTGCGCGACCTGGCCTACATCAAGGTCGCCAGCGGGGTCGGGGCCGGCCTGGTGATCAACGGCACGATCTACCGGGGCCCGGGGGGCACCGCGGGTGAGATCGGGCACATCACGATCGACGAGTCGGGCCCGGTGTGCCGCTGCGGCAACCGCGGCTGCCTGGAGACCTTCACCGCCGCGCGGTACGTCCTGCCGCTGCTCCAGCCGAGCCACGGCAGCGCGCTCACCATGGAGGGCGTCGTACGCCTCGCGCGGGACGGGGACCCCGGCTGCCGCCGGGTGATCGCCGACGTGGGGCGCCATGTGGGCAGCGGTGTGGCCAATCTGTGCAACCTGCTGAACCCCAGCCGGGTCGTCCTGGGCGGCGATCTGGCCGAGGCCGGCGAACTGGTCCTCGGGCCCATCCGGGAGGCCGTGGGACGCTATGCGATTCCCAGTGCGAGCCGTCAACTGTCTATTCTTCCAGGGGCACTTGGGGGTCGAGCCGAGGTGCTCGGCGCCCTCGCCCTCGCGCTCAGCGAAATGGGCGATTCGACCCTTCTGGACGGTTCTGCGACAGCCGCCCTGCCTGTCGTCGCGCCTGCGTTCACTTAAACAACGATTGGCACCGTTGCCATCTCGTTAAGAATTTACTTCTTGACGCCGAACGCGTGGCCGAGTTGACTTCCAGCCACCTCGGCCGCAACGACGCGGCCTCGTCAGGGAGGTTTCTGAAGTGAACACGCGTATGCGTCGTGCGGCCTTCGCCGTTGCTGCTGGTGCCATGGCCGTCTCGCTCGCCGCTTGTGGCAGCGCCAAGGAATCCGGTGGCGGTGCCGCCAAGTCCGCGGACAGCAAGAAGAAGGGCGACGCGATCACGGTCGGTCTGCTCCTCCCGGAGAACCAGACCGCGCGCTACGAGAAGTTCGACCGTCCGCTGATCGAGAAGAAGGTCTCGGAGCTGACGAACGGCAAGGGCAAGGTCGTCTACGCCAACGCCAAGCAGGACGCGACGCTGCAGAGCCAGCAGGTCGACACCATGATCACCAACAAGGTGGACGTCCTTGTCGTCGACGCGGTGGACGCCGCGGCCATCAAGAACTCGGTCCAGAAGGCCCACGACGCGGGCATCCCCGTGGTGGCCTACGACCGCCTGGCGCAGGGCCCGATCGACGCCTACACGTCGTTCGACAACGTGACCGTCGGCAAGACCCAGGGCGAGGCGCTGCTCAAGGCGCTCGGCGCCAAGGCCAAGTCCGGCAAGATCGTCATGATGAACGGCTCCTCCACCGACCCCAACGCCGCGCAGTTCAAGGCGGGCGCCCACCAGGTGCTCGACGGCAAGGTCAACGTCGGCAAGGAGTACGACACCAAGGAGTGGAAGCCGGAGAACGCCAACTCCAACATGGAGGGCGCCATCTCCGCTCTGGGCAAGAAGAACATCATCGGCGTCTACTCCGCCAACGACGGCATGGCCGGCGGTATCATCACCGCCCTCAAGCAGGCCGGCATCAACGTCCCGGTCACCGGCCAGGACGCGGAGCTCGCGGGTGTGCAGCGCATCGTCGCCGGTGAGCAGTTCATGAGCGTCTACAAGCCGTACGCCCCGGAGGCCGCCGCCGCCGCCGAGATGGCCGTGTCCCTCGCCCAGGGCAAGTCGCTGGACTCCGTCGCCAAGGACAAGGTCGACAGCCCCACCACGAAGGGCGTCCCCTCGGTCCTCGTCGCCGTCACCTCGCTGACGAAGGACAACATCAAGGACACCGTCATCAAGGACGGCGTCTACACCCTGGCCGACATCTGCACGGCCCAGTACAAGGCCGCCTGCGACAAGGCCGGCCTGAAGTAAGCGCCGCCGCCCCGCACGGGGGCCGGACTCCACCGCGAGTCCCGCCCCCGGCCGGGCCGCAGGCCGCACCAGGCTCCTCCGGTGCCCCGCGCATCACACAGCCCCGCAAGCTCGTCGCGGGGCGCCGGAAGGAATTCCCCCAAACTTCTGCACAACCTCCCGCCGGGTCAGGCGGCGAAGGAGTTGGTTCACGTGTCCGCTACGCCCGTGCTGGCGTTGCGCGGAGTCTCCAAGCGATTCGGTGCCGTCCAGGCGCTCACCGATGTCACGCTGGAGGTCCACGCCGGTGAGGTGGTCGCCCTGGTGGGCGACAACGGTGCCGGAAAGTCCACGCTGGTGAAGACGATCGCCGGTGTGCACCCCATCGATGAGGGTGTCATCGAATGGGACGGCAAGACCGTCCAGGTCAACAAGCCGCACGACGCCCAGAACCTGGGCATCGCCACGGTGTACCAGGACCTCGCGCTGTGCGACAACATCGATGTCGTCGGCAACCTCTACCTGGGCCGGGAGCTCCGCCGCGGCGGCATCCTGGACGAGGTCGAGATGGAGCGGCGCTCGCGTGAGCTGCTGGACCAGCTCTCGATCCGCATCCCCAGCGTCCGCATCCCGATCGCCTCGCTCTCCGGCGGTCAGCGGCAGGTCGTGGCCATCGCCCGCTCCATGCTCGGCGAGCCCAAGCTGGTGATCCTCGACGAGCCCACCGCCGCGCTCGGCGTCGAGCAGACCGCCCAGGTCCTCGACCTCGTCGAGCGGCTGCGGGAGCGCGGCCACGCCGTGATCCTCATCAGCCACAACATGGCCGACGTCAAGGCGGTCGCCGACAAGGTGGCCGTTCTGCGCCTGGGCCGCAACAACGGCGTCTTCGAGGTCAAGTCGACCTCTCAGGAAGAGATCATCTCCGCCATCACCGGCGCCTCGGACAATGCCGTCACCCGTCGTGCGGCGCGCACCAATGGGGAGATCAAGAAGTGAGCATCGACAAGACCTCCACGTCCTCCGGGGACGCGGCCGTGGCGAACCCGGAGGCCGCTCCCGGCGCCGGTGTCGCCGTGGACCCCCGGCTGCTGGTGCGCGAGCAGGGCCTCGCGGGCTACGTCGGCGAGTTCAAGCGCAAGATGAAGGCCGGCGACCTGGGCTCGATGCCCGTCGTCGTCGGACTCATCGTCATCTGGATCATCTTCCAGAGCCTGAACTCCAACTTCCTCACCGCGGGCAACCTCTCCGACATCTCCGTCGCCATGGTCGGCACGGGCATGATCGCCGTCGGTATCGTGTTCGTCCTGCTGCTCGGCGAGATCGACCTCTCGGTCGGCTCCCTCTCCGGTGTCGCGGGCGCGACCTTCGCGGTGCTGAACATCACGAACGGCATGAACGAGGTGCTGGCCTTCGTGCTGGCGATCCTCACGGGCACCGTCGCCGGTGCCGTCCAGGGCTTCTTCTTCGCCAAGATCGGTGTGCCCGCCTTCGCGGTCACCCTGGCGGGTCTGCTGTTCTGGAACGGCCTGATGCTCAAGATCCTGGGCGACAACGGCACGATCAACCTCAACAGCGACGGCCTCGTGGCCAACCTGACGAGCTACTACTTCTCCGACGTGGCCGCCGCCTACGGTCTGGCCGCCGTGGTGACCGTGCTCTTCTTCCTCAACTCCTTCCTCGCCAACAAGCGCCGCGAGGCCGCCGGTGTGCCGTCGAAGCCGCTGAGCGAGACGATCCTGCGCACGGTGCTGCTCGGTGTCCTCGCCTTCGCCGTCGCGATCGTCTTCAACCAGTACAAGGGCCTGCCCCTGGCTGTCGTGATCTTCGTCGCGGTCCTCTTCGTCACCGACTTCGTGCTGCGCCGCACGGCCTACGGCCGCAAGGTGTTCGCGCTCGGCGGCAGCGTCGAGGCCTCCCGCCGCGCCGGTATCAACGTCGACCTGGTCCGCATCTCGGTGTTCGCCATCTCCGGCACCTTCGCGGCGCTGGGCGGTCTGTTCATCGCCTCCAAGATCGCGTCCGCCAACCAGGGCGCCGGTGGTGGTGACCTGCTGATGAACGCCATCGCGGCGGCCGTCATCGGTGGTACGTCCCTCTTCGGCGGCCGCGGCCGCACCTGGAACGCGCTCCTGGGCGTGCTGGTCATCATCTCGATCCAGTACGGCCTGGCCCTCCAGGGCATCCCCTCGCCGGTGCAGTACATGATCACCGGTGGTGTCCTGCTGGCGACCGTCGTCATCGACGCCGTCACCCGCAAGACCCAGAAGTCGGCCGGCCGCGCGTAAGCGCGGTCAGGCTCAGAGGCCCGGCGCAACGGAGCGCCGGGCCTCTTCGGCGTCTCCGGCCGCTTCCGGCTGCCCGTGAAACAACCATGGGCACGCCCGGACACCGGCGGCCGGAGCGGAACATTAGACTCATCAAGCCCGGCAACAGCTCGATCAGCTCTTATCTGCAAGGAGGCACGGGTGCCGCTGCTGACCCGCATCACGGGACCGCGCGATCTGGACCGGCTCAGCCTGGAGGAGCTGAACCAGCTGGCGGAGGAGATCCGGACCTTCCTCGTCGAGGCCGTCTCCAAGACCGGCGGCCACCTCGGCCCCAACCTCGGTGTGGTCGAGCTGACCATCGCCATGCACCGGGTGTTCCACTCGCCCAAGGACAAGGTCCTGTGGGACACCGGCCACCAGTCCTACGTGCACAAGCTGCTCACGGGACGCCAGGACTTCTCCCGCCTGAAGATGAAGGGCGGCCTGTCCGGCTACCCCGCGCAGAGCGAGTCCGAGCACGACGTCATCGAGAACAGCCACGCCTCCACGGTGCTCGGCTGGGCCGACGGCATCGCCAAGGCCAACGAGCTCAAGCAGCGCGACAGCCACGTCGTCGCCGTCATCGGTGACGGCGCGCTGACCGGCGGCATGGCCTGGGAGGCGCTGAACAACATCGCCGAGGCCAAGGACCGCCCGCTCGTCATCGTCGTCAACGACAACGAGCGCTCCTACGCGCCCACCATCGGCGGCCTCGCCAACCACCTGGCCACCCTGCGCACCACCGACGGCTACGAGCGCTTCCTCGCCCGTACCAAGGACCTGCTCGACCGCACCCCGGTCGTCGGCCGCCCGCTCTACGACACCCTGCACGGCGCCAAGAAGGGCCTGAAGGACTTCATCGCCCCGCAGGGCATGTTCGAGGACCTGGGCCTGAAGTACGTCGGCCCCATCGACGGCCACGACATCGAGGCCCTGGAGTCCGCGCTGGCCCGCGCCAAGCGGTTCGGCGGCCCGGTCATCGTGCACTGCCTCACCGAGAAGGGCCGCGGCTACCAGCCCGCCCTCCAGGACGAGGCCGACCGCTTCCACGCCGTCGGCAAGATCCACCCCGACACCGGTCTGCCCATCGCCACCTCCGGCGCGGACTGGACCTCGGTGTTCGGCGAGGAGATGGTCAAGCTCGGCGAGGAGCGCGAGGACGTCGTCGCCATCACGGCGGCCATGCTCCAGCCGGTCGGCCTGGACAAGTTCGCCAAGCGCTTCCCCGACCGCGTCTACGACGTCGGCATCGCGGAGCAGCACGGCGCCGTCTCGGCGGCCGGTCTCGCCCACGGCGGGGTGCACCCCGTCTTCGCCGTCTACGCCACCTTCCTCAACCGCGCCTTCGACCAGGTCCTGATGGACGTGGCCCTGCACAAGTGCGGTGTCACCTTCGTCCTGGACCGCGCGGGCGTCACCGGCACCGACGGCGCCTCCCACAACGGCATGTGGGACATGTCGATCCTCCAGGTCGTCCCCGGGCTGCGCCTGGCCGCGCCGCGCGACGCCGACCAGGTGCGCGCCCAGCTGCGCGAGGCCGTCGCCGTCGAGGACGCGCCGACCGTGGTGCGCTTCTCCAAGGGCGCCGTCGGCCCCGCCGTACCGGCCCTGCGCAAGGTCGGCGGCATGGACGTGCTGCGCGAGCCCGGCGCCGACCGGCCCGACGTGCTCCTGGTCTCGGTCGGCGCGCTCGCCCCGATGTGCCTGGAGATCGCGGACCTGCTCGACAAGCAGGGCATCTCCACCACCGTCGTCGACCCCCGCTGGGTCAAGCCGGTGGACGAGGCCATGGCCCCGCTCGCGAACGAGCACCGGGTCGTCGTCACCGTGGAGGACAACAGCCGCGTCGGCGGTGTCGGCTCCGCGATCGCGCAGGCGCTGCGCGACGCGGGCGTGGACGTGCCGCTGCGCGACTTCGGCATCCCGCCGCGCTTCCTCGACCACGCCTCGCGCGCCGAGGTCATGGCCGAGATCGGGCTGACCGCGCCGGACATCGCGCGTCAGGTCACCGGCCTGGTCGCCAAGCTGGACGGCCGCTTCGAGGAGACCGCGGCCGCCGTGGAGGCCGCGCGCGACTAGCCGGGAGAAGAGAGCGCGCGCGAAGGCGCGCTCCCGGACCGACCCTTCGGGCCGGTTCCGCCGCCCTCTCCGGGTGGCGGAACCGGCCCGCTTGCGTGAACCTGCCAGTGCCGGGCACACGCATCCCCGGCCCTCTCGATCATGTCGAGGTCGACGCGCGTGGGAGGTAGGTACGTGTGAGCACGCTCTTCCGGACGAAGAACGTCGAGCAGTCCATCCGGGACACGGAGGAACCGGAGCATTCCCTCAAGAAGTCCCTCTCCGCCCTCGACCTGACCGTCTTCGGCGTCGGTGTCATCATCGGCACCGGCATCTTCGTACTCACCGGCCAGGTGGCGAAGAACAACGCGGGCCCCGCGGTCGCGCTGTCCTTCGTCGTGGCCGGCATCGTCTGCGGCCTGGCCGCGCTCTGCTACGCCGAGTTCGCCTCCACGGTCCCGGTGGCCGGGTCCGCGTACACCTTCGCGTACGCCTCCCTGGGCGAACTGCCCGCCTGGATCATCGGCTGGGACCTGGTGCTGGAGTTCGCGCTGGGCACGGCGGTGGTGGCGGTCGGCTGGTCGGGCTACATCCGCTCGCTGCTGGACAGCTGGGGCGCGACCCTGCCGCCGTACCTCTCCGGGCGGGACGGCGCCACCGGGTTCGGCTTCGACGTCCTCGCGGCCGCGCTGGTGCTGCTGCTGACCGTCGTCCTCGTGGTCGGCATGAAGCTCTCGGCCCGGATCACCTCCGTGGTCGTCGCGATCAAGGTGATCGTGGTGCTCATCGTGATCATCGGCGGCGCCTTCTTCATCACGGGCTCCAACTACGACCCGTTCATCCCGCCGGCCCAGCCGGCCGAGGCGGGCGGCGACCTCAGCGCACCCCTCATCCAGCTCATGTTCGGCTGGGCCCCGGCCAACTTCGGGGTGATGGGCATCTTCACCGCAGCCTCGGTGGTGTTCTTCGCGTTCATCGGCTTCGACATCGTCGCCACCGCCGCCGAGGAGACCCGCAATCCGCAGCGGGACATGCCGCGCGGCATCCTCGGCTCACTGGTCATCTGCACCCTGCTCTACGTCGCCGTGTCCATCGTGGTCACCGGCATGCAGAAGTACAGCCAACTGTCGATCGAGGCGCCGCTCTCGGACGCCTTCAAGGCGCTCGGACACCCCTGGTTCGCGGGCATCATCAGCTTCGGCGCGGTGATCGGTCTGACGACCGTGTGCATGATCCTGCTGCTCGGCCAGACCCGGGTGTTCTTCGCGATGAGCCGGGACGGGCTGCTGCCCCGCTTCTTCTCCCGCGTCCACCCGCGCTTCCGCACCCCGCACCGGCCGACCATCCTGCTCGGCGTGATCATCGCGGTCATCGCGGGCTTCACCAGCCTGAGCGAGCTGGCCGAGCTGGTGAACATCGGCACGCTGTTCGCCTTCGTCGTCGTCGCGCTCAGCGTGATCATCCTGCGCAAGACCCGGCCCGACCTGCCCCGCGCGTTCCGCACCCCGTGGGTGCCGGTCCTGCCGATCCTGTCGGTGTGCGCCTCGCTGTGGCTGATGGTCAACCTGCCCACCGAGACCTGGATCCGTTTCGCCATCTGGATGGCGATCGGCTTCGTCGTCTACTTCGCCTACGGCCGCACCCACAGCCGCCTCGCGGTACGGGAGCGGGAGGCGGCGGGGGAGAAGCCCCCGGGCGGCGCCCACTGAGCGCGGGCGCGGGGCGCGTGAATGCGGACGCGGGCGGGGGCGGTGGCTCAGCCCAGTGCCGTACGGGGGCCGGACACGTCCGCGCCCAAGTCACCCACCCGGCGCCGCAGTTCGCGGTCGGCCGTGACCACCAGACGGTCGCGGTCGCCCGCACCGGCGACCAGCTCCACGATCCAGTCGTCGCCGCTGCCGGGGGCCGACTCCACCCGTACCCCGGGCACGGACTCGACCCCGCGCGCCGCGCCCTCCACGACGAGCACGATCTCCACGTCGTCCGTGCGGCCGGGCAGTCCGTCGGTGGCGAGCCGGTCCCGCAGCCGCTCGGCGGCGCCCTTGCGGTCGCGCCACCAGCCGTCGGGCCGTGAACCGACGACGTTCGCGCAGTCCACGATCGCGAGGAGAGGGCCTGCCTGGTCAGCGTTGCCTTGCACGTCGTCCATGCCTCCAGCGTCCCACGCCCGTGCCGAGGGGGCGCGGGACAGCGCCCGGACCGGGCCGTTTATGGTGATTCTGTGAACGGCGACTGGCTCATATGCGGCCGCGACGGGCGGCTCGGTGTCTACCACCCCACGGGCGACGCGGTCGTGTGCCGGGCGGAACACCTGCCGGGCGGCGGCTGGACCGACCCGCGCAGGGTGGGCGGCGAACAGACACTCCATCCCGTCCTCGGCGTCGGCCAGGGCGCGGACGGCTATGCCCACCTGGTCTCGTGGCGGCCCGCCGCCAACGGCGCGGCGGAACTGGTGCACTCCACCCACTTCCGCGCGCATCTCGCCGCGCTGGACTGGGTCCCCATCGGCCACCCCAACAAGCAGGGCCCCCGCACCGGTACGCCCGCCGTCGCGGTGGACGCCCAGGGCCGCGCCCATGTCTTCGTCCGCAACGGCGGCGGCGGGGTGAGCATGGCCGTCCAGAAGGAGCAGGGCGGCTGGGCGCCCTGGAAAGACCTCAAGGGCAGCGGCGTCCAGGACGGCCTCGCGGCGATCACGGGGGAGTCCGGTCTCGTCGAGCTGTACGCGGCGGTGCCCGGCGGCATCCTGCACTGGCGCCAGGAGAAGCCGGGCGCCGAACCGGTCCGCACGGAGGCCCTGGAGACCCCGGTCCGCCCCGGCACGCTGTACGCCCTGGCCACCTCCCCGGAGCGGACGACCCTCTTCTACACCGACGACTCCGGCACCCTCTCCGCCTGGCGCCCCGGTGCCCAGCCCGCCGCGCTGCTGGCCGCCGCCAGTTCCGGCCCGGTGACCGCCGTCCGCTGCACGCTCGACGGGCACGGCTGCACCCTGTTGGCCCAGCGCACGGCGAACGACCGGGTGGCGTTCGCCGCCTACCCCACGGAGCTGGAGTCGGCCGGTGCCTGGTGGGCCGAGTCGGGCCCGCGCCTGGCCGAGGACGCGGTGGTGTCACTGGCGACGGACGAGTACGGCCGTACGGTCGCGGCCGCGCTGTCCCCCTCCACCGGGCGCCTGCTGCTGACCCGCCGCAAGGACGAGCCGGGGCTCGCGCTGGAGGCGTGGCGCGAGGTCTGAGGCGGGCCGGGGCTCCGCGCCGGGACCTGCCCGCGCGGAGCCCCGCCGGACTCAGGGGGTGTCGCCGCCCCGGGCCGGGGACTTCCTGGCCGACTCGGGAATCGCCTTGTCGGCGCGCACGGCCTGCCACAGCTCCTTGGCCTGCGGTTCGGCGGCCACGACCCGGTTGGGGTCCTGGGTGTCGTAGCGCACCGGCAGCATGAGCGTGTCCATGGTGGCGGGGTCGACGCCGTTCATGCTGCGGCTGAACTCCGCGAGCTTGGTGAGGGAGTCGAGCCCGGAGTCGGTCGTGAGCGACTCGGTCAGCTTGTCGGCGACGGTGTACGCCTTGGTGGGGCTGCCGAGCAGATCCTGCTTCTTGATCTCGGAGAGCAGGGAGATCAGGAACTTCTGCTGGAGGCCGATGCGTCCGAGGTCGCTGCCGTCGCCGATGCCGTGCCGGGTGCGTACGAACTCGAGGGCCTGAGTGCCCGTCAGCCGGGTGGTGCCCGCCTTCAGGTCGAGGCCGCTGGAGGAGTCGTGGATGTCGCGGTCCACGGTGACGGGCACCCCGCCTATCGCGTCCACGAGCCCCTGGAAGCCCGCGAAGTCGATCTCCACGAAGTGGTCGAGCCGTACGCCCGACATCTGCTCGACCGTCTTGACCACACAGGCCGGACCGGCCACCGAGTAGACCGAGTTGAACATGACGCGCTTGGCCGGGGGCAGTTGTTTG
This sequence comes from Streptomyces sp. NPDC026659, assembly GCF_040638245.1. Taxonomy (NCBI): domain Bacteria; kingdom Bacillati; phylum Actinomycetota; class Actinomycetes; order Kitasatosporales; family Streptomycetaceae; genus Streptomyces; species Streptomyces sp. NPDC026659. The sequence goes on along the minus strand of NZ_JBEZXY010000001.1, from coordinate 841,553 downwards.
CCGCTCCGGGTCGTGCACTCGGGCCGGGTCACGAGGGTGTCGCGCGGGATGCTGATCGCGACGGCCTTCTTCCGGCCCTCGGGTATGTGGATCACCAGCGCGGTGTCGGAACGGGCGCCGGAGACCTTCCCGGTGTGCAGGGCCGCGTTGGCACCGGAGCGCGAGTCGGAGCCGAGCATGAGCAGGTTCTGCCCCGAGGTCGGCAGCTTCTCGGGGCGGTTGTCGCCGATGGCGCGGTCGAGGTCGACGCCCTTGATGTTGGAGTCGAGGCTGTCGTAGAGCCAGTAGCCGGTGCCGGCGCCCGCCAGGACGAGCACCGCCAGCGAGAGCAGGATCCACCGGCCGGTACGGCGCCGACGGCGGGGCGCGTCACTCTCGGGCGTCCGGGGCGGACCGGCGGGTGCCTCGGCCTTGGGAGTTGTCATGAAGTCGCTGTCCTCGTCTGCTCATGCCAGGGCGATTTCGTGTTGAGTGCTCGGACAGACCGACCAGCCGCGACGGACGTTGTACGGCAATGATGTAGATCACATGGCATGTCTGTGTAGGTCGTACATGCGAAGCTGGTGCGGTCGCCGGTCACGTGGGAGAGATGACCAATGCGTGGTCATAATGTGCACGGGGCGTGCATATTATGTGACGACTCAATATCTTCGGATCGAAGGGGGTGCCTCGTCGTGATGCGCTCTCGGCCGGTCCGGCGTGCTGGGGAGGACGGCGTCCGGGCCCGCTGGGCCTGATTCCGTTCGGCGGGACGGGGTGTTCCCGCGCCGATGCCGCGCGCGATGGGGGGCGACGGCCCCGGTTCGGGATGGAGTTGCTGTCCGGGTGGTCGACTCCGGACTTCGAGTTGGATGGTGTGGACGTCGGGTGAGCCTGAACAATCCTGAGGCAAGCGCACTTGTGTCGACATATCGATCTGTTGTGCCGGCGGGGGCCCGGCGCTGGATCGTCCAGAAGGTCCCCACCCCCATGCGTACCTCGGTGAAGCGGTCCTTCGCCACCGCCGACGCCGTCCGGTCCGCGGCCGTGGTCCGTGCGATGAGCGGCCGTCGCCGGGGCGAGGTGGGCGCCACCGACGATGTCCGGCGCGTCGTGCGGGTGGCCGGCAAGCACCTCCAGGCCGTGGAGGTGGACGGCGCCACGGAGTGGGCCGCGCGGGCGCGCAACCTCCATCTCCTCGTCTCCTTCCTGGAAGAGGCCGGGATGGACTACTTCTGCGTCCGCGGCACCGCTTCGCCGCGGGTGCCGTGCGTGGCGATTCCCGCCCGCTGGCGCGGGCGGTTCGAGGAGCTGCTGCAGGCCGCCTGCGCGCGGTATCCGGGGTACGTCGGAACGGCGTCCCCGCTGCGTCTGCGGCCGGGCGGTTCGGCGACGAGCTGGCGTGCGCTGCGCGGGCAGAGCGTGCTGCGGCTGGCCTGGGTGGTCTGCGACCCCACCGGAAAGCTGGTTTTCGGCGGCGAGTCCGGCTGTGACATCGAGTTCTGGGACGAGGTCGACGGCAAGCTCGTGGCGCCGCGCCCCAACAAGGTGGTGACCGAGATCCCCGTGGACGCGGGGAGGTGCTGGGCGGGGCAGAAACGTTTCAGCACGGTGCCCGGCCCCTACCTGACCGGCCGTACCCGTACCCTCCCCGAGTTCCTCGCCGCGCTGCCCGACGACCACCTCTTCCCGATCGACGTCGTCTACACCTGGGTCGACGATTCGGACCCGCTGTGGCGTGCGCGCAGGGACGCGGCCCGCAGGCAGCTCGCGGCGGGCCGGGGGGACGTACTGCACGAGCAGGCGGCCAACGACGCCCGGTTCACCAGCCGGGACGAGCTGAAGTACTCGCTGCGGTCGCTCCACCAGTACGCCCCGTGGGTGCGCAACATCTTCCTGGTCACGGCCGGCCAGGTGCCCTCGTGGCTGCGTACGGACTTTCCCGGCATCCGCGTGGTGGACCACCGGGAGATCTTCTCCGACCCGGACGCGCTTCCGACGTTCAACTCCCATGCCATCGAAAGCCAGTTGCACCACATCGAGGACCTGGCGGAGCACTTCCTCTACCTGAACGACGACGTGTTCTTCGGGCGTCCCGTGTCGCCCGGGACCTTCTTCCACCCCAACGGGCTGACCAAGTTCTTCCAGTCGAAGGCGCTGATCCCGTCCGGGGGCGCCAGCTCGGACGACCTCCCCGTCAACGCGGCGGGCAAGAACAGCCGGGGCCTGATCGCCCAGCAGTTCGGCACGGTCATCTCCCAGAAGATGAAGCACACTCCGCACGCGCTCAGGCGCAGCATCCTCGCGGAGATGGAGCACGTGTACGGCAAGGCCCACCGCGTGACCCAGCACTCGCGCTTCCGGTCGCCCACCGACGTGCCGATCGCCTCGTCGCTGCACCACTACTACGCCTACGGATCGGCGCGCGCCACCGTCGGCGACATCCGGTACCTCTACGTCGACCTGGCCGACGAACTGGCCCAGCGGCGGCTCAACAACCTTCTGGCACGCCGCAACTTCGACACCTTCTGCATGAACGACACCGTCACCGCCGCCGATCCCGAAGCGCAGGCTCGCATGGTCTCCACCTTCCTGGACTCCTACTTCCCGGTCCCCAGTCCTTTCGAGGCCGCCCCCGAGGCTGCCCCCGAGACCGCGCCGCTCCGCGGTGCCGCCCGCAGGGGAGAACTGGGGAACACCGAGTCATGACGCTCCGCCACAAGACCTCGGCCGTCACCCGGCGGGCGACCGCGGTCCCGCGCCGTCTGCGCCCCCGTGCGGTCCTCCTGCGTGCCCGGCTGATGGCCTTCCTGATCCCGCTCCGCAGGCGTGCCGCGCAGGTCCGCTACGCCGGCATCCTCGACGGCCAGACCGTGAACCTGCATGTCCAGCTGCCGGCCTCGGCCGGACTGCCCGAGCAGGCGGAGATCATCCTGAGCCGCGGACGGCACAGCCACCCCACCGAGGCTCGTGTCTACCGGGGCACCGAGGGCGAGACCTTCGTGGACGCCGCCGTCCTGCTGGGCGCCGGGGTCGGCGGGCTTCCCATCGGCACCGGACGCTGGCGCGTGAGACTGCGGGTCCGCACCGGACGGCGCACCCGCACGCTGTCGCTGCTGCTGGTGGAACCGCCGGTGCCCTACGCCGGCCCCACCAAGCCGATGGAGGCCTCCCCGGTGACGGGCGAACGCCACCGCATCGGCCGCTCCGTGCGCGGCAGCGTCCGCGTGGTCAGCGCCGACGCCCGTGCCGCCGTCGAGGTGGCCAAGGTGCACCTCGAACATTCGGGACTCACCGTCGACTTCCGGGTGCTGGGCACCCGGTTCGAGGAGCCGTGGGCCGAGTTCACGGCCTCCGGACGCACCGTCGAGCAGGCCGTCACCGTTCTCGGACCCGACATCCTCCGCGTCGACGTGCCCCTGGGCGAGATGGCGCCCCGTGGTGTCCGGCCCGAACACTGGGACGTCCGGCTGCGCGACGCCACCGGCAGGTCGCTGCGTCTGGGGCGCAGGCTGCACGACGTGCGCAATCCGCTGCGCGTCTTCGCCGTCCGCCGGCTCGCCGTCACCCCGCCGGGGCTCACCACCATGATCGTCCAACCGCGCTACACCCCCGCAGGGAATCTCCGGGTGACCTGCACGCGCATGCCCGAGGCAGGCTGAACCGACAGATGAAGATCACGTTCCTGCTGACCACGGCCGACGCCGTCGGTGGTACCGAACGCGCGGTGTTCAACCAGGCGTCCGAGCTCGCGGCGCGCCACGACGTGCGCGTGCTCAGCGTCTTCAAGAGCAGACCCGAGCAGTTCTTCACCCCGGACACCCGGGTCCGCGTCGACTACCTGGTCGACCTGACCTCCACGCCTCCCCGGCCGCTTCGCGACACCCCGGTCGAGGACTCGGTGTGGGCCGGGCTCGCGGCCCAGCCGAGCCAGGTGGTCGAGCGTCCCTGGGAGCCGGTGTTCAGCCGGCTGTCGGACCTCGAACTGGGCCTGGCCCTCCAGGACACCGACACCGACATCCTCATCAGCACCACTCCCGCGCTGATGGCGCTGGCTGTCCGCTACGCCCCCGCGCACGTCGTCACCGTCCACCAGGAACACCGGGTCTCGGAGCTGCGCGGTCCCACCGGGGAGCCCCTGCGCCGTTACGCGGCCCAGCTCGACGCCCTGGCCGTGCTCAGCGAACGCACCCTCGAATGGTTCGCCGAGACCCTGGGCGACGCCGCGCCGCGCCTGGAGGTCGTACCCAACGCCCTGCCCAGTGGCTTCCGGCCGCGCTCGACGCTGCGCACCCGCACCGTGGTGATCGCCGGCCGGCTGGTCGCGGAGAAGCAGATCGACCATGCCATCACGGCCTGGGCGACGGTCGCCCGGCACCATCCCGACTGGCAGCTCAGGATCTTCGGCGACGGACCGCTCAGCGGTGCCCTGCGCCGCCAGATCGACATGCTCGGACTGCACGACTGCGTCCAGCTGAACAGCAACTCCCGCCATCTCGCGGAGGAGTGGGCCAAGGCCAGCATCGCCACCCTGACCTCGCGCAGCGAGGCGTTCGGCCTGGTGCTCGCCGAGGCGCACGCCGCCGGTGTGCCGGTCGTTTCCTACGACTCGCCCAACGGCCCGCGCGAGGTCGTGATCGAGGGGCAGACCGGCCTCCTCGTCCCGCCCGGCGACACCGACGCCCTCGCCTCCGCCCTGATGCTGCTCATCGAGGACACCGAACTGCGGCTGCGCATGGGCGCCGCGGCCCTGGCCTCGGTGGACCGCTTCGCGCCCGCCACGGTCACCGCCCAGTGGGAGCGCATTTTCCACGAGCTCGTCGCCGAACGGGACAGTGGCCGGCGTGCCGCCGTCAAGGCCGAACGCCAGGCCGTGCACGCTCACCGCAGCGGTCCCGACGGAATCCTGCCGTCCGCGGCCCCGACCCCCGCCACGATGGTGCGTTCGACCGAGCAACAGGCCGCAGAGGAGCGGCTGCTGAAGCGGGACGACCTCGTCAAGGACGGCGGGCAGGTCTGCCGACTGCTGGACTGGGAGTCGCCCTGGGACGTCGTCCAGCACAATCTCGCCCTGGCGGTGAACGCCCTCGAAGCCGCCGACATCCCCCACCTCGTCGTACGCGACCAGATGATCCGGCACACCGTCGCCGTGCACGCCGGGTACCGGGAGACCGTGTTCAAGGCGCTGGCGAGCACTCATGCCGGGGAGGCCGTGTACGCCGCCGTCCTCAACGAGGGGCAGAAGACGACCGCCACCGTCCTCGCCGGACTGGTCGCCCCGTACGCGTCACCGGCCGTCTCCGGTGTCCGCGTCCACCAGAACCTGGTCTCTCCGTCGCGCACGCTGCGCCTCGGCGCCGTGTACGGCTGCACCATCTCGTTCTGGGAGACCGACCCCGAGGACCCGACGTGGCTGCGGAGCCCCACCCGGACGCTCATCGGCGACCGGGTGCCGGGAAAGGCCCTGCGCCGCAGAGCGCTTCCCCTCGCGGGCCGCGCCTACCCGAGCATCGAGCCGTTCACCCGGACGCTGCACGGAGACATCACGTTCCCCATCGACGCCGTCTACACCTGGGTGAACGGGGGCGACGTGGACTGGCTGGAGCGCAAGAGCGCCGTCCTCGCGGCGCTCGGCCTGGACACGGAGGACTCGGCGACGAGCGCCGCCCGGTTCCGGGACCGTGACGAACTGCGCTACTCCCTGCGGTCCATCGACATGTACGCCCCCTGGATCCGCAACATCTACATCGTCACCGACCGGCAGGTTCCCCACTGGCTCGACGTCGACCACCCGCGGGTCCGCGTCGTGGACCACACGGAGATCTTCGGCGACCGGGGCACGCTGCCGACCTACAACTCCCATGCCATCGAGAGCCAGTTGCACCACATCGAGGGGCTGGCCGAGCACGTCCTGTACTTCAACGACGACATGTTCATCGGGCGCACCGTGCGACCCGACCTGTTCTTCCTCGGCAACGGCCAGGCCAAGCACTTCATGTCGCCGACCTCCATACCGATGGCTCCGGTCTCGGAGGAGGACGAGTTCAACATCGCGGGTGCCAAGAACAACAGGGAGCTGATCGAGCGGGACTTCGGCCAGACCCTGGTCAACGGCTTCCTGCACGCGCCGTACCCGCTGCGGCGCAGTGTTCTCGAGGACATCGCGGAGCGCTACCACGAGGAGTCGGCGGCGACCGCCACCCACCAGTTGCGCAGTCACGACGACATCTCGATCCCCTCGTCGCTGCATCACTACTACGCGTACCACACCCTGCGCAGCACGCCCGGCAGCATCTCCTGCGGCTTCGTCAACGTCGGTCTGACCGAGCACAAGCCCCGGCTCAGCCGCCTCCTCGCGGTGCGGCCGCACGACGTGTTCTGCCTGAACGACTACCACGACGGCGACATCACCGCGGACGAACAGGACGCGATCCTCGCCGCGTTCCTGCCCAGCTACTTCCCGGTGCCGAGCCAGTTCGAGACCGGATCGACGCGCAACGAGCGCGCCCGGCTCGGCTATCTGCCCGGCTGGCCGATGTGAACACCCCGAGTCCCGTCACCGGGAGGAGCAACAACGTGAACACCCCCGCGTCGACGCTGCAGGTCATGGCGCATCCGGACGACGACCTGTTCTTCGTGAACCCCGCCATCCTCCAGGGGCTGAAGAGCGGCACCCGCACCACGACCGTCTACCTCACGAGCGGGGACTCCGACGGACGCAACCCCCGGCCCTGGCAGTCGGGTCCGGTGGCCGAGGACCGGGCGGCCTACGGCAAGGCCCGGCAGAACGGCATCAAGGCCGCCTACGCGGCGATGACGCTGGGCGACCGCACCGCGCCGTGGAAGGCCATGACCATGACCACGGCGGAGGGCCCGGTGGCGGAGGTCTTCTCGCTGACCGGCGCCCCCTGGGTGACCCTGATCTTCCTCAACATCCGGCAGCACGGAACCCCGGAGGGCCTCCCGAGGAGCCTGCACGTGCTGTGGCGCGAGGAGACCGAGCGGGTTCCCACGCTGGTGCTCAGCGAGGGGCTGGTCCAGGAAAAGCACTGGTACACCCGGACCGGCCTGGTCCAGACCCTCGTCCAGATCATGGACATCGTCCGTCCCACCGTGATCCGCAGCCTGGACCCGGACCCCGACCGCCTCGTGCACAACGAGCGGTTCCCGCAGCGCCACGACTACCGCGATCTGTCCGACCACTGCGACCACACCGCGGCCGCCCTCTTCACCTGGCTCGCCCTGGACCGCTACCAGGGGCCCGCCGAGGGGCGGACGTTCACGGTGGAGGCCTTCCGCGGGTACTACAACGAGCGCTGGCCGCACAATCTCGGCGTCCGGGCCGTCGCCCAGAAGGAGCTGTTCCTCAATCTCTACGCGGCGGCCGACGGCTACGACTGCGGTGACCCGGCGGGCAGCGGGGACTACTCCGTCGGGCTGGCCTCCCGGATGACCGGGTGGGTGCAGAGCACGAACCCGCGGTATCCCGGCGGCAGCAACTGGCTGCGGGCCGACCCGTCCGGGCGGCTCACCGCCTTCGCCGTGGTCAACCAGCAGGCCGCGGTCTGGCTGGAGACGCAGCCCGGCACCGGCCAGTGGCGGGGTCCCTTCCTCCTCGGCGGCGGACCGCTCGCCCCCGGCCTCGCGGTCTGCCTCACGCCCGACGGGCGCTGGCAGATCTTCGCCGAGCGGCTGTCCCGCCTGGCGGCGGACGACGCGCACACGCGGGAGATCGTGCTGCTCGAACAGACCGAGCCCGGTGGCGGGTTCGGCACCTGGACCAGCCTCGGCAACCCCTCCGCCGGGGCACCGCACCGCGACCGGCACCTCGGTACGCCCGTCGCGGTCCGGGACGGCGCGGGCAGGGTGCACCTCTTCGTGCGCAACGCCGGCCAGGGACTGATGACCCGCGTCGGCATGCCCGACGGCACCTGGAGCGGCTGGACCGACCTGCGGGGGCACGAGCTGCAGGAAGGACTCACGGCGGTCACCGCGGCGGGCGGCCAGGTCGATGTGTTCGGTGCCAGTCGCGAGGCCGTCTTCCGCTGGGGACACCGGTCCCTGAGCGAACCACTCGTCCGTGCCCCGCGCTTCCGGCTCGCGCCGTCCGCGGGTCCGGTGACGGCCGTGCTGCAGCCCAGCGGCCGGGTCATGACCGCCTACCGGGAGCCGGACACGGGGAACGTGCTCGTCGCCCAGGAGGACGCCCCCGGGGGCAACTGGGCGGAGCCCGCGAAGTCGGTGGGTGGCCGGGGCGGCTACGGCGCCGTGGCGCTCGCCGCGGGACCGTCCGAGCAGACGGGCACGCTCGTGGCGTGCCGCAGTGACCTCGGCGGCGTCGCCCACCGCTTCCTGCCCGGCGACCAGCCCTGGCGGGAACTGTCCACGGAGGCGCTGGGCGGCGCCTTCGTCGGCGCCCCTGCGGCCGCGTTCGACGCGCAGGGCCGAGCCGTGATCGCGGTGATCGGTGCCGACGCCCGTCTGGCCACCGCCCGCCAGACGGAACCCGGCGCCCCCGAGTTCGACGACTGGACGATCGTCGGCTGACCGGAACGCGTACGGGGCTGCCGCGCGAGGGCGCCGCGGCCCCGCGCCGGCCTCGCGCCGGGACCGGGTCGTCGGCCTCGGGGTGAGCGAGGTGCGTACGGCAGCGGCCCGACAGCCGGCGGAACGCGGGTGCGGAACGGCTCGGCGTTCGGCGGTGGCGCTGGGAGCCCCGACAGCGGCGGCTGCTGGAGACATCAGGAAGACATAGAGGAACACATGAGGAAGATCTGCATCATCGGAAACTCGGTCGCCGCCCCGCGGTCCGAGGAGGAGGCACCGCTCGCCGGCTGGGGGCAGTACCTCGGCGAGTTCCTCGGCGAGGGTTACGAGGTGCGCAACTACGCCCGGGACGCCATGACGCTGCGTGGCTACTTCACCGAGCGGCTGGCCGCGCTCCTCAGCCTCGTCGGCCCCGGAGACCTGGTACTCATCGCCTTCGGGAGCGTCGAGCAGCGCATCAACCAGCTCAACCGGCACCACGGGCCGCGCGAGTACATGGAGTACATGCGCCTGTACGTGGAGGCCATCCGGGGCGAGGGGGCCGTCCCGGTGCTGGTCACCGCGACGGCTCGCTGCGCCTTCGACGAGGCCGGCAACGTGGTGGACACCAACGACGCGTACCCCGAGCTCACCCGCAAGGCGGCGGCGGAGACGGGTGCCGTGCTGGTCGACATGAACGCCTTCACCGCGAATCTGCTCGCGCAACTGGGGCCCCGGCGCGCGCGTCGCATCTTCCGGTGGCTGGACCCGGGCGAGCACCCGAACCACCCCGACGGCATCATCGACTCCACCCACTTCAACGACATGGGAGCCCGTGAAGTGGCCCGGCGGCTGGCCGAGTGCCTCGCCCACACTCCCGGACTGCCCCAGGGCATGATCGATCCGCAGCGGCTGGAACCGGGCATGGTCCCCCCGGTGCTCACCGAGTTCACCGTGAACCGGCCCGAGCTGGCCCTCACCATCGCGCCGAGCCTCCCCGCCGCGCCCGTCTTCGACTCGCCCGCGTCCGGACAGATCGTCGGCGCCTCCCGCAAGCTGACCGGCAAGGCACCGGCCGGGACCGGCTACGTCCTCTTCTACGAAGCGGGCCGCTATCTCGGGGGGACGGCCGTCTCCGCCTCGGGCACCTGGCAGTGGCGCCGAGTCGTCAACTGGCCCGCGGGGCCGCACACGGTCGAGGTGCTCGGAGTCTCGGGCAACGAGGTCTCCACGACCTCCACGGTGGACTTCGAGGTTCTCGACCGCCTGGACGCTCCGCAGGTCGTGGAGCCGCGGCCGGACGCCTGGTGCGGTCCGCGCCCCCGCTTCTCCGGTACCGCGTCGCGCGGCGTGCACAAGGTGATGGTCCTCGAACAGGGCCGGCTCATCGCCGAGGCCCCCGTCCAGGAGGACGGAACCTGGCGTGTCACCCACGCCCACGACTGGCGGCCGGGCACGTACGCGGTCGAGTTCGTGTCGGTGTTCAGCGCCATCCACTCCGCCCCCACCCCGCTGACCCTGCGCGTGCACGGCATCCCCGAGGACAGCTGGCTGCACTCGTCACTGTCCTCGCGTGAACCCTGCTCCGGTACCTGCGAGCACTACCCGGCGATGCCCGTCTGGTGAACCGCAGCACGGAAGAGGGCCCCCGCCGAGGCGGAGGCCCTCTTCACGTGTGCCGTACGGCCGTTACGCCGGAACCGACGCCGTGCCCGGCTCCAGGAACCGCTTGCCGTTCACCCGCTCGGAGACGCCCTCACGGTCCAGGTACGGCGTGATGCCGCCCAGGTGGAAGGGCCAGCCGGCGCCGGTGATCAGGCAGAGGTCGATGTCCTGGGCCTCGGCGACGACGCCCTCGGCCAGCATGAGGCCGATCTCCTCGGCCACCGCGTCCAGGACGCGGGCGCGGACCTGCTCCTCGGTCAGGACGGTGTCGCCCTGCTTGAGCAGCGCGGCGACCTCGGGGTCCAGCTCCGGCTTGCCGGAGTCGTAGACGTAGAAGCCGCGCTTGCCCGCCTCGACGACCGCCTTGAGGTTCGGGGAGACGGTGAAGCGCTCGGGGTAGGCCCGGTTGAGGGTCTCCGAGACGTGCAGACCGATCGCCGGACCGACCAGCTCCAGGAGCACCAGCGGGGACATCGGCAGGCCGAGCGGCTCGACGGCCTTCTCCGCGACCTCGACCGGGGTGCCCTCGTCGATGACGTTCTGGATCTCGCCCATGAAGCGGGTCAGGATGCGGTTGACGACGAACGCCGGGGCGTCCTTCACCAGCACCGCGGTCTTCTTCAGCTTCTTGGCCACCGCGAACGCGGTCGCCAGCGAGGCGTCGTCCGTCTGCTCGCCGCGCACGATCTCCAGGAGCGGCAGGATCGCGACCGGGTTGAAGAAGTGGAAGCCGACGACCCGCTCGGGGTGCTTCAGCTTCGACGCCATCTCCGACACCGACAGCGAGGAGGTGTTCGTGGCGAGGATCGCGTGCGCCGGGGCGACCGCCTCGACCTCGGCGAACACCTTCTGCTTGACGCCCATCTCCTCGAAGACGGCTTCAATGATGAAGTCGGCGTCCGAGAAGCCCTCGGCCTTGTCCAGGACACCGGTGACCAGTGCCTTGAGGCGGTTGGCCTTGTCCTGGTGGATACGGCCCTTGCCGAGCAGCTTGTCGATCTCGGCGTGGACGTAGCCCACACCCTTGTCGACACGCTCCTGGTCGATGTCGGTCAGCACGACCGGCACCTCCAGGCGGCGCAGGAACAGCAGCGCGAGCTGGGAGGCCATCAGACCGGCGCCCACGACGCCGACCTTGGTGACCGGACGGGCCAGCGCCTTGTCCGGCGCGCCGGCCGGACGCTTGCCGCGCTTCTGCACCAGGTTGAACGAGTAGATGCCCGCGCGCAGTTCGCCGCCCATGATGAGGTCGGCGAGCGCCAGGTCCTCGGCGTCGAAGCCCTTGTCCAGGTCCCCGTCCTTGGCACCCTCGATGATGTCGAGAGCGCGGTAGGCGGCCGGGGCGGCGCCGTGCACCTTGGAGTCCGCGATGAAGCGGCCCTTGGCGACGGCCTGGTCCCACGCCTCGCCCCGGTCGATCTCCGGGCGCTCGACGGTGAGGTCGCCCTTGAGGACCTGGGCGGTCCAGATCAGCGACTGCTCCAGGAAGTCGGCACCCTCGAACAGCGCGTCCGCGATGCCGAGTTCGAAGACCTGCTTGCCCTTGAGCTGACGGTTCTGGTTGAGGCTGTTCTCGATGATGACCGAGACGGCCTTGTCGGCGCCGATCAGGTTCGGCAGCAGGGCGCAGCCGCCCCAGCCGGGGACCAGACCGAGGAAGACCTCGGGCAGCGAGAACGCCGGGACCGACTTGGAGACGGTCCGGTAGGTGCAGTGCAGACCGACCTCGACGCCGCCGCCCATGGCCGCGCCGTTGTAGTAGGCGAAGGTCGGTACGGCCAGGCCGGACAGGCGCTTGAAGACCGCGTGGCCGCCCTTGCCGATGGCGAGCGCGTCCTCGTGCGTCTTCAGCAGCTCGACGCCCTTGAGGTCGGCACCGACCGCGAAGATGAACGGCTTTCCGGTGATGCCGACGCCGACGATCTCACCGGCCGCGGCCTCCTTCTCGACCTGGTCGATGGCGGCGTTCAGGTTCGCCAGCGACGCCGGGCCGAAGGTGGTCGGCTTGGTGTGGTCGAAGCCGTTGTCCAGGGTGATGAGCGCGAAGCGCCCCGCCCCGAACGGCAGCTCGAAGTGGCGCACGTGCGCCGAGGTCACGACCTCGTCCGGGAACAGCTCGGCCGCACCCTTCAACAGTTCGGTGGTGGTGCTCACTTGTCCCCCTCGAAGTTCGGGTTCTCCCAGATGACCGTCGCGCCCATGCCGAAGCCGACGCACATCGTGGTCAGGCCGTAGCGGACGTCCGGGTTCTCCTCGAACTGGCGGGCCAGTTGCGTCATCAGACGGACGCCGGAGGAGGCCAGCGGGTGGCCGAAGGCGATGGCGCCGCCGTACTGGTTGACGCGCTCGTCGTCGTCCGCGATGCCGTAGTGGTCGAGGAAGGCCAGCACCTGGACGGCGAATGCCTCGTTGATCTCGAACAGGCCGATGTCGGAGATCGACAGACCCGCCTTGGCCAGCGCCTTCTCGGTCGCCGGGATCGGGCCGTAGCCCATGACCTCGGGCTCGACGCCCGCGAAGGCGTACGACACCAGGCGCATCCTGACCGGCAGGCCGTGCTCGCGGGCGAACTCCTCGCTCGCGATGATCGAGGCGGTGGCGCCGTCGTTCAGACCGGCCGCGTTGCCCGCGGTGACCCGGCCGTGCACGCGGAACGGCGTCTTCAGACCCGCCAGGTTCTCCAGGGTGGTGCCCGGGCGCATCGGCTCGTCGGCGGTGACCATGCCCCAACCGGTCTCGCCGGCCGCCGCGTTGGTGTTGCGGACCGAGATCGGCACCAGGTCCTGCTGGATCTTGCCGTTGGCGTACGCCTTGGCGGCCTTCTCCTGCGAGCGCACCGCGTACTCGTCGGCGCGCCGCTTGGTGATCTGCGGGTAGCGGTCGTGCAGGTTCTCGGCGGTCATGCCCATGAACAGGGCGGACTCGTCGACCAGCTTCTCGCTCACGAAACGGGGGTTCGGGTCCACGCCCTCGCCCATGGGGTGACGGCCCATGTGCTCGACGCCGCCCGCGATCGCCACGTCGTACGCGCCGAAGGCGACCGAGCCGGAGACCGAGGTCACGGCGGTCAGGGCGCCCGCGCACATGCGGTCGATGGAGTAGCCGGGGACCGACTGCGGCAGACCGGCGAGGATGCCCGCGGTCCGGCCCAGGGTCAGGCCCTGGTCGCCGATCTGGGTGGTCGCGGCGATGGCGACCTCGTCGATCTTCTGCGGGTCCAGACCGGGGTTGCGGCGCAGCAGCTCCCGGATCGCCTTGACGACCAGGTCGTCCGCGCGGGTCTCGTGGTAGATGCCCTTCGGGCCCGCCTTGCCGAACGGGGTACGGACGCCGTCGACGAAGACGACGTCCCTGACGGTACGAGGCACGATGGCTCTCCTCCAGGGTGCGGGACGCTGAGCGCTTGCTTAAGCCCATGCTACTTATGAGTAACGTAGCTGCACAGCCCAGCCCCGGCTAGCGGTGAACGTCACACTGGCGGGTCGGGTTGCCGGGGCACCCGGCGTTGATGGCCGTGCCCACCCGTTCCGCCCTGCGGAACGACTGCCCACGGCAGGGCGGTAAGGGGGCGGGGGTGGGTTTTTGTCTTTTAGGGGCGCGGGGAACTGCGCGAACGGCCACAGCCGGGCCGCACCCGCCCTACCCGCGCAACCGTTGCGGCGATTACGCGCCGTCGGAGGACAGCGCAGCGACCAGAACCGGCGTCACCTGCGCGATCTGCCACTCCCGCGCGCCGAATCCCCGAAGCACCGCCGAAACGGACTCCCCACTGACAACCACCGGAGGTTCCCAGCACAGGCGCCGCACCGTGTCCGGAGAGATCAAATTCTCCTGGGGCATGTCGACCTGCTCGGCCAGCGCGGTGACCCCCGCACGGGCGGCGGACAGGCGGGCCGCGGCGGCGGGGTCCTTGTCGGCCCACGCGCGCGGCGGCGGCGGACCCGTCATCTGCTGCCCCGGCTGGGGGAGTTCGGACTCGGCAAGCGCCTTCACCCGGTCGACGGCCGCCTGCCACTGCTCCAGCTGACGCCGTCCCATCCGGTGCCCGAACCCGTTCAGCGCGGCGAGCGCGTGGACGTTCGACGGCACCGCCAGCGCCGCCTCCACGATCGCCGCGTCGCTCAGCACCTTGCCCGGCGAAACGTCCCGCCGCTGGGCGATCCGGTCCCGGGTCTCCCACAGTTCGCGTACGACGCCGAGCTGGCGCCGCCTGCGTACCTTGTGCATCCCGGACGTACGCCGCCAGGGGTCCTTGCGCGGCTCGGCGGGCGGCGCGGCCGCGATCGCGGCGAACTCCTCCAGGGCCCACTCCAGCTTGCCCTGCCGGTCCAGCTCCTTCTCCAGGGCGTCCCGCAGGTCCACCAGGAGTTCCACGTCGAGGGCGGCGTAGCGCAGCCAGGGCTCGGGCAGCGGGCGGGTGGACCAGTCGACGGCCGAGTGGCCCTTCTCCAGGACGAAGCCGAGCACGTTCTCGACCATGGCGCCGAGGCCGACCCGGGGGAACCCGGCGAGCCGCCCGGCCAGCTCCGTGTCGAAGAGCCGGGTGGGCAGCATGCCTATCTCGCGCAGACAGGGCAGGTCCTGGGTGGCGGCGTGCAGCACCCACTCGACGCCGGAGAGCGCGTCGCCGAGGGAGGACAGGTCGGGGCAGCCGACCGGGTCGATCAGTGCGGTACCCGCGCCCTGGCGGCGCAGCTGCACCAGGTAGGCGCGCTGGCCGTAGCGGTAGCCGGAGGCGCGCTCGGCGTCGACGGCGACCGGTCCCGAACCGGCGGCGAACGCGGCGACGACCTCGGCGAGCCCGGCCGCGTCGGCGATCACGGCCGGGATGCCCTCGCGCGGCTCGAGGAGCGGGATCGGGGCCCCGGCCAGGGCGGACGCCCCCGTCGCAGAAGATCCGGCGTCGTCCGGAGGGGTGCCTCCGGTGATGCGCAGGGAACTGTCTGCTGCGGTGTCTTGGGCGTCGGTCACATGCCCAGGGTATCCGTATGGCCGCGCCGCTGGCCTGCGCGTTCGGCCGGGCGGCGTGCGGACCGGTCAAATCCGGCCGACCCGGCGCGCTTCCCGGACCCGCGCACGCGCCGGCGCCCGTCGGCGGAACGTTCCGCCGACGGGCGCCGGGAAGGGGAGGCTGGTGCGGCCGGTGACGTGCGAGGTCAGGGTGTGGGGGGAGGGTCGTACGGGGCAGGGGTGGGTGTCAGTGGATGATGCCGGTGCGCAGGGCCACCGCGACCATGCCGGCGCGGTCGCCCGTGCCGAGCTTGCGCGCGATGCGGGCCAGGTGGCTCTTCACGGTGAGGGCGGACAGGCCCATGGAGACGCCGATCGCCTTGTTCGACTGGCCCTCCGCGACGAGGCGCAGGACCTCTACCTCGCGGCCGGACAGTTCGCGGTAGCCACCCGGGTGGCTCGGGGCACCCGGGGGGCGGCGGTGCATACGGGCGGCGGCGGAACCGATGGGGGCGGCGCCCGGTCGGGTGGGGAGCCCGATGTTGGTGCGGGTGCCGGTGACGACGTAGCCCTTGACCCCACCGGCCAGGGCGTTGCGGACGGCGCCGATGTCGTCGGCGGCGGACAGGGCCAGCCCGTTGGGCCAGCCGGCGGCGCGGGTCTCGGACAGCAGGGTCAGTCCGGATCCGTCGGGCAGGTGGACGTCGGCGACGCAGATGTCGCGGGGGTTGCCGATGCGGGGACGAGCCTCCGCGACGGACGAGGCTTCGATGACATCGCGTACACCGAGGGCCCACAGATGGCGGGTGACGGTGGAACGCACGCGTGGATCGGCCACGACCACCATGGCGGTCGGCTTGTTCGGGCGGTAGGCGACCAGGCTTGCGGGCTGCTCGAGGAGAACGGACACCAGGCCTCCTGGGTGGGGGACGGGGCCGGCTGGTGGGGAGACAGCCGGGAGGAACCGTGCTTTCAAGGTCACAGTCGTCTTCGGCAGTAAACCCGTCCGCCTTTAGAGAATGATCACGATCTAGTGAGTAGCAATCCGTGCAATTCGGACACGTGGTCGATCATCCGAAGAGCGAATCGGTTCGGGGTGGTGCCATTCGAGTGCGGAAAGTGGCCGTATCGACAAAGAGATGGTCGGGGAAGTGATCACAAAGCAGCGCCCCGCCGTGGTGGCGGGGCGCTGATCTGATCGTGTGTTCGGTGGGCGGTGTCGTGCGTTGCGGTGCCGTGCCGTGCGGTGCGTCAGCGGGACTGCGGTCCCCGGCGCTGCGGCAGGGTCACCACCGAGGCGTCGCCCGGTCCCGCCGGGGGCAGTCCGCCGACCTGGGCCAGCAGATCGCACCAGGCGGCCAGGTGTGCGGCGGTGTCCGGCACTCCGCCGAGGCCCTCGCGCGGGGTCCAGGAGGCGCGGATCTCGATCTGCGAGGCGGCCGGGCGCTCGGAGAGGCCGCCGAAGTAGTGCGAACTCGCGCGGGTCACGGTGCCGCTCGGCTCGCCGTAGCCGAGCCCGCGCGCCTGGAGCGCGCCGGTCAGCCACGACCAGCACACCTCCGGCAGCAGCGGATCGGCCGCCATCTCGGCCTCCAGCTCCGCGCGCACCAGCGTCACCAGACGGAACGTCCCGTGCCAGGCGTCGTGCCCCGCCGGGTCGTGCAGCAGTACCAGCCGGCCGTCCGCCAGCTCCTGCTCGCCGTCGGCCACCACCGCCTCCAGCGCGTGCGCGAACGGCGCGAGCCGCTGTGGCGCGGGCGTCGGTTCCACCTCCACCTGCGGCCGCAGCCGCGCGGTGCGCAGCGCGTCGACCGCGCTCCGGAATGCCTGCGGTACCGCGATGCCCCCCGGGCCCTCCATCCGATCGGTGTCCTTCGCGTCGTCCTGTGCGCCGCCGCCGTCCGACGGTCGTCCCTGAGCCGCAGCCATGCGGGGAAGAGTAAGGGGAACCGGACCTTTCCGCAGGGCAAGACACCCATAGAGGGTCGCAGAGGGCTGGGGCACTTCCCCCGCCCGGGCCGTGCGAGACTTGCGGGGTGAGTGCCAACGCGATCCCCACCGGCGGGCAGCCCGCAGCGACGTACGACAGTGCCTTTCTCCGGGCGTGCCGGCGCGAGCCCGTGCCGCACACCCCCGTCTGGTTCATGCGGCAGGCGGGGCGCTCCCTGCCGGAGTACCGCAAGGTGCGCGAGGGCATTCCCATGCTGGAGTCCTGCATGCGGCCCGAGCTCGTCACCGAGATCACGCTCCAGCCGGTGCGCAGGCACGACGTGGACGCGGCGATCTTCTACAGCGACATCGTCGTCCCGCTCAAGGCCATCGGCATCGACCTCGACATCAAGCCCGGCGTCGGCCCGGTCGTCGCCGAGCCCGTGCGCACCCGCGCCGACCTCGCCCGGCTGCGCGACCTCACCCCCGACGACGTGCCGTACGTCACCGAGGCCATCGGCATGCTCACCGGCGAACTGGGCCGCACCCCGCTGATCGGCTTCGCGGGCGCCCCCTTCACCCTCGCGAGCTACCTGGTCGAGGGCGGCCCCTCGCGCACGTACGAGAACGCCAAGGCGATGATGTACGGCGACCCCGAGCTGTGGGCCGACCTGCTCGACCGCCTCGCGGAGATCACCTCCGCGTTCCTCAAGGTCCAGATCGAGGCCGGTGTCTCGGCGGTCCAGCTCTTCGACTCCTGGGCGGGCGCGCTGGCCCCCGCCGACTACCGCGCCTCGGTGCTGCCCGCCTCCGCGAAGGTCTTCGAGTCCGTCGCGGGCTACGGCGTCCCGCGCATCCACTTCGGCGTCGGCACCGGTGAGCTGCTGAAGCTCATGGGCGAGGCGGGTGCCGACGTGGTCGGCGTGGACTGGCGCGTCCCGCTGGACGAGGCCGTGCGCCGCGTCGGCCCCGGCAAGGCGCTCCAGGGCAACCTCGACCCGACCGTCCTGTTCGCCGGGCGGAAGGTCACCGAGACCAAGGCGCAGGAGGTGCTCGACGCGGCCGCCGGTCTGGAGGGCCACGTCTTCAACCTCGGCCACGGCGTCATGCCCAGCACCGACCCGGACGCGCTGAGCCACCTCGTGGACTACGTCCACCGGGCGAGCGCCCGCTGACCGCTCACCACGCCTGACGCTCACCATGCCTGACGGTGCCGTGCCCGCCTGCCGAACAGCAGGCGGCCCGGCTCCGGCGGGGGCGGGGTGCCCGCCTTGAGCGGCCAGGCCAGCAGCATTCCCGCCACGAAGCCGACGACGTGCGCCGCGTAGGCCACGGTCCCTGACCCGGCCTCCACGCCCTGCCCGGACGAGTACACGGCCTGGAGCCCGAACCAGAAGCCCAGCACCACCCAGGCGGGCAGCCGCAGCGGCAGGAAGACCAGGAACGGCACCAGCACCCACACCCTGGCCTTCGGATACAGCACCAGATACGCGCCCAGCACCCCCGCGATGGCCCCCGAGGCGCCGATCAGCGGGTCGGTGGAGGAGGCGTTGAGCAGCGCGAAGCCGTACCCGGCCGCGTAGCCGCACACCACGTAGAAGAGCAGATAGCGCACGTGGCCCATGCGGTCCTCGACGTTGTTGCCGAAGATCAGCAGGAACAGCATGTTCCCCAGCAGGTGCAGCCAGCCGCCGTGCAGGAACATCGACGTGAGGACCGACAGGGCCGGGGACTTGTCGTAGGAGGGCGTCCCCACCACGCACCCCGGGCCGTTCGGCCCCACGCCCGTCGCGCCCGTCGGCACCAGCGGCGGAAGCTGATGATGGATCAACTCCCTTGGTACGGCCGCGTAGTGGTCCATGAAGGCATGGAGATGGCAGAGCTGCGCCAGATGCGATTCCCCGGCCACGGCACCGACGGCGCCGGGCGTCAGCAGGAAGACGAGGACGTTGGCGGCGATGAGGGCGTACGTCACCACGGGGGTGCGGCGCACCGGATTGACGTCATGGACGGGTATGACCACACAGGACTACTGCCCGCGATCGCGCCCCCGAACCGGTGACGCCCGGGGCGCCCCCGCGCGGGATCAGCCCCGCCGGTCACGCACCCGCGCCACCGCCTTGCGCGCCGCCACCAGCACCGGGTCCCAGACCGGGGAGAACGGCGGGGCGTAGCCGAGGTCGAGGGCCGTCATCTGTTCCACCGTCATCCGCGCGGTCAGCGCCACCGCCGCGATGTCGACGCGTTTGCCCGCGCCCTCGCCGCCGACGATCTGGACGCCGAGCAGTCTGCCGGTGTCGCGTTCGGCGAGCATCTTGACCGTCATGGGGGCGGCGCCGGGGTAGTAACCCGCCCGGCTGGTCGACTCGATGACGACCGGCTCGTACCGCAGGCCGGCCCGGTCGGCGTCCTTCTCGCGCAGACCGGTGCGGGCGATCTCCAGGTCGCAGACCTTGCTGACCGCCGTGCCGACGACGCCCGGGAAGGTGGCGTAACCGCCGCCCACGTTCGTGCCGATGACCTGGCCGTGCTTGTTGGCGTGGGTGCCGAGCGGGACGTACTGCTCCTGGCCCGAGACGAGGTTCAGCACCTCGACGCAGTCGCCGCCCGCCCAGATGTCCTCGTGGCCGCGCACCCGCATCGCCAGGTCGGTGAGCAGACCGCCGCGCGCGCCGAGGGGGAGCCCGGCCGCACGCGCGAGCGTGGTCTCGGGGCGGACGCCGATGCCGAGGACGACGACGTCGGCGGGGTACTCCGCGTCCGAAGTGACCACCGCACGCACCCTGTTGGCGTCGTCGGTGCGTACCTCGGTGACCTCGGCGCCGCTGACCATGGTGATGCCGAGGCCCGTCATCGCCTTGCGCACCAGGCGCCCCATGTCGGGATCGAGCGTGGACATCGGCTCCTCGCCCCGGTCCACCACGGTCACCTCGAAGCCCCGCAGGATCAGCGCCTCCGCCATCTCCACGCCGATGTAGCCCGCCCCGACGACCACGGCACGCCGTCCGCGCGCGCGGGCCAGCGAGTCGATCAGGGCCTGCCCGTCGTCCAGGGTCTGTACGCCGTGCACCCCGTCGGCGTCGATGCCGGGCAGGTCCGGGCGGACCGGGCGGGCGCCGGTGGCGATGACGAGCTTGTCGTACGAGGTCCAGTACGTGTCGCCGGAGTCCAGGTCGTGCGCACGGACCCGGCGCCCCGGTACGTCGATCTCCGTGACCTCGGTGCGCAGCCTGAGGTCGATGTCGCGGGCGCGGTGCTCCTCGGCGGTGCGGGCGATCAGCCGGTTCCGCTCGGTGACCGTGCCGCCCACCCAGTACGGGATGCCGCACGCCGAGTAGGAGGTGAAGTGGCCGCGCTCGAAGGCCACGATCCGAAGTTCCTCCGGCGTTCGCAGCCGCCGCGCCTGCGACGCGGCCGACATCCCGGCCGCGTCACCGCCGATCACGACCAGCCGCTGTGCCCCGCCCCGCCTGTCACGCTCGCTCATGCGGACACGCTACGGGGCGGGGTCGGCGCACGCCCGGTCAGCTCCCCGAGTGCGGCTCACCGGACTCGGAGACGGGGCGGGAGGCGGGCAGGGAGCCCGCGGGGAGCGGCGCCACCCCGGCCTGACGCCTGCGCAGCCGGGGCCGTACGAGCCGCAGCCACACGAACGCGACGACACCGGCGAGCACGGCGAACGGCAGCACGGCGCCCACCACGACGGTGACCCAGCGCAGGGTCGCGAGGAAGGCGCTCCAGCCGTCGGAGAGGGCGTCGAAGAAGTCGGGTTCGTCGTCCTTCTCCTTGGCGGCCACGTGCACCGGCGTCGCGGTCAGCGACAGGGCGATGGTCGCGAGACTCGTACGGTCCTTCAGGGACGCCTGCTGCGCGAGCAGCGACTCCAGGGCGGCCTCGCGGCTGCTCAACTCGCCCTCCAGGGAGACGATGTCGCTCAGCGAGCCCGCCCGGTCCATCAGCTCCCGCACCCGGGCCACGCTCGCCCGCTGCGACTTGATCCGGCTCTCCACGTCCACCACCTGGTCGGTGACGTCCTCGGCCTTCGCGTTGCGCTCCAGCAGCTTGCCGGTGCCCTGGAGACCGGTCATCACCTCGTCGTACTTCGCGGTCGGCACGCGCAGCACGACCCGGGTGCGCTCGTTCCCGCGCTCGTCCCGGGTGGTGTCCTCGTCCCCGACGTACCCGCCCGCGTCCTCGGCGGTCGTGCGCGCCTCGTCCAGCGCCTTGGGCACGTCCTTGACCTGGACGGTCAGGGAAGCGGTACGGACGATCGAGCTCGGCGTGATCCGGGGCACGCTCCGCTCCCCGGACTTGGCGTCGGACGCGCCCGCGCCCGCCGCGCCGGTCTGCCGGGCCGGGCCGTCCGCCATGGACTTCTCGGAACCGGACGAGCCCCCTCCCGCCGCGCTGCAGCCGGAGAGCGCGAGCGAAGCGACGAGCAGGGCTCCGGCCAGGGCCCGGACGGACGAGGACGGACGTGGTGCACGCATGGGCTACCCCCGATGAGTACGGAACCGACATCCCTTGGACGCCGGGGCACTCCCGAACGTTGGACGATCCACATCCCGAAGCGGTCACGGTCCGGACACGTCAGGGGACCGACCCGGCTCAGGGCCGACAAGGGCCGACAAGGGCCGATGGGCGCCCGGGCGGGGAGGAGTGGCCCGGGGCCGGATGGGGGGCCGGTTTTGAGAGAGTGGGGGCATGAGCGGAACAGGTAAGGGCCAGGTCGTGGTCATCGGGGCCGGTGTCGCGGGGCTGGCCGCCGCGCACCGGCTGGTGGAGCGCGGGGCCCGGGTGACGGTGCTGGAGGCGGGCGAGCGGGTGGGCGGCAAGCTGCTGCCCGGGGAGATCGGCGGGGTCCGGATGGATCTCGGGGCCGAGTCGATGCTCGCCCGGCGGCCCGAGGCCGTGGAGCTGGCCCGGGCGGTGGGGCTCGGGGAACGGCTCGTCACGCCCGCCACCGCGAGCGCGTCCCTGTGGACCCGGAACAGTCTGCGCCCGATGCCCAAGGGACACGTCATGGGCGTGCCCGGCACCGCCGACGTGCTCGCCGGAATCCTTTCCGACGAGGGGCTGGCGCGGATCGGGCGGGACGCCGAACTGCCGCGCACCGACGTCGGGGACGACGTGGCCGTGGGCGAGTACGTGGCCGCACGTCTCGGCCGCGAGGTCGTCGACCGGATGATCGAGCCGCTGCTCGGCGGGGTGTACGCGGGCGACGCGTACCGACTGTCCATGCGGTCGGCCGTCCCGCAGCTCTACCAGGCCGCGCGCACCCACGACTCCCTCACCGAGGCCGTCCGTGCCCTCCAGGCCAGGGCCGCCGAGGCCCCGCAGTCCGGACCCGTGTTCGTCGGCATCGAGGGCGGCGTCGGCACCCTCCCGCTCGCCGTCGCGGACGCCGTACGGGCGGGCGGCGGCGAGATCCTGACCGGTACCCCGGCGCGCGAACTGCTCCGGGACGGCACCGGCTGGCGCGTGACCGCCGGGGACCGGGTGCTGCACGCCGACGCGGTGGTCGTCGCCGTACCCGCACCGGCCGCCGCCGCTCTGCTGGGCGCGGAGGCCCCGGGCGCGGCCGCCGAGCTGGCCGCCGTCGAGTACGCCTCCATGGCGCTGATCAGCCTCGCCTACCGCCGCGCGGACGTCGCCCTCCCCGAGGGCAGCGGTTTCCTCGTACCGCCCGTCGACGGCCACACCATCAAGGCCGCCACCTTCGCCTCCCAGAAGTGGGGCTGGATCGGGGAGCAGGACCCGGAACTGGTCGTGGTCCGCGCCTCGGTCGGCCGCCACCGCGAGACCGAGATCCTCGGCCGCGACGACACCGAGCTGACCAACGTCGCCCGGCGCGACCTGCGCGCCGCCACCGGAGTGGACGCCACGCCCGTCGACAGTCACGTCACCCGCTGGACCGACGGACTGCCCCAGTACCCCGTCGGCCACCACGCGCGCGTGGCCCGTATCCGCGAGCACGTCGCCAAGCTGCCCGGACTCGCCGTGTGCGGCGCGCAGTACGACGGTGTCGGCATCCCGGCGTGCATCGCGAGCGCGTACGCGGCCGTCGACCAGCTCGGCGGCGACCTCACCGGTGTGCGCGAGCTGACCGCCAACCCGGTGCAGAGCCTGCACGGCGGAGCGGGAGAATAGGGACCATGAGTGACGACGCCCCCACCAACGAGCCGACCCGCATCCCGAACAAGGGCAAGCTGGCCAAGGACCTCAACGAGGTCATCCGTTACACCCTGTGGTCCGTCTTCAAGCTGAAGGACGTCCTGCCGGAGGACCGCGCGGGCTGGGCCGACGAGGTCCAGGAGCTGTTCGACCAGCTCGCCGCGAAGGACGTGACCGTCCGCGGCACCTACGACGTCTCCGGCCTGCGCGCGGATGCCGACCTGATGATCTGGTGGCACGCCGAGACCGCCGACCAGCTCCAGGAGGCGTACAACCTCTTCCGCCGCACCAGGCTGGGCCGCGCCCTGGAGCCGGTGTGGTCCAACATGGCGCTGCACCGCCCGGCGGAGTTCAACCGCTCGCACATCCCGGCGTTCCTCGCCGACGAGACGCCCCGCAACTACGTGAGCGTCTACCCCTTCGTGCGCTCCTACGACTGGTACCTGCTGCCCGACGAGGACCGCCGCCGCATGCTCGCCGACCACGGCAAGATGGCCCGCGGCTTCCCGGACGTGCGCGCCAACACGGTCGCCTCCTTCTCGCTGGGCGACTACGAGTGGATGCTCGCCTTCGAGGCCGACGAGCTGTACCGCATCGTCGACCTCATGCGTCACCTGCGCGGCTCCGAGGCCCGCAGGCACGTCCGCGAGGAGGTGCCCTTCTACACGGGGCGCCGCAAGTCGGTCGCGGACCTCGTCGCCGGGCTCGCCTAGCCCTTGCCCTTGAGGGTCTCCGTGATGGTGCCGCGTCCGGCCGGTTCGGCGGGGCGCGGCTCCGGGCGCGGGGCGCACGCGGCGCGCCCGCCCGGCAGGCGGCCCTCCAGGAGGTACGCGTCCACGTGGGCGTTGACGCAACTGTTCGGGCCGAGCCCGACCCCGTGCGTGCCCGCGCCCCGCTCGGTCACCAGCGTGGACCCGGCCAGCCGCCGCGCCATCTCCAGCGCCCCGGCGTACGGCGCGGCCGCGTCCCGCTCGGCGGCGAGGATCAGCACCGGCGGGGTCGCGCCCCGGGAGGTCCGTACGTCCAGCGGCCGCTGACGGGGCACCGGCCAGTAGGCGCACGGCAGGTTCGCCCAGACGTTGTCCCAGGTCTCGAAGGGGGCCACGCGGGCGAGCCGGGTGTTGTCGCGGTCCCAGACCGCGAAGTCCGCCGGCCAGGGGGCGTCGTTGCACTCGACGGCGGAGTAGACCGCGCTGCCGTTCTCGGCCTCCTTCGCCGTCTCCGGGCTCGGCGCGGCCAGCCTGACCAGCGGTTTGGCGTCGCCCTTGAGATAGGCGGAGAGTGCCTCGGCCCGGCTCGGCCAGTAGTCGTCGTAGTACCCGGCCATCAGGAACGTGTTCTGCAACTGGCCGGGACCGACCGTGCCGCCCGCCGGTGAGACGGCCAGCTTCGCGCTCGCGGTGTCGTACGCGCGCTGGACGGCCGCCGCCGTGCCGCCGAGGCCGTACACGTCGTCGTGCCGGGCTACCCAGGCGCGGAAGTCGGTCCAGCGGCGCTCGAACGCGGCCGACTGGTCGAGGTTGGCGCGGTACCAGACCTTCGCCGGGGCGGGGTTCACCGCCGAGTCCAGCACCATGCGTCGTACGTGCGCGGGGAACAGGGCGGCGTAGAGGGCGCCGAGGTAGGTGCCGTACGACGCGCCCATGAAGGTCAGCCTCGGCTCGCCGAGGGCGGCGCGCAGGACGTCCAAGTCGCGTGCGTTGTTGAGGGAGTTGAAGAAGCGCAGCCCGTTGCCCGAGCGCTGCGCGCAGCCGCGTGCGTACGCCTTCGCCCGCGCGATCCGCTCCCGTTTGTACGCCGCGGAGGGGTGGACGGGGGCCGGGCTCGGCGCCTTGTAGAACTGCTCGGGCTTCACACAGGACAGCGGGGCCGAGGGGGCCACACCGCGCGGGGCGTAGCCGACCAGGTCGTAGGCGGCGGCGATCCGCTTCCACTCGGGGACGACGCCGATCACCGGGAAGGCGAGGCCGGAGGCGCCGGGGCCGCCCGGGTTGTAGACGAGGGCGCCCTGCCGGGGGACGCGGCGCTTGCTGTTCCTCGGGTCGCGCTGGGTGGCGGGCATACGGCTGACCGCGAGGGTGAGGTGCTTGCCGTCGGGGTGCGCGTAGTCGAGCGGGACACTGACCGTGCCGCAGCGCATGCCGTCGGGCGCCTCCTGCTCGGCGGGGCAGGCGCCGAAGCGGATACCGGCGGCCTTGGCGCGGGCGGCGGCGACGGCGACTCCGCGCGATTCGGCGGAGGTGGGGGAGGTGGGGGAGGCGGCACTCCCGACGGGCCCGGCGGGGGTGCCGCCCGCCGGAGCCGTGGCCAGCCCGGCCAGCAGCAAGGACCCGGCGGCCGAGTACAGGGCGGCAGCTCTCATCGCGTATCCCTCCGGTGCGCGGCGGCCACGGCGCGGCTGCTGCGGCTCGGCGGCGACAGAAGGGATGTTTCGGACGGCGGTCGGTGAAGGCAAGCACCGTTCAGGTGGTGTCGGTGTCAGTGCTCCCTGTGCGCCCCCGGAGCCGCCGCCTTCGGGGGCACGCCGTCACTCCCGCCAGGGCTGGTCGCGGTGGTTGAAGGCGGCGCGCAGCTCCGGCTCGGCCAGGGCGCGGATGCCGCGCGTGGCGAGGGAGGTGAGGAAGCCCGACTCGTTGCCGTCCCGGTCCGCGCTGTCGCCGAAGTCGTCGTCGGCGTCCCGGTCCCGGCGTGCCGTCAGCGTGCCGAGCAGCAACTGTCCGGCCGGGGAGGCCCAGCGGGTGTACGGGCGCAGTTCGAAGTGGGCGATGACCAGGAAGCCCAGTGTCAGCACCAGGGGCAGCAGGAACCACAGGCCGACCATCAGGAACGGCAGTTCGGTGTCGGAGGGCAGCAACAGAGCGGTCGTGGCCAGGACGAGTACGGCCGGCGCGGCGGCGCGCACCAGGCGGACCGCGGAGGCGACGTCGGTGCCCGATCCGGCCGGGACGGCGAGCCCCGCGCGCTCCAGCCGGTCGCCCAGGTGCCGTATGGCCTCGCTGCGGGCGGCGGCGGTCCGTACGGGGGCGATCCGGGACTGCCCCTCGGGGCCGATCGCGGCTATGACGAATCGTTCCATCTCGTCGCGGCCGCGCGGGTTCACCACCGTGGCCCAGCCGGTGTGCGCGAGCAGCAGCCTGCGCTGCCGGGCCATGCGCACCATGGCCAGGTCCGCGACGCGCGCGGGGCCGCCGGAGAGGAACGCGGCCTCGTACAGCGTCAGATCATGGCGGTCGTCCGCCGTCGCGGCGGCGCGCTCGGCGGTCCCCGCGCGTCCGGCGGCCAGGCACAGCCTGGTACACGCGAAACCGGCGAAACCCCAGGCCAGGAGCAGGAGAAGGACCCAGAACATGGAGTGTTTCTATGCCAGTACGCAGGGTAAACGCCATGGCTTGTTCAGTATCTGGGACAGAGTGTTAGCGGTATGTGACGTTCCGTTTTTCCCGCAGGTCAGCGGCGAGGTGCCAGCGGGTGTCAGCGTCCCGGGAGTGCCCCGAGAGTGCGCCGCAGCAGCCGGGCCGCGCCGCCCCGGGGTGCCGGACCGACGCGGTCCAGCCACCAGGCGCGCAGTCGGCGCCGGGCGCGGGCGTCCGCCGGGTGACCGGTCTTCAGCAGCTGGCCTGCGAAGTCCAGCGCGTCCTGGCGGTAGCCGCCGCGCATCGGCCGTGAGCGTGCGTAGCCGAGGAACGCCTCCCGGTATCCCTCCCCGAGGATCTCCGGCAGCTCCGGCGCCACCTTCGCCACCACCGACGCCCGCTTCGCGGCGAGCGCCCGCGCCTGCACCCCCATCCGCGCCCGGTCGAACCCCTCAGGCGCGGGTGTGCCCGCCACCAGCGCGGAGAGTACGGCGGCCTGGGCGACGCCGAGACGCTGACGGGCCTCGGGGCGGGCGAGTACGGCCACGCTGCGGCGGGGGTCGCCCCCCGCGGTGGGCGCGGTCCGGTGCCGGGACGTCCGGTCGGCGTCCGCCACGGTGGCCCTGATCCGGTCCAACTCCCGCTCCAGCTCGGCCGGTTCGGGGAAGTTGTCGTCCCGCTCAAGGAGTACGCCGGGCGGTGCGACCCGGGCGGCGAGGTCGGTGAGGATGTCGAGCACCGCCTCCGGCACGGGGTGCGCGTGGCTGTCGTGCCAGACGCCGTCGCGCTCGTAGCCGCCCGCGACATGGACGTACGCGACGGCCTCCACGGGGAGTTCCGCGAGCGCCCGCGCCGGGTCCTCGCCCCGGTTGACGTGGTTGGTGTGGAGGTTGGCCACGTCGACGAGCAGCCGTACGCCGGTCCGCTCGGCCAGCTCGTACAGGAACTGCCCCTCGGTCAGCTCCTCGCCGGGCCAGGAGAAGAGCGCGGCGATGTTCTCCACGGCCAGCGGGACCGGGAGCGCGTCCTGGGCGATGCGGACGTTCTCGCAGAGCACGTCGAGGGCGTCGCGGGTACGCGGCACCGGCAGCAGATGTCCGGCCTCCAACGACGGGGACGCGGTGAGCGGGCCGCCCGCCCGGACGAACGCGATGTGCTCGGTGACCAGCGGCGCCCCCAGCGCCTCCACCCGCTCCGCGAGCGCCGCGAGCCGACCCGCGTCGGGCCGCTCCGCACCGCCAAGACCGAGCGAGACACCGTGCGGGATCACGGTCACCCCGCGCTCGCGCAGCCGCACCAGTTGCTCCGGGAGGTGGCCGGGGCAGACGTTCTCCGCCACGACCTCCACCCAGTCGACGCCCGGCATCGCGGCCACGGCATCCGCGATCTCCGGCCGCCAGCCGATCCCCGTACCCAGTCGTCGCATGGCGCTGTCCCCCCGTCCCGCTCCGGCAGTCATCTCCGGATGACGGGGGTATGGCCCGGGCGCGCGGCCCCGAATCCCGCGCCGGCCGCCTTCAGAGGAACATTTGAGGTTCCGGGTGCCGGGTCAGCGCAGCGCGGGGTGGTCGGCGATCACCGTCGCCGAGCCCGGGGCGATTTCCGTGAAGCCCGCGTCGCGGACCAACGGCAGTTCGCTGCCGGACAGTTGGTGCCAGCGGGCGGGGTCGGCGGTGCGTACCGCCAGCGGGAAACCGGCCGCGTGCCAGGCGGCGCGGGCCGCGTCCGGCAGGGCCCACCAGGCGAGTTGGGCGCCGTGGCCGGCCTGGGCCATCGCCTTGCCCGCGGACATCTTGAGGTCCGGGTTCAGCCAGAGGACAGGCAGCGTGGGGTCGGGGGTGGCGGGGGGTTCCGGGTCGTCCAGTTCGGTGCCGGAGACCTGGAGCTTGACCAGGTCCTTGGGCCAGCCGTCCAGCGGGACGGGCGGGAAGACCCGCACCTCGGCCGAGGTGCCGGTCACCGTGATCCCGTCCAGGGTCCCGGCGCGCCGCCACTCGGCACCGCGCGCCCGCCGGACGACCTTGCGGATGCGGGCGTCCTCCCAGTTCCGTACGGCGTCGGCCCACTCCCCGTCACCGGCCGACCGCTCGTCGGCGAGCAGCAGGAGCACGGCGCGCGCGGCGGTCTCCAGGACGTCGGTGCGGGCGGGCGGGGCGTCGCGCTCGATGCGTACGACGAGGGGCAGCACGAACTGGGGCGCCTCGTCGCGGGCGTTGCGCTCGTCGTGGAAGGGGCTGGTCTGGCTGGTCGCGGGGACTGCGGGATCTTCACTCACGGGAGCCAACCCTACGAGCCGCCGTCCGGCGCCGGGCGGGACGGTCCGCCACGGCCCGGCGCCGGACGGCGGCTCGGGGTCCGTGTGACGCCGGGACGGTCAGCGGTGGCCCGCCGTCGCGCCGATCAGCTGGGAGACCTTCACGAAGGTGTAGCCCTGCTTGCGCAGCTCCGGCACCACCGCGCGTACGACCCGCTCGGTCGTCGGCGCCGCGCTGCGGGTGCAGTGCATGACGACCACCGAACCGGGCTTCACCCCGTCGAGCACCTGCCGTACGACCGCGTCGGCGTCGGTGGCGAACGCGTCGCCGCTCACCACGTCCCACTGGACGGCGGTGACCCCGGTGGCGTTGAGCGTGCGCAGCACCCGGTTGTCGTAACAGCCGCCCGGGAAGCGGAAGTACGGCATCGGGTTCGGCACGCCCGCCTTGCGTAGTGACGTGTACGTGCGGTCGACCTCCGTGCGGATCTCGTCCGGCGCGATGGTCGGCAGCCCGTAGCAGCCGGCGGTGAACGCGTAGTGGCTGTAGGAGTGGTTGGCCACCTCGAAGTTCGGGTCCTGACCGAGGGAGCGGGCCTCGTCGGGGTACGTCTCGGCCCACTTGCCGGTCATGAACACGGTCGCCGGGACCTTCAGCGAGCGCAGGGCGGAGATGAGCCCGGGGTTGTCGAAGCGCTCCCCGGCGGCCGCGCGCGGCCCCTCGTCGGCGGTCATGTCGGCGTCGAAGGTCAGCGCGACGGTCTTGCCCCGGTCACGCGGCCCGTGCGCGAACACCGGCGTCAGACCGCCCGGACCCGGGGCCATGACCGGGGGACGCGTACTGGAGGGAGACGGGGACGGGGAGGACGAATGCGGCTGGGCGGGGGCCGGTCGTGCGGTGCCGGACGTACCCGCGCCACCACAGGCGGCGAGGGTCGCGCCGAGGACGCAGACGGCGGTGATACGGCGTGCGTGTGCAATCACCGTATGAAAGTAGGACCGTATGGAGACCTGTCCGGCCAACCACCTGCCGACGCGACGGCACGGTCACCCGCCCGGCGGGGTGGGGCGTCGTCCCCGGTGTGGATGGCGTCCTCCCGGTGCGGCCGGGTCGGCATGGAACAGGCCGGAACAGGCCGGAGCGGGCCAGGCAGCGGCCGGGTTGGCGCGGACCAGGGGCAGGACGGGGTCGGCGCGGGCGTCTGCGGCGCGCTCAGGCCCGCTCGGGCGGGGCCGTCGCCGGGTCCGCGGCCGGGCCGAGGCCGAGGACGGGGTCGGTCAGGGGAATCGCTTCGACGGCCTCGGCGGCTTCGATCGCCTCGGCGGCGTCGACCGGCTCCGCAGCCTCGCTCGGCTGCGGCTGCCGCTGCTTCGCCGCCGTCCTGTCCCCGTTGTCCGACGGAGTCGCCTGGCGGTTGCCGCGTTCCAGGAAGTGGAGGAGCTCCACCGGGATGGGCAGCACCAGGGTGGAGTTCTTCTCGGCGGAGACGGCCATGACCGTCTGGAGGAGGCGGAGCTGGAGCGCCGCCGGGGTGTCGGCCATCTGCTGGGCCGCCTGGGCGAGCTTCTTGGACGCCTGGAACTCGGCGTCGGCGTTGATGATGCGGGCCCGGCGCTCCCGGTCCGCCTCGGCCTGGCGGGCCATGGACCGCTTCATGGTGTCGGGCAGCGACACGTCCTTGATCTCCACCCGGTCGATCTGGACGCCCCAGCCCACGGCCGGACTGTCGATCATCAGCTCCAGGCCCTCGTTGAGTTTCTCCCGGTTGGAGAGCAGGTCGTCCAGGTCGCTCTTTCCGATGATCGACCGCAGCGAGGTCTGCGCCATCTGCGAGACCGCGAACCGGTAGTCCTCCACCTTGACCAGCGCGCTCGCCGCGTCCACCACCCGGAAGTAGACGACCGCGTCCACCCGTACGGTCACGTTGTCGCGCGTGATGCCCTCCTGGGCGGGGATCGGCATCGTCACGATCTGCATATTGATCTTGTGCAGCCTGTCGACGACCGGGATCACCAGGGTCAGGCCCGGCGGCCGCGGTTCGCCCGTGAGCCGCCCCAGGCGGAACAGGACACCCCGTTCGTACTGCTTGACGACGCGTGCTGCCGCGGCCAGGTACACCAGAGAGGCGCCACCGGCCACCGCCACGGCCGCCACCAGCTCGGCAAGCATGGTGTCCCCCTTCCCCGAGGGTTACCCGAGAGTCGGATCTGTCCGCTGATGCCACGATATGCCCGGGTCGGTGCCGGAGGCCACGATCCCGGCGACGGGGTGCGAACCCGGTGGGGAATGGGGAGGGGCCGGGATGCCCAAGCGCACCCCGGCCCCCATGGCCGGCCGGGTCGTCGCCCGGCCGGGGCTCAGCCCGCCGTCGTCGTACCGGCCCGCTCGCCCGGTCGTACCGGTGACGTCATCCGCACCGGTTCCGTGCCGTCCGCGCTGTGCCGCTCCGCCCAGTTCTCCAGGGCGCTGCGGCAGGCGTGGTCCAGGTGGAGCAGGCCCGACAGGTCCAGCCGGATCGGCCGGTCCTGGGGGAGCGCCTCCAGGCTGTCCAGTATTTTCGGCAGCCGCAGGAAGGTCGCGTTGCCCGACAGATACGCGTCCACCGGACCCGCGCCCTTGTCCACGACCGTCAGCCGGATGTGCGAGGCCTCCCAGGCCGCCTTGACGACCGCCAGCGCGAGACCGACGAGCACGCCCTCGAACATGCCCACCGCCACGATCGACACCGCCGTGACGGCGAGGACCAGCGCCTCGCCCCGGTGCTCGCGCCACAGCGTGGCCAGCCGCCGCAGCGGCACCAGCTTGGCGCCGGAGTAGATCAGGACGCCCGCGAGCGCCGGGATCGGGATGTGCTCCAGCACGCCCGGCAGCAGCGCGGCGAACAGCAGCAGCCAGACGCCGTGCGCGACCCGGGACAGCTTCGTACGGGCACCGGCCTGGACGTTGGCCGCGCTGCGCACGATCACCGCGGTCATCGGCAGGGCGCCGAGCACCCCGCACACCGCGTTGCCCGTGCCCTGGGCGATCAGCTCCTTGTCGTAGGAGGTGCGCGGCCCGTCGTGCAGCCGGTCCACGGCCGCCGCGCTGAACAGGGACTCGGCGGACGCGATCAGCGTGAACGCGACGATCGTGCCGATCACCGCCGGATGCCACAGCTCGCCGAAGGCGCTCAGGGGCGGCGGCTGGAGCGCGTCCATGAGCCCGCTCACCCGCACGGTGGCCACCGGCAGGCCCAGCACCGGCACGGCCAGCATGGCGAGCCCGACGGCCGCGAGCGGACCGGGCAGCGTGCGCACCCGGGCGGGCAGGTGCTTCCAGAACACCAGGACCGCGATCGTGCCCGCGCACAGTCCGAGCGAGGCCAGCGCCTGGCCGTCGCCCAGCGCGGAGCCCAGCCCCGACGGCAGCCCGGCCATCTTGGCGATGCCGGAGTCGGGCGCCTTGGCCGCCATGGCCGGGTACAGCTGTCCGGCCACGAGCACCAGACCGATTCCGGCCAGCATCCCCTCGACGACCGAGAGCGAGATCGCCCGGAAGTACCGGCCGAGCCGCAGCGAGCCCATGAGCACCTGGAGCAGGCCGGTGACCAGCACGAGCACGCCCAGCATGGGCAGCCCGTGCTCCTGGACCGCCTCGAAGACGAGCACGGTCAGTCCGGCGGCGGGCCCGGACACCTGGAGGCTGCTGCCGCGCATCATCCCGGTGACCAGACCGCCCACGATGCCGGTGACCAGCCCCAGTTCGGCCGGGACTCCGGAGGCGACGGCCACGCCCACGCACAGTGGGAGCGCGACCAGGAAGACGACGAGGGACGCGGTGAGGTCCTGCCGCAGATGCGGATGACGGGCTATGAGACCGGCGGGACCGCGCCGGTCCGCGGGCGCGCTCACAGGGCCTCGAAGGTGTCGGTCCGCGGACGGTGCGAACGGACGGCGCCGGTGTGCACCTCGTAGTACCAGCCGTGCAGGCCGAGCACGCCCTGCGCGACGCGCCGCTCCACGCACGGGTACGAGCGCAGCCGCAGCAGCTGGGTGAGCACATGGCTCTGGACACCCTCGGCGACCTCGGGGTCCTCGGCCGCGCCGGCCGGGCGCGGGGTCGCGTGCGCCAGCCAGTCGCGCACGGCGGGTACGGCGTCCAGGTCGTCGCCGCGCACCAGCGCGCCGACGGCGCCGCAGTGCGAGTGTCCGCAGACGACGATGTCGCGGACGCCCAGCACCTCCACGGCGTACTCGATGGTGGCGGCCTCGCCGGTCGGCCGCTCGGAGGCGTACGGCGGGACGATGTTGCCCGCGGTGCGCAGCTCGAAGAGCTCGCCGGGGCGGGCGCCCGTGATCAGGGCCGGGACGACCCGGGAGTCGGAGCAGGTGATGAACAGGACCTGGGGGGACTGACCCTCGGCGAGCCTGGCGAACTCCTCAGGGCGCTGACCGAAGGTGCGGGCGTTGTCGATGAGGGGCTGCATGTGTGTGGACTCCTCCTGGCGCGCCTCATGGCGCGTCGGTCTTGCACGACGTACGTGGGGGGAGGCGAGCCCGCTCTCAGCAGCGGAAGACCTGAAGCACTGCCGGTGAACGGACTCCGGAGGATCTCGGGACACGGGGGTGCGGGGAACCGGCCACGGGCGGCGCCGGGACGGCCGCTCGCCGGATGATGAGGGGGCGCTCGGGACCGTCCCCGGATGCCGCGCCGCGCCGCTTGTCGCGGGTGTGCGGGGCGCTGTGGGGTGCCCGGGAGCGGCCGGGTTCATGGATCGTCTCCCCGTCGGCCGCCGCCGCGGGCTGCAGGGCGAGCGCGATGCCGGGGGCGTCGTTGGCCTGGGTCTCACCGAGCGTATGCGCGGGTGCGAAGGTTCCCGTGGGTGCGAAGAGCTGGAGGGCGAGCAGCGCGGCGGCGAGCAGAGCGAGGACGGAACGGGCCTTCGTACACCGGGACATGCGCACCCCCCTGCGGAAACCCGCGTCTCTCGCACGCACCAAACGTTGGTCAATGGATGGTCAAGAAATACGTTAACCCGGCGAGGGGCTTTGCAGGGTTAACGGCGGGTTACACGCGCAAAAGAGCGTGAAAAGAGCGGGTCGGGTGGCCGGAACCGGCCCCTGACCCGCTCTTTTGGTGATCGGATGTCAGTCGGACGATCTGTCAGTCCGCTGAGCTGTGAATATGTTGAGTTGTCAGTCGGTCGGGTCGGCGACCAGACCCTTCGCGTCGCGGGCGAGCGCGGTGAGACGGGAGATCGCGCGGAAGTACTTCTTGCGGTAGCCGCCCTTCAGCATCTCCTCGCTGAACAGCCGGTCGAAGGGCAGACCCGAGGCCAGGACCGGGACCTCGCGGTCGTAGAGCCGGTCGGCCAGGACGACGAGACGCAGCGCGGTCGACTGGTCGGGTATGGGCTGCACATCCGTCAGGCACACCGCGCGCAGGCCGTCGGTCAGCGCGCCGTAGCGGCTCGGGTGCACCTTGGCCAGGTGGTCGAGGAGCTGCGGGAAGGCGTCCAGCGAAGCACCCTCGGTGCGCTGCGCCGTCCGGGTGACCTGCTCGTCGGTGAACGGCGCGGGCGCCTCGGGCAGACCCCGGTGGCGGTAGTCCTCGCCGTCGATGCGCAGGGCGCGGAAGTGGGCGGACAGACCCTGGATCTCGCGCAGGAAGTCGGCCGCCGCGAAGCGGCCCTCGCCGAGCTTGCCGGGCAGCGTGTTGGAGGTGGCGGCGAGTGCCACGCCCGATTCGACCAGCTTGCCGAGCAGGCTGGAGACCAGCACGGTGTCGCCCGGGTCGTCGAGCTCGAACTCGTCGATGCACAGTAGGGCGTGGCCGGACAGCGTCCGCACCGTCTGCTGGAAGCCGAGGGCGCCGACCAGGTTGGTCAGCTCCACGAAGGTGCCGAACGCCTTGCGGGAGGGCTCGGCGGGGGTGGCGTGCCAGAGGGAGGCGAGGAGGTGGGTCTTGCCGACGCCGTAGCCGCCGTCGAGGTACACCCCGCGCGGTCCCGCCGGGGTCTTGGGGGCCTTGGCCCGGCCGAAGCCGAGGAAGCCGCGCTTGGCGGTGGAGGCGTGCACACCGCCGAGCCCGGTCGCGAAGGTCTCCAGCACATGGACGGCGTCCGTCTGGCTGGGCTGGTTCGGGTCCGGGATGTACGTGGCGAAGCGCACCGAGTCGAAGCGGGGCGGCGGCACCATCTCCGCGACCAGGCGGTCGGCGGGGACATGCGGCTCGCGCGCGCACAGGGACAGCGGGGCCGCGCCGGTCAGCTTGCCGGAACCGGAGGCGGTGGTGGAGGACGACACGATTACCCATGCTAAGCGTCATGTCAGACTGCACGAATGCGACGCCTGTTCCCTGTGACCCACGAAACAGCAGCCCAGGCCCCTGACGAGGGCGGCGCGGCGCCTGCGGGCTCCGGTGGTGAGTGGCCGCTCGCGGAGCTGGCCGCGGCGTATGCCTATCCGGCGCCGGACCCCGCCGCGCCCCGCCCGTACCTGCGGGCGAACATGGTCTCCACGCTCGACGGCGCCGCCCAGCACGACGGGCACTCCCACCCCATCTCCTGCCCCGCCGACATGCGGATCTTCGGCACGCTGCGGGCGCTCGCGGACGTGGTGCTGGTGGGTGCGGAGACGGTACGGCAGGAGGGGTACCGGCCCGCCCGCGCGCGGGCCGAGTTCGCCGCCGCGCGGGAGGCGGCGGGGCAGGGTCCGGCACCGGCGATCGCGATCGTCACCGCCGCTCTCGACCTCGACTTCTCGCTGCCGCTGTTCACCTCGCCCCTGGTGCCGACGGTGCTGCTCACCGGCGCCGACGCGCCCGCCGACCGGGTGCGCGCCGCCGAGCGGGCGGGGGCGCGGGTGGTCGTCGCGGGCGAGGGGCGCCGTGTCGAGCCCGCCCGCGCCGTGCAGGCGCTCGCCGGGCTCGGCTACACCCGGCAGCTCACCGAGGGCGGGCCGCGGCTGCTCGGCCAGCTGGTGGCGGCGGACGTGCTGGACGAGATGTGCCTGACGCTCGCGCCGATGCTCGCGGCGGGGGACGCGCAGCGCATCGCGGGGGGTCCGTCGGTCGCGGTCCCGCACCGGTTCGGGCTGGTGTCCTTGCTGGAGGAGGACGGATTTCTGTTCGGGCGTTACCGCCGACCCTGAAAACGGCGGCGCTGAAACAGCGGAATCTACCGTTCCGTTTAGCTTCCGGCGGGCACACTTAGTGCGGCACTACCCGTGCGATCACGGGGCAGGATGGTTTCCGCAGGCCCTTTCGGGCCCACGGTGGACAGAGGGTCGGCAGATCCTCGAAGGAGAAGAGGCGCCTGGTGTTCACAAGCGTTCTGATGATCGAGAAGGCCCTGACGTCGGCCGACGTCGAGTTCGTCACCACCCTGCACGGGGATGAGCCGGTCTTCTTCCATGTGCTGCTCCAGCCGCGCGGCGATCAGGCGGACCGTTTGCTGCGGGCCATCGACGACATCGCGCTCGGCGAGATCGACGAGGCCGTCCACGAGCGCGAGACGCCCGAGGGCGCGGACGCGCGCGACGTGGGGGAGCAGGCGCTCGACGTCTCCGTCCGCGCGCTGCGCGCCGCCGGCAGCCAGGCCGAGGGCCGCCTGGTCGAGAACCACCCCCTCGACGCCCTCAAGTCTCTGGTCGAAGAGGTCCACGCCGACGAGGTCATCGTCCTCACCGACCCTCACTACGTCGAGGAGTTCTTCCACCGCGACTGGGCGTCCCGGGCGCGGCACAAGGTGGGGGTGCCGGTGCTGAAGCTGTTCTCGCACAGCAAGGCGTGAGCGCTCCGCCGGGTTCGGCGGGGTGTTGTGGTGCCGGGTGCCGGGTGCCTGCGGCGGCTCGGGGCGGGGGTGCGGTGTCGCCTCCGGCGCGGGCCGTGCGGGCGGCTGCCGGGAGTGGTGTGTGTCGGGTCTTCGGCGCGTGCCGTCCCGCCCGTAGGTGGGCGTGATGCGTCAGCCCCGCCCCCGAGGCGTCGGTCCCGCGCGGAGCCCCCGAGCCATTGCCTCTCGCGGAGCGGTCGGCCCGGGCCCCGTCGCACACCGTGCCACCGCGCAGGCGGGCGCGACGCGTCGGTCCCGCCCCCGGGACGTTGCCCCTCCTGGAGCAGCCAGGCCGCCCACCACCCCGCCCGTTGCGGAGCGCCCCCGTGCGGAGCGCATAGGCTAGGGGCGCTCTGGCTCATCGTCCTCTGGGAGAACATCGCATGGCACCCGGCCTTCCTATCGCCATGGACCGACCGCACTTCATCGGCATCGGCGGCGCCGGGATGTCGGGGATCGCGAAGATTCTGGCGCAGCGCGGGGCGAAGGTGGCGGGCAGTGACGCCAAGGAGTCCGCGACGGCGGAAGCGCTGCGGACGCTGGGCGCGACCGTGCACATCGGGCACGACGCCGCGCACCTCGCCGACGACGCCAGCTGTGTCGTCGTGTCGTCCGCGATCCGGCAGGACAACCCCGAGCTGGTGCGCGCCGCCGAGCTGGGCATCCCCGTGGTGCACCGTTCCGACGCGCTCGCCGCGCTGATGGGCGGCCTGCGGCCGATCGCCGTCGCCGGTACGCACGGCAAGACCACCACCACCTCCATGCTCGCCGTCTCGTTGACCGAGCTGGGCGCGCAGCCGTCGTACGCCATCGGCGGCGACCTGGACGCCCCCGGCTCCAACGCCCTGCACGGCGAGGGCGAGATCTTCGTGGCCGAGGCGGACGAATCGGACCGCAGCTTCCACAAGTACGCCCCCGAGGTCGCCATCGTCCTCAACGTCGAGCTGGACCACCACGCCAACTACGCCTCGATGGACGAGATCTACGAGTCCTTCGAGACCTTCGCCGGGAAGATCGTCCCCGGCGGCACGCTGGTGATCTCCGCCGACCACGAGGGCGCCCGCGAGCTGACCCGCCGGGTGACCGGTGTGCAGACGGTGACGTACGGCGAGGCCGACGACGCCGACGTACGGGTCCTGAAGATCGTCCCCGAGGGGCTGAAGAGCCGGGTCACCGTCGTGCTGGACGGCCGCGAGCTGACCTTCGCCGTCTCCGTCCCCGGCCGCCACTACGCGCTCAACGCCGTCGCCGCGCTCGCCGCGGGCGTCGCCCTGGGCCTGCCCGCCGACGAGCTGGCCACCGCCCTCGCCGCGTACACCGGCGTCAAGCGGCGCCTCCAGCTCAAGGGCGAGGAGGCGGGCGTCCAGGTGATCGACTCCTACGCCCACCACCCGACCGAGATGACCGCCGACCTGGAGGCCATGCGCGCCGCCGCCGGGGACTCGCGCCGCATCCTCGTCGTCTTCCAGCCCCACCTGTTCTCCCGCACCCAGGAGCTGGGCAAGGAGATGGGCCAGGCCCTCGCGCTGGCCGACGCCTCCGTGGTGCTCGACATCTACCCGGCCCGCGAGGACCCGATCCCCGGTGTCACCAGCGAGCTGATCATCGAGGCCGCGCGCGTCGCGGGCGCCGACGTCACCGCTGTGCACGACAAGGCGGAGATCCCCGAGGTCGTCGCGGGAATGGCGGAGCGGGGCGATCTCGTTCTCACCATGGGCGCGGGTGATGTCACCGACCTGGGCCCGCTGATCCTGGACCGCCTGTCGCGGAAGTAAGGGGCTGAGTCTCATGTCGTACGACGTCGAGAAGCCGGACGAGCAGTGGCGGGCGGAGCTGAGCCCGGCGGAGTACGCCGTACTGCGCCAGGCGGGCACCGAACCGGCCTTCACCGGTGAGTACACCGACACCAAGACCCAGGGCGTCTACTCCTGCCGTGCCTGCGGCGCGGAGCTGTTCACCTCCGGCACCAAGTTCGCCTCGCACTGCGGCTGGCCGTCCTTCTACGACCCGAAGGACACCGACGCGGTCGAGCTGATCGAGGACCGCTCCCACGGCATGCTCCGCACCGAGGTCCGCTGCTCCCGCTGCGGCTCCCACCTCGGCCATGTCTTCGAGGGCGAGGGCTACCCGACCCCCACGGACCAGCGGTACTGCATCAACAGCATCTCGCTGCGCCTGGAGCCCACCGAGTCGTAGAGCGACCGCCGACCGCCCACCACCGGCCCCCGTCCGCCCGCGCGGACGGGGGCCGGTGGCGTGTCGGTCACCTCCACTCCGCGTGCCCCCGCGCATCCGGCTGAAAATGGCGGGAATGGCCTGGTGATCTCCGGGTAGGGGAAGCCCGTTCATGCACCAGGTACCGGAAACATCCGCCGTCCAGACCCGGCCGGCACGGTCCCAGGCTCCTGCCGAAACCGAAGGGCGCGCGGCGTTTTGATACGGATAGATTCAGTCAGCAAGCGGTATCCGGACGGGACGGTGGCCGTCGACCGGCTCTCGCTCGACATCCCGGACCGTGCGATCACTGTGCTCGTCGGACCCTCCGGGTGTGGCAAGACCACGACGCTGCGGATGATCAACCGGATGGTGGAGCCCAGCGAGGGCCGCATCCTCCTCGACGGGGAGGACATCAGAGACCGGCCCGTCAACTCGCTGCGGCGGTCGATGGGTTACGTCATCCAGAACGCGGGCCTCTTCCAGCACCGCACCATCATCGACAACATCGCGACCGTCCCCCGCCTGTTGGGGACGAGCAAACGCGTGGCGCGGGAGCAGGCCGCCGAGTTGATGGAGCGGGTCGGGCTCGACACCGCGCTCGCCCGGCGCTACCCGTACCAGCTGTCCGGCGGCCAGCAGCAGCGTGTCGGCGTGGCGCGGGCGCTCGCCGCCGATCCGCCGGTGCTGCTCATGGACGAGCCCTTCTCCGCCGTCGACCCGGTGGTGCGCAAGGGGCTCCAGGACGAACTGTTGCGCATCCAGGACGAGTTGGGCAAGACGATCGTCTTCGTCACCCATGACATCGACGAGGCCGTGAAGCTCGGCACGATGGTCGCCGTACTGCGCACCGGGGGCCACCTCGCCCAATTCGCGCCGCCCGCAGAGCTGTTGAGCGAGCCCGCCGACCCGTTCGTCGAGGACTTCCTCGGCGCCGACCGGGGCATCCGCAGGCTCTCCTTCTTCGCCTCCGGGGAACTGGAGCTGGAGACCGCGCCCGTCGTGCCCATCGACGCGGACGCCGAGCGGATCTCCGGGGCCGCCACCGCGCCCTACCTCCTCGTGACCGACGCCGACGGCCGCCCCCTCGGCTGGGCCGAGCCGGAGCGGCTCGTCGCCGGAAGCATCGACAAGGGCCAACTGCTGTCGTTCGGGCGGCCGTTCCGGCCCGGCACCGACTCGCTGCGTACCGCGCTCGACGGCGCCGTACTCTCCCCGACCGGCTGGGCGGTGGCCGTGGACGGTGACGGGCGTGCCGTCGGCGTGGTCTCCCAGCAGGCCGTCGGCGAGGCCATCCGCGCCGCGCACGACGAGCACCGCACGGACGAGCACCGCACGGACGCGAAGGCCGCGGGATGAACGGCTTCTTCGACCTCCCCAGCGACCTCCAGCACAGCTACGCCGGACTCATCGGACTGCATCTGCGCGAGGCCCTGCTACCAGTGCTCGCCGGACTCCTCGCCTCGCTGCCCGTCGCCCAACTCTGCGTCAGATTCCGCTGGTTGTACCCACCGGTGCTCGGCGTCACCACGGTCCTGTACGCGATACCCTCGCTCGCCTTCTTCGTCGTCCTCATCGACTACACCGGCCAGAGCGAGATGACGGTGATGATCCCGCTCGCCGTCTACAGCCTCGTGGTGCTCGTCCCGGCCATCGTGGACGGCGTCCGCTCGGTGCCCCCGGAGACCCTGGCCGCCGCCGAGGCGATGGGGCTCGGGCCCGTGCGGCGTTATCTCCAGGTGCAGTTG
Organism: Streptomyces sp. NPDC026659; assembly: GCF_040638245.1. Lineage (NCBI taxonomy): Bacteria > Bacillati > Actinomycetota > Actinomycetes > Kitasatosporales > Streptomycetaceae > Streptomyces > Streptomyces sp. NPDC026659. The sequence continues at coordinate 800,950 of NZ_JBEZXY010000001.1, read as the reverse complement.
CCCATCGCCGTACCCGCGATCATGGCCGGCCTCCGGGTCGCCTGCGTCTCCAGCATCTCGCTGGTCAGCGTCGGCATGCTCATCGGCAACCAGGGCGCCCTCGGCAACATGCTCAACGACGCGAACATCTACCACCGGCCCGCCCTTGCCGTGAACTCCGTGATCACCACAGCGGTGTTGGCGACCCTCGTCGACGCGGCCCTCGTCGCGCTGCGCACACTGCTGACCCCCTGGATGCCGGAGAAGGGCGCCGCCCGGTGAACGTACTCGATTTCGCCCGCGCCTTCTTCGAGGACAACGCCCACTGGCACGGCTACGACGGCATCCCCACCCGGCTCCTCGAACACCTCGGCTACTCGCTCGAAGCGCTCGTCATCGCCGCCCTGATCGCGCTGCCCGTCGGCCTGATCACCGGTCACCTGGGACGCGGCGGCAACGCCATCGCCCTGGTCGCCACCGCCGCGCGGGCACTGCCCAGTTTCGGCCTGCTCGTGCTCATGTTCTTCTGGCTCGGCTTCGGCGTGCTACCCGTGATGATCCCGCTGGTCGTCCTCGCCGTACCGCCGATCCTGGTCACCGCCTACGAGGCGATCCGCTCCGTGGACCCCTCCCCGGTGGACGCCGCGCGCGGCATGGGGCTGACCGAGACGCGCATCCTCTTCCAGGTGGAACTGCCCGTCGCGCTCCCGGTGATCCTCGGCGGACTGCGCACGGCCGCCGTCCAGATCGTCTCCACCGCCACCATCGCGGCCTACGTCAGCTTCGGCGGACTGGGCCGGTACATCATCGACGGGCTCTACCAGAAGGACTACGAGAAGGTCGTCGGCGGCGCCTCCCTGGTCGCCGGAATGGCCCTCGCCACCCTCGTCCTCTTCTGGGCCCTCTCCCGCCTGGTGGTCTCGCCCGGCGTACGAAGGAGCAGCTGAACCATGCCGGGAATCCAGCACCGAAGCACACAACTCCCCATCAATCGAAGCCAATTGGTGACCATGGCGCACTTGACCTGCCCGGAGCACGCTGGCTTGGATCGACGGGTGACTACCGACAACCGCATCAGCGGGCCCACCCGGAGAAACCGAGCCGCGGCGGCGGCCGCGCTCGTGGCGGCGACGGCGCTGCTGGCGGGCTGTGGCTCATCCGACAAGGGCTCCGACGACAACCCGCTGACCGGCGGCGACAAGCCCTCCGCGGGCACCGTCGTGGTCGGCTCCAACAACTTCGCCGAGAGCATCCTGCTCGCCGACATCTACGGCGAGGCCCTCAAGGCCAAGGGTGTCAAGGTCTCCTACAAGCCCAACATCGGCAGCCGCGAGACCACGTACCGCGTCCTCAAGAGCGGCGACATCTCCGTCCTGCCCGAGTACAACGGCGCCCTGCTCGCCTACCTCGACCCCAAGGCCACCCCGAAGACGGCCGAGGAGACGACGAAGGCGATCGAGGCCAAGCTCGACCCCGGGCTGACCCTGCTCAAGCCGTCGGCGGCCGAGGACAAGGACTCGGTCACGGTCAACGCGGCCACCGCGGACAAGCTCAAGCTGACCGACCAGTCCTCCATCGCCGACCTCAAGGGCGTGGCGAAGGATCTCGTGATCGGCGCCTCCCCGGAGTTCCAGACCCGCCACCAGGGACTCGTCGGACTGAAGGACGTGTACGGCCTCGAGTTCAAGTCCTTCAAGGCGCTGGACGCGGGCGGCCCGCTCACCCAGACGGCGCTCAAGAAGAACGACGTGCAGGTCGCGGACATCTTCAGCACCGACCCGATCATCGCCAAGGAGAAGTTCGTCGTCCTGAAGGACCCCGAGAACCTCTTCGGCTTCGAGAACGTCCAGCCGCTCGTCCGCAAGGGCGCGCTCACCGAGGAGGGGGCCGCCGCGCTCGACGCCGTCTCCGCCAAGCTGGACACGGCGACGCTGCTCGACCTGGACACCCAGGTGCAGAACCAGCACAAGGACCCGCTGGACGTGGCGCGGGCGTGGCTGAAGTCCGCGGGGCTGAGCTGACGGCACGCCTGACTGACAGTACGTCCAGCTGACGGCGCCTCGGCCCGAGGACCGTCCCGAACGACCCGGAACGCCCGGCGCGCACACCGCCGCCGGGCGTTCCGCCTGTCCCGCCCGGCACGGACGGACGGCTCCGGCGACCTACACTGGCTCCCCGGAAACGACGGAACCGACGGACACGGCCGAGACACGCCGAGGAGGACGAGCACAGTGGCGACAGCGCCCGGCACCGGCCGGCAGGACCCCTCCCCGGAGGTGTTCGCGGAGGCGGCGGCCGCCTTCGGGCTGCTCGCCTCACCGGCCAGGCTGCACATCGTGTGGGCGCTCGCCCAGGGCGAGAGCGACGTCACCGGGCTCGCCGAACGGGTCGGCGGCGCGCTGCCCGCCGTCAGCCAGCACCTCACCAAGCTCAAGCTCGCCGGACTCGTCCGCTCCCGCCGCGAGGGCCGCCGCCAGGTGTACTTCGTGGACACCGTCGAGCAGGCCGCCCTCGTGGACGTCGTCCACCGCCTCGTCGGCCTGACCGCCCGGCCGCAGGACGGGGCCGCCGCGCCCGTACGCCGGCTGCACGGCCTGTGAACCCGTGCCGGACACAGCACTCGGGCTGCTGCGGCGCCTGGAGACCGGCCCGCGCGGACTGACCGACACCGAGGCGGCCGCGCGGCTCGCCGCCCTCGGCGAGAACACCCCCGCGCCGCTCGCCGGACCCTCCTGGCCGCGCCGCTGCGTCCGCGCCCTGCGCGACCCCTTCACCGCCCTGCTGCTGACCCTCGGTCTGGTCTCGGCCTGCGTCGCCTCCTGGCGCACCGCCGCCGTCATCCTCGCCCTCGTCGCCGTCAGCTGCGCGCTGCGCGTGACCGGTGAACGCCGCGCCGACCGCGCCCTGGCCGCGCTGCGCGGGCTCGTCACGGGCACGGCCACCGTGCTCCGCCGCACCGACCGAGCGGCCGAACCGCAGGCCCGCGAGGTGCCGGTCGCCGACCTGGTGCCCGGCGACGTCGTACGGCTCGGCCCCGGCGACCTGGTGCCCGCCGACGTGACCCTGTTGCGCGCGCGGGGACTGACCGTGCGGGAGGACGTACTGACCGGCGAGTCCGCGCCGGTGCCCAAACACGCCGCCGACCCGCCCGAGCAGGGCACCGACGCCCGACTGTGCTTCCAGGGCTGCGCGGTGGTCACGGGCAGCGCCACCGCCGTCGTGGTGGAGACCGGACCGCGCACCCGGTTCGCCGCCGCCCAGCGGGCCCCGGCCCGGCGGGAGCCGAGCGCCTTCGACCGGTCCGTGCACGGCATCTCCTGGGTGCTGGTCCGCTTCGTACTGCTCACCCCGCCCCTCGTCCTCATGGCCGCCGCCGCGCTGCACGGCCGGGGTGTGGCCACCCTGCCGTTCGCCGTCGCGGTCGCCGTCGGGCTCACCCCCGAGATGCTCCCGGTGATCGTCACCACCTGCCTGGCCCGGGCCGCCGCCCTGCTCGCCCGCACCCACCAGGTGGTCGTACGACGCCTGCCCGCGCTGCACGACCTCGGCGCCGTCGACGTGCTGTGCGTGGACAAGACCGGCACCCTCACCCGCAACCGGCCCGTCGTCGCCGCCGCGCTCGGCCCTGACGGCCGGACCGACCCCGAGGTGCTGCGCTGGGCCGCCGTCGGCGCCTGGTGGACCCTCCAACTGGCCGACCCGCCCGCCCCCGACGCCCTCGACGAGGCACTGCTGAACGCCGCCGGACCCGTCGGCGAGGAGTACGACGGCGTCGCCGCGCTGCCCTTCGACCCGGCGCACCGGGTGGCGACGGCGGTCGTCGCGGGCGACGGTCTCGGATGCCATGTGCTGATCACCAAGGGCGCGGTGGAGGACGTACTCGACCGCTGCGCGCTGCCCGAGGACGAACACCGGCGGCTGCTCGGGCTCGCCGCGGGCCAGGCGGAGGCCGGACTCCGGGTGCTCGCCGTCGCGACCGCCGAGCGCCCGGCCGCCGTACGGCCCTACCGCGCGGCCGACGCGCGCGGGCTCACCTTCCGGGGCCTGGTCGGCTTCCGCGACGAACTCGCCCCCGGCGCCGCCGAGGCCCTGCGTGAACTGGCCGCGCTCGGCGTCACCGTGCACGTCCTCACCGGCGACCACCCGGCCACCGCCGCCCGGGTCTGCCGCGATCTGGGCCTTGACGTGGGGGAGGTGGAGACGGCGTCCAGAGCGGGCTCGGGCGGGTCCGGGGGCGTACGGGTCGTCGCCCGCTGCACCCCCGAGGACAAGGCGCGCATCGTCAGCGGACTGCGCGAAGCCGGGCACACCGTCGGCTTCCTCGGCGACGGCGTCAACGACGTGCCCGCGCTGCACGCCGCCGACGTGGGGCTGGCCCCGCGCGAGGCGGTGGGCGTGGCCCGGGAGAGCGCGGACGTGGTGCTCGGCCGCAAGGACCTCACCGCGATCGGGCACGCGGTCGTCGCGGGGCGGCACAGCAGCGCCAACATCGCCTCCTACCTGCGCGTCACGCTCTCCTCCAACCTCGGCAACGTCCTCGCCATGCTCGCCGCGGGACTGCTGCTGCCCTTCCTGCCGATGCTCCCCTCACAGGTCCTCGCGCAGAACCTGTGCTTCGACGCGGCCCAGCTGGCCTTCGCCCACGACCGCCCCGACCGCGCGGTGCTGCGCCGGCCGACCCGGCTGCGGCCGCCCGCCCTCCTGCGCTTCATCACCGGGTTCGGGCTGCTCAACGCGGTGGCGGACCTCGCGACCTTCGCCGTGCTCGCGCTCGCCCCGCACGGCGACGCCGCGCCGGCCGACCGGGTGCTGTTCCACTCGGCCTGGTTCACCGAGAACCTGCTCACCCAGGCCCTGGTGATGGTCCTGCTGCGCACCGGCCGCCGGGTGGCCGGGCGCCGCCGCCCCGGCCCCGTCGGCCGGTCGGCCGCGGCCCTGGCCGCCGCCGGACTGCTGATCCCGCTCACCCCGCTGGGCGCCACCCTGCGGATGACGGGCCTGCCGGCCGTGCACTACCTGCTGCTCGCCGCCGTCCTCGGGGTGTACGCCCTCGCGCTGGCCGTGGCCCGGGGCCGCCACGACCGGCGCCGGTCGGAGGACGGCCCGTCTCAGCCGTAGGTTCAGCCGTAGGTCAGGTTGTCGCAGGGGTTCTCGTCCGCCGAGCGCGCCCCGTCGGCCACAGCGCTCGGCACCTTCGCCGGGGCCGCCGAGGCGGAGGCGGCGGTGGCGTACGACTGGCCGAGGACCACATTGATCCGGGCCGCGCCGATCTGTTCGAGCGTGGCGCCCGGGAACACCTTGGCGACGGTCCGCGCCTGGCTCTCCAGACCGGGGCCGTACTGCACGACCGTCGTCGCGTGGTCCTGCGAGGTCGCGGTGGCCGTGCCGGTGACGGAGAACCCGTCGGCGGTGAGCAACTGGGCGCCCTTGGCACCGAGTCCGGTCACGGTGGTGCCGTTGTAGACCGCCACGCTGATGCCCGCGCCCGAGACCGGTTCGGCCGAGATGGCGGGGGAGGCGGACGCCTTCGCGCCGTCCGTCTGCTTCCCCTGCTTGTCCTTGCCGCTGGCGTCCTTGCCGTCGATCGTGCGGTCCTCCCGCAGCGCGGCCCACAGCTCGCTCGCGTCCGGCTCCACCACCGACACGCGTGAACCGGAGTACCGCCAGGGGATGGTGATGAACTTGGTGTTGTGCAGGTCGATGCCCTTCATCGACATCGCGAAGGAGAGCAGCTTGTCGGCGGAGCCGAGGCCGGGGTCCACGGTCAGCGACTTGGTGGCCGCCGTCGCCAGCGGGAGCAGCCGGGTCGGCGTGAAGCCCTTGCTCTTGACCTCCTTCAGGAGGCTCGCGATGAACGCCTGCTGGCGCTTGATGCGGCCGATGTCCGAGCCGTCGCCGATGCCGTGCCGCAGCCGTACGTAGTCCAGGGCCTGCTTGCCCGCCACCGTCTGCTCGCCCTTGGGGAAGAGCAGCGCGCCCCGCGTGGCGCGGTTGGGGTTCAGGTCCTTCTGGTACACGTCGTTCGGCAGACAGACCTTGACCCCGCCGACGACCTGGGTGAGCGAGGCGAAGCCCTTGAAGTCCACGACCACCGTGTGGTCCACGCGCAGCCCGGTGAGCTGCTCCACCGTGTTCTGGGTGCAGGCCGGGTTGCCCTTGTCGGTCTCGCCGACGGAGAAGGCCGCGTTGAACATGGTGTTCTGCTGGGTCTGGGTCCAGCTGCCGTTCGGCAGTTTGCAGGGCGGGATGGTGACCAGGGTGTCGCGCGGTATCGACACCGCGAGCGCGTGCTTGTGGTCGGCGTATATGTGCAGCAGCAGAGTGGTGTCGGAGCGCCCTATGGCGGTCTTGTCGCCGCCGCCCAGGGCCGCGTTGCCGTCGGTGCGCGCGTCCGAGCCGATGACGAGGACGTTCTCCCCCTTGGAGGAGCCCGCGGCGGGCCGGTTGTCGGAGAGGCCGCCGGAGTCGAAGGTGCGGATGTCGCCGTCGAGCTTGAGATACACCCAGCCCGCCCCGGCGGTGACGAGGACCGCCAGCGACAGACACACGACGAGAACCGTGCGCAGTCTGCGGCCACGCTTGCGGCGCCGGTCGCGGGCCGTGGCGCGCGGGGACTCCGCCCCGTCGCCCGGACCGCTGCGGCCACCGCGGTCACCACCGCGCCGTCGCGACGGTGCCGTACCCCGGCTGCTGGTGATACTCATCGGCGCCCTCTTGTGTCTCACCCTGGGTTGTACAGTTGCGCAATGTAGCAATCATTGCTGAGCGGGTCGGCGGCGAGGCAGTCCCGGCCGTCGGTAAGTACGTGAGAAAAGCACGTGAACACCCGTGAGAGAGGGAGAGCGGTCATGCTCCGCAACGGACTCGAACCCTGGCACCTGCTGGTCGTCGCGATCGTATTCATCGTGCTGTTCGGCTCCCGGAAGCTGCCGGACACCGCCCGCGCGCTGGGCAAGTCCCTGCGCATCCTCAAGAGCGAGGCGAAGGCGATGAAGACGGAGCACGCGACGCCCGGTGTCGCCGCCGGTGCCGCGGGTCCGGTCGGTACGGCCGCCGAGGCGAGCGCGACGGAGGCGCCGACCGTCCGGTGAACGTGCCGCGTCCCGGCCCGGGTTCCCGTGTCACCTGATCGAAGGACGGGGCCGGCGCGGGGTTCGACCGGTCGTACGACATCCGGGAGCGGACGGGGCGTACGGGATCGGCGCCGGGCAGGGCGTACGGCATCGGCGCCGGACGGGTCGTACGGTGTCGGCGGCGGCCGGGGAGTACGGCATCGGCGCCGGAGCTGAGACAGCTTCCGGCGCCGATGCCGTACCTCGGACCCCCGGGGCCCTGAAGGTTCTCGGGCTCAGGCCGCCTTCTCCACGCCCTGCCCCGCATCGCCCGCCAGGACCTTGGCCCGCTCGCGGCGCTGCCGCCGGGAGACTCGGGGCTCCTGGTCGGGGAGCCAGCCGAAGGTCAGACAGGCGCCGGTCGCGCCGAGGAGCAGGCCGATGAAGAAGCCGCCCAGGTTGGACGTGATCCAGGTGCCCAGCGAGAACAGGATGCCGGTCAGCGAGTAGAACAGCCGCTGCGCGGGGTTGAACAGGATGAGCAGCCCGAGCAGCACCATCAGCGTGGGCAACAGATAGCCCGCCACGCCCTGTATCCCGATGTGCATGACGACCTTCAGCGAGGCCTTCTCGGTGAGCAGGATCTCGGCCCCGCCCAGGGTGAGCAGCAGACCGCCCCAGAACGGCCGGCGGCCCCGCCACGCCCGGAAGGCCGCTCGCCCGGACCCGTGTGGACGCCCGGGCATCAGCAGCCCGAGTCGCTGAAGCGCAGGTTGAGTCCCGGCAGCTTGAACACGCCTGCGGTGGTGGCGTAGTTGGTCTGCCGCAGGTTGGCGATGTGCACCGTGTCGGCCTGCTGGCTGAAGACGCCGATCGGGCCCTTGGCGTTGGCCTTGGTGAGCGTGCTCGCGTCGTTGCCGATCTCGATGTTGTCGAACGACGCGTTGCCCGAGAGCTGGGTCGAGTCCGTGGTGAGGTCCTTCGCGGACACCCGGGTCTTGCCATTGCCCGCCGTGATGAGCAGGTTGGTGCCGCCGAGGTCGACGCTCTGGCACAGCTTGGTCAGCTTGGCGCGCTTGATCGCGGAGGTGACGACCAGCACCTGGCCACCGGTGTCGCCCGCGTTGGGGCTGCCCTCCGCCATGTTGTCCAGGCCGCCGAACTGCTCGAAGCCGGTGCCGTCCAGCTGGGTCGCCGTGACGGTGAACGGCATCCCGGAGATCGCGAACTGCACACCCAGCGCTCCCTGGGCGGTGAAGACGGCGAGGCCGGCGGCGACCAGCGTGGCGGGCACCGCCAGCACGGCGGTCCGGCGCAGCCGGACCCGCCCGCGTCTCCCGCTCCCGGCGACGGCCGGGTCCGGGGAGGGTGCGGGGGAACCGCCGTCGGGGTTCTCGGGGGTGTGGTCGGCGGACGCGAAGTCCGGGGACGAGGCCATGTCTGCTCCCATGGGCACGGATCAATGCGGGGTGGGCTTCAGGTGGCGCGGTGTCCTGGCGCGGACGACGGCTGCCGCGCACGCCGTCCCCACACTCCCGGCGGGTGCGAGGGCTCCTGTGTTACGCGGCGGTAGCCTGCCAGGAAGTTACCGCCGGTTACTTTGAGGGGTCAAGGGAGTTGTGAAAAACGGGTGTGCAAACTGCGCGCACCGCACGGGAGTTGATGGACACGGGGTTACGGACGCCCTGCCGCGCACTCGCCGCTTACCTCAATTGCCTTGTGTCGTATTGACGTTGACGAACCATCAGGTCTACAACTCTCCCTGGTTTCCCCCTGGGTCCGTGGCGCCGGACCCGCCGCGCGGCATCGCACCCCGGCACCGTCAAGCGCCCCACCCCACCCCGCACTCCCCCCACATCGAAGAGAGGCACCCGTATGCGCACCCGCACGCTCCTCGCCCTCGCCACCGCCGCCACCGCGCTCGCCCTCACCGCGGCCGTCCCCGCCTCGGCGGGCGGCACCGCCGTCCTGACCACGGGCGGCACCGGCGGCACCGCCGTCGCGGTCGGCGACACCCTCAGCGCGCCCCTGGCCTCCGGCACCTCCGCCACGCTCTACTCCAGCGCCACCGGCACCAGCGGAGTCGTCTGCACGTCGTCCCAGTTCACCGCGAGCGTCACCGCCAACCCGGACGCGCCGGGTACGGCCACCGAGTCGGTCAGCGGGCACAGCTTCAACAGCTCCAGCTGTTCCAGCAACGTCACCGGCGTGCTCGGCGTCAGCGGCATCACCGTCGACAACCTGCCGTACACCGCCTCGGTCGCCTCGGACGGCACCCTGACCGTGCTGCCCGGCGCCGGGTCCACCATCCAGACCACGGTCAAGCTGCGCACCCTGCTCGGCAGCATCACCTGCGTCTACCAGGCGCCGAGTCTCAACGGCAAGGCCGACAACGCCGACAGCAGCATCGCCTTCACCAGCCAGCAGTTCACGAAGGTGTCCGGCTCGTCGCTGTGCTTCGCGAACGGCTACTTCACGGCCAAGTACGCGCCCGTCAGCGACAACGGCGCTCCGGTGTCCGTCAACTGAGCTGTGCGCGCACGGTCGTTCAGCGCCGCCGCAGCCGGGGCAGGAACGCCACCGCCGCGGTGATCAGCAGCACCCCCGCCGCGCCGGCCGCCAGCAACGGAGCCGAGGGGCCCGCGTCCGCGCGGGTCGCCTCGGCCACCGGCGTGCTGTCGTCCGAGGTGACCGGCGCGTACGAGGCGTCCTTGCGCGGCTCGTCGGCCGCGCTCGCCGACGGGCTGGGTGACGCCGACGGTTCGTGGTGCGCGGAGTGCGTGGGGGAGGGGGAGGCGGACGGCTTGTTGCTCGGTTCCTTCTTCTCCGCCTTCGCGCCGGCGCCCGCTCCTGAGGCGCCGCCCGACGCCGAGCCCGAGCCCCCGCTCGATCCCGATCCGGAGAGGACGACGTCGGAGCAGGAGTAGTAGGTGTCGGGCGTGCTGCTGGTCTGCCAGATCGTGTACAGCATCTGACGGCCCGTCCGGCCGCTCGGCACGGTCGCCCGGATGTGGTACGCGCCGTTCGTCAGCGGCGGGTCCTTGACCTCGGCGAAGGGGGTGGCGGGCAGATCGGACCACTTCAGCGGCTTCGACGGGTCGTAACCGGGCTTGGACAGATACAGCTTGAACGTACCGGCGTGCGCGATGGGGGAGGTGTACGTCATCGTCAGCCGGGCGCCCGCCGTCAGCCGGGTGGCCGGGAAGTCCGCGCGGGCCAGGTCCAGGCCCCGGTAGGCGGACAGGTTTCCGCTGCACAGCTTGCCGTCCGGAATCACCTGCCGGTCACGACCGTTGACGCCGGGCACCCGCAGGTTGTCCCACGCGGCGAAGGACGCGCCGCCGTTGGCCGCGATCGCCGCCCGGCAGGCGGCCGTACCCGCACTGCCGCCGTCGGGGGAACAGGCGTAGACCCGGCTGGCCGGGGAGGTGGGGGCGCCGTGCGCCAGGGCGGGGGCCGCCGTCCAGGGCAGGAGCAGGAGCGGGGCCGTCGCGGCGGCCGCCGTGACGCTCAGGCGGGCGATGGTCCGGGTCGACGGGGTCATCCGGGACGCTCCTCGGCGGGCACGGGAACAGGGCTGTCCCCACCAGTACGGGGGAGGGAGCCGTGACGTTCAGACCGACCGCGCGGGCTGTTTTCCACGCGCGTAGCGTCACCATGTCCATCTTCCGTGCGAGCAGCCGCACTTGGCTCGATCCCTCCCGAACGGCACAAGCGGAGCTTCTCAACTCCCTTGCAGAAGTACGGAAACGCCACGTAACGCGCCGACGAGCGGAAGCGGAGCCCGACTCCTCGGAAGTGGCCGAAATCCATTGTGTATTACTGGACTCCCGTTCCCCTGCGGTGAGTTATCGTATGCGCGGGGTTAAAACAAACCGCGTGTCCCGTTCGTTCAGGAGAGGGGTCGGTCGATGGCGAGGCAGTTGCGCGCTGAACAGACCCGGGCGACGATCATCGCGGCCGCCGCCGATCTCTTCGACCGGCAGGGCTACGAATCCACCAGTCTGAGTGACATCGTGGGGCACGCGGGTGTCACCAAGGGCGCGTTGTACTTCCACTTCGCTGCCAAGGAGGACCTCGCCCACGCGATCCTGGAACTCCAGGCCGCCGCCGTACGCCAGGTGGTGGCCGACGCCGAGAGCCGGGGCCGCTCCTCCCTGGAGTGCCTGATGCGCACGACCTTCGGCATCGCCCGCCTCGCCGTGGACGACCCGGTGCCCCGCGCCGGACTCCGGCTCGTCACCGCCGATGTGTCCGTACGGCCGCCACTGCGTCATCCGTTCACCGAGTGGCTGGAGTTCGCGACCCGCAAGTTCGCCGGTGCCGTCAAGGACTCGGACCTGCACCCCGACGTGGACGCCGGGACCGTCGCCCACTCCCTCGTCTGCTTCTTCGTCGGCACCCGGGTCGCCGGGCGCTCCATCGAGCCGGTCGCACGCCTGCCGCGCAGGGTCGCCGAGATGTGGTTCCTGATGCTCCGGGGCCTGGTCCCGGTGCACCGCCGCCCCCGCTATCTCGCCCTCGCCACGCAGCTGGAGCGGGAGATCAGGGCCGCCTGACCCGCGGGGTACGGTGACGGCATGTCCGACGCCCCCACCGCCCCCGTGATCACCGGCGCCGAACCCGGCTCCTTCCCGCACAGCACACTGGCCGAGCGGCAGCCCGCGATCATCCGCCAGGTGCGCGACGCCTCCCCCTACGGCCCCGCACAGCACCGGGCGCTGGACGGCCTGCTCCGCTCCTGCACCGAGGGCGTCATCGCGGACCTGCCCGCGCACACGGACCCCGCCGACCGCGCCCGCTGGCACGCCTGGGGTCTCGCCGACCAGGTGGGCAAGTCCTGGTTCGAGGTGCCCTGGCTGTGGGCCGAGAGCTACTTCTACCGCGTACTCCTCGACGCCGTCGGCTACTTCGCCCCCGGCCCCTGGCAGGGCATCGACCCCTTCCGCCCCTTCAAGTACGCCGAACTCGGCTCCCCGGAGACCCGCGAGGAACTGGCCGCGCTCGACGCGCTCCAGGGCAAGTCGCCCGAGGAGCGCGGCCGCGCCCTGCTGCACGGCTCGCTCTGGGGCAACCGCGCCGACCTCAGCTTCCAGCTGTCCGCCGAGGGCGCCGAGTCGCGCGACGCCACGCCGGGCCTGGTCGCCGACGACAGCGACACCCTCTGGTCGCTGCTCCCGCCCGACGGCTCCGGCACGCTCTGCCTGGTCGCCGACAACGCGGGCCGCGAACTCGTCCCCGACCTGCTGCTGACCGCCCACCTCCTCGACGGGCACCGGATCGCCCGCGCCGTCCTTTACGTCAAGCCCTGGCCCTACTACGTCTCCGACGCCACGACCGCCGACGTGGTGGACGCGCTGACCCGGCTGCGGTCCGCGTCGGGCGCCGCCGCCGAGTACGGCGACATCCTCTGGTCGGCCATGGCCGACGGCCGCCTCACCGTACGCACCCACCCCTTCCTCGCCTCCCCGCTGCCGTACTCCGAACTGCCGGACGACCTACGCGCCGAGTTCGCCCGCGCCCGGCTGACCCTCTTCAAGGGCGACCTCAACTACCGCCGCCTGGTGGGCGACCGCCACTGGCCGCCCACCACCCCCTTCCGCGACGTGACCGCCTACTTCCCCGGCCCCGTCGCCACCCTGCGCACCCTCAAGTCCGACGTGATCACCGGCCTGCCGGCCGCCACCGAGACCGCGCTGGTCGCGGCCGAGGGGCAGTCCTGGCGCACCAGCGGCACCCATGCGCTGATCCAGGTCAACCCCGGGACATGACAAGGGCGCCCGTCGGCTGCCTCCCCCAACGGCGGGCCGCGTCCCGGAAGTTCCCGATTGCGGGGATGGTTCACGCGATGGTGTGATCGTCCGCTGTGCGGCGGATGACCCGTTCGGCCGCCGGGCAGGACCCGGTCATGACGCAGCCGTTCGAACTCCCGAACTTCTACATGCCGTATCCCGCGCGGCTCAACCCCCATGTCGAAGAGGCGCGCGCCCACTCGACCGCGTGGGCGCGCGAGATGGGAATGCTGGAGGGCTCCGGGATCTGGGACCAGGCCGACCTGGAGGCGCACGACTACGGCCTGCTGTGCGCCTACACCCACCCCGACTGCGACGGGCCCGCGCTCTCGCTGATCACCGACTGGTACGTGTGGGTGTTCTTCTTCGACGACCACTTCCTGGACATGTACAAACGCACCCAGGACCGGGCCGCGGGCAAGGCGCACCTGGACCGGCTGCCGCTGTTCATGCCGCTCGACCTCGAAACCCCCGTGCCGGAGCCGGAGAACCCGGTCGAGGCGGGGCTCGCCGATCTGTGGGCGCGCACGGTGCCGGCCATGTCGGTGGACTGGCGCCGCCGTTTCGCCGTCGCGACCGAGCATCTGCTCAACGAGTCGCTGTGGGAGCTGTCCAACATCAACGAGGGCCGGATCGCCAACCCGGTCGAGTACATCGAGATGCGCCGCAAGGTCGGCGGCGCCCCCTGGTCCGCCGGTCTGGTGGAGTACGCGACGGCCGAGGTGCCCGCGTCGGTGGCCGGGACCCGGCCGCTGCGCGTGCTCATGGAGACCTTCTCCGACGCCGTCCACCTGCGCAACGACCTCTTCTCCTACCAGCGCGAGGTCGAGGACGAGGGCGAGAACAGCAACGGCGTCCTGGTCGTGGAGACGTTCTTCGACTGCACCACCCAGCAGGCCGCCGACACCGTCAACGACGTCCTGACCTCACGCCTGCACCAGTTCGAGCACACCGCGCTCACCGAAGTCCCCGCCGTGGCCCTGGAGAACGGGCTCCGGCCGGACGAGGTGGCCGCCGTCGCCGCGTACACCAAGGGACTTCAGGACTGGCAGAGCGGCGGCCACGAGTGGCATCTGCGCTCCAGCCGCTACATGAACAAGGGGGCGCGTCCGTCCTCCCCCTGGCAGTCCCTCAGCGGTCCCGGCGTGTCCGCCGCCGACGTGGGCGCCCTGCTGGCCTCGGCGGCGACCGAGCGGCTGCGGCGGCACGCCCATGTGCCGTTCCAGAAGGTCGGCCCGTCCCTGCTGCCCGAGTTCCACATGCCGTTCCCGCTGGAGCTGAGCCCGCACGCCGACGCCTCGCGCCGGAACCTGGTCGCCTGGTGCCACAGGACGGGCATCCTCAGTGAGGGTGTCTGGGACGAGGACAAGCTCGCCGCGTACGACCTCGCCCTCTGCTCCGCCGGACTGGACCCCGACGCCACCCCCGAGGGCCTCGACCTCAGCGCCCAGTGGCTCGCCTGGGGCACCTACGGCGACGACTACTACCCCCTCGTCTACGGCCACCGCCGCGACCTCGCCGCCGCCCGCCTCACCACCGCCCGGCTCTCCCAGTGCATGTCCCTCGACGGGCCGCCGCCGATCGTCCCGGCCAACGCGATGGAACGCGCGCTGATCGACCTGTGGGAGCGCACCACGGCCCCGATGACCGCCGAGCAGCGGGTCACTTTCAAGGCCGCGGTGGACGTGATGACCGAGAGCTGGGTGTGGGAGTTGTCCAACCAGCTCCAGAACCGCGTCCCGGACCCGGTCGACTATCTGGAGATGCGCCGGGCCACCTTCGGCTCCGACCTCACCCTGAGCATGTGCCGCGCGGGCCGGGGCCCCGCCATCCCGCCCGAGGTCTACGCCAGCGGCCCGGTGCGCTCGCTGGAGAACGCGGCCATGGACTACGCCTGCCTGCTCAACGACGTGTTCTCGTACCAGAAGGAGATCGAGTACGAGGGTGAGATCCACAACGCGATCCTCGTCGTGCAGAACTTCTTCGGCGTCGACTACCCGGCCGCGCTCGCCGTCGTCCACGACCTGATGACCCAGCGCATGGAACAGTTCGAGCATGTGATCGCCCATGAACTCCCCGTGCTCTACGAGGACTTCCGGCTGTCCGAGGAAGCCCGCGCGGAGATGGGGCTCTATGTGCTCGATCTTCAGAACTGGCTGGCGGGCATCCTCAACTGGCACCGTTCCGTGGACCGTTACAAGGCCGAGTGGCTGGGCAGCCGCGTTCCGGCCTTCGTCCCGGGGCAGGCCCCGGCCAGGGTGCAACTGGTGGGGTGACGGGATGAGTTGAGGGACGGGGCCGGGACGGCGGGGGCCGGGTTCAGGCCGTCGGCCGCGCTGTGGACGCGTGCTCGACGGCCGCCCGGCCCAGCGCCCGGACGATCGGGTGCGGACGCGAACCGTCGCCGTGCAGCTCCGGCTGGAACAGCGTCGCCAGGAAGAACGGGTGGTCCGGCAGCTCGGCCACCCGGACCTGGCCCTCCAGGTCGTGCCCGGAGAACCGCATACCGTGGGCGCGCAGCGTGTCGAGGTGCCGCGAGGGGCCGTACGCACAGACATAGCGCTCGACCGTGCGGTCCGCGCCGATCACCGCGTGGGCCAGCGTGCCAGGCTCCACGGCGACCGGGGCCTCGTGGCCGACCAGGGAGCAGGCCAGCGGCTCGATGAGCGGGTCCTTCGCGCCCGGGTCGTTCTCGGCGTGCGCCACCTCGGTCAGCCCGCACGCGTTGCGGGCGAACTCCAGCAGGGCGTGCTGGAAGCCGCCGCACGTGCCGAGGAACGGGATGCCCTCCTCGCGTGCCGTACGCACGGCCGCGAGGACACCGGCCTCGCTGCGGTACGGGCTGCCCGGCAGCACCCACACCGCGTCGAAGCCGCGCACCGCGTCCGGGGCCTCGGCGTCCTCCGAGGGAATCCAGTAGGCGTCCAGGACCAGACGGTCGCGCCGGGCGAGGGCGTCGAGAAGAAGCGGAATCCGGGTGTGGGAACCGACGTTGGGGGAGCGGTCCCCGACGAGGGCGATGGTGGCGGTGTGCACTGCGGTATCGGTCATGGCGGCCATCCTGGGCGGCCACCGAGGTTCACGTCCAACGATGATTCACGCATGCTCGATAAGCAACGCTGATGGCCGTGGGATGCTGTGCGCCATGGACCCGCATCTGCTGCGCACCTATGTCACGGTGGCGCGCCTCGCCTCGTTCTCCGCCGCCGCACGGGAGCTGGGGTACACGCAGTCGGCGGTCTCCCAGCACATCGCCGCCCTCGAACAGGACCTCGGCGCCCCGCTGCTCGGACGCCGGCCCGTCGCCCCCACCCCCGCCGGGGAACGCCTGCTGGAGCACGCGGCCCCGCTGCTGCTGCGCCTGGACGCCGCCCGCGCCGATGTGATCCGCATGGCCGCGGCCCCGCCGAGCGGGGTGACCCTCGCGACCACCCCCACGGCGCTCGGCCCGCGCGTGCTCGCCGCGCTCCCGGTGTCGGGCGTGCGCGTCCAGGTGCTCGGCCGGGACGAGATCCCGGCCGCCGTCGCCACCGGACACGCCGACCTGGGCCTGGTCGACGGCCCGGCGGCGCCCAGCGACCCGCTGCAGCTGCCCGACGTGGCGCCGCTGACCTCGCACGCCGTCGCCGAGGAACCCCTCGCCGTACTGCTGCCCACCGCCCACCCCCTTGCCGGGCGCGCCGGACTGCGCCTGGCCGACCTCGCCGACGCCCGCTGGATCGACGCCCCCGACGCCGCCGTACCCCTCGCCCGGCTGCGCGCCGTGAACGGCGGCGGCGCCTTCCGGCCCGCGCTCGCCTACGCGGGCACCGACGTGCGGACGCTCACCGCGCTGGTCGCGGGCGGTCATGGGCTGGTACTGCTGCCCCGGTTCGCGGCCGCCGCCGTACCGGACACGGTCGCCGTACCGCTCGCCGCGCCCCGCCTGGTCCACCGCACCGAACTCCTGCACGCGGCCGGACTCGCGGGCGCGGTGGGGGATCTGGTCGGGCGGCTGTCGGCCGACCGGTGACGGCCCCACCGGCCCGTCGGCTTACCGGCCCGTCGGCCCACCGGCCCGTCGGCTCCGGCGCTGCGTCACTCGTTCGTGGCTCGTCGGAGGCGGGTGACCTGGGTAGGCCACGGGCGGAGGCGAACGAATCATGGAACAGAGTGTGTTGCGGGCCAGGCCGATGCCGGGACGGTGGCGGAGCGAGAGCGAGCGGCCCGAGCTGGTCGAGCGGGCCCCCGCCGGTCGTCGGAGCGCGGCGCGGCGGCGGGGGCGGCGGCTCCGGAGCGTGGTGTTCTCCCTGTCCGTCGGCGGTGTGCTCGTGCTGTCCGGAGTCGGGCTGGGCGCGGTCGGGACCAGTGCGCTCGGGACCAGTGCGCTCGGGCTGGGCACCGCCGGCACCAGCGCGCTCGGCCTCGGCGTCCAGAGCGGGAAGCCGCACCACGTGGGTTCCCCGACCGCCGCCCCAGCCTCCGTCCCCAAGGCGTCCGGGACCGCCGACACCCGCTCCGGAGCCACGCTCGGCCTGGAAGCCGTGGACGACGGGCGGGGGACGGGCGCGCTGGTCACCGCCGTCCACGTCCCCGGCCCCGGCTACACGGCGGGCCTGGTGCGCGGTGACGTCCTGGTGCGCTTCGGCACCACCCCGGTCGCCACGGCCGCCGACCTGGCCCGCGCGGTCGCCCGTGCCCGGCCGGGTGCGGAGGTGACGGTGACCGTGCGCCATCACGACGGGGCGGAGCAGCGGCTGACGGCGGTGCCGGGAGTGGTGACCTGACCCCTCCCGCCGGAAACTCGCTGGTCGCCCGTGCCGCCGCCCGCCATGATGACCCCGTGCCGCCCACCTGCCCCTCGCGCCACCGCGCCGCACGCCCCCGCCGCGCCGTACCCGGACCGGGTCGCGCGCGTCCGTCCGGGCGGGCAGGATGCTGCCCGGCACCGCTTCGCTCCCGCACCCCGACCGCCCGGAGGCCCGGATGACCGGTAGTACGCCCGCGCCCTTCACCGCCGACGACTACCGGGCCCGCATGGCCCGCGCGACCCGGGAGGCGGCCGAGGCCGGACTCGCCGGGCTGCTGGTGGCCCCCGGACCCGACATGGTCTGGCTGACCGGTTACACCCCGCCCGCCGAGACCGAGCGGCTCACCCTGCTGGTGCTCGTGCCCGGCAGCGAGCCGGTGCTCGTCGTGCCCACGCTGGAGGCCCCCGACGCGGAGGCGGCCGCCGGTTCGACGGCCCTCGCCCTGCGCGCCTGGACCGACGGCGTCGACCCCTACGCCGTGACCGCCGCCCTCCTCGACGGCCGGGGCCGCTTCGGCGTCAGCGACAACACCTGGGCCCTGCATCTGCTCGGCTTCCAGCGCGCCCTGCCGCACAGCTCCTACGCCGCGCTCACCGACGCGCTGCCCATGCTGCGCGCGGTCAAGGACGCGGCCGAGGTGGAGCTGCTCGCGGCGGCCGGGGCGGCGGCGGACGCGGCTTTCGAGGAGATCCGCAAGGTGCCCTTCGCGGACCGCCGTGAGTCGGACGTGGCCCAGGACCTCGCGGACCTGCTGCGCCGCTTCGGCCACTCCCAGGTGGACTTCACCATCGTCGGCTCGGGCCCCAACGGCGCCAACCCGCACCACGAGGTCGGCGACCGCTTCATCCGCCACGGCGACATGGTCGTCCTCGACTTCGGCGGCCTCAAGGACGGCTACGGCTCCGACACCACGCGCACGGTCCACGTCGGCGAGCCCACCGACGAGGAGCGGCGTGTGCACGACCTCGTGCGCGCCGCCCAGGAAGCGGGCTTCCGGGCCGTACGCCCCGGGGTGGCCTGCGAGGAGGTCGACCGCGCCGCCCGCGCGGTGATCACCGAGGGCGGGTACGGCGAGTACTTCATCCACCGCACCGGGCACGGTATCGGCGTCACCACGCACGAGCCGCCGTACATGATCGAGGGCGAGGAACTGCCCCTCGTGCCCGGCATGTGCTTCTCCGTGGAGCCCGGGGTCTACCTGCCCGGCCGCTTCGGTGTGCGCATCGAGGACATCGTCACCGTGACCGAGGACGGCGGCCGCCGTCTCAACAACACCACGCGTGAGATGGTCATAGTGGACTGATCGCCCGAGGAGACACCCCCAGCGACCGCACACGGAACGGCCGGCCGAGACCATGACCCAGGCACCCGCACCCACCGTCGACACCGTGCGGGCACTCGTCCGCTCCCTCCTCAAGGAACGCGCGCTCATCAGGGAGGACGGAACCGCCGACGACAGCTCCGCCGGGCTCGAGGTCCGGCCGGTCGCGGGCGGTGACGGCTACACCTGGTGGGTCGGCGCCCGGCATGTGCTGCGGCTCGCCCCCGACCGCGAGGCCGCCGCCCGGCTGCGCCGCGAACCGCGGCTGCGCGACCTGGTGCGGCCCCGGGTGCCGGTCGCCGTCCCGGCCGGGGTCGCGCACGGCGACTGGGTGCCCGGCCTCGCCTGTGTGCTCGACGCCCGGCTGTCCGGCGGCAGCGGCGACGAGCACGAGGTGTCCGCGCTCGGCGAGGCCGACCTCGCCGGACTGCTCTCCGGGCTGCGCGAGGTGACCCCGCGCCAGGCCGAGACGCTGGGCGTGCCGCGTACCCCGCCGCGCTCCCTGGAGGCCCTGCGCCGCATCGCCGCGCACACGGCCGAACGGCTCGCCGCCGCCGACGAGTTCGACCGCACCCGGCTCCAGCCCTTCCCGCCGACGGCCGCCGCCCGGCTCGCCGCGCAGCCCCGCACCGCCGTGCTCACCCACCACGGACTGACCGGCGCGCGGGTGCTCGTCGGCACCGAGGGCCGGGTGCGCGCCGTCCTCGGCTGGGGCGGCGCGGCCGTGGGCGACTCGGCCGAGGACATCGCCGGACTCGCCGCCGCCGTCGGAGCCCCGGCCGCCGTCCGCGCCGCGACCCTCGCCGGTTACGGCCCCCGCCCCTGTCTGCGCGGGCTGTGGCTGGCCCGCTGCGACACCCTCGTCCGCCTCGCCGACCGGCTCGACGGCCGCACCTCCGACGACCCGACACTGCTGCGCGCCCGGCTGCGGCGGGCCTGGGAGCCGATCCTGCTGGAGCGGGTCACCGAGTTCGAGTGAGCAGTGACGGCCGTCAAGTCCATTGGAGAACAGGCTGGTTCACACCCGCGTCAGCACCACGCACGACTCGCCCGGCACCTGGAGCCGCCCGTCCGCGCCCGGCGCCTCCACCTCGTCCCACGCGGCGAGGACCTCCATACGGCCGCTGCCCAGCGGGATCGCCGCCGGTTCCCTGCCCAGGTTCACCGCGACCCGTACGTCCCCGCGCCGGAACGCCAGCCAGCGGGCGTCCGCGTCGTAGGCCACGTTGGTGCCGGCGAGGCCGGGGCTGGTCAGGTCGGGGTACTCGTGGCGCAGCGCGATCAGTCGCCGGTACCAGTCCAGGACGCGGGTGTGCGGGGCGCGCTCCGGCTCCGACCAGTCCAGGCAGGACCGCTCCCGTGTCGCCGGGTCCTGCGGGTCGGGAACCTCGTCCTCGGACCAGCCGTGCGCCGCGAACTCCCGCCGCCTGCCCCGCCGTACGGCCTCGGCCAGCTCGGGATCGGTGTGGTCGGTGAAGTACTGCCAGGGCGTGCCCGCCGCCCACTCCTCGCCCATGAACAGCATCGGAGTGAACGGCGCGGTGAGCGTGAGCGTGGCCGCGCAGGCCAGCAGACCGGGGGAGAGCCGGGCCGAAAGACGGTCGCCCTGGGCGCGGTTGCCGATCTGGTCGTGGGTCTGGCTGTAGCCGAGCAGCCGGTGTCCGCCGAGACGGGCGCGGTCCAGCGGACGGCCGTGCCGGCGGCCCCGGAAGGTGGAGTACGTGCCGTCGTGGAAGTAGCCACCGGTGAGCGTCTTGGCGAGCGCGGCGAACGGCGCGGCCGCGAAGTCCTCGTAGTAGCCCTGGGATTCACCGGTCAGCGCGGTGTGCAGGGCGTGATGGAAGTCGTCGTTCCACTGAGCGTGCAGACCGAGGCCGTTCGCGGCGCGCGGGGTGATGAGCCGGGGGTCGTTGAGGTCGGACTCGGCGATCAGGAACAGCGGCCTGCCCACCTCGGCGGCGAGTGCGTCCACCGACTCCGACAGTTCCTCCAGGAAGTGGCGGGCGCGGGTGTCGTGCAGCGCGTGCACGGCGTCCAGGCGCAGCCCGTCGAGGCGGTAGTCCCGCAGCCAGGCCAGCGCGCTCTCCCGGAAGTACGCGCGCACCTCGTCCGAACCGGACGCGTCCAGGTTCACCGCCGCGCCCCACGGCGTCTGGTGCGTGTCGGTGAAGTACGGTCCGAACGCGGGGAGATGATTACCCGACGGGCCCAAGTGGTTGTGCACGACGTCCAGGACGACTCCGAGACCCAGCGCGTGCGCCCGGTCCACGAACCGCTTCAGCGCCTCGGGGCCGCCGTACGGCTCGTGCACCGCCCAGGGGGCCACGCCGTCGTAACCCCAGCCGTGCTCGCCCGGGAACGAGGACAGCGGCATCAACTCGACGTGCGTGATGCCGAGTTCCGCGAGGTGCGGGAGGCGGTCGGCCGCCGCGTCGAGGGTGCCCTCGGGGGTGTAGGTGCCGACGTGCAGCTCGTAGAGCACGGCGCCCGGCAGTCCGCGTCCCGGCCACGCGGTGTGCCACTGGTAGCGGTCGTGGTCCACGACCGCGCCGAGCCCGTCCGGGCCGTCCGGCAGGCGGCGCGCGCGCGGATCGGGCAGCTCGGGGCCGTCGTCCACCGCGAAGCCGTACCGGGTGCCGTCCGCCGCGTCCGCCTCCCCCGTCCACCATCCCGCGCGCGCGGGATCGCGCGCCAGCGCGTGCCGCGCCTGACCGCACCGGAGCGTGACCCGTTCTGCCTGTGGTGCCCACACCTCGAACTGCACGGACGGTTCCCCTTCGTCTGCTCATCGTGAGGTAGTCCGTCCATCGTGCCGCGAAAGCGATCAATCCGCCTTCGGATCAGGGCTTTCCGGGCGGGTGTCGCGGAGGCGTGCGAGGGGCTCGCACGTGCGCGCCGGGGGAGCGGACTTCCCGATCTGGACACCACGGGCCGCCTGACCGACAATCAGCAGCGTGACGTCGTCCTTCGAGTTCCCAGTCCGCGCCGCGCGGATCTCCGACGCGGAGCGCGACAAGGCGCTGCGGGTCCTGCGCGACGGCGCCGCCATGGGCCGGATGTCACACGACACGTTCCTGCAGCGCATGGAACTGGTCCTCGCCGCGCGCAGCCACGCCGAACTCGCCGCCGTCACCGCGGACCTGCCCGGCGGAAAGGGCTTCGCCCGCGCCCTGTTCGGCACCGTGGAGGCCGTCTCCGGCTTCACCGTACGGCTCCGCAGGGCCTGGCAGGCCGAGCGGCTGCCCAAGCTCCTGCTGCCCCACCCCGGCCACGGCCACCCCCTGCGCATCGGCCGCGACCCGGCCAACGGGCTGCGGCTCAACCACGACACCGTCTCCCGCGTCCACGCCGAACTCCGCCACCAGGGCGGCCTCTGGGTCCTGCGCGACCTCGGCTCCACCAACGGCACCACGGTCAACGGCCACCGCGTGCTCGGCGCGACGGTGGTGCGGGACGGCGACCAGGTCGGCTTCGGGAAGATCACGTACCGGTTGTCGGCGAGCTGAGAGCGCTCGAACTGGCTTTCCTTTACGGGTGTGTGGGCCCATCGTTCGGGTGACCCCCGCTGCGGAACCCGCCCGCCCGTGCCGATGCACCGGGCATGACCCCTCTCACCCGTGCGACAGTGGCGGCCGCCGGAGCCCTGGTGGCCGCCCTCGGCCTCCTCACGGCGACACCGGCCTCCGCCGCCCCCCGCCCCGCCTTCCCCGGCGACTGGCTCCACCTCACCGTCAGCCAGGGCGAGACCATCGCACCCGGCTCCCGCCGTGCCCTCCTCCTGTGCGACCCGCCCCGGGGGACCGCCCACGCGAGGGAAGCCTGCGCCCAACTCGCCGCCGTCGGCGGTGACATCGACCGCATCCCGCCGAAGGACGTCTTCTGCACGATGCTCTACGCCCCGGTCACCGCCCACGCCTCCGGCATCTGGCACGGCCACCGCGTCGAGTACACCCGGACCTTCTCCAACAGGTGCGTCCTGTCCGCGCGGACGGGATCGGTGTTCGCGCTGGACGCGTGACCGGCGGCCATCCCGGCGTCAGGACTCCTCGGTGTCGTCCTCGGCCCGCTCCAGCAGCGCCACCGGCAACGGGCCGAAGAGGTCCGCCACCGGTACGCAGCCCTTGAACTCCCGGTCCGGCGTGAGGACGTCCCGCCAGCGGCCCGGGGGCAGGGAGAGGGTCGTTTGCCGCCAGCCGCCGGACTCGGTCAGGCGGAGGGACAGGCGGGTCACCGCCGTGACCACCTCGTCGGAGCGGGAGAAGGCCAGGCAGTGGTCGGCGGCCGGGCCCTCGGCGGACAGCGGGGTGTACGTGCCCGCCGGGCCGAAGGCGTCCGGGCGGCGGGCGCGCAGGCGCAGGGCCGCCGTCGTCAGGGCGCCCTTCTCGCCGGGGGCCTTCGCGGGGAAGGCGGCGGGGCGGCGATTGTCGGGGTCCACCAGGGCCCGGTATTCCGCCTCCGTGCCCTGGTAGACGTCCGGGACGCCCGGCATCGTCAAGTGGACCAGCGCGGTGCCGAGGACGTTGGCGCGGATGTGGGGGTCCAGGGCCTTGCGCAGGGCGGCGACGCGTTCGCCGGGGGGTCCGCAGGGGCCCGCCGAGACGAACGCGGTGACCGCCTCCTCATAGGGCACCTCGCGTTCCGTCCAGCTCGTGTACATGCCCGCCTCGCGCACGTGCTTCAGGAGGGACTCGCGGACGCGTTCCTCCTCCGCCGGGCCCAGGCCGAACACCGTCTGCCAGGCGGCCCAGGCGAGTTGACCGTCCGGGGCGGCCTCGCCGGTGCGGGCGAGGTCGGCGAGCAGGGCGGCCCAGCGGCCCGGGCACTCGCCGAGCACCGCGAGCGCGGCCCGGACGTCGGCGCTGCGCTTGGTGTCGTGCGTGGTGACGACCGTGCCGGTACCGGGCCAGTCGCAGGCCAGGCGGGCACAGTACGCGTGGAACTCGGCCGGGGAGACGCCCGGTCGGCCCGGATCGCCGCCGACCTCGTTCACCGAGAGCAGCGGCACATAGCGGTAGAAGGCCGTGTCCTCCACGGACTTGGCGCGCAGCGCCGACGCGGTCTGCGCGAACCGGGTGCGGAACTCGGTGAGTTCGGGGACGGAACCGTCGTCCTCACCGGTCAGCAGCGCCCGTACGACATCCACCGCCTCGGCCTCCTCGGCCACCGCGAAGGCACGCCGGGCCTCCGCGGCGGCTTGCGCCGTGATCACGGTCGCGGCGTCCTCGGAGGCGTACGGGCGGTAGACGCGCAGCCGGACGAGCAGTTCCTCCAGGGCCGTGCGCAGGGCCCAGGGCGCGCGGTCGCGCAGGGCGAGGTCGGGGGAGGCCGCGCAGAGGCGGACGGCGGCGCGGGCGAGACGATCGGTCTCGGCGGCCAGCTCGTGGGTGAGCACCTTGTAGGCGGCCCGCCGCACGGTGGCCTCCCAGTCGCCGCCCCGGTCGGCCTGCGGGACCGCGAACGCCCGGTAGTGGCCGAGCAGTTCACCGGCGCCGAGGGGGTCGGTGAAGAGGCCGTCGACGTGGCGCAGGGCGTCGTAGCCGGTGGTGCCCGCGACGGGCCAGGAGGCGGGCAGCCGTTCGCCGTCGGCAAGGATCTTCTCCACCACGGTCCAGCGGCCGCCGGTCGCCTCGTGCAGCCGCGCCAGATAGGCGTCCGGGTCCGCGAGGCCGTCCGGGTGGTCCACGCGCAGCCCGTCGATCACCCGTTCCGCGAGCAGCCGCAGGATCGTCCCATGGGTCGCGTCGAACACCTCGGGGTCCTCCACGCGGACCCCGATCAGTTCCGAAATGCTGAAGAAGCGGCGGTAGTTCAGCTCGGTCCGGGCCAGCCGCCACCACACCGGGCGGTACCACTGCGCGTCCAGCAGCTCCGGCAGCGGCAGGTGCTCGGTGCCCGCGCGGAGCGGGAAGGCGTGCTCGTGGTAGCGCAGGACGTCGCCGTCGACGACCAGCTCGTCCCGTACGGCGCCGACCGGGGCGCCGAGCACGGGCAGCAGCAGCCGCCCGCCGCGTGACTCCCAGTCGATGTCGAACCAGCGCGCGTACGGCGACCCGGGGCCCTCGCGCAGCACCTCCCACAGGGCGCGGTTGTACCGGGGGGCCATCGCCATGTGGTTCGGCACGATGTCCACCACCAGACCGAGCCCGTGCTCCCGCGCGGTCCGCGCGAGCGAGCGGAGCCCGGCCTCGCCGCCCAGCTCCTCGCGCACGCGCCCGGGGTCCACCACGTCGTACCCGTGGGTGGAACCCGGCACCGCTTCGAGGACCGGGGAGAGGTGCAGGTGGGAGACGCCGAGTTCCGCCACATGGGGGACGGCCGCCTCGGCGGCGGCGAACGGGAACGAGGGCTGGAGCTGGAGTCGGTAGGTGGCCGTGGGCACGCCCGGCCGGGGTCGCGCGGCAGCAGTCATGCTCTGCTACGTACCCCGTGCGCCCGCTTTAGTGTCATCGGTCCCCGTACGGACCAGCGGCGACCCCGTATGGATCGGCCAAGGTCGGTACGGGGCCGGGCGCGCCCCCACGCCGGGGCTCTCACGCGGGCCGTTGCAGCACCGTCAGGCTCCGGTCCGGCAGGGTGATCCGCTCGCCCCCCGCCACCTTCGGCCCCGTGTTCGGCGGCACCCCCTCCGGCCGGGCGGTGTCGACGACCACCTGCCACTGCCGGCCGTGGTCGGCGGGGACCACGAAGTCCAGCGGCTCGGGCGAGGCGTTGAACATCAGCAGGAACGAGTCGTCCGTGATCCGCTCGCCGCGCGGCCCCGGTTCGGAGATCGCGTTGCCGTTGAGGAACACGGTCAGCGCGGACGCGGGCGCCGAGTCCCAGTCCCGCTGGGTCATCTCCTCGCCCTCGGGCGTGAACCAGGCGACGTCCGACAGCTCGTCGTGGGTGCCCTCCACCGGGCGGCCGTGGAAGAAGCGGCGCCGCCGGAACACCGGGTGGTCGCGGCGCAGCCACACCATCGCCCTTGTGAACTCCAGGAGTTCACCGCCGCCCTCGGACCAGTCGACCCAGGACAGCTCGTTGTCCTGGCAGTAGGCGTTGTTGTTGCCGCGCTGGGTGCGGGCGAACTCGTCGCCGTGGCTGATCATCGGCACGCCCTGGGACAGCATCAGCGTGGCGAGGAAGTTCCGCGTCTGCCGTTTGCGCAGCTCGCGCACCTCCGGGTCGTCGGTGTCGCCCTCCACTCCGCAGTTCCAGGACCGGTTGTGGCTCTCGCCGTCCCGGTTGTCCTCGCCGTTGGCCGCGTTGTGCTTCTCGTTGTACGACACCAGGTCGCGCAGGGTGAAACCGTCGTGGCAGGTGACGAAGTTGACGGAGGCCAGCGGGCGGCGGCCGTCGTCCTGGTAGAGGTCGGAGGAGCCGGTGAGCCGGGAGCCGAACTCCGCGAGCGCGCGCGGCTCACCGCGCCACAAGTCCCGTACCGTGTCGCGGTACTTGCCGTTCCACTCGGTCCACAGCGGCGGGAAGTTGCCCACCTGGTAGCCGCCCTCGCCCACGTCCCACGGCTCGGCGATCAGCTTCACCTGGGAGACCACCGGGTCCTGCTGCACCAGGTCGAAGAACGACGACAGCCGGTCCACCTCGTGGAACTGCCGGGCCAGCGTGGCCGCGAGGTCGAAGCGGAAGCCGTCGACGCGCATCTCGGTCACCCAGTACCGCAGCGAGTCCATGATGAGCTGGAGCACGTGCGGGGAGCGCATCAGCAGGGAGTTGCCGGTGCCCGTGGTGTCCATGTAGTAGCGCGGGTCCTCGGCCAGCCGGTAGTACGACGGGTTGTCGATGCCCTTGAACGACAGTGTGGGCCCCAGGTGGTTGCCTTCGGCGGTGTGGTTGTAGACCACGTCGAGGATCACCTCGATGCCCGCCTCGTGCAGCGCCCGCACCGCCGACTTGAACTCCAGGACCTGCTGGCCCCGGTCGCCCCAGGAGGCGTAGGCGTTGTGCGGGGCGAAGAAGCCGATGGTGTTGTAGCCCCAGTAGTTGGTCAGGCCCATGTCGGCAAGGCGGTGGTCGTTCACGAACTGGTGGACCGGCATCAGCTCCAGGGCCGTCACCCCGAGCTTGGTCAGATGCTCGATGATCGCGGGGTGGGCGAGGGCCGCGTAGGTGCCGCGCAGCTCCTCCGGCAGGTCCGGGTGACGCATGGTCAGGCCCTTGACGTGGGCCTCGTAGATCACCGTGTGGTGGTAGTCGGTGCGCGGCGGACGGTCGTCGCCCCAGTCGAAGTACGGGTTGATCACCACCGAGGCCATGGTGTGCGGCGCCGAGTCCAGGTCGTTGCGCCGGCCCGGTTCGTCGAAGTGGTAGCCGTACACCTCCTCGCCCCATCGGACCTTCCCGCTGACCGCCTTGGCGTACGGGTCGAGCAGCAGCTTGGCCGAGTTGCAGCGCAGTCCGCGCCCGGGCTCGTAGGGGCCGTGCACGCGGAAGCCGTAGCGCTGGCCCGGCATGATGCCGGGGACGTACGCGTGCCGCACGAACGCGTCGCTCTCCCGCAGTTCCACCGCCGTCTCGGAGCCGTCGTCGTGCAGCAGACACAGCTCTGCTCGGTCGGCGGCCTCCGTGAAGACCGCGAAGTTGGTTCCGGCACCGTCATAGGTGGCACCGAGTGGATACGCCTCTCCAGGCCAGACCTGCATGGACACGACTCTTTCAGGTGGGCGGCCCCGCTGGGGGCGCGTCGGCGGCGAGTCTCCCCGAAAGTGAGGAACCCTCAGAGGACTACCCCGTCCGGCGGTCCCATGGCGCCTCGGTCGCGAGCCGGACGGATATCGGCCGGGACACGGCGCCGGGTCAACGTGGGGTTCCGCCGCGTCGCCCCCGGCGCGAGGACGGCCCGACAGCGCCGGTACCTGCGGGGACGTGGCCGCCCCGGTGCCCCCACCGCTATGAATCCGCTCACTCCCGTCGCCCGCGCGGCGCGGAACGGCCACTGGCGGCCGGGAAGTTGGGAAACCGACCTGACGATCCGGCTGCACCGCCCGCCGCTCCCGGAGTACCCTTCCTTGATCGTTGGGACGGGGAAGGTCCGGGGGACGGAAGGCGGTGCAGGGTGGGCTCGGGAGGGCTGGAGCTGCCCCCTGGTGGCGAGGGTCACGAGGGGAGCTCCACGGACGTCCCGCCCGGCGCGGTGTCCCTGGCACGGCCGATGGACGCGGGGTCGATCGGACCGGAACTGGACTGGGACGCGAGCGCCTGGCTGGAGGTGCGCACCCGCGCCCAGCGGGCCGGCCGGGCCTACATCTGGCTGAACCTCGTCGAGCAGCGGCTGCGCGCCGTCGTGGCCGCCGTGCTGCGCCCGGTCTACGAGCCCGTCCACGGCGACGACTGGGTGGTGGCCGCCGCCGGGCCCGCCGGACAGGAATGGGTGCAGCGGGCCGTCGCGGTGCGTGAAGTCAGCCGCCGCAAGGGCTACTTGCTCGATCCGGCCGACGACAACGTGCTCAGCTTCCTGACGTTGCCCCAGCTGCGCGAGCTGATGGTGCAGCACTGGCCCTGCTTCGAGCCGTACTTCGACGAGCGCCGCGACCTCGAACTCGCCCTGGACGAGCTGGAGGTGACGCGCAACGTCGTCTCCCGCAACCGCGCCCTGTCCGAGGCCGTCCTCGGGCAGGCCGAGCGCGCCTCGGCCCGCCTCCTCGAACTGCTCGGCGCGGGCGGCGACGTGCCCTCGGCGGGCCGCCTGCGGGTGGACGCGGTGGAGGACCTGGTCGGCGACCGCTACGCGGACGTGGTGGCCGTCCACCCCGACCGGGTGCGGCTGATGCGGCAGTTCCCGGCCGAGGACCTGTTCGGCGGGGCCCGGCGCCTGGACGCCATCGGCATCGGGCTCAACCTTCTGGTGCAGAACTTCTCCGGGCGCCGCCTCGTCCGCCTCGCGGAGACCGGCTGCCGGGTACGGCTGCTCTTCCTCAACCCCGCCTCCAGCGCGGTCAAGCGCCGCGAGCGCGAACTCGGCATGAAACGCGGCGAGTTGAGTCGCTCCGTCGAGATGAACATCCTGCACATGCGCCGGGTCCGCTCCCGGCTGCGCGACCCCGGCGCCTTCGAGATCCAGGTGTACGACGAGACACCGCGCTTCACCGCCTACCTGGTGGACGGCGACGGCGCGGACGGGGTCGGCGTGGTGCAGTCCTATCTGCGCGGGGCGCGGGGCATGGAGTCGCCGGTCCTGGTGCTGCGGGGCGGCAGCCGGGTGGTCCGCCCCGACCAGGTGGGAGAGGCCGGACTGTTCCCGACCTATCGTGAGGAATTCGAGACGGCTTGGGTTGATTCGCGCCCGGTGTCCTGATTCGTCCCGCCGTGGGACGGGGGCCGTCCCGGGATTGTCAGTGCCGCGTGCCATGGTGGAGACCACTGGGGGAACGCACCACCACGAAGGGGGACACCCATGGCCTGGCACCGCCAACCACTGACCGGTTTCGACCTGGAGACGACCGGAACCGACCCGCAGGAGTCGCGCATCGTGACCGCCGCCGTCCTGGAGGTCCGGGCGGGCGAGCTCACGGGCCGCCGGGAATGGCTCGCGGACCCGGGCGTCGAGATCCCGGCCGACGCGGTCGCCGTGCACGGCGTCAGCAACGAACGCGCCACCGCCGAGGGCCGCCCGGCCGACGAGGTCGCCGACGCCGTCGCGGACGCGCTCGCCTCCTCCTGGCAGGCCGGCGTCCCGGTCGTCGCCTACAACGCCGCCTTCGACCTCACCCTGCTCTCGGCCGAACTGCGCCGCCACGGGCTGCCGTCACTGTCCGAGCGGCTCGGCGGCGAGCCCCTGGGCCCGGTGGTCGACCCGTACACGATCGACCGCTGGGTGGACCGCTACCGCCGCGGTAAGCGCAACCTGGAGGCGGTCTGTGCCGAGTACGGCATAGTCCTCGGCACCGCCCACGACGCCTCCGCCGACGCCCTCGCCGCCGCCCGCCTCGCCGTCGCGATAGCCGAGCGGCACCCCAAGATCGCAGCGCTCGGCCCGGCCGAGCTGCACCGGCGCCAGATCGAGTGGTACGCGGCCTGGGCGGCCGACTTCCAGAGCTTCCTGCGCCGCAAGGGCGACGTTGAGGCCGTGGTGGACGGGACCTGGCCGGTGCGGGATCTGGTGGGGGAGCGGGTGTGAGACAGCTCGGTCCCCGCGTGCCCCCGCGATCAGAAGGGGTACCAGCGCACCGACTCGTCCCCGTCCCGCAGTGACGCCACCCGGCGTTCGAACTCCGCCAGCGCCTTGGGGTTGGCGGGCGCGTGCTGGGCCACCCAGGCGCAGCTGGCCGTCTCGCGGGCGCCGCGCAGCACCGAGCAGCCCTCCCACTCGCGCACGTCCCAGCCGTACGTCTCGGTGAAGGCGTCGTACTTCCCGGCGGGCAGGCCGTAGCGGTCGCGGGAGAGGGCCATCACCACGAGGTCGTGCTCGCGCAGGTCGGCGGAGAAGGTCTCCAGGTCGACCAGGACCGGCCCGTCGGGGCCGATGTGCACATTGCGCGGCAGCGCGTCGCCGTGGATCGGACCGGGTGTCAGGTGCGGGGTCAGCGCGGCCGCCGCCGGGGCGAAGCCGTCGCGGCGGGCGCGCAGATACTCCGCGTCCGCCGGATCGATCGCGTCACCCGCGAGGCGCAGCCAGCGCTCCACCCCGCCCAGCAGCTCGCGGGACGGCAGCGCGACGGGCGGCGCGGGCAGCGCGTGCACGATCCGCAGCAGCCGCGCGAGGTCCTCGGGCTCGGCCGGGCGTACGGCGTCGGGCAGCCGGTGC
Source organism: Streptomyces sp. NPDC026659 (assembly GCF_040638245.1). Taxonomy (NCBI): domain Bacteria; kingdom Bacillati; phylum Actinomycetota; class Actinomycetes; order Kitasatosporales; family Streptomycetaceae; genus Streptomyces; species Streptomyces sp. NPDC026659. The sequence continues at coordinate 770,276 of NZ_JBEZXY010000001.1, read as the reverse complement.
CACACGGTCACTGGGTGGCCGTCCACGAGCACCGGCTCGGCCTCGGCCGCGCGCACCGCCGGTACGCCCTCGGCGGCCAGCCAGCCCGCGACGGCCAGCTCGCGCCGGGCGCGCTCCAGCAGGCTCTCGTCGCGGCCGACCTTGACCACGAGATCGCCGGAGGCGAAGACGGCGTTCTCGCCGAGGGCGAGCAGCCGCGCGTCCCGCGCCGGACCGGGCAGCACCTTCGCCCCGGCCAGTACGTCCCGCGCCCGCGCCTCGTCCATCGTCCGCCTCCGTGTCCCGTTCATCTGCCTGTACCGGGTGCCGTACGCCCCGTTCTCCGGCCAGTCTCGCATTCGCACAGGTCGGGCCGTGTGCGCGGTCCCTTGACGCGATGGCGGCCCTTCGCAACCATGAACACGCCAATCCTGGGGGCACAGGGGCTGACGGGGGCTGATGCCATGACGACGGTGGCCCGGACGACCGCACGACCGGCCGCACGTCCCGCGCCCGCCCGCGACCACGGGGCCTGGTTCCTGGTGCTGCCCGCCCTGATCCCGATCCTCGTGCTCAGCGTGGGCCCGCTGCTCTACGGCATCCTGCTCGCGTTCACCGACGCACAGTCCGGCCGGACCGCCGCCACCCGCTGGACCGGCGTCCTCAACTTCCAGGACCTGCTGCACGACACCCTGTTCTGGGAGTCCTTCCGCATCGGCCTGCTGTGGGCCGTCGGCGTCACCGTGCCCCAGTTCCTGCTGGCGCTCGGCCTCGCCCTGCTGCTCGACCAGGACCTGCGGCTGCGCCGCCTCGCCCGCGCCCTCGCGATCGTCCCGTGGGCCATGCCCGAGGTCGTCGTCGGCGTCATGTGGCGCCTGGTCTACAACCCCGACGCGGGCGTTCTCAACGAGACCCTGCGCGACCTCGGCCTCGGCGGCGGCCGGGACTGGCTCGGCACCCTCACCACCGCCCTGCCCGCCGTCATCGTCGTCGGCGTCTGGGCCGGGATGCCTCGCACCACCGTCGCCCTGCTCGCCGGACTCCAGAACGTCCCCCGCGAACTGCGCGAGGCCGCCGCCGTGGACGGCGCGGGCGCCTGGCGCCGATTCCGAGCGGTCACCTGGCCCGCCATCCGGCCCGTCGCCCTCGCGGTCACCTCGCTCAACCTGATCTGGAACTTCAACGCCTTCGCCCTGGTGTACGTGCTCACCGGCGGCGGGCCCGGCGGCCGCACCCGGCTGCCCATGCTGTTCGCCTACGAAGAGGCCTTCCGCTACGGCCAGTTCGGCTACGCGGCGGCGATGGGATGCGTGATGGTCGCGGTGATCTCGGTCCTGCTCGCGGTGTTCCTCGCCGGGCGGCTGCGCGGGGGCGAGGACCGATGAGGACCCGCCCCGCCGCGCGTGCCGCCCAGTACGCGGCCCTGCTCGCCTACCTCGTCTTCCTGGCCTTTCCGCTGCTCTGGTTGCTCTCCACCGCCTTCAAGCCGCCCCGCGAACTGGCCTCCCTGCACCCCACCTGGCTCCCGCGCCACCCCACCCTCGCCAACTTCCGCCGCGCCCTGGATGAACAGCCCCTCGCGCACGCCGCGTTGACCTCCCTGCTCGTGGCACTCGCGACCGCCGTCGTCGCCGTACTGATCGCCACCCCGATGGCGTACGTGATCGCCCGGCGCCCCGGGCTGCTCTCCCGCGCGGCGACCGGCTGGGTGGTGGTCAGCCAGGCGTTCCCCTTCGTCCTGCTGATCATTCCGCTGTTCCTGCTGCTCAGAAGGCTGCGGCTGATCGACTCGGCGCCCGGCCTCGTGCTGGTCTGCGTGGTGTGGTCGCTGCCGTTCGCGCTGTGGCTGCTGGTCGGCCAAATGCGCTCCGTACCGGTCGAGTTGGAGGAGGCGGCGGCCGTGGACGGCGCCGGACGGGTGCGGACGCTGGTGTCGGTGACGGCACCGCTCCTCGCGCCGGGGATCGCGGCGACGGCGCTCTTCGCGTTCGTCACCGCCTGGAACGAGTTCTTCTTCGCGCTGGTCCTGCTCAAGAGCCCCGGCAAACAGACACTGCCGGTCGTGCTCACCCACTTCATCGGCGCGGAGGGCGTCGCGGACCTCGGCCCGCTCGCCGCCGCGGCCTTCCTCGCCACCCTGCCCTCCCTGGCCTTCTTCGCGCTCGTCCAGAAGCGGCTCTCGGGCGGCCTGCTCGCCGGGGCGGTGAAGAGCTGATGCTGATGCGCACCAGGATCGCCGTGGCCGCCGTCGTCCTCCTTCTGCTCCTCGCGGGCTGCTCCTCCGGCCGGCCGGGCGGCGGCGACGGCAGGATCGTGCTGCGCTTCCAGTCCCTCGCCTGGCAGCCCGAGTCCGTCGCCGCGACGAAGAAACTGGTCCAGGAGTGGAACGCGAGCCACGACCGGGTGAAGGTCGAGTACGTGCAGGGCAGTTGGGACTCGGTCCACGACCAGCTGCTCACCTCCTTCGAGGGCGGCGAGGCCCCCGACGTCATCCACGACGCCTCCGACGACCTGGCCGACTTCGCCCACGGGGGTTACCTCGCGGACCTCGATGAGCTGCTCTCCCCCCGGCTCAAGTCCGACATCCCGCAGAGCGGTTGGGACACGACACGCTTCGGGGACGGCGTCTACGGCGTGCCCTTCCTCCAGGAGCCGAGGGTGCTGATCGCCAACGCGACATGGCTGCGCGCGGCCAAGGTGCGCGTGCCGACACCCGAACACCCTTGGACCTGGGACGAGTTCAGGGCGGTCACCAAGACGCTCAGCGGGCCCGGCAAGTACGGCGTGGCCTGGCCGCTCAAGGAGCCCGTCTCCGCGACCCTCAACCTCTCCCTCTCCGCAGGCGGCCGTCTCTTCCACGAGGGCACGGACGGCAAGGTGAGCGTGCGGTTCGGTTCCGGGGACGCCGTCGTACCGCGCACCGTCCACGACCAGGTGGCCGTCGACCACAGCGCCCCCGCCTCCACGCTCGGCAGCGGCGGCTCCGACACACTGCCCGGCTTCTTCGGCGGCCGGTACGCCATGGTGCCGCTCGGCTTCTCCTACCGCCAGCAGGTCGTGCTCCAGGCACCCAAGGGCTTCGACTGGGAGGTGCTGCCCGCGCCCGCCGGGGCCGACGGGCTCACCCAGGGCGTCAGCCCGCAGACCCTGTCCATCGCCGCCGACTGCCCGCACAAGAAGGAGGCGGCTGCCTTCCTGGACTTCCTGCTGCGCCCGCCCAACATGGTCCGGCTCGCCCTCGGTGACTGGATGCTGCCCACCGGCACCCAGGCCCTGAAGGACCCCGCCCTGCACACCCGGAAGAACGGCTGGGCCACCGGCACCGCCCTGGCCGCCCACCTCCGGCCCGCCCCGGCCCAGTCCGTGCGCGGCTACCCGGAGTGGAAGGACAAGGTGGCCACCCCGGCCTACCAGGAGTACTACTCCGGCTCGATCGGCCTCTCCGAACTGCGTCGCCGACTGGAACGGGACGGCAACCTCGTTCTCGCCCGCTACCAGCGCTGACGTGGTGTCCGATCCGCCCTTCGTAGATCCACTTTGCGCTGACAAAAACTTGTTGAACAAGTCACAGCCGCGTGTAGGAGTTGATCCGGACCCGCTTGATCCGCGAGAGTGCCGACGTACCGGTCCCACCGGTTCACGGCCGTCGTGCCCACCCCCACGGGGCACGACGGCCCCTTACGGTGGGCGGATGACGACGACCTACGCGGCACTGCTGCGCGGCATCAACGTCGGGGGCGCCAGGAAGCTCCCGATGGCCGACCTGCGGGCTCTGATGACCGGCCTCGGCTACGACGATGTACGCACCCATCTCCAGAGCGGCCAGGCGGTCTTCAGCACCGAAGCCGGTGAAGAGGCCGCGCTGGAAGCCGAGTTGGGCAACGCCATCCACGAACACTTCGGTTTCTCCGTCGACGTGATCGTGCGCGACCACGCCTATCTGAGCGCGGTGGCCGACGCCTGCCCCTTCCCGGCGGACCAACTCGCCCCCAAGCAGCTGCACATCACCTATTTCTCCGAGCCGGTCACCGCCGACCGCTTCGCCGGGATCGACGCCGCCGCGTACCTCCCCGAGGATTTCCGCCTCGGCGACCGCTGTCTGTACCTGTACGCCCCCGACGGCCTCGGCCGCAGCAAGCTCGCCGAGGTGCTGGCGCGGCCACGCGTCACCAAGGGGCTGATCGCCACCTCCCGGAACTGGAACACCGTGCGCAAGCTGGTGGAGCTGACGGCGGAGTGAGTCGGCTGCGTCGGCGCGGGCATGTCAGGGCCGAGATGTCAACCCCACGCCTACGGAATGAAGTTGGCCGATAGTCGACGCCCACGCGTCACGGTACGAGAGTGAACTGTGGGGACGTGCGCCGAAAGCCGCTGGACACATGGCGCACGGTGACGGCCGGCATCGGTTTTCGGCCGGTCCCCCTGGCGTTTTCGGCCCCCCATCCCCTGGCCGGAACCCGCATGGACACCCGCCCTCTCGGTAACGTCGGCCTCCGGTCCCGGATCAGGAGTGAGGACAGGTCTTGAGCACGTACGACCAGCACGGCAACACGCCCGGCGGGTACGCATACGAGGCGGCGGCCCGGGGATGGCTCGAACTGGAGACCCTGATCGAGCTCGCCGAGGGCCTCACCGCCGCGCTGCACGCGGAGTATCCGGCGCTCGTCGGCCACGGCGAGTCGATCCAGGCCGAACTGGCGCTCTCGGCCGAGGACGGGCTGCCGCCCAACCGGGGCCGCATCCGCTCCGCCCTGGAGGCGGTCAGCATCGGTGCCGGGGCGGGCACCGGCAGCCTCACCTACACCCAGCGGCTCATCAACGGGCTCAAGCTCTGACCAGTGCCGCAACAGGCGGCACCAGCGAGCCCACCGCTCAGACCCCCACCGGCGCCGGGCGCGAGGCGGCCGCCCCGGCGTAGCGCTCCAGCAGCACACGTGCCACCTCCGGCGCCGGGCCCAGCACGTCGGCCAGCACGTCCGCCCCGGCCGCACCCCGCGCGATGCGGTCGGGGAGGAAACCGGGGGCCAGCACGTACGGCGCGACGGCCACCCGCTCACAGCCGAGTGCGCGCAGCTCGCGCACCGCGTCCTCGGTGCGGGGCAGGGCGGCGGAGGCGAACGCGGGCCGCACGGCCCGCCAGCCGGTGCGCCGCCACTCCCGCGCCATGCGCTCGATCACCGCGATCGCCTCGGGGTCCGAGGACCCCGCCGAGGCCAGCACCACTCCGGTCCCGGCCCGGTCGGGGTGCCGCAGACCCGCCTCGTACAGACGGCGCTCCAGCGCCCCGGTCAGGAGCGGCGACGGGCCGAGCACCTCCGCCTGGCGGACCCGCAGACCCGGCGGTCCCTCGCGCAGGACGGCCGGGATGTCGGCCTTCGCGTGGAAGGCGCGGGTCAGCAGCAGCGGCTGGGCCACCACGTCCCGCACTCCGTGCGCGGCCAGTGACTCCAACACCTGGCTCACGGAAGGGGTGTTGAAGTCCAGGAAGCCCGTCTCCACGCGCAGGCCCGGCCGCAGTGACCGTACCCGCGCGACCAGCGCGCGCACGGTCGCCGCGTGCCGCGGATCACGGCTGCCGTGGGCGACGACGAGGAGAACGGGCTTGTCGTACATGAGACTTCAGCTCTTCACCAGCAGGCCGCGGCTGCGCAGCACCCACCGCTCCAGCGGACTGAAGAGCAGCAGGTCGATCGCGATGCCGACGAACAGGATGAGCAGGATGGCCTCGAACACCATGGCCATGTCGAGGGCGTTGCGGCCGTTCTCCAGCAACTGGCCGAGTCCGACGCCGAGATCGGGGAAGGACGCGATGATCTCCGCCGCCATGAGCGAGCGCCACGCGAACGCCCAGCCCTGTTTCATCCCGGCGACATAGCCGGGCAGGGCTGCGGGCAGCAGGACGTGCCAGACGCCGCGCAGGCCCGAGGCGCCCATGGTGCGGCCCGCCCGCAGGAACAGCGGGGGCACCTGGTCCACCCCGGACACCAGGCCGTTGGCGATGGAGGGGACCGCGCCGAGCAGGATCACGGCGTACATCATCGAGTTGTTCAGGCCCAGCCACATCACGGCGGGCGGCACCCAGGCCACCGACGGCAGCGACTGGAGCCCGGACAGGATCGGCCCGATGGCCGCCCGCACGAACCCCACCCGCGCCACCAGCAGCCCCAGCGGGGTGCCGATCAGCAGGGCGAGGAGGAAGCCCAGCAGACCGCGCGAGACGCTGGTCCAGATGTAGCCGAGGAGCTTGCCCTCCAGCCAGTCGCGCTGGACCACGTGCCACACCGCCGACGGCGGGGGCAGCTTGGTCGGGTCGTCGACGACCTTGAACGTCACCAGCGCCTGCCACACCGCCAGGACCAGCAGCACGGCGGTGACCGGCGGCAGGACCTTGGTGGTGAGGGTGCGGCGCAGCGGCGGCCGGCCGGTACTGGCCGTCTCCAGCGCGTCCAGTCCCGCCTCGACACCGCCGTCGGCGGTGGCCCGGGCCTCGGGGGTGGTCGTGGTCTCAGTGCCTGCCATGGCGGCTGATCTCCCCACGCAGTACTTCGGTGATCTCCAGGGACAGTTCCGCCACGGGGGCGTCCTCGATGCGGCGCGGCTGCGGGATGTCCACCGTCCACTCGCGGGCCACCCGGCCGGGCCGCGAGGACAGCAGCACCACGCGCTGCGCGAGCCGCACCGCCTCGCGCACGTTGTGCGTCACGAACAGCACCGACAGGCCGGTCTCCGCCCAGATGCGGGTCAGCTCGTCGTGCAGCACGTCCCGCGTGATGGCGTCGAGCGCCGCGAACGGCTCGTCCATCAGGAGCAGCCCGCTCTCCTGCGCCAGCGCGCGGGCCAGCGCCACCCGCTGACGCATACCGCCGGACAGCTCGTGCACCCGCTTGCCGTACGCGCCGTTCAGCCGGACGATTCCGAGCAGCTCCTCGGTCCGGGCGCGCCGGTCGGACTTCGGAACTCCCCTCAGTTTCAGGGCGAGTTCGATGTTCTTGCCCGCCGTGAGCCAGGGGAAGAGCGCGTGCTCCTGGAACATCAGGGCGGGACGGCCGTCCGTCGCGATGGACCCGGTGGTGGGCCGGTCCAGGCCCGCCACCAGGTTCAGCAGCGTGGACTTGCCGCAGCCCGAGGCCCCCAGGAGGGTGACGAACTCACCCGGCGCGACGTCGAGGCTGATGTCGTCGAGAACGGGCTGCTGTCCGCCCGGCCCCGTGAAGGACTTCGATACGTGATCGAGGCGGACGGCGTACTCGGTCGCCGGTCCGGCCTTGGCGAGGGTGGTGGCCATGGTCGTCACCTCCTGGGAATCGTCGGGTACCGGGTCAGCTCGTGCCGAGCCCGGCGGCGTCGACCTTGGGCTCGCCCTCGGCGCCCAGGACCTTGTTGAGGATCGTCAGGTCGTAGATCCCCTTCAGCGCGGGCTTCTCCAGCAGGCCCGCCTTGACCGCGTGGTCGGCCTCGGCGTTCAGGGTGGCCGCCAGCGGGTCGTCGGTGACCTGGATCGACTTCCAGGCCGGGTCGAGGATGCCCGCGGGCAGCGCCTTGCCGGAGTCGGCCTCCAGCTGCTTGTTGGCCGCGGCCTTCGCCTCGTCCGGGTGGGCGTTGATCCACTTGTTGGTGCGCACCGAGGCCCGCAGGACCGCCTCGACGGCCTTCGGATGGGCCTTGAGGAACTTCTGCGACACGATGATGTTGGTGATCACGAACTTCTTGTCCGGCCACAGGTCCGACTCGTCGAGCAGCACCTTGCCGCCCTCCGCGACCAGCTTCGACGCGGTCGGCTCCGGCACCCAGGCGCCGTCGATCGAGCCGTTCTTGAAGGCGTCCGGGGTCACCTTGTTGTCGCTGCGGACCACGGTGACGTCGCCCTTGCCGCTCTGCGCGTCGACCTTCCAGCCCTGCTCCGCCGCCCAGTTGAGGAACGCCACGTCCTGGGTGTTGCCCAGCTGCGGGGTGGCGATCTTCTTGCCCCTGACGTCCTTGAGGGACTTCACCTTCTTGGGGTTCACGACCAGCCTGACCCCGCCGGACGCCGAACCGCCGACGATCTTCAGGGACTTGCCGCCGGACTTGGTCCAGCCGTTGATCGCGGGGGACGGGCCGATCCAGCCGATGTCGATGGAACCGGAGTTGAGCGCCTCGATCTCGGAGGGGCCCGCGTTGAAGGTGGCGTACTCGGCCTTCGTGGCGCCCAGTTCCGTCTGGAAGATGCCCCGGTCCCGGCCCACCAGAGCGGTCGCGTGGGTGAGGTTGCCGAAGTAGCCGATCTTCACGGTGTCGAGGCCGTCGATCTTCTTCGCCCCGGCGGCGACCTTCTGGGCCGGGTCGTCCTTGGCGGCCTCGGAGCCGTAACCGCAGGCCGCGAGGGCCAGCAGCGGGAGCACGGCGAGCACGGTGAGGCCCCGGCGGGGGAGCGGTACGCGAGTGGCAGGCACGGGAGGTGTGTCCTCTCGTCGGCCCGGCGGTCACGGACTTTCAGGCCGTGGCCGGGAGTTCGGCAGTGGTTTTCGTCTGTGCCGGGACGGATCCGGGTGGGGGGTCAGGGCGCGCGAGCGGTGCGCGTACGTCATCGCACACATCGGGCCACTCCGCCCTGCCCGCTGCCGAGGGCGCCGCTGCCGACGCGGCCGCCCTCCTTCGCGAACGTCGAGTAGAAATCAGGGGAGTTCATGGTCAGAAGTCCCAACCCTCGTCGTCGGCCGCGTCCTTCACCGGCTCCGGGGACGCGAACGACTCGCCGACCATGCCCGCGGTCAGCGTGGTGCCGTCGCTCGGGTCGATCAGGATGAAGGAGCCCGTGCGGCGCGAGTCGGCGTAGGAGTCCACCGGCAGCGGCTCCGCGGTGCGGACCGTGACCCGGCCGATGTCGTTGGCCGCCAACTGCCCCGGGTGCGGGTGCAGCGAGAGGTCGGACAGGGTGAGCCGGGACGGGATGTCCTTCACGAGCGCCTTGACCGTGCGGGTGCCGTGCTTGAGCAGCACCCGGTGCCCGACGGTCAGCGGCTGGTCCGCGACATGGCAGACGGTCGCCTCCACGTCCCGCGTGACCTCGGGCGCGTCCTTCGCCGGGACGATCAGATCGCCGCGCGAGACGTCGATGTCGTCCTCCAGGAGCACGGTCACCGACTGCGTCGTCCACGCCACGTCCACCGGCGCCCCGAGCAGGTCGATCGCGGCGATCCGGCTCGTGCGCCCGGACGGCAGCACCGCGACCTCGTCGCCCACCCGGAAGGTGCCCGCGGCGATCTGGCCCGCGTAGCCCCGGTAGTCGGGGTGCTCGGCGGTCTGCGGACGGATCACGTACTGCACCGGGAGCCGGGCGTGGCAGTGCGCCAGGTCGTGGCTGACCGGCACCGTCTCCAGGTGCTCCAGGACGGTCGGGCCGCCGTACCAGTCCATGCGGGCCGACGGGTCCACCACGTTGTCCCCGGCCAGCGCCGAGATCGGGATCGCGGTCACCTCGGGCACGCCCAGCTCGGTCGCGTACGCCGTGAACTCCTCGGCGATCTTCGCGAAGACCGGCTCCGCGTAGTCCACCAGGTCCATCTTGTTCACGGCCAGCACCACGTGCGGCACGCGCAGCAGCGCGGCGATGGCGGCGTGCCGGCGGGTCTGCTCGACCACGCCGTTGCGCGCGTCGACCAGGATCACCGTCAGCTCGGCCGTGGACGCGCCGGTCACCATGTTGCGGGTGTACTCCACATGGCCCGGCGTGTCGGCCAGGATGAACCGGCGGCGCGGGGTCGCGAAGTAGCGGTACGCCACGTCGATGGTGATGCCCTGCTCCCGCTCGGCGCGCAGGCCGTCGGTGAGCAGCGCCAGGTCGGGCGCCTCCTGGCCCCGGCTCACCGACACCCGCCGCACGGCCTCCAGCTGGTCGGCGAGAACCGACTTGGAGTCGTGCAGCAGCCGTCCGACGAGCGTGGACTTGCCGTCGTCCACGGAGCCCGCCGTGGCGAACCGCAGCAGGGTGGTGGCCGAGAGCTCCTCGGTCGTGATCGTGCTCATGGCTAGAAGTACCCCTCCCGCTTGCGGTCTTCCATCGCGGCCTCGGAGAGCCGGTCGTCGGCGCGGGTCGCGCCGCGCTCGGTCAGCCGGGAGGCGGCGATCTCCGCGATCACCGCGTCCAGCGTGGCCGCGTCGGAGTCCACCGCTCCCGTGCAGGACATGTCCCCGACCGTCCGGTAGCGGATCAGGCGCCGCTCCACGGACTCGTCGTCCCTCGGGCCGCCCCAGTCGCCGGCCGTCAGCCACATGCCGTCGCGCCGGAACACCTCGCGCTCGTGCGCGAAGTAGATCTCCGGCAGGACGATCTCCTCGCGTGCGATGTACTGCCACACGTCCAGCTCGGTCCAGTTGGACAGCGGGAAGACCCGGACGTGCTCGCCCGGCGCGTGCCGGCCGTTGTACAGGTTCCACAGCTCCGGGCGCTGGCGGCGCGGGTTCCACTGCGAGAACTCGTCCCGCAGCGAGAACACCCGCTCCTTGGCGCGGGCCTTCTCCTCGTCCCGGCGGCCGCCGCCGAAGACCGCGTCGAACTTCTCGCTGCGGATCTTTTCCGTCAGCGGCAGCGTCTGCAGCGGATTGCGGGTGCCGTCGGGGCGTTCCTTGAGCACACCCCGGTCGATGTAGTCCTGTACGGAGGCCACATGGAGCCGCAGCCCATGTGCGGCCACCACACGGTCCCGGTACTCCAGCACCTCGGGGAAGTTGTGTCCGGTGTCCACATGGAGCAGCGTGAAGGGCACCGCGGCCGGCGCGAACGCCTTCAGCGCGAGATGCAGCATGACGATCGAGTCCTTGCCCCCGGAGAACAGGATCACCGGGTTCTCGAACTCGCCCGCCACCTCGCGGAAGATGTGCACCGCCTCGGACTCCAGCGCGTCCAGGTGCGAGAGGGCGTACGGGCTGTCCGTGCCCTCGTCGCCGCCCGTGACCTTGGCGACGGTCGTCATGCCAGTCCCCTCTCGCCGAGCAGCGCGCGCACCGCGGCCGCGGACTCCGACACGCTCCGCCCCTGCGTCTCGATGCGCAGGTCCGGCGCCTCGGGCGCCTCGTACGGGTCGTCCACACCGGTCAGCCCGGTCAGCTCCCCGGCGGCCTGCCGGGCGTACAGCCCCTTCACGTCCCGCTCGCCGCACACCTCGACCGGCGTCGCCACATGCACCTCCAGGTACGGCGTTCCGGCCGCCGCGTGCCGCTTGCGCACCGCCTCGCGGCTGTCCGCGTACGGGGCGATCACCGGCACCAGCACCAGCACGCCGTTGCGGGCGAGCAGTTCGGCGACGAAGCCGATGCGCTGGACGTTGGTGTGCCGGTCCTCGCGGCTGAAGCCGAGCCCTGCGGAGAGGAACTCGCGGATCTCGTCCCCGTCGAGCACCTCCACCCGGTGTCCCTGTGCGCGCAGCGCTCCGGCCAGTTCGGTGGCGATGGTGGTCTTGCCCGCGCTCGGCAGACCGGTGAGCCAGACGGTGGCTCCGCTCGTCACGTGTCGCTCCTGAGTCGGTTCGGTCGTCATCCGTGCGGTCGTCATCCGTGCAGTCCGCACTCGGTCTTGGCCCGCCCGGCCCAGCGTCCGGCGCGCGCGTCCTCGCCCTCCAGCACCCGGCGGGTGCAGGGGGCGCAGCCGACGGAGGCGTAGCCGTCCATCAGCAACGGGTTGGTCAGGACGCCGTGTTCGGTGACGTAGGCGTCCACGTTGTCCTGGGTCCAGCGGGCGATGGGGGAGACCTTGACCTTGCCGCGCTTCGCGTCCCAGCCGACGACCGGGGTGTTCGCCCGGGTCGGGGACTCGTCCCGGCGCAGCCCGGTCGCCCATGCCTGATAACCCGTCAATCCGGCTTCCAGCGGCTGGACTTTACGCAGTGCGCAGCACAGGTCGGGGTCGCGGTCGTGCAGCTTCGGGCCGTGCTCGGCGTCCTGCTCGGCCACCGTTCGCGCGGGCGTGAGCGTGATGACGTTGACGTCCATCACGGCCGCCACGGCGTCGCGGGTGCCGATGGTCTCCGGGAAGTGGTAGCCGGTGTCCAGGAACACCACGTCCACGCCCGGCCGTACCCGCGAGGCGAGGTGGGCGACCACCGCGTCCTCCATGGAGGAGGTGACACAGAACCGCTCGCCGAAGGTGTCCACCGCCCAGCGCAGGATCTCCGGCGCGGACGCCTCCTCCAGCTCCCGGCCGGCCTCTTCGGCCAGCCGCTTCAACTCCTCGTCGGTGCGCTCTGTCTGAGTGGCCGTCATGTCGATCCGTCCCCTCCGTCGTCGGCTCGCCGCAGTCCCCGGGCGAGCAGCCCGAGGAACTTCAGCTGGAAGGCCCGGTTGCAGGCCCCGCATTCCCAGGCGCCGTGTCCCTCCTCGCTCGGGCGCAGGTCCTCGTCACCGCAGTAGGGGCAGTAGAACGGCGCGGCACGCTCGCTCACGACAGCGCCTCCTCGGAGGCCCGCGCGGCCCAGACGGCGAACCGCTCGCCGTCCGCGCGCTCGGCCTGGAAGCGCTTCAGCACGCGCTCCACGTAGTCCGGCAGTTCCTGCGAAGTGACCTTCAGGCCGCGGACCTTGCGGCCGAAGCCCGCCTCCAGCCCGAGCGCGCCGCCCAGGTGCACCTGGAAGCCCTCCACCTGGTTGCCGTCGTCGTCCACGACCAACTGGCCCTTGAGACCGATGTCCGCGACCTGGATACGGGCGCAGGCGTTCGGGCAGCCGTTGATGTTGATGGTGATCGGCTCGTCGAACTCCGGGAGGCGGCGCTCCAGTTCGTCGATCAGCGAGATGCCGCGCGCCTTCGTCTCCACGATGGCGAGCTTGCAGAACTCGATGCCGGTGCAGGCCATCGTGCCCCGCCGGAACGGCGAGGGACCGACCCTCAGATCCAGCGCCTCGAGACCGGCCACCAGCGACTCGACCCGGTCGGCCTCGACGTCGAGCACGATCATCTTCTGCTCGACGGTGGTACGGACCCGGCCCGAGCCGTGCTCCTCCGCGAGACCGGCGATCTTGGCGAGCGTCGCCCCGTCCACCCGGCCGACACGCGGCGCGAACCCGACGTAGAACAGGCCGTCCCGCTGCCGGTGCACACCCACGTGGTCCCGCCAGCGCTCCACCGGCTGCTCGGGCGCGGGGCCGTCGAGCAGGGGGCGCTTCAGGTACTCGTCCTCCAGCACCCGCCGGAACTTCTCCGCGCCCCAGTCCGCGACCAGGAACTTCAGCCGGGCGCGGTTGCGCAGCCTGCGGTAGCCGTAGTCGCGGAAGATCGAGATGACGCCCTCGTACACGTCGGGCACCTCGTCGAGCGGCACCCAAGCGCCCAGCCGTACACCGATCTTGGGGTTGGTGGACAGTCCGCCGCCCACCCACAGGTCGAAGCCGGGGCCGTGCTCGGGGTGCACGACGCCCACGAACGCGATGTCGTTGATCTCGTGCGCCACGTCGAGCAGCGGCGAGCCCGAGATCGCGGACTTGAACTTGCGCGGGAGGTTGGAGAAGTCCGGGTTGCCGATGATCCGGCGGTGGATCTCGTCGATCGCCGGGGTGCCGTCGATGATCTCGTCCTCGGCGATGCCCGCGACCGGCGAACCGAGGATCACGCGCGGCACGTCGCCGCACGCCTCGGTCGTGGACAGGCCGACCCCTTCGAGACGGTTCCAGATCTCGGGCACGTCCTCGATGCGGATCCAGTGCAGCTGGATGTTCTGCCGGTCGGTGATGTCGGCCGTGCCGCGCGCGAACTCCTCGGAGACCTCGCCGATCACGCGCAGCTGCTCGGTGGTCAGACGGCCACCGTCGATCCGCACCCGCAGCATGAAGTACTTGTCGTCCAGCTCCTCCGGCTCCAGCACCGCCGTCTTGCCGCCGTCGATGCCGGGCTTGCGCTGGGTGTACAGGCCCCACCAGCGCATCCGGCCGCGCAGATCGTTCGGGTCGATGGAGTCGAAGCCGCGCTGGGAGTAGATCGTCTCAATGCGTGTCCGCACATTGAGACCGTCGTCGTCCTTCTTCAGCTGTTCGTTGCCGTTGAGCGGGGTGTGGTGTCCCATCGCCCACTGGCCCTCGCCGCGGTGGCGACTGACCTTGCGGCGGGGCGCGGAGGCAGCGGGGGGCTGGGGGGTGGCGGCCATGGTTCTAGAGTCCTTCGACGGGCGAAAATCGGCTCTGGCCTGCGCACGTGCGCGCGCACGTGGGCAATTCACGTGCGCGGCGGTGCGCGGAAAGCGAAAAGAGAATCGGCGGAGCTGGTGTGTCAGCTCGCCGGACAGATGGCGCTGGACATGCGGCCGAGATCGACGTGCCGTCGACTCACCAGGGCGATTCCAGTTCCAGACATGACGGCAGCGTTGCACGCGGATCTCCGGGCAGTCCACCATTGTCCGGATTGTGGACGCATCCATTCTGCATGGCGAGACGGACGTGGGGGTTCCGCAGCGTGCCGGCCCGTCCCGCCACAGGGGTCACTTCGCAGGCGTCACTTCACGGTTCGCCGCTCGGCTCACTCCGCGAACGCGCCGGGCCACGGTCCGGGCGTCGCCGCCTCCTGCTCCAGGGCGACCTCGGTGTCGTAGAGCGTGAAGCCGCGCCGCTGGTAGTTGACCAGCGCGAACTCGCCGTCCCAGCTGCACGTGTGCACCCACACCCGCTTGGTCGGCGCGAGCCCCGGCCACCGCTCGGCCAGGTCCCAGGCGCGCGCCGTGCCGTACGACAGCAGATGGCCGCCGATGCGACGCCCCCGGAAGGCGGGCAGCAGCCCGAAGTAGGCGATCTCCACCACGCCGTCACCCTTGGCGTCCAGCTCCACAAAACCGGCCGGAGTGCCATGGTCGTACGCCACCCATGTCTCCACCCCGGGCCGCTCCAGATACTCCCGCCAGCGGGCGTGGCTCCAGCCGAGCCGGTCGGTCCAGCGGATGTCACCACCCACCGACGCGTACAGGAAGCGGCTGAACTCCGGCGAGGACACCTCGGCGCGCACGATCCGCACGGCGTCGCCCTCCGGAGCGGCGGCCGGCAGGAGGTCGGCGGAGGAGTTCTGCTCCAGGAACCAGGTGGTGACAGGGACGTTGCTCATGACGGCCAGAAAATCATCGGGCGGCCGGACCTGTCGATCCCCTCCGCCCCGGTCCAGCGACTCCTCCAGGCTCCGCCTCAGTCGAGCGACTCCTCCAGCCGCGCCAGCGGCACCGCGAACAGCATCCGGTCGGACAGCGACCACACCTCGCCGGTCTCCTGCCAGTACGACAGCGAGCCCGCCGAGTCCGCCGGGTCCGTCCAGCAGTGGTGGGAGGAGTCCGAGCCGCAGCGGGCCGCCGTCGCGCCACGGGTGTCCTGACGCCACAGCCCGCCCCGGTCGTTCGCCGACTTCGGCTGGGTCCCTATGTACCAGGACGACATGTCCGTGCCGGGACGGTGGTAGGAGAGCACACCCCGGATGCCGCGCGCCCGGGTCCGGTACACCTCGGCCGCGTCGGCGCGGCCGGTGGAGTCGGTGGCGAGCAGTCCGCCGCGCGCGGGGGCGCCGCTGAACGCGTACCGCCACAGCCGGGTCCGCCGCTCACCGCTCGCCGGGGTCTGCTCCCCGGCCACCAGACTGTCGGGCGAGGTGCCCCGGTCCAGCGAGAGCGGGCCGGGACAGGGCGGCCCGGAGGTGCCGCAGCGTCCGTCGTGGAAGCGGTACGAGCCGATGGCGGGCATCACATACCGGTAGCCGGCCGCCGACCAGCCGTGCGGCACCCGGCCGATCGCGGGCTCGTCCACGGTGGTGCGCTGGATGCGGTCGAGGTCGTAGACGTAGAGCGCCTCGGCGCCCGTCCGGCCCGCACTGACCAGCAGTTTGTTGTCGTACCAGACCATGCCCGAGATCCCGGAGTCCAGCCCCCGGTAGTCGCTGCCGCCGTTCTCGGGCACCACGAGGAGCACCCAGCGGTAGACGGGCCGGGCGGGGTCGTCGAAGTCGGCGAAGGCGACCCGGGCGAGCCCGCGCTCGGCGCCGGACCCCTCGGTGGTGCTGTGGCTCCAGCCGGTCAGGACCACCCGGTGCGTGCCCCAGACGCCGTCCTCGTCCGCGTCCCCGGAGGTGGTCACCGAGGCGGGGCGCCAGGCGGTGTCGGCGGTGTCGGCGCGGTCCCAGCAGTAGGAGCGTGTGGCGGTGGGGGCGAGCGGCAGGGTGGCGCGCTCCTCGGAGTCGCAGGCGGAGCCCACACGCATCGCGCGGTCGGCGTCGCGCAGTACGGCGTCCACCCCGACCGGGCGCCCCATGGACCCGGCGAGCCGGTCGAGCGTGCGCGCGGGCACCAGGTTCTCCTGGAGCCGCAGCGGAGCGGTGTCCGCCTGAGCGGTGAGCGGTGTGAGCGCGCCCGGGTCGCCGGTGACCGTGGCCTGCGAGGCGCTGATCAGCGTGGCCGCCGCGGTGAGGGCGAGGCCGGTCCCGGTCAGGACCGCGCGCAGGGCCATGCCTCGTCTGCGCCTGCGGTGTCGGCCGCGATGCTTCATGTTTCCTCCCGAGGCGGTCCAACTGCACCCGGCGATCGTTGTGTTGACCGCGAGGCCGTTGGGCGGACCCGTCAGGGATGCTACGGCAGCGAGCGGCGCTCCGGGGGGAGGACCCCGCAAGTGCGGGGAAGACGCCCGCGTTCGGGGGGTGTTCACCCTATTCTGTTCGGGCCGGGTGTTCGCACTTCGTCCCCGGCGGCCGTCCGGGCGTGGCCGCGCAGCCGGGCCAGCGCGGGTGCGGTGGAGTGGGGCAGCAGGGCGGCGGGCTCCTCGGGCAGCAGCACCTCCACGTCCGCGTCCTCCCGGAACCGGTAGGGCCGGTCCAGCAACAGCGCGCCCAGATAACGCCGTACGCGCGACATCTCCGCGCGCACCGTCACCGTTCTGGACCCGTCGCCGAACAGGTCCTCCGCGAGACCGGCCGCGCTGCGCCCCGCGCGGTGCTCGGCCAGGAGCAGCAGCAACTCGGCGTGCCGGGCGCTCAGTTCGCGCGACCAGGGACCGGCGGCGCCGGACACCGTCAGCGTGCGGCGGTCGGGGCGCGCCAGGTCCAGCGTCATCCGCACCCCGGACGTCGTCTCGTCCGCCACCCGCACCAACCAGCCCCCGGCCAGCGGCTCCACCGCGCACGAACCCAGCGCGGCGAGCCGGCGGCGGCCCGGAGAGAGGGAGTTGGGCAGCGCGAGGCGGCGGACGTACGGCATCCCGGTCACCGCCGCCGTCCAGCCGTCCCGGTCCACCACCAGGGCCCGCCCCTCCAGCCGGGCCAGCACCGGAGCCCCGACCGTGCGCAGCCGCTCCAGCGAGGTCAGATGCAGCTCGCGCAGCCGGGCCTCGGCGAGCTTGGCCACCGAGCCCACCCAGGCGAGGGTCGCCGGGTGCATCGTCTCCAGCGGGCCGCTCACGTCCACCACGCCGAGCAGTCGGCCGTCCCGGGGGTCGGTGATCGGCGCCCCCGAACAGGTCCAGGAGACGTGCGAGCGGACGAAGTGCTCGGCGCCGAAGACCTGCACCGGCCGCCGTACGACCGCGGGGGTGCCCACGCCATTGGTGCCGACCGCGTTCTCGCGCCAGTCGGCCCCCACCTCGAAGCCGAGCACGTCGGCCTTGCGCAGCACCGCCGGGGCGCCCTCGCGCCACAGCACGCGGCCCTCGGCGTCGGCGACGACCATGATGTGCCGGGCCACGTCCGCGACCGACAGCAGCCCCTCGCGCAGCACCGGCAGCACGTGCCGCAGCGGCGACTCCCGTCGTCTGCGTCCGACCTCCTCGGGGGACAGCAGCGGCGAGCCACGGCCGTGTTCGGGGTCCACGCCGCTGCGCAGCATCCGCGCCCAGGACTGCTCGATCACCGGCCGGGGCGCGATCCGCGCGTGTTTCCCGGCGAGTCGGGCCTCGCGCACCTCGTTCAGCACCCGCGCCGCCTGCGCCGCGTCCACGGCGGCCAGGCGCGCCCTGTTCATGGGCGGGTCCACCACTTGCGCCTCCCGGAAGCTAGGCGTCCAACACATGTGTCGCGCCAACCCGGCGGCGGCTTCCGGGACGGCGGCTCCCATACTGCCGTCGAGTGGGGGCCGGGCACACCGCTCCGCGCACTCTCGGCAACAAGTTGCAACCCCCTGCAACCCTGGTGAACGGCACGGGGCGCACCGACACTTGAGCCCTGCGCCGCCCCCGGGCGGTGCGTGCGCCCTCCAAGGGGCCCGAGGGGCGGGGGTGGTGCCGTGTCGGCGCAGCACCACCCCCGCGACCCCGGGGCACCGCGATGCGGCGGACCGGACCGGTGGTCCGCCGGCCGACGCGGGGACACCGGCGCCGCGCGGCGCGAGCGAACGGGGCGTCCACGCCCCGTCACATGCGCGCTCATCGGCCTCGCGGCACAGGCGTTCCGCCCCGCGAGGTGAGGGCCGCGCGCCGCGCCGGATACCGTTAGGACGTGCAGTCAGCAAGTGAAACCCCCGAGCGGCGGGGCCGCCTCCACCGGGCCAGAGCCCTTTACCGAAACGTCTCCAAGCGGAGGACCGCCTGGCTGCTGCTGACGGACACCGTCAATTCCTGCATGGAGTACCGCATCCTGGGCCTCGCGGCCGAGGCGGCCTTCTTCACGCTGCTGTCCGTCCCGCCCCTGCTGCTCAGCCTCATCGGCCTCCTCGGCTACGTCGACGACTGGACCGGCGCCGACACCATCCACAGCCTGGAGACCAACCTCCTGGAGGCCTCGCGCACCGTCCTGTCGAACAAGGGCGTCAAGGAGATCGCCGAGCCGATCCTGGACGACGTGATGAAGGGCGGCAGACCCGACGTCATCTCCATCGGCTTCCTGTTCGCCCTCTGGTCGGGCTCCCGCGCGGTGAACGTCTTCATCGACACCATCACCGTCATGTACGGCCTCGACGGCGTCCGGGGCATCGTCAAGACCCGCATCATGGCGTTCCTGCTGTTCATCGTGGCCCTGCTGATCGGCTCGGTGGCGCTGCCGCTGATGGTGGCCGGACCGGACGCGGTGGTCGGCGTCCTGCCCTGGTCCGCGACGGTCGTCAAGGTGCTCTACTGGCCCGTCGTCATCGTCCTGTCCATCGTCTTCCTGACCACGCTCTACCACGTCTCCGTCCCGGTCCGCTCCCCATGGATCGAGGACGTGCCCGGCGCCCTGGTCGCGCTCGCCATGTGGGTCCTCGGCAGCCTCCTGCTGCGGGTGTATCTCACCCACACCATCGAAGGCGCCACCATCTACGGCTCACTGGCGGCCGCCGTCGCCGTGCTGCTGTGGATCGGTGTGTCCGCGTTCGCCGTGCTCGTGGGCGCGGCGGTCAACGCCGCCATCGACCGGGTCTGGCCCGCCGCCGCCACGGCCGCCGCCCGCGAGGCCAACGAACGCCAGCGCGAGGTCCAGATCGCCGAGTACGTGGCCCGGGCCGCCGCGGCCCGCGAGAGCGATCCGGACGACCCCGACATGCCCTCCGAGTTCCCCGAACGCTGGTCCCGCTTCCTGCCCCCCGAGGACATCACCGGGCGGCTCCGCACCCACGCCAGGAACACCCACCACGCGCCCAAGGGCGACAAGGACCGGGGGCACCCGGAGCGGTGAGCGGGGCCCGCGGGCCGCGTGCGGTGGCCTGCGCGGGTCGCCCGGTGTGCCCGGTGTGCCCGGTGTGCGGAGGGGTGGTGCACGGGTCCGTGCAAGGGAATACACCCGCCCTGTGCGGCGCTCTGACATGTGGTGCTCTCCTATGTGGTGCCATGAGCGATCGCCACACGCTCTGTGTGTGATCGACACATGTGCGCGGCGAAGGGCTGGTGGGCGATGACCGCAGACCGGACGGACCCGGTGGTCCGCACGCGGCAAGGGGCCGTACGCGGCCGGTACGAGCAGGACGTCGCCGTGTTCCGGGGCATCCCGTACGCCGCGCCGCCCTTCGGCCCCCGGCGGTTCCGGCCGCCCGAGCCGCACGCGCCCTGGGACGGGGTGCGCGACGCCGGGGACTACGGCCCGACCGCGCCGCAGGTGCCGTACTCCGAGGCGTTCTCCGGCTACCTCTCCGACCCGGTGATCCCCGGCGACGAGTGCCTCAACCTCAACGTCTGGACCCCCGAGCCCGGCCCCGGCGCCCGGCTCCCCGTCCTGGTCTGGCTGCACGGCGGCGCCCTGACCAGGGGTTGCTCGGCCGTACCGGTGTACGGCGGCGGTGCCTTCGCCCGTGACGGGGTCGTCCTCGTCTCGGTCAACTACCGGCTCGGCATCGAGGGCTACGGACTGTTCCCGGACGCGCCCGCCAACCCCGGCCTGCGCGACCAGCTCGCCGCCCTGCGCTGGGTCCACGAGAACATCGCGGCCTTCGGCGGCGACCCGGCGAACGTCACCCTGGCCGGCCAGTCGGCCGGGGCCATCAGCGTCGGCGTCCTGCTGACCGTCCCCGAGTCCCGGGGCCTGGTCCGGCGGGCCGTCCTGCAGAGCGGCGCGCCGGAGGTCTCCGAGCGCGACAAGGTGCGGCGGATGGTGCGCCGTATGGCCGCCCGGCTGAAGGTCCCGGCCACCGCGGCCGCCTTCGCCGCCGTCGGTCCGGACCTGTTGCTGCGCGCCCAGGCCGAGGTGGGGCGGCTGAGCAGCCCCGTGCTCGGCGGCCCCGCCTTCGGCATCGTCCCGGACGGCGACCTCGTGCCCGCCGACCCGCTCCAGGCGCTGGTCGACGGCACGGCGGCACCCGGCGTGGACCTGCTGATGGGCTGGACCCGTGACGAGTACCGGCTGTGGCTCGTCCCCGGCGGGCTCGTCGAACGCGTCGACCGGCTCGGTGCCGTCGCGCTGGCCGGGGCCATGGCCCGCTGCCGGGTCGGCCACGAGGTGCCGCGCGGCTATCGTGCCCTGCACCCGGGGGCGGGGGCTGCCGAGATCGTCGGACAGATGGTCACCGACCACATGTTGCGCGTACCGCTGCACCGCATCGCCGACGCCCGCCCCGGCACCTCCCACCTGTACGAGTTCGCCTGGCAGTCCCACCGCCCCGGCCTCGGCGCCTGCCACGCCCTGGAACTGGGCTTCGTCTTCGACACCGGCGAGGTGCCGGAGGCCGTCAAGCTCGCCGGACACGGCGCGCCGCAGCATCTCGCCGACACCATGCACGCCGCCTGGGTCCGCTTCGCCGCCACCGGCGACCCCGGCTGGCCCGCGTGGGACGCCACCCACCCCGTAAGGGTCTTCGACGACGGCGACGGCCCCGACATCGCCCACGGCCCCCGCGACCCCGAGATCACCCTCTGGGCCACGGCCCCACCCCTACGGGAGCCCCGGGTGTCCACCCCCACCACGTCCATCGTCCGCATTCCCCGGGCCGACCTGTCCTCGGCGGTACGCCGGTTGCGGCGGGCGTCGGCGGGGCGGCGGCACTGAGGGCTCCGAGGCGTGGCATCGGGCGCGGGAATCGCCGACTGCTCCCACGCGGCAGTGGGGCGCCGGTCGCGGCAGGCGCGCGGACGCGGCGGGCGCGCGGACGCGGTCACCGTGCGGCTCGTGGCCACGTGGGCGAAGCACGGGCCGTCGGCATCGGACGTATGCCACCGCCGGGCGCCGCTCCCGTTCAGCGAGCCTCCGCCACCCGCCCAGCCACCGCCCCGATCGTCCCCGGCCCCACCCGGCAGCACCCGCCGATCAGCCGGGCCCCGGCCGCCAGCCAGTCGTCCACCAGCCCGGTGTCGAAGCTCGCGCGGCCGTCCCACGCGCGGGCCTCCGCGTCCCAGGACTCCCCGCTGTTCGGGTAGACCACGACCGGCTTGCCCGTCACCCGGTGGGCCGTCCCGACGGCGTACAGCGCGTCCTCGGGGGCGCAGCAGTTGACGCCCACCGCGATCACCTCGTCCACGTCGGCCGCGAGCCCGAACGCCTCCTCCAGCGGCTGACCGGCCCGCGTGCGCCGCCCCGAGACGGTGTACGACAGCCACACCGGCACCCCGAGCCCGCGCACCGCGCGCAGCAGCGCCACCGCCTCGTCGGTGTCCGGCACGGTCTCCAGGGCCAGCACGTCAGGGGCCGCCCCGGCCAGCACCTCGAGACGCGGCCGGTGGAACCGCTCCAGCTCCGTCACGCTCAGCCCGTACCGCCCCCGGTACTCCGACCCGTCCGCGAGCATCGCCCCGTACGGCCCCGCCGACGCCGCCACCCACAGCGGCCGCGCCACGTCCGCCGCACGGGCCGCCGCACGAGCCGCCTCACGGGCCAGTTCCACGCTGGACGCCATCAGCCGCGCGGCCGCCGCCCGCCCGATCCCGCGCCTGCCGAATCCCTCGAAGGTGGCCTGGTAGCTCGCGGTGATCGCCACGTCCGCGCCCGCCGCGTAATAGGCGAGATGCGCCTCGGTCACCGCCTCCGGCCGCTCGGCCAGCAGCCGCGCCGACCACAGCTCGTCCGAGAGGTCGTGACCGGCCGCCGCCAGCTGGTTGGAGAGACCGCCGTCCAGCACGAGCGGCCCGGCGGCCAGGGCCTCGGCCAGCGAGGGGGCGCCGTGCGTACCGCGATCGCTGCTCATGCTCCCGAAGCTAGTCCCCCGAGCAGCACC
Source organism: Streptomyces sp. NPDC026659 (assembly GCF_040638245.1). Classification (NCBI taxonomy): domain Bacteria; kingdom Bacillati; phylum Actinomycetota; class Actinomycetes; order Kitasatosporales; family Streptomycetaceae; genus Streptomyces; species Streptomyces sp. NPDC026659. Next base: position 747,772 of record NZ_JBEZXY010000001.1, on the reverse strand, counting down.
TCGGTCAGCCGGTCCGCGAACTCCACCGGATGCTCCAGCGTGCCGAGATGCCCGCCGGGGAACTCCAGCAACCGGCTGCCGTACGCCTCGGCCAGCACCTCCGCCGCATCGCCGGCCACTTCACCGCGCGAGTCCGCCCCGACGGCCAGCGTCAGCCGTTCCGGCTCCGCCAGTGCGGCGGGCACGTACGCCGTGAACGGCCGCAGCACATGCGCGAGGAAGACCCCCATCGGGCTCTCGGCAGGCGGCCGTTCGCCGCCGTCCAGTGCCGCGATCAGCCCCCGCCGCCGCTCCTCCCCGTCCGGCAGCACCAGCGCGCACGGCGGCTCGTGCGCGACCACGTGCGCCAGCCGGCCGGGGTGCCGCGCGAGCAGGGCGAGGGCCGCGATGCCGCCCGAGCTGGTCCCGAAGACGTGCCCCCGTTCGCCCGGCGGCAGCACCTCCTCCAGCACCCGCCGCGCCCCGTCGCTCCAGTCCGGCGGCCGCTGGTCCGGCACCGGCAGCCCCGGCCGGCCGTGGGCGAGGCCCAGCGGGTCGTACGTCACGACGGTGAACCGGCCGGCCAGCCGCTCGGTCAGCGGGCCCAGGCCCATGGGGTGTCCGGCGCCGCCCGGCATCAGCAGCAGTACGGGACCGCTGCCCGTCATGTCGTGGTACGGCCCCTTACGCATCGCCCGTCTCCCTCGGCCAGTGCGTCAGTGCCCGGTGCAGGGCCTCCACGCCCTTGTCCCAGGAGGCCGTGACATCGCGGTCCGCGCCGAAGCCGCCCGCCGATTCCAGGACGCAGTAGCCGTGGAAGGTGCTGCGCAGCAGGCGGACGGCGTCGGTGAGGTCGGGCTCCGCCAGGTCGTAGGCGCGGAGCATCCCGTAGGTGATCTCGGCGGTGCGGCGCAGGGCGGGGGAGTCGGCGATCAGGGACTGGTCGATACGGATCTGGGTGGCGGCGTAGCGGCCGGGGTGTTCGAGCGCGTAGGAGCGGTAGGCGCCCGCGAACGCGGTGAGCGCGGCGCGGCCCGCGCGCCCGGCCACCGCCGCCGCGATGCGGTCGATCAGCTCGCCGCCCGCGAACAGCGCGAGCCGGGTGCGCAGGTCGTGCAGGTTGCGGACGTGCGAGTAGAGGCTCGCGTCCTTCACCCCGAAGCGCCGCGCGAGCGCGGACAGGGTGACGTTCTCGAAGCCGGACTCGTCCGCGAGTTCGGCGGCGGCCGCGACCAGGCGGTCCACGGTGATGCCCGCACGGGCCATCGGCCCACCTCCCTAGGATTCCTCGGCCGAATCCTAGGGCATCTAGGAAGCCTTTACGGCAGCTCCAGCGCCTCCCGCACGAACTCGTTCGTGAACTTGCCCGTCGGGTCCAACTCCCTTGCCAGCGCCCGGAAGTCGGCCAGCCGTGGATACCGGGCGGCCAGCACCGCCGGGGGCGTGGTGAACACCTTGCCCCAGTGCGGGCGCGGCTCGAAGGGGTCCAGTGCCGCCTCCACCGCGCGTACGGCGGGCAGTACGGCAGGCAGGTCGTCGGCCCAGGTGAAGTGCACGGCCGCCGAGTCGCGGCCGTAGGCGGGGCTCAGCCACTGCGTGTCGGCGGCGACCGTGCGGACCTCGCAGGTCAGCAGCGGCCCGGAGAACTCCGCGCGGACGGCCTCCAGCGCACGCAGCGCGTCCGTGGCGGCGGCCCTCGGCAGCAGGTACTCCGACTGGTACTCCGCGCCGCTGCTCGGCGTGAACTCGGCCCGGAAGTGCGGCAGTCGCTCGTGCCAGGGCCCTGCAACGCCGAACTGCCCGGTGCAGTTGACGGAGGGCATCCCCGGCACCGGGTGCTGCGCCTCGGTCGCGGGCGCGGCCCACGGGAAGTCCACCGGCGCCTGGTCGGTGCGCCGCTTCACCCACACCGTACGGAAGCCCGGCGCACGCCAGTCGGTGAACAGGCTGACGCTGTACGCCGATCCGGCGACCGCCTCGAAGTCCAGCCCGTCGAGCGGCAGTTCGGTGAAGACGTGCTGCTCGACCTCGTACGCCGGTTCCAGGTCCAGGGTGAGCGCGGTGACCACGCCGAGCGTGCCCAGCGAGGTCACGGCGCCGTCGAACCCGGCGTCGCCGCGCGCGAGTCCCACCGTCGTGCCGTCCGCCGTGAGCAGCTCGATCTCCCGGACCGCCGACGCCAGCGGGGCGTTGCCGATCCCCGAGCCGTGCGTACCGGTCGCGACCGAGCCCGCGACCGAAATGTGCGGCAGCGAGGCCATGTTGGCGAGCGCGAGCCCCTGGGCGTGCACCGCGCGGGCGAGTTCGGCGTACCGGACGCCGCCCGAGACCCGGACCGTACGGGCCGACGTGTCCACGTCGACGACCGGGGGAAGCGCGGCCAGTGAGACGAGGACGCCCTCGCCGCCGGGGTCCGCGACCGTGTTGAACGAGTGGCCGCTGCCCAGCACCCGTAGCCGCGCGGTGGCGGCCACCAGGGCCCGCAGCGCCTCCACCGACTCCGGCCGGTGGAACTCCTTCGCCGTGTAGGTGACATTGCGGGCCCAGTTGGTGACCGGCTGCCGTCCGGCCGTACTCGCCGTCTCCGTCATCGTCGTCGTCCTCCCCGAGAGTGCCGTTCGCCCCGACCTTCTCACCCCGCCGCCCCCTGGGGAAGATCACCCAGGGGACGGTGCGCCGCACGTCAGGGGCGTCGCACCGGCGGAAACACCGCGCGCCGAGCCTGCCCCGGGACGCCTCCACCGGTGACGGGGGCATACGGTGAGGGATGAACGCGTGAGCCGGGAGGAGACAGGGATGGGCAGCCGCACCGCGCTGGTCGAGGATCTGATGGAGCGGTTCCCGCATGTGCCGCGGGAAGCCGTCTTCAAGGAGGACCTGCTCCGGGGCGGAGTCGCCTTCGACGCCTCGGCCCTCAGCGACAACGAGGACGGCGAGGTCAAGCCGAAGTCGTACTTCATCTTCTCCTTCGACCACGGCACCCTGCCCGAACTGGGCGAGGCCGCCCTGCGCAGGCCCCCGGAGGAGATCATCCTGACCGGCGGCCCCTACGGGCTGCGCCGTACGGTGGTCTCCGTACGGGTGAACCCCGCCTCCCTCTACCGGGTCGCCGCCGACGAGGAGGGGCAGCTCGGCCTCTACCTGGACGGCAGGCGCATCTCCGACGTCGGGGTTCCCCCGATGCCCGAGTACTACCGGCACACCCTCTCCAACGGGAAGTCCGTCATGGAGGTCGCCCCCACCATCCAGTGGGGCTATCTGGTCTATCTGACCGTCTTCCGGGTCTGCCAGTACTTCGGCGCCAAGGAGGAGTGCCAGTACTGCGACATCAACCACAACTGGCGCCAGCACAAGGCCGCCGGGCGCCCCTACACCGGCGTCAAGGACGTGGAGGAGGTCCTGGAGGCGCTCGAGATCATCGACCGCTACGACACCCAGAAGGCCTCCACCGCCTACACCCTGACCGGCGGCGCCATCACCAAGACGGTCTCCGGCCGCGACGAGGCCGACTTCTACGGCCACTACGCCAAGGCCATCGAGGAGCGCTTCCCCGGCCGCTGGATCGGCAAGGTCGTCGCCCAGGCGCTGCCCAAGGCGGACGTGCAGCGCTTCAAGGACTACGGCGTCCAGATCTACCACCCCAACTTCGAGGTGTGGGACGAGTACCTGTTCAAGATGTACTGCCCCGGCAAGGAGCGGTACGTCGGCCGGGACGAGTGGCACAAGCGCATCCTGGACTCCGCCGACGTGTTCGGCGCGCGCAACGTGATCCCCAACTTCGTGGCGGGCGTGGAGATGGCCGAGCCCTTCGGCTTCAAGACGGTCGACGAGGCCATCGCCTCCACCACCGAGGGCCTGCGCTTCTTCATGTCGCACGGCATCACGCCCCGCTTCACCACCTGGTGCCCCGAGCCCACCACCCCGCTCGGCAAGGCCAACCCGCAGGGCGCGCCGCTGGAGTACCACATCCGGCTCCTGGAGGCGTACCGCAACACCATGGACGACTTCGGCCTCTCCTCCCCGCCCGGCTACGGCCCGCCCGGACCCGGCAACGCGGTGTTCTCCGTCAGCTCCTTCATGGACAGCCTGCCGGCCCAGACGCCGGTGGAGGCCTGACGGCCGGACCGAACCGAGGGAAAGGGCGCCCGTGTTGAACACACGGGCGCCCGTTGCCGTATCCACTTGGAGGAATGGCGCGCGGTCACGCCGAGCGACCGGAGGCTCACCGGATTCGCCCGGTCCGCTTGTCAGCCGCCGTGGCGGCGTGAAAAGCTCCTGCCGCCGCGGGGTATCGCCAACTCCATCGCCTCTGTGGTGAGTTGACCTCGTTCGTGGATGCGGGAGTTCGATTGTCCGACCTGCCGACCCCTCAGGACGCCGACGAGACCGCGCTGTTCTCCGAATGCTGGGACGCGGTCCTGTCGTACGCGGACCTGTGCACCGCCGGCTCCATGACGGCGCGCCAGCTGGCCGACGAGGCCTTCACGCTGGGTGTGCGCCGCCTGCGCGCCGAGGGAACGTCCGTACGTGGTCCGGGCCGTCGGGCCGTCCGGCTGCCCGTTGTCCCCGAACTCCTCGCCGCCGTGCGTGAGACGGCCGCCGACTGGGAGGGCGAGGGGAAGGGGCAAGGGCTCGACCCCGACCTCAGGCTGTGGCTCAACTCCGATGCGGCAGCCCGCTATTCGGGCCCGCCCCTCACCCGGCCCATCGCGCTGCGCGGCCTCAGGGACATGCCCGAGGCGGACGCCACGCTGCTCTGGCTCGCCGAGGTGGAGGCGCTGCCGCTGAGCGTCGTAGCCCGCCGCCTGGGCCTCGACCCGCAGACCGTGGGCACCGAACTCGACCAGGTACGCATGCTGTTCCGCGAGCGCTGCCACCGCGCCCACCGGGACACACCGCTGGAGGCCGAGTGCCGCAGCTACGCCCGGCTGCTCGACGCGGTCACGCGCTCACCCGGTGCCGAGGAGCCCGAAGACCTCTCCCGCCACCTCGCCACCTGCGCGCCCTGCGCCGAGGCCGCCGCCTGTCTCCGCCTCCAGGGCGGCGCCCTCGCCTCCGCGCTGGCCGGTGGCGTCGTCGCCTGGGGCGGCCTCGCCTACCTGGAGCGCCGCCGCCGGGCCGCCGAGGTCCGCCTCGGCGCGGGCGCCCCCGGCCGCACCGGGCCCGGCGACCCCGACCGGGACGCCTCCCGGGGCCGCGCGGTGCGCGGCGGGCTGCTCGCTGCGGCCGGACTGATCTCCGTCGTCGCGCTCGGCGCCTCGCTGATGCCGTTCGGTACCTCGGACGGCGACGAGGCCGCCGCCCACGACGACCAGCGCCCGGTCGCCGCCCCCAGCGCCACCCGCCCCAGCCACGCCCCCTCCCGCTCGGCCGCCCCGGCCACCACCCGCACGATCCCGGTCACCCCGGCCCCGAGCACCTCGCAGACCCGCACCCGCCGTGCCACCCCGAGCCCCGGGCACCGGGGGAGCGCCTCCGCCACCGCTACCGCGCCCGCCCCGGGCCCCACCGGCGCGGCCTCCCACGCCCCCACCTGCCATGTCGCCTACCACCTGGACGACCAGTGGAGCGACGGCTTCCAGGCGACCCTCACCGTCACCACCGACGACGCCCTCACCGACTGGCAGCTCGCCTGGACCTTCGACGACGGCCAGCACATCGGCCAGACCTGGGACGCCACCCCGAACCAGTCCGGCACCCGGGTCACCGCCTCCGCCAAGAGCTACAACAAGTCGGTCGCGGCGCACGGGTCGTTCGCGTTCGGGTTCGTCGGAACGCATCAGGGGGCGAACGACGATCCGCGCGCCTTCACCCTCAACGGAGAGAACTGCGCGACGGATTGAGGTACGCCCGCTCGTGCGGGACCGGTACTCCCCTGCACCACAGGCCGGTTGATCACCCGCACGAGCCCTTACCGCCCTCGGCCGGCGCCAACCACGCCTTGTTCGCAGGTATTTTCACCGGCTCACCGGTGACCTGGTCCCACAGGACGGCCGTGCCTCCCGCGACATTGATGAGCAGGTAGGGCCGGTCCGGGGCCAGTTCGGGCCCCTCGCCCGGAACGTTCTCGAGAGCGCTCGTCGTCCTGACACAGGTCCAGGCAGGCTCGACGCCGAAGTAGGGCGGCGGCTCCGTGCCGTGCTCGGCGGCGGCCTTGGTGCGGTGCGCCGCCGCGCTCGCCGAGTCGAGCGCGAACCCGGCGGCCACGGTGAGCGAAGCGACGAAGACGAACGTGTGCAGCAGGACGTTGGTGCGATCACCGGGTGCCGCGTAGGAGTGGTGACGGTGCCGGGCGACGCCCCACCAGGCGGGGACGACCAGCACGTAGGCCAGCATCGACACGAGCTTCAGCGAGGCGAGGAACTGCCACAGGGGCGGCACGTCGAGATCACCGGTGCTCAGGCCCAGTTCGTCGGCGTACAGGGCATGGAGCACGGAACCCGCGGCCACGAAGGTCGAGATCACCAGGGTGATGACGAGAGGTACGGCCCACCCCACCCACTCGCCCCAGCTCCACTGCCGGACCAGCAGCCACAGCCCCGCGACGACACCCAGGACGAGGAAGGTGTACAGCATGCCGGAGGGCGTCCAGGCGTCGCCGTCGGGACCCAGCGCGGCGACCATGAACAGCACGGATGTCCCCAGCACCACCACCGCGCTCGACTTCCGGCGGTCGGGGAACAGCCGCAGGCCCGCACGCGCGGCCCCTACGACACCGACGAAGGCGAGCACGCCCCAGAACCACCAACTGGCCCGGATCGCATGAGTGGCGAACGCCAGGGCCACGGCCGGGACGAACGCCCACACGGCCGCCCGAACGGCCCTTCGCTCGCCCTTCTCCTCGGGCCAGCGCCCCGCCGGGTCCTTCCACATGCCGTCCAGGGGCCGCACGGCCACCCGGCCCGTCGCCGTCGATCCGGGGCGCGATCCGTCGCGCTGTCCGTCGAGCGAGCCGTTGCGGGCCAGCCGCAGGGCCTGCCGGGCGGTGCCGGTCACGATGCCGCCGATGTCGTGGGCACCCCGTGCCAGTGACCAGCCGGCGAAGTGCCTGCGCCACGGAGAGCGCCGCGCGGACCGTCTGCCGCTCGCGTCGACGACGCGCCACCGCGAGCGTGTCTCCCGGTCGCGGTGGACGTGTCCGGCATGGAGCACGTACATCTCCAGCCGCGCGGCCCGGGCCACCTTGCGGACCCGGTCGGCTGCTCCTTGGTCGCACCCCCGGGCGATGCCGAAGAGACGTACCTCGATCTCGTACACACGCGAGTTGGCGGCGGCCGTGACAGCGTCGCCCAGGGGGCCCTGCCCCGCGGGATGATGACCGCGCACCGGCCAGCCGTGCCGGGCGAACCGCTCCTCGGCCTCCTGCCAGTCGTCCTGACCGCCGCGGACCTCGACGAAGACGCGCACCCGTTGGTCGTACCGTTCTCTTGCCATCGGCCGTTCAAATCCCCCTGTTCGCAAGGTCGTACGCGCGGACGCGGGCACGCGAAACAATTCAGTGGTGCCCGCACCCGCGCGCCTCTAGGCTGTGATCGTTCTTGCGGTGGCCCCTTGGTCGCTGCCGCCGTCGTCCGTCGAGTGAGGAATGAGGGGTGAGCCCGATGACCGTCTCCGTGACGAGCGCTGCCCGCGCTCAGCAGACCGTTCGTGCCACCTCCATGGCCTCCGGCTGAACTCTCCCTGTCGCAGGGTCACTTCCGCGCCCAGTGGCGCGGTCGGCCGGGGGCGCCCCCTGAAGGGTTCCCCTTGAACTTCCTCGATGGTTCTTCCGTTTCCTCCGCGCTCTCTCTCGCCCCGTACGGCTGGGACGCCGACTGGGAGACCGAGTTCGCGCCGTACGCCGAGCGCGGGCTCCTCCCCGGCCGGGTCCTCCGGGTCGACCGGGGCCAGTGCGACGTGGTGCTGCCCGGCGGGGTCGTCCGGGCCGACACCGCCTTCGTCACGCCCAACGACCCGATGCGCATCGTGTGCACCGGCGACTGGGCCGCGGTGGACCCCGGCGGCACACCCCGTTACGTACGGGCGCTGCTGCCGCGCCGTACGGCCTTCGTCCGCTCGACCTCGTCCAAGCGGTCCGACGGGCAGATCCTCGCCGCCAACGTGGACCACGCCGTCATCGCCCTGTCCCTCGCCGTCGAACTCGACCTCGGCCGCGTCGAACGCTTCCTGGCCCTGGCCTGGGAGTCCGGGGCACAACCCGTGGTCGTGCTCACCAAGGCCGACCTCGTGCCCGACCCGGTGACGCTCGCGCACCTCGTCCAGGACGTGGAGACGACGGCGCCCGGCGTGCCCGTGCTCACCGTCAGCGCCCTGTACGACGACGGGCTCGACGTACTCCGTGCCCTCGTCGGGTCCGGCACCGCCGTACTCCTCGGCCAGTCCGGCGCGGGCAAGTCCACGCTGGCCAACGCCCTCGTCGGTGAGGACGTCATGGACGTGCAGGCCGCCCGTGACGTGGACGGCAAGGGCCGTCACACCACGACCACCCGCAACCTGCTGCCGCTGCCCGGCGGCGGCGTCCTCATCGACACGCCAGGTCTGCGCGGTGTCGGGCTGTTCGACGCGAGCAGCGGGGTCGGTCAGGTCTTCTCCGACGTCGAGGAGCTGGCCCGCCGCTGCCGCTTCCCCGACTGCGTCCACGACACCGAACCCGGCTGCGCCGTGCGCTCCGCCGTCGACAGCGGCGAGCTGCCCCACCGCAGGCTCGACAGCTACCGCAAGCTGATGCGCGAGAACCAGCGGATCGTCGCCAAGACGGACGCCCGGCTCCGCGCGGAGATCAAGCGGGACTGGAAGCGGAAGGGCGCGGAGGGACGGGCGGCCGCGCAGGCCAAGCGGGGGCGGTGGTCGTAGGGGGGCCGGTGGCGCATCGCTCATGACGACGGGTGGTGGGGCGGCATGATGTCGGATCGGCGGGCAGCCCGGGAGCCGGGCTGCCCGTCGGCGGAGGTGCCGGGGCCGGGGGCGCTTCCAGGCCCCGGCAAGCCAGGACGGCGGTGGCCTCGTGGCCGGCGTCGTCGCGTGCCGGTCACGAGGCCACCGCGGTACGTCACAGCGTCGCGGTGGTCTGCTCCCCGGACGCGCTGCCGGCCAGCCACTGGTCCCAGCCCAGGTTGAAGGCGGCATAGCCGTTGTCGGCCGAGGCCTTGGCGCGCGGCGATCCGGTGACGGTGACGGGGTCACCCTGCTTCACCTGGTTGTAGAACCACTCGGCGTCCGACATGGACAGGTGGACGCAGCCGTGCGAGCCGCGGGCGCTGCCGCTGCCCGGGGCGGGGTCGCCGGTCGAGTAGTGCACGTATGTGCCGGACTGGGTCAGGTGAACGTCCCAGGGCAGCGTCAGGTCGTAGTAGTTGGGACTCCCCTTGTCGCAGCTGATGCCGACGCTGCAGGAGGTCATGTGGACCGTCTTCTCCTTGTCGATGACGGCCATCGTGCCGTTCCACGTCGGATACTCGGCGCTTCCCGCATTGATCGACAGAGTGCGCACCAGCTGGTTGTCGCGGGTCACCTTCATGGTGTGGCCGGTCACCGAGACATCCGCGCGCACATCGTCCCCGACCGTGAACGTGTGCGTGTAACTGCGCACGCCGTAACGGCCGTTGCCGTTGCCGACGTCCTTCATGTCGGCGTCGATCCGCACCTTGGTGCCGGAGGGCCAGAAATCCTTCGGCCGCCAGTCGGCACGCTTTTCCCCCATCCAGTGCCAGGCACCGGCCACCGGCTGGGAAGCACTCACCTTCAGATGCTTCTCGACCGTGGCGCGCGCCCCGGCTGCCACCGGGTTCGTGAAGATCACCGAGATCGGCATGGCCACGCCCACGGTGGCTCCCGTCTGCGGAGTGATCGTCTCCAGCAGCATCGGCGGGCCCGCGGGCTTCGTCGGAGTGGGCGACGCGCTCGAACTCGGCTTGACCGGCGCCTTCGCGTCGCCCCCGTTCGCCTTGTCGGTGCCACCACCCGCGCCGCAGGCACTCGCCCCGACCAGAACCGCACCCATGACGAGTGCGATCGCTATACCACCCTTGCGCCGTTCCACTGCCTGCCCCGCTCTCTCGCCCTTCGGCCCTGACGGGCCGGACTCCCTGTCGGACAGCCGGGACCCGTGTCGCAGTTGCACGCGTTGCGTAAAAGGTGTCCCAAAACCGGGTGTGCACCACACGGCCGTGGGGCGATGGCCGGTTGGACCGCCCAAGCGCAGGACGGCTTCAAAGGACCCCACCCCCATGTCCGATTCCCGCTGGCCCCACTCCCTCTCCCCGCCCCACACTGGAAACGTGATGGACGAGGACAGCAGGTACGAGGCGGTGCGGGGCCGGGACGGACGGTTCGACGGGGTGTTCTTCTTCGCCGTGCGGACCACCGGGATCTACTGCCGCCCGAGCTGCCCCGCGGTGACCCCGAAGCGGGAGAACGTGCGGTTCTTCGCCACGGCCGCCGCCGCGCAGGGCTCCGGATTCCGGGCCTGCCGGCGGTGCCGTCCCGACGCCGTGCCGGGGTCGGCGGAGTGGGACGCGCGGGCGGACGTGGCCGGGCGGGCGATGCGGCTGATCGCCGACGGAGTCGTGGACCGCGAGGGCGTCACCGGCCTCGCGGCCCGGCTCGGCTACAGCACCCGCCAGGTGCAGCGGCAGCTCACCGCCGAACTCGGCGCCGGACCCGTGGCCCTCGCCCGCGCGCAACGCGCGCACACCGCGCGGGTGCTGCTCCAGACCACCTCCCTGCCGGTCACCGAGATCGCCTTCGCCGCCGGTTTCAGCAGCGTGCGCCAGTTCAACGACACGGTCCGCGAGGTCTACGCCCGCACCCCGACCCAGGTACGGGACGCGGCCCCCGCCCGCCGCGCCGCCCCCGGCACCGGTGTCCCGCTGCGCCTCGCCCACCGGGGCCCGTACCAGTACGGCCCGGTCTTCGACCAGCTCGCGCGCGAGGCCGTACCCGGTGTCGAGGAGGTCGAGGGCACGCCGGGCGACCGGGTCTACCGGCGCACCCTGCGGCTGCCGTACGGCACCGGTGTCGCCGCCGTGCGCGAGCGCGGCCGCAGACAGACGGCGACCGGCGGCACGCGCCCCGGCGGCTGGCTCGACGCGCGCGTGCACCTCACCGACCCCCGCGACCTCACGGCCGCCGTACACCGGCTGCGCCGCCTCTTCGACCTCGACGCCGACCCGTACGCCGTCGACGAACGCCTCGCCGCCGACCCCCGCCTCGCCCCGCTGATCGCCGCCCGCCCCGGTCTGCGCGTACCCGGCACCGTCGACCCCCTGGAGGCCGCCGCCCGCGCCCTCGCCGGGCCACCTCAGGCCGTGGCCCGCCTGGTGCGCCGCTACGGCAAGACCCTGGACGCTCCCAGTGGCACCCTGACCCACCTCTTCCCCGACCCCGTCGCCCTCGCGGACGCCCCCGGCCCCCTCGGCACCCTCGCCACCGCCCTCGCCGACGGCACCCTCCACCTCGACCCCGGCACCGACCGCGCCCACGCCGAGCAGACCCTGCTCACCCTCCCCGGCCTGACCCCGGCCACCATCACCACCCTGCGCGCCCGCGCCCTGGGCGACCCCGACGTGACCCCGCCCGACATCGAGGCTCCGGCCGCCTGGCGTCCGTGGCGTACGTATGCGGTCCAGCACTTGCGGGTGGCGGGCCGGACGCAGGTGTGACCGGCATCCATTGCCGCGCTCGTGGGCGGTCTCCCCGGCGGTGAACTCCCGTACGCGGCAAGGGTTCTTGGCGTGCGGACGAAGATAGGATCCGCGAGTGTCGCCGACCCTGTGCGGCACCAAGTCCTGTGGGGGGACCACTCGATGACCTTGCGATTCCGTGCTCTCCAGGCGCTCGTCCTGCTGGTGGGCTTCTTCCTGCTGGGCTTCGCCCTGCTGGCCGCCATGGCACTGTGCGACTGGCTGTTGGTGACCCACCTGTCCAGCGCACGGGCGGCCTGGTTCGCGGGTGGCGCCCTCGTCCTCACCGGACTGGCGGCGCTCGTGATCCTGCGGGGCATGGTCACTTTTCTGCGAGCGGGGCGCCTCGGCCCGGTATCGGAGGCGGTCAGGGTCGGACCGGACGACCACCCCGCGCTGTGGGAGCACGTCCGGGCCGCTGCCGAGGCCGTCGGCGAACGGCCACCGGACGAGCTGTACTTGACCGCCGAGATGAACGCGGGCGTCACCGAACAGAGCCGTCTGCTGGGTCTGTTGCCCGGGCGGCGCCGTATGCTCCTCGGTCTTCCGCTGCTGGCGGGGCTGACCGGTCCGCGACTACGGGCCCTCCTCGCCCACGAGTTCGGACACTTCGGCCATCTCGATACCCGGCTCGGCGGTGTCGTCATGCGCGGCAGGGCGGCCGTGCTGCACACGGAGTGGATGTTCGGCGAGGGAAGCACCTGGCTGCACCGGTCGATTGGCGGCTTCTATGCCCGCTACGCCCGTGTGTTCCTGCGAATCTCCCAATCCGTGGCCCGGCACCAGGAGTTCGCCGCCGACGCGGTGGCCGCGCGGCACGCGGGGCGTGACGCGACGACCGCTCTGCTGCGTTCGCTCCCGGACCTCGATGCCGCCTGGAGCCACTACCTGGCCACCTACGCCGTGATGGGCGAGCCGGTCGGCGCCCTGCCGCCCGCGGGTGAGGTGTACGGCGGCTTCCGGCGCCTGCTCGCAGCCAGGGCCGGTGACGGGCTCGCCGCCGTCTCGGCCGGCCGACGGTCCACGCGGACGCACCCGTACGACTCCCACCCGCCGACCGCCGAGCGGATCGCCCGCATCGAGGCGCTGCCTCCCGACGGACGGGCTTGCGGCGAGGACGACGAGCCGGGCGCGCTCACTCTGCTGCGCGATGCGGACGGAGCGTTCGCGGCTCTGGAAGCGTGCCTGCTGCCGCAGGCATCGCGACGGATGACCTGGGAGGACCTGGTGATGGTCCGCGCTGTTGCCGACGCCGAGGGCTGGTCCCGGCCGTTGCGCGTGGCCGTCGGCAGGGCGTTGCGTTCCACGGCGCGGTACGCGGACCGGACGGAGGCCGTGAACGAGCCGGACGACGCCGGGCTGCCCGATCTGGAAGCCGTGCTGGACGCGTTCGACCAGGGTCTGCTGTGGACGGAGATCGCCGACCGCGTTCCGAAGCCCGACCGGGCGGCGAGACTGACCGGCTCCTCGGCCCGCAACTTCGTCCGGCCCAGGATCTTCGACGGGCTTGCCGGCCTGGTCCACCTACGGCTCGCCGCCACCGGCCATGCCACCCCCGACATCGCCTGGACCGGAGTGCCCGGTCTCGCGCTGCCCGAGGAATGGGAGAAGGGGCTGGACGACGCCCTGGACGCGGCCGTCGCCGACACGCCCGACACGGCGCCGCTGCGCGCCCTGCTGGCGAGGGTCGGACCCGTGCCGGTGTGATGAGCGACGGTTCGCCATACGTGCTTTGTATGGCGGAAGTTAAGCCGGGCGGGTGGGTCCGGGGTGCCGTTGTCGGGGCCCGTGATCGTCATGTGGGACCGTCGGCCTTCTGCGGACTGGGAAGGTGGCGGGCGGATGCGCTTCGGCTTGTGGGTGGTCGTGGGGCTACTGCTTCTCGTGGCGCCGGGGACGGCTTCGGGCGCTGTGGATCACCCTTCCTGGAACGGGAGTTGGGAAGCCGCGCCCTCCGGGACGACTCCGGGGCTGCCCGGGGCCGCCGTGCGGAACGTCGTTCATCTCAGCGTTGGTGGTGGCGCGTTGCGGGTTCGGGTCGGCAATCGGTTCGGGGTCGCGCCGCTGCGGGTCGGGGCGGTCACCGTCGCGGTGCGGCGGGGGAGCGGGGCGGGGGCTGTGGCGGGGAGCATGCGGGTCGTGACGTTCCGGGGCGGTCGTACCGTCGTCGTTCCGGCCGGTCGGGAACTGCTCAGTGATCCGGTGCGGCTGGCGGTGCGTGCCGCAGCCGATCTGCTGGTCACCGTGTTCGTCCCCGACGACTGCGGACCGGCGACCGAGCATCGCACCGCCCTGCAGACCAGCTATGTCGCCCGCGAGGGCGCGGGTCACGCGGCGGACGAGGACGGCACGGCGTACACGGCGAAGGCCGTCAGCCGGTGGTACTACGTCACCGGCGTCGATGTACGTGCCACCACACGCGGCAGCGTCGTCGCCCTGGGGGACTCCCTCACGGACGGCACCGGGTCCACCCCCGACACCAACCACCGCTGGCCCGACCTGCTCGCCGACCGGCTGCGCCGCCACCGCCTCGGCGTCCTCAACGCGGGCATCGGCGGCAACCGCCTGCTGCGCGACGGCACGGGGCCCAGTGCCCTCGCCCGGCTGGACGCGGACGCGCTCGACCGCGCCGGGGTGCGGTTCCTCGTCCTCTTCGAGGGCGTCAACGACATCAACGGCACCCCGGCGGCCACCGACCCCGACGCCTACGCGGCGGCCTACCGCACGATCGTCGCCCGCGCCCATGCCCGGGGCATCCGGGTCGTCGGGGTGACCCTGACGCCGTATCGGGGTCATCCCGCGTATTCGGCGGTGCGGGAGGGGGTACGGCAGCGGGTGAACGCGTTCATCCGCGAGGGGGGCGTCTTCGACGCGGTGGCGGACGCGGACGCCGCGCTGCGTGATCCGGCCGACGCGGGGCGGCTGTCGCCCCGGTACGACCCCGGTGATCATCTGCACTTCGACGACGAGGGGATGGCCGCGGTGGCCTCGGCTGTGGGTGAGGCGTTGGGGCGGTGGCGGTGAGCCGGTGAGCCGTCGCGGTTCGCCGTCAGCTCCACAGCACCGCGCCCAGCCACGCGCCCGCGATCAGCAGACAGGCGAAGAACTCCGCCAGGACGCTGGAGCCGCCGGAGCGCATCGCCGTGCGGAGCGCGGCCATCGCCTCGCCGTGACGGCCGAGCCGGAGCCGTTCGCCGAGGTAGATACCGCCCATGAAGCCGGGTACGGCACCCACCACGGGGAGCAGCACGAAGCCGAGTACGCCGCCGACGCCCGCGTACACCGCCATACGAGGGGTGGCACCGCTCTCGCGCAGACGGCGCGGGGGCAGTACCCAGCGCACCACCTGGGAGAGCAGCAGGACGACCGTGGCGCCGACCAGTACGGCCCACGAGACCGGCTCGTGGCTGGTCAGCGCCCACCACAGGACCCCGGCCCACACCAGCCACGACCCCGGCACGCCGGGCACCAGCACACCGCACACGCCCAGCGCGATGACCAGACCGACCAGCAGGAGTTCCCACGCTCCCATCTGCCCAGAGTGCCGGAGTCGGGGGAGGAACGCAGGTCACGGTGGGCGCGCGGTACTTCTCCCGATGCGGGGAAGATTTTCGTACTACCGTCCACTCGTTCACTCGATAGGCCGTTCGAGATGGGTGGGAGCGCCGGATTTCTCCGATGCCCCGTTTTCGTACCGCCCCTGCGGTGAGAATCAAGGGCATGAGCCAGCAGGGGGGAAGGCCCGCCCGTCGTGACGACGACTGGTGGGGGCAGCTGTACGACGAATCGGCCGACGACACCGGCCCCACGGCCGCGCCCGATTCCCTGGACGACCGCTTCGCCTCGGCGAAGAACACGGTGTCGGCTCCGGCGGGGGACGCGGCTCCCTCCGGGGGTGAGGGGGAGGAGGTGCGGGTTCCGTTACCGGGGCAGCGGGGGGACTCGGACGGGGTTCAGGGGTCCGTCCCCGAAGGGGGCCGGGGTCTCGACCCTGACGTCGCCCCGGACGCCGAGGCCCGTTTCGACCCCATCCCCGGCCAGCGAACCGACCCCGACCTCGACCCTGCCCCACCGGCCGACACGGCACCGCCCTGGACGTCTCCCGAGTCCGAGAGCGGACCGCGTCCCACCTTCCCGCCGATGCCCGGCTGGCCGACGTCCGCGACCGCCTCCGAGGAACCCGGGGCGGTCCGTCCGGGACGCCCCGGACCTTCCCCGGAGAACGCCCAGCCATCCGCGCCCGGTACGACGCCCCGTACGGGACTTCCCGGTCACACCTCGGAGCCCGACCCGGCACCCGGATCGGAGCCTCCGGATATCGACCCGGGGACCATCCGCCTGGGATTCCCCGCGCACCCCCCGAAGCCCGACCGGACACCTCCGCCGCAGCCCCCGGACGCCGACCCCGGGACGGTACGTCTGGGATTCCCCGCGCATCCCCCGAAGTCCGATCGGACACCTCCGCCGCAGCCCCCGGATGCCGACCCCGGCACGGTCCACCTCGGAGTCCAGGGGCACCGCCCGGAGCCGGGTCGCTCACCCGCGCCCGGAACCCCGTACGCAGACGGAGGTCGTCCCGAGGGCTCCCCGGTGCCCGGCCGCTCACCCGCGCCCGGAACCCCGTACGCCGACCGAGGCCGCCGTCCCGAGGACTTCCCGGTCCCAGACCCGTCACCCGCGCCCGGAACCCCGACCCCAGCCCCCGGCACACCCCACCCGGCGACCCCCCAAGCACCCCCGTCCGAGCCCTCGTCCACCGGCTCGGGGACACTCCGCCTGGGAATCCCCGCCCCCGACCCCGCACCCTCGGAGGACCCTCCACAGCAACCCGCTCCCACCCCCACCATCACCTACGTGGGAACCCGGCCCCCCACCTACGACCCCGAACCCGTGGCCCTTCCCGCCGCCGACCCCGACGCCCTGGCGGACCTCGTCTCCGACACGCTGCTGGACGGCGCCCAGTACGGGACGTGCACGCTCCGGGCGGCCTCCATGCGGGGGGACTCGGCCCGGTACCGGGGTGAGCCGCGCAGGGACGCGATGCTCACCGCCCGGTTCGGGAGCGGGGAGCACGCGCTCGTGCTCGTGGCCATGGCGACCGGCGCGCGCGCCGCGCCCCAGGCGCACAGGGCGGCCGCCGAGGCATGCCGGTGGATCGCGGGGGCGGTCGGGCGGAGCCATGAGCGGCTGGCCGAGGACGTGCGGGCGGGACGGAAGGGGGCGCTCAAGTCGGGGCTGCACCGGCTGACCGACCGCAGCCTGGGGATGCTGCGCGCGAGCGCGACGGAACAGGAGCTCGACCCGGAGCTGTACACCGCGAGCCTGCGCTGTCTGCTGCTGTCCGCCGACCCCGACTGCCGCAACCGCGTGTTCTTCGGCGCGGGCGACGGCGGACTGTTCCGGCTGCGGCGGGGGGAGTGGCAGGACATCGAGCCGAGCCCGCCGACCGCCGAGAGCGAGACCGAGACCGAGGCCACCCCCGGAGCCCCCTTCGGTGCGCTGCCCGCGGCCACCCCCGAGGGCGACCGGCTCACCCTGGACCTCGGTCTGCCGGCCCCGCCGAGCCCGTTCGCCCCGGCGCCCGCACCGGAGGCACAGCCCGCCTTCCGGTTCCGGTCCTCCGTAGCCCGCCCGGGTGACGTGCTGCTGATGTGCACCGGCGGTCTCGCGGAACCCCTGCGGGGCGAACCGGCCCTGGGCGCGTTCCTCGCCCGCCGCTGGTCCCGTGCCGCCGCGCCCGGTCTGGCCGCGTTCCTGGCGGACACCCAGACGCGGGTGAAGGGGTACGCCGACGACCGTACGGCGGCGGCCGTGTGGGAGGCGTGACGGCGGCCCCTGTGACTTCATGGAACCGGAAGAGGCGTATTCCGGGACCGCGAAGGGGCAGACGACCACCATGGCCAAGCAGAACGTCGCCGAGCAGTTCGTGGACATTCTCGCCCGCGCCGGGGTGCGCCGTATGTACGGCGTCGTCGGCGACAGCCTCAACCCGGTCGTGGACGCCATCCGCCGCCACCCCGGCATCGACTGGGTCCATGTGCGCCACGAGGAGACCGCCGCGTTCGCGGCCGGGGCCGAGGCGCAGATCACCGGCAGGCTGACCGCGTGCGCGGGGTCCTGCGGGCCGGGCAACCTGCACCTCATCAACGGCCTCTACGACGCGCACCGTTCCATGGCCCCGGTGCTCGCCCTCGCCTCCCACATCCCGTCCAGCGAGATCGGCCTGAGCTACTTCCAGGAGACGCATCCCGAGCGGCTGTTCCAGGAGTGCAGCCACTACAGCGAGATGATCTCCAACCCGCGGCAGATGCCCCGGCTGCTCCAGACCGCCATCCAGCACGCGATCGGGCAGAGCGGGGTCAGCGTCGTCACGCTGCCCGGCGACGTGGCCGACGAGCCGGCCCCGGACACGTCCTTCGAGAGCGCCCTGGTCACCTCCCGGCCCGCGATCCGTCCCGGCGACGCCGAGATCGAGCAACTGGTACGGATGATCGACGAGGCCGAGAAGGTCACCCTCTTCTGCGGCAGCGGCACGGCGGGCGCGCACGCCGAGGTGATGGACTTCGCCGCGCGCGTCAAGTCCCCGGTGGGGCACGCGCTGCGCGGCAAGGAGTGGATCCAGTACGACAACCCGTACGACGTCGGCATGAGCGGACTGCTGGGCTACGGCGCCGCGTACGAGGCCACCCACGAGTGCGACCTGCTGATCCTGCTCGGCACCGACTTCCCGTACAACGCCTTCCTGCCCGACGACGTGAAGATCGTGCAGGTCGACGTGCGCCCCGAGGTCATCGGCCGTCGCTCCCGGCTCGACCTGGCGGTCTGGGGCGACGTCCGCGAGACGCTGCACGCGCTGACGCCCCGGGTGAAGGAGAAGACCAACCGCCGCTTCCTCGACCGGATGCTGAAGAAGCACGCCGACGCGCTGGAGGGCGTGGTCAAGGCGTACACCCGCAAGGTGGAGAAGCACGTCCCGATCCACCCCGAGTACGTGGCGGCCGTGCTCGACGAACTCGCCGACGACGACGCGGTGTTCACCGTGGACACCGGCATGAACAACGTGTGGGCCGCCCGGTACATCTCGCCCAACGGCCGCCGCAGGATCATCGGTTCGTTCTCGCACGGCTCGATGGCGAACGCGCTGCCCATGGCCATCGGCGCCCAGTGCGCCGACCGCGACCGCCAGGTCGTCTCCATGTCCGGCGACGGCGGATTCACCATGCTCATGGGCGACTTCCTGAGCCTCGTGCAACTGGACCTGCCGGTGAAGGTCGTGCTGTTCAACAACTCCTCCCTCGGTATGGTCGAGTTGGAGATGCTCGTCGCTGGGCTGCCCTCGTACGGCACCACGGACGTGAACCCGGACTTCGCCGAAGTCGCCCGCGCCTGCGGGGTGTACGGCGTGCGGGTGGAGAAGCCCAAGCACCTGGCCGGTGCGCTCAAGGACGCCTTCCGGCACAAGGGACCGGCCCTGGTCGACGTCGTCACCGACCCCAACGCGCTCTCCATCCCGCCGAAGATCAGCGCCGAGATGGTCACCGGGTTCGCGCTGTCCGCCTCGAAGATCGTGCTGGACGGCGGGGTCGGCCGGATGCTCCAGATGGCCCGTTCCAATCTGCGGAACGTGCCCCGTCCCTGATCCACCGTCACCGAGCGTATGTTTCCGGCCACTTTCACACCACGTTCACGGAGCGTGGACCTCCGGTGCCGGACGGTCGCGCACGCGGCCACGGGGGCGCCCGGGGCGCCGTACGGCCTCCTGGGCGCGTCAGGCGCCCTCGGGCCGCCGTGGACGGCCCCGGCCGCACCCCGCCCGGGCATGGCCGAACAGGCGGCGGTCCGCGGCCGTCCATGACTGCCCCCAGGGGCACTGGGCAAGCATCCCGGGGTACGCGTTCGACGCTCGACCAGGAGGGGGAGGTCAGGCACAGTGCGGGCGGGGGGCATCACCAGACGGGCACGAGGAGGCGGACCCGGGAACGCCGGGGCGCCACCTGCGGACACGGGGGAAGGGACGGACCACCATACGGACGAGGGGCGACGGTTCAGCCGCAGGCTGGCCCGCGCCGATCTCGCGGCGGTGCCCGAGGCGCGCCGCGACCTGCGACGGCTGCTGCGCGGCTGGGGACGGCCCGGCGGCGCGGAGACGGCCGAACTGCTCACCAGCGAACTGGTCACCAACGCGCTGGTGCACACCGATGACGACGCGGTACTGACCGCCGTGGTCTCCCCGCGCGGACTGCGCGTGGAGGTACGGGACTTCATGACCCGCAGGCCGCTGCTCCGCGCGGCCGACCCGACCGACGACACCCACGGCCGGGGGCTCGTCCTGGTGCGCTCCCTCGCGGACGCCTGGGGCGTACGGCCGCACCGCGTGGGCAAGTCGGTGTGGTTCGAACTCGGCGCCGGAGCGGGGTAGTAGCGCGAGCGGCACACGGAAACGGGACGGGGCGCCGTCCGCGTGGATGGCGCCCCGTCCCGTACCGCAGTGCGGCCGTGCTCAGCCGAACTGCTGCTCCAGATCCTTCAGTTTGCGCTCCAGCGAGTCCAGGCGGGGGATGGCCATGGTGTCGTCCTCGGCGGTGAGGTCGACGGTGACCGGTTCAGTCCCCTTCCCTACGGGCTGGAGGGACGGCCGCGAGCGTCCGGGCAGGGTGTCCGATGCCGATATGGCAGGCTCCGCGGACACCGTGGCCGCGTCACGATCCATCTGCACCTCGACCTGCCGGGTGGGCGTGCGCCCGACGACTCCGCTCGCGCCCCGGCTCAGCGCCTTCAACTGGGCGCGCTCCACGCGCTTCTGGTCGCGGCGGCGCTGCCGGGTCTCCTCCTTCTGCCGCTTGTCGTCACGGGCCTCCTCGACCGCCTCGTCCAGGCTGCGGACGCCCTCCAGGAGCATCAGCGACCAGGCGCGGAAGGTCTCACGAGGCGCCCGTACCCAGCGGACGATGCGGATCTGCGGCAACGGACGCGGCACCAGGCCCTGTTCGCGCAGGGCGGCCCGGCGGGTCTGCTTCAGCGCCCGGTCGAACAGCACGGCCGCCGAGAGCGACATGCCCGAGAAGAACTGCGGGGCGCCGTCGTGGCCGATGCCACGGGGCGCGTGCACCCAGTTGAACCAGGCCGCCGCCGCGGCGAACATCCAGACCAGGATGCGCGATCCCAGCGCGGCGTCGCCGTGACTGGCCTCGCGCACCGCGAGCACGGAGCAGAACATGGCCGCGCCGTCGAGGCCGAACGGCACCAAGTACTGCCAGCCGTCGGTCAGTCCGAGATTCTGCTCGCCGAAGCCGACCAGCCCGTGGAAGGACAGGGCGGCCGCCACCGCCGCACAGCAGAAGAGCAGGACGTAGGACGCCGTGCCGTACACGGCCTCCTTGCGTCTGCGGCGCTCCTCGCTGCGCTCCCACGAGTCGTCCGCGTTCGCGCTCTCGTTGGAGGCACGCCTGCCGCGCGCGAGTACCGCCACCGCCACCAGCATCCCGAGGAGCAGTACGGCGCCCGGCAGCAGCCAGTTCAGCGATATGTCGGTCAGTCGCATCAGCGGTCCCTCGCATTGGGATGGGGTGTAACGCCCGCCATAGTGACCCATACCCGGCGTGACTCCGGGGATTTCGGGGCAAGAGACCGCCAAGGAAGTGCCCTGGGGTGACCGGAGTGGCAAAACGTTCGAACTACCGCTTGAGGGGCCCGAGTTGAGTTCGAATAAAGACTCCTCGTACGGACGGTTCCGTAACGGGGTTCCGGTGGTAGGCGAAGGCGCTCAGGCGGCCGCGGTGGTGGCGGTCAGCCGGGCGACCCGCTCGCTGTCACAGGTGCGCGGGCAGGTGTCGCAGGCCTCCGCCGGGCGCAGGGTGTAGAACATGCAGCAGCTGACGCGGTCCCGGGTGGACACCGGCGCCCCGTCCGGCGCGGTCAGCTCGCGGAACGCGGCCGAACCGGCGTACGGCTTCGTGGCGCCCGGCAGCAGGCGCTCCAGCTCGCGCATCGCGCGCGACTCCTCGCCCTCGCCGAGGAGCCCGGCGACGTACCAGAGCCCCTCCACGATCTCGTCGGTCGCCATGCCCCACAGCGCGCGCCCGCGGCGGCGCATCCGGGGCCCGAAGGCGCCGAGCACCGGCTCCAGGTGCTCCGCGACGGCCGCGCGCACCTCGGCCCGCAGGGTCTCCTCGTCGGCCACGACGACCGCGCCGGGCAGGCCCGCCGCCGGGTCGTCCGGCAGACAGGCGAAGGCGTCCGGGCGCAGGGTCATGCGTGAGGTGGTGCGGTGGTAGGCGACATGCGCGGCGGGCAGCCGGGGCACCCGGCGGTGCAGGAACCACGGCAGGGTGATCATCAGACAGAGCGGCCACGCGTAGCGGTGCAGGCCGAAGCTCGCGATGACGTCCGGGCGCCCCCGCTGCCCGTAGTCCCGCAGCACCTGCTCGTCGTCCCAGGCCAGGAAGGAGTCGAGCTGTTCACCGTTCGCCGCGAGTCCGTCGCCGGTCACCCAGCCCTCGCCCTCGGGCAGCGGCTCCGCCGGGCCGTTCAGCAGCGTCACGGTGAGGTACGGATAGACCTCGGCGAGACGGGCGTACGCGGCGGCGAGCGGCGAGACCGCAGCGGGCATGGCGGGACCACCGATCTTGAGTCACGGGCGCTGACGTGCAGGTAAGGCTAACCTTACCCGCCCTTCGGGGAATTTGAACTGCCGCCCCGGGCGCCTAAGGTTCTTGACGGACATATGACAGACCGCCGTCGATGTCCCCCTCGATCCCAGGACCTCACCAGGACCTCAGGACCCAACCCCCGACAGCCGGAGGAGGACCCCGTGAAGCAGGGACTGCACGACCTCACCGGAGCGGGACTGCCATGGGGCGCGGCGCGGCCCACGACACCCCGGGTACCGCCCCAGCCCAGACCGTCCGAGCCCGCCGCGGCGCCCCGCGAACGGGCGAACGGCGCGACGGGCGCGCGCGGCGAGCACACGCACAGCGAGACGCCGATCCGCGTGCCGCGCGCCGCCGTCCAGCGCTCCTCGGTGCGCGGACAGATCCTCGACGCGCTGCGCACCGCGCTGGTCACCGGCGAACTGGAGCCCGGCGAGGTCTACTCGGCGCCGCTCCTCGGCGAACGCTTCGGTGTCTCCGCCACGCCCGTCCGCGAGGCCATGCAGCAGCTCGCCCTGGAGGGCGCGGTCGAGGTCGTCCCCAACCGGGGCTTCCGCGTCGTCCGCCGCGGAGCCCGGGAACTGGCCGAACTGGCCGAGGTGCGGGCGCTGTTGGAGGTGCCGGTGCTGCTACGGCTCGCCCGCACCGTCCCGCCCGCCCGCTGGGCCGAACTCCTGCCGTTCGCCGAGGACACGGTCCGCGCGGCGGGCTCCGGCTGCCCCGCCGTCTACGCCGAGTCCGACCGCGCCTTCCACCGCGCCGTCCTCTCCCTCGCGGGCAACGAGCAACTCGTCGGCATCGCGGAAGACCTGCACCGCCGCTCCCAGTGGCCCCTGGTGGGCACGCAGGCACGGCGTGGCCGTACGGCGTTGCTGGCGGACGCGACCGAACACCTCGCTCTGCTGGACGCGTTGATCTCTTGTGAGTCGGAGGAGGCGGCGCGGCTGGTGGGGGAGCACTTTGGCGCCGGCCGCTGATTTTTTGGGGGCGTGCGGGGTATCGGCCTGCGGCCCGCTGGTGCGCAGCCCGATACCGGCACGGGTGCCTGCGTACGGGATGTTCTCGTCGTGGCCTTCTCCGGACACGGGCCCGGTCTTCGCTCCGCGCACCAGCCGCCCGAGCCGCCCGGTGTGACGCCCGCCGCACGCTGAAATGCCGCTCGGCGGCCGGCTGTCCGGGCGGTGAGCGGGCCATCGCGACTTCGTCGCGGCGGGCCCACCGCGGCGGCGGCCGGGGCCTCGTCGCGAGGCCGCGGGCGCGGCTACGCCGTGGTGGCCGCCCCCTGCGTCGGTGGGTTCAACTGCTCGGCCAGCCAGGTCGGTACGCCGCCCAGCAGGCGGAACAGGCGGCGGGCCTCCTCGCGCAGACGGGATGCCTCCGGTTCCGTTTCGGTGTCGGCCAGGGAGGCGAGCGCGGGGGCCGTGCCCACCAGGTAGCCCAACTCCTCGCGGATGCGCAGGGATTCGGCGAAGCCGTGCCTGGCCTCGGCCAACTCGCCCTCGCGCAGGGCGAGTCCGGCGAGGTGGCGCCAGGTGAAGGAGAGCAGTAACGGGGCGGAGTGGGTGGTGGCGCCCGCGTGGGCCCGGCGGTAGGCGGCGCGGGCCGCCTGCGGGGAACTGCTCAGGTTCTCGGCGAGCAGTCCGCGCCGGAAGTCCAGCAGGGCCCGTCCGGCGGACCCCGGAGCGATCAGTGCCGCCGCCCGGCCGAGCGCGGACCGTGCCTCGTCGGCGCGGTCCCGTACGCCGTGCAGCGTGGAGGCGTAGGCGAGCTGGCCGCGCTCGCAGGCGGCCGCGCCCCGCTCGTCGTCGGTGTGGGCCCGCGCCTCGGCGGTGCGCAGGGCGTCCTCGGCCGCCTCCCAGCCCCGCTCGGTGTACAGGCAGCGCTCCACGAGCAGGGCGGCCCGCTGCAGGGCCGTGCCGGGGGTGTCCGCCGGCAGCAGGGCCGCCGCGTCCGCCCAGCAGGCCCGGGAGCGCAGCCGCCACACCGCGGTCTGGAGGGGATCGTCACCGGGGGTCGTTCCGTAACCAGACATGGCGGTGTACGCCACGTTGCCTCCTCCAGCACGCCGTCGAGCCGATGAGTGGTGGCGGCATTCCAGCACCGATCTCCGCGCGAGGCCAAGAGGATGGGTGAATGTTTTCACAAAGTTCCCGGCGCACGGGTGCGAGGGGGGCGCTCGGCTCCGTCACCCGACGCGGGGGACTGGTCCCGGGGAGGCCAGGGGTCCGTGTCGGGTGGCAGGGGCGGGTGTCGGAGAAACCGCGCTGGTGAGGGCTCGGGAACGCCCGCGCTCGGCGCCGGGGCGGCGGCTGCGCGGCGCCCCGTCGCTCCTGGGTGGCGGCCGTCGTCCCCGGTACCGGCGGGCGGCGTTCCGGAGCGCAGCCTCGGGACGGCCGGAGGCGGCCGCGCGGTCCTGGTGCGGCTGGAGGCACTCCGGGCGTGGTCCTGGTGTGCCTGTGGCGCGGCCGCTGCCACAGGATCGGTCGGCCGGTGCCCGGTCGCCTCCCCCGGAACCACGTTGACGACATCCCGCCGAACCCCCGGAGGGCTCAGCTCAGCTCATCCGGAGCGCCAGGAAGAAGTCCAGCTTGTCCTCCAGCCGGGACAGGTCGCGGCCCGTGAGCTGTTCGATGCGGCCCACGCGGTAGCGGAGGGTGTTGACGTGGAGGTGCAGGCGGGCGGCGCAGCGGGTCCAGGAGCCGTCGGACTCGAGGAAGGCTTCCAGGGTGGGGATCAGCTCGGCGCGGTGGCGGCGGTCGTACTCCTTGAGGGGGTCGAGGAGACGGGCCGTGAAGGCGCGTCGTACGTCGTCCGGGACGAAGGGGAGCAGGAGGACGTGGGAGGCCAGTTCCTGGTGGCCGGCGGCGCAGACGCGGCCGGGGCGGGCCGCCGCGACGCCGCGGGCGTGCCGGGCCTCCTCCAGGGCGCCGCGCAGCCCCTCGGCGGAGTGCACGGCGGCGCTGACGCCGAGGGTGAGGCGGCCGTCGCCGTCGAGGCCCGCCGAGAGGGCGTCCCGTACCGAGCGCAGGAGGGCGTCCGCGAGCAGCCCGGTCTCGGAGCCGTCGTGCTCGGTGGAGACGGCGGGCAGTGGCACCAGTGCCACGGCCTCGTCGCCGGTGTGCGCGACCGCGACCCGGTCGGCGGCATCCGGACCGGTGGCCGACGGATCGGCCAGCACCTCTTCGAGGAGCGACTGGGCGACCGGGCCGCCCGCGACCGCGCCGTCCTCCCACTCGACGCGGGCCACGACCACCTGCCAGTGCGGGGCCGCTCCGAGGCCGGGCAGCAGGACCGGCGCGGCGACCCGGAGGCGGGCCGCGATCTCGGCGGGCGCGGCGCCGGACTGCACCAGCTCAAGGACCTCCTGGGCGAGGCGGCGGCGCACGGTACGGGACGCCTCGCGCCGGTCGCGCTCGACGGCTATCAGCTGGGTGACGCCCCGCAGCAGGTCGAGCCGCTCCTCGGGCCAGTCCGCGGCGTCCGCCGCCACGGCCAGCAGCCAGTCGGTGAGCACGGTCTCGCGCACGTCCGGCGCGGCCTGCGGGGCGCGTCCGGAGGAGCGGACCGGGAAGAGGGAGTACGTGGTGCCGTCGACCACGACCCGGTGCGGTCCGGGACGCCCCGCGCGGGTGGCCGCCAGATGCTCGGCGGCGAGCCGTACGAAGGTCTCCGGGTCGGGGGCGGGGCCCGCCGACTTGGGGGCCGCTATCGGGCGGCCGGTCGGCGAGAGCACCCAGGCGCGCAGGTCCAGGTCGCTGCCGAGCAGGTCGAGGACCACATCGGGACCGCCGCCCGCCGGGCCCGAGGTCATCATCCGCCGGTGCCGGTCCACCACGGCGGCCAGGTCACCGGCCCGCTCGCCGGACACCTGCCGTACGACGTGCTCGGTGATCGTCGCGAACGCCACCGACTCGTCCACCGCGAACAGCGGCAGCCGGTGCCGGGCGCAGGCCAGCACCAGGTCCTCGGGGATGTCGCGCAGCTCGGCCTCGCCCGCCGCCAGGGCCGCGACCTGGGCCTGGACCAGCAGCCGGACGAACGCCTCCGAGTCCTCGGCGTCCTTGCGCCAGGCCAGGCCCGTGAGGACCAGCTCGCCGCCGGAGAGGTAGCGGCTCGGGTCGCGCAGGTCGGTCGTCATGACCCCGCGCACCGTACGGTCCAGCTCGTCCTCGCCGCCGAGCAGCCGCAGGCCCAGCGCGTCGGTGTCCAGCAGTGCGCGCAGCCGCATCTCGTCGCCGCCATTCCTTGTCTCGAAACACATGGTCCGTGCCGCCGGACCGTCTCCGTCTCTCCCCGGGGAAACGTTTCCGGGAGAAGGCGAAACGTTTCCGGAGGGAAACGGGGAGATTGCCGATGGCCTCCGTTCATACGAATCTACAAGATGCCCGCCCTGGCCAGCCAACTCCTTCATGGTTTCCGTGACTGACCCGGGCGGCGCGCCCGGCGGTGTACTGGGAGTACTCCCCGCCAAAAACACTCGAATGAATCGGCTTTGCCGACCCAGAGACGAGGAAGAGAACCGGTCATGGACTTCCTTCGCCCCGCCAGCTGGGAGGAGGCGCTCGCTGCCAAGGCCGAGCACCCCAGCGCCGTGCCGATCGCGGGCGGCACCGATGTGATGGTGGAGATCAACTTCGACCACCGCCGACCGGAGTACCTCCTCGACCTCAACCGGGTCGGAGATCTCTACGAATGGGAGACCGGCCAGGACACCGTGCGGCTGGGCGCGAGCGTCCCGTACGCGGCGATCATGCGGAACCTGCGCGCCGAGCTGCCCGGTCTCGCGCTCGCCTCGCACACCGTCGCCTCCCCGCAGATCCGCAACCGGGGCGGCGTCGGCGGCAACCTCGGCACCGCCTCCCCGGCCGGGGACGCCCACCCCGCCCTGCTCGCCGCGGGAGCCGAGGTCGAGGCCGAGTCGGCGGCCCGGGGCACCCGCATGATCCCCATCGACGCCTTCTACACCGGCGTCAAGCGCAACGCCCTCCGGCCCGACGAGCTGATCCGCGCGGTGCACATCAAGAAGGCCGAAGGGCCCCAGCAGTACGCCAAGGTCGGCACCCGCAACGCCATGGTCATCGCCGTCTGCGCCTTCGGCCTCGCCCTGCACCCGGAGTCACGTACCGTGCGCACCGGCATCGGCTCCGCCGCCCCGACACCCGTACGGGCCACCACCGCCGAGGAGTTCGTGAACGCGGCCCTGGAGGAGGGCCGGCACTGGGACACCGGCAAGCCGCTTCCCGCCTCCCTCGTCCAGCGGTTCGCGGACCTGTGCGCGGGCGCCTGCAACCCGATCGACGACGTCCGGGGCACCGCCGGGTACCGCCGCCACGCGGTCGGCGTCCTCGCCCGCCGGACGCTCACCTGGACCTGGGAGTCCTATCGCGGCGGCCGCCGCGCCACCGAAGAGGGAGCCGCCTGATGCGCGTCAGCTTCACCGTCAACGGACGCCCCCAGCAGGCCGACGACGTCTGGGAGGGCGAGTCCCTGCTCTACGTCCTGCGTGAGCGGCTGGGCCTGCCCGGCTCCAAGAACGCCTGCGAACAGGGCGAGTGCGGCTCCTGCACGGTCCGCCTCGACGGCGTCCCGGTCTGCTCCTGCCTGGTCGCGGCGGGCCAGGCGGAGGGCCGCGAGGTGGTCACCGTCGAGGGGCTCGCGGAGCACGTACGGCAGCGCGCGGACGGCACCTCCGGGGCGGGCACGTGTACTTCCGCGGCGGGTACGTGCAGCTCCGCGGCGGGTACGTCCCTGGAGGAGGCCCGGCGTTGGCAGCCCGGCACCGGTGGCGAACTCGCCCCGATCCAGCAGGCGTTCATCGACGCGGGCGCCGTGCAGTGCGGCTTCTGCACCCCCGGACTCCTCGTCGCCGCCGACGAGTTGCTGGAGCAGAACCCCGAACCGTCCGACGCCGACATCCGCGAGGCGCTCTCGGGCAACCTGTGCCGCTGCACCGGCTACGAGAAGATCATGGACGCGGTCCGCCTGGCCGCCGCCCGTCAGACCGAGGGGGCGTGAGATGACACCGCGCGAACTCCCCACCACCACACGCCCGTCGGGCGCCCCCACGAAGATCACCCAGGGCTCCGGCGCCCGGGGCGGCATCGGCGAGTCCACGCTGCGCCCGGACGGAATCCTCAAGGTCACCGGCGAGTTCGCCTACTCCTCCGACCTCTGGCACGAGGACATGCTGTGGGGCCAGATCCTGCGCTCCACCGTCGCCCACGCCGAGATCGTCTCCATCGACACCGCCGAGGCGCTGGCCCTGCCCGGCGTCCACGCCGTCCTCACCTACGACGACCTGCCCGCCGAGGCACGCCACTACGGCCTGGAGATCCAGGACACCCCCGTCCTCGCCCACGGCAAGGTCCGCCACCACGGCGAACCCGTCGCCGTCGTCGCCGCCGACCACCCCGAGACCGCCCGCCGCGCCGCCGCCAAGATCCGCGTGGAGTACCGGGAGTTGCCCGTCGTCACCGACCACGCCTCGGCAACGGCCCCCGACGCGCCCCTCGTTCACGAGCACCGCGACGACCACCACTTCCCGTACGTCCCGCACCCGAACATCGTCCACCGCCAGCCGATCGTGCGCGGGAACGCCCGACTGGCCGCCGAACGCGCCGACGTGATCGTCACCGGCGAGTACACCTTCGGCATGCAGGACCAGGCGTTCCTCGGCCCCGAGTCCGGGCTGGCCGTCCCCGAGGAGGACGGCGGCGTCCACCTCTACATCGCCACCCAGTGGCTCCACTCCGACCTGCACCAGATCGCCCCCGTGCTCGGCCTGCCCGAGGACAAGGTGCGGATGACCCTGGCCGGGGTCGGCGGCGCGTTCGGCGGCCGCGAGGACCTGTCGATGCAGATCCACGCCTGCCTGCTCGCCCTGCGCACCGGGCGCCCCGTGAAGATCGTCTACAACCGGTTCGAGTCCTTCTTCGGACACGTCCACCGCCACCCGGCCAAGCTGACCTACGAACACGGCGCGACCCGCGACGGCAGGCTCACCCACGTCAAGGCCCGCATCGTCCTCGACGGCGGCGCCTACGCCTCCTCCTCCCCGGCCGTGGTCGGCAACGCCGCCTCCCTCGGCGTCGGGCCGTACGAGGTGGACGACGTGGACGTGGAGGCCATCGCCCTCTACACCAACAACCCGCCCTGCGGCGCGATGCGCGGCTTCGGCGCCGTCCAGGCGTGCTTCGCCTACGAGGCACAGATGGACAAGCTGGCCAAGGCGCTCGACATGGACCCGGTGGAGCTGCGGCAGCGCAACGCCATGGAGCAGGGCAGTGTGATGCCGACCGGGCAGATCGTCGACTCACCCGCGCCGGTGGCCGAACTCCTGCGCCGTGTCAAGGCGTTGCCCATGCCGCCCGAGCGCCAGTGGGAGTCCAGCGAGGGCGCCGACGTACGCCAGCTGCCCGGCGGCCTCTCCAACACCACCCACGGCGAAG
The DNA here is from genome assembly GCF_040638245.1 of Streptomyces sp. NPDC026659. NCBI lineage: Bacteria > Bacillati > Actinomycetota > Actinomycetes > Kitasatosporales > Streptomycetaceae > Streptomyces > Streptomyces sp. NPDC026659. The sequence continues at coordinate 718,015 of NZ_JBEZXY010000001.1, read as the reverse complement.
GCGTCGTACGCGGCGTCGGCTACGCGGTCGGCATCAAGAACGTCGGTTTCTCCGAGGGGTTCGACGACTACTCCACCGCCAAGGTCCGCATGGAGGTCGCCGGAGGCGCCCCCGTCGCCACCGTGCACACCGCCATGGCGGAGGTCGGTCAGGGCGGCGTCACCGTGCACGCGCAGATCGCCCGCACCGAACTGGGCGTGAGCCAGGTGACCATCAAACCGGCCGACACCCGGGTGGGCAGCGCCGGTTCGACCTCCGCCTCCCGGCAGACGTACGTCACCGGAGGCGCCGTACGCCACGCCTGCGAACTGGTGCGCGAGAAGGTACTCGCCATCGGCCGCCGCAAGTACGGCAGTCACCACCCCGCCTGGGCCACGGCCGAACTCCTCCTGGAGGACGGCAAGGTGGTCACCGACGGCGGGGAGGTCCTCGCCGCGCTGGCCGACGTGCTGGAGGGCGAGAGCGTCGAGGTCGAGGCGGAGTGGCGGCACCGGCCCACCCAGCCCTTCGACCGGCACACCGGGCAGGGCGACGGACACGTCCAGTACTCCTTCGCCGCGCACCGCGCCGTCGTCGAGGTCGACACCGAACTCGGCCTGGTCAAGGTGATCGAGCTGGCCTGCGCCCAGGACGTCGGCAAGGCCCTCAACCCGCTCTCGGTCACCGGCCAGATCCAGGGCGGCACCGTCCAGGGTCTCGGCATCGCCGTGATGGAGGAGATCCAGGTCGACCCGGTCACCGCGAAGGTCCGCAACCCCTCCTTCACCGACTACCTCATCCCGACTATTCTCGACACCCCCACCATCCCGGTCGACGTCCTCGAACTCGCCGACAGCAACGCCCCGTACGGGCTGCGCGGCGTCGGCGAGGCACCCACGCTGTCGTCGACTCCCGCCGTGCTGGCGGCGATCCGGGCCGCGACCGGGCTCGACCTCGACCGGGTCCCGGTACGGCCCGAGCACCTGACGGGGACGGCATGAGAGCGGCGCACGGTCAGGAGGCCGACTGATGCTCGACATCGCCGAAGAGCTGGACCGGTGGATCACCCAGGGCCGCGACTTCGCCGTGGCCACGGTGGTGGGCGTCGGCGGCAGCGCCCCCCGCCCGCAGGGCGCGGCCCTCGCGGTGGACGGCGACGGCACGGCCGTCGGCTCGGTCTCCGGCGGCTGCGTCGAGGGCGCGGTCTACGAGCTGTGCCGCCAGGCCCTCGTGGACGGCGAGACCGTCCTCGAACACTTCGGGTACGACGACGCGGACGCCTTCGCCGCCGGACTGACCTGCGGCGGCACCCTCGACGTCCTGGTGACCCCGGTGCGCGCCGACAGCCCCGACCGGCCGGTGCTCGCCGCCGCGCTGGCCGCCGCCGCCCGGGGCCGTACGGCGGCCCTCGCCAGGATCGTGTCCGGACCGGAGGAACTCCTCGGCCGGTCCCTGCTCGTCCGCCCCGACGGCACCCTGCTCGGCGGCTTCGGCGCCCACCCCGAACTGGACCGCACCGTCGCCGCCGAGGCCGCCGCCTTCCTGGACGCGGGCCGCACCGGCACCGTGGAGGCCGGCGAACGCGGGGAGCGCTGCGGGGACCCGGTGACCGTCCTGGTCGAGTCCTCGGTGCCCCCACCCCGGATGATCGTCTTCGGCGCCGTCGACTTCGCGGCCGCGCTGGTCCGCGTCGGCGCCTTCCTCGGCTACCACGTCACCGTGTGCGACGCCCGCCCCGTGTTCACCACCCGGGCCCGCTTCCCGGAGGCCGACGAGATCGTGGTCGACTGGCCGCACCGCTATCTGGAGCGCACCGCGACCGACTCCCGCACCGTGCTCTGCGTCCTCACCCACGACTCCAAGTTCGACGTGCCGCTGCTGCGCCACGCCCTGCGCCTGCCCGTCGCCTACGTCGGCGCGATGGGCTCCCGGCGCACCCACCTCGACCGCCTGGAGCTGCTGCGCGAGGCCGGGGTCACCGAGCTGGAACTCGCCCGCCTGCACTCCCCGATCGGGCTCGACCTCGGCGCCCGCACCCCCGAGGAGACCGCGCTGTCCATCGCCGCCGAGATCGTCGCAGGACGGCGCGGGGGCAGCGGGTTGCCGCTCACTGGGGCGCACACCCCGATCCACCGCGACGTGCCCGACCGGGCCGGCCGCCGCTTCGGGTCGGTGGCCTGAGCGCGAGGGGGCGGCGGCGCGACTCCCGGCGTACCGGGCCGACGCCCTGTGCGACCCCCGGTCCGGCCTCGCGCCGACCCCCGGAAAAGCGCTTGCCGCCCCTCCCCGCCGCCGTGCTTGCATGAGCGCATGGTCTCCACCGACCGGCTGCTGGCGTTCGCGGCCCTCTCCCTCGTTCTCATCGTGGTGCCGGGCCCGAGCGTGCTGTTCGTGGTCGGCCGGGCCCTCGCGCACGGTCGCAGGGCCGCGCTGACCACCGTCGCGGGCAACACCCTCGGCGCCTATGTGCTCGTCGCCGCCGTCGCCCTCGGCGTCGGCTCGGTGGTGGAGCGCTCGCTGCTCGCCTTCACGGTGCTCAAACTCGCGGGCGCCGCCTACCTCGTGTACCTCGGGGTCATGGCCTGGCGGCGGCGCGGCTCGCTGCGGGACGCGGTCACCGCCGCCGGACCGGGGCCGGAGCACGGCGCGCTGCGCACACTGGGGGAGGGGTTCGCGGTGGGCGTGGCCAACCCCAAGACGATCGTGTTCTTCGCCGCCGTACTGCCCCAGTTCGCCGACCCCGGCCAGGGGCACGTCCCGGCCCAGATGCTGCTGCTCGGGCTGGTGTTCAACGTCATCGCCCTGGCCTCGGACAGCGCCTGGGGGCTGGTCGCCTCCGCCGCCCGGGACTGGTTCGCCCGCTCGCCCCGGCGGCTCTCGGCCGTCGGCGGCGCGGGCGGCCTCGCGATGATCGGCCTGGGTGTGACGGTGGCCGTCACCGGCCGCAAGGACTGAACCGGGCCCGGTCCGGGCGGGTTCACTCCCGCCGCAGCAGCCCGTTCACCGCGCGCCCGAACATCGACTGGGCCGCGCTGGTCGTCACCCCGTCGAAGGACCGGGGCAGGAAACTCACCCGCAGCTCCTCGCGCCACACCACCCGGGTCCGCCCGCCCGGCCCCGGCCGCACCTCGATCTCGGCCCAGCCCAGCACCACACGGCCGCGCTTCTCCAGCCGGCACAGCCCGGGTTCGTCGTCCACCGGGGGCCGCCAGACGGTGACTTCCATCGGGTCGTCGAAGGTCAGCGGACCGACACCCGTACGGGCGACGAAGCGGGTGCCCACCCCGGTCGGCGGGGGCGTGGCCACCGTGACCCGGGTCAGCGGCACCACGTCGGCGTGGCGGGGCCAGTCGGTGAGCCGGCGCCACGCCTCCGCGAGGGGAAGGGGGACCGTGCGTTCGAGCGTGAAGAGAGGCACGCCACGATCGTAGGGAATGACCGGCGCCCACCGGCCCGTTCGCTCCCGCGCTCACCTGCCCGGAGCAGCGTCCGGACGGCCGACGGCGCCCCGGCGCGTCCGCCGGGTGGTCCCGCGGCGCCGGTCACCACCTTCGGTGGGCCGTACACGCGCCTGGGTCCGGCGGGCGCTCCGGGGCGCCCTCTCCGGGTCATCCCCTGGTGGATGCCCCGTAGTGGACAGGGGGACGCTGCGGGCCGCTCGTGGTCGCTCGCAGCGTCCCCCTGGTTTCTCACCCGGGGCAACCCCCGGGAAGTCTCCTGGGTTACGAGTTGACCTGAGCGGTCACCAGGTTCGAGAAGGTGGTCAGCCGGGTGTAGACACCCGGGTAACCGGCCTCCGCGCACCCCTCGCCCCAGGAAGTGATCCCTGCCAGGACGCCCCCGATGATCAGGGGACCGCCGCTGTCGCCCTGGCAGGTGTCCACGCCACCGGAGGTGAGTCCGGCGCACACCATGTCGGACTGCACGTAGTCCGAGCCGTAGGAGGAACGGCAGCTGGAGTCGGACACGACCGGAACGGTCGCGGTCCGCAGCTGGTTGGAGGAGCTGCCGTTCTCCCGGGTGGTACCCCAGCCGAGAATCCGCGCCGTGGTACCGGCCGCGTAGACACTGGTCTGGGAGGAGGAGACGTACGACACCGGGGAGTACGGCATCGACGTCGACAGGGTCAGCACGGCCACGTCGTCGCCGTTGGTGGCGTCGGTGTAGTCCGGGTTGATCCAGATCTTGCTGACGCGGCTCACCGTGCCGTCCGTGCCGTTCAGATAGGTCCGGCCGCCGACCACGCGCACGCTGCTCGTCGACTCGCCGACCATGCAGTGCGCGGCCGTCACGACCTTCTTGGCGGCGACCAGGGTGCCGCCGCAGAACTGACTGCCCGACGCGTCCGTGATCTGCATGACGTACGGGTACGCCGACGCGGTGGTGGTCGTGCCGCCCACGATGGGCTGGGGCGCGGCGCTCGCCGCGGGGGAGGCGATCAGCGCGGTGGCCGCCGCGGCGGCGGTGGCCACCAGGGTCGCGGCGGTCTTTCTGGCACGAGTGAGCCCGAACATGAGTCTCCTCAGTGGGGGTTGCCGGTGGGGGTCGCGCGGGTGTGGGGGTGTGGCACGGGGCTGGGGCACCCCCTGCTCCAGCGGAGCCGAGAGCGGGAGGGACCGACCCCGTGTGCCCGGGCGAGCGGCACGCCCTTTACGCTAGGACCCGGAACTCCCGCCTCCCAATGAGGGAACCCCCTAGGGGGACAGGGGAGGGAAAACCCTCGGTCCGGCTCAGTTAACCGGGCGTGCCCTCACTTCGCGCGGCGACCTGCGGCCAATCGGACGATGTCCACCCGGGACCTGATGCCCAGCTTTCGGTAGACCCTGGTGAGCGTCGCCTCCACCGTCTTCACACTCACGAACAGCCGTGCGGCGATCTCCCGGTTGGTCGCGCCCTCCATGACCAGCGCGGCCACCTGACGCTCCATCGAAGCCAGTCCGGCGAGCGCGTCCAGCGCCTCCGGCGCGGCGGGCGCGGGCTCCGGCTCCGGCGCGGTGCGCGCCTCCTCCACCTGGCGCAGCCAGGGCAGCGCCCGGCAGCGCCGGAACAACCGGGTCGCCTCGTCGTACGCCGCCTGCGGCCGTCTGCGCCCGGCCTCCGGGCGCCGGGCGCGCAGCCGGGCCAGCGCGAACGCGGCCCGCGCCTCCTCCAGGCCGTAGCCGAGCTTGGCCAGCCGGTCCTGAGCCGACGTCAGCCGGGCCACCGCCCCCTCGTGGTCCCCGCGTGCCGCCCTGACCTGGGCCTCCGCCCGGTCCAGGACCGCGAGGACGCTCTCCCGGCCGAGCCTGAGGGCGTGTTCGCGGCTCGCGTCGATGACGTCCTGCGCCTCGTCGGGTTCACCGGTGCGGACCAGTGCCTCCGCGAGGTCGCCCTGCCAGCGGCCGCGCGCCGGGTCGGTGATGCCGAGGTCCCGCTCCAGCGCGCGCACCCGGCGCAGCGAGCGCACGGTGCCCGCCGGGTCGCCCGCGACCAACTGGGCGTATCCGAGCGCGCCCAGGGCCCGGGAGAGGTACATCTGGTCGCCGTCCCGCTCGGCCTGCTCCACCGCCTCCCGGGCGAGCGCCACCGCCCGCTCCACGTCACCGCCGGACGCCTCGGCCAGGGAGGCGAGCATCGCCGTGGCGGTCTCGCCGATCCCGGAGTCGCGGGCCAGCCGCAGCGCGTCCCGCGCCACTTCGAGGGCGCGTCCGCAGTGCCCGGCACGCAGCTCGGTCTCGGCCAGGCCGCGCAGGAAGTGCACCTCGCTCTCCACCGAGCCGCGCCGGCGCACCTCGCGCAGCAGCGCCGTCACCGTCGTACGGGCCTCGGCGAGGCGGTCGCCCATGACCAGCCAGCGGAACCGGGTGCTGCCCGCGCCGTTGTGATGGCAGGCCACCTCCGGGTCCTGGGGCTCGGTCAGGGCGTGCTTGATGGTGCGCGGTGCCTCCGGATGACCCATCAGGGTCTCGATCTGCGCCTGGAAGGCCAGCGCCAGCAGCTCGGTGCGCCGGTCGGCGCCGCGCGCGGCCAGCTCGGCGGCGTGCGCGGCGGCGGTCCTGGCATCGGTGAAGTCGCCCTCCACGATCAGCGCCCGCCAGGCCAGCTGATAGTGGACCAGGGCCAGCAGCCGGGGGTCGTCGCCCGCGTCGGCCAGCGCCTGCGGGAAGACCGCCTCGACCTCGGCCATGGTGTGCCCGGCGGTGTCGATCACCACGATCCAGGCCCGCACCCGGTGCGCGGGCACGGTCGCCCGGGTCAGCACCTCGCGCGCGATGTCCCGCGCCAGGTCGACCTCGCCCGCCGTGATCGCGTCCTCGGCCGCCTGCAGCCGCCGCTCGTCCGGGCCCGGAGCGCTGTCCGCCGGGGTGCGCCGGGCGGCGAGGAGTCCGAGCTGCGCGGCGACGGACGGCGCGCCCCGGTCGCGCGCGAGCGCGGCCGCCTCCGCGAGCCGGGCGGCCACCTCGGGGTCGGCGCCCGTGGTGGCGAGGGCCAGATGGCGGGCCCGCTCGATCGGGTCCGAGGCGGCCGTGGACAGCGCCGCGTGCGCGGCCCGCCGCTCGGGCGCCGGGGCCTCGGCGTACAGCGCGGCGGAGATCAGCGGATGCGCGAACCGTACGGCCGGGGCCTCCGGCTCGGTGGCGAGCAGCCCGAGTTCGGCCGCCTGGGCGCACTCGGCCTCGGCGTTCTCCCGGCCCGCCGCGTGCAGCAACGCCGTGGTGGGCCGGGCGCCCGCGCTCGCCACGAGCAGGGTGCGGCGCGCCTCCACCGAGAGCATGTCCAGCCGGCTGAGCACCAGCGCGCGCAGCGAGGTCGGCACCGGCAGCGGCTCGCCGGGGCGCGGCGGGGTCGGGCTGTCGGCGAGGGCGCGGCCGAGCTCCAGGGCGAACAGCGGATTGCCGCCGCTGGTGCGGTGGATCTCGCGCACGGTGGAGCGGGGCAGCGCGCCGTGACCCCGGTGGTCGAGCAGCCGGGCCACCTGGACGCGGCCCAGCGGACCGAGCCGGAGCGCGGCGGTGCCCGGCGGACAGGCGCGCAGATGGCGGTCGTACTCCTGGGAGTCCGAGCCCTCCGTACGCACCGCGCACAGCATCTGCACCGGGGTGCCCTCCAGCCTGCGGGCGGCGAAGCCGAGCAGTTCCGCGCTGGCCGGGTCGAGCCACTGGAGGTCGTCGGCGACCACCAGGACCGGGCCCTGGGCGGCGAGCGCGCGCAGCGCGGAGAGCACCGCGAGCCGCAGGGCGAGACCGTCGCGCTGGAGGCTGGACTCGCCCCGCCCGGTGAGCGCCGACTCCAGGGCGGTCAGCTGGGCCGCGGGCAGCCGGGGCGCGATCTCGTCGAGCACCAGTCCGAAGAGGTCGGCGAGGGCGAGGAAGGGCAGATGCGATTCGGACTCCGTCGCCGAGCAGCGCAACACGGTGCGCGCGTGCGCCCCGTATTCCTCGGCCAATGCCCGCAGCACGGTCGACTTTCCTATTCCGGCGGGGCCGTGCAGCAGCACACTGCCCCCGGAGCCGAGATGGTCCTTCGCGGCCGCGAACAGGTCCTCGTGGCCGATGACCAGGTCGGGGCGGCATCGAGCAGGCTCCTGGAAGTCCCGTCGCACGGTCGCCGCTCCCCTCGTGTCGTGTCCTGGCCAAATTCTAGGCAACAGAGCCCCGAATTCGGCCGGAAGTGGAGGTGAGGGAAATTACAACCGGTCCGCCGACCCGGAAATTCAATCGGGTCCGGGTAACTCCCTCGGGCCGCTCACCCAGGGGTCTTCCCCCAAGGGAGAGCCCCTAAGACACCACCAAGAGCCCCTAAGGCAACACCCCCGCCCGCCGGGCCGCCGTCACCGCCTCGCCCCTCGTGTGCGCGCCGAGTTTCCGCATGGCCGAACGCAGATAACCCTTCACCGTCTCCGGGCTCAGCCCCAGCCGCGCGGCCACGGCCGCGTTCGTCGCACCCGTGGCGACCCAGGCCAGTACGTCCAGCTCGCGGGGCGCGAGCAGGGGACCGGCCGCCGGACCGGGCCCGGCGCCGTTGCCGGGACCGGGAGCGGACAGCAGGTCACAGGCCGCGAGGAGTTCCGCGCGCAGTCCCGGATCGGCCATGCGGGGCGCCAGCGCGCGCAGCGCCGCGTGGGCCTCGCGCACCTGCTCCCACACCGGCCCCGCCTCCGGACGTACGGCGGCCGGCAGCCCCCGCGCCTCCTCCCTCGGGGCGGACGCCGTCTCCCGCACCGCCAGCGCCCGCTCGACCTCCCGCGCCGCCGCCACCGCCCCGCCGAGCACCCGGTCGCCCAGCGGCTGGGCGGTGCGCAGCGCGCCGTAGAGCACCCCGCGCACCCGGCGCCGCACCACCACCGGCACCGCGAGCACCGAGCGCAGGCCCTCGGCGGCCACCGGGGCGTCGTACTCGTGGCTGATGCGGCGCGAGACGGAGTAGTCGGTCACGGCGCACACCCGGCCGAGCGCGACCGCCTTGCCGCCGAGCCCGGTCCCGGAGGTCACCGCCAGCGAGCGCAGCGCGGCGGTCTCCGTGCCGCTCAGCTCGCTGATCCGGATGCGCGAGCCGCCCGGCTCCACCAGCCCGCCGAACGCGACGGGCAGGCCCGTGGTGTGCCGCAGCCGGTTCAGCGCAGCCCGGATCTCCGCCGTCGCCACCGCCTCTGCCGCCACTTCGTCGCCCCTTCGGCCCGGCCTTCCGTGTCCACGCACCCCCGTTCGGGGCTATCGGGACCCGCATCACGGATTAGACGATGACAACGAGCCGCCCGGCAATGGCCCGGGACGCGGGAGTTCCGCCCGATTCGGCGGGCGACCGCAGCCGCGAGGAGGACACGGATGACGACGCCGACGGAGCTGTTCCGCAGCGCCCGCGATTTCCTGCTGGAGAACCGGGAGGACTACCAGGCCGCCTACGAGGGCTTCCGCTGGCCCCGGCCCGAGCACTTCAACTGGGCCCTGGACTGGTTCGACGTGATCGCGGAGGGCAACGACCGCACCGCGCTGCACATCGTCGAGGAGGACGGCACCGAGACCCGGCTCGCTTTCGCGGACCTGGCCGCCCGCTCGTCCCGGGTCGCGAACCACCTGCGCGAGCGCGGCGTGGCCGCGGGCGACCGCGTCCTCGTCATGCTCGGCAACCAGGCCGAGCTGTGGGAGACCATGCTCGCCGCGATGAAGCTGCGCGCGGTGGTCATCCCGGCCACCCCGCTGCTCGGCCCCGCCGACCTGCGCGACCGGGTCGGCCGCGGCGAGGTCAAGCATGTGGTCGTACGGGCCGAGGACACCGCCAAGTTCGCGGAGGTGCCCGGGACTTACACCCGCATCTCGGTCGGCGGTCTGCCCGCGGAGGGCTGGGAGCCGTACGAGGACGCGTACACGGCCTCGCCCGAGTTCGTGCCGGACGGACCGACCCTCGCCGACGACCCGCTGATGCTGTACTTCACCTCGGGCACCACCGCCCAGCCCAAGCTGGTCGAGCACACCCACACCTCGTACCCGGTCGGCCACCTCGCCACCATGTACTGGATCGGCCTCAAGCCCGGCGACGTCCACCTCAACATCTCCTCGCCCGGCTGGGCCAAGCACGCCTGGTCCAACCTGTTCGCGCCGTGGAACGCGGAGGCGACCGTCTTCGTCGTCAACTACAGCCGCTTCGACGCCACTCGGCTGATGACCGAGATGGACCGGGCCGGAGTCACCACCTTCTGCGCGCCGCCCACCGTGTGGCGGATGCTCATCCAGGCCGACCTGACCCAGCTCGCCACGAAGCCCCGGGAGGCGGTGGCCGCCGGGGAACCGCTCAACCCCGAGGTCATCGACCAGGTACGGCGGGCGTGGGGCGTCACCGTCCGGGACGGCTTCGGACAGACCGAGACAGCCGTCCAGATCGCCAACAGCCCCGGCCAGGAACTGCGTTCGGGCTCCATGGGCCGTCCGGGACCCGGCTACCGCATCGAACTCCTCGACCCGGTGACCGGCGCCCCCGGCGCCGCCGAGGGCGAGATCGCGCTCGACCTGTCCGAGCGCCCGGTGGGCCTGATGACCGGCTACCACGGCGACCCGGAGCGCACGGAGGAGGCGATGGCCGGCGGCTACTACCGTACGGGGGACATCGGATCGCGGGACGCGGACGGCTACCTCACGTATGTGGGCCGCGCGGACGACGTGTTCAAGGCGTCCGACTACAAGATCAGCCCCTTCGAGCTGGAGAGCGCCCTCCTGGAGCACGAGGCGGTCGCCGAGGCGGCCGTGGTGCCCGCGCCGGACGAACTCCGGCTCGCCGTACCGAAGGCATACATCGTGCTCGCCGAGGGCTGGGAGCCCGGACCCGGCACCGCGAAGGCCCTCTTCGAGCACTCCCGCGAGGTGCTCGCGCCCTACAAGCGGCTGCGCAGGCTGGAGTTCGGCGCGCTGCCCAAGACCATCTCCGGCAAGATCCGCCGCATCGAACTGCGCGAGGCCACGGCCGAGGGCTCGGAGAACGAGTACCGCGAGGAGGACTTCCGGTGACCGCTGCCCTGTCGTACACGCACGGCACGGGCGACACCGCCCTGCTCGGCGACACCATCGGCGCGAACCTCCGCCGTACGGCCGCCACTTGGCCGGACCAGGAAGCGCTGGTCGACGTGCCCTCCGGGCGGCGCTGGACCTACGCCGAATTCACCGCCGACATCGACCGGTTGGCGTGCGCGCTGCTCGCGAGCGGGGTGGCCAAGGGTGACCGCGTCGGCGTCTGGGCGGTGAACTGCCCCGAGTGGATGCTCGTGCAGTACGCCACCGCCCGCATCGGCGCCGTGATGGTCAACATCAACCCGGCCTACCGCACCCACGAGGTCGAGTACGTCCTCAACCAGGCGGGCATCTCCCTGCTGTTCGCCACCCCGGCCCACAAGACCAGCGACTACCGGGCCATGGTGGAGGAAGTGCGCGGCAGGTGCCCGGAGTTGCGGGAGGCGGTGTATTTCGGGGAGCCGGGCTGGGAGGAGTTCACGGCGCGGGGCGAGCGGCTGGGCGCCGCCGAACTGGACGCCCGTGACGCCGAGTTGTCCTGCGACGACCCGATCAACATCCAGTACACCTCGGGGACGACCGGCTTCCCGAAGGGAGCCACTCTCTCCCACCACAACATCCTCAACAACGGTTATTTCGTGGGGGAGTCGATCTCCTACACGGAGCAGGACCGGGTCTGTGTGCCCGTGCCCTTCTACCACTGCTTCGGCATGGTGATGGGAAACCTGGCGGCCACCTCGCACGGCGCCTGCGTCGTCATCCCCGCCCCGTCCTTCGAGCCGAAGGCCACCCTGGAGGCGGTCCAGCGGGAGCGCTGCACGTCGCTGTACGGCGTACCCACCATGTTCATCGCGGAGTTGAACCTCCCGGACTTCGCGGAGTACGACCTCTCCACCCTGCGCACCGGCATCATGGCGGGCTCCCCCTGTCCGGTCGAGGTGATGAAGCGGGTCGTCGCCGAGATGCACATGGCCGAGGTCTCCATCTGCTACGGCATGACCGAGACCTCGCCGGTCTCCCTCCAGACCCGCGTGGACGACGACCTGGAGCACCGCTGCGGCACCGTCGGCCGCGTCCTGCCCCACCTGGAGGTGAAGGTCGTCGACCCGGCCACCGGTGTCACCCAACCTCGGGGAACGGCAGGCGAGTTGTGCACGCGTGGCTACAGCGTGATGCTCGGCTACTGGGACGAGCCCGAGCGCACCGCCGAGGCGATCGACGCGGGGCGCTGGATGCACACCGGGGACCTCGCGGTCATGCGCGAGGACGGGTACGTCGAGATCGTCGGCCGCATCAAGGACATGATCATCCGGGGCGGCGAGAACATCTACCCGCGCGAGATCGAGGAGTTCCTCTACGGCCACCCCAAGATCCGCGACGTCCAGGTGGTCGGCGTACCCCACGAGCGCTACGGCGAGGAGGTCCTCGCCTGCGTCGTCCCGCACGACCCGGCAGACCCGCTCACTCTGGAGGAACTGCACGCGTACTGCCGGGACCGGCTAGCCCACTACAAGATCCCGAGCCGTCTCCAGATCCTGGAGGCGTTTCCGATGACCGTCTCGGGCAAGGTGCGGAAGGTGGAGCTGCGGGAGACGTACGGGGAGCTGCGCGGGGACTGAGCGGGGTCGTACGGAGCGGTGTCGCTCCGGCATCCCGTGGGGCGCGGCCACCCCCGTGGCCCGACCGGCCGGGCCGCGCCCCACGAGTCCCCCGTGCGGGACCTCGCCGCCCCCGTCCCGGCGGGCCCCGCGTGGTCGTAATCTGCCCGGCGCGGAGGGCGGTTGAAGCATTCCCGGGCGGGTTCAGAGGTTGATTTGAGGTTGGGTGGTCCGTCGTCGCGCCGGGCGTTGTCAGTGGCGTGTGTCACGCTCCGCGCATGGGATTCTTCGACGAGCTGGTCCTGCCGGAAGAGCCGGTCGAGGCGGGTGACGTGCTGGCCCGGCTGCGTCCGGCGGCGGACGAGGGGCTGTACACCCCGCCCGTGGACCGGTACGCGCCGGTGCGCGTCCCCGGGCTCGAACAGGCCGGCGCCGGACCCGAGACCCGGGTGCTGCTGACCGGCTGGTCCGTGTGGCCGGAGTCGGTCACCCTGCATCTCGCGGTGTTCCGCCGGACCCGCCGGGACGGTGGCGGGGTGTCACGGCAGTCCGGTCTCCGCGTGGGGCTGCTCCTGTCCGACGGGCGCCGGGTGACCTCCCTGGACGGCACCACGACGCGCCGGATCACCTACACCGGTCCGCACGGCGAGACGCGAGTGGCCCAGACGGATCAGGCGATCGGCCTGATACCGCTGGACCCGGGACTCCGCCCCTCCCTCTTCAAGACCGGCGTGGATCTCTATCTGCCGGAGCTGCCGCCGCCCGGGCAGGCCGAGCTGGTGGTCGAGTGGCCCGACGAGGCGATACCGGAGACACGCGTCGCCGTGGACACGGACGCGTTGCGCGCGGCTGCGGCGGGGGTGGTGGAGGTGTGGCCGGACCTGGTGGAACCGGAGACCGCCGACCGGCCCGCCCTGATGTGGACGGCGACGGGCGGCCCCGCGACCTTCCTGGCCCCGCCCCTGACCCGCGACCAGATCGAGCAGCTGCGCCGCGAGGAGGAGGCCCGGCAGCGCTATGTTCCCCGCGCTGACTGGGAGGGGCTGCGGTACGACGACTGGGCGGACGCGGCGCTGATCCGCGCCCGGCTCGACGGCGGGGCCCCGCTCACCGCCGCCACCGGGCGGACCGGCACGACTCCGCTGCACCTGGCGGCCGAGTGGGGTTCGGCGGAGGCCGTTGAGGTGCTTTTGGCGCGGCTGGGGGCGGACGCGGACGTGGACGTGCGGGACGAGGACGGTCATACACCGCTGTGGCACGCCGTGTGCGGCATGGACGAGGACCGCATCCGGCTGCTGCTCGCCGCCGGAGCGGACCCCTGGACACCCCAGTCCGGCCCCTGGTCCCCGGGCCGGCTGCTGCTGACGACGCCCCTCGCCCCGCTCGTCCGGGACCTCCCCGGCGCGGTGGAACTCTCCGAGCCGGAGAGCGCCGCCCAGCGTGCGGCGGACGCGCTGATCGCGGCCTTCGGCACGGAACCGCTGTGGACCGAGGGCCTCGGCGTCTGCTTCGTCCGCGATCTGACCGAGGACGAGGTGATCCGCCGCCTCGGCGCCGACCCCGCCGACTGTCCCGCGGAGGACCTGGACGAGGAGCTCGACGGACTGGACTGGGAGGAGTCCCTGCGGTTCGTCGGCGTCCGGCACGTGGACGGCACCCCGGGCGGCTGCGTCATCACCCAGGACGGCTACCTGCCCAGCGACAACACCCTGCTTCGCGCCGTCTCGACCAACACCACCGCCTACGGCCTCTACTTCAACCCCAAGGGCGGCACGTTCGGCGCCCTGGCCCGCGACGGCGAGGTCGTCGACAGTGAGGAGCTGGGCCACTGGCCCCACGACGCGGACCCCGCCCACTGGCCCTTCCGCTTCTGGCAACGCGGCCGGACGTTCCCCTGGGGCGCCAACCATCTGGCCTACGCCTGCGCGGCGGCGGGCCTGACCATCACGGACGGCCGGAGCGCGACGGAGCGGACCGCGCCGGGGCGGTGGGTGCGGCTGGGGTTGCCGGAGGAGTGAGACCGCAAGAGTGAGGGACGGAGAATACGGTCATGGCTTCCCCTTCCCCCGCGTCGCGGCTGGTGGCTGCGGCCGCCAGGACCCGGCTCCGCCCGCTCGGTCTCCAACAGCGTGGTCGGTCCCGCGTTTGGCTGGACGATCACGGCTGGTGGCTGGGGATTGTCGAGTTCCCTTCGCCCACGTGGAGCCAGGGCAGCGGACTGCACGTCGGAGCCATGTGGCTGTGGCAGGACGTTGATCACTTCGTGTTCAACGTCAGCGAGCGGCTGAGTGGTGCCGAGCACTATCGGAGTGACCAGCAGTTCGCGCCGGAGGCGGAAGAGCTCGCACTCCGCGCGGAGATCTCCGTGCAGACGCTCCGGACTCGCTTCCCCGGCCTCCCCTCGGTGGCGGCCGACCTGGCTGCCCAGCCGGTCGGACGAGGATGGTTCTGGGAGCCATGGAACGCAGGCGTTGCCGCAGCGCTCGTCGGCGACGTCCCACTCGCCCGGCAGCGGTTCGCCACGGTCCTCGCCGAGGAGCCCATCGCCCCCTGGATGGACGCCGCGCAGCAGACCACGCGAGAGCTGGTGGCCATGGTGGAGGACAGGGACGCCGTCAGGGCGTGGGCGCTGAGCAGGGTCGCCTCGTGCCGGCAACGGCTGCGCCTGAGCCCGGAGCCGATCGCGGAGGACTTCGGCGCGGCCGCGAGTGTGTGACGGGTCGGGGCCGGGTGGCATGGCACCACTGAACCGCTCCGGCCAGCGGCCCGGGACAGCACTCCGCTCCAGGCCGCCCGCCAGGGCCCCGCTACGGCTCCGGCTCCGACAGCCCCGGCCACTCGTCCGGCCCACCCCCCTGCCAGTCGATCAGGTCGCTCTCCTCGACCTCGATGCGGTCCAGGTCGGCCATGCGGAGGATCTCGATCACGTCGTCGAGGTGGGAGGCGAGGCCGAGGGTGACGTCGCCCTCGGTGACCCGGCGGGAGCCGTCGAGTGCGGGGGCGTGGACGACGATGTGGGGGTGGTGCGGTGCGGCCATGGGTCCAGCCTCCTGCCGACGGCGGGGCCGCGCACGTCGAGCACCTCATCCGGTGCACTTCCCGCCGCGACGGCCGCCGCGAGAGTGCGACGGCCACCGCAAGAGTTCGCCCAGGCTTCATCGTCCGCAGCCCCCGCACCCTTCCCTCGCACCGGTCGCCCCTCTAGCCTCACGACGCCCACTGTCCCTTCCGGAAAGGCGACTTGACGATGCGTCACCTGTTAGCGCGCGCGGCGAGACGGCTCGGTACGCGCACAGCTGTCGCGGCGGTCACCACCGCCCTCGCCGCGGCGGCCCCCTTCCCGGCCGTGGCGGCGACCGGCCAGGAACCGCTGTCACGGCTCGTGGACCCGCTCCTCGGCTCCGCCAACGGCGGCAACACCTTTCCCGGTGCCACCCTGCCCCAGGGCATGATCGCCTGGTCGCCGACCAGTACCGCCGGGGACCAGACCAACACCGCGGCGGCGAACGGGTACGCGTACAACACCACCCGGATACGCGGCCTGAGCCTCACCCACGTCAACGGCGCCGGATGCCACCCCGGCGCGGCAGGCGACGTACCGATCATGCCGTTCGTCGGGGACGTGACCTCCTCGCCGAGCGCCGACACCCGGGACGCGGTCTACGCGGCCAACTTCTCCCACGCGGACGAGAAGGCCGTACCGGGCCGCTACACCCTCGGCCTCGCCTCCGGCGCCTCCGCCGACCTGGCCGTGAGCGAGCGCGCCGGGGTCGCGGACTTCAGTTTCCCGGCGGACCGCCCGGCCAGCCTGCTGTTCCGCGTGTCCAACTCCCTCAACGGCAGCGAGGACGCGCACGTCGACATCGACGCCGCCCACCGCAAGGTGACCGGCTGGGTGCTCACCGGCGCGTTCTGCGGCCGTCGCGCCAACGGCGGTACCAACAACCGCAAGAGCTACTACCGCCTCCACTTCAGCGCCACCTTCGACCGCGACTTCGCCACCACCGGCACCTGGCACGACGGCACGCTCTCGCCGGGCGCCACCTCGGCGGACGGCGGCGAAGGGTACGCCACCGGCAACGACCGGGCAGGACGCGGCTCCGGCGGCTGGGTCGGCTTCGACACCAGCACTGACAACGATGTCCACATGCGGATCGGCATCTCCTACGTCAGCCTCGCGGGCGCCGAGGCCAACCTCCGCCACGAGATCGCCCCGCACGCGAGCGTGTCCGACGTGGCCGCCGCCGGGGCACGCGCCTGGGACCGCGAGCTGAGCACCGTGCGGGTGCAGGGCGGCAGTACGGCCCGCCGCACGACGTTCTACACCGCGCTCTACCACTCCCTGATGCAGCCCAACCTGATCAGCGACACCGACGGCCGCTACTGGGGCATGGACCAGGCCGTGCACCGGCTCGCGCGTGGACAGCGGGCGCAGTACGGCAACTTCTCCGGCTGGGACCAGTACCGCGCCCAGATCCAGCTGCTCGCCCTGCTACGGCCCGCCGTGGCAGGCGACTTCGCGCAGTCGCTGTACAACTTCGCCCGACAGAACGGGGGAGTGTGGGACCGCTGGGTCCACATCAGCGGCGCGACCCACGTGATGACCGGCGACCCCTCCGCCGCGACCCTGGCGACCTTCTACGCCATGGGAGTTCGGAACTTCGACTACAACGGCGCCTACGCCTCCCTCGTCCACCAGGCCACCGTGCCCACCCCCGCCGACCTCTCGGACGCGGGCTGCCCCGGCCAGTGCGAGGGCCAACGCCCCAACCTGGCCCAGTACTTGACCTCGCACTACGCCGCCCAGGACGTGTGCCACTGCTGGGGCGGCGCCGCCGAGACCCTGGAGGACGCGGTCGCGGACTTCGGACTCGCCCAGTGGGCGACGCTGCTCGGCCGCACCGAGGACGCCAAGTCCTTCACGGAGCGCGCCGGTTACTGGCGCAACGTCTTCAACCCGGACACCGGCTACATCCAGGCCCGCCGCCTCGACGGCTCCTGGGTCACGCCGTTCAGTCCGGGCAGCGACCTCGGGTTCGCGCAGGGCACCAGCGCCACCTACACATGGATGGTCCCGCAGGACGTCCAGGGTCTGGCCGAGGCGATGGGCGGCCGCGACCGGGCCGAGGCCCGGCTCGACGGCTTCTTCCACAAGCCGGACGGCTCCTGGTCCGTACGCGGCGGCGACGCGCTGCGCTACGACCCCACCAACGAGCCCGGAATCCACGCCCCTTGGCTCTACAACGCCCTCGGCGCCCCCTGGAAGACCCAGGCCACCGTCCGCCAGATCCTCGACACCGTGTACACCACGGGCCCCGGCGGCCTCCCCGGCAATGACGACCTCGGCACCATGTCCGCCTGGTACGTCTTCTCCGCCCTCGGCATCTACCCCGAGACCCCGGGCCGCGCCACCCTCCTCCTCGGTGCCCCCCTCTTCCCGAAGGCGACCGTCACCCGCCCGCACCACCGCGACCTCGTCATCACCGCCCCCGAGGCCGACGACACCCACCTCTACATCGACGCCGTACGCCGCAACGGCCACCCGCTCACCCGCTCCTGGCTAGACCCGGAGGTCCTCCGCTCCGGTGGCAGGCTGGACTTCCGCCTGGCCACGGCGCCCACCACCTGGGCGACCGACGAGAGCGAGCTGCCGAAATGACGTACCGGCCCTGCGGACCGCACTCCGCAGGGCCGGACGGTCCACAGCGACAGCCACTGACCTCCGCCCCGCACCCTCCGTTAAGGTCGTCCCCGAACGGCAGGGGCACGCCGGCCGGGCCGCACTGCGCGATCCACCACGTCAGGGGGCACCCGTGCGACTGAGAGCGGAGTTCACCACCGAACCCTTCGACCTGGACGAGGCCCCCGCGCACGCCGTGGTGGCCCGCGAGGTCATCGAGGGCGCCGGGCTCGACGCCGTGGACGTGGGGCCGTTCGGCAACACGGTCGAGGGCAGCGCCGACGGGGTGCTCGCCGCCCTGGAGGAGGTGCTGCGCCGCACCCTCGGCGCGGGCGCCACCCGGATCTCCCTCCAGGTCAATGTGATCGGCGCCGAGGAGGAGGGCAGATGACCGGCAGCCCGGACGAGCCCTTCATCGCGGCCGTGAAACCGCTGGTCGACGCCATGGGCGGACGGCTCCTCCCACCGGACGAGGCGGGCCCCGACGACGTGGTCCTCGCCTGGGCGGGTGCCGACGTCGTCGCCGTACGGCTGCCCCAGCTCGCCGACTCCCTGGACCACATCCTCGCCGCCATGGAGCGCGCGCAGGGCCGCCCGCTGGCCGACCTGGACCGCAAGGCCAAGCAGGAGGTCGTACGGACACTGGAGGCGCGCGGTGCCTTCGCCGTACGGCACGGCGTGGAGACCGTGGCCGGGGCGCTCGGCGTCAGCCGCTTCACCATCTACAACTACCTCAACCGGGAGAAGGGCCGCTGAGGGCCTCGGGCAGAGCGGCTCGGGCAGCGGGACTCGGGCGGCCTTCCGAGCCCTGTTAACCCGGAATTTTCAACAAAGTGTTGACGTGCCGTCGCCGTCAGGCGTTAGCTGACCGCACCTCGTCCGGTACGACGGCCCCCGCGGCCACGGAGGCGCCCGTGACTTCGCCAGCGACACCCCCGGGCCTGGCCCGGTTCAACGCCCTGGAGGAACGCGCGGCCCTCGCCGCCCTCCACGAGGTCTGCGCCGCCACCGCCTGGGGCCGCCGTCTGGTCGCCGCCCGGCCGTACGCCACCCCGGACGACCTGTACGCCGCCGCCGACACCGCCCTCGCCGAGCTGGACGAGACCGGCCTCACGGAGGCCGTCGCGGGCCACCCGCCCATTGGCCGCCCCAAGCCCGGCGACCCCGCCTCCGCCCGGGAACAGCGCGGCATGGCGGGCGCCTCCGACGACCTGCGCGCGGAGATGCTGGACCTGAACCTCGCCTACCAGGAACGGTTCGGCCACGTCTTCCTCATCTGCGCCACCGGACTGACCGCCGAGCGGATGCGCGACGCGCTGAAGGAGCGGATCGGCAACACGCCGGAGCGCGAGAGGGAGATCGCCCGCGCCGAACTGGGCAGGATCAACCGCATTCGGCTGACCCACCTCGTCGCCAAGGACGCGTGAACCATGCCCACGACCTCCGTCTCCACCCATGTCCTCGACACCGCCGCGGGCCGTCCCGCCGCGGGCATCGCCGTACGGCTCCTGGCTCGCGCCGCGCCCGACGCCGACTGGCGGGAGACGGGCACCGGGACCACCGACACCGACGGCCGCTGCCGCGACCTGCCGGACCCGCCGGAGGGGACGGTGTGGGCGCGGCTGGACTTCGCCGTGGAGCCGTACCTCGCCGAAGCCCATGCACAAGCCGGAGCCCATGAGCAAGGGCCCGCCTTCTTCCCCGAAGTGACCGTCACCTTCGCCGTACGACCCGGCGAGCACTATCACGTACCGCTGCTGCTCAGCCCGTTCGGCTACTCCGTATACCGAGGGAGTTAGCACCATGGCAGATGTGTCCCGCCCCGCAGGCCCCGCGCTTCTGGGCCAGAACCAGTACGGCAAGGCCGAGAACCGGGTCGTCCGGATCACCCGGGACGGCACCACCCACCACATCAAGGACCTCAACGTCTCCGTCACGCTCAGCGGCGAGATGGACGAGGTCCACTACTCCGGCTCCAACGCGAACGTCCTGCCGACCGACACCACCAAGAACACGGTGTACGCCTTCGCCAAGAAGCACGGCATCGAGTCCGCCGAGGCGTTCGGCATCCTCCTCGCCCGGCACTTCGTCACCTCGCAGGAGGCGATCGGCAGGGCACGTATCCGCATCGAGGAGTACGCCTGGGAGCGGATCGCGCTGCCCGGCGCCCCCGAGGGCGGCCACTCCTTCGTCCGCAAGGGCCAGGAGACCCGGCTCGCCCAGATCACGTACGACGGCTCGGCGTGGGAGGTCGTCTCGGGCCTCGCGGACCTGGTGGTGCTGAACTCCACCGACTCCGAGTTCTGGGGGTACGCCAAGGACGAGTACACCACCCTGCCCGAGGCTCACGACCGCGTGCTGGCCACCGAGGTCACCGCCCGCTGGCGGTACGGCTGGACCGGCGAGGGCAAGACCCCCGACTGGGACGTGTCGTACGAGGAGGCCCGGCGCCATCTGCTGGAGGCGTTCGCCGGGACGTACTCGTACTCCCTCCAGCAGACCCTGTTCGCGATGGGCTCCCGGGTGCTCGAGGAGCGTGACGAGATCGACGAGATCCGGCTCTCCCTGCCGAACAAGCACCACTTCCTGGTCGACCTCGAACCCTTCGGGCTGACCAACGACAACGAGGTGTACCTCGCCGCCGACCGGCCCTACGGGCTCATCGAGGCGACCGTGCTCCGCGAGGGGCGCGAGGCCGCGATCCCGGTGGACCTCACCAACCTCTGAGAGCGAAGGACGCACCGTGGCAGCAGCCGAGCGCATCGTCATCGAGAACTGCGCGATCGCGACCGTCGACGCGGACGGCACCGAGTACGCCTCGGGACACCTGGTCCTCGCGGGCGACCGGATCGAGTCGGTCGGCGCGGGTCCGGCGCCCGCGGGGTTGACGGAGGTCACCCGCCGCATCGACGCCACCGGGCACCTGGCGACCCCCGGCCTGGTCAACACCCACCACCACTTCTACCAGTGGCTCACCCGGGGCCTGGCCACCGACCACAACCTCTTCGACTGGCTGGTCGCGCTCTACCCGACCTGGGCGCGCCTGGACGAGGACATGGTCTACACGGCCGCGCAGGGCTCCCTCGCGATGATGGCGCGCGGGGGTGTCACCACCGCGATGGACCACCACTACGTGTATCCGCGCGGCACCGGCGACCTGTCCGGGGCGATCATCCGGGCCGCCCGCGAGACGGGTGTGCGCTTCACCCTGGCCCGGGGCTCGATGGACCGGGGAGGGTCGGACGGCGGACTGCCACCGGACTTCGCGGTGGAGACCCTGGACGACGCGCTGGCGGCGACGGAGGCGACGGTGCGGGAGCACCACGACTCCTCCTTCGGCGCCATGACCCAGGTCGCCGTGGCCCCCTGTTCCCCCTTCTCCGTGTCGACCGAACTGATGCGCAGGGGAGCTGAGTTGGCGCGCTCGCTCGACGTGCGGCTGCACACCCACGGCTCGGAGACGGTGGAGGAGGAGAAGTTCTGCCACGAGCTGTTCGGGATGGGCCCGACCGACTACTTCGAGTCCACCGGCTGGCTCGGCGAGGACGTGTGGATGGCGCACTGCGTCCACATGAACGACTCCGACATCGCCGCCTTCGCCCGCACCGGCACGGGCGTCGCCCACTGCCCCTCCTCCAACGCCCGCCTCGCGGCCGGCATCGCGCGCGTCCCCGACATGCTCCGGGCGGGTGTCCCGGTCGGCCTCGGCGTGGACGGAACGGCGTCCAACGAGTCCGGCGAACTCCACACCGAACTGCGCAACGCCCTCCTCGTCAACCGCCTCGGCCCCCACCGCGAGTCCGCCCTCACCGCCCGCCAGGCCCTCCGCCTGGGCACCTTCGGCGGTGCCCAAGTCCTGGGCCGCGCCGGGGAGATCGGCTCCCTGGAACCGGGAAAGATGGCCGACCTGGTCCTGTGGCGCATGGACACCCTGGCCCACGCCTCCATCGCGGACCCGGTGGCGGCGCTGGTCCTGGGCGCGGCGGCCCCGGTCACGGCGTCGTTCGTGGGCGGACGGCAGGTCGTGGCGGACGGGCGGCTGCTGCACGTGGACGAGGAGGCCGTCGCCCGCGCGACCCGTGCCGAGGCGCGGCGCCTGGCGCGGATCGCGGGGCAGGCGTGAAGCGGGTTCCGGCCTGCCCCCGCCCGGCTAGAGCCCGAACAGGGCGGGGTCCGCGGCCAGTTCCTTGAACACCTCGCGCGGGTCCGTGACCAGCTTCCGCTTCTCCAGGTCCATCAGGCCGCCCACGGCGGTGACTTCGGCGGCGAGGGTGCCGTCCAGCTTGCGTATCTCCTGGTGGATGCGGAAGGTCTTGCCGTCGGTCCACTCGAACGCGCAGGTGATGTCGACCTCGTCCCCGGCGAGCAGTTCGCGCCGGAAGCGGATCGTGGTCTCCAGGGCTACCGGTCCCACGCCCCGGCCGACCAGGCGTGCCTGGCTGATACCTGCGGCGTGGAGCAGCGACCAGCGGGCGTGCTCACCGTAGTTGAGGTAGACCGCCTGGTTGAGGTGGCCCTGGGTGTCGGTCTCGTAGCCGCGGACGGTCACACGGACGGAAAACGGTTCGGGCACTGCTGCCCCTTCTCGCGTCGGACTTCTCCGGTCGCCCGATCTTGGCACGCGGCTCACACCCGGCGGGGTGACGCCAGTAGATAGCGCACGCGGGTACGGGGCTCGGTGCACACGCCGGGCTGCCAGCCCGCCTCTTCCAGCGTGGCCGCGCAGGCGCGCAGGGCCTCCTCGTCCGGGGCGTACACGGCGACCGCCTCCGGCTGCGGGGTGGCGCGCACCCGGTAGCCGGGTATCCCGCCGCCCTCGGGCCGGTGCCCGGCCGCCTCCAGGGCGAGCGCGGCGGCCCGTACGAGATGGCTCCGCTCCCAGTCGCAGGGGCGGTCCGTGGCGCCGTCCCGGTCGGTCATCCGCCGCATCTCAAGGAGTCCCTGCCAGGCCCCGCGCACCTCGCGCAGCCGGGCGGGACCGGAGGTCCCCGTCTCCTCGTCACCCCCGACCCGGGCCGCGAAGACCCCACCGGAAGCGGGCGCTTCCGGGGGCGCGGCCGGCTCCTTCTCCCGCATCCGCTGCCCCGCCGGAGTCAGGAAGTGATCGTGCGGCGGCCTCGGATGCCGGAAGGCCAGCCCCCGCTTCACCAGCGCCGCGAGCTGCGCCTCCGTCCCCCGCAGCCGCCCCGTCTCCGGATCGGCCCCCTCGACGACCCGCCGCTGCGCGGCACTCGGCGGTCCTCCCACGACCGGCTCCCTCCGCTCGCACCCGAACCGGACCCGCCCACACGGCGGACCCATTTCCGAAGCGTACGGCGGGGGTCTGACAACGCTGACGACGGACAACGCCGCCCGGCTACTGCCGGTACCCGCTCAGGAACCGCCCGATCCGGCCGATCGCCGCCTCCAGGTCGTCCGCGTGGGGGAGGGTGAGGATGCGGAAGTGGTCGGGGGTGGGCCAGTTGAAGCCGGTGCCCTGGACGACCTGGATCTTCTCGCGGAGGAGGAGATCGAGGACGAAGCGTTCGTCGTCGTGGATCTTGTGGACCTTGGGGTCGAGGCGGGGGAAGGCGTACAGGGCGCCCTTGGGCTTGACGCAGGAGACGCCGGGGATCTCGTTCAGCTTCTCCCAGGCGACGTTGCGCTGCTCGTGGAGGCGGCCGCCGGGGGCGGTGAGGTCGCGGATGGACTGGCGGCCGCCGAGCGCGGCCTGGATGGCGTACTGCGCGGGAGCGTTGGCGCACAGCCGCATGGAGGCCAGCATGGTCAGGCCCTCCAGGTAGTTCTTCGCGTGCTGCTTGGGTCCGGTGACCACCAGCCAGCCGGAGCGGAAACCCGCCACCCGGTAGGTCTTGGACAGGCCGCAGAAGGTGAGGACGACCAGGTCGGGGGCGAGGGCGGCGGCCGAGTGGTGCACGGCGCCGTCGTAGAGGATCTGGTCGTAGATCTCGTCGGCGAAGACCATGAGGCCGTGGCGGCGGGCCAGGTCGAGGACGCCCTCGACGATCTCCTTCGGGTACACCGCGCCGGTCGGGTTGTTCGGGTTGATGATGACCAGGGCCTTGGTGCGGTCCGTGATCTTGGATTCCATGTCGGCGAGGTCGGGGGTCCAGTCGGCCTGCTCGTCGCAGATGTAGTGCACGGCCTTGCCGCCCGCCAGCGTCGTCACCGCCGTCCACAGCGGGAAGTCCGGGGCCGGGATCAGGATCTCGTCGCCGTCCTCGACCAGGGCCTGGACGGCCATGGAAACCAGTTCCGAGACGCCGTTGCCGAGGAACACGTCGTCGACGTCCACCTCCAGGCCCAGGTCCTGGTAGCGCTGGGCGACGGCGCGGCGGGCGGAGAGGATGCCGCGCGAGTCCGTGTAGCCGTGCGCCTGCGGGAGCATCCGGATCATGTCCTGGAGGATCTCCTCCGGCGCCTCGAAACCGAACACGGCCGGGTTGCCGGTGTTCAGGCGCAGCACACTGTGCCCCGCCTCTTCCAGCGCGTCGGCGTGCTCTATCACCGGGCCACGGATCTCGTAGCAGACCTCACTGAGCTTGTTCGACTGCCGGAACTCCATGCGCCGCAACCCTTCGCCGTCTGGTGTCACTTGGTTTTACCAAGCAGGAGCTTGGAAAGTCCAACGAACTGTCTAGACTGCGTCCCATGCCACCTCGCCGACGCTACGACCAGTACTGCTCCGCGGCCCGCGCCCTCGACCTCGTCGGGGACCGCTGGACCCTGCTGATCGTCCGGGAACTGCTGGCCGGTCCGCGCCGCTACACCGATCTGCACGCCGACCTCCCCGGGGTGAGCACCGACGTACTCGCCTCCCGTCTCAAGGACATGGAGCGCGACGGCCTCGCCACCCGCCGCCGCCTCCCGCCGCCCGGCGCCGCCTACGTCTACGAACTCACCTCGCGCGGACGAGGGTTGCTGCCCGTGCTCCAGGCGCTGGGGGAGTGGGGCCGGGACGGCCTGGAGGAGCGGCGCCCCACCGACGCCGTACGCGCGCACTGGTTCGCTCTGCCCCTGCTGACCGCGCTGCGCGGGGTGGACACCGGACCCGGAACGCTGGAAGTCGGCCTGGAGGAAGGGAACTTCCATCTGTACGTCGGCGCGGAGGACGGCCCGGTCTACGGCGACGGACTCGCGCCCGGCGGCGCGGACGCGCGGCTCGTGATGGACGAGGGGACGTGCACGGCCGTCGTCCGGGGGGAGTTGACGGTTCCCGAGGGGATACGGGCCGGGCGGATCACCGTCACCGGCGACAGCCCGCTGGGCAAGTCGCTCCGGGAGGAGTGAGCCCTGGAACGACCGAAGGCCCGCCACGAGGGGCGGGCCTTCGGCTTCGATCACCGGCTACGGCTGCCGGCTTCAGGCACCCGGCGGCACCCGGTAAGGCCGTCCCGAGCCGCGCGTCAGCGCGTACCCGCCGATACCGGCGAGCGCGGCCAGCACGCCGCCGATCGCGGTCCACACCCAGCGGTCGGACCACCAGTTGGAGGACCAGCCGTCGTCCGGCTCGATGCCGGAGAGCACGGCCGACTTCGAACCGTTCTCCTCTGCCTGGGACTTGACCGCGATGCCCGGCACGAGCGGCTTCGACAGCGAGCCGTCGACCGCCGCCGCGCCGCCGATGTCCTTGGAATCGGCGCGCACTTCGGCGTGCACCGGCTTGCCGAGGTCGGCGGAGGAGAGGTTCAGCACCGTCAGCCGGATGTAGTACGTGCCCGGCAACGGGTCGTTCGCCCACGGATCGGACCAGGCCCGCACCGTGCGCAACACACAGGCCAGTTCGACCGAGGGCGCGTCCTGCGCGGCGGTGCGCGAGGCCGCGCCGTACTGGCACGCCTGGCGGCGGCGCAGGCCGTCGTAGACGTCGATCTGCCAGGTCTGGGAGTCATGGGCCTGCGGCAGCTTCACCGTCGCCCGCACGGTGGGGCGCTGCCCCGCGTCCGCCGCGAACGACCAGTAGAAGTAGTCACTGGTGGAGCCGGAGGCGGTGGCCGTCTGCCCCTGGTCCATCTCCGCCGCCGTACGGAACGACGTGCCCGCCTGGGTGGGCGCCTTGGCGTCGGACGACGCGCTCGGCGAGGGGGAGGAGTCGGCCACGGCCGGGGCGGCGGCGAGTCCGAGCGCCAGCGCGGCGGCACTCAACACATGGGTGAAACGCATCAGTTGGTCCTCCAGACCGCGACCCGCCAGCGCGACAGCCAGCCCCACAGCAGACCGGCGACGAAACCGGTGAGCACCAGCGCGCCCAGCAGCCACCAGCCGCGCCCGAGACCGAAGGCGGCGACGTCGTGCGCCGCGGACGGCCCGTCCACCACGTCCACCGTCAGCTCCAGCGGCAGACCCGGCGTGGTCTTCACACCCGGCGCCGCCGAGAAGGAGTTGGTGACCTGGAGGCACACCGACTCCGTGGTCGCGGTGTCGTCGTCGCTCTCCGGCTTGGGGTAGCGCAGGCCCGTGGAGACCACGTCCGTGCGGCCGGTGCCGGCCGCCTCGCCGCGTACGATCTCGCGTCCGCTCGCGGTCACCGCGCGCAGCAGCACGCCGTAGTCGGGGGAGACGGCGCGGTCGTCCGCGACGCTCACCGAGGCGCGCAGCTCCTGACCGGGTTGCACGTCGACCTTGTACCAGCGCTGCCGGCCGAACTCCTCGCGGTCGGTGAAGAGTCCGGACTTCAGCGTCGGGGCGGCGGAGCAGGAGTCGGCACCGCTGGCGGCCACCGGGGTCACCACCGGGTCGGCCGCGCGGTCCACCAACTGGCCGACGCGGTCGGACAGTTCTTCCTTGTGCTGGATGGAGGTGTAGGTGCCGCCGGTGGCGTCCGCGATGCAGCTGAGCTGGTCACGGGTCTTGGCGTCCGGCACCAGGCCCAGGGTGTCGATGGTGAGCCCGATGCCCTTGGCGGCTATTTCGCGGGCCACCTCGCACGGGTCGAGCGGCTGACAGGTGTCCTCGCCGTCACTGATCAGGACGATCCGGCGGGTGCCTTCGCCGCCCTGGAGGTCGTCGGCGGCCTTGAGTAGCGCGGGGCCGATCGGGGTCCAGCCGGTCGGCGAGAGCGTGGCCACCGCCGTCTTGGCGTCGGTCCGGTCCAGCGGGCCCACCGGGTAGAGCTGTGCGGTGTCCTTGCAGCCGGTCTTCCGGTCGTTGCCCCGGTAGTTGGCGCCCAGGGTGCGGATGCCGAGTTCCACCTCCTTGGGCGTCGCGTCGAGAACCTCGTCGAACGCCTGCTTCGCCGCCGCCATTCTGGTGCCGCCGTCGATGTCGCGCGCCCGCATGGAACCGCTGACGTCCAGGACGAGTTCGACCTTCGGGGCCGCCGTCTGCGGCTCCGTCTCGTCCGCCACAGCGCCGCCGGGAAACGCGATCCCGGCTCCCAGGGCCGCGAGCAGGGCGCAGACGCCCGTCGCCAGCCGATGTCTTCTGATCATCGGCGGATCCTATTGACCGTATGCGCCGCGCTCCAAAACGAACGGGTGTGGCAGCGCCGCCCATTGGTCGCCCGGCGTCTCGGGCGAGAGCCGCATCAGCGTCAACGCCTTGGCGGGCAGCGGCTTGTCGTACAGCGCCATCAGATCCGGCGTACGGGGCACTTGACGCAGCGCGGCCCGCAGCGCGGCGGCCAACGCCGGTCCCGAACCGGCCGTCGCGGCCAGCGCACCCGCCACCAGCGAGCCGAACAGCTTGCGCCGCAACACCGTCACGTCGTCCGAAATCAGACGCCCGGTCAGGGGCGGCGGCATGATCCCGTGCCGGGACAGACGTGCGGGGCTGATGCGGATGTCCGCCAGATCGCGGTACACCAGCCGCAGCGGAGTGCCGTCCGCCGCCAGCACCACGAGCAGGTTCTGCCCGTGCGCCTCCAGTGCCACCCCGAGGTCCAGCAACCGCAGTCCGACGGTCAGCGCGAGCCGGGTGAAGGCGGCCATCCACTCGGCGGAGCACGGCAGTTCCGTCGTCGCCAGCGCCGCCACCGGTACCACCCGCTCGTCCGGGCCCGCGTACACTTCCGGCGACTCCCGCAACTGCGCGGCCAGGTCGGGGGAGTGGGCGGTGGCCGCGCCCAGCGCACGGGTGACGTGCAGCAGGCCGTCGGTCCGCGCGGCCAGCTCCGTCGCGAACGAGGAGAGGGTGGCCGACGCCTTCACCGAGTACACGGAGATGTCCCGCACCGACGAGGTCAGCCGGGCGCTGAGCGCGGTCTTCACATGCGGGCCGCCCGGAACCGCCAGGGTACGCAGCGCCATCAACGGGTGGGCCGCGCGCCAGGGTTCGGCCGACCGCTTCAGCACATGCGCCGCCTGCCAGGGGTGCACCGGCAGCAACAGATCGCCCCCGGAACGCAGTTCCTCGGGCCAGTCGCCCGACACCAGGCACTCCGACGCCGGTACGGCCACCGTGCCCAGCCACACCACCGGCCGGTGCTCCGGGCCGTACGCCAGCTGGTCCGCCACCGAGAAGCCGGGCCGGGAGCGGCAGTTGGGGTGGTACGGGTGCCCGTCGACCACGCGCTGCTCCCACTCCCAGTCGTGCGCGGGCCACTCCTCCCCGGACGCCTCGGCGTTCGCCCGCGACAGGGCCAGCGAGGCCACACTGCCCGCGAGTTCGGTGGCGAAGGCGGCCGCGTGCGGCACCGCGAGGTCGGTCATCAGGCGCGCGGGGTCGTCGTAGCGTTCGCGGTCCAGCCGGATCGCACGGACGCGGTCGCCGGTGGCGTACGGATCGGAGTGCGGGCCGCGCAGCGTGCGGCCGTCGGCCAGGCGCAGGGTGTGCCCCTCGGCGTGCGCGGAGCGGCCGGTGATCCACGGCAGCGGCTCGTGGACCAGCGCCCGCCACAGCCGGGTCAGGACCGCCGCCCGGGCTCCCGGCAGCGCGGCCGCGTACCGGCCGAGCAGGGCGGGCCGCACGGCGGCCAACTCCTCGGCGATCTCGGCCTCGGCGGTGGGAGAGTGGTACACGTCGGCTCCTCGGGGACGGGCAGCTCAGAGCACGATTGTCGGATACGCGAGACATACTGAACGCGACCGCCCCCGGACGCGAACCGGCGGACGGCGCGGTCCGCCCTCCGCGAGGACACCGGAGACGACGCCCGGTGCCCTGGACGGGGAAACCGGCGACGACGCCCGTGCCCTCCGCGAGGACACCGCAGCACAACGCCCGACCGGCGCCCGGAGCCGGGCCCGTACAGCCGCCCTGCGACGGCGCCCCGGCGCGGCCTCCGACGGGCCGGACGAGTACGAACGACGAGCCCGACGAGTACGAACGAATGGATCGCGTGGACCTCCAGCCTCACACCGACGACGCCGGTCGGCGCGCCGACGCCTACGCGGCGGCGCCCCTGCTCAACTGCCTGCTCCGCGAGGTCGCCACGCCGCTCCCGGACCCCGGCGAGCGGCCCGTCTACCGGCTGCCCGGCACCGGCCGGCTGCTGCGCGTGCGCCCCGGCCGCCGCCCGGCCGACCCCGAGGTGCGCACCGGGGACCAGTGGCGGCGCATCGGCCACACCGAACTGGTCAAACTCGTCGCGGAGGAACTGGGCCGGCACATCGGCCCGACCGGCGGCGACCTGCCCGCCGAGATGATCGACAGCCGGGACACGGTCGCCGCGCTGCTCGCCGCCCGCGCCCGCACCGTCGCGCCCGAGGACCCGTATCTGCGCTCCGAGCAGTCGCTGATCACCGGCCACCCCCACCACCCTGCCCCCAAGGCGCGCGGCGGCGGTCCGGCCGCAGCGTGGCTGCGCTACGCCCCCGAGGCCCACGGCCGCTTCCCGCTGACCCTGCTCGGCGTCCGCGAGGACCAGGTGGCCGAGGAGGGCGACACCAGCGCCCTGGACGCCCTCGGCACCGCCCCGCCCGGCTACCGGCTGCTGCCCGCCCACCCCTGGCAACTCGACCTCCTCGCCCGCGAACTGGCCCCCGCCTTCGAGGACGGGCGCCTGCTCCGGCTCGGCGAGACGCCCTTCGTGGTGTGGCCGACGGCCGCCGTCCGCACGGTGTACGAGCCCGAGCGCGATCTGTTCCTGAAGTTCAGCCTCGACGTCCGCATCACCAACGACATCCGCCGCCTGTGGCGCCACGATCTGGCCAGACTCCGCCGCATCGACGCCGCGGCCACCGGCGCCTTCGCGGCCATGGGCGGCCCCGCCGCCTGGCTGAGCGACCGCGGCTACCGCACCGCCGCCTTCGCCTTCGAGGAGTTGGCCGTCCTTGTCCGCGACGGCCTGCGGGACCATGTGCTGCCCGGCGCCACCCCCCTGCTCGCCGCCGGGCTCGCGGAGGGCTTCGACGGCAGTCCGCTGACCTCCGCACCCGACCCCGACGCCTGGTGGGCGGCCTACCTGAGTGCGGTCGTCCCGCCCGCGCTCACCGCCTTCGACACCCACGGCGTCGTCCTGGAGGCCCACCTCCAGAACACCCTGGTCGCCGTCGACGCCACCGGTACGCCCGTCCAGGCGCTGTTCCGCGACGCCGAGGGGGCGAAGCTCCTGCCGGAGGTCTCCCGCGAGGCCGGCTGGGAGCGACTGGTGTACTGCCTGGTCGTCAACAACCTCACCGAGATCGCCGCCGCCCTCGCCGAACACCACCCCGGCTTCGACCCCTGGCCCGCCGTCCGCCGCGAACTGGCCCGCCACACCCTGCCGGAGATCCCGGCCCTGCTGGCGGCGCCCAGCCTGCCGGGCAAGACCAACCTGCTGCTGCGGTGGACGGGGGCGGACGGGGCGGACGCCCGGTATCTGCCGCTCCCGAACCCCCTGGCGGATGGGAAATGAAAGTGATGAAAGGGGTGAAATATGCCACTACCCGAAACGTTCAATGTTCAACTTAATCGGAGTAGCGTCGCTCGTGCCCCACCACCCCGGGGCGTCGCCGGAGCCCCATCCTCATGGCTCCGGCATCGAGCAAGGAGAAAGATCATGAATCGCATCTTTGGGCGTCGTGCCGCCACCGCGGCCGTCGTTCTCGCCGCCACGGCCGGCACGCTGCTGACGGTGGGCGGCGTCGCCTCGGCGGCTCCGGATTCCGCGGCCGGTCATGCCGCGACCGCCTCCCGTGGCCCGGTCGCCGCGTCGTACGGCGATCACCGCGGCGACGGAAGCGACCACCGCGACGGCCACCGGGACGGCCACCGCGGTGACGGAAACGACCACCGGAACGGCCACCGCGGCGACGGGATCCGCCGGGACGGGAACGGTCACCGCTGGGGCGACCGGGACGACCGCCGCTGGGACGGTCACCGTTACTGGGTGCGGGAGGGCCGGTACTGGTACGGCGACGACCACGGCCGTCGTTATCGCTTCGACAACCACCGCTTCTCTCAGTGGGAGCGCGGCATGTGGGTCGTCGTGAGCGGCGACGCGCACGACTTCGACCGCGGCGTCTTCCGCTGACCGCAAGGGTCATGGCGGGCGCCGGGCCCGGACGTCGTTCCCTGTCGTCCGGGCCCGGCGCCCCCGGCTCCAACGCACCCAGAACCATGACCGGTTGTGTAGATCGCATGCTCGACATGGAAGTCGTGTCCCCCCTGGGCGGGCGGATTCTCGTGCCCACTCGCCTGCTCTACAGGTCGCAGGACCCGCTTGCCGTGCAGCTCCTCTTCTGGGACGACCTCAAGGGGATGGTCCCGTGGGTCTTCGCGCGTGACCTCCTGGCGGCGGGGACCCGGGCCCCGAGCGGGGACGGTGACGTGCGCGTCTGGCCCGGCGAATCCGGTGCCGAGGCGCTCCTGCACCTCTCTCTGTCCTCCCCGTACGGCTCCGCCCATCTCGTGGCCCCGCTTCCGGTGATCGAGGAGTGGCTGTGGCGTACGTACCGGCTCGTGCCCGCCGGCGGGGAGGCCGAGGCGCTGAACCTCGACGCCCGCCTCGCCGAATTCCTGGACGGAGCGCCCTGAGCCGATCCCGGATCGCCTCACCGGCCTCACCGGCCTCACCGCGGTGCGCGACCGTGGCCGACGTCACCGCCTCACAAGGGGCGAAAGGTGCCATCATCGACATCGTGCAACATTCAACTACGCGCCCGGGGTGCCCGCCCGTGACGGCGGCGGGGTCGATGCGCCGCATCACCGGCCGGCTCCGTGGCCGACGGGCCGACCGTGCGGTGCACGGAGCCAAGACCCTCATCGCCGCGCTGTTCGCCTGGGGCGTCGTGGCCCCGTGGGCCGCCGAGAGCCGGCCGTACGTGGCGGTCGCCACGGCTGTGCTCATGGTCAACGCGTCCACGGTCTACCGGTCCGTGACCAAGGCGGCGCAGAACGTGGCGGCCAGGGTCGCGGGGCTTGTCCTCGCCCTCGCGGCGGCCCGGCTGCTGGGGCCGACCGCGGGCGCCGTCGCGGTCATCGCGGTCGTCGCGGTCCTGGCGGGTCCCCGGCGCACCGCCGAGGACCGTCTCCAGATCGCCTCCACCGCGGTCGTCGCCCTGGCCGCCACCGCGGCCGACCCGGTGGGCGGTCTCGTGTCCTCCGTCCTCCAGACACTCGCCGGCGCGGCTGTGGGCATCGCCGTGAACGCCCTCGTCCTGCCACCGCTCTATCTGGACGAGTCCGGCTCCGCCGTGCGCGGCCTCGCCCGCTCCATGGGGGCACTGCTGCACGACATGGGCGCGGGCCTCTCCGGCCGGCGGCTCACCTCGGACGCACGCGACTGGTTGCGCCAGGCGCGCGACCTGGACGAGCGCCTCACGCGCGCGGAGGAACAGGTGCGGCAGGCCGACGAGAGCCTGCGGTGGAACACACGCTGTGTCGTGCGTGCGCGGCGCAAGGGCGTGACCTTCCACGACAGGGACACCTTCACGGCCTTGCGCGGTGTGTCGATCCAGGTGCGCGGGATCGCCAGGACCCTCGCCGACAACGCGCACGACGACCATACGGATCACCATCTGGGGAGCCGGTTTCTCGACGAGTACGCCGAAACGCTCCGGCTGGCCGGTGCGGCCGTCGGGGCGTTCACCGAACCGGGGCCTGCCGACGGTTCGTCGGACACCTTCCCCCGTGAACGCCTGCGCGGAGCGATCGACGGCGCGCGGGTCTGGCACGACACGATGACCGGCATGATCGCCCGGGGCGCCCTCACCCGGCCGGGCGCCTGGCATGTCTACGGCTCACTGATGACCGACGCGGAAAGGCTGCTGGCCGACCTCGACCGCGCCAACCCGCACTGACCGGGGGTTCCATTCGTCGAGGACGGGGATGCCGGTGCGCGGACTCGGGGTACTCCTCCCCGGCCGTCCCGCCTGGTTATGCTCACTTGATGATCGGGGAGATTTTCCCGGGTCGTACCGTGTGGGAGCCTGCCGTGGAACGTGAGGCGAACGAGCCGAGGGGGCTTGGAAGATGCTGAGGGAGGTCACCGCCACCCGCTATGTCGCCCCCCTGCGGTCCGGAGGCTCCGTACCCGGAGTCGTCGAGGCCGACGACCTGGGGACCTATGTCACGAAGTTCACCGGCTCCGCCCAGGGACACAAGGCCCTGGTCGCCGAGGTGATCGTCGGGGAGCTGGCCCGCGCGCTCGGTCTGCGCTTCCCCGAACTGGTCCTGGTGCACTTCGACCCGGCCATCGCCGCCGACGAGCCCCACCAGGAGGTGCGCGAGCTGCACGGCGCCAGCGCGGGCGTCAACCTCGGCATGGACTACCTATCCGGCGCCGTCGACCTCACCCCCGAGCTGGCCCGCGACTTCCCCGTGGACCCGCTGGAGGCGGGCCGGATCGTCTGGCTGGACGCGCTGACCGCCAACGTGGACCGCACCGTCCACAGCTCCAACCTGATGCTCTGGCCCACGCGCGGCACCGTGCCCCCGCGCCTGTGGCTCATCGACCACGGCGCCGCCCTCGTCTTCCACCACCGCTGGGACACCACCGCGCCCGGCAAGAAGTACGACTTCCGCCACCACGCCCTCGGCTCCTACGGCCCCGACGTACGGGCCGCCGACGCCGAACTGGCCCCGCTGGTGACCGAGGAACTGCTGCGCCGCGTCGTCGCCGAGGTGCCGGACGCCTGGCTCGCCGAGGACGCGGGCTTCGCGACCCCGGACGACGTGCGCGCCGCCTACGTCGACTACCTCCTCGACCGCGTCCGGTTGTCCGAGCAGTGGCTGCCCACCGACTTCCCCAGCCGCGAGGAGATCGCGGCCGAGGACGCCGCGCGCG
The DNA here is from genome assembly GCF_040638245.1 of Streptomyces sp. NPDC026659. Taxonomy (NCBI): domain Bacteria; kingdom Bacillati; phylum Actinomycetota; class Actinomycetes; order Kitasatosporales; family Streptomycetaceae; genus Streptomyces; species Streptomyces sp. NPDC026659. Next base: position 684,136 of record NZ_JBEZXY010000001.1, on the reverse strand, counting down.
CGGCGCGTACCCAGCGGGGCCGTCCGGACTGGCTCAAGGCGGTTCCCGATCTGCACGGCAGACCGGCGGCGCAACAGGACTGGTCGGTGCATCTCCAATGATCGATGCGTCCGCAGTGATCAGTGCGTCCGCAGTGTTCGGCGTATCCGCAACGAGGGGGCCGCGATGAGCCGTGTCGTGATCGAGTACTGCACCCAGTGCCGCTGGCTGCCCCGCGCGGCCTGGCTGGCGCAGGAACTGCTCACCACCTTCGAGAGCGAGCTGACCGAGCTGGCCCTCAAGCCCGGCACCGGCGGCGTCTTCGTCGTCCGGGTCGACGACGAGGTGGTCTGGGACCGCCGCGAGCAGGGCTTCCCCGAACCCACGGCGGTCAAGCGGCTGGTCCGCGACCGGGTGGCCCCGGGCCGCTCCCTCGGCCACTCGGACGGTCACTCGGACAAGGGAGGCGACCAGGCCCCGAGGTCAGCCCCTGAGGTCAGCCCCTGAGGTCAGCCCTTGAGGTACTGGTAGGCGGGCAGCGTCAGGAAGTCCGCGTACTCCGCGTCCAGGGCCACCTGGAGGAAGAGGTCGTGCGCCTCCTGCCAGCGGCCTGCGGTGAACGCGTCCTCGCCCAACTCCTCGCGGATGGCGTCGAGTTCAGCGGCGGCGACGGAGCGGACCAGCTCGGGGGTGGCCCGCTCGCCGTTCTCGAACTCCACACCCGCGTTGATCCACTGCCAGATCTGCGAGCGCGAGATCTCCGCCGTGGCCGCGTCCTCCATGAGGTTGAAGATGGCCACCGCGCCCAGACCGCGCAGCCACGCCTCGATGTAACGGACGCCCACCTGAACGGCGTTGACGAGACCGCCGTACGTCGGCCGCGCCTCCAGCGTGCCGACCGCGAGCAGGTCGCCCGCCGTCACCCGGACGTCCTCACGCAGCCGGTCCTTCTGGTGCGGGCGGTCGCCGAGCACCTTGTCGAAGGACTCCAGGGCGATCGGCACCAGGTCCGGATGTGCCACCCAGGAACCGTCGAAACCGTCCCCCGCCTCACGGTCCTTGTCCGCGCGCACCTTCTCGAAGGCGACCCGGTTGACCTCCGCGTCCTTGCGGGACGGGATGAACGCCGCCATCCCGCCGATCGCGTGCGCGCCCCGCTTGTGGCAGGTGCGGACGAGGAGTTCGGTGTACGCCCGCATGAACGGCGCGGTCATCGTGACCGCGTTGCGGTCCGGCAGCACGAACTCCGGCCCGGCGTCACGGAAGTTCTTGATGAGGGAGAAGAGATAGTCCCAGCGGCCTGCGTTCAACCCCGAGGCGTGCTCGCGGAGTTCGTAGAGGATCTCCTCCATCTCGAACGCCGCCGTGATCGTCTCGATCAGTACGGTGGCCCGTACGGTGCCGCGCGGGACGCCCAGATACTCCTGCGCGAACACGAACACGTCGTTCCACAGCCGGGCTTCGAGATGCGACTCGGTCTTCGGCAGATAGAAGTAAGGCCCCTTGCCGAGTTCGAGCAGCCGCCGCGTGTTGTGGAAGAAGTACAGCCCGAAGTCCACGAGCGCCCCGGGCAGCGGAGTCCCGTCGGCGCCGACGAGATGCCGCTCGTCCAGGTGCCAGCCGCGCGGCCGCATCACGACGGTCGCCAACTCCTCGTCCGGGCGCAGCGCGTACGACTTCCCGGTGCGCTCGTCCGTGAAGTCGACCTGGCGCGCGTAGGCGTCCATCAGGTTGAGCTGTCCGAGGACCACGTTCTCCCAGGTGGGGGCCGAGGCGTCCTCGAAGTCGGCCAGCCAGATCCGGGCGCCCGAGTTCAGCGCGTTCACCGTCATCCGGCGGTCGGTGGGGCCGGTGATCTCCACCCGCCGGTCCTCCAGCGCGGGCGGCGCGGGGGCGACCCGCCAGTCCTCGTCGGCGCGTACGTCCGCCGTCTCCGGCAGGAAGTCCAGCGTGCCCGTCCGCGCGATCTCCTCCCGCCGCCCGGCCCTCCGTGCCAGGAGCTCGTCCCGCCGGGGAGTGAAACGCCGGTGCAGCTCCCCGAGAAACGCCAGCGCCTCCCCGGTCAGCACCTCCTCCTGCCGGGGCAGCGACGGAGCATCCACGACCGTGGGCGGGGACGACGCGGGTGCGGACATGAGCGGTCACTTCCTCAACTCACGGACGGTCGCTTCTGAGATGCGGATCGTAGGTTTTTCCCGGGGGAACCTCAACGGGTGGGGGATCTTCGGCGGGGCGTGAGATCGTCGTGCCCATGATCGAGTCCTGGGTGATCGCCGACGACGGCACCGCTCCGGTGGCGGCCGGGACGGTTCGGGAGGCGCTCCGGGAGCGGATCGGCCGTGGACGCCTCGAGACGTGGCTGGTCGGTTCGTCCGGCCGGTCCTTGGTGGTGCTGACGAACACCGAGCGGGCTCTGGTCATGCTGCTCGCGGACGAGGGCGACCCCGGGGAGCACGCCGTGGACCCGGAAGCCCGGGGGGCGAGTGCGGGGTTCGTGTCGGCCAACGGGCAGTACGACGCGTACCCGAACGCGGACACCGTGCCCCTCGGGGAGGCGTTGAGCATCGTGGAGCACATCGTCCGCGACGGGACGTGGCCCCCGGCGCACACTGGGTCGCTGATCGCTGATCGCTGATCGCTGATCGCTGATCGCTGATCGCCGATCGCTGATCGCCGATCACTGCAGCCGGTCCAAGTCCGCTTCCGTGTCGATGTCGTACGCCTCCGCCACGTCCCCGCACTCCACGAGTCTGATGTCCGCCGTGTGCTCCCGCAGATAGGCCCGCGCGCCCCGGTCGCCGGTGGCGGTCGCCGCGACGCCCGGCCAGTGCGCGGAGCCGAGGAGTACCGGGTGTCCTCGTACGCCGTCGTAGGCCGCCGACGCGAGGGAGTGCTCGTCCGTGAACGCGGCCAGGACCCGGGCGGCCGCCGCCGGGCCGATGCCCGGCTGGTCGACCAGGCTCACCAGGACCGCACGCGCGCCCGTACCCGCGAGGGAGCGGAGTCCGGCGCGGAGGGAGGAGCCCATGCCGTCGGGCCAGTCGGGGTTGTCGACGAGGACGCAGCCGTCGAGCCGGGCGCGCTCGCGCACCTCGGCCGCCTGTGCGCCCAGGACCACATGGATCGGCGTGCACCCGGCCGCGCGCAACACTCCGGCCGCGTGCTCGACCAGGGGCCGCCCCCGGTACGGCAACAGCGCCTTGGGACGGCCGCCGAGCCGGCTGCCGCCGCCGGCGGCGAGCAGCAGGCCGGCGATGTCGGCGTGGGGGGCCGGGGAGTGCGGTGTCATGGGTGCTGCATACCCGGCATCCGGGTCCCTGTCTCGTACCCGTCACTCGCGCCGTATCCCCGCACCCGCCACTCCCGCCACACCCCGCACCCTTGACGCCGCACCGCCCGCCATGAAGACTCCTTCAACAGAACGTTGAATTCCGTTACATGGGCGTAAATCCCGTTTCCGGAATGTGAACCGCCTGTCGACGGCCGAGAGGGGTCCGGGTGTCCGACGCCGAACTGGCGCTGCGTTCGACGCACGTCGTCACGCCGGAGGGGGTGCGGGCCGCCACGGTCACCGTCGCCGCCGGGACCGTCACCGCGGTGCTGCCGTACGACGCGCCGCTCCCGGACGCGACCCGGCTGGAGGAGCTGGGCGACCACGCGCTGCTGCCCGGCCTGGTCGACACCCATGTGCACGTCAACGACCCCGGCCGGGCGGAGTGGGAGGGCTTCCGCACCGCCACACGCGCGGCGGCTGCCGGGGGCATCACCACCCTCGTGGACATGCCGCTCAACTCCCTCCCGCCGACCACGACTACGGCCCACCTGGAGGTCAAAAGGGCGGCAGCGCACGGCCGTACGCACATCGACGTCGGTTTCTGGGGTGGCGCGCTGCCCGGCAACGTCAAGGATCTGCGCCCGCTGCACGAGGCGGGAGTCTTCGGGTTCAAGGCGTTCCTGTCGCCGTCCGGCGTGGACGAGTTCCCGCACCTGGACCGGGACCAACTGGCCCGCTCGCTCGCGGAGATCGCCGGATTCGGCGGTCTGCTGATCGTGCACGCAGAGGACCCGGCCCGGCTCGCCGACGCACCCGCCGGGGCGGCGTACGCGGGTTTCCTCGCCTCCCGGCCGCACGCGGCCGAGACCGAGGCCATCGCCCAACTCATCGAGCAGGCACGGCGCTTGGACGCGCGGGTGCACGTACTCCACCTCTCGTCCGCCGCCGCGCTCCCGCTGATCGCCGCCGCCAAGGCCGACGGCATCCGCCTCACCGTGGAGACCTGCCCGCACTACCTCACCCTCACTGCCGAGGAAGTCCCGGACGGGGCAAGCGAGTTCAAGTGCTGCCCGCCCATCCGCGAGGCCGCCAACCAGGACCTGCTCTGGCAGGCGCTCGCCGACGGCACGATCGACTGCGTGGTGACCGACCACTCCCCGTCCACCGCCGACCTCAAGACGCCGGACTTCGCGACCGCCTGGGGCGGCATCTCCGGCCTCCAGCTGAGCCTTCCGGCGGTGTGGACCGAAGCGCGCCGCCGGGGCCACGGCCTCGCGGACGTGGTCCGCTGGATGTCCGCGCGCACCGCCGCCCTGGCCGGTCTCGACCGCAAGGGCGCCATCGCGCCCGGCCGCGACGCCGACTTCGCCGTCCTCGCCCCCGAGGAGACCTTCACCGTGGACCCGGCCCGGCTCCAGCACCGCAACCCGGTCACCGCGTACGCGGGCAGGACACTGCACGGCGTGGTGAAGTCGACCTGGCTGCGTGGCGAACGGGTGTACGCGGACGGCGAGTTCACCGAGCCGAGAGGCCGCCTTCTCACCCGTACCCGATGAGCCCCCGCGTCCACGACGAGCCCCGCGTCAGCGAAAGGAACCCAGTGACGGCGCCCCGATTCACCGGCCCCGCAGCCCCGTTCGGCGGCGGCGACCCCTATGCCGACTACCGCACCGCCGACTTCCCCTTCACGACGTACCCCGACCTCGCCGACCGACGGCTCGGCGCGGGGGTCGTCGCGGCGAACGACGAGTTCTTCGCCGAGCGGGAGAACCTGCTCACGCCCGGCCGGGCCGTCTTCGACCCCGGGCGCTTCGGCCACAAGGGCAAGGTGATGGACGGCTGGGAGACCCGGCGGCGGCGCGGTACGGACGCCGGGCACCCGTGGCCCACCGCCGAGGACCACGACTGGGCGCTGATCCGCCTCGGCGCGCCCGGGGTGATCCGGGGGATCGTCGTGGACACCGCCCACTTCCGGGGCAACCACCCCGAGGCCGTCTCCGTCGAGGCCGCCTCGGTGCCCGGCACCCCGTCACCGGAGCGACTCCTCGGCGACGACGTGAAGTGGACGACGCTCGTCCCGCGCACTCCGGTCGGCGGCCACGCGGCCAACGGCTTCGAGGTGTCGGCGCGGCAGCGCTTCACCCACCTGCGCCTCAACCAGCACCCCGACGGCGGAATCGCCCGGCTGCGGGTGTACGGCGAGGTCGCCCCGGACCCCGGGTGGCTCGCGGCACTCGGCACCTTCGACGTCGTCGCCCTGGAGAACGGCGGCCGTGTCGAGGACGCCTCCGACCGCTTCTACTCCCCGCCCGCCCACACCATCCTGCCGGGCAACTCCCGCCGTATGGACGAAGGTTGGGAGACGCGCCGGCGCCGCGACCGGGGCCACGACTGGATCACCTACCGTCTCACCGCCCAGTCGGAGATCCGGGCGATCGAGATCGACACGGCGTATCTGAAGGGCAACAGCGCGGGGTGGGCGTCGGTGTCGGTACGGGACGGTGAGGACGGCTCGGGCGCCGACTGGGTCGAACTCCTGCCCCGCACCCGGCTCCAGCCCGACACCCGCCACCGCTTCGCCCTCCCGGCCCCGGCCGTCGGCACGCACGCGCGCGTGGACATCTACCCCGACGGCGGCATCTCCCGGCTCCGCCTGTACGGCTCGCTCACGGAGGCGGGCGCGTCCCAACTCGCGGCGCGCCACCGGGAACTGGGCGGCTGACTGGGCGTCGTGCGCCGGCGGGTCGAGCACCCTGACCCCGACTCGCTCTCGGCAGGACCGCTGCTGGACGCGTGGAACTTCTCCGACGACCTCTCCCACAGCCTGAAGGCCGACCCACCTCTGCCCCCGCAGGGGGCCGGTGACGGAGCCTGGACGGACGAGGAGATCGCGGCCGTGCGCGAATTCCTCCGCGCGGGGCTTAATCTCTGGGAACTGGCCGTCACGTCTTCGGTGGCATCGTAAACAATTCTCCGGTGACATGGAGAGCGCTTGTTCCGGAATTCCGGTGACAGTTTTCGAATGTTCCCGATATTCGTGCGCACGCACACGCGAACGCCCGTCGGTCGGAAAAACACCGCACCGGAAAAGCGCTACATCGGCCCCGTTCCCGCCGCGACGAGTCCCGCCACCGGGGCCACATGGCGGCGGCTGATGAGCCAGCGGCCGTCCTCCTGCTCGAAGTCGTCCTCCACGAGGCCGATCACGGTCCAGTCGGCGGGGCGGGGCCGGCCGTCGGGGGTGCGGATGGTGTTCCAGTGCCAGACCGTGGCGTAAGACTGCAGGTGGGGGCGGTTGCCGGTCCACTCGATGAGGGTCTGGCCGAGGACGTGGGCGACCGTGGGCTCCCGCCGCCGGGGGCGCCCCGCCGACGTGAAGGCGGTGAATTCGTCGCGTCCATGGAAGCGCTGGGTGGGCCCGGGCATCACGTCGTACTCGATCAGGGCGTCCTTGGTGAAGCAGTCGACGAGCTGTTCGTAGCGGCCCGTGTCCACCAGCCGGAAGAACGTGTAGAAAGTCCGGTAGATCTCCCGCTCCGCCGCGATGGTGGCGAGAAGATCGTCGTTCATGGAGGCCATGCCGGTCCTTTCCGGGCCGCCGGACGAGTTTCCGCTCATGATGCTACGGAATTTCCGGGCCGTGGGGTGCGATATCGGCCGTTCTTGGTGCGACTGGACACGGTGGGTGCGTTATCGGGGTCGTTGATTTCCCCGGCCCTGCCGCCGTGCCCGCTCCCGGCACCGATGAGTTGCGGGCGGAGCCGGGGTCTGCACCGTTGACATGGGCGGCCCCCGGCCGCCGACGGACCCCTGCATCGGAAGAAGGCACCTCATGGCCACGCTCGTCTCCACCGTCTTCGTCAGCCTGGACGGTGTGTACCAGGGGCCCGGCGGCCCGCAGGAGGACACCAGCGGCGGCTTCGCCCAGGGCGGCTGGACCGTACCGTTCTCCGACCCGGACTTCGGCGAGTTCATCACCGAGGTCTTCGAGGGCCCCGAGGCCTTCCTGCTCGGCCGTCACACGTACGACATCTTCGCCTCGTACTGGCCGCACGTGACCGACCCCGACCACCTGATCGCGGCGAAGCTCAACGGCCTCCCGAAGTACGTCGTTTCGGCCACCCTCCAGGACCCGGCCTGGCACCGCACCACTGTCCTCTCCGGTGACCTGGCCAAGGAGATCCGCGCGCTCAAGGAGAGCACGGAGGGGCAGATCCAGATCCACGGCAGCGGCGCTCTGGTCCGCGCCCTGGTCAACCTCCGCCTCCTCGACACCCTCCACCTCGCGACCTTCCCGGTCGTGCTCGGTGCGGGCCGCCGCCTCTTCTCGGAGGGCGCCGTACCCACCCGCTTCCGCCACACCGCGGGCCGCGTCACCGGCACGGGCGTCTCCATCCAGACGTACGACGTGGCGGGCGACCCCGAGTACGGCAGCTTCGAGCTGTCCGACGAGGTGTGAGACAGGGGCCGGAGGGGCGTGGGACGGGGCCGAAAGGCCCCCTCCCGGGAGGTTAACTCCGTGAGAACTCATCGGACCTGACGGGAAAATCCACATCTTTGTCATTGACATGCCCACGTCTACGCGCGTCATCATGAGGGCATGAGATTCCCCCCACGAACGTCTCGCGTCGGCGCCGCCGCCGCGCTGCTCTCGGCGCTCCTCGTCGGCGGCACGGTCGCCACCGGCACGGCGGACGCGGTCACCGCGTCCGTCGGCAGCATCTGCTACGGCGACCTGCCCTCGCAGGCCTACGACACCCTGGAACTCATCGACCAGGGCGGCCCGTTCCCCTACTCCCAGGACGGCGTCGTCTTCCAGAACCGCGAAGGCGTCCTGCCCGGCCAGTCGTCCGGCTACTACCACGAGTACACGGTCAAGACCCCGGGCGAGTCCACCCGCGGCGCCCGACGCATCGTCACCGGCAAGGCGTACGAGGAGGATTACTACACCTCCGACCACTACGCCACGTTCGACCTGATCGACTTCGGCTGCTGACCTCCCCCCACACGACCCGCCCGGCGACCCCTCCCCCCACGCTTGGGGTCGCCGGGCGGGTCTGTGTCCGGCCGCATGCGCCATGCTTGCCCCATGACCGCTAAGGGGTGGGCCATAGCCGTCGTCGCCTGGAGTGTGCTCACCGCGCTGTTCGTGGGGACAGCGATGTGGGCCAGGGCTCTGGGGCTCGTGCGGTTGGGACTGGCGGGGGACGAGGTCCGGATTCGTCTCACGCAGTGCCAGCCGAGGGGCGGAGGTCGCGGAGGGAGCTACGCCGAGTGCTCTGGTCAGCTTGTGGGTGACCTGAGCGGGCGCACTGTGACGGTGCGCCATGACGGCGAGCAAGGGGAGGTGGTGCCCGCCGCCAGGACGCCGTGGGGAACCTTCGAGGTGGTGGACACCAGTGTCACGTCCTGGGGGACGGCGGTTCTGTCTCCGCTGCTGCCTCTCGGAGCTGCGGTGTTGACCGCCTATGGCGCCTTGGCATCCAGCCGCCGAGGAACCGGGCGAACGGCACCCGGCGTGCCGTGAGGCGCCTGAGACTCGGTGCCGTGGAGGAGCACCTCACGGGCGTGCCGCTCCCACTCCGCGCGCTCGTAGAATTCGGCCATGCTGCTGGTCAATGGCGGAGAAGCCATGGTTGACGCTCCCGTACTGCGCACGGGCGGAGTGCCACTCGTTCCGGAGGGATTCGTGTGGCCGGATTGCCGTGAGTGTGGCGAGCCCATGCAGTTCCTCGCTCACCTGCCCCTCGATGAGGGGGCAGTCGCGGTCTTCTTCTGCCAGAGCGACCCGGGCATGTGCGACGACTGGGACGCCACCGCCGGTGCCAACCGCGCCTTCGTGTTCAGCGGTGGACTGTCGGCGGCCACCGTCCCCGCCGAGGGCGCCACGATGCTCGGTGCGGTGACCGCCCTGCGCCCTCACTCGGCCGACACCCCAACCGCGGAGCCCGTTCTGGGGCGGCTGGGTGGCGAACCCGACTGGATCCAGAACGACGAGACCCCCGACTGTCCCTCCTGCGCAACCCGTATGGCATTCACCGCCGAACTCGAAGAGGGATCCGACTTCGCGACCTCCGCCAACTTCGGCGGAGGCGGCCGAGGCTACGTCTTTCACTGTCGGCCCTGTAGCGAGGCCGCCTTTCTCTGGCAGACATGATGGCCACCTGAAGGCAGCCTGGACGGCGTGACTCCTGCCATGATCCGGCCTCATGACTGACCGTTCGCTTTCCCCCTGGCGTTGACGAGGTCCGCTCGGCGTCGGCAATGGCTACTTCCTCGACCCGGCGAGTCACGTACTCCTGCGACTCCAGGAGTACGGCGCTGTCGACGTCGGCGCGGATCAGGAGGCCCACGGTCTGGTCATCGGCTCGAACGACGGCGGCCTGTCCTACGTCGTGGGCCCTGATGGTTCGGTTCACCGGACGCGGACGGCGTCGCTGGACGAACCGGAGCTCGACAAGGTGGCCGATGATCTGCGGCGGTTTCTGGAACTGCTGGAACGATGCCTGACACGGTTCGTCGCCGACGGCGAGCCGGGATCTCTGTAGGCCGGTCCGCGCGGCCCCTTGCGACGTGTACGGAAGCAGAACCGGCGGAGCCCCCTGGTCGCCGGGCGACGAACCGTGGAATCAGGGGGTCCGCCACGGGCCCTACACCCTGAGCGCGCCCCCCTCGTAAGCCGCCCCCAACCGGTCCGGCACCTCCGCCAGCGCCACCGCCCGCCGCTCGCGCCGTGACGTCTCGCACGCCTCCGCGATCCGCAGGGCCTGGAGGGCCTCGCGGCCGTCGCACGGGTTGGGGAGTTCGCCCCGGACCACCTCCACGAAGGCGCGCAGTTCGGCCTCGTAGGCCGAGCCGAAGCGCTCGAAGAAGCCGCTCCACGGCTTGTCGCACGGGGGCGGGCCGGTCGGTTCCGTGGAGGCGACCGGGGTGCGGTCGTCCAGGCCGACCACGACGGTGTCCCGTTCTCCGGCCAGTTCCATGCGGACGTCGTAGCCCGCGCCGTTCAGGCGGGTCGCCGTCGCGGTGGCGAGGGTGCCGTCGTCCAGGGTGAGGACCGCCGCGCCGGTGTCCACGTCACCGGCGGCGCGGAACATGGGCGGCCCGGCGTCGGAGCCGCTCGCGTAGACGTCGGTCACCTCGCGCCCTGTCACCCAGCGCAGGACGTCGAAGTCGTGGATCAGGGTGTCCCGGAACAGACCGCCGGACAGCGGCAGCCATTCCGGCGGGGGCGGCGACTGGTCGGAGGTGAGCGCCCGCACGGTGTGCAGACGCCCGAGTCTGCCGGAGCGTACCGCCTCGCGCGCGCCCACGTAGCCCGCGTCGAAGCGCCGTTGGAAGCCCATCTGGAGCACCGTGCCGGCGGCCTCGACCTCCGCGAGGGCGCCCAGGGTGCCGGGCAGGTCGAGCGCGATCGGCTTCTCGCAGAACACCGGCAGCCCCGAGCGTGCCGCCCGCCCGATCAGTTCGGCGTGCGCGGACGTCGCCGTGGTGATCACCACCGCGTCCACGCCCCACTGGAAGACCTCGTCCACCCCGGGCGCCGCCGTCTCGCCCAGGCGGTGTGCCAACTCCTGTGCCCGTAACGGATTCGTGTCCGTCAGGATGAGCGATCCGACCTCCCTGTGGCGGCTGAGCGTGTTCGCGTGGATGGTGCCGATGCGGCCCGTACCGATGACCCCGATGCGCATGGAAACAAAGTGGAGGGCCGTCCTGTACTTGTCAATCAATATGTCCGGACAATCGGACTTCACGACTTCCCGTCAACCGGGCACCGGACTACGCTCGGGCCCGTGCCGAAACCAGATGTGGACCCGACCGTGGCGCTCGACCTCCGTGTGGACCGCGGCTCCCCGGTCCCGTTGTACTTCCAGCTCTCCCAGCAGCTGGAGGCCGCCATCGAGCGCGGCGCGCTCACCCCGGGCAGCCTGCTCGGCAACGAGATCGAGCTGGCCGCGCGGCTCGGCCTGTCCCGGCCCACCGTCCGCCAGGCCATCCAGTCCCTGGTCGACAAGGGGCTCCTGGTGCGCCGCCGGGGCGTCGGCACCCAGGTCGTGCACAGTCAGGTCAAGCGCCCGCTGGAGTTGAGCAGCCTCTACGACGACCTGGAGGCGGCCGGGCAGCGCCCCGCGACCAAGGTGCTCGTCAATACGACGGTGCCCGCGTCCACCGAGGTCGCCGCCTCGCTCGGACTGCCCGAGGGCAGCGACGTCCACCGTGTCGAGCGGCTGCGCCTCGCGCACGGCGAGCCGATGGCGTACCTCGTCAACCATCTGCCGCCCGGCCTGCTCGACCTCGACACCGCCCGCCTGGAGGCGACCGGCCTCTACCGGATGATGCGCGCGGCCGGGATCACCCTGCACAGCGCCCGCCAGTCCATCGGCGCGCGCGCCGCCGCCCCCGCCGAGGCGGAACGGCTCGCCGAGGCCGAGGGCGCCCCCCTGCTCACCATGAGACGCACCACGTACGACGACACCGGCCGCGCCGTCGAGTACGGCGACCATGTCTACCGTCCGGCCCGCTACTCCTTCGAATTCCAGCTCCTCGTCCGGTCCTGACCGTCCGGATTTCGGGTGCGTATGTGTCTGAATGTCCGGACACAATGACCGTAATAGGTGCCCCGGGCATATAACGAGTGTTCCGTATGTTCGATACTGAAGTGTTTGGGGCAGGTGACGGCACCGCCGGGACGAACCGACGGAGTGCTCGCCCGCCCCTCTCGCATGTTGGAGCACGGTCCAGTTACGCACGCAAGAAGGAGCACGGCCTCGTGGCACGGTTTCGGACCCGGGTGGGCACGGCGATGGCAGGGGCACTCGGTGTGATCGCCTGTCTGTCGCTCGCCGCTTGTAGCAGCACCGGCGGCAAGCGGGCCGAGGACGCCCGCAAGGCGGCGGCGGCCCAGGGCAGGTCGGCGGTGAACACCCCCCGCTGGACCTTCGCGATGATCACCCACTCCGGAGACGGCGACACCTTCTGGGACATCGTGCAGAGCGGCGCCAAGCAGGCCGCGATCAAGGACAACATCAACTTCCTGTACTCGCACGACGACGAGGCCCAGCAGCAGGCGCAGCTGGTCGACGCCGCCGTGGACAAGAAGGTCGACGGCATCATCGTCACCCTCGCCAAGCCCGACGCGCTCAAGGCGGCCGTCGCCCGCGCCGAGAAGGCCGGCATCCCTGTCGTCACGGTGAACTCCGGCTCCGCCGACTCCAAGAAGTTCGGTGCCCTCACCCATGTCGGCCAGGACGAGACCATCGCCGGTGAGGCCGTCGGCGACGAGCTGAACAAGCGCGGCCGCAAGAAGGCCCTGTGCATCCTGCACGAGCAGGGCAACGTCGGCCACGAACAGCGCTGCGACGGTGTCGCCAAGACCTTCCACGGCACCGTGCAGAAGCTCTACGTCAACGGCACCAACATGCCCGACGTGCAGTCCGCGATCGGGGCCAAGCTCCAGGCCGACCGGTCCGTGGATGCCGTCGTCACCCTGGGCGCGCCGTACGCCGACACCGCCGCCAAGGCCAAGCAGGACGCGGGCAGCAAGGCCGAGATCGACACCTTCGACCTCAACGCCAAGGTCGCCGCCGAGCTGCAGGACGGCACCCTCGGCTTCGCCGTCGACCAGCAGCCCTATCTCCAGGGCTACGAGGCGATCGACCTGCTGTGGCTGTACAAGTACAACGGCGACATGCTCGGCGGCGGCAAGCCCGTCCTGACCGGGCCGCAGATCATCACCAAGGACCAGGCCGCCGCGCTCGCCGAGTACACCCAGCGGGGCACCCGATGAGCGTGAACACCGAGGCCCCCGCGCCGCCGGGCCCCGACAGCCCGTCCGCCGACGAACGCCTGCTGCGGACCTCCCCGCTGCGCAAACTCCTCGCCCGCCCCGAGCTGGGGTCGGTCGTCGGCGCCCTCGCCGTCTTCGTGTTCTTCGCGTGCGTCGCCGGAGGGTTCCTGCACGCGTCGAGCCTCAGCACGGTCCTCTACGCCTCCTCGACCATCGGCATCATGGCGGTGCCCGTGGCCCTGCTGATGATCGGCGGCGAGTTCGACCTCTCGGCGGGCGTCATGGTGACGTCGTCCGCGCTGATCTCCTCGATGTTCAGCTACCAGATGACGGCGAACGTCTGGGTCGGCGCGGGCGTGTCCCTGCTGGTCACCCTCGCGATCGGCGCCTTCAACGGCTTCATGCTGACCCGCACCAAGCTGCCCAGCTTCATCGTCACGCTCGGCACATTCCTGATGCTGACCGGCATGAACCTCGGCTTCACCAAGCTGATCGACGGCACCGTCTCCACCAAGACCATCGCCGACATGGAGGGCTTCCCCAGCGCCCGTGCCCTCTTCGCCTCGACGCTCACCGTCGGGGGCGTCGACTTCAAGGTGACCATCCTGTGGTGGCTCGCCCTTGTCGCCGTCGCCTCCTGGGTGCTGCTGCGCACCCGCGTCGGCAACTGGATCTTCGCCGTCGGCGGCAACGCGGACGCGGCCCGCGCGGTCGGCGTGCCCGTCGCCAAGACCAAGATCGGCCTCTACATGGGCGTCGCCTTCGGCGCCTGGATCTCCGGCCAGCACCTGCTCTTCTCCTTCGACGCCGTCCAGTCCGGCGAGGGCGTCGGCAACGAGCTGATCTACATCATCGCGGCCGTCATCGGCGGCTGTCTGATCACCGGCGGCTACGGCAGCGCGGTCGGTTCGGCGGTCGGCGCGCTCCTGTTCGGCATGACCAGCAAGGGCATCGTCTTCGCCGAGTGGAACCCCGACTGGTTCAAGTTCTTCCTCGGAGCGATGCTGCTCCTCGCGACCCTGCTCAACACCTGGGTCCGCAAGCGTGCGGAGGCCACGAAATGACCGTGACCGAAGAGCGCGTGCCGCTCGTCGAGCTGACCGACGTCAGCAAGCACTACGGCAATGTCCGCGCCCTGGAGGGCGTCTCCCTGGAGGTCCACGCCGGGGAGATCACCTGCGTCCTCGGCGACAACGGCGCGGGCAAGTCCACCCTGATCAAGATGATCGCGGGACTGCACCGCCACGACGGCGGCACCCTGAGCGTCGAGGGCGAGGAGACCCGGCTCACCTCCCCGCGCGACGCCCTGGACCGGGGCATCGCCACCGTCTACCAGGACCTCGCCGTCGTCTCCCTGATGCCGGTCTGGCGGAACTTCTTCCTCGGCTCCGAGCCGCGCAAGGGCCGGGGCCCCTTCCGCCGCCTCGACATCGAGCACATGCGCCGCACCACCCGCGCCGAACTGCTCCGCATGGGCATCGACCTGCGCGACGTGGACCAGCCCATCGGCACCCTCTCCGGCGGTGAGCGCCAGTGCGTCGCCATCGCCCGTGCCGTCCACTTCGGCGCCAAGGTCCTCGTCCTGGACGAGCCGACCGCCGCACTGGGCGTCAAGCAGTCCGGTGTGGTCCTCAAATATGTGGCCGCCGCCCGTGACGAGGGCCTCGGCGTCGTGCTGATCACCCACAACCCGCACCATGCGTATCTGGTCGGCGACCGGTTCGTGCTGCTGCGGCGCGGCACCATGGTGGGTAATCACACACGTGACGAGATCACCCTGGACGAGCTCACCAAGCAGATGGCGGGCGGCGCCGACCTCGACGCCCTGGTGCACGAACTCCAGCGCGGCTGACGGGGACGGGGAGCGTGTCCGTGGCGTCCATGGTCGCGCGCGCTCCCTTATCCCGCCTTGACACCATGTACCTCGCCCGTTGAGGCAGAATCGACGACGATGAGCACCTACCGCGACCTCACGGCCCCCATCGGTTCCCGCCGAGCGCCCGTACTGCGGACCGTCGGCACCCGGGAACGCCGTTCGCATCTCACGGCTCCCCGCGTGCCCACCGTCGGCATCGACATCGGCGGCACCAAGGTCATGGCGGGCGTCGTGGACGCCGACGGCAACATCCTGGAGAAGCTCCGCACGGAGACCCCGGACAAGTCCAAGAGCCCCAAGGTCGTCGAGGACACCATCGTCGAACTGGTCCTGGACCTCTCCGACCGGCACGACGTGCACGCCGTCGGCATCGGCGCGGCCGGCTGGGTCGACGCCGACCGCAACCGGGTGCTCTTCGCCCCTCACCTGTCCTGGCGCAACGAACCGCTGCGCGACCGCCTCTCCGGCCGCCTCTCGGTGCCGGTCCTGGTGGACAACGACGCCAACACCGCCGCCTGGGCCGAGTGGCGCTTCGGCGCCGGACGCGGTGAGGACCACCTCGTCATGATCACCCTCGGCACCGGCATCGGCGGCGCCATCCTGGAGGACGGCCAGGTCAAGCGCGGCAAGTTCGGCGTCGCGGGCGAGTTCGGCCACATGCAGGTCGTCCCCGGCGGACACCGCTGCCCCTGCGGCAACCGCGGCTGCTGGGAGCAGTACAGCTCCGGCAACGCGCTCGTCCGCGAGGCCAAGGAGCTGGCCGCCGCCGACTCGCCCGTCGCCTACGGCATCATCGAGCACGTCAAGGGCCAGATCGGCGACATCTCCGGGCCCATGATCACGGAGCTGGCCCGCGAGGGCGACGCGATGTGCATCGAGCTGCTCCAGGACATCGGCCAGTGGCTCGGCGTCGGCATCGCCAACCTCGCCGCCGCCCTCGACCCCTCCTGCTTCGTCATCGGCGGCGGCGTCAGCGCCGCCGACGACCTGCTCATCGGCCCCGCACGGGACGCCTTCAAGCGCCAGCTCACCGGACGCGGCTACCGCCCCGAGGCCCGTATCGCCCGCGCCCAGCTCGGCCCCGAGGCGGGCATGGTCGGCGCCGCCGACCTCGCCCGCCTGGTCGCCCGCCGCTTCCGCCGCGCCAAGCGCCGCCGGGTCGAGCGGCACGAACGCTACGAGCGGTACGTCCAGGGCCGCCGGGACCGGGACACCGTATGACCACCTCGCTGCCACACCAGGCGGCGTCGCCGGACACCCCGCACGCCCCCGCCGAGGACCCCGGCCACCGCGTCCGTCGCCGCGCGCTCACGCTGCTGATCATCGTGCTGCTCATCGGAGTGCCGGCGGGCTATCTGGTGATCTCCGCCAACCAGAGCCGCGACAGCGGCAAGGACAAGGAGGCGAAGTACTCGGCCACCGGCCTCACCCCGGGCTGGCCCTCCAAGGTGCAGCGCCGCCTCTACCAGGTCGCCGTCCCGCGCCCCGCCGACTACCTCGCCTACTACGAGACCAACAACTGGAAGACCAGCCGCCTCTACGTGCAGTTCCGCACCAACGACGCGGGCCTGGACAGCTTCCTCGCCACCATGGGCCTGCGCCGCGACGAACTGAAGAAGGGCGACCTCACCATCGGCGCCCGCGACCGCAAGGTCTCCGGCTGGAACTTCGCGGGCCCCGGCCCCTGGGTCGGCGCGAGCCGCACGCAGAAGAACCCGGCGCCCACCCAGGACGTGGTCGTCAACCTCTCCGACCCGCGGTTCCCGATGGTCTACGCGGTCTCCCGCACGGTGCCGTGACCGGCCTCCGGCCCTCGCCGGAGCCGATTGTCAGACCCCGCCCGTACAGTCGGAGACAACTGGTCCGACACACGGGCGGGAGGTGACAGGACGTATGGACGGCGGCACGGCCGTGCTGAGCGAGCGCGCGTACTCCGAGGCGATCGGGGGACGGATTCCGGCGTACCTCGCCACCCTCTACCTGCCAGCGCCCCTGCCCCGCGAGGGCCGGATCGCCCTCTGGTCGCCCGACGGCACCCCGCTCCCCGAGCCGGACGGCTCCGGCGGGACGGTCACCGAGCTGACCGTCGTACGCCGCCACGGCGCGACCGTACGGCGCCGCCAGGTCCCCGCGCTGACCCTGCCGCTCATGGACGCGCTGCCCCTGCTGGCAGGCGCTCGGCACGACGCCGCCGCCCACCCCGCCACCGTCTGCTGGGGCGCCGCAGCGCTGCACGCCCTGCGCCTGGCCGCCCGGGGCCGGCTGCTGCCCGGCCTCACCCCGAGCGGTCACGACGCCTGGCGCGCGGGCCCGCTGGAGCCCGACGACATCGCGCACCTGCGCGCGGTCGCCGCCGCCCTGCCCGCCGAGGGCCACGCGGTGCCGCTGCCCGGTGAGGGCCCGCTCCGGCTGCCCGAACCCGAGGCCCTGGTCCGCTCCTTCCTGGACGCGGTCGCCGACACCCTGCCCCGCACCCCCGCCGCCCCGCACACGGGCGGCCGCCCCTTCGCCGCCCGCGAACCCCAGCCGCTGCCCGGCGCCCACGACTGGGCGGCCGAGGTCGCCGCGGGCATGGACGCGGGCGTACGCATCTCGCTGCGCCTGGACCTCTCGGCGTACGCGGTCTTCGACGCGGGCGACGACAGCGGCTCGCGCGCGGCGGGCGCGGCCGTCGTCCAGGTGCACAGCCTGGCCGACCCCACCCTGGTCACGGACGCGGCCGCCCTGTGGGCGGGGGAGGCCGACACCGCCTTCGGACCCCGCGCGCGCGTGGACGCCGCCCTCGCCGTACGGCGCGCGGCCCGCGTGTGGGCGCCCCTGGAGCGGCTGGCCGAACGCGACGTCCCCGACGTGCTCGCACTGTCCGAGGACGAGGTGACCGACCTGCTCGGGACGGCGGCCGGGCGGCTCGCCGCCGCCGGGGTCGGCGTGCACTGGCCCCGCGACCTCGCCCACGACCTCAGCGCCTCCGCGGTCGTCCGCCCCGCGCCCGGCTCGGCCACCGATGGCACCGGCTTCTTCGACAGCGAGGACCTGCTCCAGTTCCGCTGGCAGCTCGCGCTCGGCGGCGACCCGCTCAGCGAGGCCGAGATGGACGCCCTCGCCGAGGCCCACCGTCCCGTCGTACGGCTCCGGGACCGCTGGGTCCTGGTCGACCCCGCGCTCGTCCGCAAGGCCCGCAAGCGCGAACTCGGCCTGCTCGACCCGGTCGACGCGCTCTCCGTCGCGCTCACCGGCACCGCCGAGGTGGACGGCGAGACCGTCGAGGCCGTCCCCACCGGCGCCCTCGCCGCCCTGCGCGACCGTCTCACCGCCGGACTCGCCCCCGCCGAACCCCCGGCAGGGCTGGACGCCACTCTCCGCGACTACCAGCTGCGCGGCCTGGCGTGGCTCGACCTCATGACCTCCCTCGGCCTCGGCGGCTGCCTCGCCGACGACATGGGCCTCGGCAAGACCGTCACCCTCATCGCCCTGCACCTCA
Organism: Streptomyces sp. NPDC026659; assembly: GCF_040638245.1. Lineage (NCBI taxonomy): Bacteria > Bacillati > Actinomycetota > Actinomycetes > Kitasatosporales > Streptomycetaceae > Streptomyces > Streptomyces sp. NPDC026659. The sequence continues at coordinate 665,739 of NZ_JBEZXY010000001.1, read as the reverse complement.
AGCGCGCCCGCCCGGAACCGACCCTCGTGGTCTGCCCCGCCTCCCTGCTCGGCAACTGGCAGCGCGAGATCAACCGCTTCGCACCCGGCGTCCCCGTCCGCCGCTTCCACGGCGCCGACCGCACGCTGGACGGGGTGTCCGGCGGCTTCGTCCTCACCACCTACGGCACGATGCGCTCCGCCGCCGAACAGCTCGCGGACCGCCCCTGGGGCATGGTCGTCGCCGATGAGGCCCAGCACGTGAAGAACCCGTACTCCGCCACCGCCAAGGCGCTGCGCACCATCGGCGCCCCCGCGCGCGTGGCGCTCACCGGCACGCCCGTCGAGAACAACCTCTCCGAACTGTGGGCCCTGCTCGACTGGACCACCCCCGGACTCCTCGGCCCCCTCCAGTCCTTCCGTGCCCGGCACGCGCGCGCGGTGGAGAACGGCGAGGACCAGGAGGCCGCCGAGCGTCTGGCCCGGCTGGTCCGGCCCTTCCTGCTGCGCCGCAAGAAGTCCGACCCCGGCATCGTCCCCGAGCTGCCGCCCAAGACCGAGACCGACCACCCGGTCCCGCTCGGGCGCGAACAGGCCGCGCTGTACGAGGCGGTGGTCCGCGAGTCCATGGCGGCCATCGAGTCCGCCGACGGCATCGCCCGGCGCGGGCTCGTCCTCAAGCTGCTCGGCGCGCTGAAGCAGATCTGCGACCACCCCGCGCTGTACCTCAAGGAGGGCCCGTCCCGCCCGGACGGCCTCGCCGCCCGCTCCGGCAAACTCGCCCTCCTCGACGAGCTGCTCGACACCGTGCTGGCCGAGGACGGCTCGGTGCTCGTCTTCACGCAGTACGTCGGCATGGCCCAGCTCATCACCGCCCACCTCGGCGCCCGCGCGGTCCCGGTGGACCTCCTGCACGGCGGCACACCCGTACCCGAGCGGGAGCGCATGGTCGACCGCTTCCAGGCCGGCGAGACCCCGGTCCTGGTCCTCTCCCTGAAGGCGGCGGGCACCGGCCTCAACCTCACCCGCGCGGGCCACGTCGTCCACTTCGACCGCTGGTGGAACCCCGCCGTCGAGGACCAGGCCACCGACCGCGCCTACCGCATCGGCCAGACCCAGCCCGTCCAGGTCCACCGCCTGGTCACCGAGGGCACGGTCGAGGACCGCATCGCCGAGATGCTCACCGCCAAGCGCGCCCTGGCCGACGCGATCCTGGGCTCCGGCGAGGCCGCCCTGACCGAACTCACCGACCGCGAACTGTCCGACCTGGTCTCGCTGCGGAGGCCGTCATGACGAAGTCCGGCTCCAGCCCGGCGGAGGAAGCACGGAGGGCGTTGCGGGAGGCGCGGGAACGGGCCTCCGGTGCGGCGGCGGAGAGTACGACGGCGCCGGCCTCCCGGTTCGACGAGCCCTCGGAGACCGGTGCGTCCACCCGGACTGCTGAGTCCCCCGGGGCCGAGGAGCCCTCCGGGGACGGGGAGGCCGCACGGGCCGAGGAGCCCTCCGGGGCAGGGGAGGCCGCACGAGCCGGGGAGCCCTCCCGGGCCGGTGACGCCGCACGGTCCGGCGAGCCCGTACGCGCCGGTGATGCCGTACGGGCCGCGCTGCGCGCCGCCGTCGCAGAGGGCGCCGCCGCCCCGCAGGCCGAGCACCCCGCCCCCCACCCGACCGCCGAAGACGACCCGACAGGGGGAGCCCCGGCCACCACGGCTCGCCCGGCCGCCACCCCGCCCCCCGCCGCCCGCCGTCCCGGCGACGCCGCCCGTGAGGCCCTGCGTGCCGCTCGGGCGGAGGCGCTTCGCGCGCAGGCGGAGGAGGAGAAGAGCCGCCCGGCCCGCAAGCCGGTGCGCAAGGCGCCCCCCGCTCCCGCCGAGGGCACCCCCGCGGCCGCTCGGGCTCAAACGGTCCGTGAAGTACGGGACTTCCTCGCGACCGCCTTCCGTATGCCCACCTGGGAGGACGCCCCCGAGGGCAACTCCGCCGCCGAAGTCCCGGACCCGGAACCAGAGTTCACCCACCCCCGCCCCGCCGAACCGGAGCCCGCGCAAGCGGCCCCGCACGTCCCCGCCACCATGGCCACCCCCCACCGAGACAACGAACTCCGCCGTACCTTCCCCGCGTTCGCGCCCCGCGCGGAGACGGACGGGTTCGCCGAGACCTGGTGGGGCAACGCCTGGGTGGAGGCGCTGGAGCGGGGCGCGCTGGACCCCAAGCGAGTGGCGCGCGGCCGGGGTTACGCGGACGCGGGACACGTGGACGCGATCACCGTGACGCCGGGGCAGGTGCTGGCGTACGTGAGGGGAAGCCGCCCCCGGCCCTATCGCGTACAAGTCACGCTGCCCACGCTCCGGGACGAGGACTGGGAGCGGTTCCTGGACGCCGCCGTGGACCGCCCGGGGCACATCGCCGCGCTGCTCGACAAGGAGCTGCCGCACTCCCTGGCCGACTGCGGCGCACCCCTGCTGCCCGGCCCCGCCGAGCTGAACCCCCGCTGCAACTGCCCCGACTCCGGGCACCCCTGCAAGCACGCGGCCGCGCTCTGCTACCAGACGGCACGGCTGCTGGACGCCGACCCCTTCGTGCTGCTCCTGCTGCGCGGCCGGGGTGAGCGCGAGCTGCTGGACACGCTGTCGCGGCGCAGCGCCTCCCACGCGGCCCGCGCCGCACGGGAGGGGCTGACCGAGGACCTGCCGGGCGTACGGGCCACGGAGGCGCTCGCCGAGCGGCGACTCCCGCCCCCGCCCCCGCCGTTGCCCGCGCCCGCGCACCCCGAGCAGCCCCCCGTGTACCCGGCGGCCCCTGGCGGCCCGGACCCCTTCGCGCTGGACCAGCTGGCCACCGACGCCGCCGCCCGCGCGCACGCCCTGCTCACCACCGGCCGCGACCCGGTGGGCGGTCTGACCCTGTGGCAGGACGCGGTGCGTCTCGCGGCCGCCCGCCCCGGCTCCGGCCTGACCGCCGCCACCCGCGCGCTGTACGCCACGCTGGCCTCGGCGGCGGGCCGTACCCCCTCCGACCTGGCCCGCGCGGTGGCCGCCTGGCGGCAGGGCGGGCTCGCGGGACTGGACGTCCTGGAGGAGCCGTGGAACCCTCCGGCGGGCCGCTTCGACCGGGCGCGCCCGCTGCTGATCGCCGCGGGGCTGCCCCCGTTCCGCCCCTGGCACAACCACCTCACCCACCCGCTCGGCCACGTCCAGCTCCGCTTCGGCCGGGACGGCCTCTGGTACGCCTACGAGTCCGAGCCGGGCCAGGACGACTGGTGGCCCCGGGGCACCCCCGCCCTCGACCCGGTCGACGCCCTCACCGGACTGGACGCCCTGGCCGGCCTCTGACGGGTCACCGGGGCGCGTCTCCTCAGACCCCGGCGCCCTCCACCCCGTTCGCCGAGCGCGCGCCGGGCACGGCGGCGGCGCCGTCACGCGGCAGGACACTGGGCCACCAGGCCCGCGGACCGATGTCGAGCACCAGGGCCGGGACCAGGAGCGAGCGCACCACCAGGGTGTCGAGGAGTACGCCGAAGGCCACGATGAACGCGATCTGCACCAGGAAGGCCAGCGGGATCACCGTCAGGGCGGCGAACGTCGCGGCCAGCACCACTCCGGCCGAGGTGATCACCCCTCCGGTCGTGGTCAGACCGCGCAGCACGCCCTGCCGGTTGCCGTGGACGAGCGCCTCCTCCCGCGCCCGGGACATCAGGAAGATGTTGTAGTCGACGCCCAGTGCCACCAGGAACACGAACCCGTACAGCGGCACCGACGCGTCCGCACCGCCGAAGCCGAACACGTGCTTGAAAACGAGTGAGGAAACGCCGAGTGTCGCCAGGAAGTTGAGCCCCACCGTCGCCACGAGCAGCACCGGTACGAGCAGGGAGCGCAGCAGCAGGACGAGGATCAGCAGGATGATTCCCAGCACGACGGGCACGATGACGGTGCGGTCCCGGGCGGAGGTCCGCTGGGTGTCGTACTGCTGGGCCGTGTAGCCGCCGACCAGCGCGTCGGCGCCGGGCACCGCGTGGACCCTGGCGCGCAGCCGCTCGACCGTCCGCTTGGCCGCGTCGCTGTCCGCCGCGTCCTCCAGGGTGGCGTCGATGCGGACGCGCCCGGCCACGACCTTCGGCGCCCCGCCGCCGGGCCGTCCGGACGCCGGGACGGCGGCCGCCGAGGCCACGCCGTCGGTGGCCCGCGCCGCGGCGGTCACCTGGGCGGCCCGGCCGGAGTCGGCGATGATGACGGCCGGATTGCCCGACCCGCCTGGGAAGTGCTCGCCCAGCGTCTTCTGGGCGGCGACCGACGGGGCGTCGTTCACGAAGATCTCGTCGAGCGGCACCCCCTTCGCGGACAGCGAGGGGGAGAAGGCCGCCAGCACCGCGAGACCGAGAGCGGTCACCACCCACACCGCGCGCGGGCGGGCGCCCACCTTGCGGGCGACGCGGTGCCACACGCCGTGCCCCTCGACGGAGGCGTCCGACGCCCGGGGCCGGGACGGCCAGTAGGCGCCGCGGCCCAGCAGCGCCAGTACGGCGGGCAGGAAGGTGAGCGCGGAGAGCACGGCGCAGACGATGCCGATGGCGCCGACCGGCCCGAGCGCGCGGTTGTTGGTGAGGTCGCTCGCGAGCAGGGCCAGCAGCGCGAGGGCGACGGTGGCGGCGCTCGCGGTGATCGCGCCGAACGACCTGCGGGCCGCCGCCACCGCGGCCGCCGCCCGGTCCCGGCCCGTCGCCAGTTCCTCGCGGAACCGCGCGGCAAGGAGCAGCGCGTAGTCGGTGGCGGCGCCGATCACGAGGATGGAGAGGATGCCCTGCACCTGTCCGTCCACCCGGACCACGCCGTGGTCGGCCAGCGCGTAGACGACCGCGCACGCCAGTCCGAGGGCGAACACCGCACCGAGGATGATCACGAAGGGGAGCAGGACGCTCCGGTAGACCAGGAGCAGGATCAGCAGCACAGCGCCGAGCGCCACGCCCAGCAGCAGCCCGTCGATGCCCGCGAACGCGTCCCCCAGATCGGCCTGGCTCGCTGCCGGGCCCGCGATCCGCGCCGTCGTCCCCGGCACGCCGCGCGCGGCCCCGCGCACCGAGTCCAGTACGCCGGGCAACCGGTCGCCCAGGTCCGGCCGCAGCTGGACGACGGCCTGCAACGCCTTCCCGTCCTCGGAGGGCAGCGCGGGCGACGGCACGCCGACGATCCCGGTCCGCCCGGCGAGCGCTCCGAGGGCCCGGGTGGCGGTCGCGCGCTCGGCGTCCGTGATCCGGTTTCCGTCCGCCGTCCAGACGACGATCGCGGGCAGGGTCTCCGCCTCGTCGAACGCCTCGCGGGCCTTGAGCACCCTGGTCGATTCGGCGCTCTGCGGCAGGAAGGCGGACTGGTCGTTGGTGGCGACCTCGCCCAGTTTCCCGGCGTAGGGCCCGAGCGTTCCGCCCACGCCGAGCCAGACGAACAGCAGGACGAGCGGCACGAGCCAACGCGTCCAGCCGGGTGCCGCTCTCATACGTCTCTCCCCGGGAAGATCCATGCGACCAGATGAGTCATTCATAAAGTATCTCAATGATCGAGTAACCATATACTGGGGCGATGCACGGGACCGAACACGCCTCGCCGTCTCTTCCGGCGGACGACCCCGCGGGGTTGCACTCCTTCGCGGTCCTCCTGCGCCGGCTCAACGGCGAGTTCAACCGCATCGCCCACGAGTTCGCCCAGACCCAGGGACTCCACGTCACCGACGTCCAGGCGCTCGTCGCGATCCTCGACGCCGATCCCGAGGAGGGCCCCATGACGCCCGGGCGGCTGCGTCGGCAGCTCGACCTCACCTCCGGCGCCATGACCGCCTGCCTCGACCGCCTGGAGCGGGCGGGACACATCCGGCGCGTCCGCGCGGACGACGACCGCCGCGTCGTCCACCTGCACTACGCGGAGGCGGCCAGAGGCGTCGCCCGGGACTTCTTCCGGCCCCTGGCCCAGGGCACCGAGGCCGCGCGGCAGCGCTTCAGCCCCGCGGAGCTGGGCGTGGTCTCCCGCTTCCTGGAGGAGATGAACCGGGAACTCGCCCTCCTGCGCAGTGGCCCCGGCTCGGGCTCGTCCCGCCGCTGACCCGACCGACCGGAACGGCGAACGCCCCGGCAGGAGGCCCCCGTTGCACCTGCGCGATGTCACCCCGCACGACGTCGACGCGTACATACGTATGCGCTGCGACCCCGCCATGATGGCCGGACTCGGCGGCCCGCTGCCCCGCGAGGGCATGGCCGACAAGGTCCGCCGGGACGCCGAACAGGCCGCCGCCGACCGCGCCTGGATCAAGATGATCGTCCCGGACCCCGCCGACCCCGGGACGGTCGCGGGGACCGTCACCCTCTGGTCGCACGACACCCCCCACGGACCGATGTCCGAGATCGGATGGATGGTGCTGCCCGAGTTCCAGGGGCGGGGGCTCGCCAAGCGGGCGGTCCGCGCCCTGCTCGCGCGGGCCCGCGAGCAGGACCGCTGGGGCACCGTCCACGCCTTCCCCGCGACGGACAACGCCCCGTCCAACGGCATCTGCCGCTCCCTCGGCTTCCGGTTCCTCGCGGAGACCGACGTGGACTTCGCCGGACGCGTCCTGCGCGCCAACCACTGGACCGTGGACCCCCGGCAGTCGCCCCGTCCGTGAAGACCGTGTGAGGATTCCCCGCCGATCCCCGGGGACGCGCCGCCCGCACGGCCCCCCACGAAACGGGCACACCCGACCGGCGGTTAGCGTGGTGCGGTGAGTGAGAAGAAGACCCCTGCCCTCCAGTACCGGTTCGACGGCCCCGAAGACGCCCCCGTGATCGTTCTCGGGCCCTCCCTCGGGACGACCTGGCACATGTTCGACCGTCAGGTGCCCGAACTGGTCAAGCAGTGGCGGGTCTTCCGGTTCGACCTGCCGGGACACGGCGGCGCCCCCGCCCATCCGGCCGGTTCCGTCGGCGAGTTGACCGACCGGCTGCTGGCCACGCTCGACGCGCTCGGCGTGCAGCGCTTCGGCTACGCGGGCTGCGCGCTCGGCGGCGCCGTCGGCCTCGAACTGGCGCTGCGCCACCCCGAACGGCTCGCCTCGCTCGCGCTGATCGCCGCCTCGCCCCGGTTCGGCACCCCCGACGAGTTCCGCCAGCGCGGCGTGATCGTACGGACCAACGGGCTCGACCCCATCGCCCGCAGCGCGCCCGAGCGCTGGTTCACCGGCGGGTTCGCCGCCGCGCAGCCCGCCATCACCGAGTGGGCCGTGCAGATGGTGCGCACCACCGACCCCGGCTGCTACATCGCCGCCTGCGAGGCGCTGGCCGCCTTCGACGTACGGCCCGCGCTGGGCCGGGTCGGCGTGCCCACGCTCGTCCTCGTCGGCTCCGAGGACCAGGTCACCGGCCCCGCCGAGGCCCGCACGCTGGTCGCCGGGGTGCCTGACGCCCGGCTCGCGGTCGTCCCCGGCGCCTCCCACCTGGTGCCGGTCGAGCAGCCCGCCGCCGTCACCGACCTCCTCGTACGCCACTTCTCCACCGCCTGGCAGCAGCCGTACGAGACCGGCCAGACCGCGCTGCCGGCCGCGCCCGCCGTCCCCGCGCTCGCCGCGCCGCCGCAGCCGGTGCCGGTCGCGCCGCTCGCCGAGATCGCCCCCGCACCCGTCGCCGCACCGCAGCAGGCGCCCGGCGCGGCCGACCGGTACGAGACCGGGCTCAAGATCCGCCGCGAGGTGCTGGGCGACGCGCACGTGGAGGGGATGTTCGCGGAGGCCGACGCCTTCTCCGGCGACTTCCAGGAGTTCGTCACCCGCTACGCCTGGGGCGAGATCTGGGACCGTCCGGGCCTGGACCGCAGGTCCCGCAGCTGTGTCACGCTCACCGCGCTCGTCGCGGGCGGCCACCTGGAGGAGCTGGCCTTCCACATCCGCGCGGCGCTGCGCAATGGCCTGACCCCGGCCGAGATCAAGGAAGTGCTGCTCCAGGCGGCGGTGTACTGCGGCGTCCCGGCCGCCGCCGGTGCCTTCCGCGTGGCCCAGCGCGTCATCCGCGAGGAGACCACGCCCGCCGAGTGAGCGCCCGACACGACAGGATGGACACCATGAGGTTCACCAAGAAGTCCCACGCGTGCGTACGCCTGGAGAAGGACGGGCGGACGCTCGTCATCGACCCCGGCGGCTTCAGCGAGACCGACGCCGCGCTCGGCGCCGACGCGATCCTGATCACGCACGAGCACCCGGACCACTTCGACGAGGGCCGCCTGCGCACCGCCATGGAGGCGAACCCGCAGGCGGAGATCTGGACGCTGAAGTCCGTGGCGGACCAGATCTCCGCCGCCTTCCCCGGCCGCGTGCACACCGTCGGCCACGGCGACACCTTCACGGTCGAGGGCTTCGACGTCCAGGTCCACGGTGAACTGCACGCGGTCATCCACCCGGACATCCCGCGCATCACCAACGTCGGCTATCTGATCGACGGCGGCAAGGTCTTCCACCCCGGCGACGCCCTCACCGTCCCCGACCAGCCGGTGGAGACCCTGCTGCTCCCGGTCATGGCCCCCTGGAACAAGATCGCCGAGGTCATCGAGTACGTCCGCGAGGTCGAGCCGCAGCGCGCCTACGACATTCACGACGCGCTGCTCACCGACCTCGCCCGCCCGATCTACGACCGCCAGATCGGCGCCCTCACCGGCGCCGAACACCTGCGCCTGGCCCCGGGGGACGACGCCCGGCTCTGAGTCCTGTCGCCCAGAGACCCGTTGTCACACCCGGCGGGTAGGTTGTGGAACATGCGCATCGCCACCTGGAACGTGAACTCGATCACCGCCCGCCTGCCCCGGCTCCTCGCCTGGCTGGAGAGCAGCGGCACCGACGTGCTCTGCCTCCAGGAGGCCAAGGTCGCCGAGGAGCAGTTCCCGGTCGAGGCCCTGCGTGAGCTGGGGTACGAGGCGGCGGTCCACGCCACCGGCCGGTGGAACGGGGTGGCGGTGCTCTCCCGCGTCGGCCTGGAGGACGTGGTCAAGGGCCTGCCCGGCGACCCCGGGTACGACGGCGCGCTGGAGCCCCGCGCCCTGTCGGCCACCTGCGGCCCGGTCCGCGTCTGGTCGGTGTACGTGCCCAACGGCCGCGAGGTGGACCACCCGCACTACGCGTACAAGCTCCGGTGGTTCGAGGCCCTGAAGGCGGCCGTCGCCGGTGACGCGGCGGGCGGCCGCCCCTTCGCGGTCCTCGGGGACTACAACGTCGCGCCGACGGACGACGACGTGTACGACCGCGCCGCCTTCGAGGGCTCCACCCATGTCACCCCCGCCGAGCGCGCCGCCCTCGCCTCGCTGCGCGAGACCGGCCTGACCGACGTGGTCCCGCGCCCGCTGAAGTACGACAAGCCGTTCACGTACTGGGACTACCGCCAGCTCTGCTTCCCGAAGAACCGCGGCATGCGCATCGACCTGGTCTACGGCAACGCCCCCTTCTCCGGAGCCGTCAAGGACGCCTACGTGGACCGCGAGGAGCGCAAGGGAAAGGGAGCGTCGGATCACGCGCCAGTGGTGGTCGACCTCGACGTGTGATGCCACGCTGGGGGGCATGAACATTCCGTTCCTGGGGGCCCGGCACCGCAAGAGCGGTGCCGCGGCGCTGCCGGCCGACCCCGAGGCCATCGCCGCGCTGCTCTCCGAGTGCGAACTGCTGCGCTCCCAGGCGGAACAGGCGGGCTTCCGCCTGGACGACACCCCCGCCTCCCTGGAGGCCCTGGACCAGCTGCTCCCGCGCTGGCGCGACGACGCCGAGCTGCTGCCCTGGCTGGGGAACGACGCCGGGCTGTATCTCGGCACCGTCGCCGTGCGCACCGTACCCGGCGCGGCCTGGCACCTCCGTGCGGACGGTGAGCCCGTCCTGCGGCTCGCCTCGGGGCGGGAGGTGGAGGTCGTGGAGTGCGGCCGCGAGTGGGCCTCCGGAGGCGTCCCCGAGCTGTCCCAGCTGTACGCGGAGCTGTCCGAGGTCTGACCGCCGCCCCGGCCGGGCGTGTAAATACGGCTAATGCCCGAAAGGCGCGTGTCGTCCATCCGTGTGGCGAGCGGCTGGATAGTTTGCGGCCAGCACGACCACGGCTGAGTACGACACGGCTGAGAGTGAGTAGGGCTGCGGATGGCCGTCGATCCGTTGATCGAACTGCGCGACGTCAACAAGTACTACGGGGATCTGCACGTCCTCCAGGACATCGACCTCACGGTGGGCAAGGGGGAGGTGGTCGTGGTCATCGGCCCCTCGGGGTCGGGCAAGTCGACGCTGTGCCGCACGATCAACCGCCTGGAGACCGTCGAGTCCGGCACGATCTCCCTGGACGGCGAGCCACTGCCCCAGGAGGGCCGGGCGCTGGCGCGGCTGCGCGCCGAGGTCGGCATGGTCTTCCAGTCGTTCAACCTCTTCGCCCACAAGACCGTCCTGGAGAACGTCTCCCTCGCGCAGATCAAGGTGCGCGGCCGCAAGAAGGCCGACGCCGAGCGCCGCTCGCGCGAACTCCTCGACCGGGTCGGCCTGCTGGCCCACGCCGAGAAGTACCCGGCGCAGCTCTCCGGCGGCCAGCAGCAGCGCGTGGCCATCGCCCGCGCCCTCGCGATGGACCCCAAGGCGCTGCTCTTCGACGAGCCGACCTCGGCCCTGGACCCCGAGATGATCAACGAGGTCCTGGAGGTCATGCAGCAGCTGGCCCGCGAGGGCATGACCATGATCGTCGTCACCCACGAGATGGGCTTCGCCCGCTCCGCCGCCAACCGGGTCGTCTTCATGGCCGACGGCCGGATCGTGGAGGACCGCACCCCGGAGGAGTTCTTCACCGCTCCGCGCAGCGAGCGCGCCAAGGACTTCCTGTCCAAGATCCTCAAACACTGACCGGGGGAGTGCGTCCCATGTCCCGCGACACCCGTGCGCCCCGCGCCCGGCTGCTGTCCGTCCTGCCCGTGCTGCTGGCCCTGCTGGCTCCGCTCGCCGCCTGCGGCAAGGACGGCAGCCCGCCGACCAAGGGCCCCGCCCCCGAGCAGCTCCCGCACTACTCGGTCGACCACAACTTCACCCTGCCCGACTCCCCGACGTGGAAGCGGGCGAAGAAGCGCGGCCACTTCGTCGTCGGCGTCAAGGAGGACCAGCCCTACCTGGGCGAGAAGGACCCGGCGACCGGCGTCTACTCGGGCTTCGACATCGAGATCGCCAAGATGCTCTCCGCCTCCCTCGGCTTCCCCGGCGACAGCGTCCGCTTCCGCACCATCGCCTCCGCCAACCGCGAGACGGCCCTGCAGAACGGCCAGATCGACTACTACGTCGGCACCTACACCATCAACGACAACCGCAAGAAACTCGTGGGCTTCGCGGGCCCGTACTACATGGCCGGCCAGTCCCTCCTGGTCCGCAAGGACACCGACGACATCCACGGCCCGCAGGACCTCGACGGCAAACGGGTGTGCTCGGCGGCCGGTTCGACGCCGTACCAGCGCATCAAGGAGGACTTCCCGAAGGCGATCCTGGTCGCCTACGACACCTACTCGGTGTGCGTCGACAACCTGCTCACCTATCAGGTCGACGCGGTCACCACCGACGACGCGATCCTGATCGGCTATGCGGCCAAGGCCCCCGACGAACTCAAGGTCGTCGGCAAGCCGTTCTCCCAGGAGCCCTACGGCATCGGCGTCCCCCACGGCGACAACGCCCTGCGCTTCGCCCTGGACGACGCCCTCGCCGCCCGGGAGAAGAACGGCGACTGGAAGAGGGCGTACGACGCGACACTCGGCCTGTCCGGCGTGCCCGCGCCCCAACCTCCGCCGATCGACCGCTATCCGGCGAGCTGACCGAGGACGGCATGAACGTACTGACAGACAACTTCGCCGTGTACGGCGAGGGTTTCCTCGGCACGGTCGAACTGACCGTCTACGCCTCGCTGCTGGCGCTCGCGCTGGGCTTCCTGATGGCGTCCTTCCGGGTCGCGCCGGTGGCCTCGCTGCGGGTCTTCGGCACCGTGTGGGTGACCGTGCTGCGCAACACCCCGCTCACCCTGCTGTTCTTCGCGGTGCTGCTCGGACTGCCCCGCTTCGGACTCGTCCTGCCCTTCCAGGTGTTCGCGGTCATCGCGCTGGGCTGCTACACCTCGGCGTTCATCTGCGAGGCGCTGCGCTCCGGCATCAACACCGTGCCCCGGGGACAAGGAGAGGCCGCCCGCAGTCTCGGCATGACCTTCTCGCAGACCCTGAGCGTGGTCGTACTGCCGCAGGCGTTCCGCTCGGTGATCCCGCCCGTCGGCTCGACCCTGATCGCGCTCGCCAAGAACTCGGCCATCGCGGGCGCCTTCAGCGTCACCGAACTCCTCGGCACCTACAAGACGCTGAGCGAGCTGGGCTACAACATCGTCTGGATCTTCGTCTGGATCGCGGTCGGGTATCTCATCATCACCCTCGCGATCAGCGCCCTGTTCCACCTCCTCGAGCGCAAGTGGGGAGTCGCCCGATGACCGGCACCACCGCCCTCTACGACGTCCCAGGGCCCGGCACCCGGCGCCGCCACACCCTCTACGCCGTCCTCTCCACGGCCGTACTGCTCGGCCTGGTCGCCTGGCTGCTGTATCTCCTGTTCTCCACCGGCCAGTTCACCTACACCAAGTGGATGCCGTTCGAGTACAAGGGCATCCAGGAACTGCTGCTGCGCGGCCTCGGCAACACCCTCAAGGCGTTCGCCATGGCGGCCGTGCTCTCGCTCGCGCTGGGCGGGGTACTGGCCGTCGGACGGCTCTCCGACCACCGCCCGGTGCGCTGGCTGGCCACGCTCGTCGTGGAGTTCTTCCGCGCGATGCCCGTCCTGGTCATGATCTTCTTCATCTTCGTGGCGCTCAAGGTGCAGCCGCTGCCCGCGCTCGTCGCCGGACTGACCCTCTACAACGGCTCGGTGCTCGCCGAGGTCTTCCGCTCCGGCGTCAACGCCGTCGAACGCGGCCAGCGCGAGGCCGCGTTCGCGCTCGGGATGCGGAAGACCCAGGTCATGGCATACGTCCTCGTACCGCAGGCGGTGCGGGCCATGTTGCCCGCGATCATCAGCCAGTTGGTGGTCGCGCTGAAGGACACCTCGCTCGGCTTCCTCATCACCTACGAGGAGTTCCTCCACGCCGGGAAGCTCATCGCCTCGAACCTCGACTACGATTTGCCGTTCATCCCCGTGGTGATGGTGATCTCGCCGATCTACATCGGGATGTGCATGTTGCTCTCGTGGTTCGCCGGCTGGGTGGCCCGCCGGGAGCAGCGCAGTCCCAAGACCGAAGCCGTGGCGGTCGCCGAGGCCGGTCCTGGGGCACTGCTGCCCGGTGGGGAGCCACCCACGGCGCCGAAGCCGTGAAGGGCGGCAGATCAACGGGCCATGCTCGTCCGGCGGCAGCCGGAGATCACTGCTCGCGCAGGGGGACCGACACGTACGACGGGTCGGCCTCCGGCGAGGAGAAGGTCAGCTGCGCGCCGGACGGGTTGTGCTCGATGTAGAGCGGGTCGACCGTGTCCACGACCAGCGCGAGCCGGTGCCCGGACGGCACGTCGTACGCCGTCGAGAACAGCTCCAGGTCCACGCCGAACGGCTCGCCCGGCGTCCTCCCGTGCCAGGTCAGCGGGGCGTGCGTGACCAGCTTGCCGATCCCGAGCGGGCCCACGTCGTACAGGTAGGCCACCAGAGTGCCGCTCTCGGCGGTCGGGGTGAGCGTGGTGTGCAGCCTGGCGGTGCCGCGCACGCGCTGCGGGGCCGGGTACCGCTCCGACTGCCACACGGCCGCCCAGCGGCGCGGCAGCAGCGGGATGGAGGCCATCGGCGGCAGCTTGGCGAACTGGTCCAGGGCGCCGGAGAGCAGCACGACCCCGCCGTCCGCGCCGGAGTCGACGTTCGCGTGGATGGTCCTGGTGCCGGTGAGCGCGAGCTTGCGCTCGGTGGCGCCGACCGACTTCCAGTCCGGGTAGCCCTCGTAGCCGCCCGCGTCACGGGACTCCAGCTGGACGGGCCGCTCGCGGTCGATGCCGTTGTCCACGCCGCGCAGATAGCGGTCGAACCAGCGGGCGGTGTCCGTCCACACGTCGTTGGGCAGCCCGAACAGGCCGGTCAGCTCCGGGGTGGCGTGGTCGCCGGGACGCAGCTCCAGGCGCTTGGGTCCTGTCAGCTTCTCGTAGAAGTCGGCGTACTGGTTGACCGGGAAGATGGAGTCGTTCCAGGCGCCCGCGAGCAGGACGGCGGGCTTGCTCTTGTTCAGCCGGTCCAGGTAGGAGGCCGCCGAGCGCAGGTCGCCCCACGCGGTCAGCTCCTGCTCGTGGGAGAGGTCGGACGCGTAGAAGCTGTCGAAGATGCCGCGCAGTTCGGGGCCCTCGCGGCCGGTGACCAGGCCCGCGCCGTCCAGCAGGGCGCCCGCCTGGACGTGCTGGGTGCGGCCCGAGTAGATCGAGCCGATCAGGTCCGCCCAGCCGCTGAGCGCCGCCACGGCCTTGACGCGCGGGTCGTGGGCGGCGGCGAGCAGGCTGATGCCCGCGCCGTAGGAGACGCCCGCCATGCCGATGCGGTCGGGGTCGGCGGGGGTGTTGGCCAGCGCCCAGTCGATCACCTTGGACGCGTCCGCGAGGTCGGGCGGCCCGGCCACCTCGATCTCGCCGCCGGACTGCCAGAAGCCGCGCACGTTGTAGGTGAGGACCACATAGCCGGACTCGGCGAGCCTGCGGGCCTGGGCGAGGTACTGCACCTGGGGCAGGCCCCAGCTGGTGGGGAGGACGAGGAGGGGATGGCGGCCGGTGACGGTGTTGTCGGAGGGCGTGACGACATTCGCCTTGAGGACGGTGCCGCCGTCGCCGGGAATGTCGACGAAGCGTACGGAGGGGGCGGCTGCCTGGGCCGCCGGGGCCAGTCCGACGAGGGCCCCGGCGGCCAGCGCCGCCGATACGGTGCCGACGGCGCAGGTGCGCAGGGTGCGGTGGGGGGATCGCATGGGTCACTCCTGACGCGTGCCAGTCCAAAGTGACCCGAGGGTAGTGGGCGGTTGCCGACTCAAGTAACCCGTCGGTAAGTTACGTACGGGTAAAGGTTGTTGGGCGTGACTGTTGAACGCGAGCGGTGAACGCTACGACGCCTGGGGCGCCGGTCGCGCCTCTTCCTCGGTGACCGGGAACGGCGCCTGCGCGGCCCGCGTCACATCGGCCACCAGCTCCACCAGATCCGGGCCGTACGCCTGGGAGTTGACCACCTTCAGCAGCAGCACGAACGGGCCGTTGCCGTGCTTGCGCGCCAACTTCGGGTGATTGCGGGCCAGATAGCGCGTCGCCGCCTGGTTGGTGATGGCCCGCTGCCCGCAGAAGAGGAAGACGGGGCGGGTCTCGCGTCCGGCCGTCACCTTGGCGAGCAGCACGTACTCGGTCGTGCCCGGCTCCATCCGGTACGTCTCCGAACCGATGCGGAACGCGCCCCGGTTGGGCCCCTTCTCCTTCTCCGCGTTGACCCGGATACCGGGCAGCAGCGCCGTCATATGGGCCTGCATCCGCCGGTTGGACGCCGGACCGCCCACACAGAACTCGGTGCGCTCCCCGAACCCCTGATGGGTCGCGTCCTGCGTCACCACCTGGAAGTGCGCCCCGCACTCCTTGATCAGCGCGGACAGCTCAAGGAGCGCGAACACGTCGAAGCGGTGCACGGCGGGCTCCGTCGCCGCCGGGTCGCGGTTGACGACGAGCAGGGACTCCGCGTTCTCCGGCAGCCCGAAGAACGCCTGCTTGCGCCGCAGCCTGCGCCGCCACAGATAGGTGCGGGCGAGCCAGCCGAGCGCCGCGCTGACGCCGGCGGCTATGACACCCAGGACGATGTTCCGTACGTCGTCGTTCATGGGCGGGCATGCTATCGGCACGCATGGAATCGCACGCATTTTCGCAGGTCGCGGCGGTCTTTCGCGCGGGCCCGCGGGTTACAGGGTTCCCCAGGCCGCCGCGTGGTCGAGGAGCCGGTGACGGACGGTGCGGACCACGGGTTCGACGGGACCGGAACGGGTCACCAGATAAAGGGTGTTGAGCGGTGGCACCTCGGTGCGGTGCAGCGTTTCGAGGGAGCCCGCGCCGAGAGCGGGTTCGGCCAGGTAGCGGGGGAGGACCGAGATGCCCGCGCCGGCGATCACGGCCGCGAGCACGGCGCGCAGATCCGGCACCAGCACGGAGACGGGGTTCGGCGGGCGACGGCCGAACTCGCTCCGCCAGTAACGCCGGATGATGGGCAGCTCCTCGGTGTAGGCCACCAGCGGCAGGTGTGCCAGGGCGGCTACCGGGTTCTCGGCCAGGCGTTCGGGATCGATGGAGCGAGCGGCGGTGGGCGTGCCCACCAGAACGAACTCCTCGTCCAGGAAGGGCGTCGCGGTCAGGCCACGCAGCTTCGCGGGAGGACGGACGGGGGAGACCACCAGGTCCAGTTCCCCGGTGGAGAGGGAGGCGAGCAGCGGCTCGGCGACGCCGGGAGTGACGTGCAGCCGCAGCCCGTGACGGGTGAGGGGAGCGAGCGCGGGCAGCAGGCGGGTCGCGGTGAACTCGCCCGCCGCGCCCAGCCGCACGGTGCCCTTGCAGGACTTGTCGTCGGCTTCCTCGGCCAGCGCCCGACGCAGACCGTCCAGATGCGGACCGATCCGGCGGGCGACTTCGTGTGCCCGCTCGGTGGGCTCGGCGCCCCCGCGTGACCGGACGAACAGGGTGTCCCCGAGCTGTTCCTCCAGCCGGGCGAGCCGGCCGCTGACAGTTGGCTGGGAGACGCCCAGTGCGGTCGCGGCCGCGGTCAGCGACCCACGGCGGTAGATCTCCAGGAAGGCCGTCAGCAGATGGAGGTCCGTCACGCAACCCAGCGTACATAAGAAGGCTTATGGATCAGATCCGGCAGCAGAACGGAACTGATGAAAACTGAGGACGTCACCGCCCCGGTTCCGGGGCACCTCCCATGCTCAGAGAAGAGACTTCCCGTCATGGCGAAGATCCTGATGATCATCTCGGCCGCCGACACCCTCACCCTGGCCGACGGCACCTCCCACCCCACCGGTTACTGGGCGGAGGAGGTCGCCGCCTCGCACCGCGTCCTGACCGGGGCCGGACACCAGGTGGACATCGCCACACCCGGCGGGGTCCGCCCGACCGTCGACCCGATCTCGCTGGACGGGCGCGGTGGTGTCGAGGCCGCCGATGGTGCCGCCTTCGCGGCCTACCTGGAGTCCATCGGGGCCGAGCTCGAAGCCCCGTTGGACCTGGCCGGTGTCCGGGCCGCGGACTACGACGCCCTCTACCTGCCCGGCGGCCACGCGCCCATGGCCGACCTCGCCGATGATCCCGGGCTCGGCTCCCTCCTCGCCGGTGCCGACGAGCGCGGCACGGTCATCGCGGCCCTGTGCCATGGTGTGGCCGGCCTGCTCGCCGCCGAGCGCGCGGACGGCGCCTTCGTCTTCGCGGGCCGCGCCCTGACCGCCTTCACGGACGACGAGGAGCGCCAGGGCGGCCTTGGCGACGCGGCCCCGTGGCTGCTCCAGACCCGTCTCGCCGAGCGCGGCGCCGAGCTGAGGACCGGCGCCCCCTGGTCCGACACCGTGGTGTCCGACGGCAACCTGATCACTGGACAGAACCCGCAGTCCACCGTCTCCACCGCCGAGCGGGTCCTGGCGGCGCTCAAGGAGGCCTGACCTCCCCGCACGGGACTGCGGCTCCATACAGAGGCCGGGCGCGCCCCATCCTGGTCCGCGCCGGTCCGCGCCGCGCCCCGCCGGGCAGTGGGGGCGCCCGGCCTGTGACGGTCGTGTGACGACAGGCCGGGGCGTACTGTCGAGACATCCCCGATCCGGTTACGCTGCGCGGACGTCACCCCCGGGAGGTACGCATGGCACGTCCTGGCACGCGCGGGCTCGCGGTGGCCGCCGTCTCGGCCGCCGTCCTGTCGACCGTGGCGGCGGGGCCGCCGCACCCGGGAGGACAGCCCGCCAAGACCCCCGTCGCCGTCGGCTACGGCGGCGCGGTCGCCAGTGTGGACGCCGATGCCACCGCTGCGGGGATCGAGGTGCTGAGGAAGGGCGGCAACGCGGTCGACGCGGCTGTCGCCACCGCCGCCGCGCTCGGCGTCACCGAGCCCTACTCGGCGGGCATCGGAGGAGGCGGCTACTTCGTCTACTACGACGCCAAGTCCCGTACGGTGCGCACCATCGACGGCCGTGAGACCGCCCCGCTGACCGCCGGGAGCGACCTCTTCCAGGAGAACGGCAAGCCGCTCGCCTTCGCGGACGCCGTCAGCAGCGGACTCGGTGTCGGCACCCCCGGTACGCCCGCCATCTGGAGCACGGCGCTGGCCACGTGGGGCACGCGGTCGCTGGCGAACGTCCTCCGGCCCGCCGAGCGGATCGCCCGTGACGGCTTCACCGTGGACTCCACGTTCCGCTCGCAGACCTCCGACAACGAGAAGCGGTTCCGCTACTTCCCGGACACCGCCAAGCTGTTCCTGCCCGGCGGCCAACTGCCCGTCGTGGGCTCGACGTTCAAGAACCCGGAACTGGCCAGTACCTATGAGGAGTTGGGGCGCAAGGGGGTCGGCGCGGTCTACCGGGGCGACCTCGGGCGGGACATCGTCTCGACCGTCAACAAGCCGCCCGTGGACCCCGGTTCGGGCTGGAACGCCCGCCCGGGCAAGCTCTCCGCGAAGGACCTCGCCGCCTACCGCGCCAAGCAGCAGAGCCCCACCGAGACGTCGTACCGGGGCCTGAAGGTGTACTCCATCGCGCCCTCCTCCTCCGGCGGCACCACCGTCGGCGAGGCCCTCAACATCCTTGAGAACACCGACCTTTCGCGTGCGAGCGAGACCCAGTACCTCCACCGCTTCATCGAGGCCAGCCGGATCGCGTTCGCCGACCGGGGCCGCTGGGTGGGCGACCCGAGCTTCGAGAACGTGCCCACCAAGGACCTGCTCTCCCAGCGGTACGCCGACTCGCGCGCCTGCCTGATCAAGGACGAGTCGGTCCTCACCAGCCCGCTCGCCCCCGGCGACCCCCGCCACCCCGCCGCCTGCGCCAAGGGCGGCAAGGCGGCCCCGACGACCTACGAGGGCGAGAACACCACCCACCTCACCGTCGCCGACAAGTGGGGCAACGTCGTCTCCTACACGCTCACCATCGAGCAGACCGGCGGCAGCGGCATCACCGTGCCCGGCCGCGGCTTCCTGCTCAACAACGAGCTGACCGACTTCTCCTTCGCCCCCGCCGACCCGGCCGTCCACGACCCCAACCTGCCGGGACCGGGCAAGCGGCCGCGCTCCTCCATCTCCCCGACGATCGTCCTCGACCGGCACGACCGTCCCGTGGTGGCCCTCGGCTCGCCCGGCGGCGCCACCATCATCACCACCGTGCTCCAGACCCTCACCGGGTTCGTGGACCGGGGCCTGCCCCTGGTCGACGCCATCGCCGCACCCCGCGCCAGTCAGCGCAACGCGGCCCAGACCGAACTCGAACCCGCCCTGTACGACAGCCCGTTGCGGGCGCGACTCGAAGCCATCGGGCACAGCTTCAAGCTCAACCCGGAGATCGGCGCCGCGACCGGCGTCCAACGCCTGCCGGACGGCCGCTGGTTGGCGGCCGCCGAGAAGGTGCGGCGGGGCGGTGGCTCGGCGATGGTGGTGCATCCGGCGCCCTGACATCGCCGCGCCGCTGCTCAGGAAGCTCAGGAAACCCAGGAAGCCCAGCACGCTCAGGACGCGGCCTCGGCCGACTGGGCCCGCTCCCGGTTCTCGATCCGGAAGTCCAGCCCGTCGTCGGCCGTGTCCACCGTCACCCGGCCGCCCTCGGCGACCTCGCCCCGCAGCAGCAGCCGCGACAGCTGGTTGTCGACCTCGCGCTGGATGGTGCGGCGCAGGGGGCGGGCGCCGTACTCGGGCTGGTAGCCGCGTTCGGCCAGCCAGTCCACGGCCGCGTCGGTGAAGTCCACCGTCACGTCCCGGGCCCGCGCCAGTTCGCGCGTGCTCTCCAGCAACAGGTCGGTGATCCGCCGCAGTTGCTCGCCCGTGAGCTGCCGGAAGACCACGATCTCGTCGATGCGGTTCAGGAACTCCGGCCGGAAGTGCTCCCGCAGCGGCCGCAGGATCTGCTCGCGCCGCGCCTCCTCGTCGGCGTCCTGCCCGCCGGGACCGAAGCCGATCGAGGCGCCGCGCCGGGTGATGACGTCCGACCCGAGGTTGCTCGTCATCACGATCACCGTGTTGGAGAAGTCCACCGTGCGCCCCTGCGCGTCGGTCAGGCGGCCGTCGTCCAGCACCTGGAGCAGGATGTTGAACACGTCCGGGTGCGCCTTCTCCACCTCGTCCAGGAGCAGCAGCGAGTACGGATGCCTGCGTACGACCTCGGTGAGCTGCCCCGCCTCCTCGTGCCCCACATAGCCGGGCGGCGCCCCGATCAGCCGGGAGACGGTGTGCCGCTCCTGGTACTCGCTCATGTCGAGGCGGACCATCCGGTCCTCGCTGCCGAACAGGTCCTCCGCGAGCGCCCGCGCCAGCTCGGTCTTGCCGACGCCGGTCGGACCGAGGAACAGGAAGCTGCCGATCGGCCGGTCCGGGCTGGCCAGGCCCGCGCGCGAACGCAGCACCGCGTCGGCCACCACCCGTACCGCCTCGTCCTGCCCGACCACCCGCTGGTGCAGATGGTCCTCCAGACCGAGCAGCCGCTCCTTCTCCTCCTGGGTCAGCCGGCTCACCGGGACACCGGTCTGCCGGGAGATCACCTCGGCGATCGCCTCCGCCGTGACCTCCAGGTTCTGGCCTTCGTCGGCCTCGCCGTCGTCGCTGGCCGCGATGCGCTCCTTCAGCTCCACGATCCGGTCGCGCAGCCGGGTCGCCTCCTCGTACTGCTCGCTCGCGACCGCCTGGTCCTTGTCCCGGACCAGTTGCTCGGCCTCGCGCTCCATCGCGCGCACGTCCGTGCCCTTGGTCCGCGCGCCGAGCCGTACCCGGGCGCCCGCCTGGTCGATCAGGTCGATCGCCTTGTCCGGCAGCCGCCGGTCGGTGAGATAGCGGTCCGACAGCTCCACGGCCGCCGACAGCGCCTCGTCCGTGTACCGCACCTGGTGGTGGGCCTCGTAGCGGTCCTGGAGTCCGCGCAGGATCTCCAGCGCGTCCTCGGGCGTCGGCTCCGGCACCAGGATCGGCTGGAAGCGGCGGGCCAGCGCCGCGTCCTTCTCGATCCGCCGGAACTCCTCCAGCGTCGTCGCGCCCACGATGTGCAGCTCGCCACGGGCCAGCGCGGGCTTGAGGATGTTCCCCGCGTCCATCGCGCCGCCCTCGCCGCCCGTGCCCGCGCCGACGACCGTGTGGAGCTCGTCGATGAACACGACCAGTTGATCGGAGTGGGCGCGGATCTCCTGCACGATGTTGTTCAGGCGCTCCTCGAAGTCGCCCCGGAAGCGGGTACCGGCCACCACCGCAGTCAGGTCCAGCGCCACCACCCGGCGCCCCTCCAGGCCCTCCGGCACGTCACCGTCCGCGATGCGCTGCGCCAGTCCCTCCACGACGGCCGTCTTGCCGACCCCCGCGTCACCGATCAGCACCGGGTTGTTCTTGCCGCGCCGGGAGAGGACCTCGATGGTCTGCTCGATCTCCTTCTCCCGTCCGATCACCGGGTCGATACGGCCCTGGCGGGCCAGCTCGGTCAGATCGCGGCCGTACTTGTCGAGCGTCGGCGTACCGGTCGGCTGCGGGCGCTCCACGCGCACCTGCGTGGGGGTGCCGGCGCCCTCCGGCGGCGGGGGCGGCAGCGGGCCCGGGTGGAAGCGGGCCGCGTTCAGGATGTGCCCGGCCGCCGAATCCGGGTTCGCGGCGAGCGCGCTCAGCACGTGCTCGGGGCCGATGTACCCGGCTCCGGTCGACCTCGCCATGTCGTGCGCGTCGAGCAGCGCCCGCTTGACCGCCGGGGTCAGCGACAGCGCGGTCGGCGGCATCTTGCCCTGCGGGTGCTGGGAGGGGCCCGCGCGGCCGTCTATCTCCGTCGCCAGCGAGTCCGGGTCGGCGCCCGAACGGGTCAGCAGGCTCCGGGTGGGCTCGCTGGACAGGGCGGCGCGCAGCAGGTGCTGGGTGTCCAGGTCCCGGCTGCCGTGCTCGGCGGCGTACTGCGCGGCCCCTCTGACCAGCTCGCGGGCCGGCTGGCTGAGCAGGCGGCCGATGTCGATGGGGCGGGGGCCGGGCTGCCCTGGGGCGCCGGGGGCTCCGCCGAAGTAGCGGGAGAAGAGTTCCCCGAAGGGGTCGTTCTCGGGGGGACCGGTGTAACCGCTGGTCATCGTTACCGTCCTTCGCAGACGATGTGCGGAGCGGCGGGGGGCCACTTCTGCCAACTCTGGCACGTCGGTCTCCGAGTGGCACCTGCGGGCGACCACGGCGGGGGGTGGTGCGGGTTGTCCGTCGGGTGCGGGTCGTGGTGGGTTCTCGCGCAGTTCCCCGCGCCCCTTTCGGTGGCTCGGGGCGTCTTTCGGGTGCGGGTCCTTCGTGACTGCTCGCGCCCGCGCGGCGGAGCCGCACATCGATACAGCCCGCGCCCCTTTTCAGGTCGGCTGTCGTGCTGTGAGGATTCGGGGGCCGTTCTCCGTGATCGCCACCGTGTGTTCCGCGTGGGCCGCGCGGGAGCCGTCCGAGGTGCGGAGGGTCCAGCCGTCCTCCGCCTCGTAGTACGCGTTCTTGCCGCTGGCGATCAGCATGGGCTCGATGGCCAGGACCATGCCGGGGCGGAGGGGGATGCCGCGACCGGGGCGGCCCTCGTTGGGGACCTCGGGGTCCTCGTGCATGTGGCGACCGATGCCGTGGCCGCCGAAGCCGGACGGGATGCCGTAGCCGGCCCGGCGGCAGGTGCGGCCGACGGCGTGGGCGATGTCGCCGATGCGGTTGCCGACGACGGCCGCCTCGATGCCCGCGGCCAGCGCGCGTTCGGCGGTCTCGATCAGGCGCAGGTCCGCCGGGTCGGGGCGGCCGACCACGAAGCTGATCGCGGAGTCACCGGCCCAGCCGTCCAGCAGGGCGCCGCAGTCCACGGAGAGCAGGTCGCCGTCGCGCAGCCGGTACGTGGTCGGGATGCCGTGCACGATCGCGTCGTTCACCGAGGCGCAGATCACCGCCGGGAACGGGGTCGGCGCGAAGGAGGGGCGGTAGCCGAGGAAGGGGGACGTCGCGCCCGCCTCGCGCAGCACCTCGCGGGCGACCTCGTCCAGCTCCAGCAGGCTCACGCCGACTCCGGCGGCCTGCCGTACGGCCGTCAGGGCGCGGCCGACCACCTGGCCCGCCGCGTGCATCGCGTCGATCGACGCGTCCGTCTTGAGTTCCATCATGCCAATTACTATACCGGTATTAGAATGGGTTCCATGGTGCGCACCCCCCTCACCCCAGAAGAGCGCGAACGCGGCGAACGGCTCGGCGCGCTGCTGCGCGCGGCCCGTGGCCCCCGGAGCATGGCCGAGGTCGCGGCGGCGGCCGGGATCTCCGCCGAGACGCTCCGCAAGATCGAGACCGGCCGGGCCCCCACCCCGGCCTTCTTCACCGTGGCGGCCCTCGCCGGGGCGCTCGGGCTGTCCATGGACGAACTGGCGGCCCTCTGCGTCCTCGTGAGCGCCTGAGGCGGACCGCAAACCACGCGTAGTCGGGCCGTAACACAACTGGTGTTGGCTACATCCGCGCGCTCACCCACCGGAGTGTGAATCGAGATCGACTCAGCGGGTTGTCGACGATGGTCTTGGCAAGGGCGTCCAGGAGGCTTACTTTCGTCCCTCTACGGGCCGTTTCTGCGGGCGTGGAGGGCTCGGACGCCGCGTCGAAGGAGCAGCTCATGGCCAACGTCGTACGTGCCGCACTGGTCCAGGCCACCTGGACCGGCGACACCGAGTCCATGATCGCGAAGCACGAGGAGCACGCCCGCGAGGCGGCGCGCCGGGGCGCGAGGATCATCGGCTTCCAGGAAGTCTTCAACGCCCCCTACTTCTGCCAGGTCCAGGAGCCCGAGCACTACCGCTGGGCGGAACCGGTCCCCGACGGCCCGACCGTGACGCGGATGCGGGAACTGGCCCGTGAGACCGGCATGGTGATCGTCGCCCCCGTCTTCGAGATCGACGGCGCGGGTTTCTACTACAACACCGCCGCCGTGATCGACGCCGACGGCGGCTACCTCGGCAAGTACCGCAAGCACCACATCCCCCAGGTCAAGGGCTTCTGGGAGAAGTACTACTTCAAACCCGGCAACCTCGGCTGGCCCGTCTTCGACACCGCCGTCGGCAAGGTCGGCGTCTACATCTGCTACGACCGCCACTTCCCCGAGGGCTGGCGCGAACTAGGACTCAACGGCGCCCAGTTGGTCTACAACCCCTCCGCCACCCACCGTGGACTCTCCTCGCACCTCTGGCAGTTGGAGCAGCCCGCGGCCGCCGTCGCCAACGAGTACTTCGTCGCCGCGATCAACCGCGTCGGCCAGGAGGAGTACGGCGACAACGACTTCTACGGCACCTCGTACTTCGTGGACCCGCGCGGACAGTTCGTCGGCGACCCGGCCGACGACAAGAGCGAGGAACTCCTCGTCCGCGACCTGGACTTCGACCTCATCGAAGAGGTACGGCAGCAGTGGGCGTTCTACCGCGACCGGCGCCCCGACGCGTACGAAGGACTGGTGCGGCCATGACCGACCTCTACGCCCGCCACCGCCGGGTCATGCCCGACTGGCTCGCCCTCTACTACGACGACCCGCTGGAGATCACCCACGGCGAGGGCCGCCACGTCTGGGACAACTACGGCAACCGCTACCTCGACTTCTTCGGCGGCATCCTCACCACCATGACCGCGCACGCGCTGCCCGAGGTCACCAAGGCGGTGAGCGAGCAGGCCGGGCGGATCATCCACTCCTCGACCCTGTACCTGAACCGCCCGATGGTCGAACTGGCGGAGCGTATCGCCCAGTTGAGCGGTATCCCGAACGCCCGGGTCTTCTTCACCACCTCCGGCACCGAGGCCAACGACACGGCGATGCTGCTCGCCACCGCCTACCGGCAGGGCAACACCGTCCTGGCGATGCGCAACAGCTACCACGGCCGCTCCTTCGGCGCCGTCGGCATCACCGGCAACCGCACCTGGTCCACGACCTCCCTCTCCCCGCTCCAGACCGTCTACGTCCACGGCGCCGTCCGCACCCGGGGGCCGTACGCCGCGCTGGACGACCGCGCGTTCATCGACGCCTGCGTGGCCGACCTGCGCGACCTCATCGGCCAGGGCCGCACGCCCGTCGCGCTGATCGCCGAACCCATCCAGGGCGTAGGGGGATTCACCTCCCCGCCCGACGGGCTGTACGCCGCCTTCCGCGAAGTCCTCGACGAGCACGGCATCCTGTGGATCTCCGACGAGGTGCAGACCGGCTGGGGCCGCACCGGCGACCACTTCTGGGGCTGGCAGGCACACGACCGGAATGGCCCGCCGGACATCGTCACCTTCGCCAAGGGCATCGGCAACGGCATGTCCATCGGCGGTGTGATCGCCCCCGCCGAGATCATGAACTGCCTGGACGCCAACAGCATTTCCACCTTCGGCGGCACCCAGATCACCATGGCCGCAGGGCTCGCCAACCTCACCTACCACCTGGAACACGACCTCCAGGGCAACGCCCGCCGCGTCGGCGGCCTGCTCCTGGAGCGGCTGCGCTCCGTCGCCGCCCGGCTGCCCGGCGTCCGCGAGGTGCGCGGGCGCGGCCTGATGATCGGCGTCGAACTGGTCCGGCCCGGCACCGACGAGGCCGACCCCGCCGCGGCCGCCACCGTCCTGGAGTCCGCCCGCTCCGGCGGCCTGCTCATCGGCAAGGGCGGCGGCCACGACACCAGCGTCCTGCGCATCGCCCCGCCCCTCACCCTCACCGTCGCGGAGGCGGAGGAGGGCGCGGACATCCTCGAGGACGCGCTGCGGAGCACGTACTGAGAGCGCGCGGAGGAGCCCGTACGAGAGACGAGGTACCGCCCATGACCACCACCTCGGAGTCCTGGCACCCGGCCGCGCCCGCCGGCGGACCGGCGCTGTCCGTCCGGCAGGTGCTCACCCTGGAACGCGTGCTCGCCGGGGAGCCCGAGGTGGTCGCCGGGGCCGGACAGCTCGACCGCGCCGTGCGCTGGGTGCACGTCGCCGAGGCCGCCGACGTCGGCGTGATGCTCAGCGGCGGCGAGATGGTCCTCACCACCGGCGTGCTCCTCGCGGGCGACGAGGCCAAACAGGCCGCCTACATCCGCTCCCTGCACCACGCGGACGCCGCCGCCGTGGTCCTCGGCCTCGGCCGCGCCTTCCCCGCCCCGCCCGAGACGATGTGCCGCACGGCGGAACGGTACGGCCTCCCCATGGTGGTCCTGCACCGGCCGTTCCCCTTCGCGGAGTTGACCGAGGAGGTCCAATCCCGGCTCGTACGGCGGAAGTTCGCCGCCGTCAGCCTCTCCGAGGCCGTACGCACCGGGCTCACCGGACTGATCACCGCCGGGGCACCGCTGCAACAACTCCTGGACGAGATCGCCCGGCACAGCGGCTGCCCGGTCGTCGTCACCAACCTCGCGCACCGCGTCCTCGCCACGGCGGGGGAGCGGTCCGCCGTGGACGACGTGCTGCGCGACTGGGAGCGCATCGCCCGGCAGGCATGGGGGCACCACCCGGGCCTTTCGGGCACTGGGGGAGGCAGCGCGGGCGACGGCTGGGTCCGCGCCGAACTCGGCGGCCGGGGCGAGAGCTGGGGACGGCTGCTGCTGTGCGGCTACCGGGGCGACGCGGCCACCGGACGGCTGCTCGCCGACCGCGCCGCCGAGGCCCTGGTCCTGCACCGGATGCTCGGTGGCGGCTCCACGGCGAGCTGGGAGGAGCAGTCCGCGCGCGGCCTGCTCACCGACCTCGCCTCCGGCACCGTACCCGCCCGGCAGCTGCTGCCCAGGGCCCGCGCCGCCGGGCTGCCGGTCGGCCGGCGCACCTTCGTCCCGCTGGTCGTGCCCGGCGCCGAACCCGCCCTGCTGGACCGGGTGTTGCGCGCGCTCGGCCTGGCGGGACTCGTGGCCGAACTCGGGGACGGCGTCACCGCCGCCCTGCTCAGTCTCGCCCACGACCAGGACGCCGAGGCGCTCACCGCCCGCTTCGCGGCCCGGCTGCGCACGACCGAGCCGGACCTCTCCGTCGCCGTCGCCGAGCCGCGCGAGACATGGGACGACGTGCCCGCCGGGCTGCGCGAGGCCCGGCACGTCGCGGACGCCCTCGCGGGCGCCGACGCCGCCCTGGACCGGCCGCCCGTGGTACGGCTGCGGGACGTCCATCTGCGCGGTCTGGTACGGCTGTTGCGCGACGACCCGCAGGTGCAGTCCTTCGCCGAACGGGAGCTGGACGGCCTGCTGTGCGCCGAGGGCGGCGAACTGCTGAACGTGCTGCGCACCTACCTCGCCACCGGCCGCAACAAGTCCCGCACCGCCCAGCTCCACCACGTCTCGCGGCCCGCCCTCTACCGCCGCCTGGAGGCGATACAGACGCGCCTCGGCATCGACCTCGACGACTTCGAGCAGGCGGCCTCGGTGCACATCGCCCTGCTCGCCCACGACGCGCAACGACACTGAAACACGCCACGACCTGGGAAAACGGCGGTGAAACATGGCCGCGCGGACTCGTGACACGGTGACACGGCCGACCCCCGCACACGTGACACCCTGCCACTCAAAACCGGCCACCCGCCCTTCCTAGGCTCACCCTCACATCGAGCTACGGAGGTCCCGATGAGCCGAGTCATCCGCGCCGCCCTCTTCCAGACGGCCTGGACGGGCGACAAGGAGTCCATGATCCAGGTGCACGAGCAGGCGGCCCGCGACGCCGCCGCCCAGGGCGCCCAAGTCCTCTGCTTCCAGGAGCTGTTCTACGGCCCCTACTTCTGCCAGGTCCAGGACAAGGCGTTCTACGAGTACGCCGAGCAGATCCCCGAGGGCCCCACCGTCCGCCGCTTCCAGGAGCTGGCACGGGAGTTGGGCATCGTCCTCGTCCTGCCCATGTACGAGGAGGAGCAGCCCGGCGTCCTCTACAACACCGCCGCCGTGATCGACGCCGACGGCTCCTACCTCGGCAAGTACCGCAAGACCCACATCCCCCAGGTCCAGGGATTCTGGGAGAAGTTCTACTTCCGCCCGGGGAACAGCGGCTGGCCCGTCTTCGACACCGCCGTCGGCAAGATCGGCGTCTACATCTGCTACGACCGCCACTTCCCCGAGGGCTGGCGTGCGTTGGGCCTCGCCGGAGCCGAGATCGTCTTCAACCCGTCGGCCACGTCGCGCGGACTCTCCCGCTACCTCTGGCAGTTGGAGCAGCCGGCCGCCGCCGTCGCCAACGAGTACTTCGTCGGCGCGATCAACCGGGTCGGCGTCGAGGACCTCGGCGACAACGACTTCTACGGCACCACGTACTTCGTCGACCCGGAGGCCCAGTTCGTCGGCGAGGTGGCGAGTGACAAGGAGACCGAACTCGTCGTCCGCGACCTCGACATGGCCAAGCTGCGCGAGGTCCGCGACCGCTGGCAGTTCTACCGCGACCGCGAGCCGAACGCGTACGGCCCGCTGACGGCGCCGTAGCCAACAGGTTCTGTCCAGAAGGCCGTTCGATCCAGGAGTAGGAGCATGGGCACCCGTACCCTCATCCGCAACGGTCTCGTCATCACCGCCTCCGACGAGATCCACGCCGACGTACTGATCGAGGACGGCCGTATCGCCGCCCTCGCCGCCTCCGGCACCCCCGCCGCCGAGGCGTTCACGGCGGACCGGGTCATCGACGCGACGGGGAAGTACGTCATCCCCGGCGGCGTCGACGGCCACACCCACATGGAGATGCCGTTCGGCGGTACGTACGCCGCCGACACCTTCGAGACCGGCACCCGCGCCGCCGCCTGGGGCGGTACGACCACGATCGTGGACTTCGCCATCCAGAACGTCGGCGGCACCCTGCGCGAGGGCCTGGACGCCTGGCACCAGAAGGCCGAGGGCAACTGCGCGATCGACTACGGCTTCCACATGATCGTCTCCGATGTGAACCAGGAGACGCTCAAGGAGATGGACCTGCTGGTCGAGGAAGGCGTGACCTCGTTCAAGCAGTTCATGGCCTATCCCGGGGTCTTCTACTCCGACGACGGCCAGATCCTCAGGGCGATGCAGCGCGCCGCCGAGAACGGCGGGCTGATCATGATGCACGCCGAGAACGGCATCGCCATCGACGTCCTGGTCGAACAGGCCCTCGCGCGCGGCGAGACCGACCCCCGCTACCACGGCGAGGTCCGCAAGGCCCTCCTGGAGGCGGAGGCCACCCACCGCGCGATCAAGCTCGCCCAGGTCGCCGGCGCCCCGCTCTACGTCGTGCACGTCTCCGCGCAGGAGGCCGTGGCCGAGCTGGCCCGCGCCCGCGACGAGGGGCTGAACGTCTTCGGCGAGACCTGCCCGCAGTACCTGTTCCTGTCCACCGACAACCTCGCCGAGCCGGACTTCGAGGGCGCCAAGTACGTGTGCAGCACGCCGTTGCGGCCGCGCGAGCACCAGGCCGCCCTGTGGCGGGGCCTGCGCACCAACGACCTCCAGGTGGTCTCCACCGACCACTGCCCGTTCTGCTTCTCCGGCCAGAAGGAGCTGGGCCGGGGCGACTTCTCCAAGATCCCCAACGGGATGCCGGGCGTGGAGAACCGCATGGACCTCCTCCACCAGGCCGTGGTCGACGGCCACATCTCGCGCCGCCGCTGGATCGAGATCGCCTGCGCCACCCCGGCCCGCATGTTCGGCATGTACCCGAAGAAGGGCACCATCGCGCCCGGCGCCGACGCCGACGTGGTGATCTACGACCCGCACGCCGAGCAGGTGATCTCCGCCGAGACGCACCACATGAACGTCGACTACTCGGCGTACGAGGGCAGGCGGATCACCGGCCGCGTCGAGACCGTGCTCTCGCGCGGTGTGCCCGTGATCACCGAGCGGGAGTACACCGGCCACGCCGGACACGGCGTCTACACCCCGCGCTCCACCTGTCAGTACCTCACCTAGGAGTGGCGCACATGGACTTCGGACTAGTCCTCCAGACCGATCCGCCCGCCTCCCGCGTCGTCGACCTCATGAAGCGCGCCGAGGCCAACGGCTTCACGTACGGCTGGACCTTCGACTCCGCCGTGCTCTGGCAGGAGCCGTTCGTCATCTACAGCCAGATCCTCGCGAACACCGAGCGGCTGACCGTCGGGCCCATGGTCACCAATCCGGGCACCCGCACCTGGGAGGTCACCGCCTCCACCTTCGCGACCCTGAACGACATGTTCGGCAACCGCACGGTGTGCGGCATCGGCCGGGGCGACTCCGCGATGCGCGTCGCGGGCCGCAAGCCCAACACGCTCGCCCGGATCAGCGAGGCCATGAAGGTCATCCGCGCCCTCGGCCGGGGCGAGGAGGCCGACCTCGGCGGCACCGTGATCCGCTTCCCCTGGACCAAGCCGGACGCCCAACTCCCGGTCTGGATGGCCGCGTACGGGCCCAAGGCGCTGAAGATGACCGGCGAGGAGGCCGACGGCTTCATCCTCCAGCTCGCCGACCTGTACCTCACCGAGTACATGGTGAAGGCGGTCAAGGACGCCGCCGTGGCCGCCGGCCGCGACCCGTCCGAGGTCACCATCTGCGTGGCCGCCCCCGCCTACGTCACCGAGGACGACTCGCCCGAGGCTCTCGCCCACGCCCGCGACCAGTGCCGCTGGTTCGGCGGCATGGTCGGCAACCACGTGGCCGACCTCGTCGCCAAGTACGGCGAGCACTCGGGCCAAGTGCCCGACGAACTCACCGACTACATCAAGTCCCGCGAGGGCTACGACTACGCCCACCACGGACGCAGCGGCAACCCCGACACCCAGTTCGTGCCCGACGAGATCGTGGACCGCTTCTGCCTCATCGGCCCCGTCGAACGGCACATCGAGAAGCTGGCCGCACTGCGCGAGCTGGGCGTCGACCAGTTCGCCGTCTACGACATGCACGACGCGCAGGAGGCGACCATCGACGCCTACGGCACGAAGGTCATCCCGGCGCTCAACGCCTGACCGGCCGCAGTCGGCCTGACCGCTCGCAGCCGACCCGACCGCCCGCAGTCGGTTCGAACTCCCCCTCCCCGCAGGTCCCTTGCGCGGGAGGGGGGCCGGACGCCCGTACGGAATCTACGGACGCACCCCCCAATCGGCGCCACCCGCACGGCCTGTCCCGTCGTCCCACCTCATCCGATTGGCCTGTCCCATGACCGACACCGCTCCCACCGCCTCGCCGCCGACCGCCCAAGTCACGCTCCCCGACGGCCGGGTGGAGATCCCCGCCGACGCTCCCCAGCCCAGCGGCCGCTTCGCCAACGAGGACCTGCTCCCCGTCCCCGTCGCCAAGCGCACCTGGACCACGTACAACTTCTCCGCGCTGTGGGTCGGCATGGCCCACAACACCGCCTCCTGGACGCTCGCTTCGGGGCTCATCGCGGTCGGCATGGACTGGAAGCAGGCGGTGTTCACCATCGCCCTGGCCAACCTGATCGTGCTCGTGCCGATGCTGCTCACCGGGCACGCCGGACCCAAGTACGGCATCCCCTTCCCGGTCTTCGCCCGCGCCTCCTTCGGCATACGCGGCGCCAACCTCCCCGCTGTCGTACGGGCGTTGGTGGCCTGCGGCTGGTTCGGCATCCAGACCTGGATCGGCGGCGAGGCGATCTACTTCCTCGCGGGCAAGCTCATCGGCGACAGCTGGTCGAACGCCTCGCACATCGGCGGCTACGCCTGGACGATGTGGCTCTCCTTCGCCCTCTTCTGGGCGCTCCAAGTCGCCATCATCGTGCGGGGGATGGAGACCATCCGGCGCTTCGAGAACTGGGCCGCTCCGTTCGTCCTGGTCGGCGCCTTCGTGATGCTGTGGTGGATGAGCGTCCAGGCCGGCGGCGTCGGTCCGCTCTTCGACCAGCCCTCCAAGCTGGGCTGGGGCGGCGACTTCTGGAAGCTGTTCTGGCCCTCCCTGATGGGCATGATCGGCTTCTGGTCGACGCTCTCCCTGAACATCCCCGACTTCACCCGCTACGGCCGCAGCCAGCGCGCCCAGACCCGGGGACAGGCCCTCGGCCTGCCCACGACGATGACCCTGTTCGCCTTCCTGTCGGTCCTCGTCACCTCCGGCTCGCAGGCGGTCTACGGCAAGCCGATCTGGGACCCGGTCCAGCTCGCCGCCAAGACCGACAACGTGGTGGGGCTGCTCTACGCCCTGGTCACCGTGCTCGTCGCGACCCTCTCGGTGAACATCGCGGCCAACCTGGTCTCCCCGGCCTTCGACTTCTCCAACATCGCACCCCGCAAGGTCAGTTTCCGCACCGGCGCCCTGATCACCGCCGTCCTCGCGGTGCTGATCTTCCCGTGGCGGCTCTACTCCGACCCGCAGGGCTACATCTTCACCTGGCTCGGCCTGGTCGGCGGCCTGCTCGGCACGGTCGCGGGCATCCTGATCGCCGACTACTGGCTGGTGCGCCGCACCCGCCTCGACCTCGCCGACCTCTACCGCGAGGACGGCCGGTACTGGTACGCGGGCGGCTGGAACTGGCGGGCCGTGGTCGCCTTCGTGACCGGCGGCGTCCTCGCCATCGGCGGCGCCGACTTCCACCCCCTGATCGACGGCCGCCCCATCCCCTTCCTCAAGCCGCTCGCGGACTACGGCTGGGCGGTGGGGCTGGGCACGTCACTGGTGCTGTACCTGGCGCTGACGGTGGCGACCGGCCGTAAACAGCAGGAAGCGTAGGCGAGTTGCAGAGCGCGGCACCCCGGCGTCGGGCCGGGGTGCCGCGGTGCTGTCCGGGGTGTGCGGCGCGGGTGGCGAGGGCCAAGAGGCGTCGCCGGGCCTGCAAGCTGGTCGCGGAGGCGGCCGGGACGCCCGGCCTCAGGTCAGCCCGACTTCCCCGCACTGGCCTGCAGCGCCGCCATCGCGGCCTTCGCCGCCTTGATGGCGCCCTTGTTGATCTCGTCGGTGGCGGGGGCCTTCTTGTTCTCGAAGTCGCTTCCGCTGTAAGTGATGATCACCAGGGCGTTGGCGGCGCGGGCCATCACCAGGCCCTCGCGGGTCTGCTGCTTGTCCTCGGTGGTGAGGTTCACGACCGAGTAGCCGCTGTCGCCGAGACCGGAGACCGCGCCGCCGCCGCTCTTCTCGGTGACGCGCTGCTGGTACTCCTTGGTCGCCTCCTGGTCGGACGGGGTGACCTCGTAGGAGACGTCGAGCCAGCGGTAGTCGAAGCCCTTCAGGGCGTTCCAGGAGCAGGTGCGGCGCAGCGTGGAGTCGGTGGAGGGGATCTCCTTGCCCGCGGTCTTGGCCCCGGGGACAAGGGACTTGATGGTGTCGACGGGCACACCGGTGCACGGCGCGGGCGCCGCGGCGTAGGTCTTCACCGCCGGAGCGGAGGCGTCGGCGCCGCCCCCGTCGGAGGAGGCGGCCGGGGCCGTCTCCTGCCCGGCGGAGCGGTGCTCGGCGGCCGCGGGCGTGGCCGGGCCGGAGGACAGGGTCCAGCCCACGCAGGCCAGCACGACGACAGGGGACAGACGTGCGGTGAGGGCGAGCGGCAGAGGAAGAGATCGCACGGCGCACTTCTCGTGGGGGAGGGGGTGCGGAAGGGTCCGCAGGGTGGACGGAGACGACAGTCTCACACGACTGACCCCGGCACGGAAGGGCCAACTCGCTGCGTACTCGGCCGGTGACCCAGCCCGTTCAGGAAGGCGCCGTATGCCGGGAATCGTCCGGCCGGCGGGATGCGTGACGCGGATTCCGTCCGTTGGTATGGACCTGTCATCAAGGGGCGACTAGGCTCTGCCCCGCACAGATGAGAGCGCTCTCAGTCATCCGCTGTTCCACCCCCACCTTGTTGGAACGACGAAGGGCAACTCCCGTGAGACGCAAGCGACTTCTGCGCGCGGCCGGGGCCGCACTCCTCATCCTCGGCGGACTGACGGCGGCCGGCACCGTCCCCGCCACCGCGAACGACTCCGCCACCACTGCGAAGGCCCCCGCCTCCGAGGGCCTGCTGACCGCGATGCGGCACGACTTCGGCCTGACGAGGGAACAGGCCGAGGCCCGCCTCGCATCGGAACGCGCGGCCACGAAGCTCGACCCCGAGGCCCGCAGGACGGCCGGGGCGGCCTACGGCGGCTCCTGGTACGACGCGGGCAGCGGGCGGCTCACCGTGGCCGTCACCGACGCCGCCTCCCCGGCCACCCGCGCGGCCCTGCGCGACGCCGGTGCCACGGTCCGCACCGTTCGCCACAGCGCCCGTGAACTGGACGCGGCGAAGGCGCGCATCGACCGGCTCAAGGCACCGTCGGGCGTGAGCAGTTGGCACGTCGACCCGAAGGCGGGCACCGTCGTCGTGGACGTGGTGCGCGACCGCAGTGCCGACAACGATGTCCAGCGCTTCCTGGCGAACGCCCGCGCGGCCGGGCCCGTCACCGTCCAGACCGTCTCCGAGGCCGCGGGCACCCTCGCCGCGGGAACCGTCGGCGGCGACCCCTTCTACACCGGCAACGTCCGCTGCTCCATAGGCTTCTCGGTCTACGGCGGCTTCGTCACCGCCGGACACTGCGGACAGCCCTCCGCCGCCGTCTACGGCTGGGACCGCTCCTACGTCGGCAACTTCCAGGGCTCGTCCTTCCCGGACAACGACTACGCCTGGATCAACGTCGGCAGCGGCTGGTGGACCGTACCCGTCGTCCTCGGCTGGGGCACCGTCTCCGACCAGTTGGTGCGCGGCTCCAACGTGGCACCGCCCGGCACCTCCATCTGCCGCTCCGGCTCCACCACCCACTGGCACTGCGGTACCGTCCTCGCCCTCAACGAGACGGTCAACTACAGCCAGGGCGCGGTCCGTCAGCTGACCAAGACGAACGTCTGCGCCGAACCCGGCGACTCCGGCGGTTCGTTCATCAGCGGCGACCAGGCCCAGGGCGTCACCTCCGGCGGCTGGGGCAACTGCTCCAGCGGCGGCGAGACCTGGTTCCAGCCGATCAACGAGATCCTGAACCGGTACGGGTTGACGTTGCACACCGCTTGACCGTGATCCGCTGGGGCCCCGCCGGTGTTCTACGACCGGCGGGGTCCCTCCGCGTTCCCCCTCCCGCTCCGGCCCATACTTCGGTCATCACCTTCGACAACTCAGGGAGAAGAGATGCGTCTTGCCGACGTTCCCCGCGTGGAGTGCGTGACGGAGATCGCCGCCGAGCCGAAGCGGGTGTGGGCACTGGTGTCGGACATCGCCACACCGGCCCGCTACAGCCCGGAACTTCAGGAGGTGGAATGGCTCGACGGGGCCGAGGAACCGGCCGTCGGCGCGTGTTTCTCCGGCCGCAATCGCAACGACATGCTGGGCGAGTGGCGCACGGCCAGCCGCATCACAGAGCTGACCGAGCCCCGGGTCTTCGCGTGGGAGGTCGTCTACTTCGACGACCGTCACCTCGGCGAGCCGCTGGCGATCTGGACGTTCACCCTGGAGCCGCTCGCGGACGGCTCGGGCACCCGGTTGCGGCACGGGATGCGGTTCGGGGCCGCGCGCGGCCCCGTGCACACCTTCGTCGAGCGGTACCCGGAGCGGGAGGAGCAGATCGTCGACGGGCGCCTCGCCCTGCTCCGCACGGGCATCGAGATGACGCTGGCGGGGGTGAAGGCGGAGGCGGAGGCGTGAGCGGGGCCTGAGTGGGGCTCGGGGCCGGGCGGGGGTGCGGGGCGTGGCTGTCGCGTGGGCGGGGCGTGGTTGACGTGCGGGCCGCCGGGCGGAAAGTCTCGTTCCGCAGGCGCAGGACACGTAGACGGGAGACCCCATGTTCACCACCCGCCCCACGCTCCAGGGCACCTTCGGCATGGTCTCCTCCACGCACTGGCTCGCCTCCCAGTCCGCGATGGCCGTGCTGGAGGACGGGGGCAACGCCTTCGACGCGGCCGTGGCGGGGGCGTTCGTGCTGCACGTGGTCGAGCCGCATCTGAACGGCCCCGCGGGTGAGGTGCCCATCCTGCTCGCCCCGGCCGGTGGCGACGTCCGCGTGCTCTGCGGGCAGGGTGTCGCCCCCGCCGGAGCCACGGTCGCGCACTACCAGGGGCTCGGCCTCGACCTCGTACCCGGCACCGGCCCGCTCGCCGCCGCCGTACCGGGTGCCTTCGACGCGTGGCTGCTGCTCCTGCGCGACCACGGCACCAAGTCCCTTGAGGACGTGCTGAAGTACGCCATCGGGTACGCCGAGCACGGGCACCCGGCCGTGGAGAACGTCGGCGCGGCAGTGGAGAGTGTGCGGGAGCTGTTCGAGACCGAGTGGACCTCCTCGGCCGAGGTGTATCTGATTGATGGCAACTCGCCCCGCCCCGGCGAGTTGCTGCGCACCCCCGCCCTCGCCGCCACCTGGAAGCGCCTCCTCGCCGAGACCGCCCACGCGGGCGACCGCGAGTCCCGCATCGACGCCGCCCGAGAGGTGTGGCGCACCGGTTTCATCGCCGAGGCCCTGCTGCGCCAGTCCCGTCGCCCCACCCTGGACACCAGCGGCGAACGCCACACCGGCACGCTCACCGAGGCCGACCTGGCCGACTGGTCCGCGTCGTACGAGGAGCCTGTCGCCTACGACTGGAACGGCTGGACCGTGTGCAAGGCGGGCCCCTGGAGTCAGGGCCCTGTCTTCCTCCAACAACTCGCACTGCTGCCGCCGGAGTTGCCCGCGTACGGTTCCGCCGAGTACGTCCACCTGCTGATCGAGGACTGCAAGCTCGCCATGGCCGACCGGGAGGCGTGGTACGGCGATGCCGCCCAAGTCCCGGTCGCCGAACTGCTGTCGGGGGAGTACAACGCGGGGCGGCGGGGGCTGGTCGGGGAGTTGGCGTCGTACGAGCTGCGGCCGGGGACGCTGGGTGGTCGGGCGCCGCGTCTGCCCGCGCGGGCGGGGGTGCGGGGGGATGTGGGTGCGGGGGGCCTGCCGGGGGCGGGGGAGCCGACCGTGGGGTTGGGGGGTGTGGGGGAGCCGATGATCGGGGCAGCCGGGGAGACCGCTGTGTCCGCGTTGTCCGGTGAACCGCGCGTGAGCGCCGACGGCGCCACCCGGGGCGACACCTGCCATCTCGACGTGGTCGACCGCTGGGGCAACATGATCGCGGCGACGCCCAGCGGCGGCTGGCTCCAGTCCAACCCCGTCGTGCCCGAACTCGGCTTCCCGCTCGGCACCAGGCTCCAGATGGCCTGGCTGGAGGAGGGCCTGCCCAACTCCCTGACGCCCGGCCGCCGCCCCCGGACCACTCTCACTCCCTCGCTCGCGTTGCGCGACGGCGTGCCCGTGCTGGCCTTCGGCACCCCCGGCGGAGACCAGCAGGACCAGTGGCAGCTGCACTTCTTCCTCGCCGTCGCCCTGAGCGCACCCGTGCGTGGCGCCCTCGACCTCCAGGGCGCGATCGACGCCCCGAACTGGCACAACGACGGCTTCCCCAGCTCCTTCCACCCCCGGACGAGTCGTCCGGGCAGTGTGACGGTCGAGTCCCGGATGCCCGAGGCCGTGGTCGCGGAGCTGCGGCGCCGGGGGCACGATGTCACCGTGGGGCCCGCGTGGTCGGAGGGGCGGCTGTGCGCGGTCGCGCGTGATCCCCGGACGGGCGTGCTGTCGGCGGCCGCCAACCCGCGGGGGATGCAGGGGTACGCGGTGGGCCGCTGAGGTGGGGCGCCGGGCGGGGTCTCCACCGGTTGTCCACAAGACGCTGACCAGGCGCTTTGCGGGTTATCCACAGCCTGACGGGGGAATGTCGGCCGGGCGTGGTCTCATGGACACATGATCGACGACACGGAAGCCCTCGAAGAGTTTCTCGCCCGGCACTCCGCCGATGTGGAGGAGGCGATCCGCAAGGCGGCCGCGGCCGAGATCCTGCCCCGCTTCCGCAGACTCGCCGCGCACGAGGTGGACCAGAAGAGCGGCCCGCACGATCTGGTCACGGACGCCGACCGGCTCGCCGAGCGCCGTCTCGCCGCCGACCTGTGCGCCCTGCTGCCCGGCTCGGTGGCCGTCGGCGAGGAGGCGGTGCACGCGAACCCGGCGTCGTACGAGGCGATCAAGGGCGACGCCCCGGTCTGGATCATCGACCCGGTCGACGGCACCCGGCACTTCGTCCACGGCAAGGACGGCTTCTGCACGCTGGTCGCGCTCGCCCACCGGGGCACCGTGCTCGCCTCCTGGACGTACGCGCCGGTCCGCGACCAGATGGCCACGGCGGTGCGCGGCAAGGGCGCCTATCTCGACGGGGAGCGCCTGTTCGCCGGACCGCCCGAGCCCGGCCGGGACGTGACCGTCGCCGTGTCCCACCCCGACTACACCACCGAGGAGCAGAAGCGCGCGCTGCGTGCCCTGTGGACCGACGGCGTCGCCCCGCGCTCCTGCGGCTCGGCCGGCCTGGAGTACCTGGCCATCGCCCGGGGCGACACGGACGCCGTCGCCTTCTCCTGGGAGGCCGCCTGGGACCACGCGGCGGGCCTGCTGCTCGTCGAGGAGGCGGGCGGCGCCCATCTCACCCTCACCGGCGAGCCGTTCCGCATAACCGGCGGCAACGTCCTGCCGTTCACCGCCGCCCGCGACGCCGCGACCGCGCGCCGCGTGGCCGAGCTGCTGCGGACGGGGTCCTGAACCTGGCGGGGAGTCATCTGCCTGAAGAGAGTGGGGAGTTGCCTGCCCAAACGGAACGGGGAGTCACCCGCGCCGACAGAGGCGACGCGCCACCCGCCCGGGGAGCGGCGGCCCGCCCGCCTATCCTGATCCGAGTTGCCACCGGCCGACGAGGGGGTCCCAAGGTGCCGTCGATGCTCGATGCCGTCGTGGTCGGTGCGGGGCCGAACGGACTGACCGCCGCCGTCGAACTGGCCCGGCGCGGCTTCTCCGTGGCCCTCTTCGAGGCCCGGTCCACCGTCGGCGGCGGCGCCCGCACCGAGGAGCTGACCCTCCCTGGCTTCCGCCACGACCCCTGCTCGGCCGCCCACCCGCTCGGCGTCAACTCGCCCGCGTTCCGCGCCCTTCCGCTGGAGCGGTACGGCCTGCGCTGGCTGCACGCCGACCTGCCGATGGCGCATCCGTTCCCCGACGGCAGCGCGGCGGTGCTGGCGAGGTCCGTGGCGGAGACGGCCGCGTCCTTCGGGCCGCGCGACGCGGGAGCGTACCGGCGGCTCGTCGCCCCGTTCCTGCCCCGCTGGGACACCCTGGTCCGGGACTTCATGTCCCTGCCGTCGACCGCGCTGCCGCGCGACCCGCTCACCCTCGCGCGCTTCGGCCTGGCCGGGCTCCCGCCCGCGACCGCGCTGATGCGCCGCTTCCGGGACGAACGCGCCCAAGCCCTCTTCTCCGGCCTGGTCGCCCATGTGATGGCCCCGCTCAACGGCCTCGCCACCGGCGCCATCGGCCTGGTCTTCGCCCTGGCCGCGCACGCCCGGGGCTGGCCGGTGGCCGAGGGCGGCTCCCAGTCGATCTCCGACGCGCTCGCGGCGTACCTGAAGGACCTCGGCGGTGCCGTGCACACCGACTACGAGGTCAAACGCCTGGACGACCTCCCGCCCGCCCGCGCCTACGTCTTCGACACCTCACCCACCGCGTTGGCCCGTATCGCGGGCTTCGGCGGGTACTACGACCACTACCGCTACGGCCCCGGCGTCTTCAAGATCGACTACGCGCTGGACGGCCCGGTCCCGTGGACCGCCCCCGAGGCGCGTATCGCGGGCACCGTGCAGATCGGCGCGAGCCGGGCCGAGATCGACGGTGCCCTGCGCGCCGCCTCCCGCGAGGGCCGCGCCCCCGGGAAACCCTTCATGATCACCGTGCAGCCCAGCGTGGCCGACCCCACCCGCGCACCCGAGGGCAAGCACGTCTTCTGGACCTACGGGCACGTTCCGAACGGCTGGAGCGGCGACCTCACGGACGCGATCGAACGCCAGCTGGAGCGGTTCGCCCCCGGCTTCCGCGACCGCGTCCTCGCCCGCGCCACCGCGGGGCCCGCCGAGATGGCGGCCCGCAACGCCAACTACGTCGGCGGCGACATCGCCTGCGGCGCGGCCTCCGGCCTCCAGCTCCTGCTGCGCCCCCGGCTGTCGGCGTTCCCGTACCGCACCCCGCACCCGGCGGTGTTCCTCTGCTCCTCCGCGACGCCGCCCGGTCCCGGGGTACACGGCATGTCGGGACACAACGCCGCCAAGGCGGTCTGGAGAAGGCTGAGGCAGAGATGACCACACTGCGACTCGTCCTGGGTGACATCACCCGTCAGCGCGCCGACGCGATCGTCAACGCGGCCAACTCCTCCCTCCTCGGCGGCGGAGGCGTCGACGGCGCGATCCACCGACGCGGCGGCCCCGCCATCCTGGAAGCCTGCCGCGCCCTGCGCGCCTCCTCCTACGGCCGCGGCCTCGCCACCGGCCACGCCGTCGCCACCCCCGCCGGCCGCCTCGACGCCCTCTGGGTCATCCACACCGTCGGCCCCGTCTGGCAGGGCCCCGACAGCGACCCCGCCCCCCTCGTCTCCTGCTACCGAGAATCCCTCCGCGTCGCCGACGAACTCGGCGCCCGCACGGTCGCGTTCCCCGCGATCTCCACCGGCGTCTACCGGTGGCCCATGGCCGACGCGGCCGCGACAGCCGTGGAAACGGTCCGTCTGACGCCGACGGAGGTGGAGGAGGTCCGGTTCGTCGTGTTCGACGAGGGGGCGTATGGCGTGTACTCGGACGTGCTGGGGAGATCAGCGGGGGCTGACGGGGGCCAGGTTGGAGGGCAGGGAGAGGGTGCCTGAATTCTTCAGGGCGTCGAGCCGTGCGCCGGGGTCGATTATCTGCAGAATCTGAAAGGCGTAGGCGACCAGAGCGGGCGACCGATTCGCGACGAGCTCAGAGTAAAGCCCCCACATTCCTCCTCTGGTGATACTCGCACAGGCTTCGGAAGCGTCGTCATCGTCATTGAAGACAAGCGTGAGCAACCGGTGGAGCAATTCGGCCCGCACCCCCAATGAAATGTCACTCGCCAGCCCAGCCATCAGTACGGAAGTGACGGGTACTGCCGGTTCCTGGGGGAACGACGAGATGAATATATGGCGGGCGATTCCCACATCAAAAGCTTCACGGCGAGTACGCGTCTTGAAGAGCCGACGGAGGTCGTCCGGAAGATGAGCGCCACTCGCGTCACAGCCGCACTTCAGACTCGCCCACTGAACTAGACCGATCTCATTGTCAACAAGGTCCATCGAATTCCCCCGCTTATCATCTCTGATCGCTTTGGTCTGTGTTCGGCTCGGGGAAAAGTCTGCGCATGCTGTCCATCAACACCGACAGCATTTCTCTGAACTCCGCAACCGGCATGGCGATATTCTGAAACTGGCCATATTTGTCTCTGATCTCGACCGTCTTCGGATCAATCCTCTCGACGTAAGCCGTCGTGGTATTCACCGATCTGCGAGAGGGTGCGCCGCCGTCCGTCTCCGCCAATGCGTCAAGAAACAGTTGGACAGCCCAGGCTCTTCTCCCGAAGGAGGTCACCAGCGTCTCCACCGCCAACAGCAGGTTCTCGTCAGTGGGCGGTCTTCTTGACGGGTTCCAGAATCGCCCAGAATGAAAGAATTCCCAGCTTACGTCCTGCGCGTTACTCACTGTCGGCCTCCATACAGCCCCGGAATGCTTCGCTGCGCGAGCTGTTGCGTACACGGCAACGGCGGCGAACACCCACGGGTGGTCGCCGCCGTTGCCGTCAACTGCTGTCGTCAGTCGACGACGTTGCGAACTTTGGCGAGCTTGTGCTGGGCGATCTGGCGGTCAACCGTCGCCGACAGAGCGCCGGGATCCGCGGCTTTGGCTCGCAGGCCTTCCAACCATTCCGTTGCGCCCGGCCAGTTGAGAGGGAGCCTGGACTTCGGCCATAGGCTGGCCAGTTCACCGGCGAGCGCCAGGCCGTCTTGGACAAGGTCCGGCCGGCCGGCCGCCGCCGCGATGAGGACGCTGTCCTCCATCTCTGCCACGGCCGGTGGGAATCCCTTGTCGTAGGACGCGGAAATAGCCGAGTGATAGGCCCTGACGACCTGTTCCAACGACGGAGGTTCCTCGCTCAGGGGCAGAACGCTCTGTTCTCGGAGAGCGTCGACGGCTGCCGAATACTCGCTCTCGTGCTTCGTGAAGAGCACGCTCTCCGGTTGCCCTGAGGTACCTTCCAGACGCTGTCCCAGGGTGAGGGTGATCGCCGGGAACTCCCGTGTCAGCGCGTGCACATGCACTGTCGGTGTGTACCCGTCGCCGGACGTCGTACGGTCGAGAGAGACACCCTGGACAACCGGACCGATCCGACGGAGCAGGTGCAGCGGCTTCCAGGCGTCGAACCCGGGAAGCGCGGCGACCCAGTCCGATGTGACCCGTCGAGGTGTGGGGACACTTGATTTCGTCATGGATTCACCTCGATGGTGACTGTGGAACCCGGAACGTTGTTGGCATTGAGGTCCGCCTGTCGCTTGCCGATGCCACGTCCTGGATGGATGAGGAACTTGTAGTCGTAGATGATGCCGGTTGCCGGATCGAAGACGTCCGGGCGGGCGCTTCCCTTGGTTCCCTTATTGACCGGGGCGTTGCCCAGGTAGCTCTGCTCCGGGACGAGACCTCGCGAGCCGTAGATTCCTTGGTAGCGCTTGAGCAGTTTCTCGGCGTACGAGTGCTTCAGTGTCCCGTTCACCGCCCCGGTTCCTCCGATCTTGCGCTCCGCTCGCGTCGCGATGGCTTGGACGAGTTCCAGATTGGTCGGGTCCGTGGAACCGTTGCAGGAACACGCCTTCCCGTTCGGAGCCGTGCCGCTGGTGCAGTTGTGCACCAAGATCGGCGCGTCTCCGGCCACCACATAGTACGTGTGAAGCCCGTCGATAGTCAGGTCGTACGTGGTCTGGGTGGCCGTGTAGGAGCGGGTGTTGAGGATTTCGGTGGTGCCGGATGTGCTCTGGAGTTTGTGGTGGGCCTTGAGATTGGCGGCCTGGGTCCAGGTGTTGGTGGTGGCGTCGTAGAACTGGTGGTGCTTGGTGGTGTGGACGGTCTTCGGGCCGGACTTGGTGGCGACGGTGACGTCGACGAAGTCGTGGTCGGTGTGGGTGACGATCACCCGCTCGACGCGGTGCTTCTCCTTCTTCTTCTCGCCGGGTGCGGCGGTGAGGACGTAGTCGCCGGCCTTGACCTGGTTGATCTGCTTGGTGGCGCCGGTGGCCATGAGGACGCCGGTGGCCGCGGTGAAGCTGTGGCACGGGCTCTTGATGCCGCCCGCCGCGCCGAACAGGGCGCCCATGGCGGCCCCGCCGTTGGCGCCGCTGGAGATGTCGGCGTTGGCGGTCTTGAAGCTGCAGGAGCCTCCGCTGAGGCATCCGCCGACGAAGTCGCCGGCGCCTGACGCGGCGCCGCCGACCTCACCGGCTATGGAGCCGGTCGCCGCTCCGCTGATGATGCGGGCGCCCACGCCACTGGCGATCTCGCTGACCGCTCCGCTGATGACGGGGGTGACGGCCTCGCCCGCCATGCCGCCCGCCA
This sequence comes from Streptomyces sp. NPDC026659, assembly GCF_040638245.1. Classification (NCBI taxonomy): domain Bacteria; kingdom Bacillati; phylum Actinomycetota; class Actinomycetes; order Kitasatosporales; family Streptomycetaceae; genus Streptomyces; species Streptomyces sp. NPDC026659. The sequence continues at coordinate 622,207 of NZ_JBEZXY010000001.1, read as the reverse complement.
GGGCGCCGACGGCGCCGGAGACCGCGCCGATGCCCGCGCTGATCGCGAGTCCCTTGGCGGAGATGTGCCCCTTGTTGGCCTGCGCGTAGCCGACCGCGTTGCCCACGGCGCCTGCCGCCGCGGCACAGGCGACCATGCCGGCGCCGAAGGTCTCGACTCCGACAGCGGCGCTGCAGCCTAGGAAGACGGCTCCCGCGGCGATCGTGGCGGCGTGCTTCTTGACGAACTTCTCACCGGCCCGGACGGCCTTGTGCAGTTTCGCGCCGACGGCCTTGCCGGCCTTCTTGAGGATCTGCTTGGCGCGTTTCGCGGCCTTGGCGGGGTGGTGTGCGTAGTAGACGGCGCGGTGGTAGTAGTGCCGGCTGCGTTGATAGATGTGTTTGGCGAAGTGGTAGAGGATCGGATGGCGGTCGGCGATGTGCTTGACGGCCTTCTTGGCGTAGTGCTTGGCCGCGCCGATGATGCCGTGCTTCTTCACCTCCCGGGCGACCTTCTGAAGCTTCTTCAGGCCGGAGTGGACCGCGCGGCCCACGCTGGAGTGGTGCCAGGCCGAGGACGCCTTCTTCTTGGCCGCCTTGGCCACGTGCTTCACCGCGCCCCACAGCGACCAGTGGCCGGTCGGGTCGGTGTTCGTCAGCGGGTTGTCGTTGCCGTAGGCGAAGCGGTCGGCGGCGACGGAGTCCGGGACGGGGTTGAGGCCGACGGTGTCACGCGAGGTGAACTGGCCGGTGTTGGGGTTGTACCAACGCGCGGCCATGTCGACCTGGGAGGTGTCCGGGTCGGTCCATTCCGACTGGTAGCCCAGGGAGCCGACCATGCCCAGGGTGTTGAGGACCTTGCCGAACGGGTCGTAGGTGGTCGATCCGGTCAGGGCCGCGCCGGAGTCGGTGAACTGGCCGACGACATCGTCGTGCACGTCGGTCATGGCCAGCACCTTGGTGCCGCCGGAGTTGATGCCGAACAGCGCGCCACCGGGGTCGCGGCTGTAGGTGGTGGCGCCGTCGGAGGCCAGGTCGTTGTCGGTACCGGTGTAGGCGAAGCTCTGGGGGGAGACGCCGTCGCCTGTGGTGACCATCCGGTCCAGGCCGTCGTAGGTGTACGTCTTCGTGCCGGAGGTGATCACCCGGTTGAAGGCGTCCGCAGCCGTGGTGCCGTTGTGGCCCTGTTCGTCGGTGGTCGAGCTGAGGGTGCCGCGGGCGGTGTAGCTGTAGCTGCTGTGCCCGTCGGAGGTCAGTTCGTTGCGGGCGTTGTAGGTGTAGGTCTCTCCGTCGGCGCGGGTGCGGTTGCCCGCGCCGTCGTAGCCGTAGGTGGCCGTCCTGGTGCCGTTGTTCCAGGAGGTGAGCCGGTCGGCCCAGTCGTAGGTGTAGGTGTTGGACGCGGCCCCCGCGAATCCGGTGGTGGTCTTGGAGGTCTCGTTGTCGTTCAGGTCGTAGCCGTAGGAGACCGACGCCTCGGTGCCGCCCGACGGCTTGGTGAGGGTGTCGCTGGTGAGCCGTTGCGCCCAGTCGTACTGGAGGGTGCGGCTCGCCTTGCCGGTGCCGTAGGAGATGGTCGTCGGCAGCGACATCTGGTTGTAGCCGATGGTGACGGTGGACCCGGTGGCGGCGTCGTTGATGGTCTTCAGACGGCCGGCCGTGTCGTAGCCGTAGGCGGAGGTGCCCGCGGCGTCGGTGCGCGAGGTCATCTGACCGTCGCCGCCGTAGGTGAAGGACGAGGCCCCCGACGGTCCGGCGGTGGTCAGCAGGTCGCCGCGGTCGTCGTAGGTGAAGGTGTCGTCCGTGTTCGGGGCGGCGGCGGAGATGACGCGTCCGTCGGCGTCGTAGCCGAAGGTGTGGTCGGCGGTGGTCGCCTCGGCGCCGTTGCCGGCCTGCCGGGTCAGATCACCGGTGGTGGAGTCGTAGGTGTTGGTGACGGTCACGCCGCCGGGGGAGCGCTGCTGCGTCACCCGTGCGTCGGCGTCGTAGACGGAGGTGTAGGTGCGGTCCGCGACGGCCGGGTAGGTCGGCGTGGACGGTTCGATCTGCGACTCCGGCAGGCCCCACTTGTTGTACGTGGTCAGCCAGTCGTGTCCGGCCACGGGGTTGCCCGAGGCGTCGTAGCCGTTGCCGTCGGTGAACCGGGTGCGGTTGCCCGCGGCGTCGTAGCCGAAGGTCGTGGTGATCGACTGTCCGGCCGCGACCGGCTGCACTTCCTTGGTCACCATCCCCGTCGCGTCCAGGGCGAAGGTGGTGGTGTGGCCGTTGCCGTCGGTGGCGGACGTCAGATTGCCCGCCGGGTCGTACTGCGCGGAGGTGGTGCGGCGCGCCATTCCGGTGGCGTCGTACTCGGCGGTGCCGACCGCGTTGCCGAAGGCATCGTACGTGGTCGTCGAGTAGGTGCCGTCCGGGTTGGTGACCTTGGTCGGCCTGCCGTCGAGGTCGTAGGTGTACTGGGTGGCGTTGTTCGCGCCGTCCACGACCTTGGTCTGCTCACCGGCCGCGTTGTAGGTGAACGAGGTGTTCACCCCGGTCGGCGACACCGACGAGGACAGCAGGCCGCCGGGGGCGTCGTAGTGGTTGGTGGTGGTGTAGGCGGCCTGGGAGGGCCGGCGCTCGACCTGGGTGGAGGTGAGCTCGTTGCCCAGGTAGTCGTAGGTGGACTGGGCCACCGCGCCGGTCGGGTCGGTCACCGACAGCAGGTCGCCGTTGGTGTCGTAGGCCGAGTGCGTCGTCCGGCCGCCCGGCAGCGTCTTGTCGACCTGGTCGCCGAGCTGGTCGTAGGTGTAGGAGGTGACGTTGCCCAGCGCGTCGGTCTCGGTGGTGATCTGACCGGCGGTGTTGTACTGCGTGGAGGTCACCGGTGTGATCGGCGTCGAGGAACCCGGCGGCGTGTACGAGGGCAGGGTCTGCGAGATCTGCTGGCCCAGCGGGTCGTACCCGGTCGTGACGACGTTGCCGTTCGGGTCCTTTGTCCCCGTCACCTGGCCGTAGGTGTTGTAGCCGGTGTACGACACCGGGTGCGAGGCGCTCACGCTCGAGGTGCCCGTGGCCGCGTCGGCCGTCTCCGCGTTCACCGTCGGCTCGGTCGTGACCGCGGGGTTGCCGGCCTCGTCATAGGCGTAGGACGTGACGTTGCCGTTCTCGTCCGCCGACCATGTGGCAAGCCCTCGCTGGTCCAGATGCGCCCGAGTGGTGTGCACGGTCGAGTTCGCCGCAGGAAGCGTCCCGCCGTACAGGCTGGAGACCTGGGCGGCGGACAGAGCCTCGGAGTAGACCTGGACGTCCGAGATCGAGCCGTTGGCGTACTCGCCCCAGCTGCCCGCGCTCAGCTTGCGGGCGATGTCGAGGCTTCCGGTGGCGTTCCAGGGGGTGGTGAAGGCCTTGGTACCGGTCAGAGTGCCGTTGACGTAGAGCTCGAACTGGCTCGCGGCCGCGTTGTACACACCGGTCAGATGGGTCCACTGCCCCACCACGGGGGCGCTGCCGGCGGCGGCGGTCCAGGCTGCGGTGGTGCTGTCGGAGGCATGGGCGCCGAAGGCCCAGTCGTTGCCCCCGGAGGAGTAGTAGAGCTGGAAGCCGCTGGTGTAGGTGCCGTTCTGGGAGACGAAGGTGGAGTTGCTCGCCGTGGAGTTGAGCTTGACCCACGCCGAGACGGTGTAGCCGGTGGCCGTGTCCAGAACGGGACTGCCGGTCTCGGCGTAGGAGGTGGAGGTGCCGTTGAACACGGCGCTGCCGCCGTGGTCGCTGGACCACGTCACCCCGTTGCCGGTCGTCGCGGGGTTGTTCGCCCCGGAGGAGTCGGCGGCGCTGCCGCCGGAGCCCTCGTTCAGCTTCCAGCGGCCGACGGGAACGGTGGTGCCGCCGTGGTCCGTGGTGGACGTGGGGTTGCCGAGCGCGTCGTAGGTGTAGGAGGTGGTCTCCGGCGTGTCCGACGCACCGGAATGCGTGGAGGTGACGACGTGGTCGTCCGGGTCGTAGGACACCGTATCGGCGCGCTTGAGGCCCGAGGGGTCCACGGTCGTCGTGGTCGTGCGCGCCGCCGCGTCCACCGCGTAGGTGGTCGTGGTGGTACCGCCGTTGGTGACCTGCTGGATCAGGTTCCCCGCGGCGTCATAGGTGTTGGCCTGCTGCACGAACGACTTCGGGTTGGCGGGGTCGGTCACCGCGTCTGTGCGTGTGATCGAGGCCACCAGACCGTTGTCGGTGTAGGCGTAGGACGTGGTGAAGCCCATGGAGTCCGTCGTCGACGCCAGGAGACCGGCCGGGTCGTAGGCGCGCGAGTCCAGGGTCAGCGTCCTTGCGCCGGACGGGTTGTCGGGGTCACCGATGTAGCCGGGCTGGGTGGTGGTGATCTGCCGGTTGTCGGCGTCGAAGGTGTAGTCCGTCTCGTTGCCGGACGGGTCCACCTCCTTGACCGCGTTGCCGTACACGTCGTACGTGTACGTCGTGCTCTGGAGCGTCTTGTCCGTGCCGTCGGCGTTGAACGCCGACACCTGCGACTCGGTGGACACCCGGTTGCCCGAGTCGTACGTCCACTCGGTACGGCGCGGGCCGTCCCCGCCGGTCAGGTCCGAGGTTGTCTGCGAGGCGATGTTGCCGTCGACGTCGTAGACCGTGGTCGTCCGCGCGGTGTGCACCGCACCGGTGACCCGGTCGGTGACGGCGGGCTCGGTCTCGGTGACGACCTGGTCGTCCTTGTCGTAGGCGGACGAGGAGACCAGGCCCGACGGGTAGCTGTCCGATATCTCGCTCTTGGTCAGCTGACGGCCGATGTTGTCGTAGGTGAACCTCACCGCCGCGCCGTTGGGGCTGGTCTGCTGGGCCAGATCACCGTTGTGGTTGTACGAGTACGTCGTCGTCGCCCCACCCGGCGTCACCGTCGACGCCTCCAGATACGCCGGCGCGTTCCCGCTGTCCGCCGCGGGCGTGGTCGACGTGGTGTACGTCGTGGTGGTGGTGCGGCCGTTGGGGAAGCCGGGGACCGGTGGGGTGGTGACCGTGGTCTGGTTGCCGTACTGGTCGTAGGCGTAGCTCGTCAGGTACGTGTTGTCCGTGGGGCCCGAGGAGCGGCCGTCGCGCTCGGTCAGGAGCAGGTCGTTGCGCGGGTCCGGCGTCGGGTTCGCGGTGGTGTCGTCCGGATAGTAGGTGTAGTAGTCCGTCTCGCAGAGGTTCTGTGCCTGGTTCTGGCACGTCGTCTTGGAGACCACGTTGCCGCGCACGTCGTGCCCGGTGGTGGTGGTGTTCCCGTCCGGGTCGGTGGTGGTGTAGAGGAAGCCCGAGGTGTCGTAGCCGTAGGTGGTGCGGTTGCCGAGGGCGTCGGTCTGGTAGAGGACGCGGTCGCCGTTGTCGACGTCGTAGCCGTAGGCGATGTACTTCGTCGACCCGTCGGTGGTCGGCACCTGGATCTGCACCGTGCGTACCGGGGCGATGCCGGAGGAGGACTTGTACGCCGTCCACTCCTGCGACACCTGGGCGGCGCTCAGCGCCGAGCGGAAGACCGCGACGTCACCGAGCGAGCCGTTCCAGTAGTCGGTCTGGGCGCCCGCGTAGAGCGCGCGTCCGATCTGCAGGGAGCCGGTGGCGGACCACACGTTGGGCCGTGCGACCGTGCCCTGGAGCGTGCCGTTGACGTAGAGCGAGAGCAGGCCGGTCGAGGCGTCGTAGGTGGCCGCGAGGTGGGTCCACTGGCCGGTCGCCGCGGTGGCGGTCGAGTACACGGCCTGGGTGGTCAGGTTGCCGCTGGAGGAGTCCGCCGTCGGCACGCGCAGCGCCCACTTGTTCTGGCTGTGCTCGTAGCCGAGGTAGAACCCGGCGTGGTACGTGCCGTCCTGGCTGACGGCCGTGTAGTTGCGCGTGTTGGTGGCGAGGTCGACCCAGGCCGACACGCTGAAGTTCTTGGAGGTGTCGACCTCCGCCCTGCCCGGACTGGCGTAGGAACTGGAGGCGTTCGCGAACGTCGCCGCCTTCACGTCGGCGGCGCTGTACGGCCCGGCCGTGCCGAGGGTGACGTTGTTGTAGGTGGCGCGGCCGGTGTTGACCTCGTTGGCCGCGGAGGACCCGGAGGAGTCGCTCAGCCGCCAGTAACCGGAGGGCCCGGCGCCCATCACCGAGGAGCGGTAGACCTGGGAGGACCCGGTCACCGTCGGCGGGACGAGCTTCCACACGCCGCCGTTGTTGTCCGTCTCCTGGGAGATGGTGTCGTCGACGGCGTTGTACTGCACCGTGTTCTGGGTCTTGCCCGACGGCAGGGTGATGGTCTGGAGCACCTTCGCGGACGCGGTGGCGGCCGTGTACTGGTTGGTGACGGTCGCGGCGTCCAGCGGCTGGTTGAAGATCGCCGCCTCGGCCATCAGGCCGCTGTAGTGCCCGAGGGTGTCGGCGGGCATGTCCGGCCAGCCATGGGTGTCCACGCCCGCGCCGAAGGTGACGTACGGCTGGTTCCACGACCACAGGCTGCCGGCCAGGGTGCCGGACAGGGCGCCGTCGAGGTACATCGACTGGGTGTTGCCTGCGGAGGTGAGCACCACGTGGTGCCAGGCGTTGTTGTTGACCGTGGTCGCGGACTGGATCGGGGCGTTGCAGCCCGCGGTCGTCGCGAAGCAGCCGTGGAGCTTGCCGTTGGTGCCGATGTAGATCGCCGGGGTGTTGTACTTCGTGTTGGCGACCGGGTTGGAGTCGGTCAGCGGCTTGTCACCGTAGTAGAACAGCACCCCGCCGGCCTGCGACGTCTTGAACCACAGGGACACCGAGGCGTACGTGCGCGTCGCGCCCGGGGTGGACGGTATCGACAGGTACGAGCTGGTGCCGTTGAACGACGCGGCGTGGCTGCTCGCCAGCGGACCGGCCGAGCCCAGGGTGACGTTGTGGTAAGTGCCGTTGAGGTTGCCCTCGTTGGTGTCCACGCCGTCGGCGGCCGTCGTGCCGGACGTCTCGCCCATGCGCCAGTAGGCGAACGGGTCCGCGTCCAGGACGGTGGTGCGGTAGTGGTTGCCGGCCGCGTAGCCGTAGGAGGTGCAGTGCGTGGCGTCAGCGGGCGGGCAGACCTTCGTCAGGTTGTCGCCGCTGTAGCTGTAGCTCCAGGTCGCGACCGTGCTCGAGTCGCCCGCCGTCGAGGGGTCGGTCGCCACCGTCGCCACGTGGGAGACGGTCGCGCCCGAGGGCTTCGACCAGGTGAGGTTCAGCGTCCGGCCCGAGACCTTCGAGGTGATCTTGGTGAGCTGGCCGGAGGTGTAGTCGAAGGTCTCCGCGCGGCCCGCGTAGTCCGTGATCGAGGTGATCGCGTACGCGCCGGTCCTGCCCGTGATCCCCGTCTGGAAGAGATAGGCGGTGTCGTCCTTGTCGACCAGCTTGTAGCCGGCCGGCGCGGTGGTCGCGGTCAGCGAGGCCCAGCGTCCCGGCGGCGGGGTGAAGGAGCCGTCGGCGTTCTTGCCGAAGCCGACCTGCGAGCCGTCGGGGTAGGTGATGTTGACACTCGTCACCGCGCCCGAGGAGTCCTTGGCCTCCGCGGCCTCCATGTCCGCGACCGTCGACCAGCCCGCGCCGAACGCGCCGTCCACGCGCGGGTCCAGGGAGTTGTAGTCACGCTCGACCGACAGCGACGGGCCCACCGTCTGCACGTCGGCGTCGGTGTCGGAGGTGGTGTAGTTGCCGACAGCCGGGTCGAAGTCGTGCCCGTCGGTGTTCTGCGACAGGCCCGAGGTCACCGCGGGCTGCGGCACCACGGCCGTGATCTCGCTCTGCGTCCACGGCGAGTAGAGCAGGCTGTCGTAGGTGCGCACCTGCCACAGATAGGTGCCGCCCCAGGCCATCTTCCCCGAGGGGACGGTCCAGTCGCCGCCGCTGATCAGCCCCGAGTCGGAGATCACCGCACCCGTGGAGACGTTCAGGAGCTGGAACTGGTACTTCAGCGCCGAGCCCGGGTTGTTGTCCGAGTCGTAGCCGTACGCGACCAGTTCCGGCTTCAGCGTCTGGGCGTTGTAGTTGTCCGGCGGGTACGAGGCGTCGATCTGCGGCGCCGTGTTCGCCGTCATCGTCAGGTCGAGATAGGGGCGGTAGCCGGAGGGGCCGTTGACCGAGTCGAACTGCTTCCAGTGCAGGCCGTCGTCGGTCGGCGCGTACAGCGCGAGGCCGTGGTTGCTCTCCGTGCCGCCCGCTATGCCGTTGAACCAGGCGCTGTCCAGCGGCACCGTCATCCACGCGCCCGTGGTCCGCGTCCCGTTGTTGTTCGTGCACGCCGCGCCCGGGTTGGCGGTGACCTGTCCCAGCGCGGTGCTGTCCCACGCCGGGCCGGGGTAGGACGTGACCGCCGAACCCGACCACGAGGCGCTGATCGGGGCGACGGAGAACTGCTCCGGAGTGCAGGTCGCGGCCCAGATGTCGAAGAGGTGCAGACTGGACGCCGACACGGTCTGACCGCTGACCATGTCCGTCAGGCCCGTCAGGTGCAGGAACGAGTTCGCGCTGTGCGAGCCGGAGTCGTAGGAGCCGACCTTCAGCACATCCTCGGTCGAGTGGTCACCGGAGCCGCCGGACTCGGCGTACGTGCTGTCGCTCACGGCCAGCGTCGGGTCCACGGTGACGGGCCACATCCGGTCCGGGTCGGCCAGCCACGACGGGTCCGCCGTCATGGTCAGGGTCCAGGCCCCGTCGGAGTGCGCGAGGCCGTAGTCGACCGCGCGCGAGGTCGCCGCTTCCCCGGACTTGGGGTTCACGCTCGCGTCCTGCATGAACGCGTGCGGAATCCGCTGCGCCACGGCACCCGAGGCGTCGGTGAACTCGACCGCCCCGTCGTGGGCGAGCCGCGGCGTCAGGCCCTTGGTGTCGAGCGTGAACGACCACGACGCCGGCGCCTGCGCCGAGGACAGGACGAGCTTCTCCTTCACGCCGTCCGTCAGCGGCACCAGCCTCAGATCCGTGTCCGGCAGCACACCGGCGTACGTCACCGTGCCGTCCGCGTCCGTGCTTCCCGGCACGTCCGCCGCGTCGTTCAGCGCGTACGACACCTGCTGCCCGGCATCCGACTCCACGGATGCCAGCCGCGCGTCCCCGGCCTGGTCGGCCAGGTCCACCGCCACGTCGTTGGCCTTCTCCTGCCAACGGCCGGAGGACTTCACGAGCGTGGTGTCGATCGGCTTCCACGAACCGTCCGGGGCGCGGAAGTTGTGACGGGAGAAGTACACCCGCCGGGTCGTCGTGCCGTTCGCGTTGTGGAACAGGTCCACCGTCGCCGACGAGGCGGCGGCGTCACGCCTGCTCGTCGCGGCGACGAACCCGTCACGCCCGTCGGTCACCGCCGCGCCCGTGGCCGACCGCTTCGCGCCGCGCCGGTGCCGGGCGTACTCGGCCAGCTCCCCCTTGCCCCGGCCGGGCTTGTGACCGCGCCCGCCCTTGGCCCGGGTCCGCGCCGACGACGCGGTGTGACCGAGGCCGCTCGCCGAACCGCCCAGCTGCCTGGGCAACTTCAGGGACGAGGAATGCAGCCAGTCCCAGAGCCCCGACATCGACAGCTTCGGCATGCTCACCGCCGACAGCGTCATTCCCTGCGCCATCGCCTCGTCGGCACTCGGCAGGAACGACAGGACGAAACAGACCACCAGGGTGAGCACGCGCGCCGCCATCCGGCGGCGGTGCGACCAGCGCGGCGAACGCGCCGACCGATGACGTGGCACGGGAAACATGAGCTGTCCTTTGCGAACACACAGCGAACACAAAACAGCTCGATAGTTCCCGTAGTGATCACACTCTGACCACAGTCAGTTGATCTTCTTACTTGATCCTTAAGAGTGCGGACCGATGGATTCCGTATTCGGTCAACATGCCTTTTTTGCGACCGGGTTGCATTGCATCGTTGAGCATGTGTCAGGAGGTGCCGGTCAAAGAGGCCACCGCTCCGCGCACACCTTCACGCACCTGTGCCGCGTTTCCCGCCTTCACCACTGAGACGTTCGCCGACTCCGATCCGTCTCCCACCACCACGAAACGCACGCCCTTCTGATGGGGTGCCACCGAACGCGCGGCTCGCACTTCCGCCGAACCGACGGCCACGACCACCGAACAGTGCTCCTGCACCAGGGAGTTGACGTACGGCACGACATTCGCCTGGGTGTCCGGCCCCATCGCCGACAGGAAACTCACCCGCGCCCTGGTCGCACGGGAGGCCTCCTGCATACCGGCCCACACCGGCGCCGCGGGCACCCCCGGCGCGACTCCTCGGCTGTCGGCGAGCAGACAGGCGTCCACGTCCCGGTACACCCGGGCCGTCGGCAACTCGCCCCCGCTCCCGGTCCCCGGCCACAGGCAGATCCCCGCCACCCCGGCGAGCACCACGGCGCCGAGCCCCGCGCCGAAGGCGGCCGGACGCCTGCGCACCGGCCCCGGCAGAGCCGCCCGGACCCGTCCCACCCACCGCCACGACACCTGCACGTCCGTCCCCTTCCGGAACACCGGGAGTGATGATCACCCCGCGAGGAGGCGAGAATAGAACAGCTCTTCCACCGGCAACCCTTCAGCGCAGCGCGAGCCGGGCGACGACCGCGCGGTGGTCCGTGCCCGGGACGGTGCGTTCCGTCACGGAGAGGGCCGCCAGACCGGAGCCGTGCAGGACGTGGTCGAGCTGGACCAGGGGCGGGATCGGGGACTTGCCGACGGGCCAGGTGCGGGCCCAGCCGTGGCCGAGTTCGGCGTGGGTGTCGACGAGGCCGCCCGAGGCGAGGAGGGTGCGCATCCGGGCGTGGTCGAGGGAGGCGTTGAAGTCGCCGAGGAACACGGTGTCGGGGCCGTCGGCGCGGGCTACCTCGGCGAGGGCGGTCATGTCGCGGCCCCAGCGGGCGGCGTCACCGAGCGGGTAGTAGGTGTGCACGGCCACCAGCCGTACGGTCCGGCCGCCGACCGTCACCCGCGCGGTGGTCTGGGGCCAGGCGGTGTCGGCCTTCAACGGGCCGCCCTGTGTCAGCGGCAGCCGGGAGTACAGGGACGAGTCGTTCTCGGGATGCAGCTCCTGGTACGGCAGCACCTTCCCCAGTCCGGCCGCCGCGAGCGCGGCCACCCCGGCGGACGGCAGCTCCTGCACCGCCAGCACATCGATCCGCTCGGACCGCACCAGCCGTACGACCGCCTCCGCGTCCGCCTTCCCCACATGGGTGTTGAGCGTGGCCACCCTCAACTCGGCCGACCCCGAAGGGATGTGCTGCCGATCCGGTACGAACCGGGGTGCCAGCAAGGCCACATGAGCCGCCGCGAGCAGCGCCGCGAAGACGACCGCCGGCCGGGACCGCAGCGCCCGCACCGCGAGCACCAGGACCAGCACGAGCACGCTCAGCACGGCGGCGTACGGGAACAGCACCACGGGCACGGCGAGCGGTGTCCCCCCGTCCAGCCCGCCCACCCGCACGAGGAGGAGGACGGACAGCGGGACGAACACCACGCCCCACCCCACGATCTTCCCGAGCCCGCCGACGCTCACTGTCCCCACCTCTCGACCTCTCGCCCGAGCCCAGGAGGTGATCACTCCGGCCCGTGAAGGGGGACGGTGACGACCGCTCGCCGGTTGCACAAGGCGACCGCGATGAACGACGGCGCGCGGACCCGCTTCTTCGACCAGTGCCGCCCCCGGCCCCCTCACCTGCGAGGCTTGCAGCGGCTGGGGCGGCGGAGTTACCTGGAAGTATCCGGCGGTGAAGCGAGGGTTCGAGGCCACGGTGATGACCGGGGGGCCCGCTCTTTCTGCGCGCTCTCGGCGCGGTCCGCGCTCGCCACCGTCATCCGGCGTCGGACGCGGGAGGTGACAGAGGTGAGAGCCGTTGTCTACGAGAGGCCCTTCAGTGTCACGGTCGCGGAGGTGGAGGACCCGCAGATCCTGCACCCCAACGATGTGATCGTCCGGGTCACGTCGTCCGCGATCTGCGGCTCGGACCTGCACATGTACGAGGGGCGCACGGCGGCCGAGCCGGGCATCGTCTTCGGCCACGAGAACCTGGGCGTGATCGAGGAGGTCGGCGACGGCGTGACCTCCCTGAAGGTGGGCGACCGCGTCGTCATGCCGTTCAACGTCGCGTGCGGGTTCTGCAAGAACTGTCTCGCCGGGGAGACCGGGTTCTGCCTGACGGTCAATCCCGGCTTCGCGGGCGGTGCCTACGGCTATGTGGCCATGGGCCCGTACACGGGCGGTCAGGCCGAGCGGCTGCGGGTACCGTTCGCCGACTTCAACTGCCTGAAGCTGCCCGAGGGCGACGAGAACGAGACGGACTACGTCCTGCTGGCCGACATCTTCCCGACCGGCTACCACGGCTGCGAACTCGCCCAGGTGTCGCCCGGCGAGACCGTCGCGGTGTACGGGGCCGGTCCGGTCGGTCTGATGGCCGCCTACTCGGCGCTGCTGCGCGGCGCGTCGAAGGTGTTCGTCGTCGACCGCGTGCCCGAGCGGCTCGCCAAGGCCGCGGAGATCGGGGCCATCCCGATCGACTTCACCCAGGGCGACCCGGCCGAGCAGATCAAGGCCCAGACGAACGGAGAGGGCACCGACAAGGGGATCGACGCCGTCGGCTACCAGGCCCAGGCGGGCGACGAGTCCCACCACGAGGAACCCGCGATCGTCCTCAACCAGCTGGTGGAGACGGTCCGGCCGACGGGCAGGCTCGGCATCCCGGGCCTGTACGTGCCGTCCGACCCCGGCGGCCCCGACGAGCACGCCAAGCACGGACAACTGCTGGTCTCGATCGGCAAGATGTTCGAGAAGGGCCAGAAGATGGGCACGGGCCAGTGCAACGTCAAGCGGTACAACCGCCAGCTGCGCGACCTGATCACCTCCGGCCGCGCCCGCCCCAGCTTCGTGGTCTCCCACGAACTGCCGCTGGAGGACGCCCCGCAGGCGTACGAGAAGTTCGACCAGCGGATCGAGGGCTACACCAAGGTGGTGCTCCACCCGGGTCACGACCTCGCCGCGTGAGCGTGAGACGGCCGTCCGAGGGGGCCGCGGTATGGCACGACGGCCCCCTCGGCGGTACGGCACGACGACTCGCCCTGCGGTACGGCACGACGGCTCCCCGGCGGTACGGCACGACGAGCGGCCGCCCGGTCAGGGCAGCGACACCACCTGGGCCGCGTGCGCCAGACCCGCGCCGAAGCCGACCAGCAGGGCCGGGGCGCCGCTGGACAGGGAGCCCCGGGACAGCAGGGCGCCCAGGGCCAGGGGGATGGACGCGGCCGAGGTGTTGCCCGCGGTGACGACGTCCCGGGCGACGACGGTGTGCGGGGCGAGGTCCAGGGACCGGGCGGCGGCGTCGATGATCCGGGCGTTGGCCTGGTGGGGCACGAAGGCCGCGAGGTCGGAGAGCTCCAGCCCCGCCTCCCGCACCGCCTGCCGGGAGATCTCCGGCACGACACGGCTCGCCCAGCGGAACACCTCCGGGCCCGCCATCCGCAGCGTCGGCCACGGGCCCGGGGTCTCCCGGGTGTGCAGCCAGCTGCGGTCATGGGCGATCATGTGGTGCCGTTCCCCGTCGGAGCCCCACACCACAGGACCGATGCCCGGAGTGTCGGAGGGGCCGACCACGACCGCTCCGGCGCCGTCACCGAACAGGAACGCCGTGCCGCGGTCCGTCGGATCGACGATGTCGCTCATTTTCTCCGAGCCGATCACCACGACGTTGCGGGCGTCGCCGGAGCGCACCAGCGAGTCGGCCAGCCCCAGGGCGTAGCAGAACCCCGAGCACGCGGCGGCGACGTCCAGGCTGCCCGCGGAGCGGGCGCCCAGCTGGTGGGCGACCCGGGGCGCGGCGGCCGGGGCCTGCTCCAGGAAGGACATGGTGGCTAGCAGCACCATGCCGACGTCGTCCGGCTGGGTGCCGGACTGGGCCATCGCCTTGCGGGCCGCCTCCACCGCCATGCTGATGACGGTCTCGTCGGGGCCCGCGACGCACCGTGTCTCGATGCCGGAGCGGCGGCGGATCCACTCGTCGCTGGAGTCGATGAGGGAGCAGATCTCGTCGTTGCCCACCACCCGCGTCGGCCGGTACACGCCCACGCCGAGAATGCGCGATCCCGGGCTGCGCTCGGGCACACGGAGCCTGGCCATCACGCCTGCCTTCCCGCGACCGTGGCCGCCGGCGCGGTCACGGCCCTCAACTCGCCGTTCTCGTAACGCCTCTTGCACGCGCGTCGCTGCACCTTGCCGCTGGACGTCTTCGACAGCGCGCCGCGCCGTACGACGAGGACCTCGTCCGGGGTGATCCGGTGCGCCTCGCGCACGGCGTCCCGGACGTGCTGGTGCAGGGCCTCGGCGCCCAGGGAGTTGAGGACCCGGCCGTCGGCCTCGACGACCACCACCAGCCGTTCGCGGGTGCCGTCGTCGTAGGAGAAGGCGGCCGCGCAGTTCGGGCGCAGGCCCGCCACGGAGTGTTCCGCCGACAGCTCGATGTCCTGCGGGTAGTGGTTGCGGCCCTTGCGGATGATGACGTCCTTCAGCCGCCCGGTGACGTGCAGTTGGTCGCCGTGCAGGAAGCCGAGGTCACCGGTGCGCAGTCGGTCGGCGCCGTCGTCCTGCGCGACGCGGGCGCGGAAGGTGTCCTCGCTCGCCTCGGGGCGGCCCAGATAGCCGCCCGCCACACAGGGACCGGAGACCCAGATCTCGCCGATCCGCCCCTCCGGGAGTTCCTCCCGGGTGACGGGGTCCACGATCCGCACCCGGGTCCGTCCGACCGTGCTCCCGCTGCTCACCACGGGAACGGCGTGCTTGGCCGATTCTCCGACGGGTTCGGCGACGCCGTCGCGCAGGGACTCGGCGGACAGCCACAGCACGCCGGGCTCGCGGTCCTGCCGGGTGCCGGTGACCTTGAGGGTGTTCTCCGCCAGGCCGTAGCCCGGGCACATGGCACGGGGGTCGAAGCCGTACGGCGCGAACGCCTTGGTGAAGGAGCGGATCGTGCCCCAGCGCACCGGCTCGGCGCCGTTGGCGGCCACGCGCCAGCGCGACAGATCGCCCACCTCGGCCGTCCTGCCCTCCGCTGCGGCCCGCGCGCACAGCTCGTAGGCGAAGCTGGGCGCGGCGGCGTGCGTGCCGCCGAAGCGGGCGATGGCCTCCAGCCAGCGGGCCGGACGGCGGATGAAGGCGTCGGGGGCCATCAGATACGACGGGATGCCCGCCCACAGCGGCAGCACGACACCGAAGAGCATCCCCATGTCGTGGAAGAGCGGCAGCCAGTTCACCACCGTGCCGTGCGGCTCGCAGGGCCACAGCTCGTCGGTCTCGACGACGTTGGCGAGGAAGTTGGCGTGAGTGACCATCACCCCCTTGGGATCGCCGGTGGAGCCGGACGTGTACTGCAGCAGGGCGATGTCCTCGGGCGCCGGCCTGCCGAAGTCCTCTCCGGGCACGGGCTGTCCGGCGGCCGGGGCCGGGCCGTCGGTGGCGAGCAGGGTGAGTCCGGCCAGCTCGGGCAGGTCGCCGAAACGTTCGCGCAGATCGCGGACGACCTCGGTCGTGGTCAGGACGGTCGACGTGCCCGCGTCGTCGGCGATCCGGCGCAGCCGCAGCACCTCGTCGCGGCGCCGGGGCGCCTGCACCGGAGCGCCGGCCACGCGGCCGTACATGCACCCCAGGAGGGTGCGGACGAACTCCAGGCCCGAGGGAAAGAGCAGTACGGCGCTGTGGCCGGACAGCCCGGCGGCGGCGAAGCGGGCGGCGCGCAGCCGGGCGGCGTCGTGCAGTTCGCGGTAGGTGAGCGACTCGGCCGGGTCTTCGCCGTTGCGCAGGAAGACGTAGGCCGTTTCGTCGGGCTGCTTCTCGCTGCGCAGCCGCAGGGCGTCGGGAAGGGTGCGTACGTCGACGTGCGGATTCGGTCCGGTGGTCGTCACGTTTCAGAGCTCCTTGTCGGCCCTGGCTCCTGCCTCGGGCTGGTACGACGTGCCGGTGGGGGAGGCGGGGAGCACGGCGAACGGCATCAGCGCGGCCAGCAGCAGTTCCTGGACGCTGGGGATCAGACGCGCGTCCGCCGCGGACTCCGGTCCGCTCCCGCGCACCGGTTCGGTCCCGGCTCGGTGGTCCATGGCGTACTCCTTCGCTGTCGATCACCCCTTCGCGGGGCGGTCATGACGCGGTAACCGCGTGCTCCGGAAAGTCCGGGAGAGGACCGGGTAAGGACGGAAGGGACGGGAAGGCAAAGGCGCCCCTGTGCGCGGGAGAGCCGGCCCCCGGGCACAGAGGCGGACGCCCCGCCCGGACGGGCCGCCGCCGGGGCGTGACCCGAGGCGTGGGCTACGCGGCGGGAGCCTCGTCCGGGACCGGGCGGTCGACGGCCAGGCGCCATTCGCCGTCCTCATTGCGGATCAGCACGTCGGTGCAGGTGCCGTGCATGTGGAGCGTCTGCCCGTCGGGGGTGGGGACGTCGAGGGAGTAGTCCACGATGAGGAGGGAGGTGTCGCCGGTGGTGTACGTCTGGAGCACGCGGGAGTCGATCTTCGGGCCGGAGGCCAGGAATTCCTTGAAGAACGCGGTGCGGGCCGCGCCCGACAGGGGAGCGCCGGAGATGTTGGAGACGGCGTCGTCGGTGTACATGGCGTCGTAAAGCGCCCCGTCGCCCGAGTTGAAGACGCGGACGAACAGTTCGTTCAGCTTGTCCGGGGCCTCGGGAATTTCGAAGTCGATGAGATTGCTCATGGAAATACTTCTCCCCATCTCTCCGTGTATACGTTCCGGTTGGTTGAATTGCGACGTCGGGAAGCCTCGCAGAATTCCATCCCGGACTGGTCACGGTGGGGTAACTTCGCATTCCCCGGGGGCCGGGTGACCTCGCGGTTACCCGGCGGTGGGTGCGGCGCCCCGGCCTGTGAACGGCACCCCGACGCTTACCTGGCGGTGGGCAGTTACCTGGAAGTCAGTACTTACCTCTGGGTCGGCGACTGGTCTAAGGTCGGCTCGTGTAGCTTACGGGGAGGACGTGTCGGCCAATGCGGACAAAGTGCACCATCCGAGCGGCGAATCCTGATGAGCGGGGTCTCCCCGCGCCGGCCCACCGGAATGTGAGATTCCGGGTGACGTGCCCCTCCGGCTTCGAATGGGAAGTCATCTTCTAGGACAGCGGGACCCGGCTGAAAAACGCCTCCGGTGGCCGGAAAGGCAACCTGGACGCCGTACCCGAGTCGTTCACTGCGAATTCAACGGGGAATCGCATGGTCGATCCGATTCGGTGTGTTCTCCTTCACATCCATGAATGTGCGGGCTGAGCACGGCTGGGCCTACCTTCAGGGAGCACGAGAACCAGTTTTCTACCGGCCGATGTGTCCTATGCGAGCGACTAGGGGGAGCTGTGCAGTTTCGCGTCCTGGGGCCTCTGGAGGCTTTGGACGATGGTTGTTCTCTCAGCCTGGGAGGCACGAAGCAGCGGGCCACACTCGGATACCTGCTCCTGCAGGCCAACCGGGTCGTGCCGACCAGCCAGCTGCTCGACGCCCTGTGGGCTGTCGACGACGCGCCGACCTCGGCGCGCAAGATCCTGCAGAACGCCGTCTGGGGCCTGCGCAGGGCCCTCACTCCGCCGGGCGGGGGAGCGCGGGCACCCCTGGTGACCCAGCCGCCCGGCTACAAACTGACCGTCGACTCCGACGACGTCGACCTCTACCGATTCCAGGCCATGGCCGAGCGCGGCCGTGAGGCCCTCACCTCGGGCCGGTCCGAGGCCGCCGCGGCGCTGCTGCGCGAGGCGCTCGAACTGTGGCGCGGCCCCGTCCTGTCCGACCTGGTCGAGTCCGGGATCGCCTGGCCCGAGCTGTCAGCCGTGCAGAACGCCCGGCTGAACGCCATGGAGGACTACTTCGACGCGGAGCTCGCGCTGGGCCGCCACCACGCGGTGCTGGGCGAGCTGGAGGCCATGGT
Organism: Streptomyces sp. NPDC026659; assembly: GCF_040638245.1. NCBI lineage: Bacteria > Bacillati > Actinomycetota > Actinomycetes > Kitasatosporales > Streptomycetaceae > Streptomyces > Streptomyces sp. NPDC026659. Next base: position 604,363 of record NZ_JBEZXY010000001.1, on the reverse strand, counting down.
CGAGGACACCGCCCTGCGGGAGCGCTCCAGCGGGCAGCTCATGATCGCCCTGTACCGCAGCGGCCGCCAGGCCGACGCCCTCAACGTCTACAGCCGCGTGCGCGCGGTGCTCGTGGAGGAACTCGGACTCGAACCCGGCCGCGAACTCCAGACCCTGCAACAGGCGATCCTGAACCACGACCCCCGCCTGAACGTACCGGCGACGCCGGGAGCGCGGGAGCCGTACGCGGAACCCCCGCGGGAGGGCATACGCACGGGCCCTTCCCGGCCCGCCCCCGCCGGGCCCTCGGCCCTCCTGGCCGCGTCCCTGACCGCGACACCGTCCGGCCGGACCCCGACAGCGTTGTCCGTCCCGCGCGACGTACGGACGGACGACCGTCCCGATGTACGGACGGACCACCGTCCCGGCGTACGGACGGACGGCCGTCCCGACGTACGCGGCGACGACCGTCGCTCGGAGCCGGTGACCCCGGCTCCCGGGGTCGCGGCGCTCGTGCCCGCCCCCGGGCCCACGACGGTGGGCGAGGTGGCGATGGCCGGGAACCGGCAGCGCGGCGTGCCGGCCGGACCGGGCGGACCGGGCGGTGACGCGGCCGAACGACGGCAGGTCAGCGTCCTGCTGATGCGCGCCCAGGTCGACACCAGCGCCGTGGACGGCGACGCCGAGGCCGCCGACGAACTGCTGGAGTCGGTGTCACGCTGGGTGCACCAGAACATCGAGTACTTCGGCGGCAGGGTCACCGCGGCGATCGGCTCGATCCTGATGGCGCTGTTCGACGCCGGTGAGGACGGCGGCGACGACGCCGAGCGGGCGGTGCTCGCCGCGCTGGCGACCCGGGACGGCCTCCACTCCGCCGTCCTCCCGGGCGCCCCCGACGGCGGCGGGCTGTCCTTCCGGGCCGCGGTCGCCACCGGCGAGGCCGTCCTGCGCTACCGGCCCGGCGACCTCGAACAGCCCTCGTCCATCACCGGAAAGCTGCTGAACACCTGCGACTCGCTGCTCTCCCGCGCGCAGGCCGGGGAGATCCGCGCCTGCGACGGCACCCGCACGGCCACCGAGACCATGATCGGCTACCAGCCCCTGCGAGAAGGGGACGGCAGCGGGCAGTGGGCCGTGCAGGGCATCCAGCGGGAATACGTCGGAACGCTCAGGACGCCCACGGTGGAGCGGGAGTTCGAGCTGTCGCTGCTGACCGAACTGCTGGAGCGGACCCGGTACCGCGGAACCCCGCACGTCGTGACCGTCCTCGGCGATCCCGGCATCGGCAAGACACGTTTCCTCACCGAGTTCGGGCGTACGGTCAAGGACCGCGCCCATGTGGCCAGCGTGAGCGTGTGCCGTGCACGGCGCTCCGGCACCGACGGCGTCTTCGGAATCCAGCAGCAGCTGGTGCGCGCTCTGTGCGGCATCGAGGCCGGTGACGCCCTCCCGGTCGCCCGGGAGAAACTCGTGCTCGCCCTCGGCCGGCTGGTCGAGGAGGAGCGCATGCCGAGACTGCTCGAGTGCCTGCACCAGTTCGTCGACCCCGGCGCCGAGCCCCTCGTCCGCCTGACCCACACGGGCGACGAACTGGCCGCCTGGCGCCGGTTCCTGGAGCACGCCACGCTGGAACGGCCGCTCGTCCTGCTCGTCGACGACCTGCACGGTGCCGACGACGCCGCGCTGAACTTCGTCGCGGGCCTGGCGGACTTCTCCGGCGTACCGCTCCTCGTGGTGGCCACGGCCCGGCCCGAGCTGCTCCAGCTGCGCCCGGAATGGGGCGGCGGCAAGCGGCATGTCACCACGCTCACCCTGGACCCGCTGTCGGACGCCGCCGTGGACCAGCTGCTCGACAGTCTGCTCCCCGACGACGTGCGGACGGAGGCGAAGGACCCGGCCAAGTGGCTCCGCAGGGCGCTGCGGGTGCGCCTGGGCGGGCGTCAGGACGACCGGCGGCGCTACATCCGCTCACTGCTGCGCATCCAGCCACCCCGGGGATTCCGCCCCGGGATGCCCTGCCCGCTGGCGGGCTGACCTCTCCCGCCGGTCACCGCCTTCCGGCCGACCGCCCCGCGCGAGCTGCTCGCCGCGGGGCGCTCGGCCGGATTGGCCGTGCGGGACGACCATGCGGGACGGTCGTGCGGGCGGGCCGGGGGTGCGGGCCGGGGTGCGGTGCGTGCGCCGCCCGGCCCGGGCGCCTCCGCCTGCGGGCCGGGCGGTGTGCGCGGTCAGACCTTGGCGGCCTTGGCCGTCACGGGCTCGCGCTCCTCCCGGGGCGCGAGATGCTCCCGGCCCCAGGCACCGAGGGGTTCGAGGGCCTCGTTGAGGGCCACCCCCGTGGGGGTCAGCGAGTACTCCACCCGCAGCGGCGCCTGGTCGAACGTCGTCCGCAGCACGATCCCGTCGGCCTCCAGCTCGCGCAATTGCTGGATCAGCACTTTCTCGCTCACTCCCGGAACGAGCCGTTTCAACGCCCCGAATCGGTGGGGCTGATGGCGCAGAGCCCAGAGGATGAGAACTTTCCACTTGCCGCTGATGACTTCCATCGCGGCGTCCAGGCCGCAGAAGGCCGGCCGTGCCCTCACGCTCATTTTCCCACCCCTGCCTCCGTCTCAGGCGGCCGTTCATGTGCAGGTGAAGCCAGAACCGCCAGAGTAACGCAGAGCCTCGCCCGGACGAGTGCGGGCCCGTTGTAACAAGCCCTTAACTGGCCGAAAAACAACGGTGGTCGACCGTGTCCTCCGGGATGCCGCGCGAGGGAGAATGCCGGACCGTCACACGCCGAACAACGCCTGTTCGTTCTGTTCCCGCAGTACGGTGCACAGCTCGCGCAGCGCCGCCTCCAGACGGTCCACCTCGGCGTCGGTCAGCAGGACCGACGGTTCGAAGCGAAGGGTGTCGACCGCGCTTGCCGTCGGGAACGTGCGAACGCGGTGCACGCGGAACAGATAGCCGGAGACGGCGTAGCCGAAGATGCCCGCGGCGGCCGCGTCCCGGATCCCGGTGGCCGCCGAACCCGACTGGTCGTGGAACTCCAGCCCCAGCATCAGGCCCCTGCCGCGCACGTCCTTGACGACGTCGGGGAACTCCGCGCGCAGCGACTCGAACAGCGACAGCAGCCGCTCCCCCCACTTTCCGGCCAGCCGGTACGCCTCGCCGTCACCGGCCTCGAGCAGCTCCAGGGTCTTGAGGGCGAGTGTGTTGGAGAACGCGTCCTTGGCGAAGGTCGAACTGTGCACGAGCTCGAAGTCCTTGCGGTACCCGCTCTCCCGCACCAGCGTCACCGCGGCCTTGGCGATCCCGCCGCCCAGCCCCTTGGCCAGCGTGTAGTAGTCGGCCCGCAGACCGATGAGCGAGCTGGCGAAGAACGCCCCGGTGCGGCCCATGCCGCTCTGGATCTCGTCCACGACGACCGGGCAGCCGACGGCGTCACTGGCCCGCCGCACCGCCCGGGCCATCTCGGGGGAGACCAGGTGAATGCCGCCCTCACCCTGGACCACCTCCAGCACGAACGCCGCGAAGACCGGGAACGGCCGCTCCACCAGGCGCACTTCACCGTCCTCGACGACCACGTCCAGCACGGTGGCCCGCTCCTCCTCGGCCAGCTCGGCCACGGCCTGCGGCTGGTCGAAGGGCAGGAAGCGGGCCTGCGCTGCCATGCCCGCGAACGGCAGCCGGAACGCGGCGTTGTGCGTCAACTGGACACTGCCCGCGAGCTTTCCGTGGAACCCGCCCTCCAGCGTGAGGAACACCGGTGGCCTGGCGGCCTGTTCGGCGTTGCGCCGCAGGACCACGGCCACCAGGTCCTCGAAGACGTCCAGGCTCCGTGCGTCCGTACCGGGCGTGTCCGTACCCCGCGCCTCCGCTTCGGGGGTGACCGAGCGCAGGGCCCCGGCCGCCACGGCCGCCCGTCCGGCGGCCACCGCCTCCCGTGCCTCGGCGACATGCACGGCGATCTCCGCCTCCAGCGCCCGCACCTTCAGCACCCGGTCGAACTCCGCGTGCTTCAGCGCCACTTCGACCGACTCGGCACCGCTGTTGGAGAACACCGCGTAGTACGGCTCGGGGTCGGCGAACTCCCGCCGGAGAATCCGGTTCAGGGCGGCGGCGACCTCGCTCGCCGCGGTCTGCCGCGAGGCCTGCGCCAGCACGGGCCTGCCCGAGTCGAGGAACTCCCTTGCGGCAGCAACGATCTCGGGGTGGTTGTGGCCCAGTATCAGCGCGCCGTATCCGCCGGCGTAGTCGAGGACCGGAATCTCCTGACCGCTCCCGTCACGGAAGAAGAGCGTATTGCCCTCCGCGCGCACATACTCCACGTCGATTCCCAGGAACTCCAGGAATCCGAGCATCTGCGGTTCCGCGAGTTCGACTTCGGGTGCAGGAGAGTTCATGTCGGCCCCTTTTCCGTCGTGAGTGTCCTCAGGGACATGGCGGTCGGTCGCGCCGAGAAATCCGGCATATCGAGGCGACCTTACGGGAGAAGTCCGGAAGCGTTGCCAGCGTGCGGTCATGAGACGGTAAACGCCCTTGCGGCGACGGAGGTTAGTGCGGGATGACCTGCGAATGGAGGGGCACCCGGAGCTCGCGGATAAGTTGTCGTGGACTCTGTTCAGGATTTCGGGCGAGGACACCGGCCGCGAACGCGCGAACGACGGGAGAACGCAATGTCCGATCAGGGGCCCTCGACATCCATGGTGGCGCCCGCTGCACTGCGCGAGGCCATGGCACGGTTCACCACCGGCGTCGTCGCACTCACCGTGGGCGGCGAGCACATGCACGGCATGACGGCCAACGCCTTCAGCTCGGTCTCGCTGGAACCCCCGCAGGTACTGTGCTGCGTGGCCCACAGCGCCGTCATGCACAAGGCGATCACGTCCGAGCGGCGGTTCGCCGTGTCCATCATGGGAGCGGACCAGGAGGGCCTGGCACGCCACTTCGCCGACAAGTCGCGCCCGCTCGGCCCGCCGCAGTTCGCCTCCGTCGACTGGCGGCCGGGCCCGCACACCGGCGCACCCCTGCTCGCGGGGGCGCTGGCCTGGCTGGAGTGCGAACTGGCCGACTCCCACGACTCCGGCGACCACTCCATATTCATCGGCTCGGTGCTGCACTCCCTGAGCGGGCCCGGCCGGCAGGGCCTGCTCTTCTTCGACGGCGGCTTCCACGCGGGGGTGACGGCTGGGCCCTGACGGCGGCTGACCCGCTGCAGACGAGAAGGGCCGGTCCCCCAACCAGGTTGGGGGACCGGCCCGTTCCCTTCCGCCGCCGCGTCCGTCAGGAGGCGGTGAGGCTCCGCGCCCCCTGTGTCATCTTGAGCACCTGCTGCGCGGCCCGCAGCCCCGACTCGATGGCACCCTCCACGAAGCCGACCCAGCCGGTGGCTATGTCACCGCTCGCGAACGACACCCGGCCCTGCGGCTGCTGGATCGCGGGCAGCTGGGCGATGAGCTGCCCCGGCCGCCGTAGCGCCCAACCACCCTGGGAATACGGGTCCTTGCCCCAGTCGTGCGCCAGCACCTGCAGCACCCGCACATCGGGCAGGAACTTCCGCACGGCGTCCTGCACCGCGCCGGTGTCGGCGCCGTCCAGGACCGGCAGGCTGTTGAAGCCGACCATGAGCTGGCCGCCGGTCACATTCGCCTGGGAGAGCAGGGTGGTGAACGGACTGCCCTCCGCGCCGCGTGCCGCCACCCGGTCGGAGAGCCCGCTGACCTGCATCCACAGCTTTCCGCTGTACGGCACCCCGACGCCCTGGGTGGTGGCCGCCTGGTGCACCTTCGGCAGCCCGGGACGGAAGGAGATGCTCTTCCACACGTTCACCGGTACGGCGACCACGACGGCCCGCGCCTGGTGGACCTGCCCGGACCGCACGGTCACCTTGACCTTGCCGCCGTCGTCGGCCACCGAGACCACGGGCGAATTCAGGCGCAGCGTGGCCCCCGCGTCGTTGAGCATGGCCTGCAGCAGCCCGGTCATGCCGCCCGCGAGGCGCTGGGACATGACGGCCTCGTACCCCGCCACGTTGTACCCGGCCAGCGACCACCACTGGGCGAGGGCCGTGTAGGCGCCCGTGGCACTGGAACCGCCCGAGTAGCCTGCGGTCGTACCGCTGAGCCAGCTCTCGTCGTCGGCGGACAGCCGCAGCCGGTCGAGCCGGTCGCGCAGGGAGAGCCCGTCCGCCGCGGCGACCAGGTCCTTGCGGTACAGCGGATCGGTCGGGCGCGGGAAGAGATCCTGGGCGCCCTCGAAGAGCCGGTTCATCAGGTCGCCGTAACGCGCGTCGACCTCGTCCGGCGGGAACTCCTTGAAGCCCCCGCCGGACGGCATGATCAGGCGGGTCGGCGGTGTGCCGGAGAGCGTGCCGATGCCGTACCGCTTCAGCTCCGCGTTGATCAGGGGCTGCGTCGGGCCGATCCACTGCGCGCCGACCTCGATCTGCTGGTCGAGGAAGGTGGAGGTGAAGGTGCGGCCGCCGATGCGGTCGCGCGCCTCCAGGATCAGCGGCCGCAGCCCCTTCGCCCGCAGCTCGCGGGCGGCGGTGACACCGGCGTAACCGGCGCCGATCACGATGACGTCGTAGACCGTGTCGGGTGCCTCGTCCCTGGGGGAGACCAGGGACGAGGCGAACGCCGGTGCGGTCGCCGCCGGTACCGCGAGGGCCGTAAGGCCGCCTGCCTTGAGCACGGTACGGCGCGGCAGCCTGCGGGGCGCCGAAGCGTTGGGCAGGCGTCTGTCCTTGTTCACATTGCATCCTTCGGTGTTGCACCCCCCGAACGCGAACGCCGGAAGGAGGGATCGGTCTAGAGCAGCGGAGTGTCGGGGTCGAGGCCGAGCAGGACCCGGCCGTGGACCTCGAGGCTGGAGGAGAGCAGGATCATTCCGTGCAGGGCGAGGCCCTGGATGTCGCGGTGGAACCGCTGGATGGGGACCCTGCGCTGGATCGCGGTGGCGCCGCTGGCGTTGTAGAGCACGTCCACCGCCTCCTTGGCCAGTTGCACCGCGTAGGCGCTGTGGCCGCGCACCGCCGCCCGCTCCTCGAGCGTGAGCTGCTCGCCGGCGTCGGCGCGCCGCTGGAGGGTCTCGTACGTGCGGTGCATCAGGGCCTCGGCGGCGGCGATCTTCGCGTCCGCCGTGGCGACCTGGATCTGGGTGAGCGGGTGCCGCGTCTGGTCGGTCCAGGACGTGTACGTGATGCCCCGGCCGGGCAGCCGCTCGACGAACGCGTCCAGGGCGCCGCGGGCCGCGCCGATCAGCGTGGCCACGCCCTGGGAGATGATGTAGCTGTACAGGCCGTACTCGCGGCCCGTGGGCTGCCAGTCCGCCGGGAGGTCCGCGAGCGCGGCCTCGAACGCGGCCGGGTCGGTCGGCACGACGCGGTGTGCCGGGACGAACACGTCGGTGGCCGTCGAGGTGCAGCTGCCGGTCGCGGCGACGGACGAGGTGTGCCAGTCGTCCTCGAGGGTGAACTCCCCCATCGGCACCATCGCGATCGCCTCTTCGACCGTGCCGTCGGGGTGCTGCACAAGAGAGGTGGCCACGTTCCACTGGGCGCCGCGGCAGCCGGAGTTGAACTTCCAGGAGCCGTTCAGGACGAAGCCGCCCTCGGTGGGCGTCAGCACGCCGGACGGCGTGAACCCGCCGGAGATGCGCACGTCGGGCGTCGCGAAGATCTCCTTCTGGATCTCCTCCGGGAACAGCGTGATCATCCAGGCGCTGGACACCCACACACTGGCGATCCAGCTGGTGGACACGTCCGCGCGGGCGATCTCGGCAAGGACCGCGGCCTGGTCGGCGACCGAGAGCTCCAGGCCGCCGAAGACCTTCGGGGTGGCCATGCGGAACACACCGGCCTCTTCGAGGAGCCGGAGGTTCTCCTCGGGCAGCCAGCGGCGGTCCTCCGCCTCCAGCCCGTTCTCCTTGAGCCTGGGGGCGATTTCTCGCACCGCATCCACCAGGGATGCCACGTCGACTGCATGCGTCGGCATTGCCGTCTCCTTGTCCGTCAGGGGCAACACCGGCAGCCTGGCAGAGCGGACACGGAACGCAGTCATGGCGCGGTAACCGGCTGTTCTCGGCCGAAGTCCGGGCCCGGGGCGGAAAACCGCGGGTGCGGCCGTCATTGAAAAGCCGGGTGCCCGGACGAATTCGGGATTCGTCCGGGCACCCGGTAATTCCGCTTCGCGGTCGTCGGCTCTCCGGCCGGGGTCAGGCATTCCCCCCGCGGAGCCGACGGAGCGTCACTGGCCCTGCGGCCGGTTGATGCGCTGGCCGAGGCCGCCGTCCACGTTCAGTTCCTCGCCGGTCGTGAACGTGGCGTCGAAGGCCAGGAACAGCACGGCGCGGGCGATCTCCTCGGACGAGCCGTGGCGGCGCATCGGCGTGATCTCGTCACCGATCTTCTCGAACGCCTGCAGCATCTCGGGCGAGGCGCCGGTGATGCCCGCGGTCGGGGTGTGGATGAAGCCGGGGCTCACGGCGTTGACCCGGATGTTCCGGGGCAGCAGCTCGGCCGCGATGACCTTGGTGAACGCCCGCACCGCGGCCTTCGAGCCCGCGTACGGGCCCATGCCGGGGTTGCCGGAGTCGTTGGCGACGGACGTGGTGAAGATGATCGAGCCACCGTCCTTGATCAGCGGCGCGAGGCGCTGGGCGGTGAAGAACGCGCCCTTCGTGTTGATCGCGAAGGTGGTGTCGAACAGCTCCTCGGTCACATGGCCGAACGGACCGGGCTGTGCGAAACCGGCGTTGACGAACAGCAGGTCGATCTCGCCGAGCTTCTCCTCGACGATCCCGCCCAGCGCGTCGATGTCGCTCAGCTGCGCGGTGTCGGAACGGACGGCGTGGCCCCGGGGACCGAGTTCGGTCTGGGCGGCCTCCAGGTTCTTCTCGTTCCGGCCCGTGACAATGACTTCGCCGCCGGCCTTGACCAGAGCCTTTGCCGTGGCAAGGCCCATTCCGATGGTTCCGCCGGTGACAACGGCTTTCTTGCCCGCGTACGTGCTCATGAATTCCTCTCAACGGATCCGCGCGGAAAGCGATGAGCCAAGACATGCCTTCCAGTCGTCGTCTCAGACTCACGCATGGAAACGGAGGTCACAAGTACGAACATGCAAGTCAGTGGTTACCTGGAGGTAAGTGAAAGGGGGTGAAGACCGAGGCATGAGCGGCGGATTACAGGACTTCTCTAGGCTGCGGTTTCCCGCGACCTTCGCAGAGTTCCGACCGACCGCACCAGGGGAGACGACCGTGACCGAAGAATCCTGCCCGTTCGCCATCGATCCCACGGGCCGTGACATTCACGGGGAGGCGGCCGCGCTGCGTGAGCGGGGACCGGCGGCCCGGGTGGAACTGCCCGGCGGCGTGCCCGCCTGGTCGGTCACCGACCAGGCCCTCGTCAAGCGGCTGCTGACCGACCCCCGGGTCTCGCGCGACGCCTACCGCCACTGGCCCGCCTGGGAGAACGGCGAGGGCGAACTGGCCACGTCCTGGCCCCTGTCCATCTGGGTCCAGGACCGCAACATGATCACCGCGTACGGCGCCGAGCACACCCGGCTGCGCAAGCTGGTCGCCAAGGCCTTCACCGCCCGGCGCACCGCCGCCCTGCGCCCGCGCATCGAGGCCGTCACCGCGGAGCTGCTGGACGCCGTGGCCGCCGCGCCGGGCGACGAACCCGTCGATCTGCGCGAGCAGTTCGCCTATCCGCTGCCCACGCGGGTGATCTCCGACCTGCTAGGCATACCCGACGACGTGCGCACGCGGCTGATGACCATGATGGCCACCATCTTCCAGACCACGACGTCCGAGGAGGAGGCGCGGGCCAACGAGATCGCGCTCTACACCCTCGCCGCGGACTTCATCGCGGACAAGCGCGCCCACCCCGGCGACGACCTCGCCAGCGACCTCATCGCGGCCCGCGACGACCAGCAGGACGGCGGCACGGGGCTGTCGGAGCGGGAACTGATCGACACCCTGTTCCTGATGTACACCGCCGGCCACGAGACCACGGTCAACCTGCTCGACCAGGCCATCTGCGCCCTGCTCGGCGACCCCCGGCAGCTGGAGCTGGTGCGCTCGGGCCGTGCCTCCTGGGAGGACGTGGTCGAGGAGACCCTGCGGGCGCACTCGCCACTCGGCAGCCTCCCGCTCAGGTACGCCGTCGAGGACATCGAACTGGACGACGTGGTGATCGCCAAGGGCGACGCCATCCTCGTCAACTTCGCGGGCGTGGGCCGCGATCCGAAGGTCCACGGCGACAGCGCGGACACCTTCGACATCACCCGGCCGACCCGGGGGGACCATCTGTCCTTCGGGCACGGCGTGCACTACTGCGTGGGAGCCCCGCTGGCGCGCCTGGAGGCACTGATCGCGCTCCCGGCCCTCTTCGAGCGGTTCCCGGACCTGACCCTGGCCGAACCCGTCGACACGCTCGGCTCGTTGGAGTCCTTCGTCTCCAACGGGCACGCCACCCTGCCGGTGTTCACCCGCGCGAAGCACACGGTCTGACCCCTCGACGCCGTACGCTCCCGGTCTCGGCGGAGACCGGGGGCGTACGGCATCGCGGGCGTGTCACGGAGCCAGGTTCGTCCACACCGTCTTGGTCTCCAGGTACGCGTCCAGGTTGGCCTGGCCCATCTCCCGGCCGATCCCCGAGGCCTTGACACCACCGAAGGGGGCCGCCGGGTCGCCGGACGCCCAGGAGTTGAGGTAGACCATGCCGCTGCGCAGACGCGCGGCGAGGGTGTGGGCCTGCGCCAGACTCCGCGTCCATACACCGGCGGCGAGCCCGTACGGGGTGTCGTTCGCCAGCGCCACCGCCTCGTCGGTCTCGTCGAACGGAGCGGCGACCAGAACGGGACCGAAGATCTCCTCCCGCGTGATCCGCATCCCGGGCGTGATGTCGGTGAACAGGGCCGGACGGACGTAGTAGCCGCCCTCGGGGGACTCGACGGGCACCTCGCCCGCGCGCAGGGTGGCCCCGGCGGCCACGCCGTCCCGGAGGTAGCCGCGGACCCGGTCGTACTGCTCGGCCGAGACCAGCGGACCGAACCGGGTCGCCCGGTCCAGCGCCGGTCCCACCTCGGCCTTGGCGGCCGCCTCGGCCAGCCGGCCCACCATCTCCTCGTACCGGCTGCGGTGCACGTACAGCCGGGACGCGGCGATACAGGTCTGCCCGCTGTTGAAGTAGATCCCGTCGAACGCGCCCGCCACCGCCGCGTCGAGGTCGGCGTCCGCGAGCACGATGTTCGGGTTCTTGCCGCCCAGTTCCAGCGTCACCCGCTTCAGCCGCGCCCCGGCCCGCGCGGCGATCTCGCGGCCCACCTCCGTGGACCCGGTGAACGCGATCTTGTCGACGCCGTCGTGGTCGGCGAGGGCGGCGCCCGTCGTGCCGTCCCCGGTGAGGACGTTGACGGTGCCCGGCGGGAAGCCCGCCTCCTCGACCAGCTCCGCCAGGCGCAGGGCCGACAGCGGGGTCTGCTCGGCGGGCTTGAGCACCACCGCGCAGCCCGCGGCCAGCGCCGGTGCCAGCTTCCACGCGGCCATCATCAGCGGGTAGTTCCACGGGATGATCTGCGCGCACACCCCCACCGGCTCCTTGCGCGTGTAGCACAGGGTGTCGGGCAGATACACGGGGATCGTCGCGCCCTCGATCTTCGTGGGCCAGCCGCTGTAGTAGCGGAAGTGCTCGATCGCCGCGGGCAGGTCCATGGCCTCGTTCACCGAGACGGGCTTGCCGCCGTCGAGCGCCTCGATCTCGGCGAGCTCCGCCGCGTTCTCCTCGACGAGCTCGGCGAGCCGGACCAGCAGCCGGCTGCGCACCAGCGCGGGCAGCGCGCCCCAGGCGCCGTCCAGCGCCGAGCGGGCCGCGGCCACCGCCGCGTCGACGTCGGCGGGGCCCGCGTACGGGACGTCCGCGATGTGTGCCGCCGTGGACGGGTCGTACGTCGCGAAAGTCCTTCCGTCGGCGGCGGGCACGAACGCCCCGCCGATGTACAGGCCGTGCGCGCGCCGCACGAATGCGGCGCCCCCGGCCGACAGAGGGGGAACGGATGAATTCACGGCTTCCCTTCACGGGTCGGACGTACTGGAAACGGAACGGTGAATTGCCCGTGGTCCGGGCACGGCAATGTGGCCATGGCACGGCAATGTGGCCATGACGCGGAAATTCCCCTCCGTGTCATGGCCACCGGATCGCCGTGAGGGTCAGCTCTCCGCGCCGAAGGGATTGTCGATGGCGAACCGCCATTTCCCGTCCGGGCCGAGCCGCAGCACGTCGAGACCCGTTCCCTCCAGGTGCTCGTCGCCCTCCGGCGTGGAAAGGTCGATCGCCCAGTCCACCACCAGGAGCGCGGTGTTCGACGTGACGTGCGCCTCCCGCAGCGTCGCCGTCATCTTCGGCTTCTGCGCGACGAACTCGGCGAGCGAGGCCTCACGCTCCTTTCCGGTCAGCGGGTTGCCCGGCTCCCAGACCGAGACGGCGTCTTCGGTGTACATGGCCTTGAGGACGTCGACGTCGCCGGCGTTGAACGCCTCGACGTAGAGCCTGCCGTGCTCTTCGGCGGTACGGGTGAGTTCTTCGAGGGTGCTGGACATGTCGAGGTTGCTCCCACTTTCTTTGGTCTCGAAGCCGGTGTGTGAGCGCCGCTCGAACGTAACCGCACCACCGTCACCGCCTTCTCATCGCCGGGCAACGCCCTGCTCACCTTTACCGCCGCACAAGCGGATTACCAGTGCGTTACTGGGTGTTGGGGCGCACTTCGGCAGACTGGCGATCACATTCGCGGACGACCCGCCGTATCGCCTTGTCCAGAAGCTCTCCAGAATCCTCTTTGGGGGACGGGAATGAACGAAATCGCTGTCGTGGGGATGTCGTGCCGACTTCCGATGGCGTCCGGTCCGGAGGCGTTCTGGACGATGCTGGAGAACGGCGGGAGCGCCCTCACCGAAGGGCCGCACGGCAGGCGCGGCGGATTTCTCGACGGAATCGCCGATTTCGACGCGGCGTTCTTCGGCATCTCCCCGCGCGAGGCCGCCGTGACGGACCCGCAGCAGCGCCTCGTCCTCGAACTGGCCTGGGAGGCGCTGGAGGACGCCGGGATCGTCCCCGGCACCCTGCGCGGCAGCCGTACGGCGGTGTTCGTCGGCACGCTCCGCGACGACTACGCGGGCCTGGTCCACCAGCACGGCACCGAGGCGATCACCCAGCACACGATGACCGGCCTGAACCGCGGCCTGATCGCCAACCGCGTCTCCTACTTCCTGGACCTGCGCGGGCCGAGCCTGACCGTGGACACCGCCCAGTCCTCGTCCCTGGTCGCCGTGCACCTGGCCTGCGAGAGCCTGCGCTCCGGGGAGGCCGACACCGCGATCGCGGCCGGGGTGAACCTCAACCTCCTGGCCGGGACCACCCTCACCGAGGAGCGGTTCGGGGCGCTGTCGCCGGACGGGGAGAGCTACGCCTTCGACGCCCGCGCCAACGGCTTCGTCCCCGGAGAGGGCGCCGGTGTGGTCGTCCTCAAGCCGCTCGACCGCGCGCTGGCCGACGGCGACCGCGTCCACGGGGTCCTCCTCGGCAGCGCGGTCAACCACGACGGCGCCACCCCCGGCCTGACCGTGCCCAGCGCCGCCGCCCAGGAGCAGGTGATCCGGGCGGCCTACCAGCGCGCGGGCGTCGACCCGCGCACGGTCCAGTACGTCGAGGCCCACGGCACCGGCACCCCGGTCGGCGACCCCGTCGAGGCGGCCGCCCTGGGCGCGGTGCTCGGCGCCGGGCGCGCGAGCGGCGACCCGTTGCTCATCGGCTCCGCCAAGACCAACGTCGGGCATCTGGAGGGCGCGGCCGGGGTGACCGGGCTGCTGAAGGTGCTGCTCGGCCTGAAGCACCGGCTGCTGCCGGGCAACCGCAACTTCGAGACCCCCAACCCGGCGATCCCGCTGGCCGGTCTCGGCCTGACGGTCCCGCGCGAGACGACCCCCTGGCCGCATCCCGACCGCCGGCTGGTCGCGGGCGTCAGCTCCTTCGGCATGGGTGGCACCAACTGCCACCTCGTGGTCGCCGAGGCCCCCCGGACCGTCCCCGCCGCCCCGGCGGCCACCCCCGAGGCCGGCCCACGCGTGCTGCCCTGGGTGGTCTCCGGGCGCGGCGGGGACGCCCTGCGCGCCCAGGCCGCGCGGCTGCACGACCTCGCGGCCGCCCCGCAGGCACCCGCACTCCCCGACATCGGCTGGTCCCTGGCCGCGACCCGCGCGGCCCACCCCGACCGCGCGGTCGTCCTCGCCGAGGACCGCGACGGGCTGCTGCGCGGCCTGCGCGCCGTGGCCGACGGCCGGCCGTCGCCGTACGCCGTGACCGGCACCGTACGGCCGGGCCGCCTCGGCGTCGTTTTCACCGGGCAGGGCAGTCAGCGACTCGGCATGGGGCGCGAACTGTACGAGAGCGCACCGGTGTTCGCCGCCGCCTTCGACGAGGTGTGCGCCCGTCTCGACCCGCTGCTGCCGCGACCGCTGCGCGAAGTGATCGCCTCGGGAACGGAGTTGGACGAGACCCGCTTCACCCAGCCCGCCCTGTTCGCCGTGGAGGTGGCCCTTTACCGGCTGGCCGAGTCGTGGGGCGTACGGCCGGACTTCGTCGCCGGTCACTCCGTCGGCGAGATCGCCGCCGCCCATGTGGCGGGCGTGCTCTCCCTGGCGGATGCCGCCCAACTGGTCGCTGCCAGGGGGCGGTTGATGCAGGAGCTGCCCGCCGGTGGGGCGATGGTCGCCGTGGAGGCCGCCGAGGACGAGGTCGCCGCGCTGCTGGCCGGGCGGGAGCACGAGGTGGGCCTCGCCGCCGTCAACGGCCCGGCCGCGACGGTGGTCTCCGGCACCGAGGACGCCGTCGCGGACGTCGTCGCCGTACTCGCCGCACGGGGACGCAGGACCAAGCGGCTCCAGGTCTCGCACGCCTTCCATTCACCCCTGATGGAACCGATGTTGGCCCGCTTCCGCCAGGAGATCGCGCCCCTGGACTTCCGCCCGGCCCGCATCCCGGTCGTCTCCACCGTCACCGGTACGACCACGCGGGCCGCCGAACTGGCCACGCCCGACTACTGGGTGGAGCAGGTGCGCCGCCCGGTGCGGTTCGCCGACGCGGCCCGGACCCTGGAGGCCGAGGGCGTCACCACCTACCTGGAACTCGGCCCCGACGGCGTGTGCGCGGCCATGGTGGACGCCTCGGTGCGCGACCCGGAGGCGGCCGTGGCCGTACCCGCCCTCAGGGCCGGACGCCCCGAGGCGCGGACCCTGGCCACCGCGCTCGCCACGGTGTTCGTGCGCGGCGGCCGGGTGGACCTCACGGCCGCCTACGACGGCCTCGGCGCCCACCGCGTCGACCTGCCGACCTACGCGTTCCAGCGCACCCGGCACTGGATCGACGGAGCCACCCGGCGCCCCGCCCCGCTGCCGGACCCCGTCCCGGACGCGCCCCGCCACGACGTCGTACCGGACGGCACGGCGGACGGACTCGGCGCGCGCCTGACGGCGCTGCCCGAGTCCGAGCGCCGCCGCACGCTCACCGACACCGTGCACGCGCACATCGCCGCGGTGCTGGGCCATGACGCGGACGACGACACGGGCTCGCGGATCGGTCCGGACGTCACGTTCAAGGACCTGGGCTTCGACTCGCTGATGTCCGTGGAACTGCGCGACGCGCTGGCCACGGCGACCGGACTGCGGCTGCCCAGCGGCCTGCTCTTCGACCGGCCCACCCCCGCGGCCGTCGTCGACCACCTGCTGTACCGGCTGCTGGGCGACGACGACGGCGACGGCGGCGGCAACGGCGACCAAGACCCGCACGGAACCGGCACGGCACCGGATGCCCGCCAGGACGACGAGCCCGTCGCGATCATCGGCATGGCCTGCCGCTACCCCGGAGGAGTCGCCTCGCCGGAGGACCTGTGGCGGCTGGTCGCCGACGGCGTCGACGCGATCTCCCCCTTCCCCACCGACCGGGGCTGGGACCCGCACCTGTACGACCCCGACCGCCCCGGCGGCAGCCAGGTCGACCGCGGCGGATTCCTCCACGACGCGGGCGAGTTCGACGCCGCGTTCTTCGGCATCTCGCCGCGCGAGGCCCTCGGCATGGACCCGCAGCAGCGGCTGCTCCTGGAGACGGCGTGGGAGGCCGTCGAACGCGCGGGGTTGGACCCGCGCTCCCTGCACGGCAGTCGCACCGGCGTGTTCATCGGCGGCACCGTGCTCGACTACGGCCCCCGCATGGACGAGACCGGCCACGGGGTGGAGGGCCATGTCCTGACCGGCACCACCGCGAGCGTGATGTCCGGCCGCATCGCCTACCAGCTCGGCCTGACCGGCCCGGCCGTCACCGTCGACACCGCCTGCTCGTCGTCCCTCGTGGGCCTGCACATGGCGGTGCGTTCGCTGCGCTCCGGGGAGTCCTCGCTCGCCCTGGCGGGCGGCGTGGCGGTGATGTCGGCACCGGGGATGTTCGTCGAGTTCTCCCGCCAGCGCGGCCTGGCCGCCGACGGGCGCAGCAAGTCCTTCGCCGCGTCCGCCGACGGCACGTCATGGGCCGAGGGCGTCGGGCTGCTGCTCGTCGAGCGGCTCTCGGACGCCCGCCGGCACGGGCACCGGGTGCTGGGCGTCATCCGCGGCACCGCCGTCAACCAGGACGGCGCCTCCAACGGCCTGACCGCGCCCAACGGCCTGTCCCAGGAACGGGTGATCCGCCAGGCCCTCGCCGACGCCCGGCTCACCCCCGCCGACATCGACGCCGTCGAGGCGCACGGCACCGGCACCAGCCTCGGCGACCCCATCGAGGCCGAGGCCGTCCTCGCCACCTACGGCCAGGACCGGGACAACGCCGCGCCCGTCTTCCTGGGCTCGCTGAAGTCGAACATCGGACACGCGCAGGCCGCCGCGGGCGTGGCGGGACTGATGAAGATGGTGCAGGCGATGCGGCACGGCGTCCTGCCGCGCACCCTGCACGTGGACACACCCACCCCGCACGTCGACTGGTCCTCCGGCGCCGCCGAACTGCTCACCGAGGCCAGGGACTGGCCCGACACGGGCCGCCCGCGCCGGGCCGCCGTGTCGTCGTTCGGCATCAGCGGCACCAACGCCCACGTCGTCGTCGAGCAGGGCGACCCCGACCCGGCCCCACCGGCCACCGAGGTCTCGACCCCGGTGCCGTGGGTGCTCTCCGGGCGGGACACCGAGGCGCTGCGCGCCCAGGCGGAACGACTGCGCGACCGGCTGCGCGACGGGCAGCTTGACCGGCTGCGTGACCGGCAGCTTGACGGCCTTCGCGGGAACACCGCTCCCGGACCGGCCGACATCGGCCTCTCCCTGGCCACGACCCGCACCGCCTTCGAGGAGCGGGCCGTGATCACCGGCACCCGCGCCGACGACCTGCTCGCCGGGCTCGACGCCCTCGCCCTGGGCCAGGACCACCCCCGGCTGGCCCACGGCAGCGTCGCCCGCGCCGGGCGCACGGCCATGCTGTTCACCGGACAGGGCGCCCAGCACGTCGGCATGGGCCGCGAACTGTACGCCGCGTTCCCGGTCTTCGCCGAGGCACTGGACGCGATCTGCGCCGAACTGGACCCGTACCTGGACCGGCCGCTGCGCGCCGTGATGTTCGGCGGTGACGACGGCGACGACGGCAAGGACACGGCCGGCACCGAGGCGGCGACTCCTCTGCTGCACACCACCCGTTACGCCCAGCCCGCCCTGTTCGCCTTCCAGGTGGCCCTCCACCGGCTCCTCGAACACCACGGCCTGACCCCGGACGCCGTCGCCGGACACTCCATCGGCGAACTGGCCGCCGCGCACGTCGCGGGCCTGTGGTCGGCGCCGGACGCGGCCCGGCTGGTCGCCGCCCGAGGCCGGCTGATGCAGTCCGCGCGGCAGGGCGGTGCCATGGCCGCCGTCGAGGCGAGCGAGGCGGAGATGACGGCCACCCTGGCGGGCTACGAGGACCGGGTCGCCCTTGCCGCCGTCAACGCCCCCGACTCCGTGGTCGTCTCCGGGGACGCCGACGCCGTGACCGAGGTCGCCGAGCACTGGGCGGCCCGCGGCCGCAGGCAGCGCCGCCTCACCGTCAGCCACGCCTTCCACTCCCCGCACATGGACGAGGTGCTCGACGAGTTCCGGCGTACGGCCGCCGAACTGACCTACCACGCACCGGTCGTGCCCCTGGTGTCCACCGTCACCGGGCGGCTCGCCGACGAGGACGAACTGCGCTCGCCGGAGTACTGGACCCGCCAGATCCGCCGCCCCGTGCGCTTCGCCGACGCCGTCGCCACCCTCCACGACGACGGCGCGACCGTGTTCGTCGAGTGCGGCCCCGACGCCGTCCTCACCGCCCTTGCCGCCCGCTGCCTCGACGACCGGACCGACCCGGCCGACCGCACCGCCCGGCCCGCCACCGCCGTGGCGCTGCTCCGCCGGGGCCGCCCCGAGGCGGACACCCTCGTCGACGGGCTCGGCACCGCGCACGCCGTGGGCGCCCCGCTCGACCCCGCCTCCTTCTTCCCCGGCGCCACGACCGTCGACCTGCCGACCTACCCCTTCCGCCGCGAGCACTTCTGGCTCGCCCCGCGCCCCGACGGCGACCCGCGACGCCTCGGCCTGCATGCCTCCGCACACCCGCTGCTCGGTGCCGCCGTCGACATGGCGACCCGCGACGAGTCCGTGCTCACCGGCCGCCTGTCCCTCGCCGACCAGCCCTGGCTCGCCGACCACGCCGTGGGCGGCACCGTCCTCGTCCCGGCCACCGCCTTCCTGGAACTGTCCCTCGCGGCGGGCGACCGCACCCGCACCCCCTATGTCGCCGACCTCACCCTGGAAGCGCCCCTCGCCCTGACGGAGCGTCAGGCGACCCAGGTGCAGATCACGGTCGGCGCACCGGACGCCGACGGCAGCCGCCCGTTCACCGTGCACGCCCGCCCCGAGAACGGCGACGGCACACCGCATCCGTGGACCCGCCACGCCTCGGGCACCCTCGACCCGACGCCCCCGCCCGCCGACCCGGCCACCGCCCTGCGCACCTGGCCGCCCACGGGTGCCCGCCCGGAACCGCTCACCGACGCCTACGACCGCCTCGCCGCCGCCGGATACGACTACGGCCCCGCCTTCCGCTGTCTGCACGCCCTGTGGCGGGGCACCGACGGCGACCTGTACGCGGAGGTACGACTGCCCGACGGCCAGACCGAGACCGCCGCCGAATTCGCCCTCCACCCGGCCCTGTTCGACGCCGTGCTCCATCCCCTCGTCCTCCACGCGGCGCTCGACACGGCACCCGGCGAGATCCAACTCCCGTTCTCCTGGACCGGCCTGGCCGTGCACGCCGTCGGCGCCACCGCACTGCGCGCCCGCATCTCCACCGACGCCCGCACCGGCACCACCGCCCTCACCCTCGCCGACCAGACCGGCGAACCCGTCGCGACCGTGACCTCGCTCGCGCTGCGCCCGGTCGCCCGGGACCGGCTCGCCGACGCGGTCACGGCCGACGCCCGGGAGCCGCTGTACGCACTGCGCTGGCCCGCTGTCCCCGCTCCCACGGCCACCGTCGACTGGACCGAACTGAGCGACGACACCACGGACTTCACGAAGGTGCGCGACACCGGGACCGCCGTCGTCCGGATCGAGGCGCACGAGACGGACGGCGCCCTCACCACCGATGCCACGGTGCGGACCCTGCGCCTCGTGCAGCGGTGGCTGGCCGACGAGCGGCTCACCGACGCCCGCCTCGCCGTGGTCACCACCCGCGCCGTCGCCGCCCTGCCCGGCGAGGACGTACCCGGCCTGGCCGCCGCCCCGGTGTGGGGCCTGATCCGCTCGGCCCAGTCCGAACACCCCGGCCGCTTCACCCTGATCGACCTCGACGACCCGGCCGACGACGACGCCCTGACGGCCGCACTCGCCCTGGACGAGGACCAGGTCGCGGTCCGCGAAGGCCGGTGCCACGTACCGCGCCTGGCCCCCGCCGAACCGGAGATCCGGGAGGCCAGGGAGACGCGGGCGACCCGGGAGGCGCGGGCCGACGCGGCGAGCGACACCACGACACCGCTCGGCACCGGGGGAACCGTCCTCGTCACCGGCGGCACCGGTGGCCTCGGCGCACTGCTCGCCCGGCACCTGGTGACCACGCACGGCGTACGCCGGCTGCTCCTCGCGAGCCGTCGTGGACCGGACGCGCCGGGCGCCGGTGACCTGGTGGCCGAACTGACCGCACTGGGCGCCGAGGTGACCGTGGCCGCCGCCGACGCGGCCGACCCCGAGGCCCTCGCCGCCCTGCTGGCCCGCGTGCCCGCCGAGCACCCGCTGACCGCAGTCGTCCACACGGCGGGCGTCCTCGACGACGCGACCGTGGAATCCCTCACCGACGACCGGCTCCGTGCGGTCATGCACCCCAAGACCACCGCCGCCCGGCACCTGCACGAGCTGACCCGCGAACTCCCGCTGACCGCGTTCGTGCTGTTCTCCTCCGTCTCCGGCCTCGTCGGCACCGCCGGACAGGCCAACTACGCCGCCGCCAACGCCGGACTCGACGCCCTCGCCGCACACCGCCGCGCACACGGCCTGCCCGCCCTCTCCCTCGCCTGGGGCCTGTGGGACACCGCCGACGGCATGGGCGGCTCGCTCGGCACCGCGGACCTGGCCCGCTGGACCCGAGCCGGTTTCGCACCGCTCACCCCCGAGCAGGGCCTCGCCCTGTTCGACCGCGCGCTGGCCGACGGGCGGGACGCCCTGCTCGTACCGGCGCTCCTGACCCCGGCCGGGCCGCGCGGCGGAACGGAACCGATGCCCACGGTCCTGCGCGGCCCGGCCGGCCCCGCCCCCACGCGCCGTACCGTCACCGCGGCGGACGCCCCGGTAGGCGGCGCCTCGGCGTGGCACGACCGCATGACCCAACTCCCCGTCCAGGAAAGGCGGAACGAGGTACTCGACCTGGTGTGCGCCGTCGTCGCCGAGGTGCTCGGACACGCGGACCGCACCGGCGTCGCCCCCGACCGCGCCTTCAAGGACATCGGCCTCGACTCCCTCGGCGCGGTCGAACTCCGCAACCGGCTCGGCAACCGGACCGGGCTGCGGCTGCCCGCCACCGCCGTCTTCGACCACCCCTCACCCACGGCCCTCGCCGACCACCTCCTCGACCGGATCACACCCCCGGCCTCCGCCGCGCTGCCGGAGCGGGCCTCGGCGTCCTCGGACGAGCCGATCGCGATCGTGGGGATGGCGTGCCGTTATCCGGGTGGTGTGACCTCGCCGGAGGATCTGTGGCGGCTGGTGGCCGACGGCGTGGACGCGGTGGGGGAGTTCCCGGTGAACCGGGGCTGGGACGTGGACGCCCTGTACGACCCGGACCCGGACCGTACGGGCACGTCGTACACGCGTCACGGCGGTTTCCTTTACGACGCCGACGAGTTCGACGCCGGATTCTTCGGGATGTCCCCGCGCGAGGCGATCGCCACCGACCCGCAGCAGCGCCTGCTCCTCCAGACCGCCTGGGAGACCTTCGAGAGCGCCGGCATCGACCCGGCCACCCTGCGCGGCTCCACCACCGGCGTCTTCACCGGCGCCATGTACGACGACTACGCCTCCCGACTGCCCAGGACGCCGGGCGAGTTCGAGGGTTTCCTCCTGGCGGGCAACCTCTCCAGCGTCGTCTCGGGGCGGCTGGCGTACACCTTCGGGCTGGAGGGTCCGGCGGTGACGGTGGACACGGCGTGCTCGTCGTCGTTGGTGGCGTTGCATCTGGCCGCCAACGCGCTGCGCCAGGGGGAGTGCGATCTCGCCCTCGCCGGTGGAGTCACGGTCATGTCGGGGCCGAACACTTTCGTGGAGTTCTCGCGGCAGCGCGGTCTCGCTCCGGACGGGCGGTGCAAGTCGTTCTCGGCGGCGGCGGATGGCACGGGGTGGTCGGAGGGTGTGGGGCTGCTGTTGGTGGAGCGGTTGTCGGATGCCCGTCGCAACGGTCACCAGGTGCTGGGGCTCATTCGTGGTTCGGCGGTGAATCAGGACGGTGCGTCGAATGGGTTGACGGCTCCGAATGGTCCGGCGCAGGAGCGGGTGATTCGGCGGGCGTTGGCGAGTGCGGGGCTGGTCGCGTCGGATGTGGACGCGGTGGAGGCGCATGGCACCGGGACGGTGCTGGGCGATCCGATCGAGGCCCAGGCTCTGCTGGCGACCTACGGCCATGACCGGCCGGTTGAACTTCCTTTGTGGTTGGGGTCGTTGAAGTCGAACATCGGTCATGCGCAGGCGGCTGCGGGTGTCGGTGGTGTGATCAAGATGGTGGAGGCGATGCGGCATGGCACGCTGCCGCGCACGTTGCACGCGGAGGAGCCGTCGCCGCATGTGGAGTGGGACGCGGGTGGGGTCCGGCTACTGACGGAGGAGCGGGAGTGGCCGGAGTCCGGCCGTCCTCGCCGGGCGGGGGTGTCCTCGTTCGGGATCAGCGGTACGAACGCGCACGTCATCGTCGAGCAGGGTGACATCGCGACCTACCCCGCGCGTGTCGACGGTGGCGCGGCGAGTCCGGTGCCGTGGTTCGTCTCCGGGCGGGACGAGACGGCCCTGCGCGCCCAGGCGCGGCGCCTGCACGAGCACCTCACCCGGCACCCCGATCTCGCCCCCGTCGACGTGGGCTACTCCCTGGCCACGGCTCGTGCCGCCCTGGAACAGCGTGCCGCGGTCATCGGCGGCACCCGCGATGAACTGCTGACCGGACTGAAGACGCTCGCCGACGGCACCGACGCACCGAACGTCCTGCGCGCCGTCGGACCACGGGGCGCGGACGCCGGCCAGGGCCGGAACCGTACCGCCTTCCTGCTGACCGGACAGGGCAGTCAGCGCCTCGGCATGGGCCGCGAACTGTACGAGAGCGCACCGGTGTTCGCCGCCGCCTTCGACGCGGTGTGCGCCCACCTCGACCCGGTTCTCTCCCGCCCGCTGAAGGACGTCCTGTTCGCCCCCGAGAACTCCGCGGACTCGGCGCTGCTGGACCAGACCGCCTTCACCCAGGCCGCCCTGTTCGCCGTCGAGACCGCTCTGTACCGGCTGCTCGAACACCACGGCGTGGTCCCCGACTTCCTCCTCGGACACTCCATCGGCGAGGTCACCGCGGCGCACCTGGCCGGGGTGTGGGACCTGGCCGACGCGTGCGCGGTCGTCGCCGCCCGGGGACGGTTCATGCAGGCCGCCCGCGAGGGCGGTGCGATGGCGGCCCTGGAGGCGGCCGAGGACGAGGTCCGCGAGACGCTCGCACCCTTCGGCGACACCATTGCCGTGGCCGCGTGCAACGGACCCCGCGCCACGGTCGTCTCGGGCGACGCCGAAGCGGTGGACCGCGTCGCCGCGCTCTGGCGCGAGCGCGGCCGGAAGACCAAGCGCCTCCCGGTCAGCCACGCCTTCCACTCCCCGCACATGGACGCCGTCCTGGACGACTTCCGCGCCGCCCTGGCCGACGTCACCTTCCACGAGCCGCGCATCCCCGTGATCTCCGACGTCAGCGGCGACCCTGCCAAGCCCGACGAACTGTGCTCGCCCGACTACTGGGCCCACCACATCCGCGCCGCCGTCCGCTTCCTGGACGGCGTACGGTTCCTGGAGGCGGCCGGAGTCACGGCCTATCTGGAACTCGGCCCCGACGGCGTACTCACCGCCCTGGCGCAGCAGTGCCTCACCGGGGACGGCGCGACCCTCGTCCCCCTCCTGCGCTCCGGACGGCCGGAGCCGACGACCGTCACCACCGCCCTCGCCCGCACCCACCTCGACGGCGGCCCGTTCGAGGCGAGTTCGGCGTTCCCCGGTGCCCGCCGCGTCGACCTGCCCACCTACGTCTTCCGCCGCGACCGCTACTGGCTGACCCCGGCCCCCGAGGCCGCCGACGCCGCGGGCCTCGGCCTGCGCCCCGCCGGTCATCCGCTGCTCGGCGCCGCCACCGCACTGGCGGACCAGGACACGTACCTGCTGACCGGCCGTCTCTCGCTCGCCGCCCACCCGTGGCTGGCCGACCACACCCTGCACGGCGTGGCCGTACTCCCCGGCACCGCCCTGCTGGAACTGGCGCTCCGCGCGGGCGAGGAGGCCGGCTGCGCCGAGGTGTCGGAACTGACCCTGTCGGCGCCCCTCGTGGTGCCCGAGCACGGCGGCGTGCAGATACAGGCCGTCGTGGGCGCACCCGGCGCCGACGAGCGCCGCCCCCTGGAGATCCACGCCCGCCCGGACGGCTCGGCCGACATCGGCTGGACTACCTGCGCGAAGGGCTTCGTCACCGCGGACACCGACATGCCTGAACCCGAGCAGCTCGTGACCTGGCCGCCCGTGGGCGCGGTGGAGGTCGGCATGGACGGGGCGTACGAGCGGCTCGACGAGGCCGGTTACGGCTACGGGCCTGCGTTCCAGGGGCTGCGCCGACTCTGGCGGGGCGAGAAGGGCGAGCTGTACGCGGAAGTGGTGCTCGGGGAGGAGCAGCGCGCCGACGCGGCCGGATGCGCGCTGCATCCCGCTCTGCTGGACGCCGCCTTGCATGCGGTGCTGCCGGGGGTGGCGCGGGAGGGCGGCGCGGCTGTCGTGCCGTTCGCCTGGGAGGGGGCGCGGGTCCATGCGGTGGGTGCGACGGCGTTGCGGGTGCGGCTGCGGTTCGCCGGTGCCGGTGCCGGTACTGGGTCCGAGTCCGAGTCCGGTGGCGTCGCCGGTGACGGGGGCGAGTCGGTGTCGCTGACCGTCGCGGACGGGACCGGTATGCCGGTGGCGTCGGTGGACGCGCTCGTCCTGCGCCCGCTGTCGGAGGCCGCGCTGCGCGACGCGGGCACCGGTGCGCGGGACACGAGGGACGGCCTGCTGCGCGTCGAATGGACGGCGCTCGAAACACCGGCCGACGCGGACCCCGGGCACTGGGTGGTGCTGGGCGACGGCAAGTCCGTACCGGACCTGGCGGAACTCCCCGCACAGGACGTCCCGGACACCGTCCTGGTCCGCCTGCCTACGACCCCGGACGACACCGCCGAACTGGCTGCGCGGGCGCGGTCGATGGCGGTCGATGTGCTGGGTCTGGTGCGGGGGTGGCTGGCGGGTGAGCGGTTCGCGGATTCGCGGTTGGTGTTCGTGACGCGGGGTGGGGTGGCTGTCGGGGAGAGGGATGCAGCGGATCTGGGCGTCGCGGGTGTGTGGGGTCTGGTGCGGTCGGCGGTGACGGAGAACCCGGGGCGGTTCGGGCTGGTCGACGTGGATCTCGATGTCGATCCGGCTTTGCTGGGTGGGGCGTTGGGGTGTGGCGAGGCGCAGGTCGCGGTGCGTGGGGGCGGGTTGTTGGTGCCGCGTTTGGTGCCGGTCGTTGCGGCGCCCGGGGGTGCGTCATTCGGTGCGGGGACGGTACTGGTGACGGGTGCGCTGGGTGCGCTGGGCTCGGTGTTGGTCCGGCACCTGGTGAGGGAGCACGGGGTACGGCGTTTGCTGCTGGTGGGGCGTCGTGGTGGGGATGTGCCGGGCGCTGAGGAGCTGCGGGAGGAGCTGCTGAGTCTCGGGGCGGTGGAGGTGTCTTTTGCCGCGTGTGATGTGGGGGACCGGGAGTCGCTGGCAGGGGTTCTCGCCGGAGTTGAGACGTCGTTGTCGGCGGTGGTCCATGTGGCGGGGGTGGTGGATGACGGTGTCGTGGCGGGGATGTCCGAGGGGCAGTTGGAGCGGGTGCTGCGGCCGAAGGTGGATGCGGCGTGGAATCTGCATGAGCTGACGCGGTCGTGTGATCTGTCGGCGTTCGTGGTGTATTCGTCGCTGGCTGGTGTGTTGGGGACGGCGGGTCAGGCGAACTACGCGGCGGGTAACGCGTTCTTGGACGGGTTGGTGGAGTTCCGGCGGGCGGCTGGTCTGCCGGGTGTCTCCTTGGCGTGGGGTCTGTGGGGGCAGTCGAGCGGGCTGACGGGTCACCTCGCGGAGGCTGATCTGCGGCGGTTGTCGCGCCTGGGATTGCGCCCGTTGGATTCCCAGGACGCGATGGGGCTGTTCGATGCCGCTCTGGAGAGCGGTGAACCGGTCGTCGCGATCACCCGCCTCGACACGGCGGCACTGCGGGCCCAGGCGGACCCCGCACCGATACTCCGCAAGCTCATCCCGGACCGCCCCCGCCGTCGTGCCGTACAGGCCGCCGCCCCCACCGAGATCCCGTGGTCGCAGCGGCTGGCCGGCCTGACTCCGGCCCAGCGGGAACGTGCCCTGACGGATCTGGTCCGTGGCCAGGTGGCCGCTGTTCTGGGGTACGGCGATCCCGGCGACCTCGACGACGGCCGGACCTTCCTGGAGCTGGGCTTCGACTCCCTGACCGCCGTCGAACTCCGCAACCAGCTCGGCACCGCCACCGGACTCCGGCTGCCCACCACTCTCGCCTTCGACCATCCCACCCCGGCCGCCCTCGCCGCACACCTCGGCACAGAGCTGGCACCGGCTGAGGCGTCCGCCGACCTGGGCGTTTCGGGTGTCCTGATGGACATCGACCGGCTGGAGGCCGCTCTGCGTGCCGCGTTCGCGGACGCGGACGGGCGCCGGTCCCACGAGCGGATCGCCGCACGGCTGCAGGAACTACTGACCCTCACCCACACGAACGACCCCGACGGCGCCCGCACCTCCGACGCCGACGAGGACCTGGAGTCCGCGACGGACGACGAGCTGTTCGCCCTCCTCGACGAACTCGACTGACTCCGACGACTCGGACGACTCGACTGAATCGGACGACTCGACCGGTCCGACCGACCCCGGACCCGACCTGCCATCAACCCCATCCCAGAGAGTTGAGAGCACGTGGCTGACGAGGACAAGCTTCGCGACTATCTCAAGCGGGCCATAGCGGACGCGCGTGACGCACGCCGACGCCTGCACGAGGCCGAGGAGAAGGCGCACGAGCCGATCGCGATCGTGGGGATGGCGTGCCGTTACCCGGGTGGTGTGACCTCGCCGGAGGATCTGTGGCGGCTGGTGGCGGACGGTGTGGACGCGGTGGGGGAGTTCCCGGGGAACCGGGGCTGGGATGTCGACGCGTTGTACGACCCGGACCCGGACCGCACCGGTACGTCGTACACGCGTCAGGGCGGTTTCCTTTACGACGCCGACGAGTTCGACGCGGGGTTCTTCGGCATGTCCCCGCGTGAAGCCCTGGCGACCGACCCGCAACAGCGCCTGCTCCTCCAGACCGCCTGGGAGGCGTTCGAACGGGCCGGCATCGACCCCGAGACGCTCCGGGGGAGTTCCACCGGCGTGTTCACCGGCGTCATGTACGGCGACTACGGCTCCCGTGCCCAACTGCCGCCGGACGGTTTCGAGGGTTACCTGTTCAGCGGGAGCGCGGGCAGCATCGCGGCCGGGCGGCTGGCGTACACGTACGGGCTGGAGGGTCCGGCGGTGACGGTGGACACGGCGTGCTCGTCGTCGCTGGTGGCGTTGCATCTGGCCGCCAACGCGCTGCGCCAGGGGGAGTGCGATCTCGCCCTCGCCGGCGGAGTCACCGTCATGTCAACTCCCGTGGCGTTCATCGAGTTCTCGCGGCTGCGGGGTCTGTCCACCGATGGCCGGTGCAAGTCGTTCTCGGCGGCGGCGGACGGTACGGGGTGGTCGGAGGGTGTGGGGCTGCTGTTGGTGGAGCGGTTGTCGGATGCCCGTCGTAACGGCCATGAGGTGTTGGGGGTGATTCGTGGTTCGGCGGTGAATCAGGACGGTGCGTCGAATGGGTTGACGGCTCCGAATGGTCCGGCGCAGGAGCGGGTGATTCGGCGGGCGTTGGCGAGTGCGGGGCTGGTCGCGTCGGATGTGGACGCGGTGGAGGCGCATGGCACCGGGACGGTGCTGGGTGATCCGATCGAGGCCCAGGCTCTGCTGGCGACTTACGGCCATGACCGGCCGGTTGAACTTCCTTTGTGGTTGGGGTCGTTGAAGTCGAACATCGGTCATGCGCAGGCGGCTGCGGGTGTCGGTGGTGTGATCAAGATGGTGGAGGCGATGCGGCGTGGTGTGTTGCCGCGCACGTTGCACGCGGAGGAGCCGTCGCCGCATGTGGAGTGGGACGCGGGTGGGGTCCGGCTGCTGACGGAGGAGCGGGAGTGGCCGGAGTCCGGCCGTCCTCGCCGGGCCGGGGTGTCTTCGTTCGGCTTCGGCGGCACCAACGCGCATGTGATCGTCGAGGAGGCCGTGACCGAGGAAACGGCCGAACCCGCGTCGCCTGCCAGGGAGTTGCCTGGGGTGCCGTGGTTCGTCTCCGGGCGGGACGAGACAGCCCTGCGCGCTCAGGCGCGACGACTGCACGAGTACGTGAGTGGTCACCCCGATCTCGACCCCGTGGATGTGGGCTTCTCCCTGGCGACGGGTCGTGCCGCGCTGGAGCGGCGCGGGGTGGTGGTCGGCGGCACCCGTGAGGAGTTGCTGTCCGGACTGAGGACGCTGGTCGACGGCGCGAGTGTGTCGCCCTCGGCACGTAAGGGACAGACGGCGTTTGTGTTTACCGGTCAGGGTGCTCAACGGATCGGTATGGGTCAGGAGTTGAGCGAGGCGTTCCCGGTGTTCGCGGGGGCGTTCGATGAAGCGTGCGCGGGGCTGGACCCGTTGTTGCCGCGTCCGCTGCGGGATGTGGTGGCCAGTGGTGTGGGTCTGGATGAGACGGGGTTTGCGCAGCCGGCGTTGTTCGCGTTCGAGGTGGCGTTGTTCCGGCTGTTGGAGTCGTGGGGTGTACGGCCGGATGTTGTTGCGGGTCATTCGGTGGGCGAGGTGGCTGCGGCTCATGTGGCGGGTGTGCTGTCGCTTGAAGATGCCTGCGTGCTGGTGGCCGCTCGTGCGAGGTTGATGCAGGCGCTGCCGACGGGTGGCGTGATGGTGGCAGTGGAGGCGACGGAAGCGGAGGTCCTCGCACTCCTCCCTGATGGCGGCCTGGTGGGAATCGCTGCGATCAACGGCCCCAGCGCTGTGGTGATTTCCGGCGAGGAAGCAGCCGTCGACGCCGTGGTGGAGGTGCTGCGCTCGCGTGGTCGCCGGACCCGGAAGCTGTCCGTGTCGCATGCCTTCCACTCCCCGTTGATGGAACCGATGTTGAAGGAGTTCGGGCGGGCGATCGAGGGGTTGGATTACCGAGAGCCGCGCATTCCGGTGGTGTCCGCGCTGACCGGTGACATGGCGGACCCCGATGAGCTGAGCCAGCCCGACTATTGGGTGCGGCACGTCCGGCAGCCCGTCCGGTTCGCCGACGCCGTACGCGCCCTGGAAGCCGAAGGCGTCACCACACTCCTTGAGTTGGGGCCGGACGGTGTGCTGACCGCGATGGCCGGCGCCGTGCTGAGCAACCCCGACGCCGTCGTGGCCGTACCCGCGTTGCGCGCCAAGCAGCCGGAGCCGGGCACGCTCCTGAACGCGGTCGGCCTGCTGCACACGCGCGGAACGCCGGTCGACTGGCATGCCTTCTACCACGGCACCGGCGCCCACCGCGTCGACCTGCCGACGTACGCCTTCCACCGCGACCACTACTGGCTCGCCCCGGACCCCGAGCCCGCCGACGCGGGCGGCCTCGGCCTGGTCCCGACCGGACACCCGCTCCTGGGCGCGGCCGTGGAACAGGCCGACGGCGACAGCACGCTGCTCACCGGCCGTCTCTCCCTCGCCACTCATCCGTGGCTGGCGGACCACACCCTGCACGGTGTGGCCGTCTTCCCCGGCACCGGCCTGCTGGAACTGGCGCTGCGGGCCGGGGAGCAGGTCGGCTGCGAACGCGTCGCCGAACTCACCCTCCCCGCACCGCTGGTGGTACCCGAGCGCGGCGGGGTGCAGGTGCAGGCGGTCGTGGGTGCGCCCGACTCCGGGGGGCGGCGCAGGATCGACGTGTACGGCCGTCCCGAGACGGACACCGGTCTCGAACAGCCCTGGTCCCTGCACGCGACAGGGTCTCTGGAAAGCGCCCGGAGCGCCGAGGCCGCCGCCCAGGACACCCCCGGCCTCGACTGGGCCATGGCCTGGCCGCCTGCGGGTGTGGTGGAGGTCGGCCTTGACGGGGCGTACGAGCGGCTCGACGAAGCGGGTTACGGCTACGGGTCCGCGTTCCAGGGGCTGCGCCGCCTCTGGCGGGGTGACGAGGGCGAGCTGTACGCCGAGGTGGCCCTGTCCGAGGAACAGCGCGCCGGTGCCGTCCGCTTCGCCCTGCACCCCGCCCTGCTGGACGCCGCCCTGCACCCGTTGCTGCCCGGAGTCGCCGGGGACGCCCCTGACCGGCTGCCCTTCGCCTGGTCGGACGTCGATGTGCACGCCACCGGGGCCACGGCGTACCGCGTCCGTCTCACCGAGGCCGGACCGGACACCGTATCCGTGACCGTGGCCGACGACACGGGTGCTCAGGTCGCCTCCGTCGGTGTCCTCACCCTGCGGCCGCTGCCGAAGGACGCGCTGCGCGCGGCGGGCGGTTCCTCCGCGAACCAGATCCTGCGGATCGACTGGTCGCCACTGCCCGAGCCCACCGCCGAGCAGCTCGGCGAAGACACCTTCGCCGTCATCGGCGACGACACCCTCGGCCTCGGCGACTCCGTCCGCGCCTGGCCGGACCTCGACGCGCTGCCGGAGGACGTCCCGAGCACGGTGATCGTGCCGGTGTCGTCCCCCGCCGAGGGCGACGTGCCCTCGGCCGCCCGCCGCACCCTGACCGACGTTCTGGGGCTGGTGCGGGGGTGGCTGGCGGGTGAGCGGTTCGCGGATTCGCGGTTGGTGTTCGTGACGTCGGGTGGGGTGGCTGTCGGGGAGGAGGACGCGGCAGATCTGGGCGTCGCGGGTGTGTGGGGTCTGGTGCGGTCGGCGGTGACGGAGAACCCGGGGCGGTTCGGGCTGATCGACGTGGATCTCGATGTTGATCCGGCCTTGCTGGCTGGTGCGTTGGGGTGTGGTGAGGAACAAGTCGCGGTGCGTGGGGACGGGTTGTTCGTGCCGCGTTTGGTGCCGGTCGGAGCGGCGCGCGGTGGTGGGCGTGTGTCGTTCGGTGCCGGGACCGTTTTGGTGACGGGCGCGTTGGGCGCGTTGGGCGGGGTGTTGGTCCGGCATCTCGTGGTTGAGCACGGAGTACGGCGTCTGTTGTTGGTGGGGCGTCGTGGTGGGGATGTGCCGGGCGCTGAGGAGCTGCGGGAGGAGCTGCTGAGTCTCGGGGCGGTGGAGGTGTCCTTTGCCGCGTGTGATGTGGGGGACCGGGACGCGCTGGCAGGGCTTCTCACCGGAGTTGAGACGTCGTTGTCGGCGGTGGTCCATGTCGCGGGGGTGGTGGATGACGGCGTTGTGGCGGAGATGTCGGAGGCGCAACTGGAGCGGGTTCTGCGGCCGAAGGTGGATGCGGCGTGGAATCTGCATGAGCTGACGCGGTCGTGTGATCTGTCGGCGTTCGTGGTGTATTCGTCGCTGGCCGGTGTGTTGGGGACGGCCGGTCAGGCGAACTACGCGGCCGGAAATGCGTTCTTGGACGGGTTGGCGGAGTTCCGGCGGGCGGCCGGTCTGCCGGGCGTCTCCTTGGCGTGGGGTCTGTGGGAGCAGTCGAGCGGGCTGACGGGTCACCTCGCGGAGGCTGACCTGAGGCGCTTGTCGCGCCTGGGATTACGCCCGCTGGATTCCCAGGACGCGATGGGGTCGTTCGATGTCGCTCTGGAGAGCGGTGAGCCGGTCGTCGCGATCACCCGCCTCGACACGGCGGCACTGCGGGCCCAGGCGGACCCCGCACCGATACTCCGCAAGCTCATCCCCGCCCGGCCCCGGGGCGCGCGCGGCACCTCCGCCTCCTCGCCCGCCAGGACGACGCCCCTCGGCCGGCAACTGTCCGGTCTGTCGCCCGAAGAGCGCGCACGGACGGTGGCCGAGCTGGTCCGCACGCAGGTGGCCGACGTCCTGGGCTACCAGGCCCCGAACGACCTCGACACCGACCGGCCCTTCCAGGACATGGGCTTCGACTCCCTGACCGCCGTCGAACTCCGCAACCGCCTCGGCACCGCCACGGGGCTCCGCCTGACCACCACCCTGGTCTTCGACCATCCCACCCCCGCGGCCCTCGTCACCCACCTGCTGGAGCAGCTGTCCGGCGAACGCACCCGAACCACCACTGCCGTACGGGAGCGGTCCGCGACATCGTCGGACGAGCCGATCGCGATCGTGGGGATGGCGTGCCGTTACCCGGGCGGAGTGACCTCGCCCGAGGATCTGTGGCGGCTGGTGGCCGATGGTGTGGACGCGGTGGGGGAGTTCCCGGTCAATCGGGGCTGGGATGTCGACGCGTTGTACGACCCGGACCCGGACCGCACGGGTACGTCGTACACCCGTCACGGTGGTTTCCTTTACGACGCCGACGAGTTCGACGCGGGGTTCTTCGGGATGTCCCCGCGTGAGGCGCTGGCGACCGACCCGCAGCAGCGGCTGCTCCTCCAGACCGCCTGGGAGACGCTGGAGAACGCGGGGATCGTGCCCGCGTCCCTGAGGAACAGCCGAACGGGCGTGTTCACCGGCGTGATGTACCACGACTACGGCTCCGGACCGGGCGCCGTCCCGCAGGAACTGGAGGGTTATCGGGCGGGCGGCACCGCCGGCAGCATCGCCTCCGGGCGGCTGTCGTACACCTTCGGGTTCGAGGGTCCGGCGGTGACGGTGGACACGGCGTGCTCGTCGTCGCTGGTGGCGTTGCATCTGGCCGCCAACGCGCTGCGGCAGGGGGAGTGCGATCTCGCGCTCGCCGGTGGCGTGACCATCATGTCCACGCCCCAGGCCTTCGTGGAGTTCTCGCGGCAGCGCGGGCTCGCGCCGGACGGGCGGTGCAAGTCGTTCTCGGCCGCGGCGGACGGCACGGGGTGGTCGGAGGGTGTGGGGCTGCTGCTCGTGGAGCGGTTGTCCGATGCCCGGCGCAACGGTCACCAGGTTCTGGGGGTCATTCGCGGCTCGGCGGTGAACCAGGACGGCGCGTCCAACGGCCTCACCGCGCCCAACGGATCGGCACAGGAACGCGTCATACGGCAGGCCCTCGCCAACTCCGGGCTGGAAGCCGCGGATGTGGACGCGGTGGAGGCACACGGTACGGGGACGGTGCTGGGCGATCCGATCGAGGCGCACGCGCTGCTCG
Organism: Streptomyces sp. NPDC026659; assembly: GCF_040638245.1. Taxonomy (NCBI): domain Bacteria; kingdom Bacillati; phylum Actinomycetota; class Actinomycetes; order Kitasatosporales; family Streptomycetaceae; genus Streptomyces; species Streptomyces sp. NPDC026659. The sequence continues at coordinate 571,286 of NZ_JBEZXY010000001.1, read as the reverse complement.
CGACCTACGGCCAGGACCGGCCGGATGAACACCCTTTGTGGCTGGGGTCGTTGAAGTCCAACATCGGCCACACCCAGGCCGCCGCAGGCGTCGGCGGCATCATCAAGGTCGTACAGGCCATGCGCCATGCGGCCCTTCCCAAGAGCCTCCATGCCGACGAGCCGTCGCCGCACGTGGACTGGGACACGGGTGCGGTGCGACTGCTGACGGAGGAGCGGGAGTGGCCGGAGTCCGGTCGTCCTCGCCGGGCCGGGGTGTCCTCGTTCGGGATCAGCGGTACGAACGCGCACGTCATCGTCGAGCAGGGCGACATCGCGACCTACCCCGCGCGTGTCGACGGTGACCCGGCGAGCCCGGTGCCGTGGTTCGTCTCCGGGCGGGACGAGACAGCCCTGAGCGCCCAGGCGCGGCGCCTGCACGAGCACCTCACCGGACGCCCCGATCTCGCCCCCGTCGACGTGGGCTTCTCCCTGGCCACGGCTCGTGCCGCGCTGGAGCAGCGTGCCGCAGTCGTCGGCAGCACCCGCGATGAACTGCTGTCCGGGCTGAGGGCGTTGGCAGATGGCGCAGGTGTGTCGTCCGGTGTGCGTCGGGGGCGGACGGCGTTTGCGTTTACCGGTCAGGGTGCTCAACGAGTTGGCATGGGAAGGGAGTTGGGTGAGGCGTTCCCGGTGTTCGCGGGGGCGTTCGATGAGGTGTGCGCGGGGCTGGACGCGTTGTTGCCGCGTCCCCTGCGGGACGTGGTGGCCAGTGGTGAGGGTCTGGACGAGACGGGATTTGCCCAGCCGGCGCTGTTCGCGTTCGAGGTGGCCTTGTTCCGCCTGTTGGAATCCTGGGGTCTTCGCCCGGACGTCGTTGCGGGGCACTCGGTGGGCGAGATTGCCGCCGCTCATGTCGCGGGTGTGCTGTCGCTCAAGGACGCCTGTGTGCTCGTGGCGGCTCGTGCGGGGTTGATGCAGGCGCTGCCGACGGGTGGCGTGATGGTGGCAGTGGAGGCGACGGAGGAGGAGGTCCTCGAACTCCTCCCTGATGGCGGCCTGGTGGGAATCGCCGCGATCAACGGCCCTCGCGCTGTGGTGATTTCCGGCGAGGAAGCAGCCGTCGACGCGGTAGTGGATGTATTGCGGTCGCGCGGTTGCCGGACCCGTAAGTTGTCGGTGTCGCACGCCTTCCACTCCCCGTTGATGGACCCGGTCCTGGAGGAGTTCGGTCAGGCGATCGCGGGGCTGGACTACCAGGCACCGCGCATCCCTGTGGTGTCGGCGCTGACCGGTGAGATGGCCGATCCGGACGAGTTGACCGATCCCGACTACTGGGTGCGGCACGTGCGGCAGCCCGTCCGGTTCGCCGACGCCGTACGCGCCCTGGAAACCGATGGCGTCACGACCTTCGTCGAGGTCGGTCCCGACGCCGTCCTGACCGTACTGGCACAGGACTCCCTGGACGCCGACCGGGAGAGTCTTGCCCTCCCGCTGATCCGGCGCGGCCGGTCCGAGCCGGGCGCGCTGCTGAACGCGGTGGCCCTGGTGCACACGCGCGGGGCGACGGTGGACTGGCATGCCTTCTACGACGGCACCGGCGCCCACCGCGTCGACCTGCCCACCTACGCCTTCCAGCGCGACCACTACTGGCTCGCCCCGGAATCCGAGCCCGACCCCGGTGCGGGCACGCGCTCCACCGGTCACCCCCTCCTGGGTACGGCGTTCCTCCTCGCGGGCGGCGACGACCTCGTGTTCACCAGCCGCGTGTCCACCCGTACGCATCCGTGGCTCGCACGGCACACCGTGCTCGGCAACGTCGTCCTCTCGGCGGCCACCCTGGCCGAGACGGCCGTACGGGCCGGTCGCGAGGCGGGGGTCGTCGTACTGGAGGAACTGTCGCTGACCGCGCCGCTCGTGCTGCCCACGCGTGGCGCGATGCAGCTCCAGGTCAGGGTCGGAGTGCCGGACGCCGACGGCGGGCGGCCGCTGACCGTGCATGCCCGCCCCGAGGCGGAGCACGACGGGCAGGGCGAGGCGCCGTGGACGGCGTACGCGCACGGCCGCCTCGGCACGGACAGCGCGCCCCGGCCGGACCACGACCCCACGGGCGACGGCACGGCCACCGAGGTCCGGCTGCCCGCCGAACTCGCCGAGGACGCCGACCGGTTCGGGTTGCACCCCGCGCTCCTCGACGCCGTGCTCCAGGGTCACCCCTTCGGCGAGGGAACGGACAGCGTGACCGTTCCGGCCGAGTGGCGGGGCGTACGACTGCATGCCACCGGCGCCACCGCCGTCCGGGCTCTCATGACCGAGACCGGTGAGCGCACCTTGGCCGTCCGGCTGACCGACGAACACGGCGGGCTGGTCGCCACCGTCGACTCCCTGGAGTACCGGGACGTTCCGGAGGAACTCTTCGTCGCTCCGGCGGGCGGAACGGAGGACGACCTGCTGCGGCTGGAGTGGACGGAGGCGGCCGGGGCCGGGTCCACGGACCCCTTCTCCCTGGCGGTCCTCGGGCCCGACGGCTCCGAGGGCTCCGACGGGCCCGACGGGTACGGCAGCCTGGACGCCGTCGGCGACGCCGTCGCATCGGGTGCGGCCGTCGACGCCGTCGTCGTGCCGTGGCCCGCCACGGGAGACGGGGGTGCCTCGGCCGCCCTGCACGACGGGACGCGTCGCGCGCTGACCCTGGTGCGCGACTGGCTGGCCGACGAACGCCTCGCCGGGACACGGCTGTTGGTGGTGACCCGGGGAGGCGTGGCCACCGAAGGCGACGCGGCCGCCGTCGACCCGGCCGCCGCGGCCGTACGGGGCCTGCTGCGTGCGGCGCGGTCGGAGGCGGGCGGCCGGATCGTCCTGCTGGACGACGACACCCCTGACAACGGAACCGGAGCGGAGGCGTCCCCCGCCCGCTCGGTTCTCGCCTCCCTCCTCTCCTCCGGTGAGCCCGAGGCGGCGCTGCGGGACGGCCGGCTCCTCGTACCCCGCCTGGCACGGGTCCCCGCCCCGCCCACCACCGCAGGGTCACCCGCGACCGTCGCGCTCCCCGCTTCCGCCGCGTCACCCGCACCCGTCCTCGACCCCGACGGCACCGTCCTCGTCACCGGCGGCGGCGCCCCCGCCACCCTGTTCGCCCGGCACCTGGCCGCCCGGTACGGCGTACGGCGGCTGCTGTTCGTCGGACCCGAGAGCGGGCGCGAGCCCGGTGCGGCGGAGCTGGCGGCCGAGCTGAAGGGGGAACTGGGTGCCGAGGCCGTCTTCGAGACCTGTGACCTCGCCGACCGGGACGCGCTCGCCGCGGTCCTGGCCAGGGTTCCCGGGGAGAGCCCGCTGACCGCGGTCGTCCATGCCGCCGGTCCCGTCGGCGGGGGAACGATCCAGGGACTGGACGTCGACTGCCTGGACGCGGTGCTGCGGACGGTGGCCGACGGGGCACGGAACCTGCACGAACTGACGCGGGACACCGCCCTGTCCGCCTTCGTCACGTTCTCGTCCACGGCGGGCACCGTGGCCGGGCCGGGCCGGGTGTACCGGGCGGCGGCGGACGCCTGGCTCGACGCCCTCGCCCACCGGCGCGCGGCCGACGGCCTGCCGTCCCTGTCGCTCGTCTGGGGCCCGTGGGACGAGCCGGAGCCGGTGCCGGAGGCCGGTGCGGGGCGCGGGCGGGGGGACCGGACCGGGTTCCTGCCCCTGACGTTCACGCAGGCCACGGCGGCCTTCGACGCGGCACTCCGGCATGCGGCCACGGGCGGTGGCTCCCGGGCGGAGCGGTCGGACCGCACCCCGGTCCTCCTGGCCGCCCGGATCAACCCGTCCGCCCTGCGCTCCCAGGAGGACGGCGTGCCCGCGCTCTTCCGCGGCCTGGTCCGCGAGCGGCTGCGGCCCGAGCCCGCGCCGGTGGGCGCCGACGCCGGTGACGAGACCGGAGCGGGAAGCGGGGCGCTCGTGCGGCGCCTGGCCGGACTGGACGAGGACGCGCGGCACCAGGTCGTACGCGAACTGGTGCGCCAGGAGGTCGCCGCCGTCCTCGGACACACCGACCCCGGTGCCGTCGCGCTCGAACGCTCCTTCCAGGAAGCCGGGTTCGACTCGATGACCGGCGTGGAACTGCGTAACCGGCTCGGCGCGGCCACCGGTCTGCGCCTGCCCGCCACCGTCGTCTTCGACCACCCCTCGCCCGCCGCCCTCATCCGGTACCTCCTCGGCGCGGCCGCCTCGGCGGACGAGCAGGGCGGCACCTCGGCGCGGCCGCCGTCCCTGCTCACCCAGCTCGACCGGCTGGAGGCGACCGTCGCCGGACTGCGGCCCGGCGTGGCCGACCTGGACCTCACGGCTGTCGGCGCCCGCCTGCGAACGATCCTGACCCGGCTCGTCCCCTCCGCGGCGGAGGAACGGCCCGAGGAGGGCCCCGAGGATGCGGCGAGCCGGATCGCCACCGCGTCGGCCGACGAGATCTTCGACTTCATCGACAGCGAGTTGGGCCGCGGGTCCGGCCGATGACGACTCACCAGCCTCACCACAGGGCTCACCACCAGGTTCACCACCAGGTTCACCACAAGGAGAGCGGGCAGCACATGTCCAAGGAAGAAAAGCTGGTCGAATACCTGAAGTGGGTCACCGCCGACCTGGAGAAGACCCGCAGGCGCGTCGCCGAGCTGGAGGCGGGCGGCCGGGAGCCCGTCGCGATCGTCGGCATGTCGTGCCGTTTCCCCGGCGCTGCGTCCCCCGACGAGCTGTGGCGGCTCGCCGTGGAGGAGCGCGACGAGATATCCGACTTCCCCACCGACCGCGGCTGGGACCTGGACGCCCTCTACGACCCCGACCCGGCCAAACCCGGCAGCATCTACATCCGCCAGGCGGGCTTCGTCGACTCCGCCACCCGCTTCGACGCCGCCTTCTTCGGCATCTCGCCGCGCGAGGCCCTCGCGATGGACCCCCAGCAGCGGGTGCTGCTGGAGACCGCGTGGGAGGCGCTGGAGCACGCGGGCATCGACCCGCTCGCCCTCAAGGGCAGCAGGACCGGCGTGTTCGCGGGCCTGGTCGAGCAGAGCTATCTGGACCTGGACGCCCCGGAGGAGTTCGAGGGCTACCAGATGACCAGCAAGCTCAGCAGCATGGCGTCCGGGCGCATCTCGTACGTCCTCGGCCTCGAAGGTCCCTCCGTGTCGGTCGACACGGCCTGCTCCTCCGCGCTCGTGTCCCTGCACCTGGCCGCCCAGTCGCTGCGCTCGGGCGAGTCCATCCTCGCCCTCGCGGGAGCCTCGTACATCTCCGCGCACCCCGGCGGCTACATCGACGGCTCCCGGCAGCGGGGACTCGCCGAGGACGGCCGCTGCAAGCCGTTCTCCGCCGCCGCCGACGGCATCGGCTGGTCCGAGGGCGCCGGTCTGGTCGTCCTGGAACGGCTCTCCGACGCGCGGCGCAACGGGCACACCGTACTGGCGGTCGTCCGGGGCAGCGCCGTCAACCAGGACGGCGCCTCCAACGGCCTGACGGCGCCGAACGGGCCGTCGCAGGAGCGCGTCATCCGGCAGGCGCTGGCCAACGCCGGCCTCACCCCGGCGGAGGTCGACGCCGTCGAGGCGCACGGCACCGGAACCCGTCTGGGCGACCCCATCGAGGCACAGGCCCTGCTCGCCACCTACGGGCAGGCACGGCCCGCGGGGCGGCCGCTCCTGGTCGGCTCACTGAAGTCCAACATCGGCCACGCGCAGGCCGCTTCGGGCGTCGGCGGTCTGGTGAAAATGGTGCAGGCCCTCCGGCACGGCGTCCTGCCCAGGACGCTCCACCTTGACGAGCCCACCCCGTTCGTGGACTGGTCGGCGGGCGACGTCGAACTGCTCACCGAGACCCGGCCGTGGCCGCGCACGGACGAGCCGCGCCGCGCTGCGGTGTCCGCCTTCGGCGCCAGCGGCACCAACGCCCACGTCATCCTGGAACAGGCACCGGAAGAGGAGGCCGAACAGGAGGCCCCTGAGCCTTTCGCGCCCCTGCCCTTCCCCGTGTCGGCCCGCTCCCCGCAGGCACTGCGGGCACAGGCGGCCCGGCTCGCCGCCCACCTGCGCGACGAGACGACGCCAGGCCATGCCACCGGCGCCCAACTGCTCGACACCGCCCACTCGTTGGCCACCACCCGCGCCGCCCTGGAGCAGCGTGCCGTGGTCGTCGGCCGGGAACGCGAGGACGTGCTCGCCGGACTGGACGCGCTGGCCGCCGGTGAGTCCGCGGGCAACCTCGTGCGGGGCGTCGCCGGTGAGGCCGGCAGGACCGTCTTCGTCTTCCCCGGCCAGGGCAGCCAATGGGCCGGGATGGCGACCGCGCTGATGGACACGTCGGAGGTCTTCGCGAGCAGCGTCGCGGAGTGCGCACGGGCCCTGGAACCCTTCGTGGACTGGTCGTTGGAGGACGTGCTGCGCGGCGCCGAGGGCGCACCCGACCTCGAACGGCTGGACGTCGTCCAGCCCGCCCTGTTCGCCGTGCACGTCTCCCTCGCGGCCCTGTGGCGTTCGTACGGCATCGAACCCGCGGCCGTCGTCGGGCACTCCCAGGGCGAGATCGCGGCGGCCTGCGTCGCCGGAGGGCTGAGCGTCCCGGACGCGGCACGCGTGATCGCCCTGCGCAGCCGGATCGCCCTGACCCTTCAGGGCACGGGCGGGATGGGCGCCGTCGGACTGCCGCGCGCCGAGGCCGAGGCCCGGCTGAAGAAGTGGGAGGGGCGGCTCTCGGTCGCCGTGGAGAACGGCCCCACCTCGGTCCTGGTCGCCGGGGAGCGGGACGCCCTGGGCGAGTTCATCGCCGAGTGCGCCGCCGACGGGGCGCGCACCAAGCGCTTCCCGACCGACTTCGCCTCCCACTCGCCCCAGGTCGAACGCGTTCGCGACGAGATGCTGGCGGCACTGGCCCCGGTACGGCCACGGACGGGCTCGGTGCCGTTCTTCTCGACCGTGACCGGGGACTGGCTGGACACCGCCCGGCTCGACGCCGGGTACTGGTACGCCAACATGCGGCGCCCGGTGGAGTTCGCGCGCTCCGTGCAGGCCCTGGCCGCCCAGGACCACGGCGTCTTCGTCGAGGTCAGCGCGCATCCGGTGCTCACCTCCTCGCTCCAGGAGAACCTGGGCGACTCCGTCGTCGTCACCGGGACGCTGCGCCGCGACGAGGGCGGCGCCGACCGCTTCCTGGCCTCCCTCGCCGCGCTCCAGGTGCGGGGCGTGCGCGTCGACTGGGCCACCGTCTTCACCGGCCTCGGGGCGCGGCGCGTGCCGTTGCCGACGTACGCCTTCCAGCACGAGCGCTTCTGGTTCTCCTCCGGCGCCCGCGCCCAGGACGCGGCGGGCCTGGGCATGGCGGCGACCGGGCATCCACTGCTGGGCGGCGCGGTCACCGTGGCCGGAACCGACGAGACCCTGTTCACCAGCCGCCTCTCGCCCCGCCTCCAGCCGTGGCTGGCGGACCACACCGTGGCAGGCGCCGTGGTCCTCCCGCCGGCCGTGCTGGTCGAACTGGCGCTGCGGGCCGCCGACGACGTCGGCTGCACCGCCGTCGACGAACTGAACGTCCTCACGCCACTGGCCTTTCCCGCGCAGGGCGCCGTGCAGGTACAGGTCAAGGTGGGGGAGGCGGGCGAGCAGGGGCGGCCCTTCTCCGTGCACGCCCGGCCCGAGGCGGGCGACACCGAGTGGACCGAGTACGCCACCGGCACCCTCGGCCTGCGCGGCCCCGCGCCCGCCGAACCGCTCCTGCCGTGGCCGCCGACGGACGCGGCACCGGTGGATGTGGCGCTGGTGAACGCGGCCCCGGTGGACGCGACATCGGTGAACGCGGCCCCGGCGGACCCCGACACCGCGTACGAGCCGTCGGCCGAGGCGGATACGGCGTACGGGCCCCGACCGCGCGGGCTCACCGGTCTGTGGCGCGGGTCCGAGGGCGAGACCTACGCCGAGGTGGAGCTCGACGAGCGGACCGCGGCGGACGCCGCCCGCTTCGGACTGCACCCCGCGCTGCTGGACGGGGCTGTGCGGGCGGCTCTGACGACCGGCTCCGGCCCCCTGCTCGCCACCCGCTGGACCGGTGTCCAGCTGCACGCCTCGGGCGCAACGGCCGTACGGGCGCTGCTCGTCATGTCGGAGAGCGGCGAGCTGTCGGTACGGCTGGCGGACCGCACCGGGCAGCCGGTCGCGACCGTCCGCGCCCTCACGCTCACGCCCGTCACCGCCGACACCGTCGAACGCGCCCGCACCCGGGTCCACGACGCCCTGTTCCACACCGACTGGACCCCGATCACCCTGGACGAGCCGCCCACCCCCGTCCACTGGGCGACCCTGGGCGCCACCGGTTACGCCGACCCGGCCGACCTCGCCAAGGCGGTCGAGGCGGGCATCCCCGTGGACGCGGTGCGCCACGACGTCGACACGGACCCGCGTCCGGGGCACACCGACGCCCCCGACGCCTCCGCGTACGGCCCCGGCGCCGCCCACCGGCACACGCGGGAGGTGCTGGCCCTGGTCCAGGACTGGCTCGCCGACCAGCGGCTGACCGGTATCCCGCTGGTCCTGGTCACCCGGGGTGCCGTCGCCGCCAACGGGCGCCCGGTGACCGACCCGGCGGCCGCGGCCGTATGGGGCCAGATCCGCTCGGCACAGTCCGAGAACCCGGGACGCTTCGTCCTGGTGGACCTCGACGAGGACACGCCGTCGACGGCACTCTCCGCCCTGCTCCGCTCCGCCGAGCCCCAGGCCGCCGTCCGCTCGGGCCGGGTCCTGCTCCCACGCCTGCGCAGGGTGCCGACGGGGCGTACCGGTAGCGGCGGCGCTCCGGCCATTTCTGACGGTACGTCAGATGTCGCCGCCCCCTCGGTACCCCACTGGCGCCCCGACGGCACCGTCCTCATCACCGGCGGCACCGGCGCCCTCGGCGCGCTGTTCGCCCGGCACCTGGTGACCCGGCACGGTGTGCGCGACCTGCTGCTCACCAGCCGTCGCGGGCCCGGCTCCCCGGACGCCGAGGCGCTGGTGGCCGAGCTGTCCGCGCTCGGCGCCCGGGTCACCGTGGCCGCGTGCGACGTCGCCGACCGTGCCGCACTGGCCGAGTTGCTGGCGGCCGTGCCCGCCGACCGGCCGCTGACCGGAGTCGTCCACGCGGCGGGCGTTCTCGGGGACGGGCTGATCACCACCGTCACACCCGAACGCCTGGAGTCGGTGCTGCGCCCGAAGGCCGACGCGGCCTGGAACCTGCACGAACTGACCCGCGGCCTCGACGTGTCGGCGTTCGTCCTGTTCTCCTCGCTCGCCGGGGTCATCGGCGGCGCGGGCCAGTCCAGTTACGCCGCCGCGAACACCTTCCTGGACGCCCTCGCCGAGTACCGCACGGGCCTGGGACTGGCCGCCACGTCGGTCGCCTGGGGCCTGTGGGACCGTGCGGGCGGGGGCGGCGAGCTGACCCCGGCCGACCTGGAGCGCATCGCGCGCGCCGGATATCCGCCCATCGCCTCCGCCGAGGGCCCCGCGATGCTCGACGCCGCGTTCGGGACGGGCCGGCCCTGCGTGGTCGCCGCGCCTCTCGACCTGAACGCCCTGCGCGGCCAGGCGAGCCTGGCACCGGCGGTGCTGCGCTCCCTGCTGCGTACGCCCGTACGGCCCGCCGCCCGCGACTCCGGGGCCGCGGCGGACTCCTTCGGCGACGGCCTGGCGGGACTGCCTCCGGAGGAGCAGCACGCGCGCGTGCTGGACATCGTGCGCGCCGAGGCCGCCGCCGTCCTGGGCCACGCCGACCCCACCGGCCTCGACACCGGGCAGCGCTTCTCCGACCTCGGCTTCGACTCCCTGACGGGCGTGGAGTTCCGCAACCGCCTCGGCGCCCTCACCGGCCTGAGCCTGCCCACCACCCTGGTCTTCGACCACCCCACCCTCACCGGACTCGCCGACTTCCTGCTGGCCGAGGCGAGTGGCACACGGCACGGCGGGCGGGAAGGCCAGGCCGCCGCCGTGGACTTCGCGGCGGAGATCCGCCTGGCCGACGGCATCAGGCCCGCCGCCGAGGTCGTCCGCGTCGCCGCCGACCCGGGCGAGGTGCTGCTGACCGGCGCCACCGGCTTCCTCGGCGCCTATCTGCTGCGCGACCTCATGCGCACGACCTCGGCCCGGGTGCACTGCCTGGTCCGCGGGCGCGACGAGGCCGACGCACGGGCCAGGCTGCACGCCAACCTGGACTGGTACGGCATCCGGGACGCCGTCGACGAGGACCGCCTCTCGGTCGTCGTCGGCGACCTCGCCGAGCCGTCCCTCGGCCTGGCCCCGGACCACTTCGACACCCTGGCCCGCACGGTCGACGCGGTGTACCACGCGGGCGCCGCCGTCAACTGGGTACGGCCGTACGCCGTCGTACGCGCCGCCAACGTCGGCGGCACCGAGGAGATCCTGCGCCTGGCCGCCCGGCACCGCACGGTCCCCGTGCACCATGTGTCCACGCTGGGCGTGTACGTCGGCCGGGACACCGGCGGTGTGCCGCTGCGGACCACCGACCCGACCGGGCCGGGCGAGACGCTGCCCACCGGCTACACCCAGAGCAAGTGGGTCTCCGAGCAGATCATCGGCCTCGCCCGCGAGCGCGGTCTGCCCGTGTCGGTGTACCGCGTCGATCTGATCGCCGGTGACGCGGAGACGGGCGCCTGCCAGGCCCGCGACTTCGTCTGGCTCAGCCTGAAGGGGATGCTCCAGGCGGGGGCGGTGCCCGGCGACATCCCGGTCACCTTCCGGCTGATGCCGGTGAGTTACACCAGCGCGGCGATCCTGCATCTCTCCCGGCAGGACGCGAACAGCGGCCGCACCTTCCATGTGTGCAGCCACGACGGCCTGACCCTCGGCGAGATGGTCCGGGAGCTGCGGGAGACCGGGTACGCGCTGCCCGAACGCGACCTGGACACCTGGCGCGACCTGGTGATCGCCGACCCCGAGAACGCGCTCCTGCCGCTGCTCGACGCCTTCGAGGTGATGGCGGCCCACCCCGACACCTTCTATCCGCCCGTCGACGACAGCGAGACGGCGGCGGCACTGGCGGGCAGCGGCATCACCTGCCCGCCCGCCGACCGCGCACTTTTCCGCAAACACGTCGAGTTCTTCACCGGGGCGGGCTACTTCGAGCCCTCGAGGCCCACCGGCCCGACAGCCCCCTGACCCCCGCGGCCCCGTGTGTCCGGCCCCGCCCGGTCACCACCTCGCGTCCTCGCGCGAAGGCCCGTACCCGTCCTCCCACGAAAGGCCGTACCCGCACATGCCCACCCAAGCCCCCACCGGCGCCTGGATACGGCGCTTCCATCCGGCACCCGCGGCCGGGACACGGCTGGTGCTGCTGCCGCACGCCGGAGGCTCCGCCAGCTTCTTCTTCCCCCTCTCGCGCGCCCTCGCGCCCACGGTGGACGTGCTCGCGGTCCAGTACCCGGGGCGGCAGGACCGGCGCAACGAGGCGTGCGTCGACGACCTGGGCACCCTCGCCGACCTGGTCACCGCCGAGCTGCTCCCCTGGACCGACCGCCCCCTCGCCCTGTTCGGGCACAGCCTCGGCGCCGTGCTCGCCTACGAGGTGGCCCGTCGGCTGGAGGAGCGCGGCACCGTGCCGCTGAAGCTGTACGTCTCCGGCCGGGGCGAGCCCGACGGCCGGCGCGGCGAGCAGGTGCACCTCCTCGACGACGACGCCCTCGTCACGACCATGACGCTGCTCGCGGGCACCGAACTGGAGGTACCGGACGAGGAGTTGCTCAGACTCACGCTGCCCTCGCTGCGCAGCGACCACAAGGCGATCGAGAGCTACCGGCACCGTCCGGGCCCACCGCTCACGACCCCCGTGGTCGCCCTGACCGGCGACCGGGACCCCAAGGTGACCCCCGAGGACGCCGGCCGGTGGTCGCGGTACACCACCGGCGCCTTCGACCTGCGGGTCTTCGACGGCGGCCACTTCTACCTCGTCAGGCAGCTGGACGGGGTCGCGGACGCCGTGCGGGAGACGCTCGCCTGACCGGCGGCGCCCACCGGCCGCCCACCGCCCACATCACACGCACCCCTTTGAGAGGACTGCTCAGTGTCTGATCTGCTCCAGGCCGTCATCGCCGGTGCCGACCCCGAGGAACTGCTCGCCATCGACCTCCCGTCGTCCTACCGGGCGGCGTATCTGCTCAAGGACGAGGTCGGCATGTTCGAGGGCGAGACCGACAAGGACGTGCGCAAGTCCCTGCATGTCGGCGAGATCGCCATGCCGGAACCGGCCCCGGACGAGTGCATCGTCGCCGTCATGTCGGCCGCCATCAACTTCAACACCGTATGGTCCGCGATCTTCGAACCGGTCCCCACGTTCGCCTTCCTGGAGAAGCTGGGCAAGCAGGGCTGGCACGGCGGCCGTCACGACCTGCCGTACCACCAGCTCGGCTCGGACGGCTCCGGCGTGATCGTCCGCGTCGGGTCCGGGGTGAAGAACTGGAAGGTCGGCGACAAGGTCGTCATCTCGCCGTCCTACGTCGACGAGGAGGACCACGCCTCCTACGACGACGGGATGCTCACCGAGACCCAGCTCGCCTGGGGCTTCGAGACGAACTTCGGCTCGCTCGGCGAGTTCTGCCTGGTCAAGGCCAACCAGCTGGTCGCCAAGCCCGCGCATCTGTCCTGGGAGGAAGCCGCCGCCAGCACCCTGTGCGCCGGGACCGCCTACCGCATGCTGGTCGGCGGGCACGGCGCGCGGATGCGGCAGGGCGACGTCGTCCTCGTCTGGGGCGGAACCGGCGGCCTGGGCTCCTACGCCGTGCAGTTCGTCAAGAACGGCGGCGGGATACCCGTGGCGGTGGTCGGCTCCGCCGAGAAGGCCGCGCTGGTCCGCGCGCAGGGCTGCGAGCACGTGATCAACCGGTCCGAACTCGACCTCCCGGAAGGGAGCTTCCGCCACCCCAAGGCGGGCCGCGTCCTCGGCGAGGCCGTGCGCTCACTGGTCGGCGAGGACCCGCAGATCGTCTTCGAGTACCTGGGCGCCGAGACCTTCGGCACGTCGGTGTACGTCGCCAAGCGCGGCGGCAAGATCGTCACCTGCGGCTCGTCGACGGGCTACCGGCACGAGTACGACAACCGGTTCCTGTGGATGCGGCTGAAGCAGATCATCGGCTCCCACGGCTTCAACTACCACGAGGCCGTCCAGACCAACCGGCTGATCGACCGGGGCATGATCCACCCGACCCTGTCGCGGGTCTACTCCCTCGACGCCGCCGGTGAGGCGACCCGCGCCGTCCAGACCAACCAGCACGTCGGCAAGGTCGCGGTGCTGTGCGCGGCGCCGTCCGAGAACCTGGGCATCGACGCCCCCGAGCGGCGCGCGAGGATCGGCGAGGACCGGATCGGCCTGTACCGGAAGTGGACCGAACAGCACTGAGCCGGACACGCGCTACGGGGGAGGAGGTCCGCGAGGGCCTCCTCCCCCCGGCGTTCAGGGCCGTCCCGGGTTCGTCAGCCCCGGATGATCAGCACCACCACCGACGCCGCCGCCGCGAGGATCACGGCCGCTACGCCGTACGCCAGCCGGTGGTTCCGCAGGACCGGTACGAAGTGGTCCAGGGCGATGCGGCCGGGGCCGGTCAGGGTCAGACCGAGGGCGACGACGGCCAGGAGGAGGGTGAACTCGAAGCCGGTGGGGGCGAAGAAGCCGTTGTTCCAGGTGACGGCCAGGGCGTTGATCATCGTGCCGAGGGCGGCGGCGCCCGCAAGCGGGGTGAGGAGGCCGAGGGCGAGGCCGATGCCGCCGAGGGTCTCGGTGAGGCCAGCGAGCAGGGCGAAGGCCGAGCCGGCGGGATAGCCGCTGAGGGTGAAGAAGTGGCCGGTGGCGTCCAGACCGCCGCCGCCGAACCAGCCGAACAGCTTCTGCGTGCCGTGCGTGAAGAGGATCACGCCCGCTGCCAGCCGGATGACCAGCAGCCCCACGTCGTAGGCGGGCTGGGAAGAGGTGGGACGGTGGGGGGAAGTCATGCGAGGGGGCCTTTCGGAAGTGCGTGGAGCCGGGGTGTCATGGATCCCCCCTAGTGGGGTGTACCCGCTGGGGCGGGCGCCCTATGATGACCAATGTAGTTGAACGTAGAACAAAACTTGGCGGGAGGCGCCCGGCGTGAGCAACGGCGAAGACAGGCGGGTCGACGTACTGACCCCGCGCGACGTACCCCTCGGCGGCCCCCGCGCCATGACCGTCCGCCGGACCCTGCCGCAGCGCGGACGGACCACCATCGGTGCCTGGTGCTTCGCCGACCACTACGGGCCCGACGACGTCTCCGCGAGCGGCGGCATGGACGTCCCCCCGCATCCGCACACCGGTCTCCAGACCGTGAGCTGGCTGTTCAGCGGGGAGATCGAGCACCGCGACAGCCTGGGCAGCCACGCCTTCGTACGGCCCGGCGAGCTGAACCTCATGACCGGCGGCCACGGCATCTGCCACTCGGAGGTCTCCACCCCGGGCACCACCGTCCTGCACGGCGTCCAGCTCTGGGTCGCCCTGCCGGAGGAGCACCGCGACACGGAACGGGACTTCCAGCACCACGTCCCCGAGCCCGTACGGGTCGACGGCGCCGAGATCAGGGTCTTCCTGGGGGACCTCCCCGGAGTCGGAAGTTCACCCGTGCGGACCTTCACGCCCCTGCTCGGCGCCGAGATCGTCCTCCAGCCGCACGCCACCCTGACCCTCGCCGTCGACCCCGCCTTCGAGCACGGCCTCCTGGTCGACGAGGGGGAGGTACGGCTGGACGGCACGACGCTGGGCCGGGCCGAACTGGGCCACCTGCCCCCGGGCGGCGACACCCTCACGCTCACGAACGACACCGACGGCGTCGCACGGGCCGTCCTGCTCGGCGGCACCCCGTTCGAGGAGGAGATCGTCATGTGGTGGAACTTCATCGGGCGCAGCCACGAGGACATCGTCAAGGCCCGCGAGGAATGGCAGAGCGCGTCCGGCCGCTTCGGCGCCGTCGAGGGATACCCGGGGGAGCGGCTCCCGGCACCCGAACTCCCGAACGCCGCCCTCAGACCACGCAAGAACCCGGCGCGCCACTGAACCCCGCCGGCCGACGCGCGAACACCCTCCCGAAAGGCACCCCCATGACCCAGCCCACCCCCACCGTCGAGCGCAACGACGCCAGGCACCGCTACGAGATCCTGGTGGACGGCGAGCGCGCCGGGCTCACCGCCTACCTCGACCGCGAGGACCAGCGCGTCTTCCACCACACCGAGGTCGACGACGCCTACGCCGGACAGGGCCTCGCGTCCCGTCTGGTCCAGGAGGCGCTGACCGACGTGCGCGCCGCGGGCAAGCGGATCGTGCCGGTCTGCCCGTATGTCGCGAAGTTCCTTGAGCGGCACGCGGAGTTCGCCGACATCACCGACGAGGTGACGCCGGACGTCCTGGAGTGGCTGGACAGCCGCCTGGGCTGAGACGCGGGACAGGGAAAAGGCTGGAGAGAAGGGCCGTCGTGCGGGACCGGATCAGTGGTCCCGCACGACGGCCTTCGCGTACCCGCGACTACGCGGTGACCGTGTCCTCCGCGCCCCCCTCCGCGCCCCCCTCCACGGCCGCCTCGCGTGCCGCGTCGTCGTCGCCCGCGCCGCGCGGCGCCGGGATTCCCGGGGCGGCGAGCCGGGCGGCCATCCGCTCGCGGCGCTCGTCGGCCCTGGCGCACAGCGCCTCGGCGGCGGAGCGGAAGCGCTCCAGGGAGGGCGGGTCGGACGGGCCGAGCAGGTGCTCCTTCAGCGCGGCGCGCAGCCCGGCGCAGCGGTCCTTCCCGGGGTGGCGGACCGACTCCAGCAGACCCCCGACACCCTTCGCGGACGGCGCCAGCACGACGGCCGCCGCCACGGTCGGGAAGGCGGTCCGGAACGCCTCCTCGCCCATGCCCGAGGTGTTGACGACGGCGTACGGCTTCTCGCTGGTCAGCCAGTCGGAGACCACGCTGGAGACATCGCTGACCAGCACGTCCGCCGCGTTGAAGCAGGCGAAGATAGCGGGCCGCGCGTCGGTCACGATCAGATGCTCCCCCTGCGGGAAGGACGCCCAGTAGGCGGCCTCCCAGGCGGCCGTCGCCCGCTTGATCCCGGCCTCGCGGTCACCCGGCGGGGCGCCCTGGAGCAGCATGCGCTCCAGTTCGTCGGCGCCGGGCCGGAAGGAGACCGAGGTCAGCTCGTCCAGCTCGGCGGTGCGGCGGGCCAGCTCGGCGGCGGCCCCGGGGCCGGGGCGGGGACCGGAACGCCGGGCGGCGGCCTCGCGGATCATCGCCTTGATCCGCTCGTTGGCGGCGCCCGCGCGCGGGTCGACGGAGCCGGTCATCGGGTGCGGCTTGTAGACCAGGCGCACACCGGGGTCGGCCAGCAGCTCGCGCACGATGTTCTCGCCCGCGAGCACCACGGAGGTGTTGCCGGGGTTGCCGTCCCAGCCCTCCCAGGTGGGGGCGTACAGCACGGTGGTGTACTCACCGGCGGGCGGACCGGCGTACGGCAGGATCGGGGCCAGCTGCGGGCGGCCGACCTCGACGACGTCCTTGTCCTCGACCCCGACCTCCGCGAGCGCGTACCGCTCGCGCGCCGCCGGACCGGCCACCCACACCTCGTCGTACGCCTTGGCGTACGGGTTGCAGGAGGACAGCTTGTCGCTCTCGCCGTGGTTGATGAACGCGTGTTTGATGGAGGGGATGCGCAGCACCTGCGAGGTCTTACCGGAGTTCGCCGGGTGCAGCATCATCTTCAGCGTCGAGTTCTCCAGCGCGAACAGGGTGGAGACCCGGGGGAAGCAGATGACCGGCACGTCGGTGGCGTCGATCCGCTGCACCATGAACCGCTCGCGCAGCACGATCAGCGGGCGCTCCAGCCGGGAGAGCGTGGACAGCCACATGTTCGCCTGGTAGGCGGAGGAGGTGCCGCCGGAGAAGTACATGGCGACGGTCGGCCGGTAGCCGGCGAGCCACCTGTCCACCCACTCCAGCACCTCGGCGTCGCTCCTGGCGCGCTTCTTCCCGGTCAGCCAGCGGGCCAGGTGCAGGGTCCCGGCGCCCATCAGTGCGACGGAGACGGCCAGGCCGACCGCGCCCCAGCGCGCCTGCGCGGTGACGGCGGTGACGAGCAGGCCGACGGTCCCCGGGGCGGCGAAGGCCAGCAGCCGGTGCGCCGGGCGGCGCAGCAGAATGCGCGGCGGCGCGGCGCTCAGGTTCAGTGCGGAGGCGTCGATGTTGCGCGTGACGATCGGCAGCGAGCGGGCCCGCCGCACCATCACGGCGATCGCCTGGCACAGGAAGTGCAGGCTGTAGAAGGCGCCCAGGGCGACGAGCAGGGGTGCCTGCCCGCGCTCGGGGTCCATCCCGTCGATCCGCAGCAGCGCCACCATGATCAGCATGTCGCGCAGCAGCTGTCGCACGGTCACGTCCAGGCGGATCTTGTTCAGCTGCGCCAGCGTCGCGGGCCGCCGGTACTGGAGGTACGTCTCGAACGCGGCGCCCGCCGCCGTCGCGGCGACGAAGAGCGGGACGACCGGCAGCAGCGCGCCGATCAGCTGCGCCGTGAAGAGCGCGAAGAGCGCCGACACCGCGGACAGCTGCGCGAGGCGACGGGTGACGAGTCCGGCGGAGGGCACGGGCTGGGCTCCTGCGGGTGGTGCGACGCGCGGAACGCCGCGCGGACGGTCTGAGGCCGAGGCTGTCGTGGGTGAGGTCGCCCATCGCCGTGCGCGGATATGACGTCCGCCGCCGGTATCGCCCGTCGGCACAGGCCCCGCGACTCTTCCCACGCACGCAACAGATCCGTCATGCCTGACGTAACGAATGACAGCGCCAGGAGAAACGACATCCGGAATATTTGTGGATTTACGGCGGTGCTCTCCGCTCCTGCGCGCCACGCGCGGGCGGGCGAATTCCGCGCCCTTTCCCCGTTTTACGCGCCCGTGCGCGCCCGTGACATCATCGGCCGAGGCCGATCCGCCGAACCACTGAGCCGCCGGACCGCGATCCCGCAGTCCCGCGCACAAGGAGCACGATGAACCCCGTCCCCTCCGTCCCGGTCGCCCCGGCCGCCCGTGCGACGGAAGCCGGAGGCGCGGGTGCCGTGCTGCTGGACGGCTTCTCGCTGGAGATGACCGGCAAGGACGTGCCCCGCCTGGAGGAGGCCGCCCCCGGCATACCCCCGGGCACCCGGATCAACGTGACCTACCTCGCGGGCGAGGACCTCGGTACCCGGCTGGCCGCCGCCCGCGCGGTCAAGCGGCTCGGTTTCGTCCCCGTACCGCACATCTCCGCCCGCAGGCTGCCGTCCCGGGCGCGGCTGGAGGAGTTCCTCGCCGGACTGGCCGCCGACGGCACCGGCGAACACGTCTTCGTGGTCGGCGGCGACCCCGCCCGCCCCGAGGGCCCGTACGAGGACGCGCTCTCCGTCATCCGCACCGGACTGCTCCAGCGCCACGGCGTACGGCACATCGGCATCAGCGGCTACCCCGAGGGCCACCCGGACCTCACCGGGCCCGTCCTGTGGTCCGCGCTCACCGACAAGGCGGCCGCGCTCGGCGACGAGGGGTTCGGCGGCGAGGTGATCACCCAGTTCGGCTTCGCCGTGGACCCCGTGCTGACCTGGCTGGAGGCGGTCCGGGCACGCGGGGTACGGCTGCCGGTGCGCGTCGGCGTCCCCGGCCCGGCCGGAGTGCGCAGACTGCTCGGCTACGCGTCCCGCTTCGGCGTCGCCACCAGCGCCTCCGTCGCCCGCAAGTACGGCTTCTCGCTGACCAACCTCATGGGCACGGCGGGCCCGGACCGCTTCCTGGACGAGCTGGCGCTGCGGTACGACCCGGAGCGGCACGGGGTGGTGAAGGTGCACTTCTACACGTTCGGGGGGCTGCGGACGACCTCGGAGTGGGTCGGCGGATATCGCACGGCCGTCTGAACTTGATTCGGGTCGGCCCCTGGTCACCCCCAGGTACATGTCGGATTCTCGCCAGCGCCCCGCCCTCCCGGTGGCCATCCTTGTACTCATGCGGACAGTGACGAGCGGGACGACAGGGGCAGGAGCAGGGACGGGGGCGACCCCGGCCGCCTCGGCGGCACACCTGGACCGGGAACACTGCGTGCACGCCGTGCAGTCCAAGGACGCGCGGTTCGACGGGTGGTTCTTCACGGCGGTGCTCACCACCGGCATCTACTGCCGGCCGAGCTGCCCGGTCGTCCCGCCCAAGCCGCGGAACATGACCTTCTACCCGAGCGCCGCCGCCTGCCAGCGGGCCGGTTTCCGGGCCTGCAAGCGCTGCCGCCCGGACGCGAGCCCCGGTTCCCCGGAGTGGAACCAGCGCGCCGACCTGGTGGCCCGCGCCATGCGGCTCATCGCCGACGGCGTCGTGGACCGCGAGGGCGTCCCCGGACTCGCCTCCCGGCTCGGCTACTCCGCCCGGCAGATCGAGCGCCAGCTCCTCGCCGAGCTGGGCGCCGGACCGCTCGCCCTGGCCCGCGCCCAGCGCGCGCAGACCGCCCGGCTGCTGATCGAGACGACCGCCCTGCCCATGGCGGAGATCGCCTTCGCCGCGGGCTTCGCCTCCCTGCGCACCTTCAACGACACCGTCCGCGAGGTGTACGCGCTCACCCCGACCGAGCTGCGCGCCCGCGTACCCGCCGCCGGTCCGGCCGCCACGCCGGGCACGATCGCGCTCCGGCTGCCGTACCGCGCCCCGCTGGAGCCGGGCAACCTCTTCGGACACCTGGCCGCCACCGCCGTACCCGGCGTGGAGGAGTGGCGGGACGGCGCCTACCGGCGCACGCTCTCCCTGCCGTACGGGCACGGGATCGTGGCGCTCTCCCCGGCGGCCGGGCACATCGCCTGCCGTCTGACGCTCAGCGACCCGCGCGACCTCACCGTGGCGATCAGCCGCTGCCGCGCCCTGCTCGACCTGGACGCGGACCCGGCCGCCGTCGACGAACGGCTGCGCGCCGATCCGTCGCTCGCCCCGCTGGTGGACCGCGCGCCGGGGCGGCGGGTGCCGCGCACGGTGGACGAGGCCGAGTTCGCCGTACGGGCGGTGCTCGGGCAGCAGGTGTCCACGGCCGCCGCCCGCACCCACGCGGGCCGCCTGGTCACCGCGCACGGCAAGCCGCTGGACGACCCCGAGGGCGGACTCACCCACCTTTTCCCGAGCCCCGAGGCGCTGGCCGCGGTGGACCCCGAGACCCTGGCGATGCCGCGCACCCGGCGCACCACGCTGACGACGCTCGTCCGGCATCTCGCGGACGGCACGCTGCGGCTCGGCGCCGAGTCCGACCGGGCCGAGACCCGCGCCCGCCTGCTCGACCTGCCCGGCTTCGGGCCCTGGACCGCCGACGTCATCGCCATGCGGGCCCTCGGCGACCCCGACGCCTTCCCCGTCACCGACCTGGGAGTCCGGAAGGCCGCCGAACGCCTCGGACTCCCCGCCACCCCGGCCGCGCTCACCGGCCGCGCCGAGGCCTGGCGGCCCTGGCGGGCGTACGCCGTGCAGTACCTGTGGGCGACCGACAGCCACCCGATCAACGTCCTTCCGGACTGAGGAAGTTGCCATGAGTGCCAGCAAGCACCACACCGTCATCGACAGCCCCTACGGGCCCCTCACCCTCGTCGCGGACGCCGACGACACGCTGTGCGGCCTCTACATGGAGGACCAGCGCCACCGCCCCGCCGAGGAGACCTTCGGCCCGCGCGACGACACCCTGAGCGCCTTCACCGAGGCCCGCGAGCAGCTGTCGGCCTACTTCGCGGGCGACCTGACCGACTTCACCCTCCGCCTGAACCTCGCCGGCACCCCGTTCCAGCAGCGCGTCTGGGAACAGCTCACTCTCATCCCCTACGGGGAGACCCGCAGCTACGGCCAGCTCGCCGCCGCCCTCGGCAACCCCACCGCCTCCCGCGCCGTCGGCCTCGCCAACGGCCGCAACCCCATCGGCATCATCGTCCCCTGCCACCGCGTCATCGGCTCCACCGGCAGCCTCACCGGCTACGGCGGCGGCCTGGCCCGCAAGCAGCGGCTCCTGGAGTTCGAGAAGGCCGAAAAGGGGGAGAGCCTCTTCTGACCGAGGGTGGTTCAGCCGCCGTACCGCCCGGCCAGCGCGCTCAGCAGGCCGGGCAGTGCCGTGCCGATCGGCTCGCGGATGACCTCCTCGGCTCGATCGTCGTACGGGGTCGGCTCGGCGTTGACGATGGTCAGCCGGGCGCCGTGATCGGCGGCCACCCCGGCGAGACCGGCGGCGGGCTGTACCTGGAGCGTGCTGCCGACGGCGATGAACACCGTGCACGCCTTGCTGATGGACAGGGCCTCACCCAGGACCACGGGGTCGAGGCTCTGCCCGAACATCACCGTCGCGGACTTCAGAATCCCGCCGCACTCCAGGCACGGCGGATCCTCCTCACCGGCCTCCACCCGGGCGAGGGCGCCCTCCATCGGGCCGCGCGCGTGACACTTGGTGCACACGAACTCCCTTGCGCTGCCGTGCAGTTCGAGCACCTTCCGGGCGGGCATCCCGGCCCGCTGATGCAGCCCGTCCACGTTCTGCGTCAGCACCCGCACCGGGACGCCGGAACGCTCCAGCTCGGCCACCGCCCGGTGCGCGGCGTTCGGCTCCGCCTTCAGCGTGCGGTTCTTGCGCCGCATCTGCCACGAGCGGCGCCGGATCTCCGGGTCCGCCATGTAGTACTCGTACGTCACCAGCTTCTCGGCCGCCGGGTCCCGCCGCCACAGCCCGTTGGGGCCCCGGTAGTCGGGGATGCCGGAGTCGGTGGAGATGCCTGCGCCGCTGAGGATGGCTACGAGGGGCTTGCTCATGGGGCCGAGGGTAGGGCGGGCCGGGGCGGCGCGGCGAGCGGATAATCGGCGGGCGCCCAGGCCCTTCAGATCACCCGGAGACCGTTCTCCAGCTCCGCCGGCCCCGTCCCCTCCGCCAGGACGTCCAGGGCGGTCAGGATGCGGTCGGAGAGGGGCGGGGGGAGGTAGTCCGGGAGGTCGGCGCGCGGAACCAGGCGCCAGGAGAGCAGCTCCTCCTCCTGGAGGCGGATCGACTTCAGCTCGGCCTCGCTGAGCACGCCACCGTCGTACAGGTACGCCACCAGCGGCGGCCGGTCCGGCCCCGGCACCCAGTCAACCGTGAGCAGACGGCCCGGCTCCCGGTCCAGCCCGATCTCCTCCAGCGTCTCGCGCCGGGCCCCCTGCCGGGGCGTCTCGCCGTGGTCCGACTCGATCGTCCCGCCCGGCAGCCCCCACCCCGGCCGGTAGTTCGGCTCGACGAGCAGCACCCGCCCCTCCGCGTCCCGGAAGAGACACGCGGCTGCGGCGAGGACGCGGGGGAGACCGGCGATGTACGTGGCGAAGTCGTTCGAGGTGGTCATCCTGGCAGGGTAGCCAGGCACGGGGCGGTGGGCACAGGGGGCGCCGTCGCATCCCCGGCGCGCGGACGGGCGGCTCGGCGCCGGGGAGGAGATCCCTGTGCGCGGGTCCGTATGCGGGGGCATTTGGGGATTCCACGCCTGGCGCGGGCCGCCGAGAGCATCCCTGCCCGCATGGCTCAGGGACGTGTCCGGTGTCGTGCCGACGGGGCGCATGGACGCGATGCGCACTCGGCGCGGCGCGCGGACGGCGCCCCCGGGCGCGGGGCGTGTCCGGCGTCGCACCGCGGGCGGGAGTCCGGCGGCAACCCTTAGGGTCGCACCGGCGAACGCTGGTTCGGATGGTGAGGGGCATGTGGTGACGGACGGTACGGGGCAGGGGCGGCGGGTGCTGGTCGCCGCCGACAAGTTCAAGGGGTCGCTGACGGCCGCCGAGGTCGCCGTGCGGGTCGCGGCCGGGCTGCGAAAGGTCGTACCGGACGTGGTGGTCGAGGCGCTGCCCGTCGCCGACGGCGGGGACGGCACCGTGGACGCGGCGCTTGCCGCCGGGTTCGAGCGGCGGGAGGTACGGGTCGCCGGTCCGCTGGGGGAGCCGGTGACGGCGGCCTTCGCGGCGCGCGGTCACACCGTTGTCGTGGAGATGGCCGAGGCGAGCGGGCTGCGGCGACTGCCGGAGGGGGTACGGGCGCCGCTCACCGCCTCCACGTACGGCTCGGGGGAGCTGCTGCGGGCCGCGCTGGACGCGGGGGCGCGGACCGTCGTGTTCGGCGTCGGCGGCAGCGCCACGACGGACGGCGGCGCCGGGATGCTGACGGCGCTCGGGGCGCGGCTCCTGGACGGCGACGGGAAGCCGGTGGCCCCCGGTGGCGGCGCGCTCGCGGACCTCGCCCGCGCCGACCTGTCCGGGCTCGACCCCCGTCTCGCCTCCGTGGATCTGGTGCTCGCCGGTGACGTCGACAACCCGCTGACCGGGCCGCACGGCGCCGCCGCCGTGTACGGCCCGCAGAAGGGCGCCTCCCCGGAGGACGTGACCCTCCTCGACGCCGCCCTCGCCCACTACGTGACCGTCCTGGCCGCCACTGTCCCGCGCGCGGCCGACCTCGCGACGTTCCCCGGCGCCGGTGCGGCCGGTGGCCTCGGCTACGCCGCCCTCCTCCTCGGCGCCCGCTTCCGGCCCGGCATCGAGGTCGTCCTGGAAACCCTCGGCTTCGCCGCCGCCCTGGAACGCGCCGACCTCGTGATCACCGGCGAGGGCTCCCTGGACGACCAGACCCTCCACGGCAAGGCCCCGGCCGGAGTCGCCGCAGCGGCCCGAGCCGCCGGCAAGCAGGTGGTAGCGGTCTGCGGCCGCCTGACGCTGTCCCCCGCCGCCCTCCGGAACGCGGGCATCACCCACGCCTACCCCCTGACGTCCCTGGAGCCGGACGAGGCGACGTGCCGGGCCCAGGCAGGCCCCCTCCTGGAACGCCTGGCCGCCCACCTGGCCGAGGACCACCTGACCTGAGCCTGCCGTCGCGTCTGCCGCTCGGGGCGCGCCTCGCGAGCCACCTGGCCGAGGACATGCCGTGCCGTGCCGTCCGGCTGGCGTGATCCCCTGTCGGAGCCCTTCGCCGCCTGCCCGGCCGAGGGCCGACCCGCCCGAGCCCGCGCCCGGTCTGCCGTACCCGGCTCAGGCGGCCCTGACAGCTCGCCGCTCGGTTCAGCCGGGGCCACCTCGCGCGGTCCTGGTTCCCGGTCTGGCGCGCCCGGCACACGCGGCTCTGGCAGCTCGCGCCAGGGGTCCACCTCACCCAGCCCCGGCCGCGCTCACCCTCGCCCGGCCCGGCCCGGGGCCACCCTCGCGGCGAACCTGGTTCCTGGTCTGGCGCGCCCGGCACACGCGGCTCTGGCAGCTCGCACGAGCGGGCCACCTCGCCCGGGCCCGGCCGCCCGACCTGCTGCTCCGGCTCACCCAGCCCCGGCCGCGCTCACCCTCGCCCAGCCCAGCCCAGCCCAGCCCAGCCCCCGAGCCCGTCCAGCGACGCCCTCCCCCCGCCCGTCCGGACCACCCCAGATCCCCGGAGGCCGCCCCCTCCCAACCAGGCCACCTCGAACCCTGCGCTCGGCCCCAGGCGCAAGCCGTCCGCCGGGTCCGGTCCACCGGAGATTCGCTCACCCCCTGGCCATCGCAGCCCCGCCCCCGGCCGGACTCCGCCCCGACCCCGACCCCGCCCCCGGCAGGGAAACGCCGAGGGCCCCGACCTGTCACAGGTCGGGGCCCTCGAATCACATACTGCTGAACCCAGCGGAGCGCTACGGCAGCTGCGCCGCCCGCGCCTCCCGCCGGTTGTCGCGGAAGTTGTTCACCCGGCGGGCCGTGGCGAACAGGGGGATCACCGCGCCCATCACCAGCTGGAGCGCGCAGCCCGTCTGGAGGAGGAGCTGTCCGCCCGGGGCGTCGAAGGCCCAGGCGGCCAGGAGGCCCATCGAGAGGACGATCCAGCCGAGCACGGCCCCGGCGAGGCGGCCGCGCGGCTTCGGGTACTCGACCCGGCTCACCATCAGCCAGGCGGTGCCCACGATGGCCAGGAGCGTCGCCACGAAGGGCAGCTCCAGGAGCACGATCGAGACGACGGTCAGGGCGCCGAACGGTGACGGCATTCCCTGGAACATGCCGTCCTTCATCGTCACGCAGGAGAAGCGTGCGAGGCGTAGGACGACCGCGAGCAGGACGACGATCGCGCCCAGGGCGGCCACGCGCTGGTGGGCGTCGTCCGCGACCATGCCGTAGACGAGGACGAAGTACGCCGGTGCCAGGCCGAAGCTGATGAGGTCGGAGAGGTTGTCCAGCTCCGCGCCCATCGGCGAGGAGCGCAGCTTGCGCGCCACCAGGCCGTCGAAGAGGTCGAAGATCGCCGCGCAGAGCATGAGGATGACCGCCGTGGCCGCGCTGTGGCGGGCCATGCCGGATTCCTGGCTGCCGGTGAGGTGCGGGATGAGGATGCCGGTGGTGGTGAAGTACACCGCCATGAACCCGCAGGTCGCGTTGCCGAGCGTGAGCGTGTCCGCTATCGACAGGCGAAGAGAGAGAGGCATCTCCTCCTCGTCGTCGGCCGCGTCGGCCTCGGGCACCCAGCCCGCTTGTGTCTCCGGATCAATCACGGTCAATGCGAGTCACCCCTGCCACGGTCTTCTGCCCGACCTCGACCGCGACCTCCACGCCCTCGGGCAGGTAGAGGTCGACACGCGAGCCGAAGCGGATCAGACCGATGCGCTCGCCCTGCTCGACCTTCGTCCCCTCGGGGAGGTACGGCACGATACGACGAGCCACCGCGCCCGCGATCTGGATCATCTCGATGTCGCCGAGTTCGGTGTCGAAATGCCAGACTACGCGCTCGTTGTTCTCGCTCTCCTTGTTGAAAGCCGGAACAAAGCCGCCGGGGATGTGCTCGACCGACGTCACGGTGCCCGCCAGGGGCGCCCGGTTGACGTGGACGTTGAGCGGGCTCATGAAGATCGCGACGCGGGTGCGGCCGTCCTTCCACGGCATGATGCTCTGCACCACACCGTCGGCGGGAGAGATGACCCGGCCCGTGGCGATCTCGCGCTCGGGGTCGCGGAAGAACCACAGCATTCCCGCCGCGAGCGCGGTGGCGGGAACGGCGACGGCCTTGGCGACGCCCGAGCGGCGGGCGCGGGCCAGGCTGAGGGCTGCGGTGGCGACGGTCGGGAGGAGCCACGGCGATGCTCCGCGCGCGAGGCGTACGCCGGCCCGGCTGTCGCGAGGTGCAGAGGTTTGGCTGTGGGGCATGGATGACCTTCGTAGCGGATGATGCCGCGCTTGACGGGGGACGGCGGCTTTCCGGGATCGTACCGGGAGCGGGCCGCAACTGGGCAAGCCAGGAAGCCGAGTCGACGGCCGAAGGCCGTCGACGGGGTGTGATCTTCCCTACGAAGAAAACACCCCGTCCCGGGACAATCAGCCCTGGAATCGGTACTCTTCGAGCAGTCTGCGACCGATGATCATTTTCTGGATCTCGGCGGTGCCTTCGCCGATGAGCAGCATGGGCGCTTCGCGGTACAGGCGCTCGATCTCGTACTCCTTGGAGAAGCCGTAGCCGCCGTGGATGCGGAAGGCGTCCTCCACCACTTCCTTGCAGTACTCCGAGGCGAGGTACTTCGCCATCCCGGCTTCCAGGTCGTTTCGCTCCCCGGAGTCCTTTTTGCGTGCGGCGTTCACCATCATCGCATGGGCGGCCTCGACCTTGGTGGCCATCTCGGCCAGCTTGAACTGGATGGCCTGGTGCTGGGCGATCGGCTTGCCGAAGGTGTGCCGCTGCTGCGCGTACTGGACGCCCAGCTCGAAGGCGCGCTGCGCGACACCGCAGCCACGCGCCGCCACGTTGACGCGGCCGACCTCCACGCCGTCCATCATTTGGTAAAAACCCCGGCCGGTGACGCCGCCGAGCACGCGGTCGGCCGGGATGCGCAGGCCGTCCATGATCAGCTCGGTGGTGTCGACGCCCTTGTAGCCCATCTTGTCGATCTTGCCGGGGATCGTGAGGCCGGGACGGACCTCGCCGAAGCCGGGCTCCTTCTCCACGAGGAAGGTCGTCATCGACTTGTGGGGCGCGGTGCCCTCGGGGTGGCCTTCGTCACTGCGGACCAGAACGGCCACCAGGGACGACGTGCCGCCGTTCGTCAGCCACATCTTCTGGCCGTTCAGGACGTACTCCTCGCCGTCCTTCACCGCCTTCGACGTGATGGCCGACACGTCCGAGCCCAGCGCCGGCTCCGACATCGAGAAGGCGCCCCGGATGTCGCCGAGGGCCATCTTCGGCAGGAAGTAGGACTTCTGCTCCTCCGTGCCGTGCTGCTTGAGCATGTACGCCACGATGAAGTGCGTGTTGATGATGCCGGACACCGACATCCAGCCCCGGGCGATCTCCTCCACGCACAGGGCGTAGGTGAGGAGGGACTCGCCCAGACCGCCATACTCCTCGGGGATCATCAGGCCGAACAGGCCGAGTTCCTTCAGGCCGTCGACGATCGCTTGCGGGTACTCGTCGCGGTGCTCCAGCTCCGTGGCGACCGGGATGATCTCCTTGTCCACGAAGTCGCGGACGGTGGAGAGGATCTCCTGCTGGATGTCCGTCAGACCTGCGGTCTGGGCGAGTCGGGCCATGGCCTACTTCACCTGCTCCTTGAGTTCCGGACGGCCCGGCTGTTCGCCGCCGCGCTCCTTGATGTACGTCTCGGTCGGCACCATGACCTTGCGGCGGAAGACGCACACCAGGGTGCCGTCCTGCTTGTAGCCCTTGGTCTCCACGTGCACGATCCCGCGGTCGTTCTTCGACTTCGACGGCCACTTGTCGAGCACGGTCGTCTCGCCGTAGATCGTGTCCCCGTGGAAGGTCGGCGCCACGTGCTTGAGCGACTCGATCTCCAGGTTGGCGATCGCCTTGCCGGAGACGTCCGGCACGGACATGCCCAGCAGCAGGGAGTAGATGTAGTTCCCGACCACCACGTTCTTGCCGAAGTCGGTCGTGCTTTCGGCGTAGTTGGCGTCCATGTGGAGCGGGTGGTGGTTCATGGTGAGCAGGCAGAAGAGGTGGTCGTCGTACTCGGTGACCGTCTTGCCGGGCCAGTGCTTGTAGACGGCCCCGACCTCGAACTCCTCGTAGGTGCGCCCGAACTGCATCTCACGCCTCCGGAATCTCGAACTTGGACGTCCGCCGCATTCCGGCCGCGCGGCCCTTGCCCGCGATGACCAGGGCCATCTTGCGGCTGGCCTCGTCGATCATCTCGTCGCCGAGCATCGCCGAGCCCTTCCTGCCGCCGGCCTCGGAGGTGCAGTACTCGTACGCGTCGAGGATCAGCTCGGCGTGGTCGTAGTCCTCCTGCGAGGGCGAGAAGATCTCGTTGGACGCCTCGACCTGGCCCGGGTGCAGCACCCACTTGCCGTCGAAGCCGAGCGCGGCGGCGCGCCGGGCGACCTCGCGGTAGCCCTCGACGTTGCGGATCTGGAGGTAGGGGCCGTCGATCGCCTGGAGGTCGTTGGCGCGGGCGGCCATCAGGATCTTCATCAGGATGAAGTGGTAGGCGTCCGCCGGGTAGCCGGGCGGCTGTTCGCCCACGACCAGCGACTTCATGTTGATCGACGCCATGAAGTCGGCGGGGCCGAAGATGATCGTCTCCAGGCGGGGGCTGGCCTGCGCGATCGCGTTGACGTTGTTCAGGCCCTGCGCGTTCTCGATCTGCGCCTCGATACCGATCCGGCCGACCTCGAAGCCCATCGTCTTCTCGATCTGGGTGAGCAGCAGGTCGAGCGCGACCACCTGCTCGGCGTTCTGCACCTTCGGCAGCATGATGCAGTCGAGGTTCGGGCCCGCGCCCTCGACCACCGTCACGACGTCCCGG
Organism: Streptomyces sp. NPDC026659; assembly: GCF_040638245.1. NCBI lineage: Bacteria > Bacillati > Actinomycetota > Actinomycetes > Kitasatosporales > Streptomycetaceae > Streptomyces > Streptomyces sp. NPDC026659. Next base: position 542,530 of record NZ_JBEZXY010000001.1, on the reverse strand, counting down.
TACGTCCACTCGGTCGTCCAGTCGTTGACCCGCACGACCCTCGTCTTGCCCGTCCAGTCGCCCTCGTTGAGGAACTTGACGATGGTGTGCCGCGCCTCGGGCTTCGCGAGCGGCGCGCACGCGTCCTCCAGGTCCAGGAAGACCTGGTCGGCCGGGAGACCCTGCGCCTTCTCCAGGAAGCGCGGGTTGCTTCCCGGCACCGCGAGACAGGAGCGGCGCGGACGCAGGCGGTTGACAGGGGACGTCATGCGGGGACCTCCAGGGGGTCGAGCTTGTTCGCTGTGCGGATCTCGTCGACGATACGGCCGATGATTCCCGTGATGTCGAAGTCCTTCGGGGTGAACACGGCGGCCACACCGGCGGACTTCAGCTGTTCGGCGTCGGCGTTCGGGATGATGCCGCCCGCGATCACGGGGATGTCGTGCGCGCCGGCCTCGCGCAGCCGCTCCAGGACGTCCGGCACCAGCTGGGCGTGCGAGCCGGACAGGATGGACAGGCCGACCGCGTGCACGTCCTCCGCGAGGGCCGCGTCCACGATCTGTTCCGGGGTCAGCCGGATGCCCTGGTAGACCACCTCGAACCCGGCGTCACGGGCGCGTACGGCGATCTGCTCGGCGCCGTTGGAGTGCCCGTCCAGGCCCGGCTTGCCGACCAGGAAGCGCAGCTTGCCCACGCCCAGGTCGCGTGCGGTGGCGTCCACTCGGGCGCGCACCTCGGCCATCGGGGAGCCCGCCTCGGCCGGTACGGCCACCGGGGCGGAGGAGACGCCGGTGGGCGCCCGGTACTCCCCGAACACCTCGCGCAGCGCCCCCGCCCACTCGCCGGTGGTGACCCCGGCGCGGGCGCACTCCAGCGTGGCCTCCATCAGGTTCTCGGTGCCCTTGGCGGCCTCCTTCAGCCGCTCCAGCGCCTTGCAGGGGCGCGGGTGGTTGAAGGGCGGCTGGTAGCGGGTGTCGCGCCAGTTCCGGAGCGCGCTGATCACCCGGTTCTCGACGGCCGGGTCGACCGTCTGGATCGCGGTGTCCAGGTCGGCGGTGAGCGGGTTCGGTTCGGTCGTCTCGAAGATGTTGACGCCGATGATCTTCTCGTCGCCCGACTCGATCCGCGCCCGCCGCTCGGCGTGCGAGGCCACCAACTGGGCCTTGAGGTAACCGGATTCGACGGCGGCCATCGCGCCGCCCATCTCCTCGATCCGGGCCATCTCGGCGAAGGACTCGTCGACCAGCGCGGCCACCTTCGCCTCGATGACGTGCGAGCCCGCGAAGATGTCCTCGTACTCCAGCAGATCGCTCTCGTGCGCCAGGACCTGCTGGATGCGCAGCGACCACTGCTGGTCCCAGGGCCGGGGCAGGCCGAGCGCCTCGTTCCAGGCGGGCAGCTGCACGGCACGCGCGCGGGCGTCCTTCGACAGCGTCACCGCCAGCATCTCCAGGACGATCCGCTGGACGTTGTTCTCCGGCTGCGCCTCCGTCAGGCCCAGGGAGTTGACCTGGACGCCGTAGCGGAAGCGGCGCTGCTTGGGGTTCTCGATGCCGTACCGCTCGCGGGTGACCTGGTCCCAGATGCGGCCGAAGGCGCGCATCTTGCACATCTCCTCGACGAAGCGGACGCCCGCGTTGACGAAGAAGGAGATGCGCGCGACCACGTCGCCCATGCGCTCCTGGGGCACCTGGCCCGAGTCGCGCACGGCGTCCAGGACCGCGATCGCGGTGGACATGGCGTACGCGATCTCCTGGACCGGCGTGGCGCCGGCCTCCTGGAGGTGGTAGCTGCAGATGTTGATCGGGTTCCACCTGGGGAGGTGGGACACCGTGTACGCGATCATGTCCGTCGTCAGCCGGAGCGAGGGTCCCGGCGGGAAGACGTGCGTCCCGCGCGAGAGGTACTCCTTGACGATGTCGTTCTGGGTGGTGCCCTGGAGCTGGGTGATGTCCGCGCCCTGCTCCTCGGCGACGACCTGGTAGAGCGCCAGCAGCCACATGGCGGTGGCGTTGATCGTCATCGAGGTGTTCATCTGCTCCAGCGGGATGTCCTGGAACAGCCTGCGCATGTCACCCACGTGCGAGACGGGCACGCCGACCCGGCCGACCTCGCCGCGGGCGAGGATGTGGTCGGCGTCGTAGCCGGTCTGGGTGGGCAGGTCGAAGGCGACCGACAGACCGGTCTGGCCCTTGGCGAGGTTGCGCCGGTACAACTCGTTGGACGCCTCCGCCGTGGAGTGGCCGGCGTAGGTGCGCATGAGCCACGGCCGGTCCTTCTGGCGCTGTGTCATCTGTGGCCTCCGCCGCTCTCAGACGTTCCGGAAGCGGTTGATGGCGTCGATGTGCTCGGCGCGCATCTCCGGGTCGCGCACGCCCAGACCCTCCTCGGGGGCCAGGCACAGCACGCCGACCTTGCCCTGGTGGGCGTTGCGGTGCACGTCGTGCGCGGCCTGCCCGGTGTCCTCCAGGGAGTACACCTTCGACAGGGTGGGGTGGATCTTGCCCTTGGCGATCAGGCGGTTGGCCTCCCACGCCTCGCGGTAGTTGGCGAAGTGGGAGCCGATGATGCGCTTGAGCGACATCCACAGGTAGCGGTTGTCGTACTCGTGCATGTAGCCCGAGGTCGAGGCGCACGTGGTGATGGTGCCGCCCTTGCGCGTGACGAAGACGCTCGCGCCGAAGGTCTCGCGGCCGGGGTGCTCGAAGACGATGTCGATGTCCTCGCCGCCGGTCAGCTCACGGATGCGCTTGCCGAAGCGCTTCCACTCCTTCGGGTCCTGGGTCCGCTCGTCCTTCCAGAACTTGTAGCCCTCGGCATTGCGGTCGATGATCGCCTCGGCGCCCATCGAGCGGCAGATGTCCGCCTTCTGGTCGCTGGAGACGACACAGATCGGGTTGGCGCCGCCGGCCAGCGCGAACTGGGTGGCGTACGAGCCGAGTCCACCGCTCGCGCCCCAGATCAGCACGTTGTCGCCCTGCTTCATCGCCGCGCCGTTGCGCGAGACGAGCTGGCGGTAGGCGGTGGAGTTGACCAGGCCGGGGGCGGCGGCCTCCTCCCAGCTGAGGTGGTCCGGCTTCGGCATCAGCTGGTTGGACTTGACGAGCGCGATCTCCGCCAGGCCGCCGAAGTTGGTCTCGAAGCCCCAGATGCGCTGCTCGGGGTCGAGCATCGTGTCGTTGTGGCCGTCCGAGGACTCCATCTCGACGGAGAGACAGTGCGCGACGACCTCGTCACCGGGCTTCCAGGCATTGACGCCGGGGCCGGTGCGCAGGACGACGCCCGCGAGGTCGGAGCCGATGATGTGGTACGGCAGGTCGTGCCGCTTGGCCAGCTCGTTGGTGCGGCCGTAGCGCTCCAGGAACCCGAACGTGGACAGCGGCTCGAAGATCGAGGTCCACACGGAGTTGTAGTTGACGGAGGAGGCCATCACGGCCACCAGCGCCTCGCCCGGGCCGAGTTCCGGGAGCGGGACGTCGTCGAGGTGGATCGACTTGCGGGGGTCCTTGTCGCGGGTCTCGAGGCCCGCGAACATCTCGGTCTCGTCCTTGTGCACGGTGATCGCGCGGTACGAGTCGGGGAGCGGCAGGGCGGCGAAGTCCTCGGACGTGGCGTCCTGCGACTGGATCGCGGCCAGGATGTCCTTCACGGTCACGGTAGTGCCTCCGGCGGTGAGTGCCCCGAGGGAAGGGCACTGGCGGTTCGTCGGTGGTGCGGGAGTGCTGCTGAGGGTGCGAGAGGTGGGCCGGGGTTCCGGCGGGGTGCTTCGGCAGCGCTGGGTGGCGCGGGAGGGTGCCTGTGACGCAGGCGTCCGGGCGCACAAGCCGCGTGAGGCTTGCGGGGACAGCCGACGCACGAAGGGACTCTGCGCGCCGGCCGCCCGGACACTCTCAACGTATGACACCGCGTGTCAGTCGGCAAGGCACTGAGTGCCAAAAAACGGACTCAAATGAAATCTTCACTTAACAAATGAGCGATGATCGATCGAACGGGGGTCCGAAAACCGATGGAAACGGCCGTGGGGAACCAATCCGGGCACGCAAAACGGCCACCCCGGAGGGTGGCCGTCGTCGCGCGGGTGGGGCGGGGGCTCAGCGGGCCTTCAGCGCCTCCTCGATGGTCCGCATCACCTCGTCCAGCGGGGCGTCGGTACGCGCGACCGTCACCAGGACCTCGCCCTGCGCCGAGACCGCGGCCGGCGCGGTGGCCGTCCCGGCGGGGGTTCCGGCGGCCGTCCCGGGCGAGGTGCCCCGCCCGGCGCCGATGCCCGTGCCGAACGTCTTGCGGACGATCGCGAAGGCGTGGTCGAGCTGAGCCTCCACGTCGCCCTGGCCGTCGGCCCGCAGCCAACGCCGCAGCACATGGTTGTGCGCGGTGACCACGGCGGACGCGGCGACCTCGGCGAGCAGCGGGTCGTCGTTGGCGTCGTCGGCGTGCGCGTGCTCGTCGAAGTGGCCGAGCAGATAGCGGGTGAACAGCCGCTCGTAGCGCGCCACGGAGGCGATCTCGGCCTCGCGCAGCGTGGGCACCTCGCGCGTCAGCCGGTAGCGGGCCACCGAGATCTCCGGCTGCGCCGCGTACATCTTCATGACTTCCTTGATGCCCCGGCACACCGTGTCGAGCGGATGCTCGTGCGCGGGCGCCGCGTTGAGGACCGCCTCGGCCCGTACCAGGGTGTCGTCGTGGTCCGGGAAGATCGCCTCCTCCTTGGAACGGAAGTGGCGGAAGAAGGTACGACGGGCGACCCCGGCCGCGGCCGCGATCTCGTCGACGGTGGTCGCCTCGTACCCCTTCGTCGCGAAGAGCTCCATCGCGGCGGCCGCCAGCTCCCGGCGCATCCTGAGCCGCTGGGCGGCCGCGCGGCCGCCCGCGGCACTCTCCGGAGTGTCGGGCGTGGCGGGTGTACGTGAGGACCTGGCGGGCTGGGACATGCCCCGAACGTACTGCATGGAGCCACTTTCACGCGCGGGCCCGGGGGTTGGAGCGGAGCCCGCGGTGGGCGCCTCCGGGGAGGCCGGCGTCGTGCCGGGTGCGGAGTCGGCCGCCGAGTCCGGTGCCGGGGGACGCCCGCTCCCGCGCTGTGCGCGACCGCCCCTGCCCGCCGGGCGGCCGCGCCTGCCCGGTGCGCGCCCGCCCCCGCCCGCCGGAGCGGCAGGCCGCCCGGCGGTGGGGGAGAAGCCGCCGGGATCGAGCAGTCCGCCCCACTCCGGCTCCGTGCGGCCGCGGCCCCGTGCTCCGTCAGCGGCGGGCATACTCGCGGAAACCGCGGCCGGTCTTGCGGCCGAGGCAGCCCGCCGCCACCAGGTGCTCGAGCAGCGGGGCCGGGGCGAGACCCGGGTCGCGGAACTCGCGGTGCAGCACCTTCTCGATGGCCAGGGACACGTCCAGGCCCACCACGTCGAGGAGTTCGAACGGGCCCATCGGGTAGCCGCCGCCGAGCTTCATCGCCGCGTCGATGTCGTCGAGGGTCGCGTAGTGCTCCTCGACCATCTTCACCGCGTTGTTGAGGTACGGGAACAGCAGCGCGTTCACGATGAACCCGGCGCGGTCGCCGCAGTCCACCGGGTGCTTGCCGATCCGCGCGCAGACCTCGCGGACCGTCGCGTGGACGTCCTCGCCGGTCAGCACCGTGCGCACGACCTCGACCAGCTTCATCGCCGGGGCCGGGTTGAAGAAGTGCATCCCGATCACGTCCTGCGGCCGCGAGGTCGCGCGGGCACAGGCGACCACGGGCAGCGAGGAGGTGGTGGTGGCGAGGACCGCGCCCGGCTTGCAGACCTTGTCCAGCGCCTGGAACAGCTGCCGCTTGACGTCCAGGTCCTCCGCGATCGCCTCGACGGCCAGGTCGACGTCCGCGAACGCCTCGTACGAACCCGCCGGGACGATCCGGTCCAGGATTCCGGCGGCCGCCTCCTCGGTCAGCCGGCCCTTGGCCACCGAGCGCGAAAGCGACTTGCCGATACGGGACTTGGCGGACTCCGCCTTCTCCTCGGTACGAGCCGCGAGGACCACGTCGTACCCCGCCTTGGCGAAGACCTCCGCGATGCCGGACGCCATCGTGCCCGACCCGGCGACACCGACGGAGCGCACGGTACGGCCCTGCGCACCGGTGCTCCCGGCGGCCGGGGTCAGGGCGTCGGGGACCACCTCGGCGCTGCCCGGCGCCGCGTAGGTGTAGAAGCCGCGGCCCGCCTTGCGGCCGGTCAGGCCCGCCTCGCTGAGCTGCTTCAGGATGGGCGCGGGGGCGTGCAGCCGGTCGCGGGACTCGGCGTACATGGCGTCCAGGACGGTGCGCGCGGTGTCCACGCCGATCAGGTCGAGCAGCGCGAGCGGGCCCATCGGCAGCCCGCAGCCGAGCCGCATCGCCGCGTCGATGTCCTCGCGGGAGGCGTACCGGGCCTCGTACATCGCGGCGGCCTGGTTGAGGTAGCCGAACAGCAGGCCGTCCGCGACGAAGCCGGGCCGGTCACCCACCGCGACGGGCTCCTTGCCCAGCTCCACCGCGAGGTCGGTCACGGCGGCCACCGCCTGCGGCGCGGTCAGCACCGAGGAGACCACCTCGACCAGCTTCATCGCCGGGGCCGGGTTGAAGAAGTGCAGCCCGAGCACGCGTTCCGGACGGGCCGAACCGGCGGCGAGCCGGGTCACCGACAGGGCGTTGGTCCCGGTCGCCAGGATCGTCTCCGGGCGCACCACGGCGTCCAGTTCACGGAAGATCTGCTGCTTGATCTCGTACGACTCCGGCGCCACCTCGATCACGAGGTCGGCGTCGGCGACCGCCGAGAGGTCCGTCGAGGTGCGCACCCGGGCGAGAAGGCCGGCACGCTCCTCCTCGGACAGCCGGCCACGCGCCACGGCACGGGCGGTGGAGGCCTCCAGGGCGGAGACGGACCGGGCGGCCTGGGCCGCGCTGATGTCGACGCCGATCACCTCGCGGCCGGCCCGGGCGAGCACCTCGGCGATGCCGGTGCCCATGGTGCCGAGGCCGACCACGGCGACCGTACGCAGCGGGGAAGGGGAGGGGTGGGACAGGGGAGTGGCCATCACGGGACTCCAGAAAGGGTGACGACGAGGGAACGCGCCGGGTGCGCCGAGGGGCGCACGCCGGAGCCGAGTCGATGCGGATGTTCCGGTCGATGCGGGTGTTCCGGGCTGCGAGCGCACACGCCCGGTGCCGTCCTCGCGGGTCACGCACAGACCCGCGAACGGCGGTGTGCCGACCGGCCCTGTCCCGGAGCCGGGTCGTACAGCGGGTACCGAGGTACCTGACATGCCGATCGCCCACGACGGCCGCGTCACCAGACCGCCGCAAGCGGAGCGCGAGTGGGTAACTCGCTCGTCTGAGCTTAACCAGTGAGTAACGAGCGCGCCAGACCTGTGCGAGGGCGGGACTTTGTGATGTACCTCCCCAAGGCCGTGTGACGTGCCTAATCTGAATCCGTGGACGAAGAGTTGCGACTGCTCACGGAGCGCTTACGGCAGGAGTCGCGCGGCGCGGCGGCCTGCGAACGCCTGCTGGAGACCGAGGACCACGACGAGCTGGCACAGGTCCTCACCGCGCCCGGACAGCCCCTGTGGGCAAGGGAGTTGGCCGCCTTCCGGCTCGGCAGTGCCGGGGACCGCCGGGCCTTCGAGTCCCTGGTCCTGCTCCTCAACCACCGCGACCCGCCCCGCTGCGCCGCCGCCGCGACCGCGCTGGCCCGCCTCGGCGACCCGCGCACCGCCCGCGCGGCCGCCGCCCTCGCCACCAACGAACTCCGCGTCGCCTACGCCCTCCACCCGGTCCGGCTCCTGGTCGAACTGCGCGCCCCCGAGTCCGTGCCCGCGCTCATCACCACCCTGGAACGCAGGCTGCGCCCGCACGACCCCTACCGGCGCGTGGCCCTGGCCTGCGTGGAAGGGCTGGGGAAGCTGGCCGACCCGCGCGCCAGGCGGGTGCTCAACGAGGCCCTCGCGCATCCGGTGCTCGCGGAGGCGGCGGTGGGGGCGCTGGCGCGCATCCCCCGCCAGAAGAAGTCGAGTTGACGACGCGTCACTTCACGTAGCGGACCTCGAAGACCCGCGCGCCGCCGGCCTCGAAGGACTGCTCGGTGCCGTCGGGGCGGAAACCGGCGCGCTCGTAGAAGCGGCGGGCGCGGGAGTTTCCCGTCAACACCCAGAGATACACGCGCGGATAGGCCGCGCACCGGTCGGCCACCTCGGCGAGCAGCGCCCGCCCGATCCCGCCGCCGAGGTGCGCCGGGTCGATGTAGAGGGCGTACAACTCGCCGTTTCCGTCGGGCACTTCACCCTCTCGCCCGGGCCCGTACGCCGCCCAGCCGAGCACCTCGCCGTCCCGCTCGGCGACCAGGTTCACACCCTCGCCGCGCCCGAACCGAGCCCGCCGCAGCTCCGCGTCCTCCTCGACGCTCAGCTTGTCCAGATAGGCGTCCGACACGATGTCCCGGTACGCCTGCTGCCAGCCGCGTACCCGGATCTCCGAGACGCGGTGGCAGTCGGTGAGTTGCATGGGGCGGATGTCGAGCGGGGAGCGCGGGGAGTGGGTCATGGCGGCACCCTAGGGAAGATCCCCGGGGTGCCGCGTGCGGTTTTCGCCTGTGCGGGTCAGCGGCGGAAGCCCAGCAGCCCGTGCAGGGTGGAGCCCCGGGCCACCGTGGCGGCGCGCTTCGCCGTGCGGGGTGCGGGTTCCGGTTCCGGGGACTTCGCGCAGGTGGCGTCGACGAGCCCCCGGCCGCGCGGGACCGTGCCGTCGGTCAGATAGTCCGCGAGGTACTTGTCCAGGCAGTCGTTGCCGCTCAGCGTGACACCGTGGTTTCCGCCGCCCTCCTCGACCACCAGGCTGGAGTGGGCCAGCAGCCGGTGCGCCATGACGCCCCCGGCGTACGGGGTCGCCGCGTCGCCCGTCGCCTGGAAGAGCAGCGCGGAGGGCAGCGTGCCGTTGGCGACGTTCACCGGCTGCCGCGGACCGGCCGGCCAGAAGGCACAGGGCGCGTTGTACCAGGTGTTGTTCCAGGTCATGAACGGTGCCTTCGCGTGCGTCCGCCAGGTGTCCCGCTCCCAGCGCGACCAGTCCCGGGGCCAGCCCGCGTCCCGGCACTGCACCGCCGTGTAGACGCTGTACCCGTTGTCGCCCGAGGGGTCCACCGCGGCGAGCTTCTCGTACGCGGCCACCAGCGGGGCGGTCTTCCTGTCGCGGACGTAGGCGGAGAACGCCTCGGCCAGCGTGGGCCAGTAGCCGTCGTAGTAGCCGCCCGGCATGAAGGTGTCCTCCAACTCGGAGGCGCCCACCTTGCCCCCGGCGGGCTTCTTCGCGAGGGCGGCGCGCATCGCGTACCACTTCGCCTCGACCTTCGCCGGGTCGGTGCCGAGCCGGTACGCCGTGTCGTTCCTGGCGATCCAGGCCATCAGGGCGCGGTGGCGGTCGTCGAAGGCGAGGTCCTGGGCGAGGTTGTCCTCGTACCAGACGCCGGTCGGGTCCACGATCGAGTCGAGGACCAGACGGTGCACCCGCCGCGGGAAGAGCTTGGCGTAGACCGCGCCGAGGTACGTGCCGTAGGAGTAGCCGAAGTAGCTGATCCGGGGCGCGCCGAGGGCCGCGCGGACCGCGTCCATGTCCCGCACGGTGTCCACGGTGTTGATGTACGGCAGCACGTCCGCGTGGGCGCGGGCGCAGGCGGTGGCGAAGGCGCGGGCCCGCTCCACGTTCCTCCGCTCCAGCGCGGGGGTGCTCGGCACGCTGTCGGGGCGTACGGGGTCGAAGTGGCCGGGCGCGCAGTTCAGGGCGGGGGTGCTCTTGCCGACGCCGCGCGGGTCGAAGCCGATCACGTCGTACCGCGCGGCGACCTTCTTCGGCAGCGAGGACGCGACGAACCCGGCGAGCGAGAGGCCGCTGCCGCCGGGGCCGCCGGGGTTGACCAGCAGCGGGCCCTGGGAGGTCTTCGCGGTGTGCGGGACGCGCGAGAGGGCGAGGGTGACCTGCGGTCCGTCCGGGCGGGTCCGGTCCAGGGGGACCTTCAGGGAGCCGCACTGGAGGGTCGGGGACGCGCCGGTGCCGCAGTTTTTCCAGGTGATCGCCGCCTTGCCCCTGGCGGGCGCGGCCTGGGCGTGGGCGCTCGTGAGCGAGGTCGCCAGCACGGCGGTGGCCGCGCACAGCACGGCTGCGCGTGTTCTCAAGGAGTCCTCCCGGGTACGGCGTGCGGCGCGAACCGCGTCGGCCGCGGTCCACGCCGCATCGTCCCGGACGGAGCCTCCCCGCGAACGTGTCTTCGCCGGACTTGACCCGATCGGGTCGCGTGATGCGCTCGAACGCGCCGGGTGGTCTGCGTGAGCGCGCCGGGTGGCCTACATGAGGGTGAGCTGGGTCGGCTCGGTGTGCTCCTGCTCTCCGCGGTGTTCCGGCTCCCGGCGCACGCCCCGCGTCGCGCTCGCGCGGGCCGGGCCGATGCCGTACTCGCGGGCCAGTTCGTGGACCTGGCGGGTGACACGGCGCTGGTACCAGGTGGGGGCGTAGGACCCGCGGCCGTACATGCGCTCGTAGCGCGGGACCAGGTGGGGGTGGTGCCGGGCGAGCCAGGCCATGAACCACTCGCGGGCGCCGGGGCGCAGATGCAGCACCAGCGGGGTCACGGAGGTGGCGCCGGAGGCGGCGATCGACCGTACCGTGGCGCGCAGTTGCTCCGGTTCGTCGCTGAGGAACGGGATGACCGGGGCCATCAGCACCCCGCAGCCGATGCCCCGCTCGGCCAGGGCGCGTACGACGTCCAGGCGCCGTTCGGGGGCGGGGGTGCCCGGCTCCACCGTGCGCCACAGCGTGGGGTCCGTGAAGCCGACGGAGACCGAGACGCCGACGTCGGTCACCTCGGCGGCGCGGGCCAGCCGGTCCAGGTCGCGCAGGATCAGGGTGCCCTTGGTGAGGATCGAGAAGGGGTTCGCGTACTCGGTGAGGGCGTCGATGATGCCCGGCATCAGCCGGTACCGGCCCTCGGCACGCTGGTAGCAGTCCACGTTGGTGCCCATCGCCACGTGCTCGCCGTGCCAGGTGCGCGCGGCGAGCTGGCGGCGCAGCACCTCGGGGGCGTTGACCTTGACGACGATCTGGCTGTCGAACCCGAGGCCGGTGTCGAGGTCCAGATAGCTGTGCGTCTTGCGGGCGAAGCAGTACACGCACGCGTGCGAGCAGCCCCGATACGGGTTCACCGTCCACTCGAACGGCATCCGCGAGGCCCCCGGCACCCGGTTCAGCACCGAACGGGCACGCACCTCGTGGAAGGTGATGCCCGCGAATTCCGGTGTGTCGAAGGTGCGGGTCACGACGGCGCCCGCTTCGAACAGCGCGCCGTCGGGGGTCCGGCCGTGACCACCGGACTCGTCGGTCAGGTTCTCCCAGCGCATGACGCCTCCTCGGTAGCTCGGCACCCAGAATAGAACATGTGTTCCCATGATCGGGTGAGCCGGTGCGTGAGCCCCCGTGCGCCCGGTTCGGCCGCCCCCGATTTGGGTGCCCGGCCCCCCGGGTGGTTGGCTTGGCCGAAGCTCAGGAACCAGGTCGTGGAGGAAAGCGATGGCGCAGGTCGAGGCCACTACGGAACGGATCGTGGCGGCGGACGCCGAGACGGTGTTCGACACGCTCGCGGACTACCGCGACGGCCGCCCCCAGCTGCTCCCCGAGCACTTCAGCGAGTACGAGGTGCGCGAGGGCGGCGACGGCGAGGGCAGCCTCGTGCACTGGAAGCTCCAGGCCACCAGCAAGCGTGTGCGCGACTGCCTGATGGAGGTCAGCGAGCCCACCGACGGTGAACTGGTCGAGAAGGACCGCAACTCCACCATGGTCACCACCTGGCGGGTCACCCCGGCCGGCGAGGGCAAGTCCCGCGTCGTCGTGACCACCACCTGGAAGGGTGCCGGCGGCATCGGCGGCTTCTTCGAGCGCACCTTCGCGCCCAAGGGTCTCGGCCGGATCTACGGCGCGATCCTCGACAACCTCGCCGCCCAGGTGGAGAAGTAACCCCGCTCGCCTCAATCCCCTTCCGGTGAAAGGGCGTTGTGCCCCTCACCGGTTCGGGTGATCTCGGCTTCGCCCGAGCTTTGGCCGTAACTCGCCGTACTTGTTCGCAGTTGTCCTGTAACGCGGGAAATGTGCGACAAGTGCGACGAGGGGAGCGGTCACGTGGCCGGGACGACGCTGGTGCGGGACGAGCCGGACGAGGGGGTCGCCGCGACGGTCCCGATCCCGATCCCGGCCGAGCGGGCGGACACGGAACCGCCGGCTCCCGGGTCCGGCCTCGGTCTCGGACCGCGCCGGGTGCGGCTGGTCTTCCTCGGGCTGATGTGCGCGCTGCTCCTCGCCGCACTCGACCAGATGATCGTCGCCACCGCGCTGCCGAAGATCGTCGGTGAGCTGCACGGCCTGGACAAGATGTCCTGGGCGATCACCGCCTACCTGCTGACCTCCACCATCGGCCTGCCGCTCTACGGCAAACTCGGCGACCTCTTCGGCCGCAAGGGTGTCTTCCTCTTCGCCATCGTGGTCTTCGTCGTCGGCTCCGCGCTCGCCGGACGCGCCCAGAGCATGGACCAGATGATCGCCTTCCGCGCCGTCCAGGGCGTCGGCGCGGGCGGCCTCATGATCGGCGTGCAGGCGATCATCGCGGACATCGTGCCGCCCCGGCAGCGCGGCCGCTACATGGGCCTGATCGGCGCCGTGTTCGGCCTCGCCTCCGTCGCGGGCCCCCTGCTCGGCGGCTACTTCACCGACCACCTCTCGTGGCGCTGGTGCTTCTACATCAACATCCCCTTCGGCCTCGTCACCCTCGCCGTCGTCGCCGTCGTCCTGAAGCTGCCCCGCCCGCGCGTACGGGCCCGCCTCGACGTGCCCGGCGCCCTGCTGCTCGCCGCCGCCTCAACCTGCCTGGTGCTGCTGACCAGTTGGGGCGGAACCGAGTACGCCTGGGGCTCCCGGCAGATCCTCGGACTCGGCGCGGGCGCGCTCGCCTCGATCGCGCTCTTCCTCGTCGCCGAGCGCTTCGCCGCCGAACCCCTCATCCCGCTACGGCTGTTCAGGGACTCCGTCTTCAACGTCTCAGGACTCGTCGGCCTGGTGATCGGCGTCGCCCTCTTCGGCGCGGCCAGCTATCTGCCGACCTTCCTCCAGATGGTCGACGGCGCCAGCGCCACCGAGTCCGGGCTGCTGATGCTGCCCATGATGGCCGGAATCGTCGGCGCCTCCATCATCGGCGGCCAGCTCATCAGCCGCACCGGCCGCTACCGCCTCTACCCGCTGCTCGGCAGCGCCCTCGCCGCGGTCGGCATGTGGCTGCTCTCGCTGCTCGAAGTGGACACCTCCCGCCTGGAGTACAGCGTCTGGATGGCCGTCCTCGGCACCGGCATCGGCCTGGTCATGCCCGTCCTCGTCCTCGCCGTCCAGAACTCCGTACGCCCGGCCGACCTCGGCACCGCCACCAGCGCCAACAACTACTTCCGGCAGATCGGCGGCAGCGTCGGCGCGGCCATCTTCGGCACCCTCTTCGCCAACCGGCTCACCGACGCCCTGCGCGAGGACCTCCCGCCGGGTGCCGGAGCCAGGCTCCCCGACGCGCAGTCCATCACCCCGCAGCTCGTCCACGCGCTGCCCCCGGGCCTGCGCGACGCCTACATCCGCGCCTACGCCGACGCGATGCCCCGGATCTTCCTCTACCTGGTCCCGGTGCTCGTCCTCGGCCTCGTCATCGCCTTCTTCCTCAAGGAGAAACCGCTGGTGTCCCACAACGCCCCCGCCACCGAGCCGGAGACGGCGCCGCTCAACTCCGCCGTACCGCACGCGCGTTCGCCGCACGCCGCCGGAATCCCCGTGTGCGGCACGGTGCAGCACCCCGACGGGACCGTGGTGCCGCGCGCGGCGCTCACCCTGATCGACGGCGCCGGACAGCAGATCGGCCGGGGCGCGAGCGGCGACGACGGCCGCTACGCGCTCGCCACCCCGGGCCCCGGGCCGTACGTCCTGATCGCCGCCGCCGGAGGCCACCAGCCGCAGGCCGTCTCCGTCACCGTCGGCGAACGTCCCGTCGAACTCGACGTGGTGCTCGGCGGCGCCGGACGCCTCGCCGGAAGCGTGGTCACCGCCGACGGCAGCCCCGTCCGCGAGGCCATCGTCACCCTCACCAACGTCCACGGCGAGGTCGTCGCCTCCACCCGCAGCGGACGCGAGGGGGGCTACGTCATCTCCGAACTCGTCGCGGGGGAGTACACCCTCGCCGCGAGCGCCCCCGCCTTCCGCCCCGCCGCGCTCCCGGTCTCCGTCCAGGCCGCGCGCGAGACCCGGCAGGACGTCGAACTCGCGGGCGGCGCCGTCCTCAAGGGCACCGTCCGGGCGACCGGCGGACGGGCCGTGGAGGACGCGCGGGTGACCCTCCTCGACGCCGCCGGGAACGTGGTCGACACGCTCACGACCGGCGCCGACGGCACCTTCCGGTTCGTGGACCTGTCCTCCGGGGAGTACACGGTGATCGCGGCCGGGTATCCGCCGGTCGCCACGGTCCTCCAGGTCGCGGGCGGAGGGCGTACCGAGCGGGATCTCCAGCTGGGGCACGAGGACTGAGGGGAGCGCACGCCGGGCGCGCGCGGGGCCGGCCGGTCCGGTGCGGGGCGACCAATTCCAGGAATCTCCCCACATCGCGACCGGCCGCCCCCGTACGGTAGTGGCGGGCGGCACAGATCGTTTGCGGACAGCCGTGGGAGAAAGGGCCTGGGTCATGGACCGTGCCAGCGAGCGGGACACACCTCCCGGCCGCGGCGCCGATGACACCGCGCCGGGCCGGATCCCGCTGGCCGTGGTGGTCGTCGACCGCGCCGGACTGGTCTCCCACTGGAGCAGCGGGGCCCGTCGACTGTTCGGTCCCGGCCGCGAGGAGGCGGTGGGCCGTCCGGCGGCCGATCTCCTGCCGGTCGCTGGGGCGCTGCCCGACGATCTGCCGGACGCGGCGCCGGCGCCCGGCGACCCCGGTGCCCACGACACGTACATCGATGAGGTGTACGACGGGCTCGGACCCGATCTGGAGGTATTGCTCGGGGACGGGACGGGGTATCCGAAGTCGGGGTGGGCGCGGCTGACTCCCGCGAAGGACGCGGAGAACGGGGACCCCGCCGAAGCCGGGCGGATCGACGTGCTCTGGTGGGCCTACCCGCTGGTCGGCCCCGGCCCCTCCCGGCTGCTGGTCCTCGCCGCCGACGCGACCCGGCTGCGCACCGAGCGCGGCCACGCGGACGAGACCACCGAGCGCATCGCGCCCGGCTTCGCCCGCCACACCGAACTCCCCGACTCCGACGAACTGGCCCGCCGGCTCCCCGAGATCCTGCCCGGCATGGGTCCGGGACTCAGCGCCCGCATCGTCTCCCAGGTGCTCGAACTCGGCTATCCCGTCCTGGAGTTCAGCCAGTCGGACCGGGTGCCCGTCACCCCGTACTGGGGCGTGCCGCGCAGGGCGGGCCGGGTGCGCGTTGACAGCGTTGTCCCCGCCCGGCGCAGCGCACCCGTGATCCCCGCCGGAGCCGAACACGACCTGGAGTACGCGGCCGTACGCGAGCGGCTGGAATTCCTCAACGAGGTCAGCTCGGCCATCGGCACCTCCCTCGACCTCGGCGCCACCATCCGCGAGGTCACCAGCGCCGCCGTACCCCGCTTCGCGGACTTCGCCGGTACGCATCTGCGCGCCGCCGTGCTCGCGGGCGAGGGCTTCCCGGACGGCCCGCCCGACGCCACCACCGACATGCACCGCGTCTGGGTCGAGCACAACGACGAACCCGGCCGCTGGGACGACACCGTGCCGGTCGGCGAGTCCTTCGCCTTCCCCGAACACACCCCGTTCTACAAGTGCATGGTCACCGGCGAGCCGGTGCTCATCCCGAGGGTCACCGACGAACTGTCCGAGCGCATCTCCGGCGAGTTCGAGAAGCGCGACCTCAGGCCGCTCATCGGCGGCCGCTCCCTGCTGATCGTCCCGCTCAAGGCCCGCAACGTCGTCCTCGGGTTCATGGTGCTGATGCGCCGCCCGGACCGGCCCGCCTTCGACGACATGGACCGCACCACCGGCGCCGAACTCGCCGCCCGCGCCGGGCTCGTGCTCGACAACGCGCGCATGTACACCTACCAGGAGAACGTCGCCGACACCCTCCAGGACAGCATGCTGCCGCAGGTCACCCCGCGCATGGCCGGGTGCGACGTGGCCACCCGCTATCTGCCGGGCACCCGGCTCGGACGGATCGGCGGCGACTGGTTCGACACCATCAAACTGCCCGGCTCCCGCACCGCCCTCGTCGTCGGCGACGTGATGGGCCACGGCCTCAACTCGGCCGCGATGATGGGCCAGTTGCGCACCGCCGTCCAGACCATGGCGGCGATGGCCACCCCGCCCGCCCAACTCCTGCGCAACCTCGACGACTTGGCCCGGCGCCTCGGCGAGAACTACCTCGCCACCTGTCTCTACGCCGTCTACGACCCGATCCGCGGGGATCTCCAGCTCGCCAACGCCGGACACATCCCGCCCGTCCTGGTCCGCGCGGAGGACGGCAGCAGCACCCTGCTCGACCTGCCCACCGGCGCGCCCATCGGCGTGGGCGGGGTGCCCTTCGAGGCCGATGTGATCCGGGTGGCGCCCGGCGACCGGCTGGTGCTGTGCACCGACGGCCTGGTCGAGGTGCGCGGCACCGACATCGGGGAGGGCCTGGCCGCGCTCTGCGAGTCCGCCGCGCACCCCGCCGCCTCGATGGACGCCGCCTGCGACACCATCATCCGCGCCCTCAACACCCGGGGCGGCCGCAAGGACGACGTCGCTCTGCTGATGGCCCGGCTCAACGGCATCCCCGACGACCATGTGGCCGAGTGGCAGCTGGAGGCCGACCCGCGCGAGGTGGCCCGCGCCCGTCGGCTGGTCGCCGACCGGCTGCTGGAGTGGGGGCTGCCGCAGGCCGTCGACACGGCCCGGCTGCTCGTCAGCGAGGTCGTCACCAACGCCGTACGGCACGGTGGGGGCGGTTCGGTCGGGCTGCGGGTGGTGCGCACCGACGCGCTGCTCTTCGAAGTCACCGACGCGGAACCGGAGTTGCCCCGACTGCTCGCCGCCGGGCCGGAGGACGAGGAGGGGCGGGGGCTGCGTGTGGTGAGCCGGCTGGCGCGGGAGTGGGGCGCGAGCGGGAGCGGGCACCGGAAGACGGTGTGGTTCGAGGTGGGGTTGGGCGGGCGTTCGTAACATTCCGTAAAACCGGTCGCGCATCCCGTAAAGGTGTCTTCCGGCCTCTTGCCCGGGCGGCGGCGGGCGCGATATCCCGAGCACGCCACCGACTTGGGGAGATCGCGATGAACGTGTCCGACAACTACCGTTCCAATTGGGAGAGTTACTGGGAGGAGACGCCCGACGAGGGAGGCTCCGCCATCTGGGACGCCGACCCGTCCCTCTCCGCCGGACCGCACAGCGAACTCCTCCTGCCGCACGCCGACTTGGGCCGCGTCATCGTGGACCTCGGCTGCGGCAACGGCACCCAGACCCGCTATCTTGCCACCCGGTTCGCCCGCGCGGTGGGCGTCGACCTCTCGCACGCCGCCGTCGAGCACGCCCGCCGGGCCGCCAAGGACGACGCGGTGGAGTTCGAGCAGCTCGACCTCACGGACTTGGCGGCGGTGCGGGAACTGCACACCCGGCTGGGGGACAGCAACGTGTACATGCGTGCCGTCATCCACCAGAGCGAGCCCGAGGCACGGCCCGCCGTCGCCGCCGCCGTGGCCGAGCTGATCGGCAGCGCGGGGCGGGCGTTCGTGGTCGAGCTGACCTCGGAGTCGCGTGAGGTGCTCCAGCGCGCGGCCGCCGGTCCGGACGGACCGCCGCCCAAGCTGCGCCGCGTCTTCCACCACCGCCTCAAGCCCGCCGACGCGCCGGACGAGGAGATCCCGCGGCTGCTGGGGGAAGCGGGGCTGGAGATTCTGGCCACGGGGGAGACGGTCCTGCCGCAGACGGAGTACTTCCCGGACGGGACGCGGATCGATCTGCCCGCGCGGTGGTTCGTGCTGGCGGGGCGTTAGGACCGGGCCGATCGGCGCAGTGCCGTTGGTCCCGGCCGTTGGGTGAGGCCGGGACCGTTCGCCCCTATCGGGCCGGGGGTACCCAGCGACGATCATGTGGCGGCGGCCGGGAGACGCCGTACCCATCCCTCACCCGTACGCGCCTCCCCGGCCCCACCGTCACAAGAGCAGATGGGGAGGCACCGTCCGGTGGACGAGGCACAGGTCGATCAGGGGACGAGCGCGGAGCGGACACCTCCGACTGTTCGTGAGGAGGCCGGCGGGTCCGGCGGGTCCGGCGTGGCCGTGCGGAGGCCGGGGCGGCCGACGTGGGTGGAGTGGCTGACGACCACCGACCACAAGAAGATCGGGACGCTGTATCTGGTCTCCGCGCTCGTGTTCTTCATCGTCGGCGGGGTCCTGGCGCTGCTGATGCGGGCCGAACTGGCCCGGCCCGGGCTCCAGATCATGTCGAACGAGCAGTTCAACCAGGCGTTCACGATGCACGGCTCGATCATGCTGCTGATGTTCGCGATGCCGCTGTTCACGGGCTTCGCGAACTGGCTCATGCCATTGCAGATCGGCTCGCCGGACGTGGCCTTCCCCCGGCTGAACATACTGGCCTACTGGCTGTTCCTGTTCGGCTCCTCCATCGCCGCGTTCGGCTTCCTCACCCCGGGCGGGGCGGCCGACTTCGGCTGGTTCCTCTACGCCCCGCTCTCGGACGCGGTGCACTCGCCGGGGCTGGGGGCCGACCTGTGGATCATGGGCGTGGCCCTGTCCGGGTTCGGCAGCATCCTCGGCGCGGTCAACTTCATCACCACGATCATCTGCATGCGTGCGCCCGGCATGACGATGTTCCGGATGCCGATCTTCACCTGGAACGTGCTGCTGACCGCGCTGCTGGTCCTCATCGTGTTCCCGGTGCTGGCGGCGGCGCTCTTCGCGCTGGAGATGGACCGCAAGTTCGGCTCACACGTCTTCGACGCGGCCAACGGCGGGGCGCTGCTGTGGCAGCACCTGTTCTGGTTCTTCGGGCATCCCGAGGTGTACATCCTGGCGCTGCCGTTCTTCGGGATCGTCTCGGAGATCATTCCGGTGTTCGCCCGCAAGCCCATGTTCGGCTACATGGGGCTGGTGGCCGCCACCATCGCCATCGCGGGCCTCTCGGTGACCGTATGGGCGCACCACATGTATGTCACCGGGGGTGTGTTGCTCCCGTTCTTCTCCTTCATGACGTTCCTGATCGCGGTGCCCACCGGGGTCAAGTTCTTCAACTGGATCGGCACCATGTGGAAGGGCTCGCTGTCCTTCGAGACGCCGATGCTGTGGACCACCGGCTTCCTGATCACGTTCGTCTTCGGCGGCCTGACCGGTGTCATCCTCGCCTCACCCCCGATGGACTTCCACCTCTCCGACTCGTACTTCGTGGTGGCCCACTTCCACTACACGGTCTTCGGCACGGTCGTGTACGCCATGTTCGCCGGCTTCCACTTCTGGTGGCCCAAGTTCACCGGCAAGATGCTGGACGAACGCCTCGGCAGGATCACCTTCTGGACCCTCACGGTCGGCTTCCACACGACCTTCCTGGTCCAGCACTGGCTGGGCGCCGAGGGCATGCCCCGCCGCTACGCGGACTACCTCGCGGCCGACGGCTTCACCGCCCTGAACACCCTCTCGACCATCGGCTCGTTCCTCCTCGGCCTGTCGGTCCTGCCCTTCTTCTACAACGTCTGGAAGACCGCGAAGTACGGCGAGCCGGTGGACGTCGACGACCCCTGGGGCTACGGCCGCTCCCTGGAATGGGCGACCTCCTGCCCGCCCCCGCGCCACAACTTCACCTCCCTCCCTCGCATCCGCAGCGAATCCCCCGCCTTCGACCTCCACCACCCGGAGATCGCCGCGATCGAGGCGGTGCACTGAGCCGTGACCCACCTGGTCCTGGGCGCGAGCGCCACCCTCATGACGGCGGCGGGCTCCGCCTGGTACGTCCCCGCGTACGCCGCCCTCCGCGCGGGCGCCGACCGCCCGACCTCCCACCGCACGGCGGCGACGGCGTGCCTGACGGGCTGGGCCACGCTGGGTGGATCGGCGGTGACGCTGCTCCTGACGGAGGGCTGGTGGCCGGTCACCGCGATCCTCGCGGCGGGCGCGGTGACGACGACAGCCGTCCGGTTCCGTGCCGTGGTCCTCCGCCGCCGTGAGTCCAAGGAGGCCGCCCGCGACTGGGCCGAACTGCACGCGACCCCACCCCTGCCCACCCCGCCCCGTCCCCGCGCGCTCCTCGTCACCGCTCTCTGCATGGCGGCGGCGATGTCGACGGGGGTGGCGGCGCTGGTGACGGCGTACGGAGTGGGGGCCGACTGAGGAGACGCGCGACCCGGGGTCAGCGACCCGGGTTCAGCGGCCGCCCGCACGATCTCGATGGCGAGGACGCCCAGGCCCTCCTTCTCGGGCGGATGGATCTCCCGGATGTCCGCGAGCGGCCGGGCGGGGCGGCCGTTCATGGGGCGGGTGGCTCCTGGTGGCTGGTGCGTTCGTGACGCGGTCGGACTGACTCGACCGGGTCGACGTTCCACGTCTCGGGCAGGTCTTCGCCGCAGAAGACGCAGACGAAGTCGTTCTCGCGCACGATGTTGTGCTCCTGGCATCCGGGGCAGCGCCGGAACACGATCCCGTGCGTGAAGCCGTCCGGGCGCGCGAGCCCCGCGCGGCCGAGGGCGTCGGACACCGCCGGCCAGGAGCTGGTGTCCGGGCAGTAGCCGGTCGAGTGGTTGGTGACGTAGGTCGCGGCCCATGCCGCCGCCACCTGGGCGAACGCGATCTCTCCAGCGCCCAGCACCGGATCTCCGCCCGCGCACGCCACATGCTCGCTCCGGCGTGGCGCTAGGCGGAGCGCGCCGTCCATCCCGACCACGAAGGTGAACGGCTCGGCGAGTTCGGCCGTGGACTGCTCGGCGGCCCAGGCGCCGAAGTCGGCGGCCGAGCCGATCCGGCGCCCTTCGCTGCCGGGCCGGACCGCGGCCCTCAACTCGGCAGGGCCCACGTACCGGTAGCCCCGTCCGCGCGGGGTCACGTGGGCCAACTCAGGCCACTCCTCCCGGAGTCAGACAAGCCCGTCGCCCAGCTTCTCCAGTAACTCCCGCTCGCGTTCCGCGCTGAGGCCCGCTCGCCTGGGGCGGTCCAGGCCCTGTTCGCGTTCCCAGGCCAGGGTGTCGAGCAGGAGTTCCGCGCGGGTGCGGTGGCGCAGACCGGTGGCGTACGCCGCTTTGCCGTTCCGGGTGGACCAGCCGTCGTGCCCGGGGGAGGCCAGCCACTGAGGGAGGGACTCGGGGCCCATGTACTCCGCGACGCCGTTCGCGAGGAGCCAGTCCGAACCGGCGGGGACCAGGGGGCCGACGTGCCCGGCGACGGTGCGGGCGACATGCAGCCACTCGGTGAAGGGGACGACGGGGCCGACGGCGTTGTAGGTGCCGGTGACGCCGGACTCGGCGGAGTCGAGGAGCCATGCGACGAGGTCCCGTACGTCGATCACCTGGGTCGGCATGGTGGGGGTGTCGGGGATCAGCAGGGGGCCCTGCCGGTCGCGGGCGGAGCGGGCGGCCCAGTAGCCGGAGCGTCCGGTGTGGTCGCCGGGGCCGCCGATGAGACCGGCGCGGGCGATCAGGAGGCGGTCGCCCACGGCGGCGGCCGACGCCTGCTCGCAGGCGACCTTCGCCTCGCCGTACGACGCGCGGTCGGCCTCGGCGCCCTCGGCCGGCGGCAGGAGGGGCGCGGACTCGTCCGCGTCCGGTACGTCGTGGGAGGCGTACGCGCTGACGGAGGAGACGTAGGTCCAGTGCCGGGCCCTGCCGCCCAGCGCGGCGAGCGACTCCCGGACGAAGCCCGGCTGCCAGGAGACCTCCACGACCTCGTCCCACTCGCGGTCCAGGAGCGGTGCGTACGCCGCCGGGTCGCGCCGGTCGCCGACCACCAGCTCCGCCCCGTCCGCGACCTCGCCGCTCTCCCCGCGCGCGAGACAGGTCACCCGATGGCCCCGCTCGATCGCCTGCCGCGACAACTCCCGGCCCACCCACGCTGTTCCGCCCAGCACCAAGATGTCCATACCGACAGCCAAGCAGTGCCGGAGGCCGACGCCCAGCCGGGTTCGCCGACAGCGGAGCGATGGGGGCGCCCTCCATGTGCGGGGCACACACGTATCCGCTGGGCGTCATGGCCCCCGCACACAGGGGCCGTTGGCCCATACCCGGACACCCCCGTCACAGGGGCGAGCCTAGGGAGTGTCGCCCCGACGCCGTCGGCGGGCTGCGGCGAGATTGGTCCGATTCCCGCAGGTGCGGACGTCGTGCCAGATCCGGCTGTTGTTGTTGCTCGCGTCGTAGAAGGCGATGCCGCAACTCGGGTAGGCGCAGGCCTTCAGCCGCCGCCAAACGCCCGTGCGCTGGGCGAGGAGGAGCTCGGTCAGCACCAGTGCCGCAACCCCGCGCCAGCCGGCGGCTGTGGTCGTGTAGACGATGCGGCCATCGGCGCCGAGCTCCAGGGCCACTGGTGCCGGCGCCAGTACGACCGTGTCGGCTTCGCCATGCCCGGCCAGCGTTCGGATCGACTCCCGAAAGCGTCGTAGTGCGGACAGGTCGCGCCGACTGAGCGAGAGGTCTGGAGCTTCAAGCCCGGTGGCGCTCGACCATTGGCCGAGCGCGGCCTGCAACCATCGGTTCGCCGCATCCTCGGAGGCGAGCAGATCCTCGATCGATGAATCCGCGGCAGCGGGGCGGGACGAGGTGTTGATCAACTCCTGCACCAGAACCAGCCCGCCCGGTGCCGTGGCGCCAGGCAGTCGCAGACGAGCACGCGCCAACTGATTCACAGAGGCATCATATTCGAACCTCTGTCGCGGCAATCAGGGCCGCCGGTGCTTCTCTCCGCCTACCTGCATGCTCGGCGGCTCCCGGGACGGGAATAGATTGACGCAGGCATAGCGTCTTTACCTCTGTCATCGTGTTCCACGACTCAAGGAGAGACGAACATGACGACCTACTTGGGCAGCGGCGACGAGACGAAGCGCCGCACCGACTACACGCCCGCCTGGCTGGGCAATCTGGCCGAGGACGCGACGATGGAGGCATCGGTCCTGAACGGGATCGTCGAGGGCGCCGAGGCGATCCGGACGATCCTGTCGTTCGCGCGCACCCTCTACGACTTCCAGGACTTCAACTACGTCGGGGCATACGGCGAGAACGGCTTCGTCGAGGACTATTCCTCGATCGTGCACGGCCGGCCGATCGGCAGCGTGGTGACCGTGCGGTTCAACGACGCCGGACAGGCCCAGCACATCGTCATCAGCCATCGGCCGCTCGGCTCGGTATTGCTGTGGTCCCAGCTCATGGGCGATCACTTCGCGGGCACCCCGTACGCCCGCTTCTTTCTCACCACCGGCGCCATCGAGGCGCTCGCGAGCCTGGGGATCCAGGCATGAGCGTCAGCGGACTCTCCTACGACGTCCTGGTCTCCGGGCTCGCACCGGTTCGCGGCGACGCCCTGCCGAACGGCGATCCGCCCCACTGGTCGCCGCTCTCGCACACCCTCATCCACGGCCGGCAGACCGCGGCGCTCGTCGATCCGCCCATCACCCGCGCCCAGACGGACGCCCTCGGCGACTGGATCGAGACGCACGGGCGCGCCCTCACGCACATCTGCATCACCCACTGGCACGCCGATCACTGGCTGGGCGCCACCCAGCTGGTCCAGCGGTTCCCCGAGGCTCGGGTCTTCTCCTCGCCCGCCACGGTCGAACGGATTCGGGCCGCCGTCGCCGACGGATCAGTCCATCCGCTCTGGTCGGCACTGTTCGGCGACGAGCTGGCCGACAACGCAGCCCAGATCCAGATCGAGGCCGCTCCCTCCGACGGGTTCGACCTTGAGGGCCACGAGCTGATCCCCGTCGAGGCAGGCCACAGCGACACGGACGACACCACGGTTCTCCACGTCCCCTCGCTCGGCCTCGTGGTCGCCGGTGACGTGGTCTACAACAACGTCCACCAGTACCTGGCCGAGACCCCGAACGGCGGCTCGGAGGCATGGCACCAGGCTCTCGACATCGTGGCAGGCCTCAAGCCCGGCGCCGTCGTCGCCGGACACAAGGACCACACCCGCCCCGACCGACCCTCGGACATGGACGAGACCCGCCGGTACCTCGACGACATCACGGCTCTGCTCCAGACCGCGCCGACCCGACAAGCCTTCTTCGACGAGACGCTTCGCCGCTATCCCGGCCGAGTCAACCCGTACACCGTCTGGCTCAACGGCCTTCGGCTCCTCGAAACGTGAGGCTCATGAGCGTTCAGACAGTTCGGGACGCGCCTCAAGGAACAGCGGCACCAACATCGAGGCCAGGATCCCGAATACCAGCAGGCCGGCCCCGAGGCTCTCGTGGGCCTCCCGGCCGGCGCCCTCCTCGTCGACTGCCGCACCGTCCTGGATCCCGGCCCCTGGCGCAGGGCCGGCTGGACCGTCCACCAGTTGGGCCGACCCGGGGCGTAGCAGTCCCCCATGTGGTGGGGCACCCCTTTCAAGCCCCACCGCACGGGGAGACCAACCACAGGCGTCACGCCTGGCGGGCTCTCCGTATCCGCCCCGCCCACCCCCGTGATCAATCCCCCCACCTCCGCATACACTCACGCTGCCCTCCGGCACACCCGCCACGCCCGTGTGCTGCCGCCCGGCGGCGTGATCGTTGTCGACAATGGGGGCAGACGGGCTGTGACGGGTGTGGCGAGTGGGAGAGGACGGAACTGCGGGTGAAGATCCTCATCAGTGCGGACATGGAGGGTGCGACGGGTGTCACCTGGCCGGGGGATGTGTTGCCGGGGACGCCGCAGTGGGAGCGGTGCAGGGGGTTGTTCACGTCGGACGTGAACGCGGCGGCGGTGGGGTTCTTCGAGGGGGGTGCCGATGAGGTGCTCGTGAACGAGGCCCATTGGTCCATGCGGAACCTGCTGCTCGAGGACCTGGACGAGCGGGTGGAGATGCTCACCGGGCGGCACAAGTCGCTGTCCATGGTGGAGGGCGTGCAGCACGGGGACGTGGACGGGATCGCGTTCGTCGGGTACCACACGGGGGCGGGGATGGAGGGCGTCCTCGCCCACACCTACCTCGCCAACCAGATCACCGGCGTCTGGCTGAACGACGTCCGCGCGAGCGAGGGGCTGCTGAACGCGCACGTCGCCGCCGAGTACGGCGTCCCCGTCGTGCTCGTCACCGGAGACGACCTGGCCTGCGAGGACGCGCTCGGCTATGCGCCCGAGGCGCTGAAGGTGGCGGTCAAGGACCACGTGTCGCGGTACGCGGCCGTCTGCCGGACCCCGGCCCGCACCGCCGCCGACATCCGGGCCGCCGCCAGGGAGGCGACAGAGCTGGCGGTGCGTCAAGAGCCGCAGAACGCGGGCCCGTTCACCGTCGCCGTCGAGTTCGACGCCGAGCATCTCGCGCTGGCCGTCACCGTCGTCCCCGGGGTCACCCGCATCGGGGAGCGCAAGGTGGCGTACACCGCCGACACCATGTACGAGGGCATTCGCACGTTCAAGGCGGTCACCACGATCGCCTCGTCCGCCGTGGAGGAGCAGTATGGCTGACCAGCAGGCGCTGGACGAGGTGGTCGCGTTCACCTCGGAGCTGATCCGGATCGACACCACCAACCGGGGCGGCGGGGACTGCCGGGAGCGGCCCGCCGCGGAGTACGCGGCCGAGCGGCTGGCCGGGGCGGGGCTCGAACCGGTGCTGCTGGAGCGGACGCCCGGGCGGGGCAACGTCGTCGCCCGCATCGCGGGCACCGACCCGTCCGCCGACGCGCTCCTCGTCCACGGACACCTCGACGTGGTGCCGGCCGAGGCCGCCGACTGGAGTGTGGACCCGTTCTCGGGCGAGGTCCGCGACGGCGTGGTGTGGGGGCGCGGCGCCGTCGACATGAAGAACATGGACGCGATGATCCTGGCGGTCGCGCGCGCCTGGGCCCGGGAGGGCGTACGGCCGCGCCGGGACATCGTGATCGCGTTCACCGCCGACGAGGAGGACAGTGCCGTCGACGGCGCCGGGTTCCTCGCGGACACGCACCCGGAGCTGTTCGAGGGCTGTACGGAGGCCATCGGGGAGTCCGGTGCCTTCACCTTCCACGACGGCACCGGGCGCGAGATCTACCCCGTCGCGGCGGGGGAGCGCGGCACCGGCTGGCTGCGGCTCACCGCGCGCGGCCGCGCCGGGCACGGCTCGAAGGTGAACCGGGAGAACGCGGTGACCCGGCTGGCCGCCGCCGTCACCCGCATCGGCGAGTACGAGTGGCCGCTCCGCATCACCCCCACGGTCCGCGCCGCGCTCACCGAACTCGCCGCGCTCTACGGCCTGGAGGACGACCCGGACGACGCCGATCTGCTCCTGACCAAGCTCGGCCCGGCCGCCAAGCTGGTCGAGGCGACCGTCCGCAACAGCGCCAACCCGACCATGCTGGGCGCCGGTTACAAGGTCAACGTCATCCCCGGCGACGCGTCCGCCCACGTCGACGGCCGCTTCCTTCCCGGCACCGAGGACGAGTTCCGCGCCACCCTCGACCAACTCACCGGCCCCGACGTGGACTGGGACTTCGTCCACCGCGAAGTCGCCCTCCAGGCACCGGTGGACGCGCCGATCTACGCGCGGATGCGGGCCGCCGTGGAGGAGTTCGCGCCCGGCGCGCACGTCGTGCCGTACTGCATGTCCGGCGGCACCGACGCCAAGCAGTTCTCCCGGCTCGGCATCAAGGGCTACGGCTTCGCCCCGCTGCGGCTGCCCGAGGACTTCGACTACCAGGCGCTCTTCCACGGCGTGGACGAGCGGGTGCCCGTGGACGCGCTGCACTTCGGCGTCCGCGTCCTGGACCACTTCCTGCGAACGGCCTGAACGGATGGGGGAGGACATGATCGAGCAGGCGTACGGCAGTTGGCCCTCGCCCGTCGACGCGGCCCTGGCCGCCGCGCACGACGGGCACCCGGAGTGGGCCGGGTTCGTCGGCGACGAGGTGTGGTGGACCGAGCCCCGGCCCGCCGAGGGGGGTCGCCGCGCACTCGTCAGGCGCACGGCCGACGGCACCGAGGAGACGGTGCTGCCCGCGCCGTGGAACGTGCGCAACCGCGTCATCGAGTACGGCGGCCGCCCCTGGGACGCCGTGCCCCAGGACGGTCAACCCCTGCTGGTCTTCACCCACTTCGCGGACCAGCGGCTCTACGTCCGTGAACCCGGCGCCGAGCCACGCCCGTTGACCCCCCTCTCTCCGGTCGGCGGCGGACTGCGCTGGGCCGAGCCGCGCATCGACCTCGCCCGGGGTGAAGTCTGGTGCGTCCTTGAGGAGTTCACCGGTGAGGGGCCGGGCGATCTGCGCCGCGTCCTGGCCGCCGTACCGCTGGACGGCTCGGCCGCCGAGGACCGTACGGCCGTACGCGAACTCGCCCCGGAGCGGTACCGGTTCGTCACCGGGCCGCGTCTGTCGCCGGACGGGCGGCGGGCCGCGTGGCTCGGCTGGGACCATCCCCGGATGCCGTGGGAGGGCACCGAACTCCTCGTCGCCGAGGTCGGGGAGGACGGCCGTCTCGGCGAGTCCGCGGTCGTCGCGGGCGGGCCCGAGGAGTCCGTGACCCAGGTCGAATGGTCCGTCGACGGACGGCTGTTGTACGTCAGCGACCGCGACGGCTGGTGGAATCTCTACCGGGACGGAACCCCGCTGTGCCCGCGCGCGGAGGAGTTCGGCGGCCCGCTGTGGAAGCTGGGCCTGCGCTGGTTCGCGCCGCTGGACAACGGGCTGGTCGCCGTCCTGCACGGGCGCGGTGCCGCCGTGCTCGGGATACTCGATCCCGAGTCCGGCGAGGTGGCCGACGCGGCCGGACCCTGGACCGAGTACGCCCCGACGCTGACCGCGCACGGAGCTCGCGTCGTCGCCGTCGGCGCGAGTCCGCGCAGCGGGTACGAAGTCGTCGAACTGGACACCGTCACCGGGCGGGCCCGTGCCGTGGGCGCCCGTCACCGGGACGCCGTGGACCCCGCCTACTACCCCGAACCGCAGGTCCGCCTCTTCACCGGACCCGGCGGCCGCGAGGTGCACGCCCACGTCTATCCGCCGCAGCACCCCGAACGCGACGCCCCCGAGGGCGAGTTGCCGCCGTATGTGATCTGGGCGCACGGTGGTCCCACCAGCCGGGTGCCGCTCGTGCTCGACCTCGACATCGCCTACTTCACCTCGCGCGGCATCGGTGTCGCCGAGGTCAACTACGGCGGCTCCACCGGCTACGGCCGCGCCTACCGCGAGCGGCTGCGCGAGCAGTGGGGCGTGGTCGACGTCGAGGACTGCGCGGCCGTCGCCCTCGGCCTCGCGGACGAGGGCACCGCCGACCGGGACCGGCTCGCGATCCGGGGCGGCAGCGCGGGCGGCTGGACCGCGGCCGCCTCCCTGACCGGCACCGACGTCTACGCGTGCGGCACGATCAGCTACCCCATCCTCGACCTCGCCACCTGGGGCCCCGGCGACACCCACGACTTCGAGTCGCGCTACCTGGAGTCGCTGGTCGGACCGCTCCAGGAGGTGCCCGAGCGGTACGCCGAGCGCTCGCCGGTCACCCGTGCCGACCGGCTCACCGTGCCGTTCCTGCTGCTCCAGGGCCTGGACGACGTGATCTGCCCGCCCGTCCAGTGCGATCGCCTCCTTGCCGAACTCGCGGGCCGGGGCGTCCCGCACGCCTACCTCACCTTCGAGGGCGAGGGGCACGGCTTCCGACGTGCCGACACCCTCGTCCGCGCGCTGGAGGCCGAACTCTCCCTGTACGCCCAGGTGTTCGGGCTGGACGTGATGGACGTACCGACACTGGAGCTGGACGCATGAGAGAACTGGACGCATGAGAGAACTGGTACGCCCCGCCCGGCTCGCCCCCGGAGCCCGGGTCGCCGTGGTCGCGCCCAGCGGACCGGTGCCCGGCGAACGGCTGCGCGCGGGCCTCGACGTACTGCGCGACTGGGGACTGGAACCGGTCGTCGCACCCCATGTCCTGGACCGGCATGGCGAGTTCGCCTACCTCGCGGGTACCGACGCCGACCGCGCCGCCGACTTCCAGCGGGCCTGGTGCGACCCGTCCGTGGACGCGGTGTTCTGCGCGCGCGGTGGATACGGCGTGCAGCGCATGGTCGACCTGCTCGACTGGGAGGCGATGCGGGCGGCCGGGCCGAAGGTGTTCGTCGGCTTCAGCGACATCACCGTGCTGCACGAGGCCATCGCCACCCGGCTCGGCCTGGTCACCCTGCACGGCCCGATGGCGGCCGGGATCGACTTCATCGGCAGCGAGCGGGCCCGCGAGCAGCTGCGGCTCACCCTGCTCGCCCCGGAGAAGGTTCAGGTCATCGCCTCGGGCGGTGGCGCCCTGGTGCCCGGCCGGGCCCGGGGTGTCACCCTGGGCGGCTGTCTCTCCCTGCTCGCCGCCGAACTGGGCACCCCGCACGCCCGCCCCTCGGCACACGGCGGACTGCTCTGCCTGGAGGACGTGGGCGAGGAGACGTACCGTCTCGACCGCTATCTCACCCAACTCCTGCGCTCCGGCTGGCTGGAGGGGGTACGCGGAGTGCTCCTCGGCTCCTGGGAGAAGTGCGACCCCTACGACCGGGTCCGCCCCATGCTCGCCGACCGTCTCGGCACCCTCGGGGTGCCCGTCGCCGAGGAGTTCGGCTTCGGACACTGCGCGGACGCGCTCACGGTCCCGTTCGGGGTGGCGGCCGAACTCGACGCGGACCAGGGCACTCTGACCTTGGAGGAACCGGCGCTGCGGTGAGTTGACCTTGACGCGGCGCGCCCCTGTCGTTCCCTACGCCGAGCCCCAGGCGGCCATGATGTACGGGCTGCTCTTCGGGTCGGTCGCGGAGACCGCCATGCCGGTCCGGACGGCGAGCTGGACCTCTCGGTGGGCGGCCAGACCACGGTGACGGTGGACTGGCCGAACCGGTGCCGTACGTACGCCCGTTGGGCGCGCGGGGCCTGGTGCGCACCCTCAGGTTCCACGCGGACGACCCGCGCGCGCTGGTCGTCGCCCTCACCCGTGATCGCGCGGCCGACCCGGTCAAAGGGCAAGGCGGTTGAGGCTTAGGCTGGGCCGATGCCGCACACTTCGATTCACTACGCAGCCGAAGGCCCCCGCGTCGCCGTCCGGCGGTTCCGGATGGAGGACGGCGACGAGTTCGTCCGGCGGGTGCGGGAGAGCAAGGACCTGCACGCGCCGTGGCTGGCGATGCCCGACAGCGAGGCGGCCTACGCGGAGTACGCCGCCCGGCTGATCGGCAATCCGGCGCGGGCCGGATTCTTGGTCTGCGAGAAGGACTCCGGAGACATCGCCGGGTTCATCAACATCAACAACATTGTCCGGGGCGGCTTCCAGTGCGGCGCCCTCGGCTACGGCGCCTTCGCGCACGCCGCCGGGCGCGGGCTGATGCGGGAGGCGCTGGAGGTGGTGATCGGGTACGCCTTCGGGCCGCTCGGTCTGCACCGGCTGGAGATCAACGTGCAGCCCGGGAACACCGCGTCGATCGCGCTCGCGCGGGGCGCGGGCTTCCGTCTGGAGGGCTTCTCGCCGAAGATGATCCAGGTCGGCGGCGAGTGGCGCGATCACGAACGCTGGGCGCTGACGACCGAGATGCGCGCCGGGGGCTGACGGCCGGGATGCGGGCCGAGGCCGGCACCGGCGCCCGCGCCTCGGCCGGGAATCCCGTTCAGCCCGGCTGGTCCACGTACTCGAAGACCGTGCCGTCCGGGTGCACCGCGAGCAGGTTCCGGCCCGCCGGGGTCGCCAGCGGACCCGCCACCACGCGCGCGCCCAGCTCCGTGAGCTGCCGGTGGGCCTCGTCCACGTCCTTCACCGCGATCGTCGCCGTCACCTTGCGCAGCACCTCCAGCTCGGCCTCCGGCCCGCTCATCAGCAGGAACGAGCCGATCGCCGCGGCCTGCACCCCGCCCCGCCCGAACCGGTGCGCCGGGGTGCCCGTCAGCCGCTCGTAGAACGGGATCGCGGTCTCGAGGTCGTCGACGCAGATACGCAGTGTGGCGCCCAGAATCTCCATACGGGCGAGCCTAGTTGGGGCGACCGGGCCCGCACAGGCCGTCCACCCGGCCCGCGCAGGCCGTCTCCTCCGGCGACGCCGGGGGAGTGGTCGTCGCCCCGATGACCCACGGGGCGTTTGCCCGGCGCCCCTCCGGATACGCGGAGGAGGTCGGACGGGCCGCTGCACCCTGCGCTCACGCACGGTGACCGTGGGCGGCGGCCTTGGCCCCGGACGCCGTCCGGCCGTCTCGGACCCCACGGAAGGAGACTCATGAACACCGCCGAACTCGCCGAACTCGGACAGCAGTTGCGGGTGGACAGCGTACGGGCCGCGCAGGCCGCGAACTCCGGTCACCCGACCTCCTCCATGTCGGCCGCGGACCTGATGGCCGTCCTGCTCGCGAACCACCTCCGTTACGACTTCGAGCGCCCGGACAACCCCGCCAACGACCGCTTCGTCCTCTCCAAGGGCCACGCCTCGCCGCTGCTGTACTCCGCGTACAAGGCCGCCGGGGTCGTCGACGACGGCGAGCTGCTCACCTTCCGCAGGCTCGGCAGCCGCCTGGAGGGGCACCCGACCCCGCGCCGGCTGCCCTGGGTGGAGACCGCCACCGGATCGCTCGGCCAAGGGCTGCCCGTCGGCGTCGGTATCGCGCTGGCGGCCAAGCGGCTGGACCACTCCGACAGCCGCGTGTGGGTGCTGTGCGGGGACAGCGAGATGGCCGAGGGCTCCGTGTGGGAGGCCGCCGAGACCGCCGCGTACGAGAACCTGGACAACCTCACCGTCATCGTGGACGTGAACCGGCTCGGCCAGCGCGGCCCGACCCGGCACGGCCACGACCTGGACGCTTACGCCCGCCGCTTCCAGGGCTTCGGCTGGCACACGATCGAGGTCGACGGCCACGACGTGGACGCCGTCGACCGCGCCTACGGCGAGGCCCTGTCGACCACCGGACAGCCCACCGCGATCCTCGCCCGCACCCTCAAGGGCAAGGGTGTCGCCGCCGTCGAGGACCGCGAGGGCCAGCACGGCAAGCCGCTGGCCGCCGCCGACGAGGCCGTCGAGGAGCTGGGCGGCCGCCGCGACGCGCGCGTCCACGTTGCCGAGCCGCCCACCGGAACCCCGCGCCGCACCACCACCGAGCCGCTGAGCCTCCCGCGCTGGGACGTGGGCGACGAGGTCGCCACCCGGGATGCCTTCGGCGGCGCCCTCGCCGCGCTCGGCACGGCCCGGAGCGACGTGGTCGTCCTGGACGGCGAGGTGGGCGACTCCACCCGCACCGAGCAGTTCGGCAAGGAACACCCCGACCGCTTCTTCGAGACGTACATCGCGGAACAGCAGCTGGTCGCCTCCGCCGTCGGCATCGCCTCACGCGGCTGGCTGCCGTACGCGGCCACCTTCGCGGCCTTCCTCACCCGCGCCCACGATTTCGTCCGCATGGCCGCGATCAGCGGCTCCGGGATCAACCTGGTCGGCTCGCACGCGGGCGTCGCCATCGGCGAGGACGGCCCCTCCCAGATGGGCCTGGAGGACCTGGCGATGTTCCGGTCGGTCCACGGCTCCACGGTGCTGTACCCGTGCGACGCCAACCAGACCGCCAGGCTCACCGCCGCCATGGCCGACCTGAAGGACATCCGCTATCTGCGCACCTCGCGCGGCAAGACCCCGGTGATCTACGGCCCCGACGAGGAGTTCCCCGTCGGCGGCAGCAAGGTCCTGCGCTCCGGCGCCGAGGACCGGCTGACCGTCGTCGCCGCCGGGGTCACCGTCCCCGAGGCGCTCACCGCCGCCGACCGGCTCGCCCAGGACGGCATCCGCGTCCGCGTCATCGACCTCTACTCGGTCAAGCCGGTCGACGTGGAGACCCTGCGCCGGGCCGCCGAGGACACCGGCTGCCTGGTGACCGTGGAGGACCACCACGAGGAGGGCGGCATCGGGGACGCCGTCGTGGAGGCGTTCACCGACGGCCGCCCGGTGCCCCGCCTGGTACGGCTCGCGGTGCGCACGATGCCGGGCTCCGCCACGCCCGCCGAACAACTGCACGCGGCCGGGATCGACGCCGCGAACATCATGGCCACGGCGAAGCTGCTGGTGGAGGAGGCGATGGTGAGCTGAGGGCGTTGAGGGCTGGGGAGGGCGTCGAGCGCGGGGGACGGCCGGTTTCAGTCCCGGCTGTCGTCCTTTCGGCACAGGATCTCCCCGTGCAGCACCGCGAACCAGCCGTCCTCCCGCCGCCCCCACTCCCGCCACGCCTCCGAGACCGCCCGCAGCTCCCCGGCGCTCGCGTGCCCGCCCCCGACGGCGCGGTCCGCGTACGCCGAGGCCAGCGTGCGGTCCGCCCACAGGCCGCTCCACCAGGCACGTTCCTCTTCTGTCGCGAACGTCCAGGTGCTGGAGGTCGCCGTGACGTCCCGCAGCCCGGCCTTCAGCGCCCAGCTCTTCAGCCGTCGCCCGGCGTCCGGCTCGCCGCCGTTGGCGCGGGCGACCCGCTCGTACAGGTCCAGCCAGTCGTCCAGGCCGTCCACCGCCGGGTACCAGGTCATGGCCGCGTAGTCCGCGTCGCGCACCGCGACGATCCCGCCCGGCCGGGTCACCCGGACCATCTCGCGCAGTGCCCGCACCGGATCGCCCACGTGCTGGAGCACCTGGTGGGCGTGGACCACGCAGAAGGTGTCGTCCGGGAAGTCCAGGGCGTGGACGTCGCCCACGGCGAAGTCCGTGTTGCCGAGGCCGCGTTCGGCCGCCGTCGTACGGGCCTGGTCCAGGATTCCGGGTGCGCGGTCGATGCCGGTCACCCGGCCGTCCGGGACCAGTGCGGCCAGGTCGGCGGTGATGGTGCCCGGACCGCAGCCGATGTCCAGGACCTTCATGTGCGGCTTGAGCGAACTCAGCAGATATCCAGCCGAGTTGGCGGCCGTGCGCCAGGTGTGCGAGCGCAGCACCGACTCGTGGTGTCCGTGCGTGTAGACGGCGGTCTCCCGCGGTTTCGGCATGGCCGGATCTCCCTCACCGCTCGACGGTCCGGCCACGGGGCCGCTGCGGACACCGTGGCCGTGCTGGACCGAACGCTACGCCCGGGCGCCGCATCGTGAGACCAGCGTTTCGTTATGTGGACCGACGATACGTCAACTCACAGTGGCGCGCGGGCTGTAGACCGTGAGGGCGCGGGGCAGCACCTCCAGCGTCATCCGGCCGCCGACCGGGGTCACCTCGCCGTCGTAGGCCAGCGGTGTGTCGGGCGCGATGCCGGAGAGGCGCAGTCGGCCGAGCTGGACGGCCGCGTGGGCGGGGGAGCGGGTGAGCGGGCCCGCGACGGCCGCCGAGAGCAGCCGCAGCGCCGGGTGACCGCTGCCGTTCACCACCCGCACGTCCAGGCGCCCGTCCGACAGGTCCGTACGGCGGCCCGCCCCGAGGCCCCGGCGGTGGTAGAGGCCGTTGCCGACGAACAGCATCCACAGCGCGCGGCGCTTCCCGGCCGCCTCCACCTCCAGCGGATGGAAGTCGGCGCGCAGCACCCGCAGCGCCGCCAGCACCCCGGCGGCCCAGCCGCCGATCCGGGGCGACCAGTGCTCCCGCTCGCGCACCAGCTCGGGGTAGACACCGAGGCTGAGGGTGTTGAGGAAGACGCCCGAGCCGGTGTCGGTGGTGAAGCGGCCCACGTCCACCCGGACCGCCTCGCCCCCACGCAGGGCGTCGGCGAGATCGCGCTCGTCCTCCACGCCGAGGTCGTACGCGAAGTGGTTGAGGGTGCCGCCGGGCAGCACCGCGAGCGGCAGCCCGCGCCGCAGCGCGATCTCCGCCGCCGCGTTCACCGTGCCGTCGCCGCCGCACACCCCGAGCACCCGGGCCCGGGTCGCCGCCTTCTCCAGCTCCGCGACCACGTCCTCCGGCGCGCACTCGACGATCTCGGCGGCCGGGAGCGCCGTACGCAGCACGCTCACCCGGTCGGCGGTACCGGACGCCTGGTTGGCCACCATCACCAGGCCCTCGCCCTCCGGCAGCGCCGGGGCGTCGGCGGACGGCCGGGCGGTGGGCCGCGCCTGGGCACGGGTCTGCACCAGGGCCCGTACGGCGAAGGCGGCACCCGCGCCGAGCGCCGCACCGGCCAGCACATCACTCGGGAAGTGGACGCCCGTGTACACCCGGGACATCGCCACCGAGAACGCGATCGGCGCCACCGCCGCGCCCCAGGCCGGGGACTCCAGCGCGACACCGGCCGCGAAGGCGGCGGCCGAGGCGGCGTGGCCGGAGGGGAACGACGTGGTGATCGGCTGCCGCTTCAGCCGCCGGACCGCCGGGACCGGCGCGAGCACCGGGCGCGGCCTGCGCACCGAGCGCTTGCCGAGGGTGTTGATGGTCAGCGAGGCCAGCCCGAGCGAGGCCATGCCGCGCACCGCCGCCCGGCGGGCACGCGGGGTGCGCGTCGCGGCGATGGCGGCGGCCGCGGCGAACCACAGGACTCCGTGGTTCGCGCTCCGGCTCAGCCTCGGCAGGACGCGCTCGGCGCCGGGCCAGTTCCGCTCGGCGGCCACCTCGAACAGCCGGGCGTCGGCGGCGAGCAGCCGCCGCAGCACCGAGCGGCCGGGGAGGGGGACGGCGGTCAGGTCGACATCAGGGCTCATGGCGTCCGACTACCCCGAAGCGGCGGTTCCTTGTGCGCGATGTGGGCCGTCGGGGTCGCGGGCCCCGTCGGCGGCCACGGGAAACGGGTTTGCACGCGCCTGTCGTGCCACCGGAGAATGCGCCGCATGGGACACCTGGAAGCCGCGCATCT
This sequence comes from Streptomyces sp. NPDC026659, assembly GCF_040638245.1. Lineage (NCBI taxonomy): Bacteria > Bacillati > Actinomycetota > Actinomycetes > Kitasatosporales > Streptomycetaceae > Streptomyces > Streptomyces sp. NPDC026659. The sequence goes on along the minus strand of NZ_JBEZXY010000001.1, from coordinate 506,636 downwards.
CGAGTACCACCTCCCCGACGGGAGGACGCTGCTCGGCGACGTCTCCTTCCGGGTCGGAGAGGGCGCCGTGGTGGCCCTGGTCGGGCCGAACGGCGCGGGCAAGACCACGCTGCTGCGGCTGATCTCCGGCGAGCTGAAGCCGCACGGCGGCACGGTCACCGTCGGCGGCGGCCTCGGCGTGATGCGCCAGTTCGTCGGCTCCGTACGGGACGAGACCACCGTGCGCGACCTGCTGGTCTCCGTCGCCCCGCCCGGCATCCGCACGGCCGCGAAGACGGTGGACGAGGCCGAGCACGCGATCATGACGGTCGACGACGAAGCCGCGCAGCTCGCCTACGCGCAGGCGCTCGCCGACTGGGCCGAGGTGCGCGGGTACGAGTCCGAGACCATGTGGGACATGTGCACCATGGCCGCGCTCGGGGTGCCGTACGACCAGGCCCAGTGGCGCCTGGTGCGCACCCTCTCCGGCGGTGAGCAGAAGCGGCTCGTCCTGGAGGCGCTGCTGCGCGGCCCCGACGAGGTGCTCCTGCTCGACGAGCCGGACAACTATCTCGACGTGCCGGGCAAGCGCTGGCTGGAGCAGCAGCTGGGGGAGACCCGCAAGACCGTCCTGTTCGTCTCCCACGACCGCGAACTCCTCGCCCGCGCCGCCGAGAAGATCGTCTCCGTGGAGCCCGGTCCCGCCGGGGCCGACGCCTGGGTGCACGGCGCCGGCTTCGCCACCTACCACGAGGCCCGGCGTGAACGCTTCGCCCGCTTCGAGGAGTTGCGCCGCCGCTGGGACGAGAAGCACGCCCAGCTCAAGAAGTTGGTCCTCAACCTCCGCCAAGCCGCCGCCGTCAGCCATGAGATGGCGTCGCGGTACGCGGCCGCGCAGACCCGGCTGCGCAAGTTCGAGGAGGCCGGACCGCCCCCGGAGCCGCCGCGCGAGCAGAACATCACCATGCGGCTGCGCGGTGGCCGTACCGGCGTCCGCGCCGTGACCTGCGAGGGGCTCGAACTCACCGGTCTGATGCGGCCGTTCGACCTGGAGGTGTTCTACGGCGAACGCGTCGCGGTGCTCGGCTCCAACGGCTCCGGCAAGTCCCACTTCCTGCGCCTGCTCGCGGGCGAGGACGTGGCGCACACCGGTGCCTTCAAGCTCGGCGCCCGCGTCGTACCCGGCCACTTCGCGCAGACCCACGCCCACCCCGAGCTGCAGGGCCGCCCCCTCCTCGACATCCTCTGGAAGGAGCACGCCCAGGACCGGGGCGCGGCGATGTCCCGGCTGCGGCGCTACGAGCTGACCGCCCAGGCCGAGCAGCCCTTCGACCGGCTCTCCGGCGGCCAGCAGGCGCGCTTCCAGATCCTGCTCCTCGAACTCGCCGGAGTCACCGCCCTGCTCCTCGACGAGCCCACCGACAACCTCGACCTGGAGTCCGCCGAGGCACTCCAGGAGGGCCTGGAGGCGTTCGAGGGCACGGTCCTCGCGGTCACGCACGACCGCTGGTTCGCCCGCTCCTTCGACCGCTACCTGGTCTTCGGCGAGGACGGCCGGGTGCGGGAGACCGCGGAGCCGGTGTGGGACGAGCGGCGGGTGGAGCGCGCCCGCTGAGCCCGCGCCGCAGGCCCGTCGACCCCGATGTTCGTACAGTGGAGCTCAGGGAACGCGAACAATCCCGGCACAGCGGACACACCTCGGGAACCCGGACACGACGAGCGGGGTACCACCATGACCGGAGTCGACCCCAACCGGCTGGATGATCAGCAGCTCATGAAGGAGCTGGAGACCATCCACCGCACACGCCACGACACGCTCCTGTACGGCTCGAACGACGCGCTGCGCGCCCACAACGAACGCATGGCGCAGCTGGAGGGCGAGTACCTGCGCCGCAACCCGCGCCGCCTGGTCAGCGCGGGGCGCACCCGCGAGGGGGCCCGCGAGCGGGGCTGTGGCGATGCGGCCGCGCCGGGGGCGTCCGGGACCTGAGGGAGCCCCTTTCGGGCGGCCGGGATCACCCGCGTGGGCGTCCGCGTCCCGCGAATGGGGTCCGGCCGCGCGCGGTGCGGCGCGCGGCGGGCTGTGATGGCAGGCGAGGGCACGAGAGCCGTGTCCCGCAGACGGGCCGACGACCGGCGCGGTACCGGTTGCCGACAGGCGTCGGCCGTCATCGCCGCCCTGCCGAGGAGCCCTCCCCATGCACCGCACAGCCCGCGCCCTCACGGCCGCCACCGCGCTCGTCATAACCGGCCCGACCGCGGCTTTCGCCTCGGGCTGGGGCGCGGACGCGCCTGCCGCACGGGCGGACGCGCCTGCCGCACGGGCGGTGGCGGTGGCCGCCGCCTGTGACGCCCCTGCCGTGCCTCGTGCGGAGATCCCCGAGGACGTTCCCGGGGACATCCCGGACGACGCTCTCGGGGGCGCCCCCGAGGATGGCGCCGGGGGCGGGGACTGTGAGGGCGCTTCCGACGTGCCCGACGCTTCCGGCGTGCCCGACGCGGTGGACCAGCAGGTCGCGCCCGGAGTGCCTGACCGGGCCCGGGACACGCCGGGGGCGGACTCGGGGACCGGCAGCGGTGCCGGTGCGGGCCGCTCCCAGGTGCCCGGAACCGGCGTGGGTCGCTCCCCGGCGCCCGGCAAGGCGGCTCCCGGTACCGGCCAGACTCCGGGACGGGACAGCGGTGGCGACACCGGCGACCGTCCCGACTCCGGCGACGGCACCGGCACCGGAAGTGGCACGGGGGACCGGCCCGGCACCGGCACCGGTAGCGGCACGGGCGACCACCCCGGCACCGGCCACGACACCGGCGACCGCCCGCCCACCGTCCAGCACGGCGTCGACGCCGGCACCGGCGGATCGCTCACCGGCTCCGTCCCCCTGCTGACAGCGGGCGCCGCCCTCATCGCCGCCGCGTGCGCCGCCGCCCTGCACCGGATCGGCGTGCCGTATCCGCACCGCAGGCGACGGCGCGCGTCCGACGTCTGACGCCCGGTGCTGTGACCAGAGCAACCCGGGCCGGCAGCCATGCCGGGCCGATCACCGGGTACACACCAAACCGAGGGCACTACCGGCACATGGGTCACACGGCACCAGGCGAGTGAGCGGCAGCGGCACACCCAGCGCGCGGAGGCGACGATGCGACCGACGGAGACCGAGGGCCACGGCCCCGTCCGCTACGGCCCGTCCCTGCCCGGCGACGGCCTGCCGGTGCTGCCCGAGCTCGCCGCGCGCCTGGCCGCCGCCGACCGCGCCCCGGCCCAGCCCGTCGGGGGCGCCCCCGGTCTGCTGGAGGCCGCCTGCGGCTACTGGACCCGTCGCGCGCTGCCCACCGTTCCCGACCGGGTGGCCGCCGCCCCCGGCGCCCCCGCGCTGCTGCTCGCGATCACCGCGGCGCTCGCGGCCGACGGCGGCGACGTGCTCGTACCGCGCCCGCACGCCGCCTGGTGGGAGCCGTGCGCCCGGCTGCTCGGCAGACGCGTCTTCCCTGTGCCGGTGCCGCCCGAGAGCGGGGGTGTACCGGATTCGTACGCCCTGCTGGAGACCGTCCGACGGGTGCGCGCCGAGGGCGGCGATCCCCGGCTCCTCGTGCTGTCCGTCGCGGACGACCCGACCGGCACCGTCACCCCGCCCGAGCCGCTGTACGAGACGGTCGAGGCGGCGGCCGCCGAGGGGCTGCACCTGGTCAGCGACGAGACCTGGCGCGACACCCTGCACACCCCGCACGAGACCGTGCTGCTCAGTCCCGCCGAGATGCTGCCCGACCGGGTGACCGTCGTCAGCGACCTGGCCGGTGCCCTGCTCCCGCCCGGCTGGCCCGCCGCCGTCGCCCGCTTCCCGGCCGGTCCGGCGGGGGAGGGGCTGCACGCGCGGGTGCTGGACGCGCTCACCGCGCTCGGCGCCCGGGTCGCCGCGCCCGTGGCGGACGCCGCGCGGTACGCGCTCGACGAACCCGGGCCCGTCACCGACCGCCGCGAGGCCGCCGTACGGCTGCACGCGCGGCTGGCCGCCGCCGTGCGCCACGCGGTCGTCGCGGGCGGCGCGCTCGCCCGGCCGCCGCAGGCGGGCCGCCAGCTGTACGCCGACCTCGGCCCGCTGCGCGAGGCGCTCGCCGCGCGGGGTGTCGGCGACGCCCAGGAACTGGAGGACTACCTCACCGCCCGGCTCCCGGTGCCCGCCCCCGGCGGCCACCGCTTCGGCGACGACCTCGGCGCGCTGCGGGTACGGCTCGTCACCGGCCCCCTGACGGGCACGACCGACGCGGAACGCACCGAAAGCCTCACCTCACCCACACCGATGGAACTGCCGCATGTGCAACGCGCGTTGATGTCCTTGGGGTCCGTCTTCGACGATCTCCGTGACGACGCTCAGCGATGGGAGCATCCTCGATGACGCAGCAGACGCACGAGCCCGGGTCCACCGCCACCACCCCCGAAGCGACCAGCGCGACCGTCGGCACGACCACCACCGTTCCCGCGGGCGGAACGCCCAAGTCCCCGCTCCCGCCCGCGTTTCCGCCGCTCGCCGAGCCGCGCCCGCTCGGGGAGCGCCGGGTGTGGCCGCGCACCTTCCACGACCGGCTCACCACGCCGCTGCCCGGCCTGAAGGCCATGGCCCGCTTCGCCCGCGAGGGTTCCATACGCCCCGACCCGCAGGGCCTCGCCGACATTCCCCGACTCCCTTACGAACCCGGCCCGTTGCCCCATGTGGGTTCCCGTACCGTCGCCGCCTCCTGGGTGGGGCACGCCAGTTGGGTCGTCCAGGTGGGCGGTCTGACCGTGCTCACCGACCCGGTGTGGTCGCGCCGCATCCTCGGCACGCCCGCCCGCGTCACGCCGGTCGGCATCCCCTGGGAGGCGCTCCCCCCGGTGGACGCGGTGGTCGTCAGCCACAATCACTACGACCACCTGGACGCGCCCACGCTGGACCGACTCCCGCGTGACACACCGCTGTTCGTGCCCGCCGCGCTCGGAAGCTGGTTCCGCAGACGGAGGTTCACCCGGGTGACCGAGCTGGACTGGTGGGAGGGTGCCGAACTCGACGGTGTCCGCTTCGACTTCGTGCCCGCGCACCACTGGTCCAAGCGCACCCTCACCGACACCTGTCACAGCCTGTGGGGCGGCTGGGTGCTCACCGCGCCCGACGGACAGCGCGTGTACTTCGCCGGGGACACCGGATACGGCCACTGGTTCGGCCGCATCGGCCGCCGCTACCCCGGCATCGACCTGGCCCTGATGCCGATCGGCGCCTACGACCCGCGCTGGTGGCTCAGCGATGTGCACTGCGACCCCGAGGAGGCCGTCCGGGCCGTCCAGGATCTCGGCGCCCGGCGGATGGCGCCGATGCACTGGGGCACCTTCGTCCTCTCGGCGGAACCGGTCCTGGAACCGCTCACGCGCGTGCGCACCGCCTGGGAGAAGGCCGGGTACGACCGCGAAGACCTGTGGGACCTGCCGATCGGGGCCTCACGGGTACTGGACTGACCCGGGACCGCGCCCCGTACGCGCGAGCCCCCTCACCGCCCCCGCACCCGCCGTACCACCCCCGGCACCGCGCTGACCAGCACCGTCAGCGCGACCGCCGCCACCACGCCCTCCCACGGCTCGGGGAACAGCGAACCCCCCAGGATGCCGATCAGCTGATACGTCACCGCCCACGCCAGACAGGCCGGCAGATTCCCCCGGGCGAAGCGTCTGAGCGGCCACTTCGCCAGCAGACAGGCGAGCATCACGGGTATCCGGCCCGCCGGGACCAGACGGGAGAGCACCAGCACCGCGACCCCGTGGTCCGCCAGCTTCTCCTGGGCACCGGAGAGTTTCTCCTCCGGCGCCCGGTCGCGTATCGCCTCGAGCCAGCGCGAGCCGCTCTGCGAACGCAGCCCGCGCAGCCCCAGCCAGTACAGCGCCGCGTCCCCGAGAAAGGCCGCGAGCGAGGCGGTCACGAAGACCAACGCGAGGGAGTACGGAGCCGTTTGATGGAAGGCGACCACCGCCGCCGAGCTGACCAGCGCCCCCGTCGGCACCACCGGCACCAGCGCCCCGATGAGCACGAGGAGGAACAACGACGGGTATCCCAGAGCCTGTTGCGTGGACTCGGGCGGTACGACCTGAGGGGCGGCCGCCGCCAGCAGGGCCAGGCCCGCCGGGCATCTCACCGGGCGACCTCCAGCCGTACGCTCTCCCCGTGCCCGAGCCGGTGCACCGCGACCCCGGGCGCGGCCTCGGCCGCGAGGCGCGCGAACTCGTCGCCGGGGGAGTGGAATTCGTGCGGGCGGACCGCGTCCATGCCGATCGGCCAGTACGTGCCGTAGTGCACCGGCACCGCACAGCGCGGCCCGAGTCCGGCCAGCGCCCGCGCCGCCCGCCCCGCGTCCAGATGCCCCTCGCCGAGGAACGGCCCCCAGCCGCCCACCGGCAGCAGCGCCACGTCCACCGGACCGACCTCCTCGGCCATGGAGTCGAACAGGCCGGTGTCCCCGGCGAAGTAGGTCCGCCCCTCGCCCTCGACCACGTACCCGAGCGCGGGGGAGCGGTGCGGGCCGAACGGCAGCCGCCGTCCGTCGTGCCGGGCGGAGACCACGTGTACCCGTAGGGGACCGACCCGGACCTCGTCCCCGGGCTCGACCTCGGTGATGTCCAGATCGCGCAGCCGTCGCAGCCCGGGCACCGCGCGCGGGGTGCCCCGGGGCACCAGCAGCCGGGTACCCGGCTCCAGTTCGGCCAGCGACGGCAGGTGCAGGTGATCGGAGTGCAGATGGGAGACCAGCGCCAGATCCGCGCGCCGGGCGCGCGCCGGGGGCAACGCGCCCCGGCGGCGGCGCAGATGTGCGAGGCGCACGGCGAACAGGGGATCGGTGAGCACCCGTGTGCCCGAATCCTGGATCGCACAGGTCGCGTGTCCCCACCAGGTGACCTCCACCGGCACCCCCGCACCTCCTTCGCGCGACTCCCCCGAAGCCTACGGGCAGCGGTAGGGTCTGCGGCGAGCCCGGAGGTGAGGGGACGCCATGAGACCGTTTCGGGGTGCCGCCGACGGGATCGCGCCGGTGCGGGTCACCGCCATCGCCAGCCTGACTCCGCTGGAGGAGCTGGAGGAGGACCCGTTCCTCGTCGACTCCCGCAGCCAGCACGCCATGTGCGCCCGCTGGGCCGCCGAGCAGGGCTACGTCGTCACACGGGAACTCCTCGTCGGCGGCCTGCGCTTCGACCACGGCGCCCTGTGGGACGGCGTGCGCTCCGGAGTGGACGTCTTCGTCGCTCCCAGCCGACGCGTCCTCGAACGCGCCCTCTCCTCGGTGGAGGAGTTCACCGCCGAGTGCGCCCGGCGCGGGGTGCGCGTGGAGACCGTGGGGCGGGCCGAGCCGTCGTACGACGCGGCGATGAAGGCGCGGGTGCACCGCAGGCTCTCGATGCCGACGGCCGGTTACGACGGCCTCTGACCGCTCGGCCTCTGACCGCACGGCCCCGCCCCGGACCGCTCGGCCCCCGCCCCGGACCGTCCAGGACGACCGCCCGGGGCTCCGCGCCCCGGTGTGGCAAGGTGGAGCGGGGCCCGGTGCCGTACGGGCCGGGAGGCGAGGTGCACGGGGCGTGGGGGGCGTACGGGGCGTACGGTGGCGGCGGATCGCCGGTCAGCTCGGGCGGAGCGTCACGGTGTGGGCGGTCTCGACGCTCACCATGCTCGCGCTCGCCGCGCTGCTGCCCGACTTCCGGCTGCAGTCCGCCGACGGCGACAGCGCGACCCGGATCGCGATCACCGCCGCCTGCGGAGCGGGCGCCTTCGGTCTGCTCTCCGCCCTCGTCTGGCCGCTCCTGGTACGGCTGTTGCTGCTCGTGCCCGCGCTCTTCCTCGGCCTGCTCGTCTTCGCGCTCAACGGCTCCCTGCTGCTGCTCGCGCTGCGGCTCAACCCCACCGGGCAGGGCGAGGCCGCGCCCGAGACCGCCGTCATCGTCGCCGCCGTGATGTCCGCCGTCGCCTCCGCGACCGGCGGTGCCCTCGCCGTGCGCGACGACGACGCCTACCGGCGCCGACTGCTGCGCCTGGCCGACCGCCGCCGCCGGGGCACCCCGCCCTGTCCGGCCGGACCGGGACTGGTCTGCGTCCAGCTCGACGGCGTGGGGCACGACGTGCTCACCGCCGCCGTCCGCGCCGGGCAGCTGCCGACCCTCGCCCGCCTGCTGACCGGCGCCGACGGCACGGGCCCCACCCACCGGCTCACCCCCTGGCGCACCGACTGGTCCAGCCAGACCGGCGCCAGCCAGCTCGGCATCCTGCACGGCAGCACCTTCGACGTGCCCGCCTTCCGCTGGTACGAGAAGGAGCGCGGCGAGGTCATGGTCTGCAACCGGCCCACCTCCGCCGCCGAACTCCAGCGCCGCGCCATGATCCGCACCGGTGAGCGCGGACTGCTCGCGATGGACGGCGCCAGCCGGGGCAACCTGTTCAGCGGCGGGGCCGGGGAACAGGCGCTCGTGCTGTCCATCGCGACCCGTCGCCGGGGCCGGGAGAACCGTTCCCGCGCCGGGTACTTCGCCTACTTCAGCGACCCCGCCAACGCTGTGCGCACCGCCCTGTCCTTCGCCGCCGAGATCGGCCGCGAGACCGTCCAGTCCGTGCGCGCCCGGCTGCGCCAGGAGCGGCCCCGGGTGAGCCGGGGCGGCCTCTACCCCTTCATCCGCGCCTTCGCCACCGTCGTGGAACGGGACGTCGTGGTCGCCGCCGTCATGGGCGACCTGCTCGCCGGGCGCAGCGTCGTCTACGCCGACCTCGTGGCCTACGACGAGGTCGCCCACCACTCCGGACCGCACAGCCGGGACGTGGAGCAGGTGCTGCGGCGCCTCGACCGCTCCGTCGCCCTCATCGAGAAGGCCGCCGAACACGCGCCCCGCCCCTACCACTTGGTGATCCTCTCCGACCACGGCCAGAGCCCCGGCGAGACCTTCCGCGCCCGCTACGGCCTCACCCTCGCCGACCTCGTCCGCGCGGGCTGCGGGCTGCCCGTGCCGCGCCGCGCCGAGCGTACTCACAGCGGGGCCGAGGCCCGCGCCGCCGTACGCGCCGCCCTCGGCCGCCCCGACGAGCCCGACGAGGCACCGCCGCGCCCCGCCCGCCGCCTCGAACCGGTCGTCCTCGCCTCCGGCAACCTCGGCCTGATCTCCTTCCCGGACACGCCGCACCGGCTGACCAAGGAGGAGATCGACCTCCGTCACCCCGCCCTGCTCGCCACCCTCGCCAACCACCCCGGCGTCGGCTTCCTGCTGGTGCGCAGCGAGGAGCACGGCGGTGTGGTGCTCGGCCCCGCGGGCACCGAGATCCCGCTCGCCGGCCTCGGTGAACACCCGGGCCTCGGTGAACACCTGGGCCCGCTCGCCCCCTTCGGCCCCGGAGCGGCGGAGGCCGTACGCCGCACACACGCCTTCCCGCACACCGCCGACATCATGGTCAACTCGTGTTACGACCCTCAGACCGGCGAAGTCCTCGCCTTCGAGGAGCAGATCGGTTCGCACGGCGGCCTCGGCGGCGCCCAGTCCCGGCCCTTCCTGCTCTCCCCGCTGGCCCTTTCCGCACCAGGCGGGGAGCTTGTGGGTGCCGAGCACGTACACGCCGTACTGCGGCGCTGGCTGGGGGAGTTGAGCGGTCCCGAGGTGCCGCTCGACACCGACGGCGACCGGCGCGCCGCCTGAGCGCGGACGGGTCCTCACACCGCCGCGCCGCCGAATGTGATCGGATGGGTGACACAGAGCCCGGAAACGGGATCACATGCGAAAGGAACCACCGTGGCCACCACGCGCACCGCACACACCGTCTGGGAGGGCGAACTCCTGACGGGCAACGGCACCGTCACGTTCGACTCCTCCGGCATCGGCTCCCAGCCGGTCTCGTGGCCGTCGCGCGCCGAGCAGGCGAACGGCCGTACCAGCCCCGAGGAGCTGATCGCGGCCGCCCACTCCAGCTGCTTCTCCATGGCGCTCTCGCACGGCCTGACCGGCGCCGGGACTCCCCCCACCCGCCTCGAGACCAAGGCCGACGTCACCTTCCAGCCCGGCGAGGGCATCACCGGCATCCACCTCACCGTCCGCGGCGAGGTCCCCGGCCTGGACGAGCAGGCATTCGTCTCCGCCGCCGAGGACGCCAAGAAGAACTGCCCGGTCAGCCAGGCCCTGACCGGCGCCCCGATCACCCTGACGGCCGAACTGGTCTGAGGCGGGCGGGCGGTGCCCCCGGCCGAGCCGGGGGCACCGCCCGTCTCCAGTTGGACCCCGCCTGCGACAGCGAGCGAACACGCGCCCCACGGAAGGGCGTTGAGTGCCCTCGTCATCACCGCGTCACTCGCGTACGCCCACCGACTCCACCGCCCCGCGTCGCAGGAGCAGACCCGCCGGAACGACGGCCGCGATCACCGCGAGCACCGCGCAGGCACCCAGGACCCCGGCGAGCGCCGTCCACGGGATCTCGATGGTCGTCCACACCGAGAGCAGGCCCAACGCGGCCCACATGCCCGCCAGGTTGAGCCCGGCGACCAGCGCTCCCAGCACTCCGCCGACCATGACGACCATCAGCGCCTCGGCGCCCACCAGCCGCAGCACCTGCCACTTGGTGGCGCCGGTCAGCCGCAGCACGGCCAGCTCGCGGACCCGGTCGGAGGTCGCCATGACCATCGTGTTGGCCAGGGAGATGCCGGTGTAGAGGAGGGCGATCCCGAGGACCAGGAGGAAGCCCGCCCCGGTCGTCCGGTTGGTCTCGGGGTACTGAGCACGCACCCAGGCGTCCCCGGTGAGGACCTCCCCGCCCGACGCCCGCACCGCCCGGCGCAGACCGGCGGCCACGGTGTCCTGGTCGGAGCCGTCCGCGAGGTGTACGTCGACCCGGTCGACGGGTGCCGCAGGGGCGTTGCGCGGGGTGACGTAGACACCGTTGCCGCCGGTGCCGGTCGTCATGACCGCGGCGATCCGCAGGGACTTCCTCGTGCCGTCGCCGAGCCACACGTCCACCCGCTCGCCCACGGCGTGCTTCTGCCACTCCTCGTTGACGATGATCGAGTCGTCGTCCAGGTCACTCACCTTCCCGGCGGCGAGCGGGAGGTGCGCGGTCGCCGCGAGCGGCTCCGGCTCGGCGGCCCTGGCGTCGGAGCTGATGAGCGCCACGCCGTCCTCCAGGACGTAGACGGCACTCGACGCACTCGTCGAGACCTCGGCACCGGACACGGCCCGAAGCCGCCGCAGCGTCGCCCGGTCGAAGCCGGAGTCATCCGCCGGAACGACCACGAAGTCGGCGGCCGTCCGCTCGCGCACCTCGGTGGCCTTCGCCTGATCGAGGGTGGCGGTGGCGCCCAGCAGTGAGCCCGCCAGCGCGACCGTGACCAGTACGGGCGCCGCGACGGCGGCGGTGCGGCGCACCCCGGCGGCGGCGTTCTCCCGCACCAGCATCCCCACGGCGCCGGGCAGCCGGGCCGGCAGCCAAGCGATCAGCCGGACCAGTGGCCCCACCAGCACCGGCGCGAGCAGTGCGACCGCGCTGATCAGCAGCATCGGGCGGCTCACGTAGACCTTGCGCTGCAACAGCTCGCCCGGGTGCGTCAGCAGGGCCACGGCGAGCGTCACGGCGGCGGTGATCAGCAGGGCCGCGCCGAACAGCCGTCGGCCCCGGGTCATCGCCCCGGTGTCCACGGACACCTCGCGCAGCGCCTCGGCGGGACCGGTGCGCCCCGCCCGCCAGGACGCGCCCAGCGCACCGCACACCGCCACGAACAGACCCGTCCAGAAAGCGAGTTGGCAGGGCCAGGTGTAGTCGCCGATGGTGAACCAGCGCGGCGCGAGGCTCTCGTCGACCGCCCACGCGGCAAGCCTCGGAGCCCCGTGGGAACCGAGCACACAGCCGACGGCCGAGGCGAGCACGCCGACCACGAGCGCCTCGGACACGACCATGCGGCGGAGCTGCCCCGGGGTCGCCCCGGCGGTGCGCAGCAGCCCGAACTCGCGGCGCCGCTGGGCCACCGCGAACGCGAAGGTCGAGGCCACCACGAACACCGACACGAACCCGGTGACGCCACCGGCCGTGCCGAACATGGCGTTCATCGTGGTCAGGGCCTCGCTGTCCCGGTCGGGATCGGCGTCGGCGTACCGGCGTGCGTCCCCGGTGAGGACCTGGACACCCTCGCTGCCGCGCAGCGCCTGGCGCACAGCCGTCGCATCGGCGTCGACTACAAGTTGCGGGCTGTGCGGCGACAGTTCGGCGGCGCGGGCGTCGGTGTAGAACACGGCGTTCTCGAAACCGAGCCCGGTCACGGTGCCGACGACGCGCACGGTGCCGCCGCCGGTCCGCACGTCGCTCCCCGGACGGGCCCAGTCACCGCTCACGACGACCTCGTCGGCGGACTCGGGCGGGCGTCCCGCGTCGAGTGCGTACGGCGCGAAGGCTGTGGTGGACCAGGGGTGGCCCACCAGATCGGCGGGGGCGCCCTCGGCCCGTACTGCGAACGACCGGTCCTCGACGACGGTCCCGAGAGCACGCAGCCTGGTCGTCGCGTCGGCGGGCACGGCACGAGGCTGCGCGAGTTTCCGCGTGCGGACGCCGTTCGGGGTGGTCACACGAAGGGTGTCCTGCCCCTTCACGACGACCGGCGCGGCGGCGAACCGCTCCGGCCCCCGGGCGGGAGCGTCCAGCGAGGACGCCAGTGCCAGGCCCATGACGGCGATCAGCGCCACCCCCAGGGAGAGGGCGACGAAGCTGCCGACGAACGTGATCCAGCGGGTGCGCAGGGTGCGCAGAGCGGTGCTCAGCACGGCGCCGCCTCCAGCTTGGCCATCCGAGCCGCGATGTCCTCGGCACCGGCGCCGGTCAGCTCGCCGTCGACGCGGCCGTCGACGAGGAGGACAACGCGGTCGGCGCGGGCGGCGGCGACGGGGTCGTGGGTGACCATGACGATCGTCTGGCCGTCTGCGTCGACCATGCCGCGCAGCAGGTCCAGCACCTCGCGGCCGGTCCGCGAGTCCAGCGCGCCGGTCGGCTCGTCGCCGAACAGCACGTCGGGCCGGGTGATCAGGGCGCGGGCGAGCGCGACCCGTTGCTGCTGGCCGCCGGACAGTTCGGCCGGCCGGTGCCGCGCCCGGTCGCCGAGTCCGACCTGCTCAAGCACCTCGCGCACCTCGGCCTTCCTCGGTCGGCGGCCGGCCAGCCGCAGCGGCAGCGCCACATTCTGTTCGGCGGTCAGCGAGGGCAGCAGGTTGAACGCCTGGAACACGAAGCCGATGCGTCGACGGCGCAGCAGGGTCAGCCCGGTCTCGTTCAGCGTGGTCAGCTCCGTGTCGCCCAGGGTGACCGAGCCCGACGTGGGCCGGTCCAGACCCGCCGCGCACTGGAGCAGCGTCGACTTGCCGGACCCGGACGGCCCCATCACGGCGGTGAAGGTCCCCCGGGGAAAGGCGAGCGACACCTCGTCGAGGGCGGTGACGGACGTGCCGCCCGAGCCGTACCGCCGGGTCACGGAGCGCAGTCGGATCGCGTCCTCGGTCATGTCTTCCCTCATCGGCACCTGTTCCTCGGCTCGTCGGTGTCTCCACGAAACCGCGGCGGCCCCCGGTGACGCAGTACGGCCAGAACGAGAATGGGGGTAGGGCCAGGCATACCCCCGATACGGGCCCCGGACCGATGGCCTCCGGCCGACGAGGCCGCTTACGGTCATGGCCATGCACCCTCGGAATGTGTGGCAGGCCATGTCCCGGCCGGGCTTTCTGCTGTCCGCCTGGCCCTGGCGCTCCGCCGCGTATCTCCTCACCGGCGCGGTGACCGGCGTCGCCGTCCTGGCGGCGGCCGTGACGGCGGCGGCGGTCTGCGGTGCGCTCGCCGTCGTCCTGGTGGGGCTGCCGCTGTGCGTCGTACTCGCCCTCGGCGGCATCCCGGTGGCCTGGGTGGAGCGGCACAGGCTGCGCCTGGTCGACGGCGACGCGGTGACCGGCCGACACCGGGTGCCGACCGCGCCGGGACCGTGGGCATGGCTGACCACGCGGCTTCGCGAGCAGGCCACCTGGCGGGAGCTCGGGTACGCGTTGCTCTTCGCCGGGCTGCTGTGGCCGGTCGACGCCCTGGCGGTCGTGGTCGCCCTTGCGCCGCTGTCCCTGGTCGCGACTCCGCCGCTCATGGCCACGATCGGCGACGGCCATGAGGCGAAGGTGCTCAAGCAGTGGACGGTCACCACCTGGCCGGCCGCGATCGGCGTCGCCGTACTCGGGCTGCTCCTGCTGGGTCTGTGCGCCTACGCGCTCGGTGTCACGGCCGGTGCCCGTGCCGCGCTGACCCGGCTCCTGATCGCTTCCCGAGACGGGGAGTTGAGCGCCGAAGTGGTCGAACTGGCGCGATCCCGTGCCCGGTTGGTCGACGCCTTCGAGACCGAGCGCCGCCGCATCGAGCGCGATCTGCACGACGGCGCCCAACAGCGCCTGGTGGCCCTGACGATGACCCTCGGGCTGGCCCGTCTCGACGCTCCGCCCGGCCCGCTCGCCGACCGGCTCGCCAAGGCCCAGGAGGAGGCGGGGAGCGCGCTCGCGGAGCTGCGCGAACTCATCCACGGCATCCACCCCAAGGTGCTCACCGACTACGGCCTCGGGGCAGCGGTCGCCGACGCCGCCGACCGCTGCGTGGTCCCCGTCGACGTCGACCTCGAACTGCCCGGCCGCCCGGAGCAAGCCGTCGAGTCCGCGGCGTACTTCGTGGTCCGCGAGGCGCTGGCCAACGTCGCCCGGCACAGCGGGGCCGACCGGGCGCGGGTGAGCGGCGGCCATCGCGACGGACGCCTGTTCGTCGAGGTGTGCGACGACGGCCGCGGCGGTGCCGACCCCTCAACCGGCAGCGGCCTCACCGGTCTCGCCGACCGGGTGTGGGCGCTCGATGGCAGACTTGCGCTGACCAGTCCGCCGGGTGGACCGACTCTGTTGCGTGTGGAGTTTCCTTGCGAGTTGACCGAGGCGACCGACCGCTTCGCATAGTGCTGGCCGAGGACGGCGTCCTGCTGCGGGAAGGGCTCGTCGGGCTGCTGGGCCGCTGCGGCCACGAGGTGGTGGCGGCCGTCGGGGACGCGCGGGCACTGATCACCGCGGTCGAGGAGCACGCCCCCGACATCGTGGTGACGGACGTGCGCATGCCGCCCGGCTTCCAGGACGAGGGCCTGCACGCGGCGGTGCGGCTGCGCCGACGGAACCCCGCGCTCCCGGTCCTGGTCCTCAGCCAGTACGTGCAACGGACGTACGCCGCGGACCTCCTGGACTCCGGCGACGGAACGGGCGTCGGCTATCTGCTCAAGGACCGGGTCGGCCAGATCGAGGAGTTCATGGAGGCGCTGCGCAAGGTCGCGGACGGCGGGACGGTGGTCGACCCCGAGGTGGTACGCCAGTTGCTGCGCCGCCGCCGTGACCCGCTGGAGCGGCTCACCCCGCGCGAACGCGAGGTGCTGGCCCTCGTCGCCGAGGGCAGGTCCAACAGCGCGATCGCCGGGGAACTGGTGGTCTCCGAAGCCGCGATCGGCAAGCACGTCGGCAGCATCCTCGCCAAGCTGGACCTGCCCCCGACGGCCGCGACACACCGCAGGGTACTGGCGGTCCTTGCCTATCTACGGGCCTGAACAGCTCCGTGTGAACAGCCCTAAAGGCTCTCGCGGAACTCGCGCAGCAGCTTCTGCGTGCGCTGGGCGGACGCCGCGCGCGCCGTCATGTGGTCCAGCACCTCCAGGTGTGTGGCCACCTCCTCGCGGGAGTCCAGGTACAGCGCGCCGGTGAGGTACTCGGTGAAGACCATGTCGGGCAACTCCCGCTGGGGGAAGCGGAAGAGGGTGAACGGGGCGTACGTCCCCGGGTGCGGGCCTGCGGCGAACTCGGCGAGCTGGAGGGTGACGCGGTCCCGCTCGGTGTATTCGAGGAGCTTGTCCAGCTGGTCGCGCATGACCTCGGAGCGGGTGCTCACGGGGCGGCGCAGCACCGTCTCGTCCATGACGATCCACAGATGCGGCGGGTCGTCCCGCTCCAGCAGGTGCTGCCGCTCCATGCGCAGGGCCACATGTCGCTCGACCGAGTCGGGGTCGTGCTGGCCGATGGTCCCGGCCTCCAGTACGGCGCGCGCGTACGCCTCGGTCTGCAACAGGCCCGGGACGAAGTGGGGTTCGTAGGAGCGGATGAGCCGGGCGGCGCCCTCCAGGCTGATGTAGAGGCTGAACCACTCGGGCAGCACGTCGTGGAAGCGCTGCCACCAGTCCGGTCGGTTCGCGTCCTCGGCCAGCTGGATGAACGCGGCCGCCTCGTCGCCGGTCACGCCGTACGCGGCCAACAGCGCCTGCACGTAAGGGATTTTGAGGGCGACCTCGGCCATCTCCATGCGCCGTACGGTCGCGGCGTTCACGTGGAGCACCTGCGCGGCCGCGTCCCGGCCGAGACCGGCCGCCTCGCGCAGCTCCTGCAACCGCTTGCCCAGGACCACCTGGCCCACGGTGGGCGCGGCCCGCCGCTCACTCACGCCCGCCCCTCCCTGCGTGCCGAAGTCGTGCCGCCAGTCTGTCACGAGCAGGGCTCCCGCACACGTGCCCGAAGGTAAGAAAGATCGGGAACGCATACCTGACGATCTGTCAACTCCTTTACAAATAGCGGGACATGGCGATCACGGTGACCGCACACTGGCCCCGTGCTCGACTACGAGAAGGAAGCCGCCATCTACGACGCCTACCGTGGCGGCGAGGCCCGCGCCGAGGCCGCCACCGAGGCCGTCCTCGCCCTGATCCCCGTCCGCACCGGCCGCCTCCTGGACCTCGGCTGCGGCACCGGCACGGTCACCCGGCGCCTGGCGGCCGCCCGCCCGGGCCTGCGCGTGACCGGCGTGGACCGCGCCCGCGCCATGATCCGACGCTCGGCGGCCCTCGTGCCCGGCGCGATCCTGCGTGCCGACTGCCGTCAACTCCCCTTCCCCGACAGCACCTTCGACGCCGTCACCAGCGTCTGGCTCCTCCACCTGCTGGCCGACCCCGCCGACCGGCGCGCGGTCCTCACCGAGGTCGCCCGCGTCCTGCGCCCCGGCGGCACCTACGTCACCACCGTCGACAAGGCCCGCTCCCACAACGTGGGCAGCGACATCGACGCCGTCCTCGCCGCCCGCACCCGCCCACCCGCCGCCGACGCCCCCGGCATCATCACCGCCCACGCCGGCGAGGCCGGTCTCACCCCGGCGGGCGAAGGCCACTTCGTGGGCGTCGGTCAGGGACGCAGCCCCCGCCGGACCATCACCGACCTCGGCCGCGGCTGGTTCAGCACCCTTCCGCCCGGTGCCCCGGAAACGGCCCACTTCGCGGAGCTTCTGTCCCGCCTCCCGGATCAGGACCGGCCGCGCGCGGACCCGGTGTTCAGGCTGCGGGCCTATCGGAAGCCGGAGTGAGCCGACCGCCGTCGCCCTGAGCCGGTCCGTCCGTCCCGGGTGACAGGATCGCCGCGATCACGTCCCCGCTCGTCCCCATCACGTCCGCCACGAAGCGTGCCCGGCCGACGCCGAGGACGCCGAGGGCGCGGCCGTGGTCGGTGGCGACGAGCAGGGAGGCGCCGAGCAGGGGCAGGCGCCAGAGAAGGAGGAGGGGGTGGCGGAGGGGGCGGGGGAGCCGGGCGAACGAGGTGTGGAGACGGGCGCAGTGGAAGGGGATGTGGCGTTCCTCGTCGGCGAGGATGCGGGCCGCGACCTCCTTGGTGAGGGGGTCCGTGGTGCCGTCGCGGAGGGCGCGGTAGTAACGGAGGGCGACCAGCTCCGCGACCATGAGGACCAGCAGCTCCAGCCGCAGGCCGAGGAGTCGGCGCAGGCGTACGAAGACCGTGTCGCTCCAGTGGCCGGAGAGGGTCGGGAGCCCGGCCGAGGCGAGAAGCCGGGCGAGGAGTCGGGCGTGGTTCTGTTCCTCGGCGACGAAGAGGCGGGCCGCCCGTGCGTAGTCGGGGTCGCCCGCGCGGTCGGCCTTGGCGAGGAGGCTGGTGCCGTCGCCGTCCTCTCCGACCTGGAAGCGCTGGACGCTCGCCCACACCGCCGGGTGCTCCACGGCGTTCCGCCGCCAGTCCGGGTCGCCCAGGGCGGCCCGCCGTGCGCGTTCCTCCTCGAACCGCCGCGTCCACTCCGCGAAATCGCTCCCGCGCACCCTGATCCCCTCCCCGGGCGCGGCCCTCGCACCCTGAAGAGGGACGACGCGCCCGGGCGCCGAATCGTTCCGCCATCCCGCCCGCCGCTCGCACGGCATCCGCACTTGCCGTAACGGCAACAGAACTGGCCCGCGCCCGCCCCGCCGTCGCACGCTGGGCCCATCCGGAAGAGAGGCGGGCCACCATGGCGCACGACCACCACCAGCACCACGAGCACCACAAGGCGCACGGACACAATCACACCGACCTCGACTGGGCCGAGCAGGGCCCCATGCTGGAGGCGCAGGCGGAGCTGTACACCCCCGCGTACGAGCAGGCCATCGCCTGGCTCGCCGAACAGGTGCCCGCGCCGAAGCTGATCGTGGACGCGGGCAGCGGCCCCGGTGTCGTGGCGTGCCTGTTCGCGCGGGCGTTCCCGCAGGCCCACGTCGTGGCGGTCGACGGCGCCGCCCCGCTCCTGGAGCGCGCGCAGGCCCGTGCCGAACAGCATGGGCTGGGGGACCGGTTCAGCACCCTGACCGGTGAACTCCCCGAAGTGCTGGAGAAGTTGGACCGTCCCGTCGACCTCCTCTGGGCCAGCCGCAGTCTGCATCACCTCGGCGACCAGCGGGCCGCGCTCACCGCCTTCGGTGAACACCTCGCGCCCGGCGGCACGTTGGCCCTCCTGGAGGGCGGACTGCCCGCCCGCTTCCTCCCCCGCGACATCGGCATCGGCCGCCCCGGACTCCAGTCCCGGCTGACCGCGCTGGAGGAGGAGTGGTTCGCCCGGATGCGCTCCGGACTCCCCGGCGCCGTCCCCGAGACCGAGGACTGGCCCGCCCTCCTGACCTCCGCCGGGCTGCGCCCCACCCGCACCCGCAGCTTCCTCCTCGACGTGCCCGCCCCCGCCACCGAGCAGGCCCGCGCCCACGTCGCCACCACCCTCACCCGCCTGCGCGACGCCGCACCCGACGACCTCACCCCCGAGGACCGCACTACCCTGGGCCGCCTCGTCGACCCCGCCGACCCGGCGAGCGTCCACCAGCGGCCGGACGTGTTCCTTCTGGACGCGTACACCGTCTACACGGCGGTACGGCCCGCGTAGCCCGAGCCGAGCCTGAGCCGCCCGAGCCCGAGCCGCCAGAGTCAGAGCCCGGCCCCATGAACCCTGACGGAGGTCCCGCCTCCGTCAGGGCTCCCGCCGCAGGCCCGGGGACGCCTCGGTCGTCGCCCACCCCCGCAACGTCGCCCCCACCGCCGCCCCGAACGCCGCATCGGCCGCCAACAGGTCCAGCGCCCCGGCCAGTTCGAGTGTCACGAGCCCGTGCAGCGCCACCCAGAGCGAGAGCGCGATCGCGGTGGCGTCGCCGTCGAGAACGCCCCGCGCCAGCGCCCGCTCGATCGCCGCGACGAGCGGCCCCACCGGGTCGGCCGTCCCGACCTCCCCCGACGGCTCGAAGGACTGCACCCCGCCGAACAGCACCGTGTACAGATGACGGTGACCGTGCCCCCAGCGCCGGTACGCGACGGCGAGGGCGTGCAGATCGGTGAGCGGGTCGTCGGTGGCCGGTACCGCCGACAGGTCCGCGAAGAGTCCGGCCACCGCCCGGTCGCGCACCGCCGCGATCAGCCCGTCCTTGCCGCCGAACAGGGAGTACACCGCAGCCGTCGAGGTCCCGGCGTCCGCCGCCACGACGCGCACCGTGACCGACTCCCGGGGCCGCGTGGCCAGCAGCTCCGTCGCGCACGCCACCAGTCGCTCCGCGACACCCTCGTCATTCGTTCTCGGCCTGCCCATGCCGAGCAGCCTAGCCCCTCTGGTAACGTCGTTTTGAAACAGCGTTCGGAAACCCTGGGGGGTCCGTCATGTCCGCGTTCGCCTTACGTCTCGCCCGCGCAACCGCACACGTCGCCAAAGCAGTTGGTGTCGTCGTTGCGCTGGCTGTCGCCTTCCTCCTGCTGATCGTCCTCACCGACGGCGCGGGCTCCGGGCTCGTCGCCTGGTGCGCCACCACCGGACTCGCCGCAGCAGTCGCACTCCGGCGGGGCAGGCGCCGAACCAAGGCGTCCCGTACGGCCCGCCTCGCCCTGTTCACGCCCGTCGTCCTCGCGGCCGCGCTCACCGCGTCGGTCTGCGTCCCCACCGCGCCCACCGCCCGCCGGTATCCGCCCGCCCTGCCCTCCGTGGCGATGCGACACTGGCACCTGTCCACCGGCAGCCGGGTCGCGGTCTACCACTATCCGCCGACGGGCTCCGCACCCCGCTCGGCCGTCCCGCTCGTCTACCTCAACGGCGGCCCCGTACGCGGCATTTCACTGCTCGACCACCGCTTCCTACAACTGCTGGCGAGCCAGGGGCACGACGTGTACGCCTACGAACCGGCAGGCGCCGGACGCAGCGGTCTGCTGCCGATGGACCAGTACTCCCTGTCCCGCTCGGTCCGCGATCTCGCCGCCGTCCTCGACCACTTGGCCGCCACGGAACCCCGGGCCGCGGCCAAGGCCGACATCCTCGGCTTCTCCTCCGGCGCCGTCGTCCTCACCCGCGCCCTCGCCACCCCCATGGTCGCCGCCCACATACATCGCGCGATCATCGCGGAGCCCGGCCCCATGGACGGCCCCACCGCACGCATCGACGGACAGCGCGGCCGACCCTCCGCGCGCGGCCTCGCCCCCGCCATGACCGGACCCCGCTCGACGCACGTCCCCCGGTACGCGGTGGCGTTCGGGCTCATGCGCCTCGGGCTCCTCGCCCCGGACACCGGTCTGATCGGACAGGCCGAGGGGGACAACGCGTTCACCGCCGCCGACCTGGGCGGCGACACCGCGTCCGCCTACTGCGCCCGCGACGCGCACCGCATTCCCGCCGAGGACTCCGCGCGGAACTTCTCCTTCAGCCCCGCCGCGAGCCTCCGCGTCCAGCGGACGGTGAAGGACTCGCCGTCCCTCGCCCCGCGCCTGAAACACTCCCGCACCCCGGCCATGCTGATGATCGCCGAGTGCTCCTCCCAGGTGCGCCAGTGGGCGACCGCCGTTCTGGCCGCCGACCCCGGCATCCGGCGCACGCAGTACCTGCCCGGCGTCGGCCACCACCTGTGGAACGGCCTGGACGACAACAACCGCCGCGCCGCCGCGGTGATCACCGCGTTCGTCCGGGACGAACCGGCACCGCTCCCCGACTACCCGAAGCGCGCGGACATCCCCGCCTTCCTCCGCGCCCACAAGTGACCCGACAAGCAAGGCGCCGACGGCTCAGTCCCGCCCGACGAACTTCCGCGCCAGCCGGTCACCCAGCTCCACCGCGGCCTCATGACTCTCGAGCGGGGAGACCTTGGACCCGGCGCCCGTGAAGAGGATGTACGTCACACCCGACTCCGCGCCGCCCGTCGCCGGGTCGGGGTCGATGCCCAGGCCCTCGGCGGCGGCGTACGAGGCCTCGCCGATGATGCGGGACGGGCCGGTGTCGCCGACGACCGCGTACTCGACCTTGTCGCCGTGGACGACGGCCACCACGCCGCCGCCCTTCACACCGGACTTGGTGTAGTCCCACAGGGCACTGGAGCCGGGGACCACGATGTAGGGGAGCGCGTCGGCGCGCAGCGGTTTGCCGTCGGACTGGTGGAACGCGGTGTCGTCCTGGTACCAGGGATCGCGGTCCTTGTTGCACTTGTCGGTGCGCCGGCCGTCGCAGTCGACGTCCATGTCCGCCTTCCAGAAGACCGCGCCCTTGGTGCCGCAGACGGGGACGGTGGCCGGTTTCTCCTCGTCGGTGCGGTACAGCCCGTCGGAGATCCGCTCGCAGGACGTCACCTTGGCCAGCAGGTCGGACGCGGACACCGAGCCCTCGCGGGCCGAGCCGGTGGAGCGGTCCATGACGGCATAGAACGTCGCCGAGGCGAGCAGGACGACGCCGGCCGCGGTGGCCAGGCCCAGGGGGCGGGGGCGCATGAGTGATCCTTCACGTCGATGAGCTTCAAGTCGCGGAGGAGGAGGCGGAGCCGGTCCCGCCACGCGCACAAAGCCGTCCGCCCCGGTGATGGCGGGGCGGACGGCCGTGTGGCGTACGGGAGTTCAGGCCGAGTCGGAGACCAGGACATCCCGGACCGGGGTTCAGACCACTTCGAACTCGGCCGGGTTCGGACCGAGCCGCTTGTCCTCGTTCAGCGCGCTGATCGCCGCGAGGTCCTCGTCGTCCAGGCTGAAGTCGAACACCTCGATGTTCTCCCTGATCCGCGACGGCGTCACGGACTTGGGGATCACGATGTTGCCGAGCTGGACGTGCCAGCGCAGCACGACCTGCGCGGGCGTACGACCGTGCTTCCGCGCAATGGCGACGATCGCCGGGACCTCCAGGAGGCCCTTGCCCTGGCCGAGCGGCGACCACGCCTCGGTCGCGATGCCCTGCTCGGCGTTGAACTCCCGTGCCGCGCGCTGCTGGAGGTGCGGGTGCAGCTCGATCTGGTCGACCGCCGGGACGACGGAGGTCTCCGAGATCAGCCGCTCCAGGTGCTCGGGAAGGAAGTTGGACACACCGATCGCGCGGATGCGACCGTCGGAGTACAGCTTCTCGAACGCCTTGTACGAGTCGACGTAGAGGCCACGCGCGGGCGTCGGCCAGTGGATCAGGTACAGGTCGAGATAGTCGAGGCCCAGCTTCTCCAGGGACGCGTCGAAGGCGCGCAGCGTCGCGTCGTACCCGTGGTCGCTGTTCCAGAGCTTGGTGGTGACGAAAATGTCCTCGCGGGGCAGACCGGAGGCGGCGATGGCCTTGCCGGTGCCGGTTTCGTTGCCGTAGATCGCCGCTGTGTCGATGCTGCGGTACCCGGCCTCCAGCGCCGTGCTGACCGCGCGCTCGGCCTCGGTGTCCGGCACCTGCCAGACGCCGAACCCCAGCTGGGGCATCTCGACACCGTTGTTGAGGACGATCGGGGGGACCTTGCTGCTCACGAGCTCTTGATCCTTCGGTTGTGGACAGGGTCGTACACCATCGTCAACGATCACGGGCCCGAATGCATTCCTGACCGGCGATCCGTACCGGCGATCCGTCCGGCCCCGGCCGGGCACTCCGTCCGGCGTCAGCCCTGGTACAGCGCGTCGATCTCCTGCTCGTACGCCTTCTCGATGGCCTTCCGCTTCAGCTTCAGCGACGGCGTCAGCAGCCCGTGCTCCTCGGTGAACGGTTGCACGAGGACACGGAACGTCCGGATCGACTCCGCCTGCGACACCAGCGTGTTGGCGGCCACCACCGCCCGCCGCACCTCCGTCTCCACCGCCGGATCGCGCACCAGCCGGGAGATGTCCCGGCCCGGCCTGCCCTGCATCTGGAGCCAGTGCTCGACCGCGTCCTGGTCGAGCGTGATCAGCGCGGCGACGTACGGACGGTCGTTGCCGACGACGATGCACTGGTGGACCAGCGGATGGTCGCGCACCCGCTCCTCCAGCACCCCCGGCGAGACGCTCTTGCCGCCGGAGGTCACCAGGATCTCCTTCTTGCGGCCGGTGATCGTCAGATAGCCGTCCTCGTCCAGCGTCCCCAGGTCACCGGTGGCCAGCCAGCCCTCGTGCAGGGACTCGTCGGTCGCCTTGGGGTTGTTGAGATAGCCCTGGAAGACGTTGCCGCCGCGCAGCCAGACCTCGCCGTCCTCGGCGACGTGCACGGCGACCCCGGGAACGGCCTGGCCGACCGTGCCGTAACGGGTGCGGTCGGGCGGGTTCGCGGTCGCGGCGGCCGTCGACTCGGTCAGGCCGTAGCCCTCGTAGATCTGCACGCCCGCGCCCGCGAAGAACAGCCCCAGGCGGCGGTCCATCGCCGAGCCGCCGGACATCGCGTTGCGGATCCGGCCGCCCATCGCCGCGCGCACCTTGGAGTAGACGAGCTTGTCGAACAGCTGGTGCTGCATCCGCAGCGCCGGTGAGGGCCCCGACCCCGTGCCCCACGCCTTCGCCTCCAGCGCCTCGGCGTAGCGCACCGCCACGTCGACCGCCTTGAGGAACGGCCCCTCCTTGCCGTCCTTCTCCGCCTTGCGGCGGGCCGCCGCGTACATCTTCTCGAAGATGTACGGCACGGCGGTGATGAACGTCGGCCGGAACGCGGCCAGGTCCGGCAGCAGCGCGGACGCGTGCAGCTCCGGCTGATGCCCGAAGCGGACCCGGCCCCGGAACGCGGCGACCTCCACCATCCGCCCGAAGACATGGGCCAGCGGCAGGAACAGCAGCGTGGACGCCTCGTCGCCCTTCTTGGAGTGGAACACCCGCTCCCAGCGGTCGATGATCGCGTCCGCCTCGAACATGAAGTTCCCGTGGGTGAGGACACAGCCCTTGGGTCTGCCCGTGGTGCCCGAGGTGTAGATGACCGTGGCGATGGCCTCGGGGGTGACCGCGCGGCGGTGCCGGTGCACCAGCTCGTCGTCCAGGTGCGCGCCCGCCTCGTACAACTCCCGTACGCAGCCGTCGTCCAGCTGCCACAGGCGGCCCAGCCGGGGGAGGCGGTCGATGACGGTGGCGATCGTCATCGCGTGGTCCTCGTGCTCGACGATCGCCGCGGTCACCTCGGCGTCGTACAGCATCCAGAAGCACTGCTCGGCCGAGGACGTCGGATAGACCGGCACCACCTGGGCGCCGATCGTCCACAGCGCGAAGTCGAACAGCGTCCACTCGTAGCGGGTACGGGACATGATCGCGACGCGGTCGCCGAAGCGGATCCCGTTCGCGAGCAGCCCCTTGGCCAGCGCCAGCACCTCGTCACGGAACTCGGCGGCGGTCACGTCCCGCCACTGGCCCGCCCCGTCCTTGCGGCCGAGCGCGATGTGCTGCGGGTCGACCCGGGCGTACTCGAAGACGGTGTCGGCCAGCCCGCCGGCCGGCGCCGGTGCCGACGTCGTTGTCGTCGGAGGATTGGTGAAGCCCTGCAAGTTTCCGCCCTCCGTTCCTCACAGCGCCGTGACGCTACCCCACCCGTTGGCCGGATGGGAGCCGTCCCGAATCCGGGCAACCCGCGCATTCGCGCCCGCCGTTGCCCGGAAAATACCCGCACAAGGGGAAGGTACGGACACGACGGGGGCGACCGCTCAGCCGAACCCACCCCAATCTCCACCGAATCTGTACGGCCTGGTCACGAGGTGCCGTCCGGCGGTTCGGCAGGCGGGGTCGACAAGAAGCCCCGCACGTCCGAGGGGTGGTTCCGGCCACCGGCCCGAACCACCCCTCGTGCACCCGCACCTGCCCACCCCTGCGGGGCCGTACGTCCACACCTACGGTTGGCGCGCCGCCGTCGGTTCCACCGGCACCCCGCCCGCCTTCGGCTGTTCCCCGGCCGGGCGCGGTGTACGGACCACCGCCAGGACCAGTACCCCCGCCGCGAGTCCGGCGATGCCCGCCGTCAGCAGAGCCCGGTTCAGGCCGGAGGCGAAGGCCGCGTGCAGGACCTCGTCCGGGAAGCTCGCCCGCAGGGCGCCCGCCGCGCCGCCCGCCAGGGCGTGGGCCGCCCCATGGGGGAGGGTGGACTCCATACGGGTCGTCAGGATCGTGCCGAAGACGGCGACGCCGAGGGCGTAGCCCAGCTGGCGCACGGTGTTGACCGCGCCGCCCGCCATGCCCGCCCGGTGCGGCTGGACCGAGGCGAGCGCGGCCCCGGCGACGGTGGGGGAGACCAGGCCCGTACCCGCGCCCACCAGCACGAAGCCGGGGATCAGGGCCGTCCAGTCGGAGCCCGCGGACAGGACCGCCTGGCACAGGCACCCCGCGCCGATCAGCAACAGCCCGCCACCGATGGTGAGCCGGGACGGCGCCCCGTGGAGCAGCCGCCCCACCAGCACCGCGACGACCATCGCCGCGACCGTCATCGGCAGCAGCGTCAGACCGCTGCGCACCGGGCTCATGCCCAGCAGCGTCTGCATCCACAGCGACAGATACGGCGTCACGCCGAACGCCACCGCGTTGAAGGCGAAGGCACCCGCCATCACACCCACGAACGTGCGGTTGCGCAGCAGCGAGAGGTCGAGCAGCGGATGCGCCACCCGCCGCTCCACCAGCACGAACACCACCAGCGCCAGCAGCGCGCAGCCGAACGCCGTGAGCGTCGCGGGCGCGGCCCAGCCGTCCTCCCCGGCCCGTACGACGGCATACGTCAGCCCGCCCGCGAACGCGGCGAAGGCGGCCGTACCCGCCCAGTCCACCCGCTGCCAGGCGCTCCCCGCACCGCCGCCCCGCGACTCCGGCACCACCCGCAGCGTCAGCCACACCGCCGCCACGCTCACCGGAAGGTTCACGAAGAAGATCCACCGCCAGCCGGGACCCTCGGCCAGCAGCCCGCCCAGCACCGGCCCGACCGCCGCCGCGCCCCCGCTCACCGCGCCCCACACACCGAGCGCCACCGACCGCTGCCTGCCCTGGTACACCGAGCCGAGCAGCGGCAGCGTCGTCGCGAACATCGCGGCCGCGCCCACACCCTGCACCACCCGCGCCGCCACCAGCGTCCCGGGCCCGGACGCGAGCCCGCACAGCAGCGAGGCCGCCGCGAACAGCACCACACCCGCGACGTACGTACGCCGCCGCCCCAGCACGTCCGCCGCCGCGCCCGCCCCCAGCAGCAGGGCGGCGAGCGCGAGCGCGTAGCCGTCCACCACCCACTGGAGATCGCCCAGCGATGCGTGCAGCGCGTGACTCATGTCCGGCAGCGCCACCACCACGATCGTCACATCGAGCAGCAACATGAACGTGCCCAGGCACACCGCCGTGAGCGTCCCCCATGTCCGCATGTCCCCGCCTCCCACCATTTCCGTTTCCGTACGCCGTGACGCGCGACCGCGCCCTCGCCCGTACGATGCGGCGGGCCGGGCCGAACACCCCGGCCACGGCCCTCGGGCCGGTGAAAACCGACGGGGGAGCTTGTGCAGATGTCGAAATCCGACACGTTCGACGAGCTGGACGTCCTGATCCTCTCCGCCCTGGAGGTCGACGCCCGCGCCTCCTTCGCCCGGATCGGGCAGGTCCTCGGCGTGTCCGACCAGACCGTCGCCCGCCGCTACCGCCGCCTCACCGCCGAGGCCGGTCTCCGGGTCGTCGCCCGGCGCGACGCCTTCGTCCTCGGCCAGGACCAGTGGATGCTCCGGCTGCGCTGCGCCCCGGACAGCACCCCCGTCATCGCGGACGCCCTCGCCAAGCGCCCCGACACCTCCTGGATCGGGCTGGCCTCCGGCGGCACCGAGATCGTCTGCATGACCCACCCGCGCAGCCCCGGCGACCACGACGACCTCCTGCTCGGCAAACTCCCGCGCACGCCCAGCGTGATGGAGGTCCATGCCCAGCAGCTCCTGCACCGCTTCGACGGCGGCCCGAGCGGCTGGATCGTCAAGTCGGGTGCCCTGGACGCGGAGCAGGCCGCCGCACTACGGCCCCGCCACCCGGCCCACCCGGCGGCAGAGGCCCGCATCGAGCCCGAGGACGAACCGCTCCTCTCCGTGTTGCGCCGGGACGGCCGCGCAGGACACCAGGAACTCGCGCGCGCCACCGGCCGTTCCGAGTCCGCCGTCAAACGCCGCCTCGCCGCGCTGCTCGCCTCGGGGGCGATCTACATCGACACCGAGTACGACTACGAACTCTCCGGGCAGGCCCGCACGGCCGCCCTGTGGATCACCACCGAGCCCGCCGCCCTGCACTCCGTCGGCGAGGCCCTGTCCGGACACGGCGAGGTCGCCTTCGCCGCGGCCACCACCGGCCCCTCCCACATCGTCGCCACCGTCGTCGTCCGCGACACCGCGAGCCTGTACGCCTACCTCAGCGGGCCGCTCGGCCGCCTGGACGGGGTGCGCCACGTGGAGACGACCCCGTTCCTGCGCCGGGTCAAGCAGCTGACGTATCGCGGGGGCCGCTGAGCCGGAGCCGCTGAGCCGGGGCCGCCGACCGGGAGCCGCCGACCGGGAGTCGCCGGCCCGGGGGCCCCGGACCGGCGGTCCGGCCAGGGGGCATGATGGAAGCCGGTCCGCCCGCCCCTGCCGTCCAGCACCCGGAGCACCGTGAAACGCCCGCACCTGCCCCGTCGGCTGCCCGTCGACCCGTACATCCTGTTGCTGCTCGCGACGGTGGGCGTCGCGGCGCTGCTCCCGGCGAGCGGGACCGGCGCGGCCGTGGCCTCCGGCGCCTCCACGGCGGCCATCGCCTTCCTCTTCTTCCTCTACGGCGCCCGCCTCTCCACCCGCGAGGCGCTCGACGGGCTGCGCCACTGGCGGCTCCACCTCACCGTGCTGGCCTGCACCTTCCTCGTCTTCCCGGTGCTCGGCCTGGCCGCGCGGGGCCTGGTGCCGTACGTCCTGACCCAGCCGCTCTACCAGGGCCTGCTGTTCCTCACCCTGGTCCCCTCCACCATCCAGTCGTCCATCGCCTTCACCTCCATGGCGCGCGGAAACGTCCCCGCCGCCATCTGCGCGGGCTCCTTCTCCTCCCTCGTCGGCATCGTCCTCACCCCCCTGCTCGCGGCCGCGCTGCTCGGCGGCAGCGGGGGCTTCTCCGCCGACTCGCTCCTGAAGATCGTGCTCCAGCTGCTGGTGCCGTTCCTCGCCGGGCAGGTGCTCCGGCGCTGGATCGGCGGCTTCGTCACGCGCCACAAGAAGGTGCTCGGCCTGGTCGACCGCGGCTCGATCCTGCTGGTCGTCTACACCGCCTTCAGCGAGGGCATGGCCCAGGGCATCTGGCACCAGGTGAGCCCGCTGCGGCTCGGCGCGCTGCTCGGCGTGGAGGCGGCGCTGCTCGCCGCGATGCTCTGCGTGAGCTGGTACGGCGCCCGGGCGCTCGGCTTCGGCCGCGCGGACCGGGTCGCCATCCAGTTCGCGGGCTCGAAGAAGTCCCTCGCCTCGGGGCTGCCCATGGCGAGCGTGCTGTTCGGCGCGCACGCCTCGCTCGCGGTGCTGCCGCTGATGCTGTTCCACCAGATGCAGCTGATGGTGTGCGCGGTGATCGCCAAGCGGCGGGCGGGAGATGAGGCGGCGGGAGACGGGGGACCGGGAGACGGGGCGGCGGGGGAGCCGGACGAGGAGCGGGGGCGGGAGCGGGCGTCGGAGCCGGACCGTCCGGGCGTACGGCCGCACGCGCGGTGACACAAAGTGGCCGGAATCTTCTCCTGCCCCACCGCCGAACGCGTTCAGTTCACCGGCCCGTTGACCGGGATTGGCGCCACGGACCGCGGGCGACGGCTAACGTTCCGTCATGACCGCAGCTCCCGTACTCGACCCGCAGCGCACCGCCCTCGTTCTCGTCGACCTGATGGAACGTATCGTCGCGCTGCCCCTGGAACCCCGTAAGGGCATCGAAGCCCACGCCACCGCCGGGGAGTTGGCGTCCGCCTTCCGCTCCGCCGGGGCCCCGGTCGTCCTCGTCCGGACCGAGCGCCCCGCCGTCGCCGAGCAGCCGCCGGGCAGCGGACTGGTCGCCGGACTGCGGCGCGACGGCGACGCCGAGGTGGTCAAGCGGACCATCGGCGCCTTCCAGGGCACCGACCTCGACACACGGCTGCGCGAGCAGGGCATCAC
Organism: Streptomyces sp. NPDC026659; assembly: GCF_040638245.1. Lineage (NCBI taxonomy): Bacteria > Bacillati > Actinomycetota > Actinomycetes > Kitasatosporales > Streptomycetaceae > Streptomyces > Streptomyces sp. NPDC026659. The sequence continues at coordinate 477,011 of NZ_JBEZXY010000001.1, read as the reverse complement.
CACCCTCGTCCTCGGCGGCATCACCACCAACCTCGGCGTCGAATCCACCGCCCGCGCCGCCGCCGACCTCGGCTACGACCTGGTCTTCGCCGAGGACGCGATGGCCGCGTTCACGGCCGCCGAGCACGAGGCGTCGGTACGGCTGGACTTCCCGAGGCTGGGGACGGTGGTGCGGGCGGCGGAGGTGCGGTTCGGGACGGACGGCTGAGGGCAGCCGCCGAACGGGGTGAGCGGCGGTGACGCGGGGGCCGGGCGGAGCCGAACTTCGAGGCCGGGCGGCGCCGACGCGGAGGCCGGGGGCGCTGATGCGGAGGCTGGTCGGCGCCTACTCCGAGGCCGGCCGGAGCCGTCGCGGCGCCCGGAGGCCGGGCCCGTACCGACCGCTGGACGCACGACGCCTACCGCTCACCGCATGCCGTAGCCCCGCCACCTTCTCAACTCCCGCGCCCCGTCCTACCGTCCGGCCCCATGAGCAGCCCCCCTGTCGCATCCGCGGGCTGGAGCCGGTGGCTGGTCCCGCCCGCCGCCCTCTCCGTCCATCTGTCCATCGGCCAGGCCTACGCCTGGAGCGTGTTCAAGCCGCCCCTGGAGTCCGCGCTGCACCTGGACGGCACGCAGAGCGCGCTGCCGTTCCAGCTGGCGATCGTGATGCTCGGGCTGTCCGCAGCGTTCGGCGGCACGCTCGTCGAACGCAACGGCCCGCGCTGGGCGATGACCGTCGCCCTCGTCTGCTTCTCCTCCGGCTTCCTGATCTCCGCGCTGGGCGCCCGTACCGAGCAGTACTGGCTGATCGTCCTCGGCTACGGCTTCGTCGGGGGCATCGGCCTCGGCATCGGCTACATCTCGCCCGTCTCCACCCTGATGAAGTGGTTCCCGGACCGCCCCGGCATGGCCACCGGCATCGCCATCATGGGCTTCGGCGGCGGCGCCCTGATCGCCTCGCCGTGGTCGGCCCAGATGCTCGAGTCCTTCGGTACCGGCCCGAACGGCATCGCCCTCGCGTTCCTCGTCCACGGGCTGTCGTACGCCGTCTTCATGACCCTCGGTGTCCTGCTGATCCGCGTCCCGCGCGCCCCCGGACGGACGACGGGCGGGACGGTGGCCGCCGCGCCCCTCGGGGTCCAGGTCTCGGCCCGCAGCGCCGTGCGCACCCCGCAGTTCTGGTGCCTGTGGGTCGTCCTGTGCACGAACGTCACGGCGGGCATCGGCATCCTGGAGAAGGCCGCCCCGATGATCACGGACTTCTTCGCGGACAGCTCCACCCCGGTCTCCGTCTCGGCTGCGGCGGGCTTCGTCGCGCTGCTGTCGGCGGCGAACATGGCGGGCCGGATCGGCTGGTCGTCCACCTCCGACCTGATCGGCCGGAAGAACATCTACCGCGTCTACCTCGGCGTCGGCGCCCTGATGTACCTCCTGCTCGCCCTGTTCGGAGACACCGCCAAGCCCCTCTTCGTGCTCTGCGCCCTGGTGATCCTCTCCTTCTACGGCGGCGGCTTCGCCACGATCCCCGCCTACCTGAAGGACCTCTTCGGCACGTACGAGGTCGGCGCCATCCACGGCCGCCTGCTCACCGCCTGGTCCACGGCGGGCGTCCTCGGCCCGCTGATCGTCAACTGGATCGCCGACCGCCAGGAGGCGGCGGGCAAGGACGGCCCCGCCCTGTACGGGCTCTCCTTCGCCATCATGATCGGCCTGCTCGTCGTCGGCTTCGCCGCCAACGAACTCGTCCGCCCCGTCCACGCCCGCCACCACGTCCCCGACCCGAAGGAGGCACCCGATGTCCAGCGAGAGCAGCCCGCGTGAACCCGAGAGCGGCCCGCGAGACCTGAGGGGCCTGATCGTCTTCGCCTGGCTGTGGGTGTCGGCGCCGCTGGCCTACGGGGTCTACGAACTCGTACGGAAGGCGACGCAGCTGTTCACGGGGTGATGCGGGGCAGGCGTGGGCCTGAGCCCGGCGGGCTTGGAAACGCTGAGTATTCGGACATCCGAGGGTCTGCGGGAAGCCGACAACTCGGATGCCCGTTTCCTGTGGCTTCACGTGTCCGCGTACCCGTGAGTCACTGATCAGACTGGACGGTCCCGCTACTCACGGCGAACAAGGGGACCTCGACATGATCGGCTCGCGCATCACCGCGATCGGGCACTACCAGCCCGCCAAGGTGCTCACCAACGAGGACCTGGCGGGCATGGTCGACACCAGCGACGAATGGATCACCAGCCGGGTCGGCATCCGTACGCGGCACATCGCGGGCCCCGACGAGCCGGTGGACGAGCTGGCCGCGCACGCCGCCGCCAAGGCCCTCGCGGCGGCGGGCCTCGCCCCCGAGGACATCGACCTGGTCCTGGTCGCCACCTCCACGGCCGTCGACCGCTCCCCGAACACCGCCGCCCGCGTCGCGGCCCGCCTCGGCATCCCGCAGCCGGCCGCGATGGACGTGAACGTGGTCTGCGCCGGGTTCACCCACGCGCTGGCGACCGCCGACCACACGGTACGGGCCGGTGCCGCGACCCGTGCGCTGGTCATCGGCGCGGACAAGATGTCGGAGATCACCGACTGGACCGACCGTACGACGTGCGTCCTGGTCGGCGACGGGGCGGGCGCGGCCGTGGTCGAGGCGTGTACGCCCGGTCAGGAACCCGGCATCGGCCCGGTGCTGTGGGGCTCGGTGCCGGAGATGGGCAACGCCGTGCGTATCGAGGGCATGCCGCCGAGGTTCGCCCAGGAGGGCCAGAGCGTCTACCGCTGGGCCACCACCCAGTTGCCGCCCATCGCCCGCCGGGCCTGCGAGAAGTCCGGCATCGAGCCCGCCGACCTCGCCGCCGTCGTCCTCCACCAGGCCAACCTGCGCATCATCGAGCCCCTGGCCCACAAGATCGGCGCCGTGAACGCCGTCGTCGCCCGCGACGTCACCGAGTCCGGCAACACCTCCGCCGCCAGCATCCCCCTCGCCCTCTCCAAGCTCATCGAACAGGGCGCCGTCCGCACCGGCGACCCCATCCTCCTCTTCGGCTTCGGCGGCAACCTCTCGTACGCGGGCCAGGTGATCCGCTGCCCGTGAGCGCTCCCGCTCACGCGTGGCAACGGCCGGGTAACTCTCCGTACCTCCAGGTCCACCCCCCTCCCGCGTCACGAATACGCAGGTGAAACCCACTCCGAAACCTTGGTATTGTTGTCCATGTCGCCGAGGGGAACACACCCCGAAGGCGACAGACACCTAGTCCGGGTGGCGGAATGGCAGACGCGCTAGCTTGAGGTGCTAGTGCCCTTTATCGGGCGTGGGGGTTCAAGTCCCCCCTCGGACACAACAACACAAAGTGCCGGCCGGGAGCGATCCCGGCCGGCACTTTGTGTTGCCCGGGCATCTCAGACGGTGGGCAGGCCCGCGTAGTTCTCTGCCAGCTCGGCCGCCGCGTGGGGTGAGGCGGCGATGCGGTCCAGCCGGGAGAGTTGCAGCCGGGTGGCGAAGGGGCTCTGTCCGGGGTCGGTGTGCAGGGCCGTGGTCATGAAGTACGAGAAGTGCTCCGCGCGCCACACACGGCGCAGGCAGGTGTCCGAGTAGGCGTCCAGCAGCTCGGCCGAGCCGGTGTCCTTGAGGCGGGCGAAGGCCCGGGCGAGCACGATGACGTCGGCGGCCGCCAGGTTGAGCCCCTTGGCGCCGGTGGGCGGCACGATGTGTGCGGCGTCCCCGGCCAGGAAGACCCTGCCGTACCGCATGGGCTCGGTGACCGAACTGCGCATCGGCAGCACCGACTTGGCGGTGACGGGCCCGCGCCGCAGCTTCCAGTCGCCGTCGACGGCGAACCGCGCCTCCAGCTCGTCCCAGATCCGCTCGTCGGACCAGTTGGCGGGATCGGTCCCGTTGGGGACCTGAAGGTACAGCCGGCTCACCGTGGGGGAGCGCATGCTGTGCAGCGCGAAGCCGCGCGGGGAGTGGGCGTAGATCAACTCGTCGCAGGACGGCGGGACATCGGCGAGAATCCCCAACCAGGAGTAGGGGTAGGCGTGTTCGTACGTGCGCTTCACGCCGTCGGGGATCGCGGTGCGCGCCACGCCGTGGAAGCCGTCGCAGCCCACCACGTAGTCGCAGGTGAGGGTCTTGTCCCGGCCCTCGTGGGTGTAGCGGATCAGCGGTTCCTCCGTGTCGGCTCCCTCGACCGCGTGCACCGCCGCCTCGAACAACAAGGGCGCGCCGTACGTCAGTTGCAGCGCTATGAGGTCCTTGACGATCTCGGTCTGGGCGTAGACCCAGACCCGGCGGCCGCCGGTCAGGGCGGGGAAGTCGATGCGGTGGGCGCGGCGGTTCCAGCGGAGTTCGATGCCGTCGTGGACCAGGCCCTCGCGGTCCAGCCGCTCGGCGGCGCCGCTCTCCCGCAGCGCGTCGACGGTGCCCTGTTCGAGGATCCCGGCGCGCTGGCGCTGCTCGACGTATGCGCGGTCGCGGCTCTCCAACAGCACGCAGTCGATGCCGGAGTTGTGCAGGAGGCGAGCGAGGAGCAGGCCCGCGGGGCCGCCGCCGATGATTCCGACGGTGGTGTGCGTCTTCGGCATCACTGCCCCTCTTCTTCGGTTTCTCCGAGTTCTTCGAGGACCCGGTTCGCGACGGCGAAGGCGGAGTTCGCGGCCGGCACGCCGCAGTAGACGGCCGACTGGAGCAGGACTTCCTGGATCTCGTCGGGCGTGAGGCCATTGCGGAGCGCGGCCCGGACGTGCATGGCCAGTTCCTCGTGGTGGCCGTGGGCCACCAGCGCGGTGAGCGTGACGCAGCTGCGGTTCTTCCGGCTCAGGCCCGGCCGGGTCCAGATCTCGCCCCAGGCGTAGCGGGTGATGAAGTCCTGGAAGACCGCGGTGAACGGCGTCGTACGGGCGGTCGCCCGATCCACATGGGCGTCGCCGAGTACCGCCCGGCGCACCGACGTGCCGACGGCGTGCCGCGAGGCGTCGTCGGTCGGCTCGCCGGTCAACTCGTCGGCGGACGTGGCGAGATGACCGAGCAGCGCCGCCAGCACGGGGCCCGGTCGCTCGACGTTCGCGAGGTGCGCGGCATGAGCGACCTCGGTGAGGCTCGCGCCGGGGATGCCGTCGGCGAGTTCCCGGGCCTGGGCGACCGGAGTGGCCGGGTCCTCGCGGCCCGCGACGATCAGGGTCGGCGCGGTGATGTGCGGGAGTCGGTCGCGCAGGTCGTGGTCCGCGAGTGCGTCGCACAGCGCGGCGTACGCGGTGGGGTCCGTGGCGCGGAGGTCGTCCACGAGCGCGCGTGCGGCCGGGGCGCCCGCGAATTCAGGGGTGAACCAGCGTCGCGCGGCCGTGTCCGCGACCGGGCCGGTGCCCTTGGCCCGTACGAGCGCCGCGCGCTCCCGCCAGCCCTCCGGCTCCCCGAACCGTGCGGCGGAGCACACCACGGCCAGGGACTCCACCCGCTCGGGGTGGTGGACGGCCAGCCAGGTGCCGACGGCACCGCCGAGCGAGATGCCCGCGTAGGCGAAGCGGTCGATGCCGAGAGCGTCGGCGAGTTGGAGGACGAGCCGCCCGAGACCGGCGACGGTCGCCCCGTTCTCGGGAAGCGGCGCGGTGGACGATCCGCCGTGCCCCGGCAGGTCCCAGCGCACGACCCGGCGCACCCGGGCCAGGGCCGGGACCTGAGGCTGCCACACCGCGAGCGAGGTGCCGAGCGAGGGCCCGAGGAGCAGCGGTGGCAGACCGTCGGGGCCGTCCACGCGGTGATGGAGCAGCGACTGTGATCCGGCGGGGGTGGTCATTCCGGTGGCAGTGCTCATGAGGTCTCCTCTTTCCCCACCGCCGGGCGGCGCAGGGCGCGGTCCACGAGGGCGCCGGCCGCGCCCAAGTAGTGCGCCGGGTCGATGAGTTCGAGGAGCCGCTCCTTGGGGAGGACGCCGGACAGGGCCGGGTCCTCCATGAGGGACTCCTCCAGTGCGCGGCCTTCCCGTGTCGCGCGGTGCGCGGCGCGCGACACGGCCTGCCTGGCCTCGTCACGGCCGATCAGGGCGGACAGAGCTGCGGCCAGGTGCTCGGTGGTGATCAGACCACGGGTCACGTCGAGGTTGTCGCGCATCCGCTGTGTGTCGACCCGCAGTCCTTCCGCGAGTTCGGCCGCGTCGCGGGCGGCGCCGCCGACCAGCCGCAGCGCCTCGCGCAATGGCTGCCACTCGGCATGCCACGCGCCCGCCGCCCGCTCGTCCTCGGCGGCGAGCGAGCCGTACAGGACCGAGGCGAGGGCGGGGACCTGGCGGGCCGTGGCCGCGATGAAGGCCGCGCGGACCGGGTTGGACTTGTGCGGCATGGCGGAGGAGCCGCCACCGCTGCCCTCCGCGACCTCTCCGGTCTCCGTGCGGGACAGCATGAGGACGTCGGCGGCCGGTTTGCCGAGCGCCCCGGCGGTGAAGGCCAGCGCCGAGGCGAGGTCGGCGATCGGCGTGCGCAGGGTGTGCCAGGGCAGCGCGGGCTCGGCGAGCCCGGTCTCGGCGGCGTACGAGGCGAGGAGCCGTACTCCCAGGCCGGGTTCCGTATCGGCGGTCCCGTCCGCCTCGGCGAAGGCGTGGAACGCGGCCAGCGTGCCGGCAGCACCGCCCAACTGCGCGGGCAGGGTGGCTCGTACGGCCGCGAGACGGTCGCGGGCGTCCAGCACGAGCGCACGCCAGCCCGCCGCCTTCAGCCCGAAGGTGGTGGGCACCGCGTGCTGTGTGAGCGTGCGTCCGGCCATGGGGGTGTCGCGGTGCTCGGCCGCCAGCCGGGCCAGGGCGGCAGCCGTGCGGTCGAGGTCGGCGAGGACCGGTTCCAGGGCGCGTACGGCGACGAGCATCGTGGCCGTGTCGAGGATGTCCTGGCTGGTGGCGCCGCGGTGCACATACGCGGTCGCCTCCGGGGTGCGCTCGGCGACGGCCGCGGTGAGGTCCGCGACGAGGGGGATGACCGGGTTGCCGCCGGAGCGGGCGCGCAGCGCGAGGTCACGCGCGTCGTAGCGCGCGGTGTCGGCAGCGGCCGCCGTCACCGCGGCGGCGGCCGGGGCGGGGGCGAGCCCGAGCGCGGCCTGGGCGCGGGTCAGCGCCGCCTCGGCGTCGAGCATGGCCCGCACGTAGGCGGCGTCGCTTGTCGCCGACTCGGCGTCGGAGCCGACGCGCATGGGGGAGAGCAGACCGGCGTCCGCGATGTCGTCAGGCGAAGTCAAGGAAGACCGTCTCCTCGTGCGTTCCGTCGCCCTGCAGACGGATGTCGAAGCGGTGGACCCCCGCGCGTTCCGGGACGGTCAACAGGGTGTCCCTGCGCTCCGGTTCGAGGGCGGCGAGCAGGGGATCGGCCGCGGTGCCGGCCGGAGCGGACAGATAGGCCCGGGTGTGGAGGTGGTGCAGCAGCCCGCGTGCGAAGACGATCAGCGAGAGGTACGGGACTCCGCCGGGCGGCAGCGTACGGACCGCGTAGTGGCCGTCCGCGTCGGTCGCGACCCTCCCGAAGCCGGTGAAGGCGACGCCGTCGCGGCCGACGACCTCGCCCGTGACCGGGTCGCGGCGCATCGACCCGGGCGCGCCGCCGCGCGCGCCGTCGGGGCCGGGCTGCCAGAGCTCGACGAGGGCGTCGGGTACGGGCTGTCCGGCGCCGTCGTAGACGTATCCATGCAGGGTGATCGTGTCGGGGTGGCCGACCGGGGCGATCTCGCCGCCGAGGGCGAAGGGCAGGGCGTAGCCGTAGAACGGGCCGACGGTCTGCGACGGGGTGGGTGCCAGGGAGGTCATGGTCAGTGGCCCTCCTCGGTCCAGGTGGCGGCCGGGCCGTCGAGGACGATGTCCCAGCGGTAGCCGAGCGACCGTTCGGGTACGGACAGATCGTGGTCGTACGTCGCGACGAGGCGCTGCCGGGCGGCGTCGTCGGTGACGGACTGCAGGATGGGGTCGTAGGGGAAGAGCGGATCACCCGGGAAGTACAACTGGGTGACCAGTCGCTGGGCGAACGCCGTTCCGAAGAGCGAGAAGTGGATGTGTGCGGGGCGCCAGGCGTTGGTGTGGTTGCGCCACGGATAGGCGCCGGGCTTGACGGTGGTGAACTCGTACGCGCCCCGATCATCCGTCAGGCAGCGGCCCGCGCCGGTGAAGTTGGGGTCGAGCGGGGCGGGGTGCTGGTCGCGCTGGTGAGCGTAGCGGCCCGAGGCGTTGGCCTGCCATATCTCCACCAGCTGGCCGCGCACGGGGCGTCCGGAGCGGTCGAGGACGCGGCCCGTGACCGTGATGCGCTCGCCGAGCGGCTCGCCCTGGTGCTGCCGGGTCAGGTCGTTGTCCAGCGCGGTGACGTCGGTGACGCCGAAGACCGGTCCGGACAACTCGACCGCCTCCGGGTCGTGCGGCGCGACGAGCGGCCGTTTGGGGTGGCGCAGGGCGCTGCTGCGGTACGGGGCGTAGCCGCGGTCGGGGTGGTTCCGTACGGGCGCGCCGTCCGCCAGGTCCTTGACGTAGGCGGCGTGCGCCTCGGCGATCCCGGCGCCGATGTCACCCTGGGTCGGGGTGGTCGTCATGCGGAGTCTCCTGCCTTTCCGGGATGGGTCTTGAGGGCGCGCAGCGCGGTCAGTTCCTCATGGGTGGGCTCGGCGGTGACGTCGATGGTGGGAGCGGTCCTCAGTTCCCAGCCGGTCGCCGCGCGTACCCGGTCGACGGTGACACCGGGGTGAAGGCCGGTCAGGACCAGCTCGGCGGTGGCCGGGTCGGGACGCAGGACGCCGAGGTCGGTGATGACGGCGGTGGGTCCCTTGCCGCGCAGGCCGAGCTTCTCGCGGTCCCCGGGGCCGGAGCCGTGGCCGACGGAGGTGACGAAGTCCAGCTCGGCGACGAAGTTGCGGAGGCGGTGGCGCAGAACGACCAGCACCTCACCGCAGTTGGCGGCGATCTCCGGGGCGCCACCGGCGCCGGGGAGACGGCCCTCCGGCTTGTCCGGGCCCCGGTCGACGACCGTGGTGTTGATGTTGGCGTGGCGGTCGAGCTGCGCGGCGCCGAGGAAGCCGACGTCGATCCGCCCGGCCTGCAGCCAGTAGTTGAACATCTCCGGGACGGAGACGACCGCGTCGGCGGTCTCGGCCAGCTCGCCGTCGCCGATCGACAGCGGCAGCCGGCCGGGCTTGGAACCGATGGTGCCCGACTCGTAGATCAGGACGAGACCGGGGTTCGCCGTGCGCCGGGCGAGGTTGGCGGCGGTGCTCGGCAGCCCGATGCCGACGAAGCAGGTCCTCGCCGACGCGAGGGCGCGGGCGGCGTTGACCTCCATCAGCTCGTCGGGGGTCCAGTCGGTGGTCATTGATCCGCTCCTCCGGTCCGCGGTCGTCGAGCGGCTGCGCCGGTCCGCTTCACGTGTTCCTCGATCCAGGCGGTGAACAGCGCGCGGTCCCGGGAGACTTGGTCCCAGGCCTGGTAGAAGTCGTTGTCGCGGACCGAGTAGCCCGCCGCGTACGAGGGGTGGGCGCCGCCGGGCACCTCGGCGACCGCGGTCACCGCCCAGCCCGGCAGGACCACGCCACCGGGCCGGGGTTCCAGCTCGTCGACGATCTCCTCGACGGTCACGAGGGACCGCCGGGCGGCGAGCACGGCCTCCTTCTGCACCCCGGTCAGACTCCAGAACTGCACGTTTCCCGCGCGGTCGGCCTGCTGGGCGTGGATGACGGTGACGTCCGGGTTGAGGGCGGCGACGGCGGCCAGCTCCTCGCCGGTGAAGGGGCAGGTCACCGTGGAGACGGTCGCGGTCCGCCGCTCAAGACCGGTGCCGCGGTAGCCGCGCAGCACCGCGAAGGGGAGTCCGGAGGCTCCGGCGACATAGCGGTTGGCCATGCCCGCGTGGCTGTGCTCCTCGACCTCCAGCGGCCGGGGCCAGCCGTTCTCCACCGCGTCCCGGAAGCGGTGCAGGGAGCCCACCCCGGGGTTGCCGCCCCAGGAGAAGACGAGCCGCGCCACCAGTCCCGCCCCGATCAGCTGGTCGTAGATCACGTCGGGGGTCATCCGCACCAGCGTCAGGTCGGTGATCCCCTGGCGGATCACCTCGTGCGCCGCCGCGAACGGGATCAGATGGGTGAAGCCCTCCATGGCGACGGTGTCGCCGTCGTGGATCAGCTCCGCCACCGCGTCCCGCAGCGTCCGGATCTCGGCCACGATCCTCCCCTTCAAGGCTTGTTCGCCCAGTGAACTTTGGTTCACAATATCCGTGAGTCTGGTCCCGCCCGACGGCCCCTGTCAACGGGCCGAGCCGGTACGGTTCCGACGAGATGGAGACCGAGGAGCCGCGCCATGTCCCCCCTTGCCGTTTCGCCCGCGTCCCCGCCCAGGGAGGCCGTCGGCCCCCTGATCCGGGGCCTCGCCGTGCTGCGCGAGCTGGCGGTGGCCGGCGGGCGGCGGTCGCTGGGTGATCTCGTACGCGCCACGGGGCTGGCCCGCTCGACCGTCGACCGCGTGGTCAGCACGCTCGCGCGCCTGGGCTACGCACGGGTCGAAGGACGGGACGCCGTCCTCGCCCCCCGGCTGATGGAGCTGGGCAACGCCTATCTGTCCGCGTGCCGCCTGCCTGACCTCCTCGGACCAGCGGCAGACGCACTCGCCGACGCCCTCGACGAGTCGGTGTCGATCGCGGTGCCCGACCGGGACGGGGTGCGCTTCGTCCACCAGGCGACCCGGCGGCGCGCCGTGTCCCTCACCTTCCGCATCGGCGACCTCCTGCCGGCCGAACGCGGCGCCCCGGGCGCGCTCTTCGCCGCCGACTGGACGGAGGCGGACTGGCAGCGGTGGCGGCAGCGGCGCGCCGCCGACCCGCAGGACATCGGCTTCCCGGCGCTGCCGCACGGATACGGATGGGAGTCGCCCCTGCTCGAGCGGAGCCGAGAGCCTGGGGGAGCGGCCGCCTCCTTCGAGCGGCGGACGGCCGCCGTCGGCGAGCGGGGCTGGTCGCTCGACGACCAGCTGATCGAGCCCGGCCTCATCGCGATCGCCGTGCCGGTGCGGGACGGACAGGGGCGCCCCGTCTGCGCGGTGAGCGTGATCAGCCACACCAGCCGGCACAGCGCCGAGTCGCTGCGCGACGCCGTGCTCCCGCGCCTGCGCGAGACCGTCGCCGCTATGACGGACACCCTGTCGGCGGCCGCGCCGCGGACCGAGCCCCAGGCGGCCACTCCGTCATCGGCGGCCGCCTGGGTACGGGCGTCGAAGGAGGAACTCGGCCCGGAATTCGTCGAGTCCCTGGCCCGGGGGCTCACCGTGCTCACCGCCTTCGGCGCGGGGCGCGCGGAGCTTTCCCTCGCCGACGTCGCCGAGGCCACCGGGCTCGCCCGCGCCACCGCCCGCCGCGCCCTGATCACGCTGGAGCACCTCGGCCATGTGGCCCAGGACGGAAGGAACTTCCGGCTCACCCCGCGCGTCCTGGAGCTGGGCTTCGCCCCCCTCTGCGGCCTGACGCTCCCTCAGATCGCTCAGCCGCACCTGGCGGATCTGGTGGAGCAGGTGCACGAATCGGCGTCGATGGCGGTCCTCGCCGAGGACGACATCCAGTACGTGGCCCGCGTCCCCACCGTGCGCATCATGAGCGTCAACATCACCCTGGGCACCCGCTTCCCCGCCTACGCGACCTCGTTGGGCCGGGTCCTGCTGGCCGGGCTGCCGGAGGCGGAGCGCGCCGCCCGGCTCGCGCGTACGGAGCTGGAACCGCTCACCCGGCACACCGTCACCTCGGCGGACCGCCTCGCCACGATCCTCGGCCAGGTCGCCCAGGACGGGCATGCCCTCGTCGACGAGGAGCTCGAAGACGGGCTTCGCTCGATCTCCGTGCCGGTGCGCGACCGGACCGGCCGGACCGTCGCGGCCGTCAACGTCTCGATGCACGCGAGCCGCCGCACCGCCGAGCGGGCCAGGGAGGAACTGCTCCCGCCGCTGCTCGCGGCGGCGGCCCGTATCGAGGCCGACCTCCACACGGCGGGCCGGTACACCCGGGTGCCGCTCGCATAGGAGCTCGCGGGACGGCCGAAGAGCGGCTTGTGCCACGGCCGTTGACATCGGTCCGGTGTGACTCCACACTCGCGGCGAGCGATTCTGAAGAAAAGTTCACCAGGCGAACCGTGCGGCATTCCGGGCCGCCCGTCACACCGTCTTCGTCACCTTCTCCGTCACCTTCTCGAACGAGTGAGGTCCTGTGACCGCTCCCCAGCAGCGGGCTCCCCGAGCCGCCCGCTCCTTCAGATCCGTCGCCCCCGCCATCGCCCTGTGCTGGCTCGCCGTCTTCTTCGACGGCATGGACGTCAACATCTACGGCGCGACGATTCCGCACCTCCTCGCCGACAAGAGCCTCGGCTTCTCCCCGGGCCTCGCCGGAACCGTGGGCAGCTGGACCACCTTCGGCATGCTGATCGGAGCCCTGGTGGCGGGCACGCTCACCGACTGGCTGGGCCGCAAGCCGCTCGTCGCCGGCAGCGTCGTGCTCTTCTCGCTGGGCTCCGCACTGTGCGCGCTGGCACCCGACGTCACCGTCTTCGGTGCCGGGCGGTTCGTGTCCGGCCTCGGGCTCGGCGGGCTGATGCCGATCGGGCTCGCGATCGTGGCCGAGTTCGCGCCACCGCGCCGGGTCGCGCTCGCCACCGGCCTGATGATGACCTCGTACCACGCGGGCGGCATGGCGGCCACGGGCATCGGCCTCGCCGTCGCACCCGAGCACGGCTGGCGCTGGGTGTTCTGGGCGGGCGCGCTGCCCGCACTCGTCGCCGTACCGCTGGTTCTCAAGTGGCTGCCGGAATCGCCGGGTGTGCTCTTCGCGAAGGGGCGTACGCGGTCCGCGTACGCCATCGCGGACCGCTACGGCCTCGACCGCCCCGGCGCCGCCGACGCGCCCAAGGCCGGGGCCAAGGGGCGGATGTCCGCGATCGGCGCGCTCTTTGCTCCCGGCACCCGCTGGGCGACGCCGTTGTTGTGGACCGCCTCGTTCGCCGGGCTGCTGCTCGTGTACGGCGTCTCCACCTGGCTGCCCGAGCTGATGCGCGCCTCCGGCTACTCGCTCTCGTCCTCCATCACCTTCCTCATGGTGATCAACGCGGGCGGTATCGTCGGCATGCTGATCGCGGGACGCACGGCCGACAGGTTCGGCCCGGTCCGGGTCTCGGCGATCTGGTTCCTGCTGACCGCGTCCGGCACCTTCCTGCTCAAGGCGCACCTGCCGCTCGGCCTCGCCTACACCGTCGTCTTCATCACCGGCATCTGGCTCTTCAGCGCCCAGGTGATGGTGTACGCGGCCACGTCCACGGTGTACGCGCCCGGTGAACGGGCCACCGGGCTCGGCTGGGTCACCGGCGTCGGCCGCACGGGAGCGGTGCTCGGCCCCCCGCTCGGCGGGGCGGTCGTCGCGGGCGGCAACGCGGGGCTCGGCTTCACCACGTTCGCGCTCGCCGCCGTGCTGGGCGCCGGCGCGATCGCGCTCGTACCCCTGGCCCGGCGCCCCCGCCCGGCCACCACCGGCGCGGTCGCGACGGAGACGGCGGCCGGGGCCTGAGCCGGGCCCGGACCGGGACTCGACGGCGGATCGCCGTCGTCCGCGACGCGGGAGGACGACGGCAGACGTCAATGGGCGCGGAGGTCCCGGCGGCGGGGTGGCACCACCGAGACCTCGTCGCAGCCCGCAGCCCGCAGCCCGCAGCCCGCAGCGCTACGCCCCCCAGCGCACCGGCAGACTCCGCGGCCCCCGGATCAGCATCCCCTCGCGCCAGGAGAGGGCGGCCGGGTGGGCGTCGAGGGCGAGGTGGGGGAAGCGGGTGAGGAGGGAGGTGAGGGCGATGCGGGCTTCGAGGCGGGCGAGGGGGGCGCCGAGGCAGTAGTGGATGCCGTGGCCGAAGGCGACGTGGCCGCCCGCGGGGCGGCGGATGTCGAAGTCGTCCGGGTCGGGGAAGCGGGCAGGGTCGTGGTTGGCGTCCGCCAGGGCGACCAGGACCATGTGACCGCCGCCGGGGACGACCGTGCCGCCGATCTCGACCGGCTCCGTGGTGAAGCGGAACGTCGGGGTCTCCACCGGGCCGTCGTAACGCAGCATCTCCTCCACCGCGTTGGGCATGAGCGTCATGTCCTCGCGGAGAGCGGCCAGTTGCTCGGGGTGGGTGAGCAGGGCCAGCACACCGTTGGAGATCAGGTTGACCGTGGTCTCGTGCCCGGCGACCAGCAACAGCCAGGCGGTACCGAGGAGTTCCTCGTGCGAGAGGCGGTCGCCGTCCTCGTCGGTGGTGCGGACCAGGTCGCTCATCAGGTCCTGGCCCGGAGCATCACGCTTGCTCTTTATCAACTCGGCCAGATATGAGGCCGTTTCGCGCGTCGCCTCCTGTCGTACCTCGGGGGCGGCGTTGGAGAGGACCGTGTTCGTCCAGTCGCGGAAGGCGGCCCGGTCCAGCATCGGTACGCCGAGCAGCTCGCAGATCACCGAGATCGGCAACGGGAACGAGAGCGCGTCGACCAGGTCGGTCCGGCTGTCCGGCACCGCCGACATCGCGTCGAGCAGCTCGTCGGTGATCTGCTGGATGCGCGGGGCGAGTTGCTCGATGCGGCGCGGGGTGAACTCGCGGACCACCAGCTTGCGCAGCCGGCCGTGGTCCGGTGGGTCCTGGTTGAGCATGTGGGGCCCGGCGGCCGGGCTGGAGATCGGGAACGAGGGCGCGGCGTTGTCCCACCGTTTCGACAGCCGGGGGTCCATGAGCGCGGCACGCCCCGCTTCGTACCCGACCACGAGCCACGCCTCGGCCCCCTCCGGAATCCGCACCCGGTGCACGGGCCCGCGCTCGCGCAGCGCCGCGTACACCGGATACGGGTCGCGGACGAAGTCGTCGCCCATCGCCACCAGGTCGATCACTTCAACGTCCCCCATTTTCCACCCCTGTTCGCAGACTCGCCCCGACGCTAGCAGTGTGCGGCGCCGCCGGTCACGGCCGTGTCGTGGTCGCGTCGGACCTGTCCTGCCGATCACGGGTCGCGCGGCCGCGCGGCGACTCGGGAGGATCTTCCGAACGCGTGAATCGAAGCAGCGGAGGCCGACAACTGAGCACCCGTCACGGTAGGTTGAGGCGGCCAACTGGATCCCGAGGGGGCGGCGATGGTGGACGGCGCAGCGGTGGACTTCCAGATCGTCCGGGCACGCGAGGACCACCTGGAGCAGATCACGGCACTGGCCGCGTCAAGGAGCCTGGACCGGACGGACCCCTTGCAGGCCCGTCACGAAGGGTTCCTCGTTTCGGACTTCACCGAGCAGACGTACCGCGCCCGGCTGAACACCGCCGAGCACTTCTACGTCGCGGTCAAGGGCGCCACCGTACTGGGCTTCCTGCTCGCCTACAGCGACGAGCGTCTCGAGCCCGACGAATGGCTCAACCGGCGGATCAGAAGCGCCCTGGGCAGCTTCTTGGTGATCAAGCAGATCTGTGTGGCGCGGGACGCGGCCCGCCAGGGCGTGGCCTCGCGGCTGTACTACCACGTGCTGGACCAGTGCGAGGAGAAGCCGGTGATCGCCGCCGTGGTCGCGGAGCCGGCCAACGAGGCGTCCACCCGGTTCCACCGCCGGCTCGGCTTCGAGGAACTGATCCGGCTGGTCCCGCCGGACGGCAGACAGCGGGTGGTGTGGGTGCGCCGCAAGCCCCGCGAGATGCTGCTGTACGCCCAGTACGGCATCGCCGTCGACCTCTACAAGCACGAGGACGTCACCAACTGGCAGAAGCTGAACAATTTCTTCTACATCACCGCGGCCCTCGCCGCCGCCATCGCCTTCGCGTTCGGCAAGGACGGGGCCGCGTCCGAGCGGATGGCCCGGAACCTCACCGTGATCATCGGCGTCATCGGACTGGGCACGTCCGTGGCCTTCTCCCAGATGCTCCGGTTCGGACGCCGCTACCTCCAGGCCCGCAAGAAGGCGGTCATAGACCTGGAGGAACACCTGGCCTGGCACGGCGGCCACCGCATAGTGAGCCGTGACATCAGCGAGGCGAACAACGGATGGCTGCGCGCCTCCCCGACCGGGATGCTCATGGTGCTGCTCCCGTCGCTCGTGGCGGTGTGCTGGCTGGTCGTGATCGTGGTGGTGAGCACGGGCTAGAGCACGCGCCCGCCTCCGGGCCTTGCCGGGCTGAGTCTGCGGCGTGGCTACCGCACGCCCTCCCACAACACCCGTTCCTCCGCCCGCAGATCCTTCCCCGGCGCCGATTCCTCCGCGAAGACCATCGTCGTGCGGGTGGCCTCGTCGTACGCGGGCCAGCCGGGGTCGCCGGTGCGGGCGAAGGACACCCAGGCCGTGTGCATCGTGTCGGCGAGGGGCTGGGGCGGGTGGGGGCCGAGGAGCGGGGTGTACGTCGGGTCGGTCAGGCGGTCGAAGACGAAGGGGAGTTCCAGGGCGTGGCAGGCGCCGAGGCGGCCGTCGAACTGCGGGGAGCGCCAGGCGAATTCGTACAGGTGGGAGCCGGGGACGGATTCCGCGAGGCGGACGGCGGGGAGGCGGTAGAACCAGTCCGTGGCCACGGCGTCGAGGAGTTCGCCCGGGGTGGCGGTGGGGCGGGCGGCGCGGTAGACGGGGAGGGCCTTGTCGGGGTCGAGGCCGTAGGCCGCCGTCATCGTGCGGAGGCGGGACTCGGGGAAGGCGTCCAGGCGGTACGTGGGTGCCAGGAAGAGGCGGTACTCCTCGCGGTTGGTGCCGATGAGGAGGTCGATGCCGCAGTCCGGGCCCGGGAGGGAGAGGTCGGGCAGGACCGGCTCGAAGGGCATCATGTTGAGCGTGGCCTCGCCCCAAAGGGTGGGATCGGGGCGGGAGTTGAGTTCGGCTCGCAGGTCCGCCTGGGCGGTGAGCAGGTCGTCCAGGGGGGCGGCGGCGAACGCGTCGGGGGTGGGTTCGACGCCGAGCTTCGCCGCCAGGTGGGCCGCGATCCGGGAGGCCGTGCCGGGGCGCAGGAAGTAGTGGCACGAGCCGCTCTGGAGGATGGCGCGGCGCACCAGGCCGCGCAGTTCGCCCATGGCCAGCAGCGCGCCGATGCTCATGGCGCCGGCCGACTCCCCGAACACCGTCACCTGGTCCGGATCGCCGCCGAAGGAGGCGATGTTGGCGCGGACCCAGCGCAGCGCCGCCAGCTGGTCCAGCAGGCCGCGGTTGTCGGGCACGCCGGGCAGGCGGAGGAAACCATCCGTGCCCAGGCGGTAGTTGAGGGTCACGCACACCACGCCGTCACGCGCGAAGGCGCTGCCGTCGTAACCCGGCGCCGAACCCGAGCCGTTGGAGAACGCGCCGCCGTGCAGCCACACCATGACCGGCAACCGGGCGCCCGGACCCGGCGCGGGCGTCCAGATGTTGAGGTTCAGACACTCCTCGCCCGGGATGCTGTCCTCGGGGATCAGGGCGTCGAACGGCGGGGCGTACGGGGCGTGGGGTGCGGTCGGGCCGTAGGCGGTGGCGTCGCGTACGCCGGTCCAAGGGTGCGGTGGGGAAGGGGACTTGAAGCGGAGTTCGCCGAACGGCGGTGCTGCGTAAGGGATTCCCAGGAAGGACACCACGCCGTCCGCGCCGGTACGGCCCCGGACAGCGCCTTGCTCGGTCGTGCACACCGTCATGCCGACAGGACCTCCAGCAGCGCCGTCATGAACTCCTCGGGCTTCTCCAGGTGCACCGCGTGACCCGCGTCGGGTACGGCGACCTCCCGTACCGTACCGCCGTGCGCCGCGTAGCGGTCCAGGACGTGACGGGTCTGGGCCACCATCGGCTGGGCCGGGGTGCCGTCCCAGCCCGGTACCGCGCCGAGCGCGCCGAGGTGCGCCAGGTCGAACAGTGAGGTGTCCGACACGATCACGTCGTCCTCGCCGCGTATCCAGAGCACGGGCGGCTTGGGGTCGATCAGGTGCAGGGCGTCGAGGCG
The DNA here is from genome assembly GCF_040638245.1 of Streptomyces sp. NPDC026659. Taxonomy (NCBI): domain Bacteria; kingdom Bacillati; phylum Actinomycetota; class Actinomycetes; order Kitasatosporales; family Streptomycetaceae; genus Streptomyces; species Streptomyces sp. NPDC026659. Next base: position 459,129 of record NZ_JBEZXY010000001.1, on the reverse strand, counting down.
GAAGTACAGCGGGGAGAGGGAGTTGAGGATGCCCCGGGTGCCGGGGGCGGTGCCGGGCCAGGCAGGGGACGCGGTGCTGTCGCCGGGGTAGTGGTCGTCGCCGGTGCGGGTGGTGAGCATGGAGTCGACGTACGCGTCCTCGTCCTCGGGGTGCGGACGCCATGGCGGCTTGACGTACGTGCCGGCCAGGACCGAGCGCGGGGATAGCGGGGAGTCCGCACCGCGGTCGCCCTCGGCGAGCCGCGCCACGAACCCCGCGTTGGCCGTACCGCCGCCCGAGCCCGCGCCGTCCTCGGAGTTGAGGGTGCCGTCGAGACCGTGCGTGCCGCCGAAGCCGTAGGGCGAGACGGGGTTGACCAGCGTCACCGAGCGGACCGCCTCCGGGTGGTCGTTCAGGTACTGCAACGCCACGCCGCCGCCCATGGACCAGCCCACCAGATGGGCCCGCTCGATCCCGAGGGCGCGCAGCAGGGCGTCCAGGTCGTCGGCGTGGTCACGCAGGCCGCGCGTCGCGTCGACCGGCAGCGGCTCGGTGCCGCCGAAGCCGCGCAGATCGGGGGCGAGGGGGCGGTAACGGTCAGGGAGACGGGGGAGGACGGTGCGCCAGAAGGCGGCGGAGGAGACGTTGCCGTGCAGGAAGACGACGGGGTCGCCGTGGTCGCGTACGTCGGTGACGTGGAGGGTGAGGCGGTCGGTGGGGATGGGGCGGGTGCGGGGTGCTTCGGCGTGCTTCGGGGGGTCATCTGTGTGGTCGCGATCGGTGTGCTCGGGCCCTGTGTGTTCGCGCCCCATGGTGTGTCCCCCCGTATCTTTCGCGGTGTCGCTGCGGTGGGCGCACATGTTAGGCGGGCTGTGGAGGGGGACAACATGTGTGCGCGCACTACATCGACGGGATGATGTGTGGGGGTGACATATGTGTGTGCACTGCCTCCGCTGGTCTTGCGCAGCACCCTGTGGCACCATTCCGCTCGTTCATGAAAACGATCACGCCGAGCCCGAGCGGGGCTGGGCGCGGATCTCCCTGCAGGCTGTGTAAGGGGGTCCTCTCTTTCCGGAGGAGGGCTCATGCGGGAGCGATGGACGGCCTACCGACAGGCCGTGGCGGACATCCGATTCGGGGAGCGACGCGTTACGAGGGTCGCGCCCCTCGCCGTCGGAGTGACAGAGGGGCCGTACCCCGAGCCGTCCGGCCGGACCATCCACGTCATCACCGCCTGCAACCCCCGTGGACGTCTCGTCGCCCCCGAGGACAACGCGCGGGCCCACGCATCGCTGTTGGCCGAACTCGGCCGTAGCGGACACACATGGTGGCCCGCCACAGGTGGCAGCCCCTGCGGCACCCACACCGAGGAGAGTGTGGCCGTCACCGGACTGACCGACGCCGCGGCCCGCGTCCTGGGGCGCCGGTTCGGTCAGGACGCGGTGTTCGCGTGGAGCCCGGAGGCGTGGCGCCTACTGGCGTGCTTCGAGGAGTGGAGCGAGACGGCGGGTTGGCGGACGACCTCCGCGCCCGGCGGGAACCCGGCGCCCGGCGGGAACCCCGCCACCGGCGCTGATCCCGCCCCCGGCGAGGACCCCACGTCCCTCGGAGGCCCCGCTCAGCGATAGTCCTCCGGGTGGGACTTCATCCAGGTATTGATCTTGTCCCGGGTGCCCAGCAGCAGCTTCTGGTGCTTTTCCAGGTTGGGGAAGGACACGTCCTTCCCCAACGTCCCGTGCAGGGTGTCCATCCAGGCCAGAGGCGTGGCGAAGTGGCTCTTGCCCTGCGGGTCGGCCTTCATCGAGGCGTCGAGGTCCTCGAGGTTGTCGTGCACACGGGTGAGGAAGTACTCGCAGTTGTCCGGCGTCGTGCAGCCGTCGTTGTACGTCGCCTGGAGCACGGCGAGCGCGTCCCGGACCTTGGGCGTGGAGTCGATCGTCTGCGCGGACGTGGGCGCGGGTGCGGGTGCGGAGGGGGACGTCGAGGCGGTGTCGTGCCCGGCGGAGCAGCCGGTCAGCAGGGCACCGGCCAGCAGCGCGGGCAGCAGCACCGGCAGCGCGCGGTACGGGACAGTGGTCGAGAGCATGGGCGTCCCCCTGGATGAGCGGCCCTCCGGGCCGACTGGGCGACGATCATCGCAGAGCCGTACGGAGTCGGCGCCCGGGGGTGCCAACTCCCCCCGCTGCAAAAGCCGCCCGATCCCTTGACTCCACCTCCGACGAGGGTTTAACTCACGTCCTAAATTAAGCCATGAGGAGCCTTCGGGGGTCGAACGGGTGTCGGCTGTCGTGAGCGGTCCTCGGGGTCTCGACTCCCGGAAAGGGACTTCTGGAGCCATGCGCAGCATCCGAGCCGCGGCCACCGGCGCCGTCGTCATGTCTCTCGCCCTCGCGGCCACCGCGTGCGGAGGGGGTACGTCGGGCGGGGACGGCGCCAACGGGTCGTCCAAGACGCTGACTTACTGGGCCTCCAACCAGGGCGCGAGCATCGCCGTGGACAAGCAGGTCCTCCAGCCCGAGCTGGACAAGTTCGAGAAGCAGACCGGCATCAAGGTGAAGGTCGAGGTCGTTCCCTGGTCCGACCTGCTCAACCGCATTCTCACGGCGGCCACTTCGGGCCAGGGCCCCGACGTGCTCAACATCGGCAACACCTGGAGCGCCTCCCTCCAGGCCACCGGCGCGCTGCTGCCCTGGGACGCGAAGAACTTCGCGAAGATCGGCGGCCGCGACCGGTTCGTGGACTCCGCGCTCGGCTCCACCGGCGCCGCGGGCAAGGACCCGGCGGCCGTACCGCTGTACTCGATGGCGTACGCGCTCTACTACAACAAGCAGATCTTCGCCGACGCGGGCATCTCCAAGCCCCCGGCCACCTGGGACGAGCTGGTCGCCGACGGGAAGAAGATCCAGGCGAAGGGCAAGTCCCCGCTGGGCGCGGAGGGTTCGAACGTCTCGGAGAACATCCACCACGTCTTCGTCTTCGCCAAGCAGCACGGTGGCGACTTCTTCACCGCCGACGGCAAGCCCGACTTCACCAACCCGAAGGTGGTCGACGCGGTCAAGCAGTACGTCGACCTGATGGCCAAGGACAAGGCCATCCCGGCCGGCAACGCCGAGTACGCGCAGAACCAGTCGGTCAGCGACTTCGCCAAGGGCAAGCAGGCCATGCTGCTCTGGCAGTCCGCCGCCGCCAACCTCAAGTCGCAGGGCATGAGCGACGACGCCTACGGAATCGCCCCCGTGCCCGTCCAGTCCGGCACCCCCGGCACCGGAACCCAGGTCAACTCCATGGTCGCGGGCATCAACCTCGCCATTTTCAAGGACAGCCACCACCTCGACGGCGCGACGCAGTTCGTGAAGTTCATGACCAGCGACAGCGAGCAGAAGATCCTCAACAAGGCCTACAGCTCCATCCCGCCGGTCAAGGCCGCCCAGCAGGACCCCGCGTTCGACGCGCCCGCCACCGCCGTCCTCAAGAACACCCTCGCCACCAGCGCGACCGCGCTGCCCCAGGTCGCCGACGAGTCGCAGTTCGAAACCGCAGTCGGCACCGCGGTCAAGGACCTGTTCGCGGACGCCGCCGCGGGCCGCGCCGTCACCACCGCCTCCGTCAAGGCCAAGCTGGAGAAGGCCCAGCAGCAGATGCCGGCGGCCTGACGACCATGACCACCACCGTTCTGAAGGAACCGGTGCGCGGCGACGCGCCCGGTGCCGCGCGGGGCCCGCGCCGCACCGGGCGCGTCCGGCGCGTGACCCTCCCGTATCTGCTCCTGCTGCCCGCGCTCGTCCTCGAACTCCTCGTCCATCTCGTGCCGATGGTCATGGGCGCGCTGATGAGCTTCCGGGAACTCACCCGGTTCCACATCCGCGACTGGTCCACCGCGCCCTGGACGGGGCTGGACAACTACCGCGTGTCCGTGGACTTCGACGCGCCCATCGGCAAGGCGCTGCTCCACTCGTTCGCCGTCACCGTCGGCTTCACGCTGCTGTCCGTCGCCCTGTGCTGGCTGATCGGCACGGCCGCCGCCGTCTTCATGCAGGACACCTTCCGGGGACGCGGCCTGCTGCGCGCCCTGTTCCTGGTGCCGTACGCACTGCCCGTCTACGCGGCCGTCATCACCTGGGTGTTCATGTTCCAGCACGACAACGGCCTGGTGAACCACGTCCTGCACGACCAGCTCCACCTCACCGATCAGCGCTCCTTCTGGCTGCTCGGCGACAACAGCTTCTACGCCCTGCTCACCGTCTCGGTGTGGAAGGGCTGGCCGTTCGCCTTCCTGATCGTGATGGCGGGGCTCCAGAACATCCCGGGCGAGCTGTACGAGGCCGCCGCGCTGGACGGCGCCGGGATGTGGCGGCAGATCCGCCACATCACGCTCCCCGCGCTGCGGCCCGTCAACCAGGTACTCGTCCTGGTGCTGTTCCTCTGGACGTTCAACGACTTCAACACGCCCTTCGTGCTGTTCGGCCGGAGCGCCCCCGAGGCGGCGGACCTGATCTCGGTGCACATCTACCAAACGACCTTCCTCACCTGGGACTTCGGCACCGGCTCCGCCATGTCCGTCCTGTTGCTGCTCTTCCTGCTGGTCGTGACCGGCGGCTATCTGCTGTTCACCTCGCGCGGACGGAGGGGCGCCGATGTCTGAGACGCCGACCATGACCAGGCCGTTGGGCAAGTCAATATCCAAGTCCCCGCTGTCCCGGCCCCGTTCGTTCCTGTGGTCCCGCCGGATCTTCCTCACGCTGCTCACCGGCTTCGTCCTGCTGCCCGTCTATGTGATGGTCTCCAGCTCACTGAAGCCGCTCGCCGACGTGACGGGTGAATTCCGCTGGCTGCCCAGCGAGTTGACAATCCGGCCGTACATCGACATCTGGTCCACGATCCCGCTCGCCCGCTACTTCGTGAACTCGCTGATCGTGGCGGGTGCGGCCACCGTCTGCTCGGTCGTCATCGCGGTCTTCGCGGCCTACGCCGTCAGCCGCTACGAGTTCCGCGGCAAGCGCGTCTTCACGGTGACCGTGCTGTCCACCCAGATGTTCCCCGGCATCCTCTTCCTGCTCCCGCTGTTCCTGCTCTACGTGAACATCGGGAACGCCACCGGAATCGCCCTGTTCGGCTCGCGCGGCGGACTGATCCTCACGTATCTGACCTTCTCGCTGCCGTTCTCCATCTGGATGCTGATCGGGTACTTCGACTCCGTGCCCCGCGACCTCGACGAGGCCGCGCTGGTGGACGGCTGCGGGCCGCTTGGCGCGCTGCTGCGGGTCGTCGTGCCGGCGGCCGTGCCCGGCATCGTCGCGGTCGCCGTCTACGCCTTCATGACCGCCTGGGGCGAGGTCCTCTTCGCCTCCGTGATGACCAACGACACCACCCGCACGCTCGCCGTCGGCCTCCAGGGCTACTCCACCCTCTACAACGTCTACTGGAACCAGATCATGGCGGCCTCCCTGGTGGTGAGCGTGCCCGTGGTCGCGGGCTTCCTGCTGCTCCAGCGCTACCTCGTCGCCGGACTGACCGCGGGCGCCGTCAAGTGACCAACACCCTCCACCGTGAAGGGACTTCCGTGTCCGAACCCATCGACCTCGCCGCCCTCCCGAACGACTTCCTGTGGGGCACCGCCACGGCGGCGTACCAGATCGAGGGCGCCGTCGCCGAGGACGGCCGCTCACCGTCGATCTGGGACACCTTCTCCCACACACCCGGGAAGACCGCGGGCGGCGACACCGGCGACATCGCCTGCGACCACTACCACCGCTGGCCCGAGGACCTCGCGCTGATGCGCCAACTCGGCGTCAACTCCTACCGGTTGTCCGTCGCGTGGCCGCGCGTCCTGCCCGGCGGCGACGGCCCCGTCAACGCCAAGGGGCTCGCCTTCTACGACCGGCTGGTCGACGCCCTCCTGGAGGCGGGCATCACCCCCTCGGTCACCCTCTACCACTGGGACCTGCCCCAGACCCTCCAGGACCGGGGCGGCTGGCCCGAGCGCGACACCGCGCACGCGCTCGCCGAGTACGCCTCCGTCGTCGCCGAACGCCTCGGCGACCGCGTGAAGTTGTGGGCCACGCTCAACGAGCCCCTGTGTTCCGCCTGGATCGGGCATCTCGAGGGCACGATGGCCCCCGGCCTGACCGACCTCACGGCCGCCGTCCGTGCCTCGTACCACCTGCTCCTCGGCCACGGTCTCGCCGCCCAGGCCGTACGCGCCGCCGCGCCCGGCGCCGAGGTCGGCATCGTCAACAACCTCTCCACCGTCCACCCCGCCACCGACAGCCCCGAGGACGCGGCCGCCGCCCGCCGCCAGGACGGCCACGTCAACCGCTGGTGGCTCGACCCCGTGCACGGCCGGGGTTTCCCCGCCGACATGCGCGAGCTCTACGGCGTCGAACTCCCCGAGAAGCCCGGCGACTTGGAGACCATCGCCGCGCCGCTCGACTGGATCGGCCTCAACTACTACTTCCCGGCGTACGTCATCGACGACCCGCAGGGCCCCGTCCCGCACGCCCGCGCCGTACGCCGCGAGGGCATCGCCCGCACCGGCATGGACTGGGAGATCGAACCCAAGGGCATCGAGGCCCTGTTGCTGCGCCTCACCGAGGACTACGGCGCCCGGCGCATCTACGTCACGGAGAACGGCTCCTCCTTTCCCGACAGGGTCGGCCCCGACGGCACGGTCCACGACCCCGAGCGCCGGGCCTACCTGGAGTCCCACCTCGCCGCCTGTGCCTCCGCCGCCCGCAAGGGCGCCCCGCTCGCCGGGTACTTCGCCTGGTCCCTCCTCGACAACTTCGAGTGGGCCTACGGCTACGCCAAGCGGTTCGGGCTCATCCACGTGGACTACGAGACGCAGCGGCGGACGGTGAAGAGCAGCGGACGGCGGTACGCGGAGATCGTGGACGCGCACCGGAAGCTCGCCACCGGCTGAGACGCGCGCCGGGCCGGGTCCGCAGTGCCGGACCCGGCCCGGGGCCGTCAGGTGTACGTGAGCGCCGCCCCTCAGGTGTGCGCGAGCAGGGACTCCCAGGCCGCCGCCGTGGCCGGGTGGCGGTCGGCAAGCGCCGAGGCCGAAGTGGCCGAAGCGGCCGTGGAAGCCGTACCGCCCGGCTCGGCCCAGTCGCCGTCGCAGCCCAGCAGCTCCGCCACGGCGTCGCAGGTCGCCGGATGCGCGGCCAGCAGCGCGGTGCCCCGCGCGACCGGGGCATCGGTGGCCGTCCAGCCGTCCGTCCAGCCGTCCGTGCAACCCAGCAGCTCCGCGAGCGCGTCGCAGGTCGCGGGGTGCGCGGGGAGCAGGGCCACGCCACGCGGGGCCCGCGGTTCCGGGCGTACCGCGACCTGCGCCTCCGCCAGCCACGGCGGCGTCCACGTGTCCAGCGCCGCCAGCCGGGCCGGGAAGATACGGGCGGCCTCCCGGATCAGCAGCGGCGCCAGCTCGCCCGCCTGGGCGCGGAGCGTGGTGATCAGCAGCGGCAGCCACGGCAGCAGCACCGTGTCCGGCAGCCGGCCGAAGGCGTTGGAGACCGCCTCCACCACCACGTCCGCGAGCCCGGGCACCGGCTCCAGGGCGTGCACGAAGCCGCTCAGGTAGCGCGGATAGGCGGGCACCACCAGCGGGTTGTCCAGCAACTCGACGCACCGCGCGCGCAGTTCGGCGCGAGACAGCGTGCCGAGCTGCACCTGCGCCGCCCACAGCAGCGCCGTCTTCGCCGGGTCCTCGGGGTGCGACTGGGCCACCGCCAGTTCCAGCTGGGCCCGGTCGCAGCCCAGCGACAGCGCCAGGCTCTCCATGCTGAACAGGAACCCGAGCATCGCCGCGACCTGCCCGACCGTCGCCTCCTCGTCGCGGAACGCCGTCGGCAGCAGCGTGCAGTAGTGCGCGTACCCCGCCTTCGCGAAGGACTCGATCCAGGGCGGCAGCACCGGCGCGTGGGTGCGGTAGTACGCCAGCAGTCTCCGCACCCGGCGCAGCACCTCCGGCGCCCCGTCCACCCTGCGCTCGGTGGCCAGCACCTTCAGCGCGTGGGTGCCGAGTTCGTCGGCGAGACGCCCGCCACCCAGATACAGCGTCGCGTCCTCGACCGCCGCCAGGACGGTCGCGGCCGTCGCCTGCGGACCGTACGCCTCGCGCCGCAGCCGCTGCTCCAGGACCTGCTCCAGGCTGACGCCCTCGTAACCCAGCTCGATCAGGGCCCGTTGGTGGGTGCCGATCGCGAGGTCCCAGGACTCCTGGAGGGAACGCTCGCCGAGCTTGCGCTCACCCATGATCGGGCGGGCCGCGCCGTGCGGCAGCAGGCGGCGCAGCACCCACAGCACGTCCGAGCAGGCCGCCAGTTCGGGATGCGACACGATGTCGAGCAACGCTCGCTGTACGCCGCGCTGTTGGAGCTTCAGCCCCAGTGGTGCCAGCCGGTCGTGCACGTCCCGGGCCAGCGGCGGCAGGGCGTCGTAGCCGACCTGGCCGATCCGGTCGCCGCCCAGCATGATCTCGACCAGGTGCCGTACGTCCCGTCGGCCGGGTACGGCGTCCTTCTCGATGCAGGTGACCGCCGCGTCCTGGAAGTCGTACGGCGTCGGCTTCGCACGGTCGCGCATCCCGGCCAGCAGGATGGAGGTCTCGAAGACTGCGATGGCGTCGGCGGTGGAGGCCAGATAGCCGTTGCGCCGGGCCGCGCGGACGATGTCCACGGACCAGCCGAGCAGCTCCGCCTCGTCCAACGTGTCCAGCACGGGCGCCTGTTGGAGGAAGCCGGTGAGGCGGTCCGGGGTGGAGCCCGGCGAGGGAATGAGGGCCTTCGTCGGGGCCGCCGCCTTCTTCGGGGCGCCCTTCTGCCCCGCCAGCCGGTACGGCCGTATCCGCGAGCGCTTCAGGCCCTTGGCCCACTCCGTCGCGGCGATCGACACCGAGCCCGCGGCGAGGCCGAACTGCGCCTCGATGGCCGCGTGGCTGGACGGGATCAGTCCGTACTGCCAAGTCGTCGCCGTACGCGGGGAGATGGCGAACGTGTCGGTGCCCTCGACGCCGAACTCGTCCACCCGGCTGGCCGCGTGGAACGCCCCGCACACGTACAGGCAGTCCGCCGGGTCGGCCCCCGACGCCGCCAGGTGCTCGCGCATCCGGGTCCACATGTACCGCTCGCGGTCCTCGTCCACCCGCACCCGGCCCTCGTCACCGGGGGCGAGCCGCCGGAAGAGGCTGCCGATGAGGAACATGGCCTGGCGGTAGGTGTCGTGGTCGCTGCCCGCGAGCGGGACCTCGACGTACTGGTGCCACCACTCCGACCAGTGCCGCACCCGGCCGTGCCGCAGCAGATGCTCCTCCAGTTCGGCGAAGCGCGGGCGCAGGTCGCCGATCTCCACGCCGACGGCCTCGCCGTGGAGTTGAGCCTCCTCGGGCGCCTCGTCGTCCGTGGCGGACTCCGGCGCCGTACGGCTCGTGTCCCACTGGTACACATGGTCGGCCGACCGGTCCACCAGGACCAGCTCCACCCCCGGAGTGTCCAGGGCGTACGCGATGGCCTGGTACTCGGCGGACGCCTCGGTGATCGGCGCGACCACCGACAGCGGCGCCCACTCGGCGGGGAAGCCGTCGACCTTGCCCGCGAACGCCTGCACCGCCACCGGCAGACGGCAGTTGCGCAGCTCGCTCAGCAGCGGGGCCATGTCCTCGCACAGCTCCAGGTACACCACCTTGGGCTGCTTCTCGCGCAGCCTGCGGGCCATGGCGAGCGCGGAGGCGGGGGAGTGGTGGCAGACCGGGAAGATCTCCAGCGGTTCGCGGACCGCACGGTCCACGTCGTCCACCATGCCGAGGAGGATGCCCTCCAGGGCGTCGGGCCCGCTCGCGAACTCGGTGGCCGCACGCTGGAGTTGTCCGCGCAGCGCGCCGAACGCGCCTTCCGGGGTGCCGCTCGTGGCGGCCTGGGCCCCGCTCACGACAGGGTGGCGATCGCGTCGCGGCCGCCCTCGAGGAACTCCGGCCAGGAGCCGCCCTCCTCCTTGCTGCGCGGCTCGACCACGCCGTGCAGATACTTGTTGAGGATGGCCAGGTCCTCCGGCTCGCGCCGGGTGAGGGAGCCGATCAGCGACGAGGCGAGCGTACGGGCGGTGAGCGTGTGCTCCCCGAAGAAGTTGCTGTGCAGCACGGCGTCCTCCAGCACACCGATCTGCTCGGCCGTCGAGAGCGCCGACTCCAGCTTCTCGTCGTCGCTGCCGGCCGAGGCGGCGGACGCGCGCAGGTCGGCGAAGCTCTGGAGCAGCACGTCGAGCAGGGTCGGCGGCACGTCCAGGTCGATCGAGTGCCGCCGCAGCAGCTCCTCGGTGCGGAAGCGGACGATCTCCGCCTCGCTCTTCTTGTTGGTCACCACCGGAATCCGCACGAAGTTGAAGCGGCGCTTCAGCGCGGACGACAGGTCGTTGACGCCCCGGTCGCGGCTGTTGGCCGTGGCGATGATCGAGAAGCCGGGCTTGGCGAACACGATGTTGTCGCTCTCCAGCTCGGGCACCGATATGTACTTCTCCGACAGGATCGAGATCAGCGCGTCCTGCACATCGCTGGTGGAACGGGTCAGCTCCTCGAAGCGGCCGATCGCGCCGCCCTCCATCGCCGTCATGATCGGGGACGGGATCATCGACTCCCGGGACTGGCCCTTGGCGATCACCATGGACACGTTCCAGGAGTACTTGATGTGGTCCTCGGTGGTGCCGGCCGTGCCCTGCACCACCAGCGTGGAGTTGCGGGAGATCGCGGCGGACAGGAGCTCCGCCAGCCAGCTCTTGCCGGTGCCCGGGTCGCCGATCAGCAGCAGACCCCGGTCGGAGGCGAGGGTGACGATGGACCGCTCCACGAAACTGCGGTCGCCGAACCACTTCTGCGAGATCTCCCGGTCGAGCCCGTCGGCCCGCTCGGAGCCGAGGATGAACAACCGGACCATCTTGGGCGACAGCCGCCACGAGAACGGCTTGGGGTTGTCGTCGATGGACTCGAGCCAGTCGAGCTCCTCGGCGTACTTGATCTCGGCGGGGGCGCGCAGCAGGTCGGACATGGGTGAAGTGCCTTTCGGTACAGGGGGATCGCAGGGGAAGGGCGTGAGTCGCCACACAGGCCCGCTGATCAGGTCAGGAACGTCTTGAGTTCGTGCACGAGCTTCTTGATGTGGCCGGAGATCACCGGTGTGCCCAGGTCCTTGAACCGCTCCCGGAACCACGGGTTGACGCTGCCGCGCCCGGAGCTGGTCACCGAGCCGACGGGGATGAACTTCGCGCCCGAGCGGTGCACGGCGGCGAAGCTGTCGTACAGCTCCTGGCAGCGCCACTCGTAGAAGTCGGATATCCAGACCACAACCGTGTTGCGCGGCTCCGCGATCTTCGGCTGGGCGAGCGCCATGGCCACCGTGCCGTCCGTGCCGCCGCCGAGCTTGGTGCGCAGCAGCGTCTCGAACGGGTCGTGCGCCCAGGGGGTGAGGTCCAGCGCCTGCGTGTCGTAGGCGATCAGATGGACGTCGACCTTCGGCAGCCCGGCGAAGATGGACGCCAGAATGGTGCAGTTGACCATCGAGTCGACCATGGAACCCGACTGGTCCACCACGACGATCAGCCGCTGGGGCATCGTCTTGCGGCTGGTGTGCCGGTAGTAGAGACGGTCGACGTAGAGCCGCTCCTCCTCCGGGCTCCAGTTGGTGAGGTTCTTCCAGATGGTGCGGTCCAGATCGAGGTTGCGGAACACCCGCTTGGGCGGCACGGAGCGGTCGAGTTCACCGACCGTGGCCTTCTCGACCTGGGTGCGCAGCACCTGCGCGACCTCGTCGACGTACCGCTTGATCAGCGACTTCGCGTTCGCCAGGGCCACCCCGGAGAGGTTGTCCTTGTCGCGCAGCAACTGCTCGACCAGCGACATACTCGGCGTCAGCCGGGCCGCCAGTTGCGGGTCGGCCAGCACCTCGCGCAGGCGCATCCGCTGGACGAGGCCGGCCTCGATGGCGCCGAGTTCCGGACCGATCTCAGGGATGAGGCGGCTGAGGTCGGGGGTGGGAGAGCCGTATCCGGTGCCGGAGTTTCCTGCCGCACGGCCCCCGCTCCTGCTCCCGGCCTTGCCGCCGCGCAGCTCGCCCGGCTCGCAGCCGAACGCCCGCTCCAGCCAGTCGGCGTCGGCCTGCCAGCGGGCCAGCTGTCCGGCGGTGACCTCGCCGGGGCGGGAGGCGAACACGTTCAGCAGCAGCTTGGAGGCGAGCGCGGCGCGCCGTACCTCGGCGGACCGGTCGCGGGTGCCGTCCGGGTCCGGCTCGGGCGTCATCAGCCCGTCGAGCTCGGCGGCCAGCTCCGGGTGGCGCTGGACGACGGAGTCCACGGAGGCGTCCGGGTCGAGCAGCGCGGGCGGCAGGCCGATGTCCTCGACCACGGCGAGGGACGCGGACTCGAGACCGGGTTGCTCCTCGGGGTCGAAGAGGCGGGCGAGCAGGCGCCAGTAGAGGACCTGGCGGCGGTTCTCCTGGGGGTCGGGGGCGGCGGGGCCGCTGCCGACGGGGGCGCCCTGGCCGGTGCCGGGGGTGATGTCCCGGGCGGTGCCGGGGGTGATGTCCTGGGCGGTGCCGGGAGTGATGTCCTGGGCGGTGCCGGGAGTGAGGTCCCGGGCGGTCTCCTGGGTCATTTCCGCAGCAGCCTTCCCGCCCGCTCGCGCAGCACGGTCACGGCGTCCGTGGCCGCCTTCTCCGCCCGCACCCCGGCCTTGTCGGCCGTACCCCCGGCCCACGCACCCGCGTGCACCGCGACCGCCTTCTTCCGCACGGTCCGCTCCACCGCGAGCGGCTGGAGCAGGAACTCCCCGGCGTCCCAGCGCAGCAGCCCCAGACAGGCGGACGACGCGGCGACGGCCTCCGGGGTGAGCGGCCCGGCAGCCGGTACGCGGTCGGCGTCGACCCGCAGCCGGCACCCGGCGACGTCGAAGGCGAGGCCCTCGGTCTCGTCCACCGCGTACCCCTCCAGCAGGACCGGCACCGCGATCCGCGCCGGATGCCGGTCGAGCGGAGCGGTCGGGAAGGCGGAGGCGGCGGGCAGGGCCACCCGGGCGGTGGTGAACGGCTCGGCGGGCTCCCCGGCACGGGCCCGCGCGTCGTCCCACAGCAGGTCGCCCTCGCCGGTGACCGGCATGGCGTCGAGGTCCATCGCCCGGCCCTCGCCCAGGGCCGCGAGCAGCGACATGTGCGGGCGCAGCAGCTGCCACAGACCGGCGCCGACGACCGAGTCGGGCTTCGGCGCGGACACCGAGGCCCGCACCAGCCGGGCGGCACTGCCGTCGGCGGGCTCGAACACCGCGTGCACCTGTGCCTGTACGGCGGTGGCGTGCTCCTGCACGTCGACGCCGAGCGGCAGCAGCCGACCGGTCACCTCGGTCACCGCCGGGGTGCCGAGCGCGCCCGGCACGGTCAGCAGCAGCGCCCGCGACCACAGGTCGGCCCAGCGCCGCTCCGGCACCCGCTCCAGGGTGGCGCCGGGGCAGGAGGCGGCGAGTTCGGCGGCGAAACCGTCGAGCAGTGCGGCGAGTCGGCGCAGCGCCGGGTCGGGCAGCATCGCGGAGACCACGGGGGCGGCTCCGCCGACGAGCTCGTGGTCGATGCCCTGCCATCCGGCTCGCGCCAGGTCGCACAGCCAACTGCGGGCGGCGAGCAGGAGGTTGACGGGCTGCCCGGCGCCCGCCGGGCCGCGTTCGTCGTCACCGCTCGCGCGCCCGACGGCCTCCCGCACGCGCTCGGTCAGCGCGTCGTGCGCCGAGCCGAGCAGGGCGGTGCGGGCGGCGGCGAGGGCAAGGAAATGGTCCTCGCCCGCGGCCCCGGCGGCCGCCTTCTCCGCCGCCTCCGCGACCCGCGCGGCCAGCGGCGAACCGGCCACCGCGGCGGCGAGCCCGGTCAGCCCCTCGGCCTGGCCGGGCCGCGGGCGCAGCAGCCCGCCGACGAGGGCCTGGTCGAAACCGTCCGCGGCGGCGAGGGCTTCCTCCAGCCCCTCGACGGGATCGGTGAGCAGGTCGACGCGCATCAGGCCACCGCCTTCGTGGTCGGGAACCACTGCATCTCCGGCAACGGCGCGGTGGTGGCGGACAGTTCGAGATAGGCGAGGTGACGCAGGAAGCGGCTGAAGACCTGGGCCGCGGCCGAACTCCCGTCCTGCGCCGGGCGCGTGCCCGTCATGGCGGCGGCGAGCACCCCCGCGTCGCTGCCGTCGGCCTCGGCCTTCAGATACCGGGCCACCCGCTCGCCGCCGTACTGCAGCACGGCCTCGCCGATCAGCGCCCGTATGTGGTTGCAGAACATGCCGCGCGCCCCGCCGCAGGGGCGGTTGTTGTTGGTGCTGCACGCGAACGCGAAGGTCCCCGCCGCGACCGACGAGACGTACACCCGCTCGATGTCCGACCCACTGGACACCACTCCCTGCAGCCGCCCGTCGGCCAGCTCGACGAACGGCACCTTGGCCAGCTTCCGCGGCCGCGCCGACGGCACCACCCGCGCCGCGCTCGACCTCTCCCAGACGGACAACACACCACTCCCATGCACGCGAAAAGGGACGCTCACGCCAGAGCGGCGGAACGTGAAACGAATCTAAGGGGAGCCACTGACAACGGCTCTGAGCTGGGGTTTTAACGGAACGTCAGCAACACTCGGGCCCGCTCGCGAAGAAGCGCGGCCTCGCCCGACCGTCCGTCGGCGGCTGCGACTACGCTGGCGCCGCCGACCTGCTGCGTGAGTGCCGTCCGTCGACGGTGTCCACGCCCGGCCGGATGCTCGGTTACTCGTGTTCTCACGTATGGAGGAGTGTCCCGTGACCGCCGGCGTACCCGCCCCTCGTATCGACACCAGCAAACCCCACCCCGCGCGCGTCTACGACTGGCTGCTGGGCGGGAAGGACAACTACCCCGTGGACCAGCGGGTCGGTGAGACGCTGCCCGAGCAGTCGCGGCGCAGCGCGGCCCGCAACCGGGAGTTCATGCACCGCGCGTCCGCGTGGCTGGCCCGCAAGGGCATCGACCAGTTCCTCGACATCGGCACCGGTATCCCCACCGAGCCCAACCTGCACCAGATAGCGCAGGCGATCACGCCGGGCGCCCAGGTCGTCTACGTCGACAACGACCCGATCGTGCTGCGGCACGCGGAGGCGCTGCTGATCAGCACGCCCGAGGGTGCCACCGACTACATCCACGCCGATGTCCGCCGCCCCGAGGAGATCCTCGAACACGCGCGCCGACGGCTGGACTTCACCCGCCCGACAGCCCTGTCCCTGATCGCCCTCATGCACTTCCTGCCCGACACCGAGGACCCCTACGGCCTCACCCGCACCCTGGTCGACGCCCTCCCCTCGGGCAGCTACCTCGTCCTCTCCCACGGCACCGCCGACCAGCACCCCGAACTCAAGGAGCGGGTCGAGGACACGTACAAGAAGGGCGCGATCCCCCTCCGGATGCGCACCCGCGCCGAGGTCGAGCCGTTCTTCGAGGGCCTCGAACTGGTCGACCCGGGGCTGGTGTTCGCGACCGAGTGGTACCAGGAGGAGCCTGCGCCGGATCAGGAGAAGTGCGGGTTCTACGTGGGGGTGGCGCGGGTGCCGTAAACGGCACGGATGGTTCCGAGAAGGTGTAACGAGCGCGGCCGCACGCAGTCAACCGTGCGGCCGTGCCGGTCTCAGCCGGCGACCAGTTCCGGCGTCTTCGCGGCCGGGGCCGGGATCTCCTCCTCCGGCTCCGCCGGCACCACCACCCGCCGCGCGTTCCGCCACAGCCACGCCACATCCCGCCCGAACGACCACACCAGCGACCCCAGCGCCAGCAGGACCACACCGAACTCCACCTCGTACGGCAGCAGGCCCGCTCCCGCGACGAGGAGGCAGATGCCCTGGAGGGCGGCGACGGTCTTGCGGGCGAAGGACGGGGGGAGGGGGGAGTTGAGCCAGGGGGCGACGCGGGCGGCGGCGACGAAGGCGTAGCGCATGGCGCCGATCAGGAGGACCCAGGGGCCGAGCCGCGTGGACACGTACACGCTCAGGACCAGGATGAGGAACGCGTCCACCTCCATGTCGAAGCGGGCACCCAGCGCGCTGGAGGTGCCGGTGCGGCGGGCGACCTTGCCGTCGACGCCGTCGAGGAGGAGGGCGACCGCGGTCAGGCCGACCAGGAGGGTGACCGGGGGCGTGCTCTCGAAGGAGTCGGCGACCAGGGCCGTCACACCGCCGACCAGGGTGGCCCGGCCGAGGGTCACCCGGTTGGCCGGGCCGAAGGAGCGCAGCGCGGAGCGGTGCAGGGCGCGGGAGAGGACCGCCCAGGTGGCGAACGCGAAGGCGAGCCCCGTCAGCCAGCCGGCCACCCCCATGCCGATGGCCGTGCCGAGCAGGGCCAGCAGCAGAAGCTGTACGCCCGCTCCCACGGCCGTCTCCTGCTGGAGCCTCGCGTCATACGTGTTGTTCAGGGCCACCGCACATCCTCCGGCCGAGTGACAGAGTCGATCATCGCCGCGTACTGTGCGCGGCCTGTGCCCTTGTCGGTACGTGAACCACTTCCCGATCGTTCAGGAGGATGCGGATGAACCCCTCCGCCCGCGCGTTCTGGCTCCGCTCACCCGGTCAGGGCGAGCTGCGCGACGTCACCCTCGCGGCCCCCGCCGAGGGTGAGGTGCTGGTCCGCTCCCTCTACTCCGGCGTCAGCCGGGGCACCGAGACCCTGGTCTTCCGGGGCGGCGTGCCCGAGAGCCAACACGACGCGATGCGCGCGCCGTTCCAGGAGGGCGCCTTCCCGGCCCCGGTGAAGTACGGCTACCTCAACGTCGGCGTCGTCGAGCAGGGCCCCGCCGAGCTGATCGGCCGTACCGTCTTCTGCCTGTATCCGCACCAGACGCGTTACGTCGTTCCGGTGAGCGCCGTCACCGTCGTGCCCGAGCGGGTGCCCGCCGCGCGCGCCGTGCTCGCCGGGACCGTGGAGACCGCCGTCAACGCCCTGTGGGACGCCGCGCCCCTAGTCGGCGACCGGATCGCGGTGGTCGGCGGCGGCATGGTCGGCAGCTCGGTCGCCGCGCTGCTCGCCCGCTTCCCCGGCATACGGCTCCAGCTCGTGGACGCCGACCCGGCCCGCGCCAGGACCGCCGAGGCACTCGGCGTCGACTTCGCCACGCCCGACGAGGCCCTGGACGGCTGCGACCTCGTCGTCCACGCCAGCGCCACCGAACAGGGCCTCACCCGCGCCCTGGAACTCCTCGCCCCCGAGGGCACGGTGATCGAGCTGAGCTGGTACGGCGACCGGCGCGTCACCCTGCCGCTGGGCGAGGCCTTCCACTCGCGCCGCCTCACCGTGCGCGCCAGCCAGGTCGGCACCGTCTCCCCGGCCGCCCGCCCCGGCCGGGGTTACGCCGAACGGATGGCCCTCGCCCTCGACCTCCTGGCGGACCCCGCGCTGGACGCGCTCGTCACCGGGGAGAGTGACTTCGAGGAACTGCCCGACCTCATGCCCCGCCTGGCCTCCGGAGAGCTGTCCGCGCTGTGTCACCGCATCAGGTACGACGCGGCCGTTTGAGCGGGAGAACGAGCGCCACGCCCGTCCGGCATGTGAAAAGGAATCAGCGTCGGCGACCGCCTGACCTGAGAAAAGAGTGAGAGAGGGCTGAACGCGAGCAAGCGGGCAGCCGTACTAGTCGTCAACCCCCGGCGGGAACCGCGGGGGGCACCAGACGCGCCGCACCTGGAGGGTCGTCCGTTGTTCAGCATCACCGTCCGCGATCACCTGATGATCGCCCACAGCTTCCGCGGCGAGGTCTTCGGACCCGCGCAGCGCCTGCACGGCGCCACGTTCCTCGTGGACGCCACCTTCCGGCGCGAGCAGCTGGACGACGACAACATCGTCGTCGACATCGGCCTGGCCACCAAGGAACTGGGCACCGTGGTCGGCGAGCTGAACTACCGCAACCTCGACGACGAGCCCGAGTTCGCGGGGGTCAACACCTCCACCGAGTTCCTCGCCAAGGTCATCGCCGACCGCCTCGCCGAGCGCATCCACAAGGGCGCCCTCGGCGAAGGCGCGCGGGGCCTGGCGAACCTCTCGGTGACCCTGCACGAGTCGCACATCGCCTGGGCGAGTTACGAGCGTGACCTGTGAGCGATCTGACCGTCGACCGCGCGAAGGTCACCCCCGACCGAGTGAAGGCCGCCGCCGACCGAGCGAAGACCGCCGACCGCGCGAAGGCCGGCTCCCTCGCCTACGTCCCCCCGCAGCCCACCGCCCCCAAGAACGTCGGGATCATCCCCATGTCCCTGCGCACCGTGCACTTCGTCATGCCGGGCGGCGTCGACGACCTCGCCGCCCCCAGCGGCGGCAACGCCTACGACCGCCGTGTCTGCCTCGACCTGCCCGGCTTCGGCTGGCAGGTCGCCCGGCACGCCGCGCCCGGCGCCTGGCCCGACCCGGACGCCGCCGCCCGCGAGGGACTCGCCCGCACCCTGCGGGAACTGCCCGACGACACCGTGGTCCTCCTGGACGGCCTGGTCGCCTGCGGGGTGCCCGAGATCGTCGTGCCCGAGGCCGAACGGCTGCGCCTCGCCGTCCTCGTGCACCTCCCGCTCGGCGACGAGACCGGCCTGGACCCGGCCCTCGCCGCCGACCTCGACGCCCGCGAGCGCGCCGTGCTGCGCGCGGTGCCCGCGACCATCGCCACCAGCGACTGGGCCGTACGCCGACTGGTCTCCCACCACGGCCTCGCCCCCGACCGCGTCCACCTGGCCGCCCCCGGCGCCGACATCGCCCCCCTCGCGCCCGGCACCGACGGCGTCTCCCACCTGGTGTGCGTCGCCGCCGTCACCCCGCGCAAGGGCCAGCACCGCCTGGTCGAGGCGCTCGCCGCCGTACGCGACCTGCCCTGGACCTGCTCGCTGGTCGGCGGCCTCGGCCACGACCCCGAGTACGTCGCCGGGCTGCGCGCCCAGATCGAGGGCCACGGCCTCACCGACCGGCTGCGCCTCACCGGACCGCGCTCCGGCGCCGACCTCGACGCCAGCTACGCCGCCGCCGACCTGATGGTCCTCACCTCGTACGCCGAGACCTACGGCATGGCCGTCACCGAAGCGCTCGCCCGGGGCATCCCGGTCCTCGCGACCGACGTCGGCGGACTGCCCGAAGCCGTCGGCCGCGCCCCCGACGGCGGCGTGCCCGGCATCCTCGTCCCGCCGGAGGACCCCGGCGCCATCGCCGCCGAACTGCGCGGCTGGTTCAACGAGGCCGACGTGCGCCGCCGCCTCAAGGCCGCCGCCCGGGGCCGCCGCTCCGCCCTCGGGGGCTGGGCCGCGACCGCCCGCAGCCTGGCCGGCGTGCTCGGCCGGCTCCCCGACGCGCCGAGGAGGGCCGCATGAGCGAGACGACCACGGTCGCCGGGACGGACCCCGGCCACGCCACGGCACCCCAGGAGCACCCGGTGAACACCGACGACGTCATCATGGGCGCCGGTCCCGTGACCCGCCCCGGCGAGCGGCCGACCGTACGGCTGCGCGACGGCGACGCCGAGGAGGCGCCCCGGTACGCGCCCGAGTGGCTGCAACTGCGCGAGGCCGCCGACGCGGACGCCCGCGCCGAGGTCCTGCTGGAGCCGCTGCGCACCCGGGTGGACGAACGGCCCGGCACGGACGGCGGACTCGTCGTGCACGACCTCGGCTGCGGCACCGGCTCCATGGGCCGCTGGCTGGCGGCCCGCCTCGACGGCGCCCAGCACTGGGTCCTGCACGACCTCGACCCCTATCTGCTGCACTTCGCCGCCGTCGCCTCCCCGCGCGCCGCCGCCGACGGCGCCCAGGTGACCGTCGAGACCCGGCGCGGCGACGTCGCCCGGCTCACCCCGGACGCGCTGACCGGCGCCGACCTGGTCACCGCCTCGGCGCTGCTCGATGTGCTCACCCGCGAGGAGGTCGAGACCCTCGCCGCCGCCTGTGCCGGGGCGGGCTGCCCGGCGCTGCTCACCCTGTCCGTCGCCGGGCGGGTGGAGTTCGAACCGTCCGACCCGCTGGACGCGCAGCTCACCGAGGCGTTCAACGACCACCAGCGCCGTACCGGGATGCTCGGCCCCGACGCGGTCGCCATGGCCTGCCAGGCGTTCGCCGACCACGGGGCGACCGTACGGGTGCACCCGAGCCCGTGGCTGCTCGGCCCCGAGCACGCCGCGCTGACCGCGCAGTGGCTGCGCGGCTGGGTGGGCGCGGCGGTCGAGCAGCGGCCCGAGCTGCGCGAGCGCGCCGCGGCCTACCTCGCCGAGCGGCTGGCCGCCCTCGAAGCGGGCGAGCTGCGCGTCGTCGTGCACCACAGCGATCTGCTCGCACTGCCCCGCCCGGCGGGAGGCGCGGGATGAACCCGCCAACGGGGGACACCGCCACGGAGGTTCGGGTGTCGGAGGCATCTCCGACGACGGTGCCGGCCGCGGAGACGGGTGCCCGGGGACGCTTCAACTCCCGTGCGCTGCGCACCCACTTCGGCACGGTCGCCGGGGTCGTCATCCTCGGCGGACTGCTGTGGCGGCTCGGCACCGGTCCACTGATGGACGGACTGCGGCGGATCGACACGCCAACGGTACTGATCGCCCTCGGTGTTGGCGTCCTCACCACCGTGTTCAGCGCCTGGCGCTGGCAGTTGGTGGCACGCGGCCTCGGCATCCGGCTTCCGCTGGGTGCCGCCGTGGCCGACTACTACCGCGCGCTGTTCCTCAACGCGGCGCTCCCCGGCGGGGTGTTGGGCGATGTGCACCGCGCGGTACGGCACGGGCAGAGCGCCGGAGACGTACGGCGTGCGGTGAAGGCCGTCGTGCTGGAGCGGGTCGCCGGGCAGATCGCGCTCGCCGTGGCCGGCACCGTCCTGCTGCTGACGCTGCCCTCGCCGGTACGGGACGACGTGCGCACCGTCGCCGCGCCCGTGGCCCTCGCGGTGGCGGGCGCCCTCGCGGTCACGGTCGCCGTACGGCTGAACCGGGGGTCCGCCGAGGCCGGGCGTGCCGGTGTCCTCGCCGACGCGCGCCGGGGGCTGCTGTCGCGGGAGAGCGGGCCCGGGGTCGCGCTGTCCTCGGCCGTCGTCCTCGCCGGTCACCTCGGGATGTTCGTCGTCGCCGCCCGGGTCGCCGGAAGCGGCGCCTCCGTCGCGGTGCTGCTGCCGCTCGCGGTGCTCGCGCTGGTCGCGATGGGTCTGCCGCTGAACGTCGGCGGCTTCGGCCCCCGCGAGGGCGTCACCGCCTGGGCGTTCGCGGCGGCCGGACTCGGCGCGAGCAGCGGGGTCGCCGTGGCCGTCGTCTACGGCGTGCTCAGCTTCGTGGCGAGCCTGCCCGGCGCCGTCGTCCTCGTCGCCCGCTGGTACGCCGGACTGCGGGGCTACTCCCGTACGGCGTCCGGGAGTTCACCGGCGGACGGCCTCTCGCCGGAGAGCGCGAGTTCCCCGGAGGCCGGGAGCTTTTCGGAGGTCAGCAACGCGAAGTACGGTGCGAAATCCTCCACCAGGCTCGCCAGCAGGCTCTTGCCCTTTTCCGCCGTGGCCAGGGACGGCCGGCCGATGACGCCCGATTCGGTATAGGCGGACATTCCCGTGGTGAGCAGATGACGACGGTCGTCGGCGGTGAAATCGGCGGTCTCATGACCAGGGCGGAGGAATTCGGGATGAGCGTGCAGCAGAATGGACGTCTCGATTTCCCCGGCGTGCATGTCGGTGAGCAGCGAGGTCACCACACCCGCGCGCTCACGGGCCGCCTCCCAGTCCTCCGCGGCCGGGAAGAGCGCCATGCGCTCACCGCGCGCGGAGGCCTCCTGCACGACATTGCCCAGGACGTAGTTCCCGCCGTGGCCGTTGACCACCACGAGGGCCTCGACACCCGAACGGCGCAACGAATCCGCCATGTCCCGCACGATGGCGTGGAGGGTGGTGGAGGAGATACTGACGGTTCCCGGCCAGCCCGCGTGTTCGTGGGAGCAGGAGACCGTCACCGGGGGAAGGAGGTGTACCGGGTACGCGGCGGCTATCTCCCGCGCCACGGCGCAGGCGACGAGCGTGTCGGTCGCCAGCGGAAGGTACGCGCCGTGCTGTTCGAAGCTGCCCACGGGAAGGACGGCGACCTGCTTTGAGACACCCGCCCCCCGCTTCCGTACGTCCTCCGTGGTGTCCGTCGGCATCACCCCGTGTGCCACCGCCGCACGCGCGCCCGAACCACTCATCTTTTTCACGGCCTTTCGTCTCTGCTTAGGAATCAGATCATGACAGAAAACCTCGGCGTCCTCGGCAAGAAGTCCCCGCGGCGTTCGGGCGCGGAACGCGTCGTGAATACCCCGCTGCCCACCGCTTACGGGAAATTCCAGGCGATCGGCTACCTGGACCACGACCGGGGTGACGAACATGTCGCCCTGGTCTTCGGCGAGATAGGCGAGGAGAGCGTACTGACCCGGCTGCACTCCGAGTGCCTGACCGGGGACGCGTTCGGCTCCCAGCACTGCGAGTGCGGTGAGCAGCTGTCCTCCGCGCTGCGCGCGGTCGCCGCCGAGGGCAGCGGGATCGTGGTCTACCTGCGCGGTCACGAGGGCCGGGGCATCGGCCTGCTGGCCAAGCTGCGCGCGATGGCCCTCCAGGCGGAGGGCCTGGACACGGTCGAGGCCAACCTCGCCCTCGGCCTCCCGGTGGACGCCCGCGACTACCGCGCCGCCGCCGAGATCCTCCACGACCTCGGTGTCCGCTCGGTCCGCCTCATGTCCAACAACCCCCGCAAGCGCGAGTCGCTGACCCGCCACGGCATCGAGGTCGCGGAGACGGTCCCGCTCCTGATCGAGCCGAGCGAGAACAACATCACCTACCTCCGCACCAAGCGCGAACGTCTGGACCACGATCTGCCGCACCTGGACGCGGTGGGCCACGGCTCCTGATCCCGACGTCGCGGGATCACCCCACGAGTCCGGCCGCGTCGCGGCCGGACTCGCGCCGTTTCCGGAACGCCCGGTCCGTCACCGCCTCGTGGACCAGGCGGCGCAGCTCCGGGAACACCTTCAGGGTCTTCGGGCGGAGCTGGGTCATGAACTGCACCGTGAGGTCGTGGGCCGGGGCGACCCAGAAGGCGGTGGTCGCCACGCCGGTCCAGCCGTAGGTGCCGGGGGCCGAAGGGACCAGGGTGCGGGCGGGGTCGGTGACGACCGAGACGTTGAAGCCGAAGCCCAGGCCGTCGTTGGCGCGTTCCCGGTGGGCGGGGGCGCCGAAGGCGCGCAGGACGGCGTTGCCGGGGAGCTGGTTGCGGGTCATCCGGGCCAGCGTCTCCGGCCGGAGCAGACGGACGCCGTCCAGCTCCCCGCCACGGCGCAGGAACTCCATGAAGCGGTGGTAGTCGTGGGCCGTCGAGGCCAGGCCGCCGCTGGCCGAGAGGAAGCGGGGTCGGCCGCGCAGGGGGAGGCCGGGGACCGGCTCGATGCCACCGGTCGCGGTCTCGCCGTACAACGCGGCCAGGCGGGGCAACTGTTCGGGGGTGAGGTGGAAGCCGGTGTCGGTCATGCCGAGCGGGACGAGGACGCGCTCGGCGAAGAACGCGTCCAGGGGACGTCCCGAGACCACCTCGATCAGACGGCCCAGCACATTGGAGGCGACGGAGTAGTTCCACTGGGTGCCGGGGTCGAACTGGAGGGGCAGCCGGGCGTACACCGCCACCGTCTCCTCCAGGTCGGCGCCCGGCGGCACGGAGGACTCCAGGCCCGCCTCGCGGTAGAGGGTGTCCACCGGATGGCTGTGGTAGAAGGCGAAGGTCAGACCCGCCGTGTGGGTCAGCAGATGGCGGACCAGGATCGGCCCGGACGCCGGCCGGGTGCGCACGCCCGCACCCGAACCCCCTTCGTACACACGTGGGTTGGCGAACTCCGGCAGGTGGCGGTCGATCGGGTCGTCCAGGGACAGCAGCCCCTCCTCCACCAGCGTCAGTACCGCGACGGCGGTGACCGGCTTGGTCATGGAGTAGATCCGCCACAGCGTGTCCGGCTCCACCGGCCGCCCCGCCGCGAGATCACGGTGGCCGTGGACGGTGAGATGCGCGACGCGGCCGCCCCGGGCCACCGACACCAGGAAGCCGGGCAGCCGGCCCTCGTCCACGTAGCGGGCGAAGTGCCGGTCCAGGCGGTCCAGCGCCCTCGCGTCCAGCCCCGCCTCTTCCGGGTCGACTTCCTGTCGCAGCTGTGCCATCGCTCGCTCTCCTACGGTCGCGTCGTACGCCGTGCGGTCCGGCTCGGTCACCGGGACGACCTGTTGTTTCTCATGGTCGCGCAGGATCGCCGGGAAGGACCCGCACGTCGGCCTCCCGCGCGTCGGCGTCCAACGCGCCGTGTGCGGAACCCCGTTGGGGCAGCGCACGGGCCAACGGAACGGCCGCCGCCGCGACCGCCGCGAACACGCACAGCGCGGCACGCGGCCCCGCGTCCAGCAGCGCGGTCGCCGCCGCCACTCCCACCACCGGGCCGATGTTGAGCGCGGTCTGCTGAAGCCCGCCCGCGACTCCGGCCGCCGTCGACTCCGCCCGGCGTACGACGACATGGGTGGCCGCCACCATCACCGTCCCGAACCCCGCGCCCAGCAGGGCGAATCCGACGCCCAGGGGAAGCGTCCCCGTGGCCCGGGACAGCAGCAGCCCGCCGAGCGCGAGCAGCGCCGTCGCGACACCGGTCGTCCACCGCGCGCCCCAGCGGCGCAGCAGCGCGGGACAGCAGGGGGCCGAAGCGATCATCATCGCCGCGAGCGGCACGCTCCGCACCGCGCTCTCGAACGGGTCGAGCCCCAGGCCGCGTTGGAGCACGTACGTCTCCACGAACAGCGTCCCGAACAGCGCGGCCGACACGGCGACCAGGATGCCGAGCGCCGCCCCCACGGGCCCCGCGCCGATCACGCCGGGCGGCAGCAACGGGCGCGCGGCGCGCCGCTCGTGCCGTACGAACGCGATCCCCGCCACCGCCGACACGGCGAGCGCGGGCACGGTGGCCGCGCCGGGCGCGGACAGCGCGTGGACGAGGGGCGCCAGAGTCACCGCGAGCAGCAGCGCGCCCGGGAGATCGAGGCCGGGCGTGGTGACACGCGGCGCCGTACCGCCCAGTGCGGCCAGTCCGAAGGCCAGCGCCGGGAGCACCCCGAGGAAGAACACCGACCGCCAGCCCAGCCAGGCCGTCAGCGCCCCGCCCACCAGCGGGCCGGTGGCCGCCGCGAGTCCGATCGCGCTCGTCCGCACCGCGAGCGGCATCGCCAGCCGGTCCGGCGGATACGCGGCCCGCAGCATCCCGAGCGTGGCGGGCTGGAGCAGCGCCCCGAACACGCCCTGGACGGCCCGGAGTCCGATCACCCACCCGATGCCGGGCGCGAACCCGATGGCCGCCGACGCCGCCCCGAACCCGAGCATCCCCAGCGCGAACATCCGCCGCTGCCCGTACCGGTCCCCGAGCCGCCCCGCGAACACCAACAGGCTCGCCACGACGAGGAGATACGCGGTACTGGTCCACTGCACCCCGGCGTACGAGGCGTGCAACGACCTCTGCAGGGACGGCTGGGCGACGGTGAGGACCGTACCGTCCAGGGCGACGAGCACCGCACCGGCCACGCTGCACGCCAGCGTCAGCCGCCGGTTCACCGGCACTCCCCGGCGCCGAGGTGCGCGGTAAGGCACGTCTGCAGCAGCGGTTCGAAGTCCGCGTCACCGGTGGCCAGTTGGAGACTTCCCCAGCGCCACAGCTGGGCCAGCCCGTGCAGGTTCGCCCACAGGGCCCCGGCGACCCGGCGGGCGTCCGCCTCCGGCCGTACCCGCCCCACCAGCTCCACGAGCACGCCGAACAGCGGCAGGCTGGTGTCGCGCAGTCCCAAGTGGCCGCTCTCCAGGATGTCGTGACGGAACATCAGCTCGTACATCCCGGGGTTCTCCAGCGCGAAGCGCAGATACGTCCGCGCCAGTGCCGTCGTGCGCGCACGGGGGTCGGCGTCGGCGGAGTCGAGTGTGACCCCCACCGAGACGCCCAGCTGCTCGAAGCCGCGCCGTGCGATCGCGGACAGCAGCTCCAGATGTGTGGGGAAGTACCGGCGGGGTGCCCCGTGCGAGACCCCGGCCCGCCGGGCGATCTCCCGCAGGCTCAGCGCCTGCACCCCCTCGGCGGCCAGCAGCGCCACCCCGGCGTCCACCAGGCGGGACCGCAGCCCCGGGTCGGACGCGCTCAGGGGCGATGGTTCACTCATGGATGACGGCTCACTCATAGACAGTGTCTACCAAGAATCAGTAGACGCTGTCTACGACTTCGGGGAATGCGCCGCCCACCACCCCCCGTTGACCCGGATATGACTGACGACCCGACGACGCAGGACGCCCTGCTGAAGCTGCTCTCCGAGGGGCACGGTGGTGTGCTGGTCACGCTCAAGCGGGACGGCCGCCCCCAGCTGTCCAATGTGAGCCACGCCTACGACCCGGCCGAGCGGATCATCCGCGTCTCGGTCACCGACGACCGGGCCAAGACCCGGAACCTGCGCCGTGAACCCCGCGCCTCCTACTACGTCACCAGCGACGACCGCTGGGCGTACACGGTCGCCGAGGGCACGGTGGAGCTGACCCCCGTCGCCGAGGACCCGCGCGACGAGACAGTGGAGGAGCTGATCCGGCTCTACCGCGACGTGCAGGGCGAGCACCCGGACTGGGACGACTACCGCGCCGCGATGGTCCGCGACCGGCGGCTGGTCGCCCGGCTGCGCGTCGATCGCGCCTACGGGGTGCCCCGGCGGTAGGGGCCCCTCGGACCGCCCCCGAACACGACGAGGCCCGGACCACCCACGGTGGTCCGGGCCTCGGCCGTTCACATCGGAACCGTCAGGGCTGCCGGTTCCACTCCACGATCACGGGCCGCCCGTGCTCCGTCGAGAGACGGCTCACCGTGCCCGTGGCCAGCTGGAACAGCCGGCCGTCGGCGGCGGGCAGACCCAGTCGGCGCGCGGTGAGCACCCGCAGGAAGTGGGCGTGCGCGACCAGGACCACGTCGCCGCCCTCCTCCTGGAGCGCCTTGTCGATCCGGGCCAGGACCCGGTCGGCGCGTGCCCCGATCTGTTCGGGCGACTCGCCCGGATGCCCCTCGGGGCCCGGGGTCACGCCGTCGGTCCACAGGTTCCAGTCGGGCCGGGTCCGGTGGATGTCGACGGTCTTGACGCCCTCGTAGCCGCCGTAGTCCCACTCGACCAGGTCGGGGTCGGGCTCGGTGCCGGTCAGACCGGCCAGCCGGGCGGTGTCCCGGGCCCGGCCCATCGGGCTGGTCAGGGCGACGGCGAAGTCGCGCCCGGCGAGGAGTGGAGCGAGGGACCTGGCCTGCTCCTCACCGCGTGCGGTGAGCGGCAGATCGGTCCAGCTGGTGTGCTGTCCCGACAGGCTCCACTCCGTCTCGCCGTGGCGGACGAGCAGGAGGTCCCCCACGACGTCAGCCCTTCTTCTCGACCGCGTGGCCGCCGAACTGGTTGCGCAGCGCGGCGATCATCTTCATCTGCGGCGAGTCGTCCTGACGGGACGCGAAGCGCGCGAACAGCGAGGCGGTGATGGCCGGGAGCGGCACCGCGTGGTCGATGGCGGCCTCGACGGTCCACCGGCCCTCGCCCGAGTCCTCGGCGTAGCCGCGCAGCTCGTCCAGGTGCTCGTCGTCGTCCAGGGCGTTGACCGCGAGGTCGAGCAGCCAGGAACGGATGACCGTGCCCTCCTGCCAGGAGCGGAAGATCTCGCGGACGTTGTCCACGGAGTTCGCCTTCTCCAGCAGCTCCCAGCCCTCGGCGTACGCCTGCATCATGGCGTACTCGATGCCGTTGTGGACCATCTTGGCGAAGTGACCGGCGCCGACGCGGCCCGCGTGCACGTAGCCGTAGGGGCCCTCGGGCTTGAGCGCGTCGAAGATGGGCTGGAGGCGCTCGACGTTCTCCTTGTCGCCGCCGACCATCAGCGCGTAGCCGTTCTCCAGGCCCCAGACACCGCCGGAGACGCCCGCGTCCACGAAGCCGATGCCCTTGATGCCCAGCTCGGCGGCGTGCTTCTCGTCGTCCGTCCAGCGGGAGTTGCCGCCGTCCACGACGATGTCGCCGGGGGAGAGCAGGTCCTTCAGCTCGTCGACGACGACCTGGGTGGCGGTGCCGGCCGGGACCATGACCCAGATGGTGCGCGGCGCGTCGAGCTTCTCGACCAGCTCGGCGAGGTCCTTGGCGTCGGTCAGTTCCGGGTTGCGGTCGTAGCCGATGACCTGGTGGCCCGCGCGGCGGATGCGCTCGCGCATGTTGCCGCCCATCTTGCCGAGGCCGATGAGTCCGAGCTGCATGTCAGTTCACTTCCTTGAGGGAACGGTAGGCGGCGACGAGGGCCGTGGTGGACGGGTCGAGGCCGGGGACCTCGGCGCCCTCGGTGAGGGCGGGTTCGATCCGCTTGGCGAGGACCTTGCCGAGTTCGACGCCCCACTGGTCGAAGGAGTCGATGTTCCAGACCGCGCCCTGCACGAAGACCTTCTGCTCGTAGAGGGCGATGAGCTGGCCGAGCACGGAGGGGGTCAGCTCGGGGGCCAGCACGGTCGTGGTGGGGTGGTTGCCGCGGAAGGTGCGCGCGGAGACCTGCTCCTCGGCCACGCCCTCGGAACGGACCTCGTCGGCCGTCTTGCCGAAGGCGAGGGCCTGGGTCTGCGCGAAGAAGTTGGCCATCAGCAGGTCATGCTGGCCCTTGAGCGCGTCGCTCAACTCCTCGGCCGGGCGCGCGAATCCGATGAAGTCCGCCGGGATCAGCTTCGTCCCCTGGTGGATCAACTGGTAGTACGCGTGCTGCCCGTTCGTACCCGGCGTGCCCCAGACGACCGGGCCGGTCTGCCACTCCACCGGAGCGCCGTCACGCTGCACGGACTTGCCGTTGGACTCCATGTCCAACTGCTGCAAGTACGCGGTGAACTTGGACAGGTAGTGGCTGTACGGCAGCACCGCCAGCGACTGCGCGTCGAAGAAGTTGTTGTACCAGATCCCCAACAGGCCCATCAGCAAGGGCGCGTTGGCCTCCGCCGGAGCGGTGCGGAAGTGCTCGTCCACGATCCGGAAACCGTCGAGCAGCTCCCGGAACCGGTCCGGGCCGATCGCGATCATCAGCGACAGACCGATCGCCGAGTCGAACGAATACCGCCCGCCGACCCAGTCCCAGAACTCGAACATGTTGTCCACGTCGATCCCGAAACCGGAAACCTTCTCCGCATTCGTGGACAGCGCCACGAAGTGCCGCGCCACCGCCTTCTCGTCACCGAGGGACTCAAGCAGCCACTGGCGCGCGGAGGTCGCGTTGGTGATCGTCTCGATCGTCGTGAACGTCTTCGACGCCACGATGAACAGCGTCTCCGCCGGATCCAGATCACGGATCGCCTCGTGCAGGTCCGCGCCGTCCACGTTGGACACGAACCGCACGGTCAGATCGCGGTCCGTGAACGCGCGCAGCGCCTCGTACGCCATCGCCGGACCCAGGTCGGAGCCGCCGATGCCGATGTTCACGACGTTCTTGATCCGCCTGCCCGTGTGACCCGTCCACTCACCGGAACGCACACGGTCCGCGAAGGAGCCCATCTTGTCGAGCACGGCGTGCACGGCCGGGACGACGTTCTCGCCGTCGACCTCGATCACCGCATCCCGCGGAGCTCGCAGCGCGGTGTGCAGGACCGCGCGGTCCTCGGTCACGTTGATCCGGTCACCGCGGAACATCGCGTCCCGCAGCCCGAACACGTCCGTGGCCGTGGCCAGTTCCTGGAGCAGGGCGAGCGTCTCGTCCGTCACCAGGTTCTTGCTGTAGTCGATGTGCAGGTCGCCCACCCGGACGACGTACCGCTCGGCGCGGGACGGGTCCGCCGCGAACAGCTCGCGCAGGTGCGGCTGGGGCGTGGCACGGTGGTCGGCGAGCGCCGTCCACTCGGGCCTGCGGGTGAGCTTGGGGGTGTCTGACGGTGCGTCGGACATGTCAGGAGTTCTCCTTGGTGGCCTCGCCCTTGAGGGCGATGGCGTACATCTCGTCTGCGTCGAGGCGGCGCAGCTCCTCGGCGATCAGCTCCGAGGTCGGGCGGACCTTCAGGGCCAGGGTGCGCGGCGGCTGGCCCGGCAGGGTCAGCGTGGCCAGCGGGCCCTCGGGCCGGTCGATCACGATCTCGCCCTCGGCGGTGCCGAGCCGTACGGCGGTGACGACCGGGCCGCCGCTGACGACGCGGTCCACCTTCACGTTCAGCCGGGCCTCCAGCCAGCGCGCGAGCAGCTCGGCGCTGGGGTTGTCGGCCTCGGCCTCGACGGCGGCCGAGGTCACCTTGACCCGCGCCTGGTCGAGCGCGGCGGCGAGCATCGAGCGCCACGGGGTGAGCCGGGTCCAGGCGAGGTCGGTGTCGCCGGGGGCGTAGGTGCGGGCGCGGGTGTCCAGGACCTCCAGGGGCCGGTCGACCGCGTACAGGTCGGTGATCCGGCGCTGGGCGAGCGCGCCCAGGGAGTCCTTGGAGGGCGCCTCGGGGGCCTCCACCGGCCACCAGACGACCACGGGGGCGTCGGGGAGCAGCAGGGGCAGCACCACGGACCCGGCGTGGTCGGAGACCTCACCGTAGGTGCGCAGGACGACCGTCTCGCCGGCGCCCGCCTCGGAGCCGACCCGGACCTCGGCGTCGAGCCGGGAGTTGGTCCGGTCGCGCAGGGTGCGCGGGTGGCGCTTGATGACGACCAGGGTGCGCGAGGGGTGCTCGTGGGAGGCTTCCTCGGCGGCCTTGATCGCGTCGTAGGCGTTCTCCTCGTCCGTGACGATGACCATCGTCAGGACCATGCCCACGGCCGGGGTGCCGATCGCTCGGCGGCCCTCCACCAGTGCCTTGTTGATCTTGCTTGCCGTGGTGTCGGTCAGGTCGATCTTCATGGCCTGCGCCAGCTCCGTCCGTCTCGTGCGAGCATCTCGTCCGCTTCCTGCGGTCCCCAGCTGCCGGATTCGTACTGCGCCGGCTTGCCGTGGGTGTCCCAGTACTCCTCGATCGGGTCGAGGATCTTCCAGGACTCTTCCACTTCCTGGGTACGGGGGAACAGGTTGGCGTCGCCGAGGAGCACGTCCAGGATGAGCCGCTCGTACGCCTCGGGGCTGGACTCGGTGAAGGACTCGCCGTAGGCGAAGTCCATCGACACGTCCCGGATCTCCATGGAGGTGCCGGGCACCTTGGAGCCGAAGCGCACGGTCATGCCCTCGTCCGGCTGGACGCGGATGACGATCGCGTTCTCGCCCAGCTCCTCCGTGGCGGTGGAGTCGAAGGGGGAGTGCGGGGCGCGCTTGAAGACGATCGCGATCTCGGTGACGCGACGGCCCAGGCGCTTGCCGGTGCGCAGGTAGAACGGCACGCCCGCCCAGCGGCGGTTGTCGATCTCCAGCTTCACGGCCGCGTAGGTGTCGGTCTTCGACTCGGGGTTGATCCCGTCCTCTTCGAGGTAGCCGACGACCTTCTCGCCGCCCTGCCAGCCCGAGGCGTACTGGCCGCGCACGGTGTGCTCGCCCAGGTCCTCCGGGAGGTGGACCGACTTCAGGACCTTCAGCTTCTCGGTGAGCAGCGAGTCCGCGTCGAACGCGATCGGCTCCTCCATGGCGGTGAGCGCCATGAGCTGGAGCAGGTGGTTCTGGATGACGTCACGGGCGGCGCCGATGCCGTCGTAGTAGCCCGCGCGGCCGCCGATGCCGATGTCCTCGGCCATCGTGATCTGGACGTGGTCCACGTACGACCGGTTCCAGATGGGCTCGTACATCTGGTTGGCGAAGCGGAGCGCCAGGATGTTCTGGACGGTCTCCTTGCCGAGGTAGTGGTCGATCCGGAACACCTGGTCCGGCTCGAAGACCTCGTGCACGACCTTGTTCAGCTCGTGCGCGCTCTCCAGGTCGTGGCCGAACGGCTTCTCGATGACCGCGCGGCGCCAGGAGCCCTCGGGGGCGTCGGCCAGGCCGTGCTTCTTGAGCTGCTGGACGACCTTGGGGAAGAACTTCGGCGGCACCGAGAGGTAGTACGCGAAGTTGCCGCCGGTGCCCCGGGAGGCGTCCAGCTCGTCGACGGCGTCCTTCAGCTGCTCGAAGGCGGTGTCGTCGTCGAAGTCACCGGGGATGAAGCGCATCCCCTCGGCGAGCTGCTGCCACACCTCCTCGCGGAACGGCGTGCGCGCGTGCTCCTTGACCGCGTCGTGGACGACCTGCGCGAAGTCCTGGTCCTCCCAGTCGCGGCGGGCGAAGCCCACCAGGGAGAAGCCCGGCGGCAGCAGGCCGCGGTTGGCCAGGTCGTAGACGGCCGGCATCAGCTTCTTGCGGGACAGGTCACCGGTGACACCGAAGATGACCAGGCCCGACGGCCCCGCGATGCGGGGCAGTCGGCGGTCGCGGGCGTCGCGCAGCGGGTTGTCCCAGTCGGCGGCCGGGGCCACCGGGACACGCACCTGCTCGGCCGCGCGGGCGGCGGCGGGCCGCTCCTCGGCCTTGGCGCGCGTCTTGGGCTCGGCCTCGGCGGAGGCCGGCGTGGCCTCCGTCTCGGCGGGGGCCGCCTTGGCCCCGGCTGGCTTGCTTGCCATTACGCGTCCACTCCCTTGCTCTTCAGGGACTCGGTCACGGCGTCCAGCAGCTCGATCCAGGCGGCCTCGAACTTGGCGACGGCCTCGTCCTCGAGCTGCTGGACGACCTCGTCGTAGGAGATGCCCAGCTTCTCCACGGCGGCGAGGTCGGCGCGGGCCTGCTCGTAGCGGCCGGTCACCGTGTCACCGGTGATGTCGCCGTGGTCGGCGGTGGCCTTGAGCGTGCCCTCGGGCATGGTGTTGACGGTGCCGGGGGCGACCAGCTCGTCCACGTACAGGGTGTCCTTGTACGCCGGGTCCTTCACACCGGTGGAGGCCCACAGCGGACGCTGCTTGTTGGCACCCGCGGCGGCAAGGGCCTGCC
Organism: Streptomyces sp. NPDC026659; assembly: GCF_040638245.1. Classification (NCBI taxonomy): domain Bacteria; kingdom Bacillati; phylum Actinomycetota; class Actinomycetes; order Kitasatosporales; family Streptomycetaceae; genus Streptomyces; species Streptomyces sp. NPDC026659. The sequence continues at coordinate 426,225 of NZ_JBEZXY010000001.1, read as the reverse complement.
AGCGGTCGGAGGAGAAGACTTCCTCGTACGCCTCGTAGGCCAGACGGGCGTTGGCGAGGGCCGCGCGGCCCTTCAGCGCCAGGGCCTCGTCGGTGCCGAGGGCGGTCAGGCGCTTGTCGATCTCGGAGTCCACGCGGGACACGAAGAAGGACGCCACCGAGTGGATGGTGGAGAGGTCGATGCCGCGCTCGGCGGCCTTCTCCAGGCCGGCCAGGTAGGCGGCCATGACCTCGCGGTAGCGCTCCAGGGAGAAGATCAGGGTCACGTTGACGCTGATGCCCAGGCCGATGACCTCGGTGATGGCCGGCAGACCCGCCTTGGTGGCCGGGATCTTGATCATCACGTTGGGGCGGTCGACCAGCCAGTTCAGCTGCTTGGCCTCGGCCACGGTGGCGACGGTGTTGTGGGCCAGACGGGGGTCGACCTCGATGGAGACCCGGCCGTCGCGGCCCTCGGTGGCGTCGTACACGCCGCGCAGGATGTCGGAGGCGTCGCGCACGTCGGCGGTCGTCATCATGCGGACGGCCTCGTCGACGGTCAGGCCGCGCACGGCCAGGTCGGTCAGCTGCTCCTCGTAACCCTCGCCCGAGCCGATGGCGGCCTGGAAGATGGAGGGGTTGGTGGTGACGCCGACGACGCCGCCGTCCGTCACCAGCTCGGCGAGGCTGCCCGAGGTGATCCGCTTGCGCGACAGGTCGTCCAGCCAGACCGAGACGCCCTCGTCGGCGAGGCGCTTGAGGGAACCGGGGGTGCTGATTGCTTCGGTCACAGTGCTCATTCTTTCTTTGTCGCGTGGATCAGGCGCGCGCGGCGGCCAGCGATTCGCGGGCCACGGCGGCGACGTTCTCGGGGGTGAAGCCGTACTCGGCGAACAGGGTCTTGGCGTCGGCGGAGGCGCCGAAGTGCTCCAGGGAGATGATGCGGCCCGCGTCACCCACATAGCGGTACCAGGTCAGGCCGATGCCGGCCTCGACGGCGACGCGCGCCTTGACGGCGGGCGGCAGGACGCTCTCGCGGTAGGCGCGGTCCTGCTGCTCGAACCACTCCACGGACGGCATGGACACCACGCGCGTACCGATGCCCTCGGCCTCCAGGGCCTCACGGGCGGCCACGGCGAGGTGGACCTCGGAGCCGGTCGCGATGATGATCACCTCCGGGACCTCGGTCGAGGAGTCGGCGAGGACATAGCCGCCCTTGGCCGCGTCCTCGTTCGGAGCGTACGTCGGGACACCCTGGCGGGTGAGCGCGAGTCCGTGCGGGGCCGGGTCGGTGGCGTGCCTCTTCAGGATCTCGGCCCAGGCGATGGCGGTCTCGTTGGCGTCCGCCGGGCGGACGATGTTGAGGCCCGGGATCGCGCGCAGCGAGGCCAGGTGCTCGACCGGCTGGTGGGTCGGGCCGTCCTCGCCGAGACCGATGGAGTCGTGCGTCCAGACGTACGTCACCGGCAGCTGCATCAGGGCCGACATGCGGACGGCGTTGCGCATGTAGTCGGAGAACACCAGGAAGGTGCCGCCGTAGATGCGCGTGTTGCCGTGCAGGGCGATGCCGTTCATCTCGGCGGCCATGGAGAACTCGCGGATACCGAAGTGGACGGTACGGCCGTACGGGTTCGCCTCGGGCAGCGGGTTGCCCTCCGGCAGGAAGGAGCTGCTCGCGTCGATCGTGGTGTTGTTCGAGCCCGCGAGGTCGGCGGAGCCGCCCCACAGCTCGGGCAGGACCGGGCCGAGGGCCTGGAGGACCTTGCCGGAGGCGGCGCGGGTGGCGACCGAGGTGCCCTCCTCGAAGACCGGCAGGGCGTCCTGCCAGCCCTCGGGCAGCTCGCCCTTGGAGACGCGGTCGAACAGCTCGGCGCGCTCGGGCTGGGCGGTGCGCCACTCGGCGATCTTCTTGTCCCAGGCGGCGTGCGCCTCGGCACCCCGGTCCAGGGCGCGACGGGAGTGGCGCAGCACCTCGTCGGAGACCTCGAAGGACTGCTCCGGGTCGAAGCCGAGGACGCGCTTGGTGGCCGCGATCTCCTCGGCGCCGAGGGCGGAGCCGTGGGAGGCCTCGGTGTTCTGGGCGGTCGGGGCGGGCCAGGCGATGATCGTGCGCATCGCGATGATGGAGGGGCGCCCGGTCTCGGCCTTGGCGGCGGCGAGGGCCGCGTGCAGCGCGGGGACGTCCACGTCGCCCTCGGCGGTGGGCTCGATGCGCTGGGTGTGCCAGCCGTAGGCCTCGTACCGCTTGAGAACGTCCTCGGAGAAGGCGGTCTCGGTGTCGCCCTCGATCGAGATGTGGTTGTCGTCGTAGAGGAAGACCAGGTTGCCGAGCTTCTGGTGGCCGGCGAGCGAGGACGCCTCGGCGGAGACGCCCTCCTCCAGGTCGCCGTCGGAGACGATCGCCCAGATGGTGTGGTCGAAGGGGGAGGTGCCCGCGGGGGCCTCGGGGTCGAACAGACCGCGCTCGTAGCGGGCGGCCATGGCCATGCCCACCGCGTTGGCGGCGCCCTGGCCGAGCGGTCCGGTCGTCGTCTCCACACCGGCCGTGTGCCCGTACTCCGGGTGGCCGGGCGTCTTCGAGCCCTGGGTGCGGAACGCCTTGAGGTCGTCCAGCTCCAGCTCGTAGCCCGCGAGGAAGAGCTGGGTGTAGAGCGTCAGCGAGGTGTGGCCGGGGGACAGCACGAAGCGGTCACGGCCGGTCCACTCCGGGTCCGCCGGGTCGTGCTTCATCACCTTCTGAAAGATCGTGTACGCGGCAGGCGCGAGGCTCATCGCGGTGCCGGGGTGGCCGTTGCCGACCTTCTGCACGGCGTCGGCCGCGAGAAGCCGGGCCGTGTCGACGGCGCGACGGTCGAGATCGGTCCACTCGAAGCTCTCGGGTGTCTGCGTGCTCATCTTCAAGAAGTCCTCGTTCGAAGCCTGGTTACTGATCAAACGCGTTCAAACTTAAAAGTCTGACTTTTTCGCGGAAAGGTCGGGGTGTGTCAGCCTGTGGTGAATCTGGGACATCGAACGCGTGAGAGGGGCGGCGCGAAAAGAACATGGCGGACAGAACGACTCAAGTCGCTGGTCAGGGCGGGCACGGCGAGGGCATCGCGACCTTCCCCTTCCCGACCGAGCTGGCGGTGGGCGGCGTCGGGATGCAGGTCGGGGCGATGGGCACCGACCACACCTGGCACGCCGACGCGCCGCTCGACCGCGTCCACCGCATCGACTTCCACGTGGTCATGCTCTTCACCGGGGGCCCCGTACGGCACATGATCGACTTCGCCGAGTACGAGGCGGGGCCCGGCGACCTCCTGTGGATCCGCCCCGGCCAGATCCACCGCTTCGACCGCACCAGTGAGTACCGGGGCACGGTCCTCACCATGCAGCCCGGCTTCCTGCCCCGCTCCACCGTCGAGGCGACCAACCTCTACCGCTACGACCTGCCGCCGCTGCTGCACCCCGAACCCGACCGGCTCGCCGCCCTCCAGGCGTCCCTGGACCAGCTGTGCCGCGAGTACGAGGACACCACCACCCTCCCGCTCAGCCTCCACACCGCGGTCCTGCGGCACAGCCTGACGGCGTTCCTGCTCCGCCTCGCCCACCTCGCGGCCAGCTCCGCCGAGGCCTCCCGCCGCCAGGCCGACACCACGTTCAGCCTCTTCCGCGACGCGGTCGAGAAGGGCTTCCCCACCAACCACAGCGTCAACGCCTACGCCGACGCCCTCGGCTACTCCCGCCGCACCCTGGTCCGCGCCGTCCGCGCCGCCACCGGCCAGACGCCCAAGGGCTTCATCGACCGCCGCGTCATCCTGGAGGCCAAACGCCTCCTCGCCCACACGGAGATGCCCATCGGCCGCGTCGGCGCCGCCGTCGGCTTCCCCGACGCCGCCAACTTCTCCAAGTTCTTCCACCTGCACACGGGGCAGACGCCGGTGGCGTTCCGGGCGGAGCTGCGCTGAGGCGGGTGCGCGTACGCACGGGTGCTGAGGCGGGTGCGCACACGCACGGGTGCCGCCGTGAGGAAACTCCTCCCGGCGGCACCCGTGGGACCGTGACCCCCGGTCAGTGACCGAAGCCGAACCAGTTCACGTTCACGAAGTCCGCCGGCTGGCCGCTCGTGAAGGTGAGGTAGACGTCGTGCTTGCCGGTCACCGAGGAGATGTTGGCCGGGACCGTGCGCCAGGTCTGCCAGCCGCCGGTGTTGCCGACGGCGAAGCTGCCGATCGGGGCGTTGGCGCGGCTGTCGAGGCGGACCTCGACCAGGCCGCTGACGCCGTCGGCGGCGCCGCTCGCGACCCGGGCCTTGAACTGGGTGGCCGGGGTCGAGCCGAAGTCGACGCCCTTGTAGAGGGCCCAGTCGCCGTTCGAGACGTAGCCGAGGTCCTGGCCGCCGCCGGTGTCCGTGGTGGACTCGGTGGTCGTGCCGGACTGGCTGTCGTAGGACTCGGCCTGGATGGTGCCGTAGGCGTCACGGCCGCCGCCGGAGGGCGGGGGAGTGGTGCCGCCGCCGGACTGGAGGACCTGGACGTAGTCCACGGTCATCGGGTGCCCCGGCTCGGTGCCGCCGTCGGGGCCGCCGCCGAAGGCGCCCGGGAAGCCGCCGCCCATCGCCACGTTGAGGATGACGAAGTAGCCGTGGTTGGTGGCGTTGGCCCACGTGGTCGCGTCGACCTGGTTCGCCCTGACGGTGTGGAAGTTGACGCCGTCGAGGTAGAAGCGGATCTCCTCGGGGCTGGTGGAGCGGTCCCACTCCATCGCGTAGGTGTGGAAGCCCGCCTGACACGTGCTGCCGGTGCAGGAGGTCGAGCCGCCGATGCCGGTGGTCTCGTTGCACGGGCCGCCCGGGTTGGTGCCGCAGTGCACGGTGGACCAGTCGGTGTTCAGGCCCTGGACGTTCTCCATGATGTCCAGCTCGCCGACGCCCGGCCAGTTCCAGTAGTTGCCCCGGAACGGCGCGCCGAGCGCCCAGAACGCGGGCCAGTAACCCTTGGCGGCCGCGCCTGTGACGTTGGGCAGCTGGATGCGCGCCTGCATCCGCAGCTTGCCGCCCGCCGGAGGCTGGAAGTCGGTCCGCCTGGTCTCGATACGGCCCGAGGTCCAGTTGCCGGAGCCGTCCCGGCGCGGGGTGATCAGCAGATTGCCGTTGCCGTCCAGCGCGACGTTGCTGGTGCTGGAGGTCATCGTCTCGACCTCGCCGGTGCCCCAGTTGGCCGCACCACCCGGGTACGAAGTCCCGGTGGAGTACTGCCAGTTCGAGGTGTTGACGCCGGAACCGGCCGCGCCGTCGAAGTCGTCCAGGAACACCTGGCTCCAGCCGGCGGAGGGTGCGGGCGCGGAGGCGTCGGCGGGGGCGACGCCCGTCGCGGCCGCCACGGCCGCGAGGCCCAGCGTGCCGAGGGCCGCGACGAGGGCCCGGCGGACCGAGTGCCTGCGTCTGCCGACCGCGCGCGGTATACCGGAGGTTTCGCTCATGGGGTGCCTTCCGGGTACGGGGAGAAAGTGCTGCGGGTGCGCTTGAGAGCGCTCTCAAGATGCGGCCAATGTGCTCCGCGGCTCTGCGGGCGTCAAGGGTTGAAGCAAACAATGTGCTTGCGCGGCAAGGGAGTTCAGGCGCCGAAGCCGCGTACCGGTGCAGAACACCGGCCCGCGCCCCCGAGGCGGCGCGGGCCGGTGGGCGAGCGGGTCAGCAGGAGGTGGCCGGGGTGATCTTCCGGATGTCGGCGGCGCGCACGGTCACCGTCCGCTCGCCGTGCCCCGCGTCGCGCAGCAGGGTCACCCCGGACGGCACGTATGCCACCAGCTCCCCGCACAGCGTGCCGGTGGGGGTGGACACCTTGACCTGGTCGGCGGCCGGTTCCTCGGTGTGGGTCCACGCGGTGCCCAGCGCGAGAGCGACCAGGAGCACTCCGCCCGCGAGGCCGAACGCGCTCACGTACACGGCCCGCCGGACCTCGGCGATCTCCCGCAGCGTCCACGCCCGCAGCGCCTGCCCGCCGAGCGTGATCCGCTGCCCCGGCTTGCCGAAGGAGGCCCGCACCGCGAAGAGCGAGCCCACGAGGAGCAGCACGAAGGCGCCGCCCAGGAGCGACACCGCCACGGTGCGCCAGGGCGCCTCGAGGGCGGACAGATCGTCCCGGCCCTTCACCGCGGTGACCACCGCGACCAGGGCGGTCAGACCCAGCAGCCCGTTGCGCCATCCCTCGGCCTGCTTGCGCAACACGTCGAGCTGGCTGAACTCCAGCTCCCGGGCCAGCTCCGCCCACCGGCGGTCCGTCCCGGCGCTCACGGCGTGCCGCCCGTACCCGGACCGATCCGCCAGTAGGCGCCGCAGCCCTCGAACCCGGTGGTCTCCGGCAGACCGTCGTGCGCGAACCCGCACTCGCAGTACAGCACTTCGGCGGCCACCACCGCGGACCGCCCGGCCGGGGAGGGAGTCTCCTCCTTCGCCCAGAACCGCCACCCCTTGGTGCCCGCCACGCCCCTGGGGAAGTCCGTGCCGGTCTCCCCCGCGCAGCGCGGGCACCGGCCTCGCACCGTCACCCGGTGGGGGTCCGCGCCGAGGGTGAACTCGGCCTCGCCGCGCGTCCCGCAGTCGGTTTTCCTGTACGTGAGATCGAGGTCGTGCTCGGGGGTCGTCATGCGACGGGCTCCTGTTCTGCGATGGCGTCGGGTGCCCCGGCTGCGGTAGCGGGTGCGGCCGCTGTCGGGTCCGGTGCCTCCGGCGAGGTCCCCGGCTCCCCGTACAGCCCGAACAACGGGGCGTACGTCCGCAGTCGTTCCCCCACCCACGCCTCGTCGGTGTCGAGCTCGCGCGCCAGGTCGGCGATCAGCTCGGGCGTGGGGCTGCCCGACAGCGCGGGCCCCCGTCCGTTCAGCCCTTCGCTCAGCAGCACCATGTCCTGCCACAGGGGCAGCACGTCCGGCGCTCCGTCCGCCTCGACGACCACGCCGAACGGTTCGTAGCACCGCAGCCGTTCGTACACCTCGCGGACCGGGCGGCCGCCCCGGGCGGCGACCGCGACCAGGTCCAGCGCGGAGAAGACGAACTTGGGCGGATTCTTCCCGTCCATGTCCTCCGACAGCGCCAGCACGTCGAACTGGTCGGGCTTGACGTCGCGGGCGCGCTCCGCCTGCTCCGCCGTGAGTTCGGGGACCGGGGCGCCGAGCAGCCGGTACGGCGCGAGCCGTTCCAGCGCCTGCGGGATCGAGAGAGCGGCGCCGTCGGCGTACCGGGCCAGGGCCAGCGGGGTGATCGTCGCCCAGTCGGCCCGGACACAGGTGCCGACATCGAGGTCGTGGACCTCGGTCAGCAGCTCGGAGTCGGCTTCGGAAGGCTTGAACGCCATGGCCTCGTCCGGCAGCCGGGGCACCTCCTTGCCGACCCAGGACGCGTGGGCCGCGAGCCGGTCCCGGCTCTCCGCCAGGGACTCCCCCAGTTCGCCCGCCGTGCAGACCAGGGTGGCCGCGGTCCACGGCACGGTGGGATCGAGGCTGCCGATGAGCAGGGCCATGCGGTCACGCGGCGACAGGTCGATCCAGCGCCGCAGCGGCTCCAGGTCCCCGGGCACCTTCATGCCGAAGCGCTCCAGCCGCCGCACCCGGGCGGCGAACGCGTCCCAGGGCTCGAAGTCGAGGTCCGAGCCGTGCCCGGGGAACTTCCCGCCCGGCGCGTAGCACAGCGCCAGCAGGTCCAGCGGGACCGACCGGTAGGGCAGCACCTCGCCGCTGCCGTTGTCCGTGGTGAGCAGCTTCAGGTCGGCCCGGGCGAGCGCGGGCAGCCCGGCGGGCACCTCGGGCAGCCAGGGGGTGGTCCGCGGACCGGCGAGCCCGTCGACGGACCGCAGCACCTCGTCCACCGGGATCTCGTGCCGGGCGGCCAGGGCCAGCACGGACTGCAGACTCCGGTCGCCTTCCCCGCCCGCCTCCGCGACGAAGCTGCGGAACAGGTTCCACTGCGTGTCCGTCGGCGCCGCCGGCAACAGATCCTCTTCGGAGGGGAGCAGATAGCCGAAGCGCTCGCGTTCCCGGAGCGCGGCCAGGACGTCCGCACCGCTCGTACCCAACTGCTCGGCAAGGCGCGCCACATGGACCGGGAGCACCTCCCGGGGCAGACCGTCGTTGGAGTAGTGGCGCCGGTTCTCCGCCCACCCGGACAGCAGCTCGGCGTCCCTGGCCGAGGCCCGGTGCTCCAGGCAGTGCGCGGGGACGGGCGGCGGGGTGAGTCCCAGGGGCGCGTAGCGACGGCAGCGATCCAGCAACATTCCCAGGCTCATGCCGGTGTAGGCCGAGATGGAGATCAGCCCGCCCACGGCCGGCTGCCGCCGGGCCCGCGCCGGCTCGGACCAGTCCGTCATCCACGACACCAGGGGCAGGTCCAGGTCGTCGGGGACGAAGTCCAGCTCCGGTGTGGCCGCCGCCGCGACCGCGGGGATCCGCAGGCCCGTGCCGAGCAGCGCGAACCGGCGGGCGCGGCGCAGCAGGCCGGCCACGGTCCGACCGGTCTGCGCGGCGTGGTGGACCAGATCGCTGGTCCCGGCAGTGGCGTTGTCCAGCAGGGCGTTGTCGCCGGGGCCGGGTACGGGATGGCCGCTGACGTCCCTGGGCAGGGCGCAACCGTCTTCCTTGGCGCCGGACATGACGCCCTGGTCACACAGGACGGCGCGCCGCCAGGGTTCGGCGAACCACCTCCTGGAGCCGCCGATCTCGCCGGGACCGGACGGCAGGAGCCGCCGGTCGTCGGGGAACCAGCCCACCTCGTCGAGGTTGACGTCCGGCCGCGCGTACGTGTCCACGCGGTACACGGGCAGGGTCAGTCCGCGCCCGGCGAGGCGTTCCGCGATGCCCGCGGCGAGCGCACCGTCGCTGTTCTCAAGGCGCCACAGCCAGTCGAGGTCGAGACCGTCCCAGCCCGGCAGGGCCTCGGCCGCTTCGAGGAGCCGTTCCTCCGTCCACTCCTCGTTCCACTCCAGCAGGCTGTTGCGGTCGACGCTGAGCTTGGGCGCCTGGGCTCCCGAGAGGTTCACGACGTACCCGAACGGCGTCCGCGAGCTGACGATGCCGTCGGCGAGCAGCATTCCGTCGCCACGGACCCACCAGACCGAGCCACCGGCCTCGCGGGGCCTGGCCATCCGTTCCTTCGGACCGCCGTCACGGTGGTACAGCCGGCCCGCCTTCCGCTCGACGTGTTCGCGTCCCTCCTCCCGCAGGAGCAGCCGGTGCTCGCTGAGCCGGACCTGCTGTTCGAGGACGTCCGTGACCGAGACCGGCTCCTGCCCCTCCTCGGGCTCGCTGAGCATCAGCCGGACCCGGGTGCCGCCCTCGTGCAGGGGATCGTCCGGACGCTCGTAGGGGCGGATGTTGAACAGGCCGCTGCTGCTGGAGATGTCCACCGCCAGGGCCTGCGGAGCGATCGCGCCGTCCGGCCCGACCTCTCGGGTCACCAGCGACACCTCGTCGGAGATCATGAAGTAGCTGAGCACGCCGATCCCGAACCGGCTGTACGGGTACAGCTGGAGGGACTTGTCCCTGATCAGCCACTCCGCCTGCTCGCGCCGGAACGGCCGGGTCTGCGAGAAGCGGCGCCCGGCCCGGCTGAACGTCTGCTCCAGCAGGGCCCGGCTCATGCCGACCCCGTTGTCCCGGCACTCGATGTACGCGCGCCCCGGACGCCCGTCCGGGCCCGTCTCCCGGCCCTGGGTGATCCTGATCTCCCCGGACCAGGCGATGGGGAAGTCCTTGAACCGCTTCAGGTAGTCCCAGCGCATCGCGCGGTAGCGGCAGGCGTCGGCGGCGTTCTGGTACAGCTCGCGGACGGCGAGGGCGCGGTCGCCGTAGAGCTGGTGGCCCATCAGCAGTTCGCGGATCTCGTCCTGCGCCAGCGTGAAGCGCAGCAGCGGCACGCTGAAGGCGCGGTCCTCCGAGTCCGGCGGCCGGGCCGCCAGCAGCTCGCGGGAGGTGATCCGGGCCGGCAGCGCGGCCATCAGGTCGCCCTGCCCGAGCCGCCGCTCGGCGGTCACCGCCCGCAGCACCCCGTCGGCGCGCCGGGTGACGTCCAGCAGGCTCTCGTACAGGGCCGGGTGCGGGCACGCCATGTTGAGGTGCAGGCCGTCGCCCTCGCGGGCCCACTCCAGGCTCTGCTGCAGGGTCTCCACCACGGCGGCGGGCACCACCGGGTCCGTGACCCCCACGTGCTCGGCCAGCACGTCGGGGAAGAGGCGCGGGTCGGCCGCGAGCAGCCCGGCGAGCCGTACCGCTCCCAGCACGCTCCACCAGTGGACGGGAAGCAGGCCGTCGGTGGTGGGGAGGGCGGTGGGGGCGTTGCGCAGGTAGAGGTCGTGGACGTCCAGATTCACCGGTTCGTCGGCGAGGAAACGCACCGCGCCCACGAGCACCGTGGCGATGTCGTCCACCCGGTGCTCCTTGTCCGGACCGAGCAGGGCCCGGGCCAGATCGCGCGCCAGCTCCAGGCAGCCCGGGTCGGGCTTCTCCGCGAGCTGTTCGGCCACCCAGCGATGCGCCAGCCACGCCGCGAGGGCGTGATACTCCGCCTCCTCCCCGCGCCTGAGGTGGCCGCGTGCCTTGCGCAGCAGCTGCGGGTGGCTCTCGTGCACGTAGCGCAGCTCGGTGCGCATCCCGGTCGGGGGCCGCTCCGGGTCCGCCACGGCGTCCAGGTCGAAGGGGTCGGCCTCGGCGAGCCGGCTGAGCTTGCGGGCCCACATCGCCTCGCGCAGCAGCGGCAGCCCGGCCAGCAGCCCGGTCTCCACCGGAGAGCGTTCCGGGCTGCCCCGGAGCAGGACCGGCAGCACCCGGCGCAGCACGCGCTCGGGCAGGCCCGGGTCCTGCCAGGGGTCGTCGAAGCGGCGCCGGTCGCGCAGCACGGACACCGCGCAGCGGTGCGCGAATTCCGAGATCCGCCGGCGCATCGCCGCGTCGGGTCCGGGTTCGTCCTCCCGCGCCGCCCAGATGCCCGCCTTGCGGACGGCCTCGCGCCAGCGCAGCGGCACGTCCGTGCCCGCGCACGGTTCCGGGAACGACGACAGCGCCTCGTCGGCGGGGGCCACGCTCAGCACCGGCCGCTGCTCGCGGTCGTCGTGACGCCGGGCCAGCTCCTCGGTGCGGGCCTTGGCCTTGTGGACGACCGCCTCCAGCGTCCGCTCCGGGGTGAGCGGGTCCAGTGCCTCGGCGAGGGCCTGCGAGAAGTGGCTCCCGTCGGGGCCGTAGTGGCAGCGCTGGCCGCGGCCGCAGCCGACGAACAGGGCCAGCCGCTCGGACGGGGCGTGCAGGGTGGCCGCGCCGAAGGCGTCTCCGTCCCCGGAGTCCTGGGCGTCCCGGCAGGCGTCCACGGTCAGCACGACCGAGGGGGCGCGGCAGCCGCGCAGGAATCCGGTGATGTCCAGTTCCAGCAGCGAACCTCGCTGCCCCGCCGTCCACGCGGTGCCGGGGGCGGGGGCGAGGGCGTCGCCCGGGACCAGGTAGTCCCGGCCGTCCAGGCGTACGCCGTGCCCGGTGAAGTGGATCAGCAGCAGGTCGCAGTCCCGCGCGGCGGCCGTCTCCAGGGCGGTGGTGATGTCGCCCTTGTCCACCGGGCCCTCGGCCGGATCGAGCCGGGAGACCTCGTAGCCGGAGGCGGCCAACTGCGTGGCGAGCGCCTCGAGATCCTTCGTCACCACCTCCGTGAGGGCGTCGAACCGCCCCGCGGCCTTCGGGGTCTCGCCGACCCCGATGAGGAGAGCATGTCGTCTGATCGTCACCCGCCGGACGGTACTGGTCCTTCGCGCCGACGGGTACGGGTTTGCCCGGATCGGCCGTTGGCGGGTGCCTCGGCCGTGTCATGATCGCGGGACGGCGCCGGACGCGGGGCGGCGGTGCGGGAAGGGTACGGACGTGAGGCTGACGATTCTGGGCGGCGGCGGATTCCGCGTGCCCCTCGTGTACGGCGCGCTGCTCGGCGACCGTGGTGCGGGGCGGGTCACCGACGTCGTGCTGTACGACACGGACGCCGCGCGGCTGCGGGCCGTCGCCCGGGTGCTGGGGGAGCAGGCGGCGGGGAAGGCGGACGCGCCGCGTGTCACGGCCACCACCGATCTCGACGAGGCGCTGCGCGGGGCCGACTTCGTGTTCTCCGCGATCCGGGTCGGGGGACTGCGGGGGCGCGCGGAGGACGAGCGGGTCGCGCTGGCCGAGGGGGTGCTCGGGCAGGAGACGGTCGGGGCCGGGGGGATCGCGTACGGGCTGCGGACGGTGCCCGTCGCGGTGGACATCGCCCGCCGTGTGGCCCGGCTCGCGCCGGACGCCTGGGTCATCAACTTCACCAACCCGGCCGGGCTCGTCACCGAGGCCATGTCCCGCCATCTGGGCGACCGCGTCATCGGCATCTGTGACTCCCCGGTCGGCCTCGGCCGCCGTATCGCCCGCGTCCTCGGCGCCGACCCGCACGAGGCGTTCGTGGACTACGTCGGCCTCAACCACCTCGGCTGGGTACGGGCGTTGCGCGTCGCCGGACGCGACGAACTCCCGCGCCTGCTCGCCGACCCGGCGCTGCTCGGCTCCTTCGAGGAGGGCCGCCTCTTCGGCACCGACTGGCTTCAGTCCCTCGGCGCGATCCCCAACGAGTACCTGCACTACTACTACTTCAACCGCGAGACCGTACGCGCCTACCAGGAAGCCGAGTTGACGCGCGGCGCCTTCCTCAGCGAACAGCAGGCCCGCTTCTACGCCGAAGCCCAGGACCCCGGCGTCTCCGCCCTCGCCGCCTGGGACCGCACCCGCGCCGAACGCGAGGCGACGTACATGGCGGAGAACCGTGAGAGTGCCGGGGCGGGCGAACGCGAGGAGGAGGACCTGTCCGGCGGCTACGAACAGGTCGCCCTCGCCCTCATGCGGGCCATCGCCCGCGACGAACGCACGACCCTGATCCTCAACGTCCGCAACCGCACCACCCTTTCGGCACTGGACGCGGACGCGGTGATCGAAGTCCCCTGCCTCGTGGACGCCGACGGCGCCCACCCCCTCACCACCACCCCCCTGCCCGGCCACGCCACCGGCCTGGTCTGCGCGGTCAAGGCCGTCGAACGGGAGGTCCTTGCCGCCGCCGGCTCCGGCTCACGGGCAAGCGCGGTCAAGGCGTTCGCCCTGCACCCCCTGGTCGACTCGGTGAACGTCGCGCGCCGTCTCCTCGACGGATACACCGCCGCGCACCCGGAGTTGGCGTATCTGAGCTGAACGGAGGGCCGCTCCGCCGAGCGGCCCTCCGCCGTGTGCGACGTGACCTCAGCCGGTGAAACCGGCCGTGATCGACGTGAACTGCCATGTGCTCTGGCTGATGCCGGAGCAGTTGCTCACCACGCCGCCGCCGGGGCAGGAGCGGTCGCGGTTGACCGCCCAGTAGGCGAGGCGGGCGATGTGGTGGGAGTTGGACCAATCGCGAATCTGCTGCCAGATGGCGGGAGTTGTGTTCTCCTGCTGGTCGGACAGGCCGTTCATGCCGGAGATGCCGAGGTGGGAGTACGCGGTGGCGTCGTCCCAGCCGAACGTGGACTTGAGCTTGTTCTTCAGGCCCTCGGCCGCGTTCACGGTGTTGCCGTACATGTCCGAGCCGCCGCCGAAGTCGAACGGCATGATGGTGAACACGTCGATGTTGGCGTTGAGCGACTGCGCCTGCTCGATCAGCCGGTTGCCGTAGTAGGTCGGGCCGGTGGTCGAGGTGCCGAAGGTGACGATGGTCTTCAGGCCAGGGTTGTTGGCCTTGACCGTCTTCAGCGCGGTCAGGATCTTCGCCTGCACGGCCTCGTTCTCGAACTCGTCCGTGTTCTCGACGTCCATGTCGATCGCCTTGAGGCCGTAGGCGTCGATCACCTTCTGGAGGGCGCCCGCGAGCGCGCTCGCCGAGGAGCAGTTGGCGCCGAGCTTGCTGCCCTGCCAGCCGCCGACGGACGGTACGACGTCACCGCCCGCCGAGCGGATCTGGTTGATCGCGGTCTGGTCGGCGCCGCCGGTCAGCGGCCTGCTGCCGTCCCAGGAGGGGTTGCAGCCGCCGGAGTCCAGCACGAACGCCATCGTGAACCACTTGATCCCGGTCGCGCTCATCACGGTCTGCGGGTTCGGCGGATCGCCCCAGCCCTCGTAGAGGTACGGCGCCGCCTGCTTGAAGCCGGTGCCGCCTCCGCCGCCCGCGTCCGTCGTCACCGTCACGGAGTTGGACGCCCCGGAGACGTTCCCGGCCGCGTCCCGCGCCTTCACGGTGAAGGTGTACGACGTGCTCGGCGAGAGACCGCTGACGGTGGCCGACGTGCCTGCCACGCTGAGCAGTTGGCTGGACCCGCTGTAGATGTCGTACGCCGTCACGCCCACGTTGTCGGTGGCGGTGTTCCACTTCAGCGACACGCTGGAGGAGGACTTGCCGGTCGAGGCGAGCCCGCTGGGCGCGCTCGGCGCCTGGGTGTCACCGCCGCCTCCGCCGCCCGGGCCGTCCAGGCTGATGTCGTCGGCCCAGTAGGTGCCCTGTGCGTACCAGCCGTGCACATAGATCTTGGCGCTGGTCTGCGAGGCACCCGTGGTGAAGGAGAGACTGAGCTGGCTGTACGCCGACGGCGAGGTGGTCCAGGTGGAGGCGCCGCCGTCGACGCCGAGATAGACGTACGAGCCGCGGACCCAGCCGCTCAGCGAGTACGTCGTGTTCGGCTGGACCGCGACCGTCTGGCTGCACTGGGCGTTGTCGCTGTCGCTCGCCGCGCCCTGGAGGGCCCGGGAGCCGCCGTGCACGGGGGAGGAGACGACCGAGCCGAGGTTGCCCGTACAGGTCCACGGCGACAGACTCCCCGACTCGAAGCCGGGGTTGGTGAGGATGTTGGCCGCCTGGGCGGTGCCCGGCAGGGCGATGGCCCCGCCGAGCGCGAGAGCGGCGGAACCGAGCAGGGCGAGAAGCCGGCGTCTGGGACGCCCGAATGGATGACGCACGCGATCTCCCTGTGGGGATGGAGGTGTCCGGGAGTGCACAGAGTGCGAACGAGGTGCGTCGTCCAAAGTGGTATGGACCAATTCAACTGTCAAGCCATTGAACCGAATTGGCCCATACCAAGAGACCTCCGGGAGGGGGCCGGGGCTCAGAGGAGCGGCAGCGCCTCGGCGCGGGCCGTCGTCTGCTCGGCGGGTGCCGGTACTGCGGGCAGCAGCACCTCCGTCTCCTCCGTGCGCTGCCGGGGCACCGACACCGGGCGCAGCGGACGCGGCCCGGACACCGTCGTGTAGTCCTGGCCCAGGAACGGCGGCTCGATCACGCCCGGGTCCTCACCCAGCGCCAACTGCACAGCGGCCCAAGGGGCGTTGACCCCGCACAGCGCCAGCTGGTGCAGTCCGCCCGCCGCGCGCGTGTTCACGTCGAGCAGCACCGGAAGGTCGCCGAACATCCGGAACTGGATGTTGGACAGATGGTGCAGCCCGAAGCCCTCCGCGATCAGCCGGGCGGGCTCCAGCCAGCGCTCGTCCAGCGTGAACCCGCGCCGCCTGCCGTTCTTGGTGCGGCCGATCGACAGCCGGAGCCGGTTGTCCGTGCCGGTCAGGCAGTCCACCGACACCTCCGGCTGCTCCAGCCTCGGCATCACCAGCCAGTCCACCGGCTCCTCGGCCCGCCGCAGCGCCTCGGTCACCAGGTCCAGCTGAACGTACGGCCCGGGGAAGCCGCTGAGATTGGTGAGCGAGAAGGGCGACCGCGTGATCACCCGGAAGCCGACCCCGCCCGCACCGGCCGCAGGCTTGAAGCACGCCTTGTGCCCGGCCTCCTCCAACTCGTCGACGGCCGCCACGAGTTCGTCGGCCGTGCGCACCCGCCACCACGGCGGCACCGCGACGCCCACCGACGTGACCGCCTCGTACGCCGTCGCCTTGTCCTCGAAGACGGCCACCGCCTCCGGCGTCGGCGCGAGCAGCGCGGTGCCCGCCGCCTCGAACTCCGCGCGGTGCGCGACGATCGCCGACTGGTGCAGCCGGGGCACGAACACGTCGATGCCGCGCCGCGCGCACTGGTCGAGCGCGAACTCGACGTACGCGGCCGGGGACAGCCCCTCCGGCTCCAGATCGGCGGTGTCGGCGGCGGCCAGCACGGGCGAGTCCGGGTCGCCGTGCGTGGCGTGGATCTCCACCGCGCGGTCGCTCGGGTTTCTGCGCAGCTGATCCATGAAGAACACGTTCTCCGCGTACGTGCGGTTGAGCCATACGCGTACGCGAGAGACCATGCGGGCCGCCTTTCGGGGTTTTCGGGCACGACTCAGCGGCCCGTGCCCGGGCAGGGAGGAGGAAGGGTCACCAAAACGCCCTGGAAAAGGGGAGGTTGGGCGCTGATGTTGGGGCGATCATACGGCCTTCGGCGGTGTGCGCGTGCAACGCGCGTGTTACGGATCGGCCGCCCCCGGCGCGGCCTCGCGCGCCGGTCCGGTCTTGCCCGGTGGGGGCGGATGTGCTGGGGTGAAATCCGCGTTGCGCCCCCTGCCCCTGGAGGTCCGGTCCGGTGATCGAGGAACTGCTTCCCGAGTCCGTGGTGGCCGTGGAGGCGTTCGGCGAACCGGAGGACACGGACACCGCGCTCCACCCCGAGGAGCGGCCGTTGGTGGCCCGCGCGGTGGCCAAGCGCCGCCGCGAGTTCGCCTCCGTACGCGTCTGCGCGCGGCACGCCATGGAGAAGCTGGGCGTACCTCCCGCGCCCGTCCTCACCGGCGAGCGCGGCGCCCCGCTCTGGCCCGAGGGGCTCACCGGCAGCATGACCCACTGCGACGGCTACCGCGCCGCCGCCCTCGTCCGCACCGGCGACCTGGCCTCCCTCGGCATCGACGGCGAGACCCACGCGGCCCTGCCGGACGGCGTCCTCGACACGATCGCCCTGCCGGCCGAGCGCGCCCGGCACGGGGTGCTCGCCGCCGCCCGGCCCGGCGTGCACTGGGACCGGCTGCTGTTCAGCGCCAAGGAGTCCGTGTACAAGGCGTGGTTCCCGCTGACGCGGGCGTGGCTGGACTTCTCGGAGGCGGACATCGAACTCGTGCCGTCCCCCGGCGACGGCACGCGGGGCACCTTCCACGTCCGGCTGCTGGTGCCGGGGCCGATGGTGGGGGGCGTGCGCCTCGCGGGGTTCGAGGGGCGGTGGGTGATCGGGGAGGGGCTGGTGCTGACGGCGGTGCCGGTGCCGCGCGGCTGACCACCGCCACCCGTGGGCCTCTCCCTCTGCCCGCAGCGCGTCATCCCTCCGGGCACCACGTCCCCACCAGCCGGAAGAACCCCTCCTCGTTCCCCGCGAGCCCGGCGCCCGCCAGCGCCCGCTCCGCCTCCGCCAGCACGGTCGGCGGTACGACGGCGGGCCTGGTCCCGGCCGCCGCCGGGCCGTCGAACGCGGCGCGCACGGTGTGCAGCAGCCGCAGATACGCCTGGACGGCGGTGCGCTCAGGGTCGGTCAGTACGGCGGTGGCCATCGGTCGGCTCTCCCCGGCTCGGCGTCATGGATCACGCGCGCTGCGGCGCACGTATCCAGCTTGCCGTCCACCACTGACAACGCCCGGTCTCGCGCAGCGCGGGTGTCGCCCGGTCGGCGCAGGGCGCGGGCGGTGCCGTAGGCCATGTGGACGGGGGAGCGGGGACCTGTGGGCGAGGGAGCCGGGGACCTGTGGGCCAGGGAGCCCGGGGCCCGCGGGGTCAGCTCTGCGGGCCCGGGTAGCCGAGCGAGGTGCTGATGCGGCCCGCCACGTCGTCCCGGATCACCGGACCGCTCAGCGGTGAACCGCTCATCCTCGTACGGCACTTGCTGGCCAGGAGCAGTCCGAAGGTCTCCGCGTCGCGCTCCGCGTCCAGGTCGAAGCGGGTCCGGGCGGCCACCCGCTGCACGGCCGCCTGGAGCGCGGCCGGGTCGGGGTCGTCGGCCAGCAGCCGGGTGGCCACGCCCACGCCGATGCCCTCCGCGTGGTGATCGCAGTGCCCGGCCTGCATGTGCCACAGCTCGTGCCCGAGGATCACCAACTGGTGGTCGGGGGCGGTGCGTTCCTCCACCACGACCAGATCGCGGTCGGTCATGTCCAGCCACAGTCCACTGGCCGTGCCGGGCGGGAAGACGGCCGTACGGAACTGCACCGGACGGCCGCGTCTGCGGCTCATCGCCGTGCACAGCGCGCGGTACAGCTCGGGCGGCGGAACCGGTGCGGGCAGGGCGAGTTGCCCGGTCAGCTCGGCACAGAGCCGCCGCATGTCCTTGCCGATGCCCCTCACGCGGCTCACGACTCGGGCTGCCGGACGCTCTCCAGGAGCATGTCGAGCCACTCGGCGACCTTGTCCCGGTGCTGGTCGGTGGGGAGTTGGGCGGCCCGCCAGGCGATCCCGCGCACCCCGTGGTCCTGGAGCAGCCGCTCCAGCGGGTCCGCGGCCGTACTCACCGCGGCCCGCTCCCGGTCGGCGAGGCGCTGCAGCAGCTCCTGCTCGGTGTACTGGAGCGCGCTCGCCAGCGCCTCGGGGTCCTCGGCGGTGAGGAAGCCCGCGTGCACCCGGAAGAACCGCTGGAGCGCGTCGCAGTGCTCCATGGTGGGGCGCCGGTCGCCGTTGATGAGGGCACCGGCCTGCTGCCGGGACATCCCCGCGCCGTCGGCGATTTCCTGCTGGGTGTACTTGCGGCCGCCCGGCTTCAGCCGAGTACGGCGCAGCAGGTCGAGACGCTGGAGGAAGCGGGCCTGCACATCCGGCTCGCCCGCCGGGCGCCCGCCGAGCAGGGCCTTGACCACCGGCTCCGGGACACCGCTGGCGACCGAGAGCCGCCCGGTGCCGAACACCTCGGCGTGCGGCACGCCCAGCCGGTCGGCGAGGGCGGTGACGCGGGCGACGACGGCCGGCAGCCGAGCGGTCGCCGCGGCGCCCGGATTCTCGTAGCCATCCGTCACCGACAGAACTCCTACGTCTCTCAAGGCAAGTCTCCGGGGCCGTCGACCGACGCGTCCGCGTCCGCTTCCGTCACCGCCGGCCGCGAGTGAACTTCCCGGAGAGTAGCCCGTCGTTCGAACTCGCATCCAGGTCTCGCCACAACTGTGGCGAATTTCAGCCGTCAACAGGCATGGAATGCCACGATAGTTGACACGGCTCTCGTCCGGGCCCCAGGATCGCAGGGCCGCGTGAAGGCGGCCGAGGCAAGAGGGGTGACCTCTCGATGGCACACCAGGCAGGAGGGCGGCGGCCGGCAGCACGGCCCGTCCCCGAGAGCTCCGAGACGCGGGCGTATCTCGAGGACTACGCCGCCGTGGTGGAGGCTGCCCCGTTCCCGTCGCTCGTCGTGGACCTCCGCTGGAACGTGGTGCTGGCCAACGGCGCCTTCGGCGCGCTCTTCGGGGACGTACGCCCCCACCCCACCGCCATGCCCGGCGACAACTTCCTGCGGTTCGTCCTCTTCCACCCCGACGCGGACCGGGTGCTCGGCGAGCACGAGCCGGGCTGGTGTCTGCCGATGCTGGCCCAACTGAAGTCCGCGATGGAGGGGTACGGCCACGACCACGAACTCCAGGCGATACGCCGGGACGTGGCCCACGACCCGATCATGGAGGCCGCCTACCGGCAGGGCCTGCCGCACTGGATACGCGCGGTGGGCGAGTCGGCGGCCCGACTCGACGGCGCCGTACGCCTGTTGCACCACCCCGACCCGCGCCGGGGCACCGCCGAGTGCCGCATCGTCGACGAGACCCCGCCCCTCCTGCGCGAGCTGGGCCACCGCCGGCTGACGATGATCCCCCGGGAGCCCTCCGCCCGCACCCGCCGCGCCCATCTGACGGTCGTCGCGACCCCGCAGACCTGACCCGGCCCCGTCGGTGTTCAGGTCACCGACGGCGCCGGGTCATCCGCACGCGGTCATCCGCACGTGCGACAGTGCGCGCCCTCACCCGGGCCACTTCTCTCCCGCATCTCTCTCCCGCACCCGAGACCGTGCGTTCCGTTACGCAAGCGGCTTGCATAACTTGCGCTACCCTTGCGCGCATGACGCGACGACTTGCGGAAGTGGCGAAGAAGGTCGGGGTCAGCGAGGCCACGGTCAGCCGGGTGCTCAATGGCAAACCCGGAGTCTCCGAAGCCACCCGGCAGTCGGTTCTCACCGCCCTCGACGTGCTCGGCTACGAGCGGCCGACCCAGCTGCGCGGCGAGCGCGCCCGGCTGGTCGGTCTGGTGCTGCCCGAGTTGCAGAACCCGATCTTCCCCGCGTTTGCCGAGGTCATCGGGGGCGCGCTGGCGCAGCTCGGGCTCACTCCGGTGCTCTGCACCCAGACCAAGGGCGGGGTCTCCGAGGCGGACTACGTGGAGTTGCTGCTCCAACAGCAGGTGTCGGGGGTCGTCTTCGCCGGCGGTCTGTACGCCCAGGCCGACGCCCCGCACGACCACTACCGCAGGCTCGCCGACCGCAAGGTTCCCGTGGTGCTGGTCAACGCGGCCATAGAACACCTGGGATTCCCCGGTGTCTCCTGCGACGACGCGGTCGCCGTCGAGCAGGCGTGGCGCCATCTGGCCTCCCTCGGCCACGAGCGCATCGGCCTGCTGCTCGGCCCCGGCGACCACGTCCCCTCCGCCCGCAAGCTCGCCGCCGCCCACGCCCTCGCGGGCGGCCTGCCGGACTCCCGCGTGGCGCGCGCCATCTTCTCCATCGAGGGCGGCCACGCCGCCGCCTCCCGGCTGATCGACCAGGGCGTCACCGGCATCATCTGCGCCAGCGACCCCCTCGCCCTCGGTGCCGTAAGAGCCGCGCGGCGCAAGGGACTTGACGTACCGGGGCAGATCTCGGTGGTCGGTTACGACGACTCGGCGTTCATGAACTGCACCGAGCCCCCGCTCACCACCGTCCGTCAGCCCATCGAGGCCATGGGGCGGGCGGCCGTGGAACTGCTGAACGCCCAGATCGGCGGCACCGCCGTCCCCGCCGAGGAGCTGCTGTTCGAGCCCGAGCTGGTGGTCCGGGGCTCCACCGGGCAAGCGCCGCGCGACTGAGATCCAAGACAACCGGCTGACTGTCGAATAATTACAGATTCTGCGCGACATCTTGCGGCCCCCTGTCGGCGGTGCTTGAGTGTGCGGCGCCCACTGCTCCCGCTGTGGGTGCCCGCCACATATGTGCGCGGCACCCATGGCTCCCGCCATGAGGGGTCCACCGATGAGAAGCACCGGGTTCCGCCGCACCCTCGCCGCGATCGGCGTCTGTTCCTCCCTCGCGCTCACCGCCGCCGCGTGCGGATCGGGCGACGACGACAGCTCGGCGGGCGGGAAGACCCGCATCACCGTCAACTGCGAGCCGCCCAAGAGCGCCAAGGTCGACCGCTCCTTCTTCGAGCAGGACATCGCGGCCTTCGAGAAGCAGAACCCGGACATCGACGTCGTCGCCCACGACGCCTTCCCCTGCCAGGACCCCAAGACCTTCGACGCCAAGCTCGCCGGCGGTCAGATGGAGGACGTGTTCTACACCTACTTCACCGACGCCCGGCATGTGGTCGACATCCACCAGGCCGCGGATCTCACGCCGTACCTGAAGGAACTGAAGAACTACGACTCGATCCAGAAGCAGCTGCGTGACATCTACACCGTGGACGGCAAGGTCTACGGCATCCCGCGCACCGGCTACTCCATGGGCCTGCTCTACAACCGCAAGCTCTTCACCAAGGCCGGACTCGACCCCGACAAGCCCCCGGCCACCTGGGAAGAGGTCCGCGCCGCCGCCAAGAAGATCGCCGCGCTCGGCAACGGCACCGTCGGCTACGCCGACTACAGCGCCCAGAACCAGGGCGGCTGGCACTTCACCGCCGAGCTCTACTCCCAGGGCGGCGACGTCGTCGGCGCCGACGGCAAGAAGGCCACCGTCGACACCCCCGAGGGCCGCGCCGTCCTGCAGAACCTGCACGACATGCGCTGGAGCGACGACTCCATGGGCAGCAAGCAGCTCCTCATCATCAACGACGCGCAGCAGCTGATGGGTTCGGGGAAGCTCGGCATGTACCTCTCGGCGCCGGACAACATCCCGATCCTGGTCAAGGAGAAGGGCGGCTCCTACAAGGACCTCGCGCTCGCCCCCATGCCCGGCGGCAAGGGCACCCTCATCGGCGGCGACGGCTACATGTTCAACAAGAAGGACACCCCCGCCCAGATCCGCGCCGGACTCAAGTGGCTCGACCACATGTTCCTCACCCCCGGCACGGGCTTCCTCGGCGACTACGCCCGCGCCAAGCAGCACGACGCCCCGGTGGGCCTGCCCGAGCCGCGCCTGTTCACCGGCGCCGCCGACGCCAAGGACCAGGAGGTCAAGAAGGCCAACGCCAACGTCCCGGTGGAGAACTACCAGGCGTTCCTGGACGGCAACCACAGCCTGGAACTGAAGATCGAGCCGCCGCACGCCCAGCAGATCTACTCCGTCCTCGACGGCGTGGTCTCCGCCGTCCTCACCAAGAAGGACGCGAACATCGACCAACTTCTGACGGACGCGTCCGGCAAGATCGACGGCATCCTCGCCCGGAGCTGACGCCATGACGAAGACGGCCGAGCGGCGGCCCTCAGAGGCCGCCGCCCTCCCGGCCCCGCCCGGCCCGCACCCGGCGGGCGGCGGCCGGCGCCGCCGCATCCTGCTCGACCAGGCCCGCGCCTACGCCTTCCTCGTCGGCGGCCTCGTCTGCTTCGCCCTGTTCTCCTGGTACCCGGCGATCCGCGCCGTCGTCATCGCCTTCCAGAAGTACACCCCCGGCTCCCCGCCCCAGTGGGTCGGCACCGCCAACTTCACCCACGTCCTGGACGACCCGGAGTTCGGCGCCGCCTGGCGCAACACCCTCACCTTCACCCTGCTCGCCCTGCTCCTCGGCTTCGCCGTCCCCTTCGTCCTCGCCCTCGTCCTCAACGAACTCCGGCACGCCAAAGCCTTCTTCAGGGTCGTCGTCTACCTGCCGGTGATGATCCCGCCCGTGGTCAGCGCGCTGCTGTGGAAGTGGTTCTACGACCCGGGCGCGGGCCTCGCCAACGAGGCGCTGCGCTTCCTCCACCTGCCCACCTCGAACTGGTCCAACGGCACCGACACCGCGCTCATCTCCCTGGTGATCGTGGCGACTTGGGCCAACCTCGGCGGCACCGTCCTCATCTACCTCGCCGCCCTCCAGTCCATCCCCGGCGAGCTGTACGAGGCCGCCGAACTCGACGGGGCGAACCTGTTCCAGCGCATCCGGCACGTCACGATCCCGCAGACCCGGTTCGTGATCCTGATGCTGATGCTCCTTCAGATCATCGCCACCATGCAGGTGTTCACCGAGCCCTTCGTGATCACCGGCGGCGGACCGGAGAGCGCGACCGTGACCGTGCTCTACCTGATCTACAAATACGCCTTCCTCTACAACGACTTCGGCGGCGCCTGCGCCCTCAGCGTCATGCTGCTCGTCCTGCTCGGCGCCTTCTCCGCCGTCTACCTGCGGCTCACCCGCACCGAGGGGGACGCATGAGCACCCGCACCCTCGTCTCCCCGGCCACCCTCGCCCGCCCGCGTGGAAGGGCCGTCTACTGGACGGTGTTCACGGCCGTCGTCGTCCTCTTCGCGCTCGCCTTCCTCTTCCCCGTGTACTGGATGGCCTCCGGCGCGATGAAGTCCCCGGACGAGATCGCCCGCACACCGCCCACCCTCGTCCCCGAGCACTGGCACCTCACCGGCTACACCGACGCCTGGGACCTGATGCAGCTCCCGGAGCACCTGTGGAACACGGTGGTGCAGGCGGCCGGCGCCTGGGCGTTCCAGCTGGTGTTCTGCACGGCCGCCGCGTACGCCCTGTCCAAGCTGAGGCCCGCCTTCGGCAAGGTGATCCTCGGCGGCATCCTCGCCACGCTCATGGTCCCGGCCCAGGCCCTGGTCGTCCCCAAGTACCTGACCGCCGCCGATCTGCCGCTGATCCACACCAGCCTGCTCAACGACCCGCTCGGCATCTGGCTGCCCGCCGTCGCCAACGCCTTCAACCTCTATCTGCTCAAGCGGTTTTTCGACCAGCTCCCGCGCGACGTGCTGGAGGCCGCCGAGATCGACGGCGCGGGCAGGCTGCGCATCCTGTGGTCGGTCGTGCTGCCCATGTCCCGGCCGGTCCTCGGCGTGGTGTCGATCTTCGCGCTGGTCGCCGTCTGGCAGGACTTCCTGTGGCCGCTGATGGTCTTCTCCGACACCGACAAGCAGCCGATCAGCGTGGCCCTGGTCCAGCTGTCGCAGAACATCCAACTGACCGTGCTCGTCGCCGCGATGGTGATCGCGAGCATCCCCATGGTGGCCCTGTTCCTCGTCTTCCAGCGGCACATCATCGCCGGGATCAGCGCGGGCAGCACCAAGGGCTGACCCGGGCCCGACGCAAGGGTGACCCGGCCCCTCGACCAGAAAGGCACGCACCGTGGCACAGCCCACCCCTGCCCGCGCGACCGACGACTGGTGGCGCTCGGCCGTCATCTACCAGGTCTACGTCCGCAGCTTCGCGGACGGCGACGGCGACGGCACCGGCGACCTCGCCGGGGTCCGCGCGAAGCTGCCCCACCTCGCCGAACTCGGCGTGGAAGCCCTGTGGTTCAACCCCTGGTACGTCTCGCCGATGAAGGACGGCGGCTACGACGTCGCCGACTACCGCGCCGTCGACCCCGCCTTCGGCACCCTCGCCGAGGCCGAGAAACTCATCTCCGAGGCGCGTGAACTCGGCATCCGCACCATCGTCGACATCGTGCCCAACCACGTCTCGGACCAGCACCCCTGGTTCCGCGCGGCCCTCGCGGCCGGACCCGGCAGCCCCGAGCGCGAGCTGTTCCACTTCCGCCCCGGACGCGGCGCGAACGGCCAACTCCCGCCCAACGACTGGCCGTCGCAGTTCGTCGGCTCCACCGAACCGGTGTGGACCCGGCTCCCCGACGGCGACTGGTACCTCCACCTCTTCACCCCGGAACAGCCCGACCTCAACTGGGCCCACCCCGCCGTCCGCCGCGAACACGAGGACATCCTGCGCTTCTGGTTCGAGCGCGGCGTCGCGGGCGTCCGCATCGACTCCGCCGCTCTCCTCGCCAAGGACCCCCAACTCCCGGACCTGTCCTCCGATCCCGCCCCGCACCCCTTCGTCGACCGCGACGAACTCCACGCGATCTACCGTTCCTGGCGCACGGTCGCCGACCCCTACGACGCGATGTTCGTCGGCGAGGTCTGGCTCCCCGACGCCGAACGCTTCGCCCGCTACCTCCGCCCCGACGAACTCCACACCGCCTTCAACTTCGCTTTCCTGTCCTGCCCCTGGGACGCGGCGAGGCTCCGCGCCGCCATCGACTCCACCCTCGCCGAACACGCGCCCGTCGGCGCCCCCGCCACCTGGGTGCTCTGCAACCACGACATCACCCGCACCGTCACCCGCTACGGCCGCGAGGACACCGGATTCGACTTCGCCGCCAAGGAGTTCGGCACCCCCACCGACCTCGCCCTCGGCACCCGCCGCGCCCGCGCCGCCGCCCTGCTCTCGCTCGCGCTGCCCGGCACGGTCTACCTCTACCAGGGCGAGGAACTGGGCCTGCCCGAGGCCGACATCCCGCGCGAACGCATCGAGGACCCGATGCACTTCCGCTCCGGCGGCACCGACCCGGGCCGCGACGGCTGCCGCGTCCCCCTGCCGTGGTCGGCGGCGGAGCCGTACGCGGGCTTCGGCTCGCGCGAGGAGCCCTGGCTGCCGCAGCCCGCCGGCTGGGAGGCGTACGCCGCCGACCGGCAGCGCGACGACCCGCACTCCATGCTCACCCTCTACCGCGAGGCCATCGCCGCCCGCCCCGCCTTCGGCGAAGGACCGCTCACCTGGCTTCCCGCCCCCGAAGGCGTGCTCGCCTTCGCCCGCGCGGACGGCGCGCTCTGCGTGGTGAACCTCTCCGACGCACCCGCCGGGCTGCCCGCGCACTCCGAACTCCTGCTCGCCAGCGGCCCCCTGGACGACGAGGGCCGACTGCCGCAGGACACCGCGGTCTGGCTGCGCGCCTGACCGCACCCGCACACCCCTGCTATCCCCGGCACCCCCCCCACGAAGGGATCAGCACATGGACCGCAGCACCACCAGACACCTCGGGCTGCCCGCCGTCGGCGCGGCCGTCGCCCTCGCCGCGGGCATGATCGTCGCCGTGGCCCCCGCCGCGCACGCCGCCTCGGGCGCGAACCTGCCCTTCACCTCCGTGGAGGCGGAATCCGCGGCCGGCACCGGCACCAGGATCGGCCCCGACTACACCCAGGGCACCCTCGCCTCGGAGGCGTCCGGACGCCAGGCCGTACGGCTCACCTCCGGGCAGCGCGTGGAGTTCACCGTGCCGCGCGCGGCCAACGCGGTGAACCTCTCGTACAGCGTCCCCGACGGCCAGTCCGGCTCGCTGGACGTGTACGTCAACGGCACCAGGATCTCCAGGACACTGCCGGTGACCTCCAAGTACTCGTACATCGACACCAGTTGGATACCGGGTGCCAAGACGCACCACTTCTTCGACAACGCCCGCCTGTTGCTCGGCCAGAACCTCCAGGCCGGGGACAAGGTGGCGTTCCAGTCGACTGGTACCCAAGTCACCGTGGACGTGGCCGACTTCGAGCAGGTCGGCGCGGCCGCGTCGCAGCCGGCCGGATCGGTGTCCGTCGTCTCCAAGGGCGCGGACCCGAGCGGCGGAGGCGACTCCACCCAGGCGTTCCGCGACGCCGTCGCCGCCGCCCAGGGCGGCACGGTGTGGATTCCGCCGGGCGACTACCGGATCACCTCCTCGCTCGGCGGCGTGCAGAACGTGACCCTCCAGGGCGCGGGCAGCTGGCACTCGGTCGTGCACACCTCCCGCTTCATCGACCAGTCGAGCTCCTCCGGCAACGTCCACATCAAGGACTTCGCCGTCATCGGCGAGGTCACCGAGCGCGTCGACTCCAACCCGGACAACTTCGTCAACGGCTCGCTCGGACCGGGCTCCTCGGTCTCCGGCATGTGGCTCCAGCACCTGAAGGTCGGCTTCTGGCTGATGGGCAACAACGACAACCTGGTGGTGGAGAACAACCGCATCCTCGACACCACCGCCGACGGCCTCAACCTCAACGGCAACGCCCGGGGCGTGCGCGTCAGCAACAACTTCCTGCGCAACCAGGGCGACGACTCGCTCGCCATGTGGTCCCTCTACGCCCCCGACACCAACTCCAGCTTCGAGAGCAACACCATCTCGCAGCCGAACCTCGCCAACGGCATCGCGATCTACGGCGGCACCGACATCTCCGTCAAGAACAACCTGGTGTCCGACACCAACGCCCTCGGCAGCGGCATCGCGATCTCCAACCAGAAGTTCCTCGACCCCTTCTCCCCGCTCGCCGGCACCATCACGGTCAGCGGCAACACCCTGGTCCGCGCGGGCGCGATGAACCCCAACTGGAACCACCCCATGGGCGCCCTGCGGGTGGACTCCTACGACAGCGCGATCAACGCGACCGTCAATATCACCGACACGACGATCACCGACAGCCCGTACTCCGCCTTCGAGTTCGTCTCCGGCGGCGGCCAGGGCTACCCGGTCCGCAATGTCAACGTGACCGGCGCGACCGTGCGGAACACCGGCACGGTCGTCGTCCAGGCGGAGGCGCAGGGCGCGGCCGCCTTCAGGAACGTCACCGCGACCCAGGTCGGCGCCGCCGGGATCTACAACTGCCCCTACCCGTCGAACTCCGGCGCCTTCGCGCTCACCGACGGCGGCGGCAACTCCGGCTGGAACAGCACCTGGTCGGACTGCTCCTCCTGGCCCCAGCCGGGGCAGGGCAACCCCGACCCGGACCCGAACCGCAACCTGGCCAAGGGCCGCCCGGCGACGGCGACCGGCTCGCAGGACGTCTACACCCCGGGCAAGGCGGTGGACGGCGACGCGAACAGCTACTGGGAGTCCACCAACAACGCCTTCCCGCAGTCCTGGACGGTCGACCTCGGCTCGTCGTACGGGGTGCGGCGGCTGGTGCTCAAGCTGCCGCCGTCCTCGGCGTGGGGCGCCCGTACGCAGACCATCGCCGTCCTGGGCAGCGCCGACGGCTCGGGCTGGTCGACCGTGGCCGGTGCGAAGGACTACCGCTTCGACCCGGCCTCGGGCAACACGACGACCGTCTCCCTGCCGAGCGGCACGAACCTGCGCTATCTGCGGCTGACCGTGAGCGCCAACACGGGATGGCCGGCCGGACAGTTCAGTGAGGTGGAGGCGTACCAGACGCCCTGACGGGAGGGGTGCGGGCGGCCGTCCGGGAGGACCGGGCGGCCGCCCGTGCGTCCGTTCGGCCACGATTCGGAAAAGGGCTGGTCAGGTACGGGTCAATCACCCTACTGTGCCCCGGTGACCACGCAATCGAACATCCCTTCCGACGCCGACCCGAAGGTGCAGCGTCAGGTGCAGAAGCAGGCCGGAGTGGCTCCCACCGCCACCGGCGACGGCACCCTGTTCACCGAGCCCGTGCTCGTGGTGAACCAGAAGGCCAAGCTCATAGAGCTGACCAACGAGTACACGGTGATGGACCAGAACGGCGGCCGGCTCGGCTCGGTCGTCGAGGTCGGCCAGGGCGTGCTGCGCAAGATGGTGCGCCTGCTCACGAGCTGGGACCAGTACCTGACCCACCGCCTGGAGATCCGGGACGCCGAGGGGCAGCCGGTGCTGCTGCTCGTCCGCCCCGCGAAGATCTTCAAGTCCCGGGTCGTCGTCACGCGCCCCGACGGCTCGCCGGTCGGCGAGATCGTGCAGAAGAACATGATCGGCAAGATCAACTTCGCGATGACCGCGGAGGGCCGCGAGATCGGCGCGATCAAGGCCGAGAACTGGCGTGCCTGGAACTTCGCGATCACCGACCACGAGGACACCGAGGTCGCGCGGATCACCAAGACCTGGGAGGGCCTGGCCAAGACCCTCTTCACCACGGCGGACAACTACGTCCTCCAGATCCACCGTCCGCTGTCCGACCCGCTGCTGAGCCTCGTGGTGGCGGCGGCCCTGACCGTGGACACCGCGCTCAAGCAGGACGCCCGGGGCCTGGGCTGATCCGCTCCCCGCGCAGCGAAAAGGCGGCGGCCGCGTGTCCGGTGGGACACGCGGCCGCCGCCTTTCGTACGGGGGCCTGTCGTCACAGGGGCGTCAGCCGGTTCGGTCCTGGTTGACGCGGTACGAGCGCCGGTTCGGCCGTCGCCGTCTGCGCGTCCAGCGCGAGTACGGCGGCGACGGGATGCTCCTCGTCGTCCATTGGAGGCGAGGCCGAAGTCGTCTGCGACGGCGTCACCCGGGTCAGCACCACCACGCCCCACGAGGCCAGCAGCGCGCCCGTCACGCCCAGCAGAATCCCGCCGGTGCCGCCCCGCAGGCCCTGCCCGAGCAGGGTCAGGCCGATGACGGCCGCCGCGACCGGGTTGGCCAGGGTGACCACCGCCAGCGGGGCGCCGAGACCGCCCCGGTAGGCCGTCTGGGACAGCAGCAGCCCGCCCGTGGCGAACGCCGCGACCAGGACGGCCACCACGATCACCCGGGGACTCAGGGCCGGGCCCGAGTGGTCCGTGGCCGCCACGGTGGCGGTCTGGGTGAGCGCGGAGGCGACACCCGAGGCGAAGCCGGAGGCGGCCGCGTGCCGCAGCCCGGGCCGGGTGCCGGGCCGGGACAGCAGACCGATCACGGCGATGGTCGTCCCCGCCACCGCGAGCGCCGCCGTCAGGCTCAGCACCCGGTGCGGCGCCGGACCCGAGGCGGTGATCAGCAGCGCGCCGAGCCCGAGCAGCGTCAGCGCCGTACCCCGCCACTCCGCCGGGGTGACCCGGCGTCCCGCCGCCCGCGCCCCGAGCGGCACCGCCGCGACCAGGGTGAGGGCGCCCAGCGGCTGGACCACGGTCAGCGGACCGAAGCGCAGCGCGACGACGTGCAGCAGCGCGGCGCCCGCGTTCAGGCCGACCGAGGACCACCACGCGCCGGTGCGGAGCATGTGGAGCAGGCCCGCGCCCGCGTCGCGGGAGGCCAGCCGTTCCTGGGCGACGGCGGCGGCCGCGTAGGCGACGGCCGAGATCAGCGAGAGGCCGACGGCGACCAGGATCGCGCCGTTCATCGGGCGGCACCCATGAGCACGGACCCCTCCGGGGCGAGCCGCGCGGGACGGCCGAGGGCGAGCGGGCGGCCCGCGCCGCGGCCCGCCGCGTGGTGCGGCGGGTGGACGACGGCGAGGGCGACGCCGAGCATCGCGGTCGCCACGATCGAGTCGAGCCAGTAGTGGTTGGCGGTGCCGACTATCACGACCAGCGTGATCAGCGGGTGCAGCAGCCAGAGCCAGCGCCAGCGCGAGCGGGTGGCCGCGATCAGGCCGACCGCCACCATCAGGGCCCAGCCGAAGTGCAGCGAGGGCATCGCGGCGAACTGGTTGGAGAGGTGGTCGCGGGCGGGCGGGCCGTAGACCGAGGGGCCGTAGACCCGGGCCGTGTCGAGGAGGCCGGTGCCGCTCACCATCCGGGGCGGGGCCAGCGGGAAGGTGAACGGCAGCACCAGCGCGGCGGCGGTCACCAGCGCGAGGACGCGGCGCGCCCACACGTAGTGCCCGGGGCGGCGCAGATACAGCCAGACCAGGAAGGCCACGGTCGCCGGGAAGTGGACGGTGGCGTAGTAGGTGTTCGCCAGGTGCACCGGGGTCGTGCCGTGCAGCAGCAGGGACTGCACATCGGTCTCGTCCGGCAGATGGACGGCCCGCTCCAGGTCCCACACCCGGTGGGCGTCCCGGAACGCCTCGGCGGTGTGGCCGACGGCCAGCTGCCGGCCGAACTTGTAGACGAGGAAGAGCCCCGCGACGAGCAGGAACTCGCGCAGCAGCGGGGGCCTCGCCGGCGCGGGCGGCTCCGCTGGGGAAGGCTCGGTGCGGGCATTCATCCCCCGGCCCCCTTCTTGACGGTGGTGCTGCCGGTCCCGGACCGGATGCCCGGAACTCAGCGGTGCGATACGTCTCCGTACCGAAACGCCAGTGTACCGAAACGACCATGTACCGATACGACAGTGTACCGATACGGTCGAGTTCCGGTACGCTTGCGTATCGCTTGAACTGGGGCAACACTGGGAGCGGACCGCACGGACGCGGTCGTACCCGGGTGACGAAGTGAGGGGAAGCCACGCATGACGTCGCAGGCCGCGGACGGACCGGACACGGTCGCCGCCTCGCGCCGTTCCAAGATCACGCCCGAGCGTGAGCGGGAGTTCTTCGACGCCGTGCTCGACCAGGTCCGCGAGTGCGGTTACGACTCCCTGACCATGGAGGGCATCGCCTCCAGCACCCGGTGCAGCAAGTCCACGCTGTACCGCCAGTGGAAGACCAAGCCGCAGTTCGTCGCGGCCGCCCTGCGGGCCAACCGCCGGGTGCGCTTCGCCGGGATCGACACCGGCTCCCTCGCCGAGGACCTGCGCCAGGCCGCCCGGGCCGCGGGCGACTGGTCGGGCAAGGACACCCGGCTCCTCCAGGCGCTCATGCCCGCCGCCACCGCCGACAAGGAGCTGGCCGAGGCGCTGCGCGACGCGCTGGTCACCCCGGAGATCGCCGCCCTGGAGGAGATGATCCGGCGCGGCGTGGCACGGGGCGAGGTCCCCGCCGGCCATCCCGCCCTGGAGTTCGTGCCCGCCATGATGTTCGGCGTACTGCGAGTACGCCCGGTGCTCAGCGGCCAGTACGCCGACGCCGACTATCTGGTCCGCTTCGTGGAGGCCGCCGTGCTGCCCGCGTTCGGACTCACCTGAGACCCAGGCCGCCGTTCACGGGATGACTGAACGGTGACCTGCACGCGCCGCACCGTGGGGACGGGGGCGGCGCACACCCCCTGGCCGGGTGGGGTGCCCCTTGAGCGGAGGGGCACCCCACCCGGCCGATTTCGTCACACGTTCTGGCCGCTGCCGCCGCCCGACCACACCTTGATCCCCTTCAGGATCTCGTCGATCACCGCGACCCGCTGCCCCACGTCCAGGCCGAAGCGGACCACCAGGATCTCGTGGGCGTCGTTGGGCGAGGGGAAGGCGACCGACTCCACATAGCCGTCGGCGCCCTTGCTGGTGACCGCCTTCCAGCGGACCAGATAGCCCTTCTGCCCGGCCACCGTCACGGCCTTGGAGGCCAGCACCTCGTGCGAGGTGATGCTGCCGTAGGTCGTCCCGCCGTACGACTGCTTGGCGTTGGCCGCGATGTCCGCCTTGGCGACCGCCTCGGCCGTGTCGCCCTTGGTGCCGAGCGCGGAGGCGGACGCGGTGTAGGCGCCGCCCGCCGTGCAGCTCTGCGAGGCGTTGCCCGGGCACTTGTAGGACGTGTCGGACGTCACCTGCGCGCCGATGCTGATGACCTCGCCGGTCCAGCCCTCCGGCACCGGCATGCTGATCCCGTTGAACGGATCGGGCAGCGTGCCGCCGCCCTCGACCTTGGGTATCGCGGAGCGGCGCGGCGACGGCGACTCCCCGGGGCCGCCCGGACCGCCCCGGTCCTCGGGCGCGGAGCCCTCGGGGCCGCCCCGGCCCCGCTGCTCCTGCCCCGCGCCCGCGCGGTCGTGGCCGCCGCCGGAGTTCCTGGCGAGGGCGAACACCCCGACCCCGATGCTCGCCAGCACCACGACCGCCGCCGTCACGGCTATGCCGATGCGCAGTCCGCGCCGGGGCGCGGGCGGCGGCGGGTAGGGGGCGGCCGCCGGGTAGTACGGGGGAGGGGCCGGGTATGTGCCGTGGCCGGCCGGGCGGACCTGGGCCGTCCAGGCGGTGCCGTCCCACCAGCGTTCGGCGGGCGGGGCGTTGTGCGGCTGCCCGGGATCGGGGTACCAGCCGGGAGGAGTCACCTGCGTCATGGACACACCGTATGAGGCATCGGTGAAAGCGTGATGAGAGCACCCCGCCGGAGACGCGCGACGCGCCCGACCCGACCCCGCGTCGAAGTGACTTGCGTCACGCCCGAAGGCCTCGCTCCTGTTCCCAACTCGCACCAATCCAGGCATTATTGACGCCTCATTGGGCGCAGACCGACCGGTCGGGCCGGAGTGAGGTCGACTGGCCGGTAACCAGTCCCCCATAGGGATATGACACTGCCCGGTCGGACCACCAACCCTCACCCGGGACGGCTACGCTCGGGGTCTGCACGCCGTCCGGGCGACCTGGGGAGGGAACAGGATGACGCGGGCACGGCCGTCGGCGGCCGACCCGGCCCACCTGTGGGAACGGGACGCGGAACTCGCCGCCATCACGCAGGCCATCGACGAGCTGCGCGCCGACCGCTCCGGCGGAGGAAACGTCCTCGTGATCCGCGGCGAGGCCGGACTCGGCAAGACCGCGCTCCTCGACGAGACCCGCCGCCTGGCCGAACGCCAGAACTGCACCGTCTGGTCGGCCCGCGCGGGCGAGACCCTGCGCACGGTCCCCTTCCACGTCCTGCGCCAGCTCCTCCAGCCCATGCTCACCTCGATGCTGCCGGAGGAGGCCCGCGAGTACCTCGGCGACTGGTACGACATCTCCGGCCCCGCCCTCGGCATCGTGGAGCCCGGCGCGGCCCCCGCCGACCCGCAGTACGTCTGCGACGGACTCGTCGCGACCGTACGCCGGTTCGCCACCAGCGAGTGGCCGCTGGTCCTGCTCGTCGACGACGCCCACTGGGCCGACCTGGAGACGCTGCGCTGGCTCGCCGCGTTCACCGCCGACCTGGGCGAGCTGTCGGTGCTCGTCGTGGTCACCCGCCGCTCCGGCGCCCTGCCCGAGGGCAGCGCCTCCCACCTCGACGCGGTGGAGAGCGCCGGGCACCGCCTGGACGGCCTGCACACCCTCACCCCGGAGGCCACCGCCGAGCTCACCCGCGCCACCGTGGGGTCGCACGCCGACGACCCCTTCTGCCGCGAGGTCTGGGCCGTCACCGGCGGCAACCCCTACGACACCGTCGAACTCCTCACCAAGGTCCGCGACAGCGAACTCCAGCCGGTCGAGGGCCGGGCCGCCGAACTGCGCGGCCTGAACCACTCCGGGCGCGGCGGGGGAGTGGTGGAGCGCCTGTCCGTGCTCGGCGACGAGGCCACCCGGTTTGCCTGGGCGGCCGCCGTCCTCGGCACCGGCAGCACCGTCGAACTCGTCGCCCGCGTCAGCCGGATGAGCCTGAAGGGTGCCGAGGAGTGCGCCGAACTCCTCTGCGGCGCCCGCATCCTGACCGAGGGCATCCCGGACCCCACCCGGGACGGGCCGCACGGCAGGGTCCTCGAATTCGCCCACCCGCTCGTCGCCAGCGCCGTCTACGACTCCATGACCGGCAGCATGCGCGGCTTCCTGCACAGCATCGCCGCCAAGACCGTCACCGAGAGCGGACGCGGCGCCGCCGAGGCCGCCCGGCATCTGCTGAAGGTGGAGCCGGAGGGCGACGAGGAACTGGTCGCCCAACTGCGCGAGGCCGCCCGCGAACACCTCGCCGTCGGGGCGCCCGACGCGGCCTGCCGCTGCCTGGAACGCGCCCTGCGGGAACCGCCCCGCCCCGACATCCGCGCCAAGGTCCTCTTCGAACTCGGCTGCTCCACCCGCCTGACCGCACCCGCCGTCACCGTCGAGCATCTGCGCGCCGCGCTCGCCACGCCCGGCCTCGACCACGCCGAGCGCGTCGAGGCCGTCATCCGCCTCTCCCAGGCCCTGCTCCACAACGACCAGCTGGAGGAGGCCGTCCGCACCGTCGGCGCCGAGGCCGCGCGGCACGATCCGGGCCCGGTCCGGATGCGGCTCCAGGCCTTCCGGTTCATGTGGGAGGGCATCCACCGCGAGACCGTCTCCCCGGACCGCTCCCGGCGCCTGGCCGAACTCGCCGGCACCTGCACCGGCCGCGACAACGCCGAACGCGCGCTGCTCATCCTGCGCGGCTTCGACGCCATGACCCACGGCGAGAACGCCGAGGCCGTCGTGGAGCTGTGCGACCGCGTCCTGGTCAACAACCGCCTCGCGCCCGGCCTCGGCTGGACCGACGAGGAGTGGGGCATCGAGCTGCTGATGATGCTCGGCAGCACCTACGCCTACACCGACCGGCTCGACCTCGCCGACAGCCTGTTCGCCGAGGCCCTGCGCGCCTACCGGAGCGCCGGATGGCACGGCGGCCATCTCTCCCTGGCCAACTCCTATCTGGGCCTCGCCCTGCGCCGCCAGGGCAAGCTGAAGGAGGCCGAGGCCACCCTGCGCGAGGCCCTGACCCTCGCCGAACGGGTCGGCCGCCGACTGCCGCTGTACTGGTCCGCGATGTGCGGCCTGGTCGACACCCTGCTCGCCCGGGGCCACTACGAAGAGGCGTGGGCCGTGGCCGAGCGGAGCGGCTTCGCACCGCCGTACCCGTCCACGATCGTGCTGCCCGACCTCTACTCCGTGCGCGGCCGTCTGCTCCTCGCCGTCGGCCGCACCGAGGAGGGGATCAACGAGCTGGAGGCCGCCGAGAAGACCGCCGTCGCCAGGGGCGGACACAACCCGGTCCTCGCTCCCTGGGCCGTCGACCTCGCCCGCGCCCTCGCCGTCCAGGACCCCGCCCGTGCCCGGACGCTCGCGGCCGAAGCCCGCCGCCAGGCCGAGCGGTTCGGCACCGACACCGCCATCGGCGAGGCCCTGCGCTGCGCCGCCGCGCTGGCCACCGGCGAGGAAGCGGTACGCCTCGCGCGCAAGGCGGTCGCCTATCTGGCGGCGTCCCCCTGCCAGTACGAGCACGCGGCCGCCCTCGTGGAGTACGGCATCGCGGCGGGCTCGGCGGCCGACCTCGGCCGGGGCCTGGAACTGGCCCGCTCCTGCGGCGCGGACGGCCTGGTGGCCCGCGCCGAACAGGCACGGCGCGCGGGTACGGCATGACCGGCTACCCGGCGCTCCCCAGGATCTCCGCGAGGTCGTACCGCACCGGCTCCTCCAACTGGGCGTAGGTGCAGCTCTCCGGGGTGCGGTCCGGGCGCCAGCGGCGGAAGCGCGCCGTGTGCCGGAAACGGGCGCCGTTCTCCATGTGGTCGTACGCCACCTCCGCGACCCACTCCGGGCGCAGCGGCACCCAGGACAGGTCCTTCTTGCCCGACCAGCGGCTCGGCGCCCCCGGCAGCCGGGCCTCCTCGTGGGCCGACTCCTCCGCCCAGCGCGCCCACGGATGCCCTCTCACGTCCGTCATCCGCAGCGGCGCCAGCTCCTCGATGAGCTCCGCGCGCCGCTTCATGGTGAACGCGGCCGCCACCCCCACGTGCTGGAGGAGGCCGTGGTCGTCGTACAGCCCCAGCAGCAGCGAGCCCACCACCGGGCCGCTCTTGTGCAGCCGGTAACCCGCCACCACCACGTCCGCCGTCCGCTCGTGCTTGACCTTGAACATGGCCCGCTCGTCCGGGAGATACGGCAGCGCGAGCGGCTTGGCCACGATCCCGTCAAGGCCCGCGCCTTCGTACCGCTCGAACCACTCCCGGGCGACCTCGATGTCGGTCGTCGCCGGGGCCAGATGCACCGGCGGTGTCACCCCTTCCAGCGCCCGGTCGAGCAGGGCCCGCCGGTCGGAGAGAGGCACGTCGAGCAGGGCGTGGTCGTCCAGGGCCAGCAGGTCGAAGGCGACGAAGGAGGCGGGCGTCCGCTCGGCCAGCGTCCGCACCCGGGACTCGGCCGGATGGATGCGCTCGGTCAGCGCGTCGAAGTCGAGGCGCCCCTCCCGCGCGATCACGATCTCCCCGTCCAGCACGCACCGCTCGGGAATCCGCTCCTTCAGCGCCGCCACCAGCTCGGGGAAATACCTGGACAGCGTCTTGCCGGTGCGGCTGCCCAGCTCGACCTCGTCCCCGTCGCGGAACACGATCGCCCGGAAGCCGTCCCACTTCGCCTCGTAGTGCATGCCCGGCGGGATCTTCGCCACCGGCTTGGCGAGCATCGGCTTCACGGGCGGCATGACCGGCAGATCCATGGCACCGATTCTGCGCGCGCCCAGCCGACCGCGCCCGGTGTGCGCGGTGTGCGGGGGACGCCTACGGTGGCCGCATGGGCGATGCGGTGGAACTGGAGGTGGCCGGCCGGACCGTACGGCTGACCCACCCGGAGAAGGTCTTCTTCCCGGAGCGCGGATTCACCAAGCTGGACGTCGCCCAGTACTACGCCTCGGTCGGCCCCGGCATCCTGCGCGCCCTGCGCGACCGCCCCACCACCCTGGAGCGCTACCCGGACGGCCTCGACGGCGAGTGGTTCTACCAGAAGCGCGCGCCCAAGAACATGCCCGACTGGATCCCCACTGCCCACATCACCTTCCCCAGCGGCCGCAGCGCCGACGAGATGTGCCCCACGGAGCAGGCCGCGGCGGTCTGGGCCGCGCAGTACGGCACGCTCACCTTCCACCCCTGGCCGGTGCGTCGGGACGACGTCGACCACCCCGACGAACTGCGCATCGACCTCGACCCGCAGCCCGGCACCGACTACGCGGACGCGGTCCGCGCCGCCTTCGAACTCCGCGCCGTACTGGAGGAGTTCGGGGGCTTGCAGGGCTTCCCCAAGACCTCCGGCGGCAGGGGACTGCACGTCTTCGTGCCCATCGAACCGCGCTGGACCTTCACCCAGGTCCGCCGCGCCGCCATCGCGGTCGGCCGAGAACTCGCCCGCCGGATGCCGGACCAGGTGACGGTGAAGTGGTGGAAGGAGGAAAGGGGCGAACATATTTTTATTGATTACAACCAGACCGCGAGAGACCGCACCATCGCCTCCGCCTACTCCGTACGACCCCGCCCCGAGGCCACCGTCTCCGCCCCGCTGCGCTGGGACGAGGTGGCCGACGCCCGGCCCCGCGACTTCGACCTCGCCACCATGCCGGTGCGGTTCGCTGAACTCGGTGACGTGCACGCCGGCATGGACGACCACGCCTACTCCCTGGACGCCCTCCTGGAGCTGGCCCGCAAGGACGAGAGCGACCACGGCCTGGGCGATCTGCCGTACCCGCCGGAGTATCCGAAGATGCCCGGCGAACCCAAGCGGGTCCAGCCGAGCCGCGCCCGCAAGGACCAGGCATCTTCCTGACGATCGCCCCCGGTGCCGGGCGCCGCTACGCGGTTATCCTGGGCGGCAGCCGCCCGATGAGGAGCACCGAGTGACCGAGGCAGTGTCGCGCCCCACGCTGGAGGCCGTCGCCGAGCGGGCCGGGGTGTCACGGGCCACCGTCTCCCGTGTCGTCAACGGCGGCGACGGAGTGCGCGCCCCGCTCGTCGCCCGGGTCCGGGAAGCCGTCGAGGAACTGGGCTACGTCCCCAACCGCGCCGCCCGCAGCCTCGTCACCCGGCGGCACGACGCCGTCGCCGTCGTCATCGCCGAACCCGGCACCCGCGTCTTCGCCGACCCCTTCTTCGCCGCCCAACTACGCGGGATCAGCAAGGAGTTGACGGCTTACGACAACCAGCTCGTGCTGCTGCTCACCGAGGGCCGGGACGACCACGCGCGCGTGGCCCGCTATCTGGCGGGCGGTCACGTGGACGGCGCGCTCGTCTTCTCCCTCCACCTGGACGACCCGCTGCCCGGCCTCATCCACGACGCGGGCGTCCCGACCGTCTTCGGCGGGCGGCCCGACTGGAGCGACGGCCGGGGCGGCCCGGTGTACGTCGACAGCGACAACCGGGGCGGCGCCCGCGCGGCCGTACGCCATCTGGTCTCCCTCGGCCGCACCAGCATCGCGCACATCACCGGGCCCCTGGATCAGACCTCGGCGGTGGACCGCCTGGACGGCTACCGCGACGTCATGGGCACCGACGACCCCGGCCTCGTCGTCTACAGCGACTTCACCCCCTCCGGCGGCGAGGGCGCCATGCGCGAACTCCTCGACCGCCGCCCGGACGTCGACGCCGTCTTCGCCGCCAACGACCTCACCGCCCTCGGCGCCCTCCGCGTTCTGCGCGAACGCGGCCGCCGCGTCCCCGAGGACGTCGCCCTGATCGGCTTCGACGACATGGCTCCCGTCGCCGAACAGACCGACCCGCCCCTGACCACTGTTCGCCAGGACATCGAGGAGATGGGCCGCCTGATGGCCCGCCTGCTCCTGCGCGGCCGCGCGGCACCCGACGACGTCCCCTCCTCGGTCGTCCTGCCGACGACACTGGTCCACCGGTCGACGGCATAGCCCGGACCGGGTCAGCCCTGTGGCGGCTCGCCCCTGATCACCGCGAAGCGGGCACCGTAGGGATCGGTGAGGCGGCCCATGCGGCCCACGCCCGGGACGGTGGTCGGGGGAAGCAGGACCGTGCCGCCCCGCTGCCGGGTCCGGGCGGCCAGCGCGTCGGGGTCCGTCACCGCGAAGTACGGCAGCCAGTACGCGCCCGCGCCCGTGTCCGCCGGGTCGTCGGCCGAGCGGACGACTCCGCCGAACATCGCGTCCTCCCCGGCGCCGGGCGGGCCGACACAGGTGTACATGCCGTCGGGGAACGCGGTGGCGGAGGTCTCCAGGCCGAGCACCCGGTGGTAGAAGGCGGCGCCCGCCGCCACGTCCGGGGTGTGCAGCTCGACCCAGCACAGCGCGCCCGGCTCGCTCGCCGCGTCCAGGCCCTCGACCTCGCCGGGCTGCCAGACGCGGAACACGGCCCCGGCGGAGTCGGCGAGGCCCGCCATCCGCCCGAGGCCCATGACGTCGCCGGGCGCGGACAGGACGGTGCCGTGCGCCCGTTCGGCCGTCTCCGCGGTGGTCTCGGCGTCCTCGGTCCGGAAGTACACCGTCCAGCCAGGCAGCTCACGCCCCGCACCGGTCGGCATCGCACCGGCGACCGTCCTGCCGTCCAGCTGGAGGAAGCCGTACCCGCCCGCGTCCGGGCCCAGCGGGCGGAAGTGCCAGCCGAAGAGGGCGCCGTAGAAGGCGAGCGCGCCGTCCAGGTCCGGGGCGGCGAGGTCGATCCAGTTCGGAGCGCCCTCCAGGGCACGGGTGCTGAGCATGGCTCGCCCTCCTCGCCGGGCCCCGGGACGCGTGGCACTGCCGAGTCTGGCACCGCGCACCGGCACGCGCCGCCGGAGCGCGTCCGCGCGCGCCGCCGTGCCGGGAGGCCGCCGGCGGGGGAGCATGGGGCGGGCGCCGGTCTCGGCGGGCGTTGTTGAACCCGCGTTGATGGAACGTTTTTCGCGGCCCGGCACGATCCGTTCCATGCACACCGAGACGATCACCCCGGCCGACACCGACTGGCAGAACCAGGCCCTGTGCGCGCAGACCGGGTCCGAGTTCTTCTTCCCCGAGCCCGGCAGCTCCGTCCGCGAGGCGAAGCGGATCTGCGGCATGTGCGCGATCCGCTCCGCCTGCCTGCGGTACGCGCTCAGCCACGACGAGCGCTTCGGTGTGTGGGGCGGGCTGTCGGAGAAGGAGCGCATGGCACTGCGGCGCGCCTCCCGCTGAACCGGGGAGGCGCGCCGCAGGTAAACGAAGGGGCGGGCGGGCTCAGCCAGCCGCGCGCGCCGCCATCCGGGCCTTGCGGGCCGCGAGACGCTCGTCGAACGTCGTCGCCTGCGCGTCCAGACCGCCCATGTACAGGCCGAGTTCCTCCTGCGCCGCGCTGCCCTCGGGGCCGAGACCGTCGATCTCCATGACCTTCAGGAAGCGCAGCACCGGCTGGAGCACGTCGTCGTGGTGGATGCGCAGGTTGTAGACCTCGCCGATGGCCATCTGCGCGGCGGCCCGCTCGAAGCCGGGGATGCCGTGACCGGGCATCCGGAAGTTGACGACGACGTCGCGCACGGCCTGCATGGTGAGGTCGGGGGCCAGCTCGAAGGCGGACTTCAGCAGGTTCCGGTAGAAGACCATGTGCAGGTTCTCGTCGGTGGCGATGCGCGAGAGCATCCGGTCGCAGACCGGGTCGCCCGACTGGTGCCCGGTGTTGCGGTGCGAGATCCGGGTGGCCAGCTCCTGGAACGCGACGTACGCGATCGAGTGCAGCATCGAGTGCCGGTTGTCCGACTCGAAGCCCTCGCTCATGTGCGACATGCGGAACCGCTCCAGCTCGTCCGGGTCGACCGCGCGCGAGGCGAGCAGGTAGTCGCGCATGACGATGCCGTGGCGGCCCTCCTCGGCGGTCCAGCGGTGCACCCAGGTGCCCCACGCGCCGTCGCGGCCGAAGAGCGAGGCGATCTCGTGGTGGTAGCTCGGGAGGTTGTCCTCGGTCAGCAGGTTCACCACGAGCGCGGTACGGCCGATGTCGGTGACCTTCGACTGCTCCTTGCCCCACGCCTCGCCGTCCTCGAACAGGCCGGGGAAGTTGCGGCCGTCGCTCCAGGGCACGTACTCGTGCGGCATCCAGTCC
The DNA here is from genome assembly GCF_040638245.1 of Streptomyces sp. NPDC026659. Taxonomy (NCBI): domain Bacteria; kingdom Bacillati; phylum Actinomycetota; class Actinomycetes; order Kitasatosporales; family Streptomycetaceae; genus Streptomyces; species Streptomyces sp. NPDC026659. The sequence continues at coordinate 385,016 of NZ_JBEZXY010000001.1, read as the reverse complement.
TTGGCGACCTTCAGATGCCGGTTCAGCTCCTTCTCCACCACCTCCTCCAGCGCGAACAGCAGCCGCGCGTCGGTCCATACGGCCGGGCTGCCGAGGTGAGGGGAGGTGATCGTCACGGGAACTCCAGGTAATGCCGAGCGGGGAGCACAAATGAAGTGAAAGAGGGCGGGCAGGACGATGAGGGCCCCGCGCCGCGAACCTACGAGATCGTAGGCTACGAATCCGTAGGTTACGAACCCGTAGGTTAAGGGTGGCGTAAGGACGGCTGCGCACCAGGTGGGAGGGTGTTTCGTGGTCGTGGCGACACGTACGCCGAATGGCCCCGGAACCGGTGGTTCCGGGGCCATTCGGGTGAGCCGGTCACTCGACCGGGCCTGCCTCGACCTCCTCCCGGCTCGTCTCGCGCAGCACGCCGTCCGCCATCAGCAGCCAGCGGGTGATCCCCACCGAGTCCAGGAACGGCAGGTCGTGGCTCGCGACCAGCAGCGCGCCCTCGTACGACTCCAGGGCCGAAGTCAGCCGGCGCACGCTCGCCATGTCCAGGTTGTTCGTCGGCTCGTCCAGGAGCAGCAGCTGGGGCGCGGGCTCGGCGAGCATCAGCGCGGCCAGCGCCGCCCGGAAGCGTTCGCCCCCGGAGAGCGTGCCCGCGAGCTGGTCGGCCCGCGCGCCCCGGAACAGGAAGCGGGCGAGCCGGGCCCGGACCCGGTTCGTGGTGGCGTCCGGCGCGAACCGGGCCACGTTCTGCGCGACCGTCGCCGTGTCGTCCAGCACGTCCAGCCGCTGGGGCAGGAAGCGGAGCGGGACGTGTGCCCGCGCCTCGCCCGCCATCGGCGCCAGCTCCCCGGCGACGGTCCGCAGCAGGGTCGTCTTGCCCGAGCCGTTGCGCCCGACGAGCGCGATCCGCTCCGGGCCGCGCAGATCGAGGATGCCCTCGACGCGCGCCCCGAAGACCGTCTCCAGCTTCTCCAGGGTGAGCACCTGGCGGCCGGGCGGTACGGCGGTGTACGGCAGGTCGACGCGGATCTCGTCGTCGTCCCGTACCGCATCCACCGCCTCGTCCAGTCGGTCGCGCGCCTCGGCGAGCCGCTCCTCGTGCAGGATGCGGTGCTTGCCCGCCGACTCCTGGGCGGCGCGTTTGCGGGCGCCCATCACGATCTTCGGCTCGCGCTTGGAGTCGTACATCTTCTGCCCGTACCGCTTGCGGCGGGCCAACTTGGTCTGGGCGTCCGACAGTTCGCGTTTCTGCCTGCGTACGTCGGCCTCGGCTGCGCGCACCGTGCGCTCGGCGGCCTCCTGTTCCACGGCCAACGCCTCCTCGTAGGCGGTGTAGTTGCCGCCGTACCAGGTGACCGTGCCGGAGCGCAGGTCCGCGATCCGGTCGACCAGGTCGAGCAGTTCACGGTCGTGGCTGACCACCACGAGGACGCCGGGCCAGGCGGCGACGGCCGCGTAGAGGCGTCTGCGGGCGTACAGATCGAGGTTGTTGGTGGGCTCGTCCAGGAGCAGGACATCCGGGCGACGCAGCAGGAGTGCGGCCAGTCGCAGCAACACGGCCTCGCCGCCGGAGAGTTCGCCCACCGTGCGGTCCAGATCGAGGTGGCCCAGGCCGAGTTCGCCGAGGGTGGCCAGGGCGCGCTCCTCGACGTCCCAGTCGTCGCCGAGGGTGTCGAAGTGCTCCTCGGCGGCGTCGCCCGCCTCGATGGCGTGCAGGGCGGACCGCCGGGCGGCGATGCCCAGGGCCTCGTCCACGCGCAGACCGGTGTCGAGCGTGACGTGCTGCGGAAGGTGGCCGATCTCGCCGGCCGCCTTCACGGTGCCGCCGGAGGGGGTGAGCTCACCGGAGATCAGCTTCAACAGGGTTGATTTTCCGGACCCGTTGGTGCCGACGAGGCCGGTGCGGCCGGGGCCGAACGCGATGTCGAGGCCGTCCAGGACGGTGGTGCCGTCGGGCCAGGCGAAGGAGAGGGAGGTACAGGTGAGTGACGCGGGTGCGGATGACATGGAGCCTCGCGGAATGCCGGTGCGGTCGGTGGGCGCGTGTCGAGACACCGCGAGGCGGAAACCGGGGACCAGGGGAGGCGGGAGAAAGGGCCTGCGTCTGGAGGACGGCTCGGACGCCGAGGTCGTACGCCACGTACACCCCGGGGGGTGTGAACGCGGTGTCTCAGAACCTCAGACGAGCAACGTCCTACTCCGATCGACGACAACAGAACCGCTGTACACCGTAGGAGCGGCCAGGAGGACTGTCAAAGGATTTACCCGGCGCCCCCGAGCCGGACAGGAGCGCTCGGCAGGAGCGCTCGGCAGGCGTCCTCGGCGGGTGCGCTCAGCAGGCATCCCGCATCAGCTCGGCCAGACCGTCGTCCAGGTCCAGCTGGAGGTGCTCCAGGCCCACGGGCACCAGCTCGGCGGTGGCCGCGAGGAAACGCCGTACGTCGCCGGAGCGCAGATGCACCACCGCCATGCCCTCGGGGGCGTGGAACTCCAGGACGGTCCGGTCGTACCCGTAGGGGCGGACCCGGACGTCTCCCTGACCCTCCGCGCCGGTCAGCCCGGCGGAGAGCAGTTCGCGGGAGAAGGTCCAGCAGATCTCCACGCCCGCGAGGGTGGCCGGGGCCGGGAAGGTCATACGGACGGCGAAGGGGTCCTGCCGGTCGTAGTGCAGCGTGACGGGAATGGTCGGCATGCGCGGGGCGGCCGCGACCAGCCGCGCCTCCACTACCTGCTCGATGGTGGACAACACCTTGCTCCCTCGTGACGGCCGGACGTCCTCGGGGCGTCCGGCGACCTGATACCCGGAGAGACGACGGAAGCGGCCGTTCCGTGCACATGGAGGGAACGTGACGTCCGTCACCGTAGGGGTGCATCCGGTGGGCCCGCGCGAACTGGGTACCCGGGCGGTGTCCCCTAAGGGCGGGGATGTGCGGATGACGACGACGGCACGACGATGACGACGACGGCACGACGACGGGAGTGACCATGCCTGCCGGTTCCAGCCCCAAGCGCGAGCGCCAGTACGAGCACATCAAGGAGAGCGAGCTGGAGCGGGGCGCGAGCACCGACCGGGCCGAGGAGATCGCCGCGCGCACGGTCAACAAGGAGCGCGCCCGCACCGGCGAATCGAAGAGCGCGAGCCGCAGCTCGACCGAGGACATGTCCTCCGGCGAGCGCGGCGGCAGGCGGTCGGGCAGGGGCTCCGGCGGCCCGACCTACGACCAGCTCTACAACGAGGCCAGGCAGCGCGACATCCACGGCCGCTCCGACATGAACAAGGAGCAGCTGCGGCAGGCCCTGGACGAGAAGAAGAGCTGAGGATCAGCCCAGGTTCTCCCGGTACCGCTCCAGCCCGGGCGCCGTCTTCGTCGCGGTGAACTCGGTGACGCGGTACTCGCACACCCCGGCGGTGACGAACGGATCGCCCGCCACGACCTCCTCGATGGCCGCCCGGTCCGCACCGACGGCCAGGATGATCCCGCCGTCACGCGGGTTCTTCCGCCCGGAGGCCAGGAAGACCCCCTGGTCGTACTGCTCGTCCAGCCAGCTCACATGCGCGGCGAGAGCGGCCTCGACGGCGTCGAGCGGGGCGGTATAGGTCAATTCGAGCACGAACATGATCGCGAGCGTACCGTCCGCCGTCGTACAGTCGGCCCCACCATGACGAAGATCGCACCGGTGCCCGAGGGCTGGCCCACCACGGAGACGGAGGCCCGCGCGGTCCAGGACGCGCTGTGTGCCCGGGTGATCCTGGACGAGCCGGGACCGGAGCCGGGCACGGGCCACGTCACCGGCCTGGACGTGGCCTACGACGACGAACGCGACCTGGTGGCAGCGGCGGCTGTCGTCCTGGACGCGGCCACACTGGAGACGGTCGCGGAGTCGACGGCCGTCGGCCGCGTCTCCTTCCCCTACATCCCCGGTCTGCTCGCCTTCCGCGAGATCCCGACCCTCCTGGCCGCCCTGTCGCAGCTCCCCTGCCCGCCGGGCCTCCTGGTCTGCGACGGCTACGGCCTCGCCCACCCCCGCCGCTTCGGCCTCGCCTGCCACCTCGGCGTCCTGACGGACCTCCCCGCGATGGGCGTGGCGAAGAACCCCTTCACCTTCACCCACCCCGAACCCGCCGCCCCGCGCGGCAGCACGGCCCCCCTCCTGGACGGCGCGGAAGAGGTCGGCCAGGCACTCCGTACCCGCGACGGCGTCAAGCCGGTCTACGTCTCGGCAGGCCACCGCGTCACCCTCCCCGCCGCCGTCGCCCACACCCTGGCGCTGACCCCGAAGTACCGCCTCCCGGAGACGACCCGCAGGGCGGACGCGCTGTGCCGGCGGGCGTTGCGGGAGGCGGTGGGGGAGATCGGATGACGCCGGGGGCTCACCCGGTGGGGGTCCAGTCGGCGTTCGCGCCGCACACCACCAGGCAGGGCCGTTCTCCGGGAACCCGGCCGGCGAGCCAGGCCGCGAACGGGATCGCCGCGGCCGGTTCTGCGGCGATCCGGCACTGCTCCCACAGCAGGTCCCGGGCCGCGAGGATCTCCTCGTCGCCGACCAGCACCGACGCCACGTCGTGGGCGGCGAGGACGGCGTAGGGAAGGGCTCCGGCCCGGCTCGCGCCGGTCGCGGAGGCGGCGACGGAGTCCACCGCCGAGTCCGTGGGACCGCCCGCCGCGAGCGCGTCGTGCAGACAGCGGCAGTGCTCCGGCTCGACGGCGACGACGCGGCGTCCGCCGGAGACGGCATCGCGTCCGCCCGGGGTGGTATTGCGTCCGCCCGGGGTGGTACCGGCACCGGGTGCGGCGAGGGCGAGGGCCGTACCGGCCGCCAGTCCTCCGCCGCCGACCGCCACCACGACGGAGTCGACGTCCGGGGCGTCGGCGAGGATCTCGGCCGCCACCGTCCCCTGTCCGGCGACCACGGCGGGGTCGTCGTAGGGATGCACGAACCGGTGCCCCGGCCGCGCCGCGGCCTCCTCCGCCGCCGAGGCGGCCTCGGCGAAGGTGGCGCCGTGCCGGACCAGTCGCGCGCCGGTGGCCTCGATGCGGCGGGCCTTCGCCTCCGGAACCGTCCGGGGTACGTAGACCGTCGCGGACATCCCGAGGAGGGAGGCCGCTGTCGCGACCGCGAGGCCGTGGTTGCCGCCCGACGCGGCCACCACGTGGTCGTCCGAGGGTCCGGAGAGCATCGCGTTGAGCGCGCCGCGCAGCTTGAACGAGCCGCTGCGCTGGAGGTACTCCAGCTTCAGCAGGACGCGACGGCCGCCGGTCTCCACGTCGAGCAGGGGAGTACGGCGGACGTAGGGACGGATGCGGTCGGCGGCGGCGCGTACGTCGGAGGCGGAGGGCGTGAGGGTCGGACTCGTCATGCGGTCATCCTTCGCGGGCCGCTCCCGTTAGCACAAGCGGCGATCGGTAAGCCGCCGTTAGCGCTGCTTACGATGGGCCCATGGTGCGAGAGCTGGACGTCAACCGTCTCCGGGTCCTGGTCGAGGTGGCGCACGCCGGGTCCATCGCGGAGGCGGCGCGCACGCTGGCCTTCACGCCGTCGGCGCTGTCCCAGCAGATCGCCAAGCTGGAGGCGGAGCTGGGCGCCCGGCTGCTGGAGCGCCGCCCGGGCGGAGTCGTCCCGACGCCGGTCGGCGCGGTCCTGGTCGAGCACGGCGAGCGGGTGATCGGCGCGCTGCGCCAGGCGCGCACCGCCGTCGACGCCGCGCTCGGCGCCCAGCCGCGGCACCTCGCGCTCGGCTCCTTCGCCACCGCAGCCCAGACGCTGGTCCCGATGGCGCTGGCTGAACTCAAGAGCCGTTATCCAGAAGCCGAGTTGTCGCTCGTGGACATCGAACCGCCCGACGGCTACGGCCTGGTGACCTCGGGCGACCTCGACGTACTGATCACCCACCGCTATCCCGGCGTGCCACCGACTTCGCATCCCGGCCTGGAGCGGCGGCCGTTGCTCGACGACCCGCTGCGGCTCGTACTGCCGTCCGGCCACCAACTCGCCCCGCGCACACCCGGCATCGACCTCGCCCGGCTCGCGGAGGACACCTGGATCTCCGGCGCCCTGGGCATCCCGAACCGGGTCTGTCTGGAACACCTCGCGCGACAGGCGGAGTTCGAGCCCCGTGTGGCCTACGAGTCCGCCGATTACCACGTCATCCTGGCCCTGGTGGGCGCCGGTCTCGGCATCGCGCTCGTCCCTGAGACCGTGCTCGCCGGTGCGGACCGGAGCCGGGTCGCGGTGCGCGAGTTGCGCGGGCCCACCCCGGCACGCGAGATCGCCGTCGTCCACCGCCGACGGCCGACCGTACTCGTCCGGGAACTGACGGCCTTCCTGCGTGCGGCGGCCGATGCCGTGAGCGGAGGCGGGGCCCGAAAGGAAGGGGGAGCTGGATCCGGCCCGGCGAGGCGCCCGGCCGGTCCCGGGGCGGGCTGATCACGAAGATCCACCACGACCTGGTTGTTGCGGGTCAGGACGTTGGTGACGTGAGTTGTCGGCAGATCAGCCGGTGGGCAAGTTGTGCCGTCGCGAGCAGGTCCTCGCGAGCTGTGTCGAGGTTGGATCGCACTGACAATCCGTGCCAGACGGATTGGATGAGCCCGGTCAGGACCGCTGCGTTGGTGCCCGCGGCCAGTTCCCCGTCCTGGACGGCTCGTTCGATGCGTACGAGGAGGGCCTGCTCGTTCGAGCTGTGCAGTGCGGCGATGTAGGCGCTGGTGTCGAGCGTGCTCGTACTGTCGGTCATCACGGCGCTGCTGATGAGACATCCGGGATGGGTGTCGCTTGGCCGGGTGAACTCGTGGACCGAGTCGGTGAGGATGCGTTCGACGACCGTCTGGACGTCCTTCTCGGCGACGGCCTGCTGGTAGATCTCGCGGTAACGCTCGGCGTAGGTCCGCACCGCTTCCTCGAACAGTCCGGCCTTGCTGCCGAAGGCGGCGTAGAGGCTGGAGGTGGAGAGCCCGAGGGCCGCGGTCAGGGCGCGGGTCGAGGTGCCGGAGTAACCGCGTCGCCAGAAGAGGCGAGCGGCGTCGAGGACCGCGCGGTCGCGGTCGAAGGCTCGCGGTCGTCCACGGTTGCGTTCGGTCACTCTTGCATTGTAGATCGTTCGCTCCATAATTGATTTATGGAGCGAACGATTCAGAAGAGGTTGTCGGTCGGCGGGGACAGCTGGGTCACGGTCGATGTGTACGGGGAGCCGGATGCTCCGGGCCTCGTCGTCGTCCCGGGCGTGATGAGTGATGCGCATACGTGGCGCCACGTTGCGGGCGCCGTCGACGCGTGGCCCTCAGTGGTAGTCGTCAACCGTCGGGGACGCGCTTCCTCGGGGCCGCTGACCCATTCCTACTCGCTGCGAACCGAGGTTGAGGACCTCGGCGCGGTCCTTGACGAGTTCGACAATGCGAGGGCCCTCTTCGGCTGGAGCTACGGCGGCTTGATCGGTTTGCTGGCCGCCAACGATCGCCCGATTCCCCAGGTGATCGCCTACGAGCCGGTGATGCAGCCGTTCGGACACCATGCACTGGCAGACCTGAAGAGCGCGGCGGAGACGGCGGACTGGGATCGCTGCGTCGAGATCGTCAATCGGCAGATCTCCGGCTTCTCCGCAGCACATGTCGAGGACCTTCGGGCCGATTCTCACAGTTGGGCGATACTGCGTCGCTTGAGCGGACCGCTGTACGCCGAACTCGGCGCGCTCAACGCGGCGCCGCCTCCGGATGTGATGGCACGACAGGCAGATCAAGTCGACCTGATCATCGGCCGGCGCAATCGCGGAACGGCCCCCTACGGAACGTCGTTCGACCACGTACGGCAGCGCGTCGCTCACGCCGAAGTCCACGAACTCCCCGGCCAGGGCCACCTGGCCCACATTGAGGCGCCGGAAGAGCTGGGCCGCCTGCTCAACAACCTCGCCGCCACCTGATGGGCACCCATGCCGACGCACCGCTCTCCATCGAGGGCCGGTTCAGGTGCCGGAACCCGCCGAAGACGCCGACCCGGTGCGACTCCCCCCCCATTAACGCGCTTTCGAGTGGCAGAAGTTGGGAGAGTCCAAGTTCTGCCTAGCGGCACCGGACCGCGTACAGGCCACCGTGGAACACGGCCGAGTCGGTGACCGAGGCAGGGAGAGCGGACATGGACCGCGGGAATGCTCACGGAGTACGTGAACCAGCACGTCTCTCCGCTCCTGCGGCGTACGCACTCGGACGGCATACGTAGGGCGTTGTGCAGCGCGGATGCTGAACAGACGTACCTGCTCGGATGGATGGCCTTCGACAACGGCGAACACGGCACTGCACAGCGCTACTTGATTCAGGCGCTCCGCCTGGCGGAAGAGTCGGAGGACGCGGCACTCGGAGCGCATGTTCTCGCAGGTATGGCGGATCAAGCGACGCTGCTCGGCAACCCTGTTGAGGGCCGCCGGTTGACGCAGTCCGGGCGGCAACGGCTACGAGACACGCACGCACCCGCCTGTCTGGCGGACCTTTGGGCGTTGGAAGCCCGTGCGCTCGCCGTGCTCGGGGATGAACGGGGAACCGCGCGGGCCGTGCTGCGTTCGGAAGCCGCGTTCGCCCGTGTGGTGCGAGAGAACGAGCCGGAGTGGGCCAAGTTCATTGACGGGGCCTATCTGCACGGCGAGTACGCCAATGCCTTCCGCGATCTTCAGCAGCCCGAGCACAGCGCGGAGCACGCCCGACAGTCCATCGAGTACGCCCGCTCCCAGAACCGAGCGCGACGCGGAGCGATGTCCCACGCCGCCCTTGCCGTCTCGCACCTCCAGCGCGGGGACCTCGAAGCCGCGCACGCGACGGGCGTGCGCACGCTGGAACTCGCGAGGCGCGTGAAGTCCTCACGAAGCGTCGAAGCGGTTCAGGACGTGCAGCGGCGCATGATCCCGTTTGACCGGCACGCCCTCGTCGTCGACTTCAACGAGCGTGTCCGGCAGCTCGTAGCCGCTGCGTAGCGGAGGGGCTGGTTCGGGAACCGACGGCCGTGGCCCTACCGCTCCGCGACCACCCGAAACCCGATCCCCGCCCCCCGCAGCCGCTCCGTCAGCGCGTCCCCCATCGCCGTCACCGTCGTGACCTGCCCAGACACCGGGGGATTGTCGTCGAAGGCCAGGGACAGGGCCGCCTCCGCGAACATCTTCGCCGTCTCGTCGTAGCCAGGGTCGCCGCCCGTGACCTCGGTGTAGACGCGGTGGCCGTCGCCCTCGCCGATGAAGCGGATGCGGAACCAGCTGCGGGCGCGGCGTTCGGGGCTGGGGCCGTCGCCGGGGCGGAGGCGGGAGGAGAGGAAGCGGCGGACGGGTGGGAGCTGGGCGGCGCCGGCGAGGGCGCCGGTGGCGGCGATGGCGCCCGCGGCGACGGGCAGGTGGCGTACGGCGGCGTAGTGGCGGTAGCGGAAGTCGGGGCCGTAGCGGTCGAGGGAGCGGGCGGAGCGGCGGACGATCTGGGGGTCGATGGTGGGGAGCGGGAGCGCCCAGGCACCGATCTCCCCGGCGTAGCGAGGGGCGCCCAGCGGGGTCGTCACCCGGCGCGCGAGCAGGCGGGGCTCGTGGCGGGCGCGGTCGCGGGCGGCGGCCAGCATCCTGCCGCCGCGGGCGAACTGGCCCAGCACGGAGGCCAGGGTGCCGCCGGAGAAGGACGCGTCCGCGGTCACGAAGCCGTCCACGGTGAGCGGCACGCCCTCGGGCAGCTGCCGGACCGTGAAGTACGCGCCCAGGTCGTGCGGCACCGAGTCGAAGCCGCATGCGTGCACCAGACGGGCGCCGGTCTCCCGGGCGCGCGCGTCGTGCCGTACGTACACCAGGTCCACGAACTCCGGCTCGCCGGTGAGGTCGAGATAGTCGGTGCCCGCCTCCGCGCAGGCGGCGACCAGGTCCTCGCCGTAGGTGACGTACGGGCCGACCGTCGTGGCCACCACGCGAGCGTGCTCGGCGAGGGCGCGGAGGGTGCCCGGTTCGTGTACGTCGGCCCGCAGGACGCCGATGTCCTCGCCGTGCGGCAGTTCCGCGCGCAGCCGCTCCAGGCGGGCCTCGTCGCGGCCCGCGACAGCCCAGCGCAGTCCGGCGGGGGCGTGCGCGGCGAGGTAGCGCGCGGTCAGGGTGCCGACGAAACCGGTGGCTCCGAAGAGCACGATGTCGTAGGGACGGTCCGTCGTCTTCAGCCTGCTCATGACACCCCTGTCCGTGACACCCTTGTCCATGACACCTCTGTCCATGACGCTCCTGACCGTGCCACCCCTTGGTGGTACAGCCCGCGCCGCGCCGGTCGGCCGAGGCTAGCGTGAGCGGTACGGACCACGACCGGCGGGCCGGAGACGGCGGCGCGGGCGCCCGGGAATACCCGGAAGAAGCGGGCGAAGCCCGTCGGGCACTCGGCTAAGCGCTCGCTCGTTCAGGTCTTGTGCCCGGTGGAACGTCTTCCTAGCATCACCGGTGTTACATCGGTTGTGTCACACACGCTTGGGGGCTGACGGCATGACGACGGCAACGACGCCGGGGCAAGGGCCGCTCACCGGCGTGCGCGTGGTGGAGCTGGCTGGCATCGGCCCCGGCCCGTTCGCCGCGATGCTCCTCGCCGACCTCGGCGCGGACGTGGTCCGGGTGGACCGGCCGGGCGGCGCGGGCCTCGGCGTCGACCCGGCGTACGACGTGACCAACCGCAACAAGCGCTCCGTCGTCCTCGACCTCAAGGCCCCCGAAGGCCCCGCGCGCGTGCTCGACCTCGCCGAGCGCGCCGACGTCCTGATCGAGGGCTACCGCCCCGGCGTCGCCGAGCGTCTCGGCGTCGGCCCCGCCGACTGCCACGCCCGCAACCCCCGGCTGGTCTACGGCCGCATGACCGGCTGGGGCCAGGACGGCCCGCTCGCCCACCGCGCGGGCCACGACGCGGCCTACATCGCGCTCACCGGCACCCTCGGCATGATCGGCCGCCCCGGCGAGCCCCCGGCGCTGCCCGCCAACCTCCTCGGGGACTACGCGGGCGGCGCGCTCTACCTCGTCGTCGGCGTCCTCGCCGCCCTCCACCACGCGCGCGCCACCGGCACCGGACAGGTCGTGGACGCCGCGATCGTGGACGGCACCGCCCATCTCTCCGCCATGATCCACGGCATGCTCGCGGCGGGCGCCTGGCAGGACCGCCGCGCCGCCAACCTGCTGGACGGCGGCTGCCCGTACTACGGCACGTACGAGACCGCCGACGGCCGGTACATGGCGGTGGGCGCCCTGGAGGCCAGGTTCTACGGCGAGTTCCTGCGCCTGCTCGGCCTGGACGGGCTCGCCGACGCCCACCACGACCTCACCCGCTGGCCCGAGCTGCGCGAGCGGATCGCGGCCCGCTTCAAGTCCCGTACCCGCGAGGAGTGGACGGCGGTCTTCACGGACTCCGACGCCTGCGTGGCCCCCGTGCTCTCCCTGACCGAGGCCCCGCACCACCCCCACCTCGCCGCGCGCGGCACCTTCACCGACCACGCGGGCCTCACCCAGCCCGCCCCCGCCCCCCGTTTCTCCGCCACCCCCACCGCCGTCCGCACCGGCCCCGCGCTGCCGGGCAGCGGCACAGCGGAGGTCGCCCGGGAGTGGGGGATTCCGGCACTGGATGACCGCCACGACGATCGCCACGACGATCGCCACGACGGCTCCCTCGCAGGCGCCGACTGACAGCGGCGACCCACGCGACACCCCCGCCCGGCCACCGGCCCACCCTCCCGAAAGGCACCCCAGTGAGCAGCGAAGCGTACGTGTACGACGCGATCCGCACCCCGCGCGGCCGCGGCAAGGCGAACGGCGCCCTGCACGGCACCAAGCCCGTCGACCTCGTCGTCGGCCTCATCCATGAACTGCGCGGCCGTTACCCGGACCTGGACCCGGCCGCCATCGACGACATCGTGCTCGGCGTCGTCGGCCCGGTCGGCGACCAGGGCTCGGACATCGCCCGTATCGCCGCCGTCGCCGCGGGGCTCCCGGACACCGTGGCGGGCGTCCAGGAGAACCGCTTCTGTGCCTCGGGTCTGGAGGCCGTCAACATGGCCGCCGCCAAGATCCGCTCGGGCTGGGAGGACCTGGTGCTCGCGGGCGGCGTCGAGTCGATGTCCCGGGTGCCGATGGCGTCGGACGGCGGCGCCTGGTTCAACGACCCGATGACCAACCTGGCCACCAACTTCGTGCCGCAGGGCATCGGCGCCGACCTCATCGCCACCATCGAGGGCTTCTCCCGCCGCGACGTGGACGAGTACGCGGCCCTGTCCCAGGAGCGCGCCGCCACCGCGATCAAGGAGGGCCGCTTCGAGCGCTCCCTCGTCCCGGTCAGGGACCGCGCGGGCCTGACCGTCCTCGACCACGACGAGCACCCGCGCCCCGGCACCACCGCCGACTCCCTCGCGAAGCTCAAGCCGTCCTTCGCCGACATCGGCGAGCTCGGCGGCTTCGACGCGGTCGCGCTGCAGAAGTACCACTGGGTGGAGAAGATCGACCACGTCCACCACGCGGGCAACTCCTCCGGCATCGTGGACGGCGCCTCCCTGGTCGCCATCGGCTCGCGCGAGGTGGGGGAGCGGTACGGCCTCACCCCGCGCGCCCGGATCGTCTCCGCCGCCGTCTCCGGCTCCGAGCCCACCATCATGCTCACCGGCCCCGCCCCCGCGACCCGCAAGGCGCTGGCCAAGGCCGGGCTGACCATCGACGACATCGACCTGGTCGAGATCAACGAGGCGTTCGCCGCCGTCGTGCTCCGCTTCGTCAAGGACATGGGCCTGTCCCTGGACAAGGTCAACGTCAACGGCGGCGCCATCGCGCTCGGCCACCCCCTCGGCGCCACCGGCGCGATGATCCTCGGCACCCTCGTGGACGAACTGGAGCGCCAGGACAAGCGGTACGGCCTGGCCACCCTGTGCGTGGGCGGCGGCATGGGCATCGCCACGATCATCGAGCGGATCTGAACTCCCGGCGGAATCAGCGGAATCAGCGAAATCAGCGGGATCTGCGGGATCAAGAGACTTCTACGGAGACGACTGTCATGACCGAGAGCACCACCATCCGCTGGGAACAGGACGACACCGGTGTCGTCACCCTCGTCCTCGACGACCCCGGCCAGTCCGCGAACACCATGAACCAGGCGTTCCGCGACTCCCTCGCCGCGGTCACCGACCGCCTGGAGGCCGAGAAGGACTCGATCCGGGGCATCATCTTCACCTCGGCGAAGAAGACCTTCTTCGCGGGCGGCGACCTGCGCGACCTCATCCGGGTCACCCCCGAGACCGCGCAGGACCTCTTCGACGGCGGCCTCGCCATCAAGCGGAACCTGCGCCGTATCGAGACCCTGGGCATCCCGGTCGTCGCCGCGATCAACGGCGCGGCCCTCGGTGGCGGCTTCGAGATCGCCCTCGCCTGCCACCACCGCATCGCCCTCGACGCCCCCGGCTCCCGCATCGGCTGCCCCGAGGTCACCCTCGGCCTGCTCCCCGGCGGTGGCGGTGTCGCCCGTACCGTCCGGCTGCTCGGCATCACCGACGCGCTGCTGAAGGTCCTCCTCCAGGGCACCCAGTACAACCCGCGCCGCGCCCTGGACAACGGCCTCGTCCACGAGGTGGCCGAGACCCCGGAAGAGCTGATCGCGAAGGCCCGCGCCTTCATCGACGCCAACCCGGAATCGAAGCAGCCCTGGGACCAGCCCGGTTACCGCATCCCCGGCGGCACCCCGGCCAACCCCAAGTTCGCCGCCAACCTGCCCGCCTTCCCGGCCTCCCTGCGCAAGCAGACGAACGGCGCCCCCTACCCGGCCCCGCGCAACATCCTCGCGGCCGCCGTCGAGGGCGCCCAGGTCGACTTCGAGACGGCCCAGGTCATCGAGGCGCGCTACTTCGTGGAGCTGGCCGCCGGGCAGACCGCCAAGAACATGATCCAGGCGTTCTTCTTCGACCTCCAGGCCGTCAACTCCGGGGCCAACCGCCCGAAGGGCATCGAGCCCCGCAAGGTCCGCAAGGTCGCCGTCCTCGGTGCGGGCATGATGGGCGCGGGCATCGCCTACTCGTGCGCGCGCGCCGGGATCGAGGTCGTCCTCAAGGACGTCGCCCTGGAGGCGGCCGTCAAGGGCAAGGGCTACTCCGAGAAGCTGTGCGCCAAGGCCGTCGCCAAGGGCCGTACCAGCCAGGAGAAGGCCGACGCCCTGCTGGCCCGCATCACCCCGACCGCCGACGTGGCCGACCTCGCGGGCTGCGACGCGGTGATCGAGGCGGTCTTCGAGGACACCGCCCTCAAGCACAAGGTGTTCCAGGAGATCCAGTCCGTCGTCGAGCCCGACGCGCTGCTCTGCTCCAACACCTCCACGCTCCCCATCACCGCGCTGGCCGAAGGCGTCGAGCGGCAGGGCGACTTCATCGGACTGCACTTCTTCTCACCGGTCGACAAGATGCCCCTGGTCGAGATCATCAAGGGCGAGCGCACCGGCGACGAGACCCTGGCCCGCGCCTTCGACCTGGTCCGCCAGATCAACAAGACCCCGATCGTCGTCAACGACTCCCGCGGCTTCTTCACCTCCCGGGTGATCGGCCACTTCATCAACGAGGGCGTCGCGATGGTCGGCGAGGGCATCGAACCGGCCTCGGTGGAGCAGGCTGCGGCCCAGGCGGGCTACCCCGCCAAGGTCCTGTCCCTGATGGACGAGCTGACCCTGACCCTCCCGCGCAAGATCCGCGCCGAGACCCGCCGCGCCGTCGAGGAGGCGGGCGGCACCTGGACCCCGCACCCCGCCGACATCGTCGTGGACCGCCTGGTCGACGAGTTCGACCGCCCCGGCCGCAGCGGCGGCGCCGGCTTCTACGACTACGAGGACGGAAAGCGCGCGGGCCTCTGGCCGGGCCTGCGCGAGCACTTCACCAAGCCGGGGTACGAGATCCCCTTCCGCGACATGCAGGAGCGGATGCTCTTCGCCGAAGCCCTGGACACCGTACGGCTGTTGGAGGAGGGCGTCCTGACCTCCGTCGCCGACGCCAACATCGGCTCCATCCTCGGCATCGGCTTCCCCGGCTGGACCGGCGGCGTCCTCCAGTACATCAACGGCTACGAGGGCGGCCTGCCCGGGTTCGTAGGGCGGGCGCGGGAGTTGGCGGACCGCTACGGCGACCGCTTCAACCCGCCCGCGCTGCTGGTGGAGAAGGCGGAGAGAGGCGAGGTGTTCACAGACGCGCGCTGACGCGTCGTCGGGTGTGGGGCGGCCTCGGGTATGGGGCGGCCTCGGGTGTGGGACGCCCTCGGCCGGAATCGCCGGCCGGGGGCGCCCCGCGTCGTTGCCCGCCGCCGAAGGCCGGTCCGGGCCGAGTGCGGTGCCCGGACGCGCTCTCTCTACGCTTGGTGACGGACGCGGCAGTGGCCGCGAACGGAATCGACGGGGGAGAGCTGAATGGGTGCGGGCCGGCGCCGACTGGTGTTGACGACGGCCGTGGGCGGCATCGGACTGAGCCTGTACGCGGGCTTTCTGACCGTCGACGACGTGCGCGACCGTGCCGCGAGCGAGCGCGACATCGCCGCGGCCTGCGACCACCTGGTCTCGGGGGCGCGGGTGATGGAGCTGCGGGGCGGCATGGTCCGGGCGGAATCCGACGACTGGGACAAGTACCGGCTCGACGTACGGCATCTGCCCAGCGCCTGCACCATCTACAAGACGACGGACGGCTCGCACAAGTCCACCGACCTGTTCCGGCTGATCGTCAGGAGCAGCGACGGCTCCGAGACAGTGAACAGGGCCGGCCACGTACACGCCCCGTTCTCCACATTCGACGATCACCTCCGCCCGAAGGACGATCCCACCGCCGTCGCCGGAATCAACCCTGAGGAGTGGCCGCTGGGCGACGGCACGCTGGGCTCGTACACGAACTTCCGCACGGTGATCCGTGCCGAGTGCGGCCCCGGCAGTGACGACAAGGCCCCGGGACTGCTGAAGGTCACCGCCGTGGCCCTGTACCCGGAGGTCTCCGCCGGGGACCGACGGCGGCTGGCGGACATCGCCCACTCGGCCATGCGGCAGCTCACCCACCGGACCGGTTGCCGGACCCGTCTTGCGGCTCTGCCCGACCGGATGACCCCGGTCCCCTCCAGGCTGGCTCCGGCCGTCTCGGCCGGCGGCTCCTGCGGCTGGGCCGGACGGCTGGTCAAGGAAGAGGGAAACGACCGGCTGCCCGACCGCGCTCTGGCGATTCCGGCCCGCGACGCGAACCCGGTCGAAAGCTGCCTGCTGGCGGTCGGCCCCGACCGCGTCCGAGCCGTCGCCGACGGCCTGGACGGCGATCAGCGCGACTACGTCGAGGGCGCGCTCACGACCTCGCCCTGGTGGCTGCGCACGGTGTCCTACTTCGGTGCCGAGGCGGACTCCGTCAGCCTTGACACCCTCGACGGCGAGGTGAGGCTCAAGCCCGGAACGGCGGGCGGCGGTCAAGGCGACTGGTGGGCCTCCTCGGTCTGCAACGGCAAACCCGCCCTGCACACCCTCGCCACCGCCTCCCCCTACGACCGCGTCCTCGGCCCCAAGACGATCAGCTCGCTGTTCCGCGCCTACGTCGACGACATCACGGCTCGACGCGGCTGTACCCACGTCACATACCCCACCGCCAAGGACTTCGGCGAGGGGTGACCGGCACAGCGGCTGATGGCCTTCCGGCCTCCAACAGCCCGAACCGGCCGACCGCACCGCCACCGCCGCTACGGCCTTGTCCGGTGCCGTCTACCAACCGCGCCAGGCCCGCGCCGCCCGGCAATTCTGGAAGTACGAGCAAAGCCGTTAGTCACGCAGTCCGCTCCAATGGGGCGCTTCTGAGCGGAAGCGCAACCGCTCGGACGTGGAGGCCATCCACGGCGACCGTACCGACCCGGCGGACCTCGCTCGTCTTGCCGCGGCGGGCCCTTGGGACGCGGTGGTGGACACGTCCAGCTCCGAACTGCCGCCTCGTGACGCCCGCTTGGCCGCACACGCTCTGGCCGGTCAGGCCCGCCGGTGGGTGCACATCTCCACCGTGTCCGTGTACGCCGACTGGCCCCACCGCGCGCTCACCGAGACGTCCGCGCTGCTCGACTGCCCGTCTGATGCGGACGGGACGTTCGGCTACACCGGTGCCGACGGCTCGCCCACCAAGTACGGGTTCCAAAAGGCGGGCGGCGAGCGGGCCGTAGCCGAAGTGCTCGGCGAGCGGGCGGTGTTCGTGAGGCCCGGGGTGATTCTCGGTCCCGGCGAATACGTCGGTCGCCTCCCTTGGTGGCTCTCCCGCGCAGCGCGCGGCGGGCCGATCCTCGCCCCGGCTCCGGCCGACCGGCGGATTCAGCCGGTCGATGTCCGCGACGTGGCCGCCTTCGCCCTCGACCAGGCGGAGAGTACGGAGGCCGGCGCGGCCTTCAACGTCGCCCACCCCGAAGGGCTCACCTTCGCCGAGTTCCTCGACACCTGCCTGAGCGTGACTGGCGGCGCCGGACGACCCGTGTGGGCCTCCCCGGAGGACCTCACCGCTCACGAGTCAACCAGTGGACCGAACTGCCCCTGTGGCGCACACACACCGGGGTCTGGGCTGTCGACTCCGCCCGGGCCGTGGCCGCCGGACTGCGCTGCCGCCCCCTCCACGAGACCATCGCCGACACCTGGGCGTGGCTCCAGGCCGACGGCCCCCAGTTGGTGCTGCGCGGCCATCCGCGTGAAGTCCTCGATCCGGTCACCGAGTTCCCCACGAGGAACTGTCACGACACCCATGAAAAAAGGGAGTTGAGCCCCGGATCCCCCCTGCTATGGTGCGCCGATGCCACCGATCAGACAGGTCCAAGTCACCTTCGACTGCGCGGAACCCGAGCGTGTCGCCCGGTTCTGGTGTGAGGTGCTGGGGTACGTCGTGCCGCCTCCGCCGGAGGGGTTCGAGAGCTGGGAGGAGTTTGACCGGTCGTTGCCGCCCGAGCGGCAAGGGGCGGCGTTCGTCTGCATGGACCCCTCGGGGGTGGGACCGCGGATGTACTTCCAGCGGGTTCCCGAGGGGAAGGTCGTCAAGAACCGGGTGCACCTGGACGTACGGGTGGGCACCGGGCTCGTGGGGGAGGAGCGCCTCGCCGTGCTGGAGGCCGAGTGCGCGCGGCTGGTCGCGCTCGGGGCGCGGCGTGAGCGGCTGTTGCGGGCCGACGGCGTCAACGAGTCGTGCATCGTGATGCAGGACGTCGAGGGCAA
Source organism: Streptomyces sp. NPDC026659 (assembly GCF_040638245.1). NCBI lineage: Bacteria > Bacillati > Actinomycetota > Actinomycetes > Kitasatosporales > Streptomycetaceae > Streptomyces > Streptomyces sp. NPDC026659. The sequence goes on along the minus strand of NZ_JBEZXY010000001.1, from coordinate 366,837 downwards.
CGAGTTCTGCCTCGACTGAGCGGCCGGGCACAGCGCCCCTACGCGTCCCGCCGTAGATCCCGAACCTCACCCAGCACCCGGAACCCCGCCGAGCGGTACGTGGCGACGGCACCCGCGTTCGCGCTCGCCGTGCCGACCCGCGCGCTCGACGCGCCCAGTTCCCGCAGCGCGGCCGCCGCGGCGAGGGTGATGGCACGGCCGTAGCCGCGCCCGCGGTGGTGGCGGTGCACGCCCATCGGTTCCAGGAGCCCGGGCCTGCCCGGACCGGCCGACCACACCGTCACCGTCGCCACGGCGTTGTCCTGGTCGTCGTGGGCGACGAGACAGCGGGCGTCGGCGTACGTCGGTCCGGCCGCCATCGCGTGCCAGTGCTCGGCCGTGAAGGCCGATCCGTCGAACGCGGCCCGTTGTACGGCGGCGCGGACGCCGGCCTGTGACGGGCCGACCGTCTCGATCCGTACGCCGGGGGCGTCCACCGGCTCCGTGAGGTCGCGGCTCAGCGGTGTCCACGGCTCGTCGGGACACCAGCCGTCCTCGGAGAGCAGACCGTGGACCAGCGTGCCCGGGGACGCCTCGACGTACGCCCGCCCCGGCGGCAGTACACCCCGTTCCGGCGCGGCGATGTCGGTGAGCAGCCGCCGCGCCAGCTCCTCGTCCCGCCACGCGTCCGGCGCGACCGCCAGCCGCAGCAGCTCAGGGCCGTCCAGCAGCCCGACGGCGAGAGTCCGGCCGTCGCGGCTCCAGGTCCGTACCGCCGCGGCCGTGGCCTCCGGGCCGAACCGCCGGAACCAGCCCAGGTCCCCGGGGTGCAGCTGCGTCGGCGCCCCTTCGTACTGCCATCCCCGCAGCGCGCCCACGGCCTCGGTCACCCCGTCGACTCCCGGCTTGCCCAGCACGATCGCCATGCCGTCGATGACACACCACCGGGTGGGCGGTCCGCAGCCGGTTTCCTAGTCCTTGTCCTCCGGGGGCGGGGCGTTCTCCGCTGGCGGAGCACCCTCCGAGGACGGCGCGCCCTCCGGCACCGCCCCCGCCTCCGACAGCCACTGCCGCACCTCCCGCTTCAGGGACCGCTGGAACGTGGTCAGCAGCGCCTGCACCACCAGCGGCTGCATGTGCGCCGAGAGGGAGCGGACGTCCCGCGCGTCCCGCTCCGTCACCGCGCCGCGCAGCAGGTCGGAGAGTTCGCGGGCGGCGGCGCGGGAGTGGTCGAGGAGGGCGGTGCGGGCGGCGAGGATCACCTCTTGTGAGAGGGGGACGTCCAGGAGGCGTACGCCGAGACGGAGGAGCCCGGCGTCCACGCGCCAGCCGTCGCCGTCGGGGGCGAGGACGTCCATCGCGGCGAGGCGTCGTAGATCTTCGTCGTCCAGCGGGCGGCCGGCCCGGCGCTCCAGGTCCGTACGCGAGAGCGTCTCCACCGCCTCGGGCGCCCAGGAGGAGACCACCGCGCGGTGTACGGCGAGGTCCTGGTCGGAGAGGTCGGCCGGGAGCCGCTCCAGATACCGCTCGATCCCGGCGAGGGTGAGGCCCTGGAGCTGGAGTTCCTCGATCAGCGCGAGCCGGGCCAGGTGCGCGCGGCCGTAGCGGCCCACCCGGCGCGGGCCTATCACCGGGGGCGGGAGCAGACCCCGGGTGCCGTAGAAGCGGACCGTGCGCACGCTGACGCCGGAGCGCGCGGCCAGCTCGTCGATGGTGAGGGCGGGCTCCTCGGCCTCGGTCGTCATACGCGGCAGTCCTCGGTGGCCTCGATCGTCACGCGCGGCAGCCCCCGGTGGCCTCGGTCGTCATACGCGCCGTCCTCGGTCGTCATGCGCAGCAGTATCGCCACCGTCGTCATGCGCAGCAGTATCGCCGCCGTCGCCCTGCGCGGTGGCATCGCCGCCGTACCGGAGCTGTGAAAGCCGGGGAGGATGTGTGAGAAGTGCCGCTCTGTGACGTGGACCACCGCATTACGGGTGATCTCTCTGGGAAGCTGCTGCCTTGGTCTGAACCGCGACACACCGAGGCGGGGTGGGCCGAATTGTCAGGACCCCGGGCCTACGCGGTCCGGGCGCACCAGAGAGTGGAACGACCCGTGAGCAAGGAAGCCGTGGAATCGGCACCGGCCGCCGTACAGGCGGCCCAGGCGTCCCAGACGCCCGCGGACGCGGGCGACGCCGGATACAGCAAGGACCTCAAGCCCCGTCACGTCAACATGATCGCCATCGGCGGTGCCATCGGCACCGGCCTCTTCCTGGGCGCCGGTGGCCGTCTGCACAACGCGGGCCCCGCGCTCGCGATCGCCTACCTGGTCTGCGGCGTGTTCGCCTTCTTCGTCGTGCGGGCGCTCGGCGAGCTGGTCCTGTACCGCCCCTCCTCGGGCTCCTTCGTGTCGTACGCGCGCGAGTTCCTCGGGGAGAAGGGCGCCTACGTCGCCGGCTGGATGTACTTCCTGAACTGGTCGACCACCGGCATCGCGGACATCACCGCGATCGCGCTCTACACGCACTACTGGAGCATGTTCACGCCGATCCCGCAGTGGGTGCTGGCGCTGATCGCCCTCGCGGTGGTGCTCACCGTGAACCTGATCTCGGTGAAGATCTTCGGCGAGATGGAGTTCTGGTTCGCGATCATCAAGGTCGCGACGCTGGTCGCCTTCATGTTCGTCGGCATCTTCCTGCTGGCCACCCAGCACGACGTGGGCGGCCATCAGCCCGGCCTGAGCGTCGTCACCGACCACGGCGGCATCTTCCCGCACGGCATGATGCCCGTCGTCCTGGTCATGCAGGGCGTGATCTTCGCGTACGCCGCGCTCGAACTGGTCGGCGTCGCCGCCGGTGAGACCGAGAAGCCCGAGAAGGTCGTCCCGCGCGCGGTGAACTCGATCATGTGGCGCGTGGGCCTGTTCTACGTCGGCTCGGTCGTGCTGCTCGCCCTGCTGCTGCCCGGCTCGGTGTACTCCGCCGACCAGAGCCCGTTCGTGACCGTGCTGTCCAAGATCGGCGTTCCGGCGGCCGGTGACGTGATGAACCTGGTCGTGCTGACCGCCGCCATGTCCTCGCTGAACTCCGGTCTGTACTCCACCGGCCGCATCCTGCGCTCCATGGCGACCGCCGGTTCCGCGCCGAAGTTCACCGCCCGCATGAACCGCAGTCAGGTTCCCTACGGCGGCATCCTGCTGACCTGCGCGGTCTGCGTGCTCGGCGTCGGCCTGAACTACCTCGTGCCCAGCCAGGCCTTCGAGATCGTGCTGAACGTGGCCTCCCTCGGCATCATCAGCACGTGGGTGATCATCATGATCTGCCACATGATCTTCGTCCGCCGCGCCCGCGCGGGTCAGGTCACCCGGCCGCACTTCCAGCTGAAGTTCAGCCCGGTCACGGAGATCGCCACGATCGTCTTCCTGCTGGTCTGCCTCGGCATGATGTGGAACGACCCGGACGTGGGCCGCAAGACCCTGCTGCTCATCCCGGTCATCGCGGCGCTGCTGGTCGCGGGCTGGTACGGGGTACGGGGGCGGGTCGCCCGGAACGCGGCGGAGGAGCCGGCGGAACTGGCGAAGTAGCCGTCCTCAGGGCTGCCTGGGCCCCGTAGAAGCGCAGGTGGGCGGCGTTGTCAGTGGCCGCCGTTACGGTGGCGTCATGTCGGAGATCGTTTCGGAGATCCTCTCGGGGATCACCTACGTCCGGGGTGACGCCACCGAGCCGTGTGCGGGAGGCGCACGGGTGATCGCCCACGTCTGCAACGACGTCGGCGGCTGGGGGAGAGGCTTCGTCGCCGCCCTCTCCGGGCGCTGGCCGGAGCCCGAGGCGGACTACCGCGCCTGGTACCGCGACCGCGCGGGCAACGACTTCGGCCTGGGCGCGATCCGGCTCGTCCCCGTCGCCCCGGACCTGTGGGTGGCCAACATGATCGGCCAGCACGGCGTCAGAAGACCCGGCAGGACCGCCCCGGCCCCCGTCCGCTACGACGCGATCGACACCGCCCTCGACCGTCTCGCCGGCCAAGTGATCGAACTCGGTGCCTCCGTGCACATGCCTCGCATAGGCTGCGGCCTGGCGGGCGGGAGCTGGCCGCGCGTGGAGCCGCTGATCACCGAGCGGCTGGTGCGGCGGGGCGTCCCGGTGACGGTGTACGACCACGGGGAGGACGGTCCATGACCGTGCGGGACGGAATCGACGTACTGGTACTCGGCGGCGCCGGAGTGGACACCATCGTGCCCGTCCCCGAGCTGCCGCTGCCCTACGCCGACAGCTACATGATCGACTCCGGCATCCGCACCCGGGCCGGACAGACCGGCGACTTCGTCGCCCTGGGCCTCGCCGCCCTCGGCCTGCGCGTCCACCACCTCGACCTCCTCGGCGACGACCCCGAGGGCGACCTCGTCCGCACCCTGCACACCGAACGCGGCATCGCCCTGACGGCGCTCCCGCAACCCGCCGGGACGAAACGCGCGGTCAACCTGGTGGGCCCCGACGGCCGCCGCCTCTCCCTCTACGACACGAGCCGTGCCCACCCCGACGACCGCTTCCCAGCAGAGGTGCTGCGCCCCCTCGCCTCGGCCGCCCGGCACGTCCACGTGACGATCACCCACCCCTGCGCCGAAGCCCTGCCCCTCCTTCTGGAGACCGGCGTCCCCCTCTCCACCGACCTCCACGACTGGGACGGCGAAAACCCCTACCACGAGCCCTTCGCCCTCGCCGCCGACCTCGTCTTTCTCTCGGCCACAGCCCTGTCCGACCCCGAGTCCACGATGCGCCACATCGTGAAACACGGCCGCGCCCGGACGGTCGTCGTCACGGCGGGCGCCGAGGGCGCGTACCTCCTGTCGGACGGCGAGCCGACCCACATACCCACCGCCGTCCCACCCGCCCCGGTCACGGACTCCAACGGCGCGGGGGACGCCTTCGCGGCGGCCTTCCTCTACGGCCACCTGAACGGCGAGCCGCCGGAGCGGTGCGCTCGGTACGGTGCGGTCGCGGGGGCGTACGCGTGCACGGTGCAGGCGGACCGGGTGGACGCGATCGGCCGGGACGAGTTGGTGGCTGCCGTCCCGGCGGGCTGAGCGGCGCGGGTGGCGGCGTGATCGGGCCGGTCGGCGCGCGCGGGCGAGCGGCCCGTCCCGGCCGACCACGTGAACGCGATCGGCCGGGACGGCACGGACTGCTCGCCGGGCACGCCGTCCGGCGCGGGACTCAGGGCCCGTGCACCTCGTTCGTCGCCTCGATCTTCTTCCACGACTTCGGCTGCGCGACCTCTCCGCCGGCGCTCCGCGCGAGCGACACCGCCCCCGTCGCAGGCGCCGCGGGCTTCGACGGCTCGAAGAGCCATGTGTCGAAGAGAGAAGACAGCGGCTTGCCCGAGACCTCCTCCGCGTAGCGCTGGAAGTCGGCGACCGAGGCGTTGCCGTAGGCGTGGGACTTGGGCCAGCCCTTGAGGACGGCGAAGAAGGCGTCGTCGCCGACGGCGTGGCGGAGGGCCTCGATGGCGAGGGCGCCGCGGTCGTAGACGGCGAGGTCGAACTGGCCGTCCGGGCCCGGGTCGCCGGGCTTCACCGTCCAGAACGGGTCGTCCGCCGGGTGGGAGGCGTAGACGTAGTCGGCGAGTTCGCGGGTGGTGCCCTCGCCCTCGTGCTCGGACCAGAGCCACTGGGCGTAGCGGGCGAAGCCCTCGTTGATCCAGATGTCCTTCCAGCCCTTGAGGGAGACGTCGTCGCCGTACCACTGGTGGGCCAGTTCGTGGACGACGACCGAGGTGTTGGAACCGGCCGCGAACTGCTTCGGGCTGTAGTAGACGCGGGTCTGGGTCTCCAGCGCGTAACCGGTGGTGGTGTTGGGGACGTAGCCGCCCGCCGACGAGAAGGGGTATGGGCCGAAGTAGCCGCTCAGCCAGTCCACCAGCTCGCCGGTGCGCTCCACGCTGGCGCGGGCGGCGCCGTCGTTGTCGCCGAGGTCCTTGCTGTACGCGTTGATCACCGGCACCCCGCCCTCGGAGGTGGAGGTGGTGATGTCGAAGCGGCCGAGGGCCAGAGTGGCCAGATACGTCGCCTGGGGCTTGTCCTGGCGCCAGTTGTAGCGGGTCCAGCCCAGCTTCGAACTGGTCGACGTCAGCGCGCCGTTGGAGATGGCCTGGGTGCCGTCCGGCACGGCCACCGAGACGTCGTAGGTGGCCTTGTCGCTCGGGTGGTCGTTGCTCGGGAACCACCACCAGGCGGCCTCGGGCTCGTCGGCCGCGATCGCGCCGTCGGGGGTGCGGTGCCAGGTGGTGAAGCCGTACGCGCTCTTCGTGGAGGGCACGCCGCTGTAGCGGACCACGACGGTGACCTGCGTCCCCTTCGGCAGCGGGGTCTTCGGCGTGACGACCAGCTCGTGCTCGCCGGAGGAGGCGAAGGCGGCCTTCACACCGTTGACCCGCACCTCGCTCACGTCGAGCAGGAAGTCCAGGTCGAAGCTGGACAGGTCCTGGGTGGTCTTCGCGAGGATGGTCGCGGTGCCCTCCAGCTCGTCCGTCTTCGGCTGGTACTGGAGGCGGAGGTCGTAGTGCGCGACGTCGTAGCCGCCGTTGCCGTAGGACGGGTAGTAGGGGTCACCGATGCCCGGCGCGCCCGGTGTGAAGGTCGCGGCCGACGCCGGGACCGCCAGCAGGAGGGAGGCCGCGGCCAGCGCGCCCGGCGCGATGATTCTGCGGTGCACGTCAGCTCCAAGTCGTCGGTAGCAAAAGTCTGTTCGGAGCCTATTGAGTCCCCGTGGCCACGCGGGTGTCCACGGCCGCTCCTGTCACACGATCGCCATTCGGCCGACATGCCACGGCCTGTGCCCCGGCCCGTGCCCCGGCTCTCCCCCGAACCGGCACGCCACCCTCACCTGAATGGACACGCCCCGCCTCGAAGCGCCCCCTTCTGCACGGCAGTTGACCGGAGTACCGTCCGCCCATGCCGATTCGCACGCTGTGGAGAACGCTCGCGATCCTGGCCGTCGCAGCCCTGACGGCCGTCTTCCTCGTACCGGCCGCCGCCCAGGCGGCACCCCGGGAGAGCAGGCCCGTCTACTCGTACGCGCACGCCGTCCGCGAGTCGGTGTGGGTGGACACCGGTCTGGACGGGGACGGCGACGGCCGCACCGACCGCGTCGCCGCCGACATCGTCCGCCCCTCCGAAGCCGCCCGCGCGGGCCGCAAGGTGCCCGTCATCATGGACGCCAGCCCCTACTACTCCTGCTGCGGACGAGGCAACGAGAGCCAGCTGAAGACGTACGACGCGCAGGGTCACGTCGTCCAGATGCCGCTCTTCTACGACAACTACTTCGTGCCGCGCGGCTACGCCTTCGTCGGCGTCGACCTTGCCGGGACCAACCGCAGCGACGGCTGCGTGGACGTCGGCGGCCGCTCCGACATCCGTTCCGCCAAGGCCGTCGTCGACTGGCTCGGCGGCCGGGCCCGCGCCTACACCAGCCGCACCGGCGGCACACCGGTCAAGGCGAGCTGGACGACCGGCGCGACCGGCATGATCGGCAAGAGCTGGGACGCCACCATCGCCAACGGCGTCGCCGCCACGGGCGTGAAGAACCTCAAGACCATCGTGCCGATCAGCGGCATCTCCTCCTGGTACGACTACTACTTCGCCCAGGGCGCCCAGCTCTACGACGGCGGCCCCGACGAGCTGGCCGGATACGTCGACAGCGCCTCCGCCCAGGCCCACTGCGCGGCCGTGCAGAAGAAGCTCGCGGACGGCAGCCCCGCCAGCGGCGACTGGACCGGGCTGTGGACCGAGCGGGACTACGTCAAGGACGCGGCCAAGGTCCGCGCCAGCGTCTTTTTGGTGCACGGGATGCAGGACCTCAACGTCCGCACCAAGCACTTCGGCCAGTGGTGGGACGCGCTGGCGCAGCACGGCGTCGAGCGCAAGATCTGGCTCTCCCAGACCGGTCACGTCGACCCCTTCGACTACCGGCGCGGCGCCTGGGTCGACACCCTGCACCGCTGGTTCGACCACGAACTCCTCGGCTACGACAACGGCATCGACCGTGAGCCCATGGCCGACATCGAGCGCCACCCGGACCAGTGGGTCACCTCCGCCGTCTGGCCGCCGCGCGACACCCGGACCACCACCCTGTACCCGGGACGCGGCGCCACCCCCGGCGTCGGCACCCTGGGCCTCGGCAGGGCCACCGGCACCGAGACGTTCACCGACGACCCGAGCCGGAGCGAGACCGACTGGGCGGCTGACCTCACGAAGTCCACGCCCGACAAGGCCGCCTTCGTCACCCCGGCACTCACCGGCCCGCTGCGGATCTCCGGCTCCTCCAGGGTCACCGTGACCGCCACCCCGAGCACCGCCTCGGCCCACCTGTCCGCCGTGCTGGTCGACCTCGGCCCGGACACCATCCGCGACTACGCCGACAGCGCCGAGGGCATCACCACCCTCGCCGACCGCACCTGCTGGGGCGAGAGCACGGCAGGGGACAGCGCCTGCTTCAAGGCGACGGCGGCCAAGACCGTGCACGTCGACGCCACCGTCGTCAGCCGTGGCTGGGCCGATCTCGGCCACCACGCCTCGCTCGCCAAGGGCGTCCCGCTCACCCCGGGCCGCGCCTACACCATGACCCTCGACCTGGCCGCCACCGACCACGTCGTCCCGGCGGGACACCGGCTGGCCCTGATCGTCGCGGGCACCGACAAGGACCTCATCGAACCGCCGTCCACCCGCCCCACCCTCACCCTCGACCTCTCCCGCACCAGGGCTCAACTCCCGCTGGAGGGCGGCCCCAAGGCCCTCGCCCGGGCCACCACCGGAGCGCCCGTCGCACGCACCCTCACCGTCGTCGGCACCCCGGAGTGCGCGACCGGTCACGGCGACAGGTGCACCTCGTCGCCCCGCCGGACCGTGCCCGGTTCCAGTACGTCCAGGTAGACACCGACACAGGACAGACGGCCCAAGTCGAAGACCGGAACGCGGTGTTCGCGGGCCACGGTACGCATGATGCCCGGGTCGGCCGGAAGGCCGGCCTGGGCCAGCGTGGGCACCACACAGCGGGGCGTCGCCACGACGACCCGGAACAGGGCCTCACCGACGCGGAGTTGGCCGCCGAGCCAGGTGTCCTCGGGGAAGCCCGAGGCATCGGGGGTGTCGACGACCAGGTTCGGCCGGAAGCGGCGCGCGTCGAAGTCCCCGCCCGGGTACGCCGAACGCAGCCGCTCCAGGGACGCCGTAGTGACCAGATGGACCCTGCCGTAGTCGAAGAACGTCCCCGGCGCGACCCGCCCGGAGGTGACGGCCGCACCGGTGGCGTCCGTACGGGCCGTGTCCCGCAGTACGTCGGGCAGCCCGCCCTCGTACGCGGGCACCGCGCGCTCCAGCGCACCACCGCCCCGGTCCGGATCGTCCGACACGAAGACCTCGCGGCCCAGCAGCTTGGACAGCCGGGCGTTCAACTCCGGGTCGCCCGGCGAGAGTTCCGTACCGTCCGGCAGCTCGACCGTCACCGTGTCGGCCAGGGTCGCCCGACAGGACAGCAACTGGCCCCACTTGCGCGGATGTTTGGCGGAACCGACCGCCCCCGTCTCGTCGAGCACAGCCGCCATCCGGTCCCCGTGCAGCCCGCGTGCGGTGACCGCGACGCTGGTCAGGGATTCGCCGAGCATGGACTTCACCGGGTAGCGGCGCAACGCCGTCACAGTCGCCATGACCGGGATCATCACCGACAGGCGGTGGCGAGGTCGAGACTGCGGGACACGGCGGCGGGGATGTCGGTGACCGGGAACAGGGCGTGGCGGAAGGTCCGTTCGGCGTCGATGACCAGGATGATCCGCTTGATGCGCAGGTCCTGCCCGGCGCGGAAGGTCGGCAGCCGTAGGGCGGCGGTCAGCTGGAGCCGGTCGTCGGACAGGAGGGGGAAGGGCAGTTCCTCGGCGTGGGCGAACGCGGCCTGTTCCGCCGGGGTTTGCGTGCTCATCCCGTGCAGGGCGACACCGGCCTTCTCGAACTCGGGCCAGGCCGCGCGAAATTGGCGGTTCTCCAGTGTGCAGCCCGCGCTGCCGGGGACGGTCGAGGGCGCCGGGTCGACGGGGAGTCCGGGTATGCCGGTGGCCGGGTAGGCGAACAGGACGGTCGCGCGGGCGGTGGGGGAGACCGGGTCGTGCGCGGCGCCGTCCGTGCCCGGCAGGCGCACCCCCGCGGGGACGCGCTCACCGACGAGGGCCGCGACCCGCCGTGCCTCCGCGCCGTCGTCGGGCGCCTGCCCGGTGAGCGTGCCGTCGCCGAGGAGCCAGCGGTCCGCCCAGTCCTGGAGCGACACCAGGACGGGCAGCAGTCCGCGGCCCTGCTCGGTCAGGACGTACTCGTGGCGCGGCGGGCGGTCCTGGTAGCGGCGGCGCTCCAGCACTCCGTGGTCGGTCAGCGCGCGCAGTCGTTCCGCGAGGACCTTGCGGGAGACGCCCAGCTCCTCCGCGAGCCGGTCGAAGCGCACATGGCCGCGCGCGATCTCCCGCAGCACCAGCAGGCTCCACCAGTCGCCCACCACCGCGGCCGCCTGTGCGATGCCGCAGGCGTCGTCCGCCTCGCGCCGTGGCCTCATCGTCGTGGCCTCATCGTCGTGGTCCCATCGTCGTGACTCCCCAGGAACGCGCCGCCGGAAGCCGTTGACAGGCCGCCGTGCGCCCATAGTAGGTTCCCTTTCGGAACCTGGTCGGTATCGAAAGGGAACCCACCGTGTCGCAGCAACTCTGGAACGCCGTGGACGACTACTTCAACGGCCTGCTGGTCGAGGAGGACGCCCCGCTGCGGGGCGCGGCGGAGGAGAGCGAGGCGGCCGGACTTCCGCCCCACCAAGTGGCCCCGAACCAGGGAAAGCTGCTGCATCTGCTGGCCCGTATCCAGGGCGCCCGCTCGATCCTGGAGATCGGCACCCTCGGCGGCTACAGCACCATCTGGCTCGCCCGCGCCCTGCCAGAGGGCGGCCGGCTGATCACCCTGGAGGCCGACCCGCACCACGCCGAGGTCGCCGCCACCAACATCGCCCGCGCCGAGGTCGGCCACCTGGTCGACCTGCGCGTCGGCAAGGCCGTCGATACCCTGCCGGTGCTCGCGGACGAGGGCGTGGGCCCCTTCGACCTGGTCTTCATCGACGCGGACAAGCCGTCCAACCCCGAGTATCTGCGCTGGGCGCTGCGACTCACCCGGCCCGGCAGCGTCATCATCGGGGACAATGTCGTACGGGAGGGCGCGGTGACCGACCCGGCGAGCGCCGACCCCCGCGTCCAGGGAGTCCGCGACTTCACCGAACTCATCGCGGAGCACCCGCAGTTGACCGCCACCACGCTCCAGACCGTCGGGGCCAAGGGGTACGACGGGTTCACGCTCGCGCTCGTCACCGAGTAACCGACTTACCCAGAAAACGAGTTACCCGCTACCGAGCAGCCCGAGGCGCACATGGCCACCGTCACCCACCTGACGTACTACCCCGTCAAGGGCTGCGCCGGAGTCCCGGTGGCGGAAGCCCAATTGGCGCCCGCCGGACTCGCGCACGACCGCAGCTTCATGGTCGTCAGCGAGGAGGGCGTCTTCCGCACCCAGCGGCGAGACCCCCAACTGGCTGGGATTCAACCCGAGATCGACCCCGCCGGCGATCAACTCGCCCTCCACGCACCCGGCCACGGCACCGTGCGCATCCCCGTGAACGCGTCCGGTCCCGCCCGCCCCGTCGACCTGTTCGGCACCGCCTACCGGGGCATCGACCAGGGCGACACGGTGGCCGGCTGGCTGTCCCAGATGCTCGGCGCGCCCAGCAGACTGGTCCGCGTACCGCCCGACCACGACCGGGTGACCGACGGCCGGACGCCGGGCACCTCCGGCTACGCCGACAGCTGCGCCCTGCACATCGTCTCCCGCGCCACCCTGGACGAACTGAACCGGAGACTGGCGGAACACGGCGCCGCCCCGCTGCCGATGAGCCGCTTCCGCCCCAACATCGTCATCGACGGCTGGGCCGCACCCCACACCGAGGACCGCGCCCAGCTCCTGACCCTCGGCGCGGCCGAACTCGGGTACGCCAAGCTCGCCATCCGCTGCGCCGTCACCATGGTCGACCAGGAGACCGGCGCGAGATCGGGCCCCGAACCACTGCGCACCCTCGCCGGATATCGCCGTGCGGCGGAGGGCGGAGTCGCGTTCGGCACGAAGTTCGCCGTGCTGCGTCCGGGCAAGGTGTCCGTGGGGGACGAGGTGGTCGTCGGCCGGTGGGGCGAGTCGGAGCTGTAGGCGGAGACCGGGCCGACGAGGCCGTCCAGCGTCGTACGAACACGTACGCCCTCGCTCGCGCGTACGGCCGTTGCCCTGTGCGGACCAAGGGAATTCCGGCCACCGTCCGACGGCCGTCCCACGACTGCGCTCCCGACGGGCTCCCGATCGCGGTGGCGCCGGGATACTCGCAGCATGTCTGCCGCTTACGCGACCTTCGGCCTGGTACCGGCGTTCCGCGCGGGCGGCGTGCTGCCCGACGGCGGCTATCAGATCCACCGCGACTTCACGGACTTCGTCGTGGACGGGCAATCGCTGCTGTTCCGGTTCCCCGACCTGGACGCGGTGACCCCGCTCGCCTCCGACGTACCGCCCGAGGTGCTCGCCGCGCAGGTGCGAGGGCTGCTCCTCGAGGGCGAACCCCCGCTCCCCGGGGGGCGGTTCGTCGTGTACGGGTGTGCCGAGTGCGCGGATCTGGCCTGCGGGGCGCTGACCGCCGTCGTGGAGCGCGACGGCGGCGATGTCGTCTGGCGCGACTTCGCCTGGCAGGACGGCGAGCGCGCCGAGCCGGTGCGCGACGGGTACGGCGGCACCGGACCGTTCCGCTTCCGGGGCCCCGCCTACCGGGCCGCCCTCACCGCCCTGCTCGACCGCCCCGACGCGGCACCCGCACCCCGCCCCCACGTCCTGGTGATCGGCCCTCGCGCCGGGGTCCCCGCCCGGTTGGCCGCCGCCCTGCGCGGCACCGGCGTCGGCGCCGACGTCACCCCGGAGGTGGACGACGTACCCGCGGCGGAACTGCGCCGCTACGACGCCGTGCTGTACGCCCCCGGTGTCCCCGAGGTCCAACGGGCCGCCGTCCACGCGGCGTTCGCGCGGTCCGGTGTCTCCGCCGCCCATGTGGACGCCCTCGCGCCGATCGTCCCCCTCCTCGTCGCCCAGACCGAGCAGGCACTCGACCGCGACCCGCTCCGCCCCCGCCGGATCACCACCCTGACCGCCGACCGCCACACCGCCGTACTCGACGTGGCCACCCCCTGCCGGGTCCGCCTCCTCGCCTACCGCCGCGACCGCCTCCACCGCGTCCACGTCCGCGAACTCCTCGACGAGGTCCTCCCCCCGGGCAGCCACCACCTCCCCCTGGACCCGAGAGCGGTGCGCGGCAACGCGTACGTGGTGGCCCGTACGACGGGGACGGTCCTGACGGCGCCGGTCGCTCCCTGACGCCTGGCCGCGCCCCACCCGGCCGGACATTAAAATCGACCCCCTGATGACTGCCACCCTCGTCGCCAAAGACCTCGCCGCCGGGCATGCCGACCGCTCCCTCTTCTCCGGGCTCGACCTCGTCGTCGCGCCCGGGGACGTGATCGGGCTGGTCGGAGCCAATGGCGCGGGCAAGTCCACGCTGCTCAGGCTCCTCGCCGGGCTCACCCCGCCCGAGGACGGTGAGCTGCGGCTGTCGCCGCCCACCGCCGCCGTCGGGTATCTGCCGCAGGAGCCCGAGCGCAGGCCGGGGGAGAGCGTGCGGGAGTTCCTGGGCCGTCGTACCGGCGTCGCCGAGGCACAGCGGATCATGGACGAGGCCACGCAGGCGCTCGTGGACGGCGCGCCCGGCGCCGACGACGCCTACGCCACCAGCCTGGACCGCTGGCTGCACCTCGGCGGCGCCGACCTGGACGAGCGGGCCGAGGAGGTCGCGGGATCGCTCGGCCTCGCCGTCGACCTCGACCGGCCGATGACCTCCCTCTCCGGCGGCCAGGCGGCCCGCGCCGGACTCGCCTCGCTGCTGCTCTCCCGCTACGACGTCTTCCTGCTGGACGAGCCCACCAACGACCTCGACCTCGACGGCCTGGAGCGCCTGGAGCGCTTCGTCACCGGTCTGCGCGCGGGCACCGTCGTCGTCAGCCACGACCGCGAGTTCCTCACCCGCACGGTCACCAAGGTCCTCGAACTCGACCTCGCCCAGCGGCAGATCAACCTCTACGGCGGCGGCTACGCGGGCTACCTGGAGGAGCGCGAGGTCGCCCGCAGGCACGCCCGCGAGGACTTCGAGGAGTACGCCGACAAGCGCGCCGCCCTCCAGGACCGTGCCCAGACGCAGCGCTCCTGGATGGACAAGGGCGTCAAGAACGCCCGGCGCAAGGCGGGCAACGACAACGACAAGATCGGCCGCAAGTTCCGCAGCGAGGCCAGCGAGAAGCAGGCCGCCAAGGCGCGTCAGACACAGCGGATGATCGAGCGCCTTGAGGTCGTCGAGGAGCCCCGCAAGGAGTGGGAGCTGCGCATGGAGATCGCCTCCGCGCCCCGCTCGGGCGCGGTCGTCGCCACGCTCCGGGACGCCGAGGTACGGCGCGACGGCTTCACCTTCGGCCCGGTCACGCTCCAGATCGACTGGGCCGACCGCATCGCGGTCACCGGCGCCAACGGCGCGGGCAAGTCCACCCTGCTCGGCGCCCTCCTCGGCCGCGTCCCGCTGGACGCCGGACACGCCGCGCTCGGCTCCGGCGTCCTGGTCGGTGAGGTGGACCAGGCACGCGGCCTCTTCCACGGCCCCGAGACCCTGCTCGACGCGTTCCAGGCGGCCGTGCCCGACACCGAGCCGGCCGAGGTCCGTACGCTGCTCGCCAAGTTCGGGCTGAAGGCCGACCATGTGCTGCGCCCCGCCGCGACCCTCTCCCCGGGCGAGCGCACCCGCGCCGCCCTCGCCCTCCTCCAGGGCCGGGGCGTCAACCTGCTCGTCCTCGACGAGCCGACCAACCACCTCGACCTGCCCGCCATCGAGCAGCTGGAGTCTGCCCTCGACGCCTACGACGGCACGCTCCTCCTGGTCACCCACGACCGCCGGATGCTCGACGCGGTCCAGGTGAACCGGCACCTGGAGGTCGCCGACGGCAAGGTCACCGAGCGCTAGACAGGTCGTACGGCCCCCACCGGGTCACGGTGCCGGGTGGGGTGTGCACCCGCCCGGCACCGAAGACGGTTCAGCCCCGCCCGTCGCCCGGGTTCAGCAGACCCGCGCGTCGCAGCGCGTCCGCCATGGCGCTGTTGGCGGGCGCGGGCGCCTGACGGCCACCCCGGTCACCACCGCGCCCCTGCCCCTGCCGATCGCCCTGCCTCTGCCGACCGCCCTGGCCCTGACGGCCGCCCTGGTTCTGGCCCTGGCGGCCGCCCTGGCCCCGTCGCTGCTGCGGCGGCCGGGAGCCGCCGTCCCGCCGGTCGTCGCCGTCCTGCCCCTGCGCCGCCGCCTCGTCGTCAAGCCGCAGCGTCAGTGCGATCCGCTTGCGCGGGATGTCCACGTCCAGGACCTTCACCTTGACGATGTCACCCGGCTTGGCCACGTCACGCGGGTCCTTGACGAAGGTCTTCGACATCGCGGACACGTGCACCAGACCGTCCTGGTGGACGCCGATGTCCACGAACGCGCCGAAGGCGGCCACGTTCGTCACCACGCCCTCCAGCACCATCCCGGCGGACAGGTCGGAGATCTTCTCCACGCCCTCCTTGAAGGTGGCCGTCTTGAAGGCCGGACGCGGGTCGCGGCCCGGCTTCTCCAGCTCCTTGAGGATGTCCGTGACAGTCGGCAGCCCGAAGGTGTCGTCCACGAAGTCGGCCGGACGCAGCGAGCGCAGCACCCCGGTGTTGCCGACCAGCGAGGCGACCTCCTGGCCCGTGGTCTTCACCATCCGCCGCACCACCGGGTACGCCTCCGGGTGCACGCTGGAGGAGTCCAGCGGGTCGTCGCCGCCCCGGATGCGCAGGAAGCCCGCGCACTGCTCGTACGCCTTCGGGCCGAGCCGGGAGACCTTCTTCAGCTGGGCGCGGGAGGTGAAGGGGCCGTTGGCGTCGCGGTGCGCCACGATGTTCTCCGCGAGGGTGGCGGAGACGCCGGACACCCGCGAAAGCAGCGGCACGGACGCGGTGTTGACGTCCACGCCCACGCCGTTCACACAGTCCTCCACCACCGCGTCCAGCGAACGCGACAGCTTCACCTCGGACAGGTCGTGCTGGTACTGCCCGACGCCGATCGACTTCGGGTCGATCTTCACCAGTTCGGCCAGCGGGTCCTGGAGACGGCGCGCGATGGAGACCGCGCCGCGCAGCGACACGTCCATGCCGGGCAGCTCGCGGGAGGCGTACTCCGACGCCGAGTACACCGACGCGCCCGCCTCCGACACCATCACCTTGGTGAGGTTCAACTCCGGGTGCTTGGCGATGAGTTCGGTCGCCAGCTTGTCGGTCTCGCGGGACGCGGTGCCGTTGCCGATCGCGACCAGGTCGACCGAGTGCTCCTTGGCCAGGCGCGCCAGCTTGGCGATCGCCTCGTCCCACTTGTTGGCCGGGACGTGCGGGTAGATCACGTCGGTGGCGACGGCCTTGCCGGTCGCGTCGACCACGGCCACCTTCACGCCCGTACGGAAACCGGGGTCCAGGCCCAGCGTGGAGCGGGTGCCGGCCGGGGCGGCGAGCAGCAGGTCGCGCAGGTTGGCGGCGAACACGTTCACCGCCTCGTCCTCGGCGGCCGTGCGCAGCCGCAGCCGCAGGTCGATGCCGAGGTGCACCAGGACCCGGGTGCGCCAGGCCCAACGGACCGTGTCGCCCAGCCACTTGTCGCCCGGGCGGCCCCGGTCCGCGATGTTGAACCGGGTCGCGATGAAGCCCTCGTACGTCGACGGACCCTCGGTCGGCTCCTCCGGCTCCAGGACGAGGTCGAGCACCTCCTCCTTCTCGCCGCGCAGCATCGCGAGGACGCGGTGCGAGGGCAGTGCGGTGAACGGCTCGGTGAAGTCGAAGTAGTCGGCGAACTTGGCGCCCGCCTCCTCCTTGCCCTCGCGCACCTTGGCCGCGAGACGCCCGCGCGTCCACATCCGCTCGCGCAGCTCACCGATCAGGTCGGCGTCCTCCGAGAACCGCTCGGTCAGGATCGCCCGCGCGCCGTCCAGCGCGGCCTGCGCGTCCGCGACACCCTTGTCCGCGTCCACGAACGCGGCCGCGGCGGCCGCCGGGTCGACCGACGGGTCGGTCAGCAGCCCCTCGGCCAGCGGTTCGAGACCCGCCTCGCGCGCGATCTGCGCCTTGGTGCGTCGCTTCGGCTTGTACGGCAGATAGATGTCCTCCAGGCGCGCCTTGGTCTCGGCGCCCCGGATGCCGGCCTCCAGCTCCTCGGTGAGCTTGCCCTGCTCGCGCACCGAGTCCAGGATCGCGGCCCGCCGGTCCTCCAGCTCCCGCAGATAGCGCAGCCGCTCCTCGATCGTGCGCAGCTGCGCGTCGTCGAGCATCTCGGTCGCTTCCTTGCGGTAGCGGGCGATGAAGGGCACCGTCGAACCGCCGTCCAGCAGCTCCACCGCGGCCTTCACCTGCCGCTCCCGTACGCCGAGTTCCCCGGCGATCCTGCCTTCGATGGACGCTGTGAGGGGTGTCGTCACGATCCCGTACCGCCTTCTCCACTGAGGTTGCGCGGCAATTGTGGCAGGTGACACCGACATCCGGACGGCAGGGCGCTCCGGCGGCCCGTCGGCGCCACCGGCGGCCGCCGGTCAGGCGCGGCTGCCGCCCGAGGCGCCCCCGAACAGCCGGGCGAGCGCTCGGAACGGCAGCGTGACGACGGTCGCGACGGCTCCGCCGATCCGGCCCAGTACGTCGGCGATGGCACGGAACACGATCGGCTCTCCCTTCTCAGGGGTCTCACGGGCTTCCGGACAAGGCGTCCGGACCGCTCGGGGTACCCCGTAGGCCGCTTTCGGGTACCCCGTCGGCCGCCGCCCAAGCCCCGCGCCCCGGTCACTCCGGCGCGGGCACGCTCCAGGTGAACCGGGCCGTCCGCCGCTCCAGGAACGCGGTGACGCCCTCGGCGGTGTCGGCCGAGGCGCGGGCCTGCTCCGCCCAGTGGGCGTCGCGGTCGGTGCGGCCGTCCGCGAACTCCTTCGCCGCCGCCTGGGTGAGCCGGGAGCGGGACACCAGCACCCCGGTCAGCCCGTCCACCCGCTTGTCCAGCTCCCCGGCGGGCAGCACCTCGTCCACCAGACCGGTGCGCAGGGCCCGCTCGGTGTCGATCAACTCGCCCGAGAACAACAGGTACTTGGCGGTCGCCGAACCTACCAGTGACACCAGGCGCCGGGTGGAGGAGGCGGGGTAGACGATGCCGAGCCGCGCCGGGGTCACCCCGAACAGCGTCCCCTCCTCCGCGAGCCGCAGATCGCAGGCGGCCGCGAGCTGGGCTCCGCCGCCCACGCAGTGCCCCCGGACAGCGGCGAGCGTCGGCTTCGGGAACGCGGCGAGGGCCTCCTCCGCCGCCACCGCGAGCCCCTGCGCCTCCTGGGCGCCCTCCCGGAGCGAGGAGATGTCGGCGCCCGCGCAGAAGGTCCCGCCCTCGCCGGTCAGCACCAGCGCCCGTACGTCCGGGTCGGCGGCGAGCCGGTCGAGGAGCGGGGGCAGCGCCCGCCACATCGCGGCGGTCATGGCGTTGCGCTTGGCCGGGTTGCGGATGACGACGGTGGCGACGTGGCCGGTGACCCGGTACGACAGCTGCGGCTCCATGCGGCGGATCGTATCGGCCGGGCCGGTGCCGCCCGTAAGTCCCGGTGGCGTTGCCCGAATCGACACCGGGACCAAACCCGTACAACCCGAAGAGTTCGGGAACCGGCGTCCGGGGAACAGGAACAGTCGTCCGGACGACCAGGTCATACGAGAACGGTCGGAAACGTTCGATACCCGCTGACTTCTGTTCAGTCATCCGGTGCGGAGCCGATCATTACCAACACTCAAGGTGTGGTGACAATCGAGCGCGAGGGTGGCGACCGGACGATGGACAACCACGGGCGCGGGAGCGTGCCGCGCCCAGCGGAGGAGGGCGCCCGGCCGGCGCCCGGAACACTGCCTTACGAAGGGGTCTGGAGGTTCACCGCGGCCACCGTGGACGCCTCGGTCCCGCAGGCCCGGCACGCGGTGCGCGATCTGCTGCTGCGCCAGGGCGTTCCCGTCGCCGACGACGTGGCGCACGGACTGCTGCTGATCGTCTCCGAGCTGGTCACGAACGCGGTCAAGCACGCGGCGCTGCTGTCGCCGATGCTCGCCGTGGAGGTGGCCGTCGGCGCGGAATGGGTGCGGGTGTCGGTGGAGGACAACCACCCCTACCGCCCGACCGCCCTGGAGGCGGACCACGGTCAGACCGGCGGGCGCGGTCTGCTGCTCGTGCGCGAGGTGGCGCGGGAGGCGGGGGGTGCGGTCGACGTCGAGCACACGGCGAGCGGCGGCAAGGTGATCTGGGCGGCCCTGCCGCTCAAGCCCGCGCTCCAGCGGTGAGACCGCCCCCGGCTCCCCGGAGCCGTCCGGGTGCTACCAGCCCGCCGAGGGGCCGGTCAGTTCCCTGATCGCGGGCCGGGCCGCGTCCAGGACGGTCAGGAACCAGGCCGAGAACGGCTCGCGGGCGTGCCGCTCCGCGAGTTCGGCGGCGGAGACGAAGGCGGTCTCCTCGACCTCCTCCGCGTCCGGGGCCACGGTCTCCTGGACCAGGCCGACGAAGAGGTGGTTGAACTCCTGCTCCACCAGACCCGAGGCCGGGTCCGGGTGGTTGTAGCGCACGGTGCCCGCCTCGGCCAGCAGCGACGGGGAGACACCCAGCTCCTCGTACGTCCGCCGGGCCGCCGCCGCGAAGGGGGCCTCGCCCGGGTAAGGGTGGCCGCAGCAGGTGTTGGACCAGACACCGGGGGAGTGGTACTTGCCGAGCGCCCGCTGCTGGAGCAGCAACCGGCCCCGCTCGTCGAAGAGGAACACCGAGAACGCCCGGTGCAGCTGCCCCGGCGGCTGATGCGCGGCGAGTTTCTCCGCGGTGCCGATCGTCACGCCCTTCTCGTCGACGAGTTCCAGCAGAATCGGCTGTGTGGTGCCGCTCGACGAGCTGTGCGTCTCGGTGGCAGGTGTGATCGGCATACCCATCCTTCGCCTCGGTCTTGGCACCCCAAGTCTGCCGTACGAATCCGGCACTCCCGGCACTTCCCGGCACGTCCGCATGTCCCGTGCCAGGTGTGGCGGAAGCGGGGCCCGGAAGCACATCGTGCCCGGCGCCCGTCGCGGGGAACCTCGCGAAGCCCTCGCACACGGGTGCGCACCGTCAACGTACGCCACCGGGACCGGCGGCAGGGCACGGCCCCTGGGGGCCCGCGGTGAGTGGCAGAGCGGACCATCGTTGCTTGCCGTCAGTGGCAGAGCGGACCTCGTTGCCCGCCGTCAGTGGCAGAACGGACCTCGTTGCCCGCCGTCAGTGGCAGAGCCGGGCCTCGTGCTCGGCGTGGCCGCCGGGCTCCAGCTGGAAGGTGCAGTGCTCCACGTCGAAGTGGTCGCCGAGGCAGCCCTGGAGTTCGTGCAGCATTTTCTCGTGGCCGATGGCGTTCAGCACCTCCGTGCTGACCACGACGTGCGCGGAGAGCACCGGCAGGCCCGAGGTGATGGTCCAGGCGTGCAGATCGTGCACGTCCTCGACGCCGTCCAGCTCCAGGATGTGCGTGCGTACCTCGGCCATGTCCACGTTCTTCGGGGCCGCTTCCAGCAGGACGTCCAGCGTCTCGCGCAGCAGCTTGACCGTCCTCGGCACGATCATCAGACCGATCACCAGCGAGGCGATCGGGTCGGCGGCCTGCCAGCCGGTGGCCAGGATGACCGCCGCCGAGATGATCACCGCGACCGAGCCGAGCGCGTCGGCGGCGACCTCCAGGAAGGCGCCGCGCACATTGAGACTGTCCTTCTGCCCGCCCATGAGCAGCAGGAGGGACACGGAGTTCGCGAACAGACCGATCGCACCGAAGACGATCATCAGCCCGCCCTCGGTCTCCGCGGGCCTGAAGAACCGCTCCACCGCCTCGAAGAGGACGTAACCGCCGACCCCGAGCAGCAGCAGACAGTTGGCGAGGGCCGCCAGGATCTCGGCACGGGCGTAACCGAAGGTGCGGTTCGCGCTCGGCGGCCGGGCCGCGAAGTGGATGGCGAGCAGCGCCATGATCAGCCCCACCGCGTCGGTCGCCATGTGGGCCGCGTCCGCGATCAGAGCGAGCGAGTCCGCCAGCAGGCCGCCGACGATCTCCACCACCATGATCGTGAGCGTGATCCCCAACGCCGCCCGCAGCCGCCCCCGATAGGCGGCCGCGGCCGTCCCCGTGGGCGCGTGACTGTGCCCATGACCGTGGTCGTGCCCTGCCCCCATGCCGAAGACCGCCCTTCCGTCTGCCCACCGGCTCACAGTGAACAACGCCTGACACCCCCTGGGCAACGCGGCACTGAACACCGTTGTCATATGCTCTGACCTGCGGAAACGATCCGCAGGTCAGAGCGGTGCGGGTGGCCGGGGGCGCTTCACCCGTGGTGGCGCCGCCACCCCTCCCACGCCGACGACACCATCTCCCGTACGTCCCGCCGGGCCTCCCAGCCCAGTTCCGTGTGGGCGCGGGACGCGGAGGCGACCGCGCGGGGGGCGTCGCCGGGGCGGCGGGGCTCGACGAGGGGTGGGCGGGTGTCGCCGGTGACCTCGGCGATCACGGTGATCAGTTCGCGGACCGAGACGCCCTCGCCCCTGCCGATGTTCAGGGTGAGGTCGCCGGTGAAGCTGTCGTCGGACAGGCGGCGGGCCGCCGCGAGGTGGGCCTCCGCGAGGTCGGCCACGTGGATGTAGTCGCGGACGCAGGTGCCGTCCGGGGTCGGATAGTCGTCGCCGAAGATCCGGGGGGCCTCGCCGCGGGTGAGGCGGTCGAAGACCATGGGGACGATGTTGAAGACGCCGGTGTCCGACAGTTCCGGGGCGGCGGCTCCGGCCACGTTGAAGTAGCGCAGGCACACCGTCGCGATGCCGTGCGCCCGGCCCGCCGCCCGCACCAGCCACTCACCGGCCAGCTTGGTCTCGCCGTAGGGGTTGACCGGCGCGCACGGGGTGTCCTCGGTGATCAGGTCCACGTCCGGGTTGCCGTACACCGCCGCCGAGGAGGAGAACAGCAGGCGCCGCACCCCGCTCTCCGCCATCGCGTCCAGGAGCGTGCCGAGGCCGCCGAGGTTCTCGCGGTAGTAGCGGGTGGGCTCCGCCACCGACTCCCCGACCTGCTTGCGCGCCGCGAGATGCACCACACCGGTCACCCCGTGCTCGGCCAGCACCCGCTTCAGCAGATCGCCGTCCAGCGTCGAGCCCTCGACCAGCGGCACCCCCTCGGGCAGCCGCTCCGGCACGGCGGCCGACAGGTCGTCGAGCACCACGACGCCCTCCCCGGCCCCGGCCAGCGCCCGCGCCACGTGTGCCCCGATGTATCCGGCTCCGCCGGTGATCAGCCACGTCATGGTCGTCCACCCTATGCCGACCCGGGCACACTCCGGCAGAGCCGGTGCCGCGGCCCCTCTGCCCCGCGATGCCCGGTTCCGCCCCCGGCGGTTTGTGGGGCGGCCCCCGCATCCCCGATGATGATCGCGGCATGGGCGAAGGCGCCGCCGCGACGGCTCCGCGAGGGCCGGGCCGTGAACGCCCGGTGAACGACGGCTCCGGCCGATCGGATAGCCTTCGCCGACATGCCGCCCAGGGTGCCGCAGGCAGGGCGCCCCCACCACGCATCACACGAGCGACCGGCGCCGACGCGCCGACCCCCAGGGAGTGAGTTCGGTTGTCGACCGCCATCGTCACCGGTCAGCCGGTACCCGGATCGTCTCTCGAGGGCGATCTGCGGTCCCTCGGCTTCGAGGTGCGTGTGGCCGCCGACGCCGCCGAGGCCCAGGCTCTGCTCGCCGCCGTGCCGTCCGGCCACCGGATCGCCCTGGTCGACGCCCGTTTCGTCGGCCACCCGCACGCGCTGCGCCTCGTGCTGACCGACCCCCGCTACCCGCTCGCCGCCGTACCCGGCGCCGTCACCGCGCAGGCCACCGCCCGACAGGCGCTCGGCCGGGCCCTGACCCGCGAGACCGCGGCGGGCGGCGGCACCGCCGTCGCCGTGGACAGCCTGCCCGACCGCCTGGTCACCGCCCTGGACGCCGACTACGGCGAGGTGCACCGCCCCGAGCTGGGCAGCCTCGTCGCCACCGTCCCCGCCGACCCCCAGGCCCGCAACGAGGCCCGGCAGGCCGTCGCCGCCGTCGACGACGAGGCCGTACGCCTGAAGTCCGCCGTGAAGTCCCGCGACGGCTTCTTCACCACCTTCTGCATCAGCCCGTACTCGCGCTACATCGCCCGTTGGTGCGCCCGCCGGGGCCTCACCCCGAACCAGGTCACCACCGCCTCGCTGATCACCGCGCTCATAGCGGCGGCCTCGGCCGCGACGGGCACCCGCGCCGGGTTCATCGCCGCAGGTGTCCTGCTGATCGCCTCCTTCGTGCTGGACTGCACCGACGGCCAGCTCGCCCGCTACTCCCTGCAGTACTCCACCCTCGGCGCCTGGCTCGACGCCACCTTCGACCGCGCCAAGGAGTACGCCTACTACGCCGGTCTCGCCCTCGGCGCGGCCCGCGGCGGCGATGACGTCTGGACCCTCGCCCTCGCCGCGATGATCCTCCAGACCTGCCGCCACGTCGTGGACTTCTCCTTCAACGAGGCCAACCACGACGCCACCGCCAACACCAGCCCCACCGCCGCCCTCTCCGGCAGGCTCGACAGCGTCGGCTGGACCGTGTGGCTGCGCCGCATGATCGTCCTGCCCATCGGCGAACGCTGGGCCATGATCGCGGTCCTCACCGCCGCGACCACGCCCCGCATCACCTTCTACGTCCTCCTGATCGGCTGCGCCTTCGCCGCGACGTACACCACGGCGGGCCGCGTCCTGCGCTCGGTGACCCGCAAGGCGCGGCGCACGGACCGGGCGGCCCAGGCGCTGGTGGACCTGGCCGACCCCGGCCCGCTCGCGGAGCGGCTGAGCCGCCTGTTCAAGCGCGGCCTGCCCGGCTACGGCGCCCCCGCCGTCGCCCTCCTCGGCACCGCCGCCGTGGTCGTCTGCTCGGCGCTGCCCGGCTACGGCAGCCCGCTTCCCGTCGTCGGCGCCGTCCTTTACGTCATCGCCTCGGCCCTCGCCGTCGCCCGCCCGCTCAAGGGCGCCCTCGACTGGCTCGTGCCGCCCTTCTTCCGCGCCGCCGAGTACGGCACGGTCCTCGCCCTCGCCGCCCGCGCCGACGTACCCGGGGCCCTCCCGGCGGCATTCGGCCTGGTGGCAGCGGTCGCCTACCATCACTACGACACGGTGTACCGCATCCGCGGCGGCGCCGGCGCGCCGCCCGCGTGGCTCGTGCGTGCCATCGGCGGTCAGGAGGGACGGGTTCTGCTCGTCGCCGTCCTGGCCGCGCTGCTGACCGCCTCCGCGTTCACCGTCGCGCTCACGGTCCTCGCCGTGGTCATCGCCTTGCTGGTGCTCGCGGAGAGCATCCGCTTCTGGGTGTCCGCAGGGGCGCCCGCCGTTCACGACGAAGGAGAAACCGCATGATCGGCCTTGTGCTGGCGGCCGGCGCCGGGCGGCGTCTGCGTCCCTACACCGACACGCTGCCCAAGGCTTTGGTGCCGGTCGGTCCGGAGGGCGACGAGGAGTCGCTGACGGTTCTGGACCTGACGCTGGGCAATTTCGCCGAGGTGGGTCTGACCGAGGTCGGGGTGATCGTCGGCTACCGCAAGGAGGCGGTGTACGCCCGTAAGGAGGCCCTGGAGGCCAAGTACGGGCTGACGATCACGCTGATCGACAACGACAGGGCCGAGGAGTGGAACAACGCCTACTCCCTGTGGTGCGGCCGTGACGCCCTCAAGGACGGCGTGATCCTGGCCAACGGCGACACGGTGCACCCGGTCTCGGTCGAGAAGACCCTCCTTGCCGCGCGTGGTGAGGGCAAGAGGATCATCCTCGCGCTGGACACGGTGAAGTCCCTGGCGGACGAGGAGATGAAGGTCGTCGTGGACCCCGAGAAGGGTGTCCGGAAGATCACGAAGCTGATGGACCCGGCCGAGGCGACGGGTGAGTACATCGGCGTCACGCTCATCGAGGGCGAGGCGGCCGAGGAGCTGGCCGACGCGCTGCGTGTGACCTTCGAGCGCGACCCGCAGCTGTACTACGAGGACGGTTACCAGGAGCTCGTCAACCGCGGCTTCAAGATCGACGTTGCCCCGATCGGCGAGGTCTCCTGGGTCGAGATCGACAACCACGACGACCTGGCCCGGGGACGGGAGATCGCGTGCCGGTACTGACGAGGCTCATTCCCTCGCCGGTCGTCGTCGACATCCGCCCGGGTGCCCTCGACGACCTGGCCTCCGTCCTCGCCGACGAGCGCATCTCGCACTCCGGCCGCCTCGCCGTCGCCGTGAGCAGCGGCTCGGGCGCCAAGCTGCGCGAGCGCGTCTCGCCCCAGCTGCCCGGCGCGACCTGGTACGAGGTCGGCGGCGGCACCCTGGACGACGCCGTACGTCTTGCCGGTGAGATCCGCGCCGGGCACTACGACGCGGTCGTCGGCCTCGGTGGCGGCAAGATCATCGACTGCGCCAAGTTCGCCGCGGCGCGGGTCGGCCTGCCGCTCGTCGCCGTACCCACGAACCTCGCGCACGACGGCCTGTGCTCGCCGGTCGCCACCCTGGACAACGACGCGGGCCGGGGCTCCTACGGTGTGCCCAACCCCATCGCCGTCCTGATCGACCTGGACGTCATCCACGACGCCCCGGCGCGCTTCGTGCGCTCCGGCATCGGCGACGCGATCTCCAACGTCTCCGCCATCGCGGACTGGGAGCTGGCCAACCGGGTCAACGGCGAGAAGATCGACGGACTCGCCGCCGCCATGGCCCGCCAGGCCGGCGAGGCCGTGCTGCGCCACCCCGGCTCCATCGGCGACAACGAGTTCCTCCAGGTCCTCGCCGAGGCGCTGGTCCTCTCCGGCATCGCCATGTCGGTCTCCGGCGACTCGCGCCCCTCCTCGGGCGCCTGCCACGAGATCAACCACGCCTTCGACCTGCTCTTCCCGCAGCGCGCCGCCAGCCACGGCGAGCAGTGCGGCTTCGGCGCCGCCTTCGCGATGTACCTGCGCGGAGCGCACGAGGAATCGGCCCACATGGCCGAGGTGCTGCGCCGGCACGAGCTGCCGGTGCGCGCCGAGGACATGGGCTTCACGGCGGACGAGTTCGTCCGCGTCGTGGAGTTCGCCCCCGAGACCAGGCCCGGCCGCTACACGATCCTCGAACACCTCGACCTCAAGCCGACTCAGATCAAGGACATCTACGCCGACTATGTCAAGGCCATCGGTAGCTGAACTCCGTCCGGTCGTCCACCCCGCCGGGGTGAAGGACCGGCGCAGCGGTGAGCACTGGGCGGGACGCCTCTACATGCGCGAGGTGTCCCTGCGCATCGACCGCTACCTGGTCAACACCAGGATCACGCCCAACCAGCTCACGTACCTGATGACCGTCTGCGGCGTGCTCGCGGCCCCGGCCCTGCTGGTGCCCGGGATCTGGGGCGCCGTCCTCGGCATCGTGGCCACGCAGCTGTATCTGCTGCTGGACTGCGTGGACGGCGAGATCGCCCGCTGGCGCAAGCAGTACTCGCTCGGCGGGGTCTACCTCGACCGGGTCGGCGCCTACCTCACCGACGCCGCCGTCCTGGTCGGCCTCGGCCTGCGCGCCGCCGACCTGTTCGGCACCGGCCGCATCGACTGGCTGTGGGCCTTCCTCGGCACGCTCGCCGCGCTCGGCGCGATCCTCATCAAGGCGGAGACCGACCTCGTCGGCGTCGCCCGGCACCAGGCCGGGATGCCCCCGGTGCAGGAGTCGGCCGCCGAGCCGCGCTCCTCCGGGATGGCGCTCGCCCGGCGTGCCGCCGCCGCGCTGAAGTTCCACCGGCTCATCCTCGGCATCGAGGCGTCGCTGCTGATCCTGGTGCTCGCGATCGTGGACCAGGTGCGCGGCGACCTGTTCTTCACCCGGCTCGGCACCGCCGTGCTGGCCGGCATCGCCCTGCTGCAGACCGTGCTGCACCTGGTGTCCATTCTCGTGTCGAGCAGGCTGAGGTGAACGGCATGACCGGGAGAGACGCCATGAAGGTCGGCGCGGTCGTCATCACGATGGGCAACCGGCCCGAGGAGCTGCGCGCCCTGCTCGACTCCGTCGCCAAGCAGGAGGGCGACCACGTCCAGGTCGTCGTCGTCGGCAACGGCTCGCCCGTGCCCGACGTCCCCGAGGGCGTGCGCACCGTCGAGCTGCCCGAGAACCTCGGCATCCCCGGCGGCCGCAACGTCGGCATCGAGGCGTTCGGACCCGGCGGCAGCGACGTCGACATCCTGCTCTTCCTCGACGACGACGGCCTGCTCGCCCGGTACGACACCGCCGAGCTGTGCCGCGAGGCGTTCGCCGCCGACCCCCGGCTCGGGATCATCAGCTTCCGCATCGCCGACCCCGAGACCGGCGAGACCCAGCGCCGTCACGTGCCCCGGCTGCGCGCCTCCGACCCGATGCGCTCCTCCCGGGTGACCACGTTCCTCGGCGGCGCCAACGCCGTACGGACCAAGGTGTTCACCGAGGTCGGCGGGCTGCCGGACGAGTTCTTCTACGCCCACGAGGAGACCGACCTCGCCTGGCGCGCGCTGAACGCGGGCTGGATGATCGACTACCGCTCCGACATGGTGCTGTTCCACCCGACCACCGCGCCCTCCCGGCACGCGGTCTACCACCGCATGGTCGCCCGCAACCGGGTCTGGCTGGCCCGCCGCAACCTCCCCGCCCCGCTGGTCCCCGTCTACCTGGGGGTCTGGCTGCTGCTCACCCTGCTCCGCCGTCCCTCGGGCCCGGCGCTGAAGGCATGGTTCGGCGGCTTCAAGGAGGGCTGGACCACGTCGTGCGGTCCCCGCCGTCCGATGAGCTGGCGTACCGTGTGGCGGCTGACCCGGCTGGGCCGGCCGCCGGTGATCTGAGAAGCTCGACGGTGCGGCCCGTGCCGCCGGGGCCCCACCCCGGCCCCGGGCCGCGGTACCGGACGACGAACGCACGACGTAGAACGTGACGAACGCACGACGTAGAACGTACGGCGTACACGACGTACTCGAAGACGAAAGTTTCCACCCGTGAGTGAGACATTCCATGACGGCGGTGTCGCGGTGAGCGCGGTCCCGTCGCCCGACGAGGGACTGACGGCGAAGCAGCTGGCCGCCAGGTACGGGCTCGCGGTGAGCGGCGCCCGGCCCTCGCTCGTCGAGTACGTCCGCCAGCTGTGGGGCCGGCGCCACTTCATCCTCGCCTTCTCCTCGGCGAAGCTGGTGGCGCAGTACAGCCAGGCCAAGCTCGGCCAGCTGTGGCAGGTGGTCACGCCGCTGCTCAACGCGGCCGTCTACTACTTCATCTTCGGCCTGATCCTCAAGGCCGGCCGGGGCATGTCCCACGACACGTACATCCCGTTCCTGGTCACGGGCGTCTTCGTGTTCACCTTCACGCAGAACTCGATCATGGCGGGCGTGCGCGCCGTCTCCGGCAACCTGGGCCTGGTGCGCGCCCTGCACTTCCCGCGCGCCTCGCTGCCCATCTCCTTCTCGCTCCAGCAGCTCCAGCAGCTGCTCTTCTCCATGATCGTCATCTTCGTGGTGGTGATCGGCTTCGGGAACTATCCGCGGCTGTCCTGGCTGCTCGTCCTCCCGGTGCTGCTGCTCCAGTTCCTCTTCAACACCGGGCTCGCGCTGATCCTGGCCCGCATGGGCGCCAAGACGCCCGACCTCGCCCAGCTGATGCCGTTCATCCTGCGCACGTGGATGTACGCCTCGGGCGTCATGTTCTCCATCAACAACATGCTCGCGGGCAAGCCGGAGTGGATCGTCCGGGTCCTGCAGGCCAACCCGGCCGCCGTCTACATGGACCTCATGCGCTTCGCGCTGATCGACGGCTACGGCGCCTCGAACCTGCCCCCGCACGTGTGGGCCCTCGCCGCCCTCTGGGCCGTGGTGCTCTTCGGCGGCGGCTTCGTCTACTTCTGGAAGGCTGAGGAGCGGTACGGCCGTGGCTGAGAACAACACCGACGAGCGCCGTCCGACCGTCATCGCGGACGAGCTGCACATCGTCTACCGGGTCAACGGGGCCAAGACCGGCAAGGGCAGCGCCACCGCCGCCCTCAGCCGCATCATCAAGCGCGGCGAGGAGCGCGGGGTGCGCAAGGTGCACGCCGTGCGCGGTGTCTCCTTCGTCGCCTACCGGGGTGAGGCCATCGGCCTGATCGGCTCCAACGGCTCCGGCAAGTCGACCCTGCTGCGGGCCATCGCGGGCCTGCTCCCGGCCGAGAGGGGCAAGGTCTACACCGACGGCCAGCCCTCCCTTCTCGGCGTCAACGCGGCCCTGATGAACGACCTGACGGGTGAGCGCAACGTCATCCTGGGCGGTCTCGCGATGGGCATGTCCCGCGAGCAGATCAAGGAGCGCTACCAGGACATCGTCGACTTCTCCGGCATCAACGAGAAGGGCGACTTCATCACCCTGCCGATGCGCACCTACTCCTCCGGCATGGCCGCGCGGCTCCGCTTCTCCATCGCCGCCGCCAAGGACCACGACGTCCTCATGATCGACGAGGCCCTGGCCACCGGCGACCGCAAGTTCCAGAAGCGCTCCGAGGAACGCATCCGCGAGCTGCGCAAGGAGGCCGGCACGGTCTTCCTCGTCAGCCACAACAACAACTCGATCCGCGACACCTGCGACCGTGTCCTGTGGCTGGAGCGCGGCGAACTCCGCATGGACGGACCCACCGAAGAGGTCCTCAAGGAGTACGAGAAGTTCACGGGCAAGTGACCCGAGCGGCCCCGGGCCCCGCCGGAACTTCTCCGGCGGGGCCCGGCGTCTGCAAAGGAAACGTCAACTCCGGCCGTGCGTAGGAATCTTGACGCCAATCGGTGTGTTGTTGTGATGCGCCGGACACCCCGGCGGACCCTGCCGCGTTGTACAACGTAAGCTGTACCGGTGCCGGAAACCGGCAAGTAGGGCGATAATGCGCGACACCCTCCGCCGGGCGACCTCCCCCGGAGGGCAGGCGGCGTGTCCGAAATAGTGTGTATCGGTTCCGCAGTGTAGAACGGGAGATGTGACGGCAATGGCTACGGAAACTCCCCAGCTCAGCGCAGCATGTGCCGTCCCCGCCCCGGGCAGCGCGCGGTGACGGGAACCGACACGGCGACGGCACTGGAACGCGCCACGCTGGACAAGGCCACGAGCGAGAACTTCCCCGTGGCCCCTTTCTTCCTGCCCCGCGCCTGGCGCGACGACCTCATGGCCGTCTACGGCTTCGCCCGCCTCGTCGACGACATCGGTGACGGCGACCTCGCCCCCGGCGGCGCCGACGCCCGCGTCCTCGGCGTCCCCGAGGCCGACGCCAAGGACCGCGTCGCCGTCCTCGACGCCTTCGAGGCCGACCTCAGGCGCGTCTTCGACGCCACCCCGCGCCACCCGCTGCTGCGCCGCCTCCAGCCCACCGTGCGCCGCCGCCGCATCAGCCCCGAGCCCTTCCTCGGCCTGATCGCCGCCAACCGCCAGGACCAGCTCGTCAAGCGCTACGAGACGTACGACGACCTGCGCGCCTACTGCGAACTCTCCGCCAACCCCGTCGGCCGCCTCGTCCTCGCCGTCACCGGCACGACGACGCCCGAGCGGGTCCGCCTGTCCGACGCGATCTGCACCGCACTGCAGATCGTCGAACACCTCCAGGACGTCGCCGAGGACCTCGGCCGCGACCGGATCTATCTGCCCGCAGAGGACATGAAGCGCTTCCACGTCCAGGAATCCGACCTCACCGCAGGGAGCGCCGGCGCGTCGGTGCGCGCGCTGGTCGCGTACGAGGCACAACGCGCCCGCGAACTGCTGAATGAAGGCGCCCCCCTCGTGGGTAGCGTCCACGGCAGGCTCAAGCTGCTGCTCGCGGGGTTCGTGGCGGGGGGAAGGGCGGCGGTCGACGCGATCGCCGCCGCCGGATTCGACGTCCTTCCCGGCCCTCCCAGACCCGGCAGGCTCCAGCTGCTGCGCGAGGTGGGCGTGACCCTGCGAGGAGAGGGGTGATCCGGGCCGTGGAGTCCTCACCGCACGTGTCCGCACCGGTACTCGCCGCCTACCGCTACTGCGAGACGGTCACCGGCCAGCAGGCCCGCAACTTCGCCTACGGCATCCGGCTGCTGCCCACGCCCAAGCGCCGCGCCATGTCCGCGCTCTACGCCTTCTCCCGGCGCGTGGACGACATCGGCGACGGCGAGCTGCCCGACGACGTGAAGGTCGCGCGCCTGGAGGAGACCAGGGCGCTGCTCACCCGCGTCCACCAGGGCGAGGTCGAGGAGGACGACACCGACCCGGTGGCCGTCGCCCTCGCCGACGCCGCCCGCGTCTTCCCGATCCCGCTCGGCGGCCTGGACGAGCTGATCGACGGCGTCCAGATGGACGTGCGCGGCCAGACCTACGAGACCTGGGACGACCTCAAGGGCTACTGCCGCTGCGTCGCCGGAGCCATCGGACGCCTCTCGCTCGGCGTCTTCGGCACCGAACCCGGCGCACGCGGTGCCGAACGCGCCCCCGAGTACGCCGACACCCTCGGCCTCGCCCTCCAGCTCACCAACATCCTCCGCGACGTCCGCGAGGACGCCGAGGGCGGCCGCACCTATCTGCCCTCCGACGACCTCGCCAAGTTCGGCTGCTCGGCCGGGTTCGCCGGACCCACCCCGCCCGAGGGCTCCGACTTCGCGGGCCTCGTCCACTTCGAGGTCCGCCGCGCCCGCGCCCTGTTCGCCGAGGGCTACCGGCTGCTGCCCATGCTCGACCGGCGCAGCGGCGCCTGCGTCGCCGCCATGGCCGGCATCTACCGCCGCCTGCTCGACCGCATCGAGCGCGACCCCGAGGCCGTGCTGCGCGGCCGCGTCTCACTGCCCGGCCGAGAGAAGGCGTACGTCGCCGTGCGCGGCCTGTCCGGGCTCGACACCCGGCACGTCACCCGCCAGAGCGTCAGGAGGCGCGCCTGATGGCCCCGGCGGACGAGCCGGGGTCCACCCGTCCGGCAAAGCGGGCAACCCCGGACTGCGGCGTGGCGTCCCTGACTGCGACGGCCGAGCGTGCACCGTTCAACCAGCACGCGCGGCACGCACGGAAGGACGCACGATGAGCGACGGCGCACGTCCCGCACAGGCGCACTCCGGCCCTCCGGCACCCGCGGACGGCACGTCCCGGCACGCCGTCGTGGTCGGCGGCGGCCTCGCCGGGACCACCGCGGCCCTCGCCCTCGCCGACGCGGGCGTCCGCGTCACCCTCCTCGAAGGCAGGCCGAGACTGGGCGGCCTCGCCTTCTCCTTCCAGCGCGGCGAACTGACCGTGGACAACGGCCAGCACGTCTACCTGCGCTGCTGCACCGCCTACCGCTGGTTCCTCGACCGCATCGAGGGCGCGGCGCTGGCACCGCTGCAGGACCGTCTCGACGTACCCGTCGTGGACGCCGGCAAGCCCGAGGGCAGGCGGCTCGGCAGGCTGCGGCGCGACCCGCTGCCCGTCCCCCTCCACCTGGGGCGCAGCCTGGCCGCCTATCCGCACCTCTCGCTCGCCGAGCGTGCCGCGGTCGGGCGGGCCGCGCTCGCGCTCAAGGGACTCGACCTCACCGATCCGGCCCTGGACGAGCGGGACTTCGGCGGCTGGCTGGCCGCGCACGGCCAGTCGGCGCGCGCCGTCGAGGCCCTGTGGGACCTGGTCGGTGTCGCCACCCTCAACGCGGTCGCGGGCGACGCCTCGCTGGGACTCGCCGCGATGGTGTTCAAGACCGGTCTGCTGTCCGACCCGGGCGCGGCCGACATCGGCTGGGCCCATGTCCCGCTGGGTGAACTGCACGACCGGCTGGCCCGCAAGGCGCTCGACTCCGCGGGCGTGCGCACCGAGGTCCGTACACGCGTCACCTCCCTCTCCCAGAACGGAAACGGCGGCTGGAGCGTTCAGGTTCCCGGCGAGACGCTCGACGCCGACGCCGTCGTCCTCGCCGTACCCCAGCGCGAGGCGCACGACCTGCTGCCGCCCGGCGCCCTCGACGACCCCGGCCGGCTGCTGCGCATCGGCACCGCCCCGATCCTCAACGTCCATGTGGTGTACGACCGCCAGGTCCTCGCCCGGCCCTTTTTCGCCGCGCTCGGCTCGCCCGTGCAGTGGGTCTTCGACCGCACCGCCGCCTCCGGGCTCGGCGACGGCCAGTATCTGGCGCTGTCCCAGTCGGCCGCCCAGGACGAGATCGACACGCCCGTCGCCGAGCTGCGCGAGCGCTATCTGCCCGAGCTGGAGCGGCTGATCCCCGGCACCCGCGCCGCCCGCGTGCGGGACTTCTTCGTGACCCGGGAGCGCACCGCCACGTTCGCTCCCGCCCCCGGCGTCGGACGGCTGCGGCCCGGCGCCCGCACCAAGGCATCCGGCCTGTACCTGGCCGGAGCGTGGACCGCCACCGGGTGGCCCGCGACCATGGAGAGTGCGGTCCGCAGCGGCGTGAGCGCGGCCGACGCCGCCCTCGGCGCCCTGGGCCGCCCCCGCCCCCGTCACCTCTTCGCTCTCGAGGAGGCGGCGTGATGCTCGATCAGGAGCACGCGGGCCGGCCCCGCACCCCCGGTACCGCAACAAGAGGAGAGACTGTGCCCACTGTGCCGCCCCCGGCCTCGACCGCCGCAGACGCGGTGGACGTGACCGCGCTGCTGGAGCGCGGCCGCACCCTGGCCACCCCGGTCCTGCGCGCGGCCGTCGACCGGCTGGCGCCGCCCATGGACACCGTCGCCGCCTACCACTTCGGCTGGATCGACGCGGCGGGCAACCCGGCCGAGGGCGACGGCGGCAAGGCCGTGCGCCCCGCCCTCGCGGTCCTCTCCGCCGAGGTCACCGGCGCCGCCCCCGAGGTCGGCGTGCCCGGCGCCGTCGCCGTCGAACTGGTCCACAACTTCTCGCTGCTGCACGACGACCTGATGGACGGCGACGAGCAGCGCCGCCACCGCGACACCGTCTGGAAGGTGCACGGCCCCGCCCAGGCCATCCTGGTCGGCGACGCCCTCTTCGCCCTCGGCAACGAACTCCTGCTGGAACTCGGCACGGTGGAGGCGGGCCGCGCCACCCGCCGCCTCACCACCGCCACCCGCGCCCTGATCGACGGCCAGGCCCAGGACATCTCCTACGAGCACCGCGACCGCGTCAGCGTCGAGGAGTGCCTGGAGATGGAGGGCAACAAGACCGGCGCCCTGCTCGCCTGCGCCTCCTCCATCGGCGCGGTCCTCGGCGGCGCCGACGACGCCACCGCCGACGCGCTGGAACGGTACGGCTACCACCTCGGCCTCGCCTTCCAGGCCGTCGACGACCTGCTCGGCATCTGGGGCGACCCGGAGTCCACCGGCAAGCAGACCTGGAGCGACCTGCGCCAGCGCAAGAAGTCCCTGCCCGTGGTCGCCGCGCTCGCCGCGGGCGGCCCCGCCTCCGAGCGCCTCGGCGAGATCCTCGCCGCCGACGCCAAGAGCAGCGACTTCGCGAACTTCTCCGAGGCCGAGTTCGCGGCCCGCGCCGCCCTCATCGAGGAGGCCGGCGGCCGCGAGTGGACGGCGGACGAGGCCCGGCGCCAGCACGCCGTCGCCGTCGAGGCCCTCCACGCCGTCGACATGCCCGACCGGGTGCGGGCCGCCTTCACGGCGCTCGCCGACTTCGTCGTCGTCAGGAAGAGATGATCACTATCGGCCGAATAGCCCTCGCGTAGTCGCCGGCCGGTGCGGCGCGATGACCGACACCGGCCGACGGCGGACCCGCAGCAGCACGACTCGTACGACTGCACGAAGGGGAAGCCATGACAGCGACGACCGACGGAAGCACCGGGGCGGCCATCCCGCCCCGTGCCGACGCGGCCAGCGACACCGACATCACCACCCCCCGGGCGGCCGGGGTACCCGAGGCCGCCGAACGCGCCGTCCGCCGTGCCACGGACCACCTGCTCGCCGGGCAGGACCCCGAGGGCTGGTGGAAGGGCGACCTGGAGACCAACGTCACCATGGACGCCGAGGACCTGCTCCTGCGTCAGTTCCTCGGCATCCGCGACGAGGCCACCACCCACGCCGCCGCCCTCCACATCCGGGGCGAGCAGCGCGCGGACGGCGCCTGGCCCACCTTCTACGGCGGCCCCGGCGAACTCTCCGCCACCATCGAGGCGTACGTCGCCCTGCGCCTGGCCGGAGACGCCCCCGACGCCCCCCATATGGCCCGCGCCTCCGCCTGGGTCCGCGAGCACGGCGGCATCGCCTCCGCCCGCGTCTTCACCCGGATCTGGCTCGCCCTGTTCGGCTGGTGGAAGTGGGAGGACCTGCCCGAACTCCCCCCGGAACTCATCTGGTTCCCCACCTGGCTGCCGCTCAACATCTACGACTTCGGCTGCTGGGCGCGGCAGACCATCGTGCCGCTCACCATCGTCTCCGCCAAGCGCCCGGTGCGCCCCGCGCCCTTCGCGCTGGACGAGCTGCACACCGACCCGGCCCACCCCAACCCGCCCAAGCCCTTCGCGCCACTGGCCAGTTGGGACGGCGCCTTCCAGCGCCTGGACCGCATGGTGCACAAGCTGCGCCGGGCCGTACCGCGCCGCCTGCGCGACGCCGCGATCGGAACCGCCGCCCGCTGGATCGTCGAACGCCAGGAGAACGACGGCTGCTGGGGCGGCATCCAGCCCCCCGCCGTGTACTCGGTCATCGCCCTGCACCTGCTCGGCTACGACCTCGAACACCCCGTCATGCGCGCTGGGTTGGAGTCTCTCGACCGCTTCGCCATCTGGCGCGAGGACGGCTCCCGCATGATCGAGGCCTGCCAGTCCCCGGTGTGGGACACCTGCCTCGCCACCATCGCGCTGGCCGACGCCGGACTCCCCGCCGACCACCCGCAGTTGGTCAAGGCCGTCGACTGGATGCTCGGCGAGGAGATCCGCCGCCCCGGCGACTGGACCGTCAAACGCCCCCAACTGCCGCCCGGCGGCTGGGCGTTCGAGTTCCACAACGACAACTACCCCGACATCGACGACACCGCGGAGGTCGTCCTCGCCCTGCGCCGGGTCCGCCACCCCCAACCCGCCCGCGTGGACGGGGCGATCGGCCGCGCCGTGCGCTGGAACCTCGGCATGCAGTCGAAGAACGGCGCCTGGGGCGCCTTCGACGTCGACAACACCAGCCCGTTCCCCAACCGGCTGCCCTTCTGCGACTTCGGCGAGGTCATCGACCCGCCCTCCGCCGACGTCACCGCCCACGTCGTCGAGATGCTCGCCGCCGAGGGACTCGCCCACGACCCGCGCACCCGGCGCGGCATCGACTGGCTCCTCGCCGAACAGGAGGCGGACGGCTCGTGGTTCGGCCGCTGGGGCGTCAACTACGTCTACGGCACCGGCTCCGTCGTCCCCGCCCTCACCGCCGCCGGACTCCCCGCCGCGCACCCGGCGATCCGCCGCGCCGTCGCCTGGCTGGAACGCGTCCAGAACGACGACGGAGGCTGGGGCGAGGACCTGCGCTCCTACAAGCACGTCACGGAATGGAGCGGCCGCGGCACCTCCACCGCCTCCCAGACCGCCTGGGCCCTCATGGCCCTCCTCGCGGCCGGGGAGAAGGACGCCAAGGCCGTCGAACGCGGCGTCCGCTGGCTCGCCGAGACCCAGCGCGAGGACGGCTCCTGGGACGAGCCCCACTTCACCGGCACCGGCTTCCCCTGGGACTTCTCCATCAACTACCACCTCTACCGGCAGGTGTTCCCGCTCACCGCACTCGGCCGCTATCTCCACGGCGACCCCTTCGACAAGGCACCCCTCGCCACCGCAGGAGGCAGGCACGCCGGAGCCGAGGGCCGCTGAATGAGCACCCGGCCCGCCCCGGCACCGCTGCTGATCGCCTGCGCGCTCGGCATCGAACGCCTCGCCCTGCGCACCGGCGAACGCGGCGGCGGCGACAGCCGGCCCACCGTCGTCCGCACGGGCATGGGCCCGCGCGCGGCGGAACGGGCCGTCGGCCGGATGCTGGCCACACCCGGCCTCGCCGACGCCGCCGTACTGGCCACCGGCTTCTGCGCCGGGCTCGCGCCCGGCATGCACCCCGGCGACCTCGTGGTCGCCGAGGAGACCCGAGACCCGCGCGGCACCGTGCCGTGCGTACACACCGATCTGCTCGTCAAGGAGCTGACCCGGGCCCTGCCCGGCCGTACCGTCCACACCGGTCCCCTGACCGGCTCGGACCACGTGGTGCGCGGCCCGGAGCGCGCCGACCTCCTGGCCACCGGCGCCATCGCCGTGGACATGGAGTCGGCCGCCACCCTGCTCACCGCCGTCCGCGCGGGCAGCCGCCCGGTTGCGGCCGTACGGGTGGTCGTGGACGCTCCTGAACATGAACTCGTCCGCATCGGAACGGTACGCGGTGGAATATCGGCCTTCCGCGTGCTGCGTTCCGTACTTCCCGCGTTTTTCGAATGGCACCGTTCCTTGCCGCTCCCCCGGAGGTGAGCCAGATGGCCATGCCGCTGCGTCAGTCCATCAAGGTCGCTACGTACCTGGCGGAACAGAAGCTCCGCAGGCGGGACAAGTTCCCGCTGATCGTCGAGCTGGAACCACTCTTCGCCTGTAATCTGAAGTGCGAGGGCTGCGGCAAGATCCAGCACCCTGCCGGGGTGCTCAAGCAGCGGATGCCCGTCGCCCAGGCCGTGGGCGCGGTGCTGGAGTCCGGCGCGCCGATGGTCTCCATCGCCGGCGGCGAGCCGCTGATGCACCCGCAGATCGACGAGATCGTGCGCCAGCTGGTCGCCAAGCGCAAGTACGTCTTCCTGTGCACCAACGCCATGCTGCTGCGCAAGAAGATGGACAAGTTCACCCCCTCGCCGTACTTCGCGTTCGCGGTGCACATCGACGGACTGCGCGAGCGGCACGACGAGTCCGTGGCCAAGGAGGGCGTGTTCGACGAGGCCGTGGAGGCCATCAAGGAGGCCCAGCGGCGCGGCTTCCGCGTCACCACCAACTCCACGTTCTTCAACACCGACACCCCGCAGACCATCGTCGAGGTCCTCAACTTCCTCAACGACGACCTCAAGGTGGACGAGATGATGATCTCGCCCGCCTACGCCTACGAGAAGGCACCCGACCAGGAGCACTTCCTCGGCGTCGAGCAGACCCGCGAGCTGTTCAAGAAGGCCTTCTCCGGCGGCAACCGCAGGCGCTGGCGGCTCAACCACTCCCCGCTCTTCCTGGACTTCCTGGAGGGCAAGGTCGACTTCCCCTGCACCGCCTGGGCCATCCCCAACTACTCCCTCTTCGGCTGGCAGCGCCCCTGCTACCTGATGAGCGACGGCTACGTGCCCACGTACCGCGAGCTCATCGAGGACACCGACTGGGACAAGTACGGCCGCGGCAAGGACCCGCGCTGCGCCAACTGCATGGCGCACTGCGGCTACGAGCCCACCGCCGTCCTCGCCACCATGGGCTCCCTCAAGGAGTCCCTGCGGGCCATGCGCGAGACCGTCTCGGGAAACCGGGAGTGAGGCCGTGACCGCCGTATCCCTGGGCGTTCCCGAGGTACCGCCGCGGGCGCTCGCGCCCCGGCGGGTGTCGCGCCGGATCCAGGTGGGCGCGGTGCCCGTCGGAGGCGGGGCCCCGGTGTCCGTGCAGTCCATGACGACGACGCGGACGTCGGACATCGGGTCGACGTTGCAGCAGATCGCGGAGCTGACGGCGTCGGGCTGCCAGATCGTGCGGGTGGCGTGTCCGACGCAGGACGACGCGGACGCGCTGGCGACGATCGCGCGGAAGTCGCAGATCCCGGTGATCGCGGACATTCACTTCCAGCCGAAGTACGTGTTCGCGGCGATCGAGGCGGGCTGTGCGGCGGTCCGGGTGAACCCGGGCAACATCAAGCAGTTCGACGACAAGGTCCGGGAGATCGCGAAGGCGGCGAAGGACCACGGCACGCCGATCCGGATCGGGGTGAACGCGGGTTCCCTGGACCGGCGTCTGCTGCAGAAGTACGGCAAGGCCACCCCGGAGGCGCTGGTGGAGTCGGCGCTGTGGGAGGCGTCGCTGTTCGAGGAGCACGACTTCCGGGACATCAAGATCTCGGTGAAGCACAACGACCCGGTCGTGATGATCGAGGCGTACCGGCAGCTGGCCGCGCAGTGCGACTACCCGCTGCACCTGGGTGTGACGGAGGCGGGCCCGGCGTTCCAGGGCACGATCAAGTCGGCCGTGGCCTTCGGCGCGCTGCTCTCCCAGGGCATCGGCGACACGATCCGCGTCTCCCTGTCCGCGCCGCCGGCGGAGGAGGTCAAGGTGGGTCTGCAGATCCTGGAGTCGCTGAACCTGAAGCAGCGGGGTCTGGAGATCGTTTCCTGCCCGTCGTGCGGGCGTGCGCAGGTGGATGTGTACAAGCTGGCGGAGGAGGTCACCGCGGGTCTGGAGGGCATGGAGGTTCCCCTCCGTGTCGCGGTGATGGGCTGTGTGGTGAACGGCCCGGGCGAGGCCCGCGAGGCGGACCTGGGTGTGGCCTCCGGCAACGGCAAGGGCCAGATCTTCGTCAAGGGCGAGGTCATCAAGACCGTCCCGGAATCCAAGATCGTCGAAACCCTCATCGAGGAGGCGATGCGACTCGCGGAGGAGATCAACGAGGAGTCGGAACAGGTGAGTTGAGACAGGCGAGTTGAGACACGGCACGGCACACGGACCGAGAGGGGGCCGGCGTGACGATTCTGGAAAGAATCCGGGGACCACGTGACCTGAAGGCGCTGACGAAGGAAGAGCTCGACGAACTGTCCGCCGACGTACGGGAGTTCCTGGTGGACGCGGTGTCCCGGACCGGCGGCCACCTCGGGCCCAAC
The DNA here is from genome assembly GCF_040638245.1 of Streptomyces sp. NPDC026659. NCBI lineage: Bacteria > Bacillati > Actinomycetota > Actinomycetes > Kitasatosporales > Streptomycetaceae > Streptomyces > Streptomyces sp. NPDC026659. Next base: position 326,839 of record NZ_JBEZXY010000001.1, on the reverse strand, counting down.
CTGGGCGTGGTGGAACTCTCCATCGCCCTGCACCGGGTGTTCGAGTCGCCCGTGGACCGCATCCTGTGGGACACCGGCCACCAGAGCTATGTGCACAAGCTGCTGACGGGACGTCAGGACTTCTCCAAACTGCGCGGCAAGGGTGGCCTGTCCGGCTACCCCTCGCGCGAGGAGTCCGAGCACGACGTCATCGAGAACAGCCACGCCTCCACCGCGCTCGGCTGGGCCGACGGCCTCGCCAAGGCCCGCCAGGTGCTGGGGGAGCGGGGCCATGTGGTCGCCGTCATCGGGGACGGCGCGCTGACCGGCGGCATGGCCTGGGAGGCGCTGAACAACATCGCCGCCGCCAAGGACCGTCCGCTCATCATCGTCGTCAACGACAACGAACGCTCCTACGCCCCCACCATCGGCGGCCTCGCCAACCATCTCGCCACCCTGCGCACCACCGACGGCTACGAACAGGCCCTCGCCTGGGGCAAGCAGGTCATCCGGGGCACCCCGATCGTCGGCAAGTACGTCTACGAGGCCCTGCATGGCGCCAAGAAGGGCTTCAAGGACGCCTTCGCGCCCCAGGGCATGTTCGAGGACCTGGGCCTGAAGTACGTCGGCCCCATCGACGGCCACGACATCGGCGCCGTCGAGTCCGCGCTGCGCCGCGCCAAACGCTTCCACGGTCCCGTCCTCGTCCACTGCATCACCGAGAAGGGCCGGGGCTACGCGCCCGCCCTCGCGGACGAGGCCGACCACTTCCACACCGTCGGCGTGATGGACCCGCTCACCTGCGCGCCGCTCACCCCCTCCAACGGGCCTTCCTGGACCTCGGTGTTCGAGGACGAGATCGTCCGGATCGGCGAGGAGCGCGAGGACGTCGTCGCCATAACGGCGGCCATGCTGCACCCCGTCGGCCTCGGCCGCTTCGCCGAGCGCTTCCCCGACCGGGTATGGGACGTGGGCATCGCGGAGCAGCACGCGGCCGTCTCCGCCGCCGGACTCGCCACCGGCGGACTCCACCCGGTCGTCGCCGTCTACGCCACCTTCCTCAACCGTGCCTTCGACCAGCTCCTGATGGACGTCGCCCTGCACCGCTGCGGGGTCACCTTCGTCCTGGACCGGGCCGGGGTCACGGGCGTCGACGGCGCCTCGCACAACGGCATGTGGGACATGTCCGTCCTCCAGGTCGTCCCCGGCCTGCGCATCGCCGCCCCGCGCGACGCCGCCCAACTCCGCTCCCAGTTGCGGGAAGCGGTCGCCGTGGACGACGCGCCCACGCTGGTCCGCTTCCCCAAGGAGTCCGTCGGACCCGAGATCCCGGCGGTCGGGCAGGTGGGCGGCATGGACGTCCTCCACCGCGACGAACAGCCCCACGTGCTGCTGGTCGCCGTCGGCGTCATGGCGTCCGTGGGACTCCAGGTGGCGAACCTGCTCACGGCACGCGGCATCGGCTGCACCGTGGTCGACCCGCGCTGGGTCAAGCCCGTCGACCCGGCGCTGCCCCGACTCGCCGCCGAACACCGGCTGGTGGCCGTCGTAGAGGACAACAGCCGCGCCGCAGGCGTCGGTTCCGCCGTGGCGCTCGCGCTCGGGGACGCCGACGTGGACGTGCCCGTACGGCGGTTCGGGATTCCGGAGCAGTTCCTCGCGCACGCCAAGCGGGCCGAGGTGCTGGCGGACATCGGGCTCACGCCCGTCGAGATCGCGGGGCGGATCAGCGGGAGCCTCGCCGCGTACGACGTACACCGGCGTTCGGGTCAGGAGAAACGTCCGGGCCAGGAGAAACAGGAGAGCTGAATGAGCACGGAGTTCGATCTCGGCGCCCTCCTCGCCGAGCGCGGCGCCGAACGGTACGACCTGCACGCGCGGTACCTCAATCCCCAACTCCCGCGCATGCTGCACACGATCGGCTTCGACAAGGTCTACGAGCGGGCCGGGGGCGCCCACTTCTACGACGCCGACGGCAACGACTATCTCGACATGCTCGCCGGGTTCGGCGTGATGGGCCTCGGCCGCCACCACCCGGTCGTCCGCAAGGCCCTGCACGACGTGCTCGACCTCGACCTCGCCGACCTCACCCGCTTCGACTGCCAGCCGCTGCCGGGCCTGCTGGCGGAACGGCTCCTCGCCCACAGCCCGCACCTGGACCGGGTGTTCTTCGGTAACAGCGGCACCGAAGCGGTCGAGACCGCCCTCAAGTTCGCCCGCTACGCCACCGGGCGCCCGCGCATCCTCTACTGCGACCACGCCTTCCACGGCCTCACCACCGGCTCCCTCTCCGTCAACGGCGAGCGCGGCTTCCGCGACGGTTTCGCACCCCTGCTGCCCGACACCGCCGTACCTCTCGGTGATCTCGACGCGCTGGAGCGGGAGTTGAAGAAGGGCGACGTGGCCGCCCTCGTCGTGGAGCCGATCCAGGGCAAGGGCGTGCACGAGGCACCGCCCGGCTATCTGCGTGCCGCGCAGGAACTCCTGCACCGGCACAAGGCGTTGCTCATCGCGGACGAGGTGCAGACGGGCCTCGGCCGCACCGGCGACTTCTACGCCTACCAGCACGAGGACGGCGTGGAACCGGACCTGGTCTGCGTGGCCAAGGCGCTCTCCGGCGGCTATGTGCCCGTGAGCGCCACCCTGGGCAAGGACTGGATCTTCAAGAAGGTCTACTCCTCCATGGACCGCGTCCTGGTGCACTCCGCGAGCTTCGGCTCCAACGCCCAGGCCATGGCCGCCGGACTCGCCGTGCTCTCCGTCATGGAGGACGAGCAGATTGTCGCCCGCGCCCGCACGGTCGGCGAACTGCTGAAGTCCCGGCTCGCCGCGCTGACCGGAAAGTACGAGCTGCTGGCCGACGTGCGCGGGCGGGGGCTGATGATCGGCATCGAGTTCGGGCGGCCCGACTCGCTCAAGCTGCGCGGCCGCTGGACCATGCTCCAGGCCGCCCGCAAGGGGCTCTTCGCGCAGATGGTCGTCGTACCGCTGCTGCAACGGCACCGCATCCTCACCCAGGTCTCCGGCGACCACCTGGAGGTGATCAAGCTGATTCCGCCGCTGGTGATCGATGAGGCGGACGTGGAGCGGTTCGTGGAGGCGTTCACGGCGGTCATGGACGACGCGCACAGCGGGGGCGGGCTGATGTGGGACTTCGGGCGGACGCTGATCAAGCAGGCGGTCGCCGGACGCTGAGCATTTTTTGCCTGTGCGGCAAGAAAATTGCCGCACAGGCAAAAATGCGGCTCAATGGAGGCATGAACGCCTCAGACGCCGTGCCACCGGCGGGCCAGGGGGACGACCTGCCCGCCGTGGCGCCGCAACTGCGGGCCCTGCGCCGTCGCGCCGGGCTCACCCTGGAGGCCGCGGCCGGGTCCGCCGGACTCTCCCCGGCCCACCTCTCCCGGCTGGAGACCGGACAGCGCCAGCCCTCGCTGCCGATGCTGCTCGCGCTCGCCCGCATCTACGGTACGACCGTCTCCGAGCTGCTCGGCGAGACCACCGCCGACCGCGACGCGATCGTACGCGCCGCCGACATGGAGCCGACCGGCGCGGCCGGCTGGACCTACTTCCAGGCCGGTGCCTCCGGGCGTGGGATGCAGGCGCTGCGCGTGCAGATCCCGTACCGCACCCGGCCCGACATCGTGCGCGTCCACCCCGGCGAGGAATGGCTGTACGTCCTCAGGGGCCGCCTCAGGCTCGGCCTCGGCGACGGCAGCCATCTGCTCGCGCCCGGGGACAGCGCCCACTTCGACTCGCTGACCCCGCACCGGCTCACCGCCGAGGACCCGGGCGGGGTCGAGCTGCTGTTCGTCCACACCCTGCTCCAGAGCCCCACGGCCGCGCTGTGCCTGGGGCACCCGACCGGAGGTCCGTCATGAGTGACTACGAGGAGAAGCTCCCGCGCTCGCTGTGGGTGCGGCTGGTGGTGTACGTCGCCCTCGGGCACGTACTGGCCGCGTTCCTGTTCCTGCTGTTCTCGCTGGGGGCGAAGGGGTGAGGTGAGCGGGGGCCGCTCGCGCGGGGCGTGCCGTGGTGGGTCGTGCCCTGGTGGGGCGCGCCTTCGGCGGGGGCGGCCGCCCGCTCAGTCGACGAGACGGGCGCGCAGCCGCTCCCGCGTCCCGTCGGCCAGCTTCAGGCCCCGCTCCAGATAGGCGTCCACGTCGCCCCAGGTCTCCTCGATGCTGTCGAAGGCCGCCGCGAGGTATTCGGCGCGGGCGTCGAAGAGGGGGCTCAGCAGTTCCATGACCTCGGGCGTGTACGCGGTGTCGGGGCTGCCGCTGCGGCGCACCTTGTAGCGGCGGTGCTTGGCGTTGGACATCAGATAGTCGCCGGTGATCGCGTCGCGCTCCACGCCCACCGCGAGCAGCGTCACCGCGACCGAGATACCGGCGCGGTCCTTGCCCGCCGCGCAGTGCATCAGCGCGGGCACACTGTCCTCGGCCAGCGCGTGCAGCACCCGCGAGTGCTCGGCCGTGCGCTCCTTGACGATCTTCCGGTACGAGGCGACCATGCGGTCCGCGCCCTTGCCGCCCGCGAGAATGCCGCGCAGCTCGTCCAGATTCCCGTCCCGCACCAGCTTCCAGAACTCGGCACCGTCGGCCGGGTCGCTCAGCGGAAGGTTCACATTCCGCACACCGGGCAGTTCCACGTCCGGGCCTTCGAGGCGCCGGTCGGCCGCGTTGCGGAAGTCGAACACCGTGTGCAGACCCAGCGACGCGAGAAATGCGGCGTCCTCGTCGGTCGCGTGCGCGAGATGACCGCTGCGGAACAGCACCCCGTGTCGTACCCGCCGCCCGTCCACGGTCGGCAGTCCGCCCACATCGCGGAAATTGCGCACGGCGGCCAGCTCCGGCTCGGTCGACGGGACCTGCTGCGTCACGGGTGCTCCTCCAGGTCGGCCCCGCCGCGCGGCTCGGCGGCGGGCGCTGAGTCGACGATACGACATCGCCTCCGCCGCACCCGGGTCCGCGCCCGCCCCGGCATCGGAGCTGCGAAGACGCCCCTTTCGGTGCCCCTTTCCGACGGGCTTTCAGCCGGGCTTTCGGAGGGGCTTTCCGACCGCTTTTCCACCCAGCTTTTGATCGGCCGCGCCTATTCCGTGATTGGCAAACTCTTTAAGAGTGGCTTATCTCACCGTTCGTCAACCCCTTCCTACGGTCGCGTAAGTCACATCCGAAGGTGAATCATGGTGCGATGTGGCAGACGATTCGAAGAGTGACAACACATCAATGATCGGGTCGTACGTGGCGGTGGGGGACAGCTTCACCGAGGGCGTCGGCGACCCCGGCCCCGACGGGGCGTTCGTGGGCTGGGCCGACCGGCTCGCGGTACTCCTCGCCGACCGGCGGCCCGAAGGCGACTTCACGTACACCAACCTCGCGGTGCGCGGAAAGCTGCTCGACCAGATCGCGGCGGACCAGGCGCCCAAGGCCGCCCGGCTCGCCCCGGACCTCGTGTCCATCTGCGCCGGCGGCAACGACATCATCCGCCCCGGCACCGACCCGGACGACGTGGCCGAGCGGTTCGAGCAGACGGTGGCGCTGCTCGCGGCGTCGGCGGGCACCGTGCTCGTGGCGACCGGCTTCGACACGCGCGGCGTGCCGCTGCTCAAGCATCTGCGCGGCAAGATTGCGACCTACAACGGGCATGTCCGCGCCATCGCCGACCGGTACGACTGCCCCGTGCTCGACCTGTGGTCCCTCAAGTCCGTGCAGGACCGCAGGGCATGGGACGACGACCGGCTCCACCTCTCGCCCGAGGGGCACACCCGGGTCGCCCTGCGCGCGGGACAGGCCCTCGGCGTGAAGATCCCGGCCGATCCGGAGCAGGCGTGGCCGTCGCTCCCGCCCCGGGGCACGCTGGAGATCCGCCGCGACGACGTCCACTGGGCCCGCCAGCACCTCGTGCCGTGGATCGGCCGCAGGCTGCGGGGGGAGTCCTCCGGCGACCATGTGACGGCGAAGGGCAGGCTGTCGCCGGCGGACATCAAGATGCGGATCGCTTCGGTGGCGTGAAGCTCTGAGGGTGTGAGGACAGGTTTGCGTCCGCATGTGGTCGGCACACATAGGTGCCGGCCACATGTGCGCCGTACCCGCCCGGGCCCCGCTCAGCGATACCAGCCGTACCGCTCCGCGATCACCGGCAGCCGGTCGGCCACCAGGGCATGCGCGGCGGCCCGCGGGGTCGTACCGTCCGCCTCCGCGCGGTCCAGCATCAGCCCGGTCAGCGCGCGCATCGACCGGCGCAGATGCGCGAACGCCTCCTCGGCGTCGGGGCCGATGTCACCGAACAGGGTCCACCACCACCAGGCGTTCGTTCCGGAGTTGACCACCACGTCGGGCAGCACACACACCCCGCGCGCGGTCAGCGCTGCCTCCGCCTCCGGCAGCACGGGCATGTTGGCCGCCTCCACGATCCAGCGCGCGCTGATGTGTTCCTGGTGGGTGGTGTCGATGGCGTACGACACCGCGGCGGGCACCAGCATCTCGGCGTCGGCCGACAGCCAGGCGTCGCCCGGGAGTTCGCGGTCGCCCGGCCGCAACACGGCCCGGTCGACGGTCCCGTGGGCGTCCCGCGCCGCCAGCAGTGCCCCCACATCCAGCCCCGAGGGGTTGGCGATCGTTCCCTTGACGTCCGCCACGGCCACGACGGTCAGGCCCGCCCGCGCGAGGAACCGGGCGGTGGCCCCGCCCATCGTGCCCAGCCCCTGCACGGCAACTCGCGTACCGCGACGGGGCGTTCCGGCGCGGTCCAGCGCGGTCAGACACGCCTCGGCGACCCCGCAGCCGCCCGCCAGCTCGTCCAGCCCGATCCCGTCCACCTCGACCTCGAAGGCGGCCGCGAGGCGGGCGCGGGCGGCGGGCTCGTCGTCCAGCAACGGGTACACGGCCTGCACCGAGGAGACGAGCCCCGCCTCCGTCGCCGCCCGGTCCACCAGGTCCTGGGTGAGCCCGAGGTCCTCGCCGGTGGTCCAGCAGCTCTCGATGTACGGCCGCATGGCACGCAGGTACCGCACGAGCAGCCCGTACGCCTCCGGGTCGCGCGGATCGCAGTCGATCCCGCCCTTCGCCCCGCCGAGGGGCACGTACCGGCTCGTCGGGTCGTAGTGCAGGGCCTCCTTCATCGTCATGCCCCGCGCGAGCCCGGTGACCTCCTCCAGCGTGCACCCGGCCCGCATCCGCAGGCCCCCGCTGGCGACACCCCGGACGAGCCGGTCGACGACGAGGAAGCCGCGGCGGCCGGTGAGGTGGTCGGTCCAGGTGAGGGAGATCAAGGGGGCGGGGGTGGTCAAGGGGGTGCTCCTTGGGATCGGGGGCCGGTTGTCCGGACGGGAATCCGGGCCGGGACGGGAATAGCGACGCCGCACCGGACGTTTCTCTGTCCCGGCTGAGTCACTCAGCCCCCGGCGGACCTGTGCGCCGGGGGTGCCGCCCATAATGAGGCACCACCGATCCGCCGCCACCTGGAGGTACCGTGACCGGCCTGCGTTCCCAGAGCCAAGGGCTCCGTGCTCTACAGCCCGCGGCCTTCGGCGCGGAACCGAGCGGTGAGCGCCTCGCGCGTATTCGCCGGTCGCCCCATTTCAAGGACGGCGTCTTCCAGAACCCGGGCGGTACAGCGAGCACGCGGCCCTCGGGCTCCGCGCTGGACCTGGCGAAGGCGTTCTTCGACAAGGACACCCGCCCCGCGCGCGCCCCTCGGGGGACGATCCCGGTGCATCCCACCACCCTGGCCGACCTGGCGGCGCCGCCGGCCACGGGCCTGCGGGTGACGTGGATGGGCCACTCCAGTGTGCTGGTGGAGATCGACGGGCAGCGGGTCCTGTTCGACCCGGTGTGGGGTGAGCGCTGCTCGCCGTTCCCCTTCGCGGGCCCGCGCCGCCTCCACCCGGTGCCGCTGCCGCTGGCCGCGCTCGGTCCGGTCGACGTCGTGGTGATCTCCCACGACCACTACGACCATCTCGACATGCCCACGATCAAGGCGCTGGCCGACACGGACACGCTGTTCGCGGTCCCGCTGGGTGTCGGCGCCCACCTCGAACACTGGGGCGTCTCCCCGGACCGCCTGCGCGAACTGGACTGGCACGAGTCGGCCAAGGTCGGCGGCCTCACCCTGACCGCCACCCCGGCCCGCCACTTCTGCGGCCGCGGCCTGCGCAACACCCAGCACACCCTCTGGGCCTCCTGGGTGGTCGCCGGCGACGAACACCGCGTCTACCACAGCGGCGACACCGGCTACTTCGAAGGCTTCCAGGACATCGGCACCGCCTACGGCCCCTTCGACCTCACCATGATCCAGATCGGCGCCTACAGCCCGTACTGGCCCGACATCCACATGACCCCCGAGGAGGGCCTCCGCGCCCACCTCGACCTCCAGGGCGGCACCCCGCACGGCGTCCTGCTCCCGATCCACTGGGGCACCTTCAACCTGGCGATGCACGCCTGGGCGGAGCCGGGGGAGTGGACGAGGGACGTCTCCGGCGAGGCCGACCAGCCGGTGGCCTCCCCGCGCCCCGGCGAGCCCTTCGAACCGGCGGGCCGGATCCCGACGGACCCGTGGTGGCGCACGGTGTCCCGCCCCATTCCGCGGCCCTGGCGCGAGGGCGCTGTGCTGGAACCGGTTGCCGAACCGCGGGACGAGAACCTGAACCTGGCAACCGATCGCTGAGTCCGGACCCTCCGGGGCAGTGCCCGGGACATGGCGCGACCGCGGCCCGGGAGGGCCGCGGTCGCGGTGTGTGCGGTGCTGTCAGCAGGACAGGTTGCCGCCGGGCGTCACGCCGAGGATCGACGTGAAGCGCTGGTAGGCGTCCACGCGGCTCTGGACCTGGGCCGGGTTGCGGCCGTCGCACTCCAGGGAGCCGTTGATGCTGCGGATGGTCTGGCCGAAGCCGGCCTGGTTGACCATCGCGTTGTGCGGGGTCATGGAGCCGGGGCCGGACTGGGTGTTCCAGTACCAGAGGCCGGTCTTCCAGGCGACCGCCGCGTCGGTCTGCACCAGGTTCGGGTTGTGCAGCAGGTCGATGCCGAGGGCGTCGCCGGCCGCCTTGTAGTTGAAGTTCCAGCTGAGCTGGATCGGGCCTCGGCCGTAGTACGCCGCCTGGCCGGCCGGGCAGCCGTAGGACTGGCTCCAGTCGCAGTACGTCGGGTAGTTGGCCGTGTTCTGCTCGACCACGTAGACCAGACCGCCGGTCTCGTGGTTGACGTTGGCGAGGAAGGCCGCGGCCTCCTGCTTCTTCACGGTGTCGCTGCCGGTGTTGGCGAAGCCCGGGAAGGCGTTCAGGGCCGCGACGAGGCCGTTGTAGGTGTAGAACGAGTTCCGGTTCGGGAACATCTGGTTGAACTGGGCCTCGCTGACAACGAAGTTGCCGACGGGGTTGGTCGTGCCGCCGTCACAGTTGTACGGCTCCCAGAACCAGGTGCTGATGACCGGGTCGTAACCCGGGTTGTCGTGCTCGGCGATGTACGTCTTGCCGTCCGTGTAACGGACGATGTCGCCGGTGACGTACGACCTGCCCGCCACCCAGCTCGGGTAGCTCGCGCACGTGGTCGAACCACCACCGCCGCCGCCGTCACAGTTGTAGGGGTCCCAGTACCAGGTGCTGATGACCGGGTCGTAACCGGGGTTGTCGTGCTCGGCGATGTACGTCTTGCCGTCCGTGTAACGGACGATGTCGCCGGTGGCGTACGACTTGCCCGCCACCCAGCTGGGGTAGCTCGCGCACGACGCGGCCGCGGTGGCCGGAGCCGCCGACGCGGCCGGGGCCGACATGACCAGCGGGGTCACCGCGAGGGCGAGCGCGGTCAGCGCGGCGGAGACGTGTCGTCTCGACACAGAGTCAACTCCTTTGCAGGAAACGGCCGTACCCGGGCAGCGTGCGACGACGGGGCCGGGATTCCCGCGCGGGCGCCAGTGGCACCGGACAAGGCGGGTGGGGGTGGCCGTGGGGGGTGTGGGCCGCACTCAATCGCATTGGTATGGACCAGTCAAGTCGCCTGTGAATGAACGGGTGAGGTTCAGTCAACTCGTCGTGCCCGGAAGGGGCTTGGACCTGCGGGAACGGGGCGGGAGGTGCTACCGGTCACATGTCTTCGCGAAGGTGTGAGGTGACTCCGGGATGCCGCGGTTGCGGGTGGGACGGTTCCGGGGTAGGGCCGTGGCCCGCCGCTGTCGTCGTTCCGCGGGGGATGCGGGGCGGAACCGGCTCCTCGTGAGGGATCGCTCACCGTGGGGCATGATGGGTGAAATCGACCTGCTTCCCGCGGCGGCGGGGAGAAACCGGACGCCGAAGGCGGTACGGACATGCCCCAAGCGACACTCGCCCAGGTGGTCCACGAGGCCGGCTGGAAGATCATCCCCCTCGACCTGGCCGGCGTCACCGACCAGGCCGGATTCATGGAGCGCTGCCTCCCCGCCCTCGACCTCCCGGCCTCGGCGGCCCGCAACTGGCAGGCCTTCACCGACGCCGCCGGTGACATCGGCTGGGGACCGGAAGTACCGGGCCGACTGCTCATCGTCATCGGCTGGCAGGGCTACGCCAAGGCCCAGCCCGAGCAGTGGGAGAGCGCGCAGCAGGTGCTGGAGTCCCTGGCCGGGCGGCAGCAGGAGTACGACTCGACGTTGGCGGTCGTGCTGGCGATCGCTTGAGTTCGAGGGGCGTGCCCGGCATGGCGTGGGGTGGGCGTCAGTGGGCGGCCGACCTGGGGGGTTTTCGGCGTCGGCGCGGACGGACTTTCGTCGACCCGCTACGCCTCCACCGCCCCTTCCGCCGGCCCCGGTGCCTCGGTCGTCTCCCTCCGGTCGGCCATCCGCAACACCGTCACTGCGGCCACTCCCGCCACCGTCCCGAACGTGATCGCCGCCGGAACGCCACCGCCCAGCCGGCCCAGTACGTACAACGGCCCCCAGGCCGCCGCGTCGCTGTTCAGCGGAAGGCCGGCCACCTGGCTCGCCAGCAGGCCCAGCACCGTCGCGCAGACGCCGCACAGCGCCATCGCGGGGACGGTGACGCGGGTGAGGAGCCCCGGGAGCAGCCGTAGCGACCACCACACCACCGCGAGCAGGAGGGCGTCGAGGAGGCGGTAGAGGAGCCAGTCGGTGAGGGCGGTCGACGTGGGGGACGTCCAGAAGCCGAGGAGCAGCCACTGGCGCAGCAGGTCGCCCGGCTCGGAGAACATGCCGCCGTCGTAGAACGAGGTCTGGATCGCCGCGGCGACGGATTCGTATGACAGGACGATCAGGGAGAACGCGACGACCGCCGTGCCGACGCTCGCGGACAGGCGTGCGGCGCGGGGCGCGACCTCGCGGCGGGGCGGTTCCTCAGCGCCCTCCGCGCCGTCCAAGCCCTCGGCGTCCTTGGCGGCGGTCCGGGCGACCAGCACCGTGCCGAGGGAGGCCAGGAGGCCCGCGAACACCGTGAGCTGCTGCCCCGAGGCGATCGCGCTCGCCAGCTGGGGCAGGAGTCGGTAGCTGCCATGCCCCCGGGAGGAGATCAGCCACGGTGCGGACACCAGCGCGGCCAGTGTCCCGGCGACGAGGCTCCAGGTCCACACCGCGAGGAGGAGGGCCGGGGTGCGGGGGCGTACCGGGGGCAGCCTGCGGACCAGGAACAGCGCGCCCGCGAGGAAGACCACGAAGACCGTGACGTATCTGATCTGCATCGCGGTGCGGTAGAGGTCGCCGTACGCGGCGCCGCTCAGCATCTCGGACGGCGGATCGTACGACCACGGTCCCAGCAACAGCCGTATCTGAAGGGCTGATTGAGGATCGAGCATGGTGCCCGCCCCCGGCAGCCGCAACGCCTGCGCACTCGCCCCCGCCCACCACAGCGACAGTGTGAGCAGTACGGCGCCGGCCACCGCGGGCAGCACCGCGCGTCTGTACGTCATCTTCCGTTCCCCGCCAGGATGTTGAGTGCCGTGAGGCTTCGATCGGCTTCGACCTGGCGGAGAGTACGGGGTCTTGATCACGTACGGATCACGGTGCGCGTCAGCGGGGCCGGGTGCCCGAACTGCGGTAATCGGTATAGGTGTACGGGTTGTCGAGCACCTTGGTCTCGGGCACGTCCGGATTCATCCCGGCGGCCCACGCCTCCTCCCCGATGACCGACCGCAGGTGTTCCACGCTCCGTTCGGCCGTGCGGCGTACGACGGCCAGGTCGACGCCGACCAGTTGGTGGTCGTACTTCACCACCCGGCCGTTCACGACCACGGTGTGGACGTCGCCGCGCTGGGCCTGGAAGACCACGTGGCCATGGGGGTTGAGGAGCGGGAACGACACGGGGGAGCGGTCGTTGCGCAGCAGTACCAGGTCGGCCTTCTTGCCAACCTCCACGCTGCCCAGGTCGTCGGACCTGCCGATGGCCCGCGCACCGCCCGACGTCGCCCATTCCACGACCTGTTCGGCACGCAGCGCGGCATGGGTGACGGTCTCGCCGCGGGCGTGGGCCTCCAGGTGCTCGCGGGCCCGGTCGGCGCCGAGCGTGGTGCGCATCGCGGAGAACAGGTCGCCGCTCCACCACACGCTGGTGTCCATCGACAGCGAGACGGGGATGCCGTGGGCGCGCAGGGCCCAGGTCGTCGGGTAGCCCTGGCCCGCGCTCTGCTCGCTCTCGGTGGAGACCGAGACGGAACCGCCGGTCGCCGCGATGCGGTGGTAGGAGTCGGCCGAGAGCGTGGAGGCATGCACGTACACCGTCTCGGGAGTCATGAACCCGTGCTCGTGCATCAGCCGGACACCGCTGTCGTCGGTGGCGCCCCACACCCCGGCGTGGGTGGTGACGGCCACGCCCAGGTCGCGCGCGGCCTCGAAGGCGGGCAGTTCGGGGAACTCGGGATCTCCCGTGACGTCGAAGGCGAGTTGGAAGCCGAGCATGTCGTCACCGGAGATGCGGCGGTGCACGAAGTCGCGGAACTCCGGTGCCGCCGTCCACTCCGCCGGGGCCTGGTGGATGTTGCCGTAGGCGAGGACGAAGCGGCCGGGCACCGACCGCAGCGCGTCCACGGCCGCGTCCGCGTGGTCGACCGTCCGCAGCCCGTGCGACCAGTCCACGACCGTCGTCACCCCGGCGTCCAGCGCCTCCACGGCGGACAGCAGGTTCCCGGCGTGGATGTCCTCGGGCCGGAAGACCTTGCCGTGCTCCAGGTAGTACCAGACGAAATACTGCGTCAGCGTCCAGTCGGCACCGTAGCCGCGCATGGCGGTCTGCCACATGTGGCGGTGCGTGTCGATCATGCCCGGCATCACGATCCCGCCGGCCGCGTCGATCTCCGCCGCCCCCTCCGGCACGTCGAGGCGCGGGCCGACGGCGGTGATCCGGTCTCCCGTCACGAGTACGTCGGTGTGGGGGAGTACCCGGTGCGCCCGGTCCACGGTCAGCACCGTGGCGTCCCGGAAGACGAAGGGACGGCCCGGCTCGAACGGAGCGGACTGGATCGGCACGGCAACTCCCGTTTCCCGGCGGGCGACTGGCCTTGCGGACCCGCGTACGGCCGCCTCGCGGACGGATTCCGTACGACTGTCCGCGCAGCGGACAACCGGTCCGCTCCGATGGTGTTCAGCGGGGCGGTGCCGTGTCAATACTGCGTACAGTTCCGCGAGAACACCGTCCGGGAACGGACGGCCTCATATGGACAGCGCACACGGACAGAACAGTGCACACGGACAGAAGGGGTTGCCATGCCGCGCGAGGGAACCGGGCCCGACTTCATCGAGGCGCTGGCCCGGGGGCTGGAGGTGATCACCGCGTTCCGGCCCCGGCAGCCGGTCATGACACTGACCGACGTGGCCGGTGCGACCGGCCTCGCCCGACCGACCGCGCGCCGCATCCTGCTCACCCTGGCCGAACTCGGCTATGTGCGCCAGCAGGACAACGGCTTCGCCCTCACCCCACGTGTGCTCGACCTCGGTGTGGCGTACACCCGGTCGATGGGGCTGTGGGATGTGGCCCGCCCACACCTGGAGTGGCTCGTCGAGCGCACCAACGAGTCCTGCTCCATCGCCCAGCTCGACGGCTCCGACATCGTCTACGTCGCCCGGGTCTCCGTCCCCAAGGTCGTCGCCCTGGTGGTGCAGATCGGCACCCGCTTCCCCGCCCTGCCCACCTCGCTCGGCAAGGTCCTGCTGGCCGCCCTGCCGCCCGAGGAGGCTGCCCGTGTCGTCGCGGAGCCCGGCCGGTCCGGCCTCGATCCGGTGTGGCGGCCCGAACGCGGTGAATGGGAGGCCGAGTTGCGCGAGGTGCGCGCGCGGGGCTGGGCGATGACCGACGAGCAGCTCGCCCGTGGCATCCGCTCGGTGGCCGCCCCGCTGCGCGACGGCTCCGGGCGCGTCATCGCGAGCGTCAACGTCAACGCGCACGCTGCCGAGACCCCCGCGGACGTCCTGGTCAACGACTATCTGCCGCTCCTCCTCCAGGCCGCCGGCGAGATCAGCCTCGACTTCGCCCGCCTGGAAACCGCACCCCACACGGTCCGGCGACCGGAGACCAAGCTGCCCGACGACACCTCTCCGTCCCGGATTTGACGGCGTGCGGCCCCCTTGACGCCCCGACGCCGTCCGCACAGAATCCGTTGGCGGACGAACGTCCGCGCAGCGGACAGAGAGGCGAGGCCGATGCCGCGAAGCGCCAAGCCGGAAGCCCCGCCGACGACGACCGGTGCGGGCCCGCTCGCCGGAGTCCTGGTCGCGGACTTCTCCCGCGTCCTCGCCGGGCCGTACGCCACCATGCTCCTCGCGGACCTCGGCGCCGACGTCGTCAAGGTCGAAGGGCCGAACGGTGACGACACCCGCACCTGGACGCCCCCCGTACGCGGCGAGGTCTCCACGTACTACCTCGGCATCAACCGGGGCAAGCGCTCCCTCGTCCTCGATCTGCGCGACGAACGCGACGCCGAGGCCGCCCGCGAACTCGCCCGTCGTGCGGACGTGTTGATCGAGAACCTGCGGCCCGGCGGCATGGCCAAGTACGGACTCGACTTCGCGACCGTACGACGGGACAACCCCGGCCTGGTCTACGCCTCGATCACCGGCTTCGGCTCGGGCGCGGGACGCGACGTACCCGGCTACGACCTCATGGTGCAGGCCGTCTCCGGCCTGATGAGCCTCACCGGCGAACCCGACGGGCCGCCCTACCGCGCCGGGATCTCCGTGTTCGACGTCATGGCGGGCAACCACGCGGCCATCGGCATCCTCGCCGCCCTCCGCCACCGGGACGCCACCGGCGAGGGCCAGTTGATCGAGGTCAACCTGCTCTCCTCCGCCCTGACCGGCCTGGTCAACCACAGCTCCGCCTACGTCGCGGGCGGCACCGTGCCCTACCGCATGGGCAACGCCCATCCCAGCGTCTGCCCCTACGAACCCTTCCCCACCGCCGACCGCGAACTCGTCGTCACCGCCGCCAACGACGGTCAATTCCGCAAGCTGTGCACGGTGCTGGGCATCCCCGAGACCGCCGACGACCCCCGCTTCGCGCACAACGCCGACCGCACCGCCCACCGCGACGAACTCCGCCCCCTGCTGACCGAGCGGTTCGTGACGCGGGGCGCCGAGGAATGGTTCGACCTGCTCGTCGCGGCCGGGGTGCCGTGCGGGCCCATCAACACCATCGACGGCGGATTCGCGCTCGCCGAGCGCTTCGGACTCGACCCGGTGGTCAGCGTGGGCGAGGGGGAGCGCGCCGTACCCACGACCCGGCACCCGATCCGGTTCTCCGCCACCCCCGCCACGTACCGGCTTCCCCCACCCGAACTCGACGAACACGGTGCGGAGTTGCGCAAGTGGCTGGCCGAGCCCGAGGGCGAGCGGCCATGACCGAGCCGCCCCCCGACCGCGCAGGGACCTCCGAGCGGATCCCGCGCCCCGCCTACCCCACCGCCCTCGGCGCCGCCGACCCCGAGCGCATCACCCTGCTCGGGCACGACCTGGCCGAGGACGTCATGGGCTCGGTCGGCTTCGGGGAACTCGCGTTCTGGCTGGCCGCCCAGCGGCGCCCAAGTCCCGCTGAGACCAGGGTGTTCGAGGCCGTCCTCGCCGCCCTCGCGGACCACGGCTTCACCCCCACGGCCATCGTCACCCGCCTCACCTACCTCTCCGCGCCCGACTCGGTGCAGGGCGCGCTCGCCGCCGGACTGCTCGGCGGCGGCTCCCGCTTCCTCGGCGTCACCGAGGACACCGGCCGTTTCCTCCACGACGTCCTGGTCTCCCTGGACGGCGACCTGCCGAAGGACGAACAAGGCTGGGACACGGTCGCGTTGAGCACAGTGCGCGAGAGCCGCGCGGCCGGCGAGTTCGTACCCGGCCTCGGACACCACGTCCACAAGGACGGCGACCCCCGGACACCGAGGCTGATGCGCATCGCGGAGGAAGAGGGCCTGTTCGGGCCGCACTTGTCGCTCTTCGCCGCCATCGGCCGGGTCCATCCGGACGTCCTCGGCCGGACGTTGCCCCTCAACGGGGCCGGAGTCTGCGGCGCCGCCCTCGCCGACCTGGGCCTGCCCCTGGAACTCCTGCGCGGATTCGCCCTGTTGGCCCGCACCGCCGGACTGATCGGTCAACTCGCCGAGGAATTGCGCCACCCGGTCGCACGCGACGTGTTCCTGTCCGTGGACCTCAACAACACCCCCGTACCCCCCGACCCGTTCGCACCCGAACCCCTGGCACGGCCCCCGCACCCCGGACCGCGACCGGAGGACTGACCCGCGCCCCCCCGCGTGCCGTGAGCCGCGCCGCGCGGGGCCGCAGCGAACGGACGGACCCACGCGACAAGAGAGGCAGGGCCGCACCCGTGTTCGCCGACGAGGACAACATCACCGAACTGGCCGTCCAGCGCTGGGCCACCGCCCACTCCCCGCGCCTGGGCGAGCTGATGACCGCGCTGATCCGCCATCTGCACGCGTTCGCGGCCGAGGTACGCCTCACCGAGGACGAATGGGCCGCCGCGATCCAGTGGCTCACCGACGCCGGCCAGACCTGCGACGACAAACGGCAGGAACTGATCCTCGCCTCCGACGTGCTCGGACTGAGCATGCTGGTGGTCCAGTTGAACAACCGCTTCACCCCCGAGGCCACCCCCGCCACCGTCCTCGGCCCGTTCCACATCGACGGATCGCCCACCGTGCCCCACGGGTTCGACCTGTCCGAGGGCCTCCCCGGAACCCCGCTCTACATCACCGGGAAGGTCACCGACACCGGAGGCAAGCCCCTCGCGGGCGCCGTGCTCGACGTGTGGCAGGCCGACGCCGACGGCGCTTACGAGGCGCAGCTCCCGGAAATCGACGAGGCGCGGTTGCGCGCCAAATACCGTACGCGGGACGACGGTTCGTACTGCATCCGCACCATCGCGCCACGTGGTTACGCCATTCCCATGGACGGTCCGGTGGGCGATCTGATCCACCGGACGGACATCAGCTGGTTCCGGCCCGCGCACATCCATTTCCTGATCGACGAGCCCGGTCACCGAAAGCTGATCACCCACCTTTTCCAGGAGGGCGGCGACTATCTCGACAGCGATGTCGTCTTCGGCACCAAGGACCCGCTGATCGTACGGTTCACCGAGCGCCCGGCCGGGACCGCGCCGGACGGCGCCCCCGTCGGGGAGCCGCATCTGCACGCCACGTACGACTTCGTCCTGCAACCCGAATGAGTGCTCTTCCGCCCCGGAGACCGGCCTCGACCGTGCTGTTCGGTGACGGCATTTTCTGATCGAGTCGGACTGTTTTCTTTTCTCTATGTTCTCTCTTTGGCAGGGGAATTCGACGACATTATCGGTCTGCAGTACGAAGCCTCATACCAGAGCGGGATGTCGGCCGGGTGACTTTGTCAACTGCCCATCAGACCGGATGCGCAGGCAACTACCGTGAGTGTCCGTCGGACGACGCGGGGCATTTGTGCGCCCCGTGCCGCCGACACCGCCAGGCGTGGTGCACCCAGGGCGCACCACGCGAGGACAGGCCCGACGGACCAGTACGAGGACGCAGATGTCTCACCTCCGTGCACCGGCCACCCGTGCCGACCGCCGGGAGGGCGGCAGGCACGGGCGACCGGTCGCCCGACCCGCTCCCGCGCTGCCCGAGACGCACATACGGCCCCAGCTCATGCGACTCGCCGTGCTCCCACCCATCGCCGTCGCCCTCGGCGCGGGCGCCGCTGTCGTCTTCTGCGTCCGCTCCAGCCGCGTCCCGACGAGCCTCGGCCTCTGGGCCGTTCTCGTCGGCGCCGTCGTGGTGGCCGCCGCCGGCATCGCCATCGCGGCCGTGGCCGCCGACCGCGCCGCGCGCTCCGTCGGAGAACGCGTCGGCGCGCTGCGCCGGGGCGCCGCGCGCGGCGAGGCCGACCTGCGCACGCTCGTCGACGCGCTGCGCAAGGGCGAGACGCCCCCGCAGCGCAAACCGCGCCGCAGGCCGCCCGAGGACGCCGACGACTTCGAACTCCTCGCCGCCGACCTCGCCCGCGCGCACGACGGCGCCGTCACCGCCGTCGTGCGCGCCGCCCAGCTCTCCAGCCAGGCGGGCAGCGAACAGAAACTGGAGGTCTTCGTCAACCTCGCCCGGCGCCTGCAGTCCCTGGTGCACCGGGAGATCTCCATCCTGGACGAGCTGGAGAACGAGATCGAGGACCCCGACCTGCTCAAGGGCCTCTTCCACGTCGACCACCTCGCCACCCGCATCCGCCGCCACGCCGAGAACCTCGCCGTGCTCGGCGGCGCCGTCTCCCGGCGCCAGTGGAGCAACCCGGTCGACATGACCGAGGTACTGCGCTCCGCCATCGCCGAGGTCGAGCAGTACTCCCGGGTCAAACTCGTCCCGCCCATCGACGGCGAACTGCGCGGACACGCCGTCGCCGACGTCATCCACCTCCTGGCCGAACTCGTCGAGAACGCCACGGTGTTCTCCGCCCCGCAGACCCAAGTACTGCTGCGCGCCAACCTCGTGACCTCCGGACTCGCCGTGGAGGTCGAGGACCGCGGCCTCGGCATGCCGGTGGAGGAACAGCAGCGCATGAACGCCCTGCTCGCCGACCCCGACCAGGTCAACGTCGCCAGCCTCCTCGCCGACGGCCGCATCGGCCTCTACGTCGTCTCCCAACTCGCCCGCCGTCATGGCATCGGCGTACGGCTCCAGACCAACATCTACGGCGGAGTCCAGGCGGTGCTGGTCATCCCGCAGGCCCTGCTGGGACCGGCGCCGGGGATGATGTCCGGCGTTGCGGGGGGTGTTGGGCAGGCAGGGGGGCCTGAGCAGGCCCAGATTCCTTCCGGGGTCGGGGAGTTGACTGCCCCGGCCGGACGGCCCTCCCTGGCGCCGGGCGCGACGACCGATCCCGTCTCGGGGGCGGACGGTGCGTCCGGTGGCGAGCCGCGCGTGGCTCGTGGTGAGGGTACGGCTCCTCCCGGGCGACCGGTCGGTGGTGACGCGGGCCGTGACTCGGGCGCGGGGGAGAGCGGGCGTTCCGGTCGTACGTGGACCGCGCCGGGGGTTTCTGACGGAGGCACCGGGAAGATGCCGGGCCCCGGGCGGGGGCGGCACGCTCAGGGAGCGAGTGGGGTCGGGGGCACACCGCCGCCCTTGCCCACGCGCGGTGCCCACGAGCGGCGGCCCAACCCTGCCGAGGCGGTACCCGGCGTCAGCGCCGAGGACCGGTCCATGGTGGAGGCCAACATGGGTAACCTCCCCACCCCACGCGTCGGCAGTGCGGTGCGCGGCACCATGGAGCGGCCCAGGCTGCCCCGCCGCCGCGCCCAGGAACACATCGTCCCCCAACTCCGCGGCGGCCCCACCCCCCGCCAGGAGGGCGACACCGTCGCAGGCCACGACCCCGGCCTGATGGCCGCCTTCCAGCGCGGGATCGGGCTGGCGGAGACTCAGCAGCACATGGAGACGACGGGGTCCGGCTACCCGGAGGCGCCCTCCGAGGAGGGGGCCGTGGGGATGGCCACGGGGCGCATGGGGCCGGGGTATGTGTCGTCTCCGCACCTGGAGGCCGACCACATGGCGCCTGGGCATAGGGGTTCCGAGCACATGGAGCTTGGGCACGCGGATGCCGGCCACATGGGTCCGGAGCACGCGGAGCTCGGCCACGCGGCTACCGGCCACATGGCGCCCGAACACATGGATTCCGCCCCCACGGCCGCTGACCACATGGTGTCCAGCCACATGGTGTCGCTGCACCTGGCGCCAACGGAGCCAGGGGACATGGAGCCGACGCACATGGAACCGACGCACATGGAGTCGGCACACATGCTGCCGGGCCCCACGACCGCCGCCACCAGCCCGCCCCCGCCCGCCTACCCCCCGCCCATCCCCACCGGCCCGTCCCCCCACCACATGGACACACCCCCCACCCCGACCACTCCACGCCCCGCCCCCGACCACCACGACGCGAGCCCCCCGTCCGCATGACGCCGCCCCGCCCCAGCCCCGCGACCGCCCCGACCCGCGCCCACCACGCTCCCGCAGACCTTCGTACCCCAAGGAGTCGATCCACCATGGCGAGCGATGCGCCGACCGCCCAAGCAACCGACCTCGACTGGCTGCTGAGCGGCCTCGTGCAGCGCGTTCCCCACACCGGCAGCGCCGTGCTCCTGTCCTGCGACGGGCTGGTGAAGTCCGTGCACGGACTCGACCCCGACAGCGCGGACCACATGGCCGCCCTCGCCTCCGGCCTGTACTCGCTGGGCCGCAGCGCGGGCGTCCGGTTCGGCGACGGCGGCGACGTGCGCCAGGTCGTCGTGGAACTCGACTCGACCCTGCTGTTCGTCACCACCGCCGGATCCGGCACCTGTCTCGCCGTGCTCGCGGGACGCGAGGCCGACGCCGCCGTGCTCGGGTACGAGATGGCGATGCTGGTCAAGAGCGTCCGCCCCTACCTCGTGACCGCCCCCCGACAGCAGGCCGCCGACACCCCGGCGACGAGGCATTGAGCGTGACGACGGCCGGCGACGGGCCCTGGCTGGACGACGCGGCCGGGCGGCTGGTGCGGCCGTTCACCGTCAGCAACGGCCGCACCGAACCGACCATCGCCCTGGACCTCATCTCCCAGGTGATGGCCACCGGAGTCGCCCCGCTCGGCTACCTCGGCCCCGAGTACGCCCAGGCCATCGACCTGTGCCGCGGGCCCCTGACGGTGGCCGAGGTCGCCGCGCACCTGAGACTCCCCGCCGCCGTGACCAAGGTGCTGCTCTCGGACCTCGTCGACTGCGGGGCGCTCACCACCAAGCCCCCCGCCTTCCGCCACAACCCCACTGACCGGTCTCTGCTGGAGGCAGTGCTCGATGGATTACGACGACAGCTCTGACCCGTTCCCCACCGCGCTCAAGATCCTGGTGGCGGGCGGGTTCGGGGTCGGCAAGACCACCTTCGTGGGAGCGGTCAGCGAGATCGCGCCGCTCAGCACGGAGGAGCTGCTGACCACGGTCGGCGCGGCCACGGACAACCTCGACGGCGTCGAGAACAAGGTCGAGACGACCGTCGCCATGGACTTCGGCCGGATCACCCTCGATCCGCAGCACGTGCTGTACCTGTTCGGCACGCCGGGGCAGGAGCGGTTCTGGTTCATGTGGGACGAGCTGTGCGAGGGCGCCCTCGGCGCGGTCGTCCTCGCCGACACCCGCCGCCTCGAGGAGTGCTTCGCCGCCGTGGACTTCTTCGAGGAACGCGGACTGGGCTTCATCGTCGCCGTGAACGAGTTCGACGGCGCCTTCCGCTACGACCCCGACGAGGTGCGCTCGGCCCTCGATCTGAGCCCCGGGACACCGGTGGTGCCGTGCGACGCCCGCATCTCCAGCTCCGGCGTACAGACCCTGCTCGCCCTCGTACGCCACCTCATCGCCCACAGTCCCGCGCCCGTGCCACGCCACAGCGCCCACATGTGACCGCCGCACATGTGTCCCGCCCACACGTGGGCCGCCCACGCACGACCTCCCCGCCCCGCCCACACTTTCTCAGCCCACCCGTGCCCAGCCCACATGGGCCCCGCCCCCGTGTGACCACCGCACACAGCCCTGGAGTCGCCCCATGAGGTACGCCCACCGTCACGGAGCCCGGTCATGATGTACGAGCCGGCCCGCCGTGTCCGTGGCCTGCTGCTCACCCCGGAGGACAAGGAGGCCCCCGCCCGGACGGCCAAGCTGCGCAGCATGGGTCTCGGGGAGCGCCCCGAACCGGCGCTCGACGTCTACGCCGACCATCTCGCCCTGCTCACCGGCGCGCCGTACGCCATGGTCAACTTCATCGGCGAGGAGCGTCAGTTCTTCGCCGGGCTGAGCAGTCCCGTCGTGGCCCCCGTTGTTCGCGAGGACGGCAGCAGGCCCGAGATCGGCCGGGTGCTGCCCCGCGAACACGGCTTCTGCCCCCATGTGGTGGTCCGCCGCAAGGCGCTCGTGCTGGAGGACGTGCGCGACTATCCGCGCTTCGCCGGGAACCCCGTCGTGGACGACCTCGGTATCCGCTCCTATCTCGGTGCACCCCTCATCGACAGCACCGGCATGGTGCTGGGCACCGTGTGCGCGGCCGACACATCCCCGCGCTCGTGGGGGCAGCCGGGCCTGGACACCATCAAGGCCCTCGCCGTCGAACTCACCGGCCGCATCGAGCGGTCGGCCGCCGACGGCCTGCCCCTCTGAACGGACGGCACGGCACACCCGCACCGACGAGCCCACCGCTGCTCCGAACGAGTCGCGCCCAAACCGGTCATAGAAACCCCGCACCCGCCCCGAAGCCCCAGTCCCCGCAAGGCGTGAAGTGGAGCTGAGGCTCCGGTTAAGAAAAGCTCGATGGACCCGGGCCCGCGCATACGGCAGATTGCAGGGTGATTCCACCTCTCTGACCCGGTGCGGCCCCTTTCGGTGTGCCCGCGTGCCGGGCCTCACCCTCAGGAGCCGTAGCGTTGAAGGCGCTGGTCAAGGACAAGGCGGAGCCCGGGCTCTGGCTCACGGACGTGCCCGAGCCCACCGTGGGGCCCGGTGACGTACTGATCAAGGTCATGCGGACCGGTATCTGCGGCACCGACCTGCACATCCGGAACTGGGACGGCTGGGCGCAGCAGGCCGTGCGCACCCCGCTCGTGCTCGGCCACGAGTTCGTCGGCCAGGTGGTGGAGCTCGGCCGCGACGTCACCGAGATCCGCGTCGGCGACCGGGTCAGCGGCGAGGGCCACCTGGTGTGCGGCAAGTGCCGCAACTGTCTGGCCGGCCGCCGCCACCTGTGCCGGGCCACCATCGGACTGGGTGTGGGCCGCGACGGCGCGTTCGCCGAATATGTGGTGCTGCCCGCCACCAATGTGTGGGTGCACCGTGTTCCGGTCGATCTCGATGTGGCCGCGATCTTCGACCCGTTCGGCAACGCCGTGCACACGGCGCTCTCCTTCCCGCTGGTCGGCGAGGACGTGCTGATCACCGGCGCGGGCCCGATCGGCCTGATGGCCGCCGCCGTGGCCCGGCACGCGGGTGCCCGCAACGTCGTCGTCACCGACGTGAGCGAGGAGCGCCTGGCGCTGGCCCGCAAGATCGGCGCGAGCCTCGCCCTCAACGTCTCGCACTCCACCATCGCCGACGGACAGCGCGAGCTGGGCCTGCGCGAGGGCTTCGACATCGGCCTGGAGATGTCCGGCCGCGCCGAGGCGCTGCAGGACATGATCGCCAACATGACCAACGGCGGCCGGATCGCCATGCTCGGCCTGCCGGCGCAGGAGTTCCCGGTGGACTGGGCCCGGGTCGTCACGTCGATGATCACCATCAAGGGCATCTACGGCCGGGAGATGTTCGAGACCTGGTACGCGATGTCGGTGCTACTCGAAGGCGGCCTCGACCTCACGCCCGTGATCACCGGCCGGTACGACTACCGCGACTTCGACGCGGCCTTCGCGGACGCGGCGAGCGGTACCGGCGGCAAGGTCATCCTCGACTGGACCGCGTAATCCCCGCACCCGGCGGGTATCGCGAAAACCCCCACTCCGTCAGCACCTTCAGAGGAGCCCACCCCATGTTCGACTCCGTGCGCGACGACCTGCGCGCCACCCTCGACGAGATCCGCGCCGCCGGTCTGCACAAGCCCGAGCGGGTCATCGGCACCCCGCAGTCCGCGACCGTCGCCGTCACCGCCGGCGGCCGCCCCGGCGAGGTCCTCAACTTCTGCGCCAACAACTACCTCGGCCTCGCCGACCACCCCGACGTGGTCGCCGCCGCCCACGAGGCACTGGACCGCTGGGGCTACGGCATGGCCTCCGTCCGCTTCATCTGCGGCACCCAGGAGGTCCACAAGGAGCTGGAGGCCCGCCTGTCGGCGTTCCTCGGCCAGGAGGACACGATCCTCTACTCCTCCTGCTTCGACGCCAACGGCGGTGTCTTCGAGACCCTGCTCGGCGCGGAGGACGCGGTGATCTCCGACGCCCTCAACCACGCCTCCATCATCGACGGCATCCGCCTGTCCAAGGCCGGCCGCTTCCGCTACGCCAACCGCGACCTCGCGGACCTGGAGACCCAGCTCAAGGAGGCGACGGCGGGCGGCGCGCGGCGCAAGCTCATCGTCACCGACGGCGTCTTCTCCATGGACGGCTACGTGGCCCCGCTCGCCGAGATCTGCGACCTCGCCGACCGCTACGACGCGATGGTCATGGTCGACGACTCGCACGCCGTCGGCTTCGTCGGCCCCACCGGGCGCGGCACCCCCGAGCTGCACGGCGTCATGGACCGCGTCGACATCATCACCGGCACCCTCGGCAAGGCCCTCGGCGGCGCGTCCGGCGGCTACGTCGCGGCCCGCGCCGAGATCGTCGCCCTGCTGCGCCAGCGCTCGCGCCCGTACCTGTTCTCCAACACCCTCGCCCCGGTCATCGCCGCCGCCTCCCTGAAGGTCCTCGACCTGCTGGAGTCCGCCGACGACCTGCGCGTCCGCCTGGCCGAGAACACCGCCCTGTTCCGCCGCCGCATGACCGAGGAGGGCTTCGACATCCTCCCCGGCGACCACGCCATCGCGCCCGTCATGATCGGCGACGCGTCCGAGGCGGGCCGCATGGCCGAGCTGCTCCTGGAGCGCGGCGTCTACGTGATCGGCTTCTCCTACCCGGTCGTCCCGCAGGGCCAGGCCCGCATCCGCGTCCAGCTCTCGGCCGCGCACTCCACGGAGGACGTCAACCGCGCGGTGGACGCCTTCGTGGCGGCCCGCGCCGCGCTGAAGGACTGATCCGACGGCTGAAGGCCCGAAGAAGGTCTGAACGAGACAGGTGGCCGCCCCGCGCGCAGTGGGGCGGCCACCTGTCTCACCCGTATATGGCATCTCGCGCGGACATGGTGGCCGGGGACATGTGGGCCGCCTCCAGGGCGCGGCCGAAAACATGCGGCCCCTTGCGATAATGGGCCTCATGATCGAGGCTCGGCGGCTCCACATCCTCCGTGCGGTCGCCGACCACCGGACGGTCACGGCGGCCGCCGCCGCGCTCTACCTCACGCCCTCCGCCGTCTCCCAGCAGCTCACCGCACTGGAGCAGGAGACCGGCCACCGCCTGGTGGAACGGGGCGCGAAGGGCGTACGGCTCACCCCGGCCGGGGAGATCCTCCTCGGCCACACCAACCTGGTCCTCGCCCAGCTGGAACGGGCCGAGGCGGAGCTGGCCGCCTATGGCAAGGGCGAGGCCGGCACGGTCACCCTCGCCGCGTTCGCGACCGGCATCGCCGGGGTCGTGGCGCCCGCCGTGGCTCGGCTCGCCCGCTCCGCGCCCGGCATCGGCATCCGTGTCCAGGACGCCGAGGGCGACGAGAGCCTGCGGATGCTCCTGGACCGGCAGGTGGACGTGGCAGTGACGGTCGAGTACCGGGGAGCGCCGCCCGCCGACGACCCGCGTCTCACCCATGTCCCGCTGTACGCCGAGCCGTTCGACGCGGTCGTACCCGTCACCCACCGCCTCGCGGACGCCCCCGTCATCCCCCTCGCGGACCTGGCCAAGGACCCGTGGATCGGTCCGTACCCCGGGAACCCCTGCCACGACGTGGTCGTGCTCGCCTGCGAGAACGCCGGTTTCCAGCCCCGCCTGGAACACTCCTCCGACGACTTCCGCGCCGTCGTCGCGCTGGCCTCGGCGGACGCGGGGGTCGCGCTCGTACCCCGTTCGGCGCTGCGCGGCATGGACCTCACGGGCGTGGTCGTACGCCCCGTGGACGGCGTGGCCCCCACCCGCCGCGTCTTCGCGGCCGTACGACGCGGCGCCGAGGACCATCCGCTGATCCGCCCGGTGCTGGACGCGCTGGGCTGCGCGGCACGGGCCGCCGACTCGGCCGCGTGACGCGCCCGTAACTCCCCTGTCTCACATCGGGGATGGCTTCCCGGATGTGAGACGCGAAGCCCCCGACCTCGTCGATGCCCGCCTCGGCGCCAGGCTCTCCGCGCTGCGTGCCCAACACGGCTGGTCCCTGGACGAGTTGGCCGAACGCAGCGGTGTGATCCTGCATGCTCTCGCGCACCGAACGCGCCGAGACCAGCGCCACCGCCGCCGTCCTCAACCGCCTCTGCCGCGTCTACGGCCGCACGATGTCCCACCTGCTCAGCGAGGTCGAGGCCGAACCGGCCGCGGTGGTCCGCGCCGGGGGGCAGCGGGTGTGGGCGGACCGCGCCTCCGGCTTCGTCCGCCGGGCCGTGTCCCCGCCGCACCCGGCCCTGCGCGGCGAACTGGTCGAGGGCAGGCTCTCGCCCGGCTCCGACATCGCCTACGCCCGCCCGCCCGTGCCGGGCCTCGAACAGCATCTGTGGGTCCTGTCCGGCGCACTCGACGTGACGGACGCGGGCACCGAGCACCGCCTCGCCACCGGCGACTGTCTGCGGATGCGGGTCTTCGGCCCGACGAGGTTCCGTTGCGCGGGCCCGGACGAGGCCCGCTATGTGCTGGCGGTGGTACGGGCATGAGGGTGCTGCGGTGGGACGCCGGTCAAGTGCGGGACGGCGCCGCCGAGTTGGCCCACCTGCTCACCGACACGGTGGCCGCCGGTGGACGACAACGGCCGCGCGGACGGCGGCGATCAGGGAAAGCACACCGCCACCGGCCGCGTGCTCGGCACCGTCGGCCTCGCCTGCCCCGCCCTCCCCAACGGCCGGCACCGCGTCGAGCCCCGACTACGCCACGAACACGGTCGGCACCCCGCGCGCCACGACCTTGTACTACAAGCGGCTCGATCCGCTCGAACCGCTCGGACCGCTCGATCCGCTCACCGGCTGACTGTCAGTGGCAGGGGTTACCGTGCGTGGCATGACGGACGCAGACGACGTACGCCGGATCGCCCTGTCCCTGCCGGAGGTGACGGAGAAGATCGCCTGGAGCATGCCCACGTTCCGGGTGGCCGGGAAGATGTTCGCCACGCTGCCCGAGGAGGAGACCTCGATCGCCGTGCGCTGCCCCAAGGAGGAGCGCGACGAACTGGTCCTGGCCGAGCCGGGGAAGTTCTGGATCGCCGGTCACGAGGCCCAGTTCGCCTGGGTGCGGGCCCGGATAGCCGCGCTGGACGACGAGGCGGAGCTGCGCGCCATCCTCACCGACTCCTGGCGCCAGGCGGCCCCGCCCCGGCTGCTGGAGGCACACCCGGAACTGGGGGTGCCCGGGGCGGGCTGATCCGCGCGCCCGCCCCGTCGCACCGGACAGCCGCTCCTCACACCCGGGCGGGCGCCACGAACGCGCCGATCCGCTCCCGCAGGCTCCGCGCGTCCAGCCCGTGCGCGGCCACATGCTCCTCGAGCGTGCCGTACCGCCGTAGCTCGCGGCGGGCCACGCCGAGGCCGAGCACCCGGTGCGGTGCGTCCGCCAGGGCCTCGCCGGCGGCCCCCGTCGAGGTCCCGGCGAGGTACGGCTCCACGAGGACCACGTCCGGACGGGCCGCCCCGGACCCGGTCGCCCGACGCAGCCCTGCGGCGTCGAAGGGCCGCACGGTCGTGGCGTAGAGCACGGTCACGTCCAGGCCCTCCGTCGCCGCGAGGACGGCGTCCAGCATCGGGCCCACCGCGATCACGACCCCGGCGCGCCCCTCGCGCACCGTGAGGAAGTGCTCCCCGTCGACGGGCAGCGCCTCACGGTTGGCCTGGAGGGAGAGACGGACGTACACCTTGTCGTCACCCGCGGCGACCGCGTGGCGCAGCAGGGTCTCCGCCTCGTCGGGGTGGCCGGGCACATGCATGGTCCAGCCGTCCAGGGTGTCGAGGAGGGCGATGTCGCCCGGCGCCATGTGGGTCACGCCCCCGGCCGGCCAGTCGAAGGAGGCGGCCGCGCTGACGAGCACCGCCCCGGCGTTCTGGTGGCCCAGGTCCAGCTTGACCTGCTCGAAGGGGCGCTCCACGAGGAAGCTGGCGAAGGTGTGCACGATCGGCCGGAGCCCGGTGAGCGCGAGTCCGGCGGCGGCGCCGATCAGGAGCTGCTCGCGGATGCCGACGTTGATCACGCGGTCCGGGTGCGTGCGCAGGGCCTCGGCGAAGCCGTCCCTGCCGATCTCGGCGAGAACGACCGCGACACGCGGGTTCTCCTCCAGCAGCCGGAGGGCGACGGGGGCGAGCCGGTCACGCATGGTCTCCATGAGGAAGGGCCTTTCCACTGATGTGCGCGGGAGTGAGGGAGGAGGTGCGGATCAGGCGTACTTCGGCTCGACACGGGCCACGACCACATGGGGGCGGCCGGGATGCGGGGCGGTGAAGGCGGCGTACAGGGCCTCGTGGTCCCGCCCGTCCACGGTCACGGCGGACCAGCCGGCCGCCTCGAAGCGGGCGGCGATCCCGCCGGGGCGCGCGTGGCTGGCGGAGGAGTTGTCCACGACGATCGTGTGCAGCCGGTCGAGACCGGCGGGCCCGGAGAAGGCGATGGCCTCGTGGTTGCTGCCCTCGTCCAGCTCGGCGTCCCCGATCAGCACCCACACGGCCGGGTCGTGCAGCCCCT
This sequence comes from Streptomyces sp. NPDC026659, assembly GCF_040638245.1. Classification (NCBI taxonomy): domain Bacteria; kingdom Bacillati; phylum Actinomycetota; class Actinomycetes; order Kitasatosporales; family Streptomycetaceae; genus Streptomyces; species Streptomyces sp. NPDC026659. Next base: position 297,964 of record NZ_JBEZXY010000001.1, on the reverse strand, counting down.
GGGCGCGCAGCCCGAGCGCGGTCCCGACGCCGATCGGCAGCCCGTGCCCGAGCGACCCGCTGCCGATCTCGGCGCCCGGCACCAGCACCCGGTCGGGGTGGTGGCCGAGCGGCGAGTCGTAGCCGCCGAAACCGGGCAGCCAGTCCACGGGGACGAAGCCCTTCGCGGCGAGGACGGCGTAGTACGCCATCGGCCCGTGCCCCTTGCTCAGCAGGAACCGGTCGCGGCCCGGGTCGTCCTGCCGCTCCGGCGTGACCCGCAGCACCCGGTCGTAGAGCACCCACAGCACGTCCAGCGTGGAGGTGGCGGCCGGTCCGTGCTTCTCGTCGCCGGTCATGAGCCCCATCAGTCTGCCCAGGTCGGCGTAGGTGTGCGAGGCCTCGCCGGAGTGGTCCTCGGGACGATGGTCGGGACGGTGGTCGTTCGCGGTGATCGTCATACCGCCGATCGTGCAACCTCGACCAGGCTTGAGGTCAACCGTTTACGGATGCGCGACCACCGACCCGAGTGCGGTATTGTTTCCCTGCACGTTGCGACCGGGGAAACCCCAGGTCAAACGGCATCGGGACGTGGCGCAGCTTGGTAGCGCACTTGACTGGGGGTCAAGGGGTCGCAGGTTCAAATCCTGTCGTCCCGACTCGTGAGAGTCGCAGTTCAGGGCCGGTTTCGGAGAAATCCGAAACCGGCCCTTCGCTGTTCCCGGGGACCGGTTGGGGACCGCCGGATCACGCGGAGCGGCGCGCAGCGGCTGGGTGAGCCGCTGCGCGCCGCCGAGTGGAACTCGCCCGGTGACCGGCTTCACGGTCACGCGGGACACGGGTCAGTGGTGGCCGTTCTGGCCGCCGCCCTGACCGTTCTGACCGTTCTGGCCGCCCTGGTGCTGCCCGCCGCCCTGGCCGGTCTGACCACCTTGACCGGCCTGGCCCTGGCTGCCGCCCTGGCCGCCCTGGCCGTTCTGACCAGCCTGGCCGCCCTGGCTCTGGTTGCCACCCTGGCCGGTCTGGCCGCCCTGGCTCTGGTTGCCACCCTGGCCGGTCTGGCCGCCCTGGTGCTGGCCGCCGTTCTGGCCGTTCCGGCCGCCGCCGTGGTGCTGGCCGCCGCCCTGACCGGGCTGACCCGGGTGGCCCGGCTGACCCGGGTGGCCCGGGTGGCCCTGCTGCCCGCCGGGGCGGTGGGCTCCGCCGAGGCCGCCACCGCGGTGCGACCAGCCGCGGTCATCGTTGTGGCGGCCACCGAGGTCACCCAAGTGCCAGCCGTTCCACGTGTGGTGGCGGCCACCCCAGGAGGTGTCGTCGACGAACCGGCCGCGGTCGTTGCGGAGGGTGGCGGTGTCGGAGCGGTTGTCCCAGACGTAGTCGCGGCGGTCCTGGTAGACGTCGCGGTAGGTGTCACGGCCGATGCCCGTGTGGACGCGGACGGTGGAGCGGCCGCCGAGCCGGTAGTGGCGGAAGGTGTAGGCGTGGCCGTCCTCGCTCGACAGGGTCCAGCCGCTCAGATTCACGCTGCGTCGGGAGGTGTTGGTGACGTCGATCCACTCCTGGTTCAGAGAGCGGTTGGAGCCGTTGTCGAAGCCGGGGGAGTCGTACTGCACACCGCTGATCACCACACCCGAGCGGTACGGGGCTGCCTGATGGGGGCTGGTCTGGGCGGAGGCCGGCAGCGTGGCCGCACCGAGCGCGGCGCCGGCGACGAGAGACGCGGCCGCGATGCGGGAGATCGAACGAGAAGACATCAACAGTGCTCCCCTTGGGGTACGAGCCCACCCCTGACCAGCGTGAACAGGTCAGGAGCGGACGGTGTGCGGATCCCGGCCGATGCCGAGGACCCACAGCTTGCCCTTTCGCCCGGCTTGAAAGCGTATGCGCCGTTTCGTGTTGCGGTATCTGGATATTTCCGTGACGGTCGCTTGTAGCGTCCAATCAACTCGGCAGGCGGCAACGACCAGTTCGCGGGCGTGTACACCCATCCCCTGATCATGGCCATGGGGGCTGTTTTCGGCCACGGTGGGCTCCATCGGGCCGTCCGCCACCTCGCGCCGAAGTCTCTTCGGTGTCTCTTCGGTGCGTAACAAGAAAATACGAACAACCCCGAGACGCGTGATCGTGAGTGAGCCGGCGGAGGCGGTGCGCGGGTGTCCCGTGAGCGGCCAGGCCCTCCCGCCCCACGCACACCGGTCGCGCGCTCATTCCTGACGTGTTGGGATCAATGTGTCGGCCGCGCTCCCGTGCCTGTGCACGGTTCGAGCCGCCTGACCCGTGGAAAGGGGTGGTCTCCGTGTCTCGACCCAGAATCCTGGTGGTGGGGGCGGGCTTCGCCGGAGTCGGTTGTGTCCGCCGTCTGGAGCGCGCACTGGACCGGGGCGAGGCGGACGTCACCCTCGTGACGCCGTACTCGTACCAGCTCTACCTCCCGCTGCTGCCCCAGGTGGCCTCCGGCGTCCTCACCCCCCAGTCGATCGCGATCTCGCTGCGGCGGAGCAGGAAGTACCGCACCCGCATCGTCCCGGGCCGGGCGATCGGCGTGGACCCCGAGGCGAAGGTGTGCGTGGTGCGCACCCTCACCGGCCGGGTCCTCAACGAGTCCTACGACTACATCGTGCTCACCCCGGGCAGCGTGACCCGCACCTTCGACATCCCCGGCCTCACCGAGTACGCCGTCGGAATGAAGACCCTCGCGGAGGCCGCGTACATCCGCGACCACGTCATCTCCCAGCTCGACCTCGCGGACGCCAGCGACGACCCCGCCGAACGTGCCGCGCGGCTCCAGTTCGTCGTCGTGGGCGGCGGCTACGCGGGCACCGAGACGGCGGCCTGTCTGCAACGCCTCACCCACGCCGCCGTGGAGCGCTACCCCCGCCTCGATCCGGGCCTGATCCGCTGGCACCTGGTCGACATCGCCCCCAAGCTCATGCCCGAACTCGGCGACCGGCTCGGGCGGCAGGCGATGACGATCCTGCGCCGCAGAGGTGTCGACGTCTCGCTGGGCGTGTCGGTCGCGAAGGTCACGGAGGACGAGGTGACCTTCACCGACGGCAGGGTCATCCCGACGTACACGCTGATCTGGACGGCCGGTGTGGTCGGCAGTCCGCTGATCGACACCTTCGACGCGGAGAAGATCCGGGGGCGGCTCAGGACGACCGCCGAGATGACCGTGCCCGGCCAGGACGGCATGTTCGCCCTCGGTGACGCCGCCGCCGTGCCGGACCTCGCCAAGGGCGGCGACGCGATCTGCCCGCCCACCGCTCAACATGCCATGCGGCAGGGCAAGGTGGTCGCGGAGAACGTCATCGCCGCACTGCGCGGCGAGCCGCTCAAGCCGTACGTCCACAAGGACCTGGGCCTCGTCGTCGACCTCGGCGGCAAGGACGCCGTCTCACGGCCGCTCGGCATCGAACTGCGGGGAATCCTCGCCCAGATCGTCGCCCGCGGTTATCACTGGTCGGCGCTGCGCACCAACGTCGCCAAGGTCCGCGTTCTGGTCAACTGGCTCCTCAACGCCGTCGCGGGCGACGATTTCGTCCGCACCGGCTTCCAGCGCGGACGTCCGCCCCGGCTCCGGGACTTGGAGCACGACCACGCCTATCTCACGCCGGACCAGGTGCGGGCGGAGGTGGGGCAGGCGGAGTCCGCCGGGAGGATCGAGGGGCAGGGAACCGGAGGCTCCTGACCCTTTCCACGGCCGACGCGGGCACCTGCTCCCACCCGAGGGCGTGGGTGCCTTCGCCGCCGGACGCCCCGCACGCGCTACCGCTTGATGCCCACCCCGGTCCACAGGCTGACCTCCGCGTCGGTGTCCGTGGGCTCCGTGTCGGGGCGCCAGCGGTGGCCGACGGTGATGCCGGGGTCGAGGAGTTCCAGGCCGTCGAAGAAGCGGGCCACCGCCTCGCGGGAGCGGAACTGCACCGGCGTTCCGGCGTTGTTGTAGATGTCGGTGACCTTCTGCCAGGTCTCCGGGTCGAAGTCGGGCGTGCAGTGGCTCAGCGCCAGCGCGCTGCCGACGGGCAGCACGTCCAGGAGGCGGCCGACGATGCCGTACGGGTCCCGGGCGTCCGGCACGAAGTGCATCAGGGCGTTGAGGGACAGGGCGATCGGGCGGTCGAAGTCCAGCACCTCCGCCAGCTCGGGGGCGTCGAGGAGCGACTGCGGGTCGTTGACGTCCGCCTCGATGTAGGTGGTACGGCCCTCCGCCGTGCTGCGCATCAGACGCTCGGCGTACTTCAGGACGAGCGGGTCGTTGTCGGCGTACGCCACCCGGGCGTCGGGGACCACGGACTGGGCGACCTGGTGCAGGTTGGGCTCGGTGGGGATGCCGGTGCCGATGTCGAGCCACTGCCGGATGCCGTGCTCCTGGGCCAGGACACGGGTGGCGCGGTGCATGAAGGCGCGGTTCTCGCGGGCGCAGGTGAAGATGCCCGGGTAGACGGACGCCACGTTCTCGGCTGCCTGCTTGTCGACCTCGAAGTGGTCCTTGCCGCCGAGGTAGTAGTCGTACATGCGGGCAGAGTGGGGCCTGCTGGTGTCGATGTCCCGCGCCGCGTGTGAGTTGGTCATCCTCTTCCTTCTCGATGAGTGCCGGGGTGTGCGTGTGCGTGGGGGGAGAAGTCAGCCGGTGGTCAGGTGGTCGGCCATGCCCCGCTTGACCCCCGCGACGAACGCGGTGATCTCCTCGGGGGTGTAGATGAGGGCGGGTCCCGCGGGATCGGTCGACTGCCGCAGCGCGACCCGGCCGTCCGCGAGCTGCTTCGTCTGCACGCACTGACCTCCGTTGGGGCCGCTCCAGGGAGACTCCCAGCCCTGCTCACCGAGGTCCGACGCGGGCATGCCGTTGTAGAAACTGCCGTCGCTGGTGGTCATGAGTACTCCTTGCGCATGCGGTTCAGGAGCGCCCTGCTCTGCGTGTCGGAGGTCAGCAGGGACATGCGGTTGTGCGCCTCCAGATGGGCGACGACCTCGGCACGCTGGTCGAGGTACATCGCACCGGAGAGGATCTCGCTGTAGACGACGTCCGGAAGCTCGGGCTCCTCGAAGCGGAAGTAGGTGAACGGGGCGCACGCGCCCACATGGGCCCCGGCGGTGAACGGCACGATGTCGACGCTGACGTGCTCCAGCTCCGAGACCTCCAGGAGCCGGTCCACCTGCTCGCGCATCACCTCGGCGCCGCCGACCACCCGGTGCAGTACGGCCTCCTCCATGACGACCCAGAGGGTGGGCGCGTCGGCCTTCTCCAGCAGGGCCTGGCGGCGCAGCCGGAGCCCGACGCGGCGCTCGAGGTCCTCGTCGTTGTCGTTCGGGAAGCCGCCGGAGAGTACGGCGCGTGCGTAGCGGTGGGTCTGCAGCAGGCCCGTGACGTAGTGCGGTTCGTAGGTGCGCAGGGTTCTCGCGCCGGTCTCCAGGCTGACGTACGCGCTGAACCAGCTGGGCAGCACGTCGCGGTAGGTGTGCCACCAGCCGGGCTCGTTGGCGCGGTCGGCGAAGGCGACGAACTCGGCGATCTCGTTCGTGTCGGCGCCGTACGTCTCCAGCAGTTTCTCGACGTAGAGGGGCTTGAGCGCGACGTCCGCCTTCTCCAGGCGGCGGATGGTCAGCGGCGTGACCCTGAGCGCCCGCGCGGCGTCCTCCAGTGACACGCCCGCTTCCTGGCGCCGCTTCTGGAGCTGTCGGCCCAGGATCATGCGCAGGACGGTGGGCGCACTGGTGCCACCCGCGTTCGCACGCCCTTCACTCACGTCCATCCTCCTGACGCTCTGTCACCGACACGAGTGTGACAGGCACTTGATGATGCAACCAGAGGGATACCCGGCTTTCTGAAATTATCAGGGAGCCGGTTGCAGGGTGAACTCCGATGCGAGCATAGTTATTTGAGTGAATCGCAGTCTCGTTCACGGTCAACGTCGCGTCCCCGAAGGCAAGTTGATCACATTGCCCTCTGTCGACCGAGTCCGTCCGACGGAAGGCAACCACCGTGTCCCCCCACACGACTTCCTCCCCCGACCTGTTGGACGTCGCCGACCCGGACCAGGCGCACTGGATCGAATTACCCTCGCACCGCTCCAGCGTCCGGGTCGCCCGCCGCTGTGTGCGGACGCGGATCGAGGGCTGGGGGCTGTCCGAAGAGCTGTGCGCGGACGCCGTGCTGCTCGTCTCCGAACTGGCCACCAACGCCGTCCGGCACACACCGAGCGTGCGCATCCTGTGTGGTCTCGGGATGGTCTCCGCGGGATGTCTCCGCGTCGAGGTGCACGACCACGACTACTCCGGCCGGGGACTGGACCGGTGCGAGCCGGGGCTCGACGACGAGAGCGGACGGGGGCTGCTGCTGGTCGGACAACTGGCCGACGCCTGGGGGGTGGACCGGTCGCGGCTGACCGGGGGGAACGCGGTGTGGGCGACGCTGCGGGTCTGACGGGGGACGGTCCGCGTGGGGTCCGCCCGGCATCTGCGTCCGTGTGTCGCCGAAAGCGGGTCATAAGGTCTTCCGGGAGACCGCGCGGCAATTCCTCGACGTCGCCCGCGAGATCCACATCGAGTACCGCGACCAGTGGCCTCGTTAGGGGCGTACTCGCGTCGTTCAGGCATATGCAGAACGACCGTGCGGCCGACAGGGACCGCAACCTCTCCCCAGGGCCTTGCCGTTGTGTGAGACATGAGGGACGGCGCGCACGGACACGGAAGCGACCGCCGACCGCCCGGCGCGGTGTACTGGTTCCGGCTCGACGGCGGTGACGACAACTGCCCCTGGTGCCACGCGCTCCCGCTCACGGAGCACGTGTGCGACGGTGGACCGCCGCCGTTTGTGCCCCGTCCGGGCTGCCGGCGGTGCCGCCTCACGCGCGTGGTGGACCTGGTGCGGCTCGTGATGGTGCCCTTCGCGTCCCTGGTCACCGTCTTCGCGGCCCTCACCGCGGTGCTCAGGAGCTGAGGACCTTCGCGACCAGTCGACCAGCCCGGAACGCGCGCGCGGAACGCCTGCCGGGTTCTCGGGGGAATGCCGTCGCCGCATGAGAGCCTCCCGCTGTGGCCGAGGGGCGGAGCCCCGTCGCGGCCCGCGTACCCGGACGGACCCGGCGCAATCACACCCCCGCCGCCCGCAGGTGTGTGCGAGCGGGCCGGGGGCAGTCGCAGGGAGAACGAGCAACCCCGTCACCGGACCGGACTCGTCGACGGACTCATGGGGAGGTCCCATGTCCAGCACCGAAACGCTGATCGCCATCATCGTCCCCATCGTGGTCATCCTGGCGCTGATCACCTTGGTCGCCTTCTTCGTGGTACGGCGCCGCAGGCTGCGCGAGCGCTTCGGGCCCGAGTACGACAGGGCCGTACGCTCCGGGGACGGCAGGCTGTCGGCCGAGCGCGAGCTGCACTCCCGGGAGAGGCGGCACCGGGATCTCGACATCCGCGAACTGCCCCCGGGCGCCCGCGAACGGTACGCCGAGGACTGGAACAGGGCCCAGCAGGAATTCGTGGACCACCCGGACCGCAGCGTCACGGACGCCGACCGGCTGGTCACCCAGCTGATGCGGGACCGCGGCTATCCGACGGAAGGGTTCGAGCAGCGGCTCAAGGACCTCTCCGTGGAACACGCGCACACCCTGGAGCAGTACCGCGCCGCCCACGACATCAGCCGGCGCAACGAGAACGGCGAGGCGACCACCGAGGAGCTGCGCGGCGCCATGGTGCACTACCGCGCGCTGTTCCAGGAACTGCTCGGCGGCACGGGCGGCACGGGTGACACGCACCGGCGCGGGGGATCGCCGCACGCGGCCTGACCGTACGCCGTAGGACGGGCCGGCCGTACGCCGTAGGACAAGAAAGGGAACTCGCCATGTCGCACCACACCCACACCCACACCGACACCGACGCCGCCGACACCGGACTGACCACCGAGGACCTGGCGCATCCCGAGCGGCGCGCCGCGCCGGAGTCGCCGCCCGCCTATCCCGGCGAGGGCACCGCCGTGCCGGGCGAGCGGGGGACGGCAGAGGAGCAGGCGCCCGGCGGGCAGGCCGAGGGGACGGCCGAGCGGACACCCGAGCGGTCGCCCGAGCCGGAGGCGGAGCCGCTGATCGAGCCCAAGGAGGCGGAGGACTACCGCGAGCGCTGGACGCGCATCCAGGGCACCTTCGTGGACGACCCGAAGGACGCCGTCCACTCGGCCGACACGCTGGTGGCCGAGGTCATCCAGTCCCTGGCCGAGACCTTCGCCGACCACAAGAAGGAACTGGAGTCCCGGTGGAGCCGGGGCCAGGAGGTCGAGACGGAGGGGCTGCGGATGGCACTCCAGCAGTACCGCACCTTCTTCAACAAGCTGCTGCACGCCTGACGGCCCGTCCGCGCGGCCCGCCGATCGCCCTCCGCCTCACTCCGGCAGGCGGAGGGCGATCAGCGCGACGTCGTCGCTGCCGTGCGGACCCATCCCCGCCATCAGCTCGTCGCACATCACGTCCAGGCTCTGGTCGACCAGGGCCGCCGCGTGCTGACGGAGCCGGGTGAGGCTGTGGTCGAGGGGCTCGCCGCGCCGCTCCACCAGACCGTCCGTGTAGAGCAGCAGGGTGCTCCCGGGCGGCAGGACGCTCGTGGCGCTCGTCCGCCGGGCCTCGGGGGTGACACCCAGCACCATCCCGTGGGCGTCCTCCAGATACCGCGTGTCGCCGCCGGCGGTCACCAGCAGCGGGGGCAGATGTCCGGCCCGGGTCCAGTCCAGGGTGTAGTGGCCGTCGTCGCCGGGGCCCTTGAGCAGGGCGTACACACAGGTCGCCGTCTGGTGGGGGTTCAGGGCGGCGATGGCGAGGTCCAGGCGCCGCAGGATGTGTCCCGGCGGCTCCTGGCGGTCGCAGGCGATGCCCCGGAGCATGTTGCGGATCTGGCTCATCGTCACCGCGGCCTGGAGGTCGTGGCCCGTCACATCACCGATGATCAGGGCGGTGTCGCCGCCGGGCAGCACGAAACAGTCGTACCAGTCCCCGCCGATCTGCGCGGTGGAGGTGGCGGGGGAGTAGCGCGCGGCGATCCTGAGGCCGCCCACCACCGGCAGGGTGGGCAGCAGGGAGCGCTGCAACCGCTCGGCGATGTTCTGCACCTCCGCGTGCAGGCGCGCGTTGTCGACGTACAGCGCGGCGCGGTGGGCGAGCCCCTCCACGAGATCCAGGTCCTCCTCGCCCAGCGGCGGCCGTTCCGGGCCGCGGCCCAGGGCCAGCGCGCCGAGGATACGACGCCGGGCGCGCAGCGGCGCCACGACGCCGGACGCCCCGCCCATGCGCCGGAACAGGGCCGAGTTGAGCGCGTGCAGGGGGTCGCTCGGGGTGTTCTCGGGGGCGAACTCCTCGGGGGACAGCAGCAGCGCGCCCGCGCCGCGCAGCACCCGCGCCCAGGGGCCGCCGGAGTCCTCCCGCACGGCGGGCAGGACGCCGGTGAGCCCCGTGAGCGGGATGTTCGGGTCGTGGTGGGTGACGCACACCCGCTCCAGCCTGCCCGCCTCGTCCATGACGTCGGCGACGCTCCAGTCGGCCAGCGCGGGGACGAGGACCCGGCAGACCCGGCGCAGCCCCTCGACCGCGTCCAGGGTGCTCGCCAGGACGGCACCGGTCTGGTTCAACAGGGTGAGGCGGTCGAGCGCCTCCTGCAGTGCCGCGTCCACCTCGAAGCTGTCCATGGCTTCCCCCCTACCCGGTTCGGGTGGATTCGTTCCGCCCGAGCCGGGAGGAAACCCCTCATCGGGGGTGACGCGGCCCCCGGGTCGCCTCAGTTGGCCGTCACTGGATGCTCCACCGGTGGGGGTGGGCCGGGTCGACGGGGCAGGCGAAGACGTTGAGTTCGCCCCAGCGGCCGACGACGACCTCGGTCGGCCCCGCGTACTCGTGCGTGGGCAGCCCGCGGTCCTCCAGCGGACGCCAGCTGCCGCTGCCGCCGTCCCACTCCGAGCTGTCGACGGTCAGGAGCAGACGCATCGGGGCCGCGCAGGACGGGCAGTCCATCTCGGCGGGGTCGGTGGTGTGCCAGGAGGCGTGGCCGCCGACGCGCCAGCCGGGCGGGATGGAGAGGTCGTACTGGTAACGCGCGGGCGCCGCTTCGGTCTTCCTCCTCCGGGCCCCGTCCCACGCGTCGATCCGGGCGCACAACTCCTTGGGCAGCAGACCGGCGAACGGATAGGTGGTCACCTGCTCCGGGTACAGCACGCACGGCTCGGGCACGTAACCGTCGAAACCGACGACGTACGGCCGCGGCGGTGCCGTCAGCGCCTCGGTGACCTCACTCGACCGTCGCCAGCGCAGGTCGAGCAGCATGCCGTGACCGGTGGGGCCGTGTGCGTCGAAGGGGCACCAGAACACCTGGAGCAGATCGCGGCCGTCCGGCCCGGGCGGCAGATCGGGTATGTCCCGGCGGTACAGCTGGGCGAGGGCGATCAGGGGGAGCGGAGCGGTCGCGGCCTCGTCCGGCGCGCGGTGGCGCTGCCGCGCCTCGTCCACGATCCGCCGGTCCTCGTCCGTGGGCCCGTGCTCCGGGTCACCGCGCCACGCGGCGTGCAGCGTCGCGCGCTCCCGGTGGATGTCCGCCGGGCGCCTTCCGCGCGCGTGCGAGTGCGGCTCGGTGCACACCGGCCAGGGCTCGTCGGCCGGCCACAGCAGGGGACCGCCGACGGAGCTGTCCCCGGCGGCCGGCGCGCCCGGACGCGGGTGGAGCCGGGTCGTGGTGCCCCGGTGGGCCGCCAGCTCGGGAAAGAGCGCCTCTACGTCCAACGGGCGTGGCGGCGTGGTTCGTGTCATGCCGCGACCCTAGGGGGTGTCACCGACAGCCCGTGCCTGCGCCTCCATCACCTCGTCCCCGTGCTCGAAGGCCCAGGCGCCGATGGTGTCGAGGGGTGTCAGGAGGGTGCGGCCCAGGGGTGTGAGCCGGTACTCCACGCGGGGCGGTGCCTCGGCGTACGCCTGTCGTTCCACCAGGCCGTTGAACCGCAGTCGCCGCAGTCGCCGCAGTGTCTCGGTGAGGACCTTGGGGCTGATCCCGCCGATGCGGCCGCGCAGTTCGCGGGGGCGCAGGGGGCCTTCGCGCAGGGCCCGGAGCACCACCGCGTTCCAGGTGTTCGACAGCAGGTCGAAGGCGAGACGGGCGCGGCAGTCCGCGAGGAAGGGTTCGGTCGTCACGTACCGAATGGTGCCCGACGACACCTCTAGCGTGGCACCCAACTCGCTTACGGAAAGGGGTAGTTCGGTGCGGATCGGTGTGCTGGGCACGGGCAACATGGCGGACGCGCTCGCCACGCACTGGGTGCGGGCGGGCCATGAGGTGACGGTGGGCGGACGGGACGCGGGCCGCGCGCGGCGACTCGCGGAGCGCCTCGGGGACGGTGTACGGCACGGAGACCCGGCCGGGGCGGCCGGGGCGGGAGAGGTGGTCCTCGCCGCGCTGCCCTACGGCGCGGGGGAGGAGGTCGCGCGGGAGCTGCGTACCGTCCTCGATGGCAGGGTGCTGCTCGACTGCTCCAACCCGGTCGGGCCGCCCGGCTTCCGGCTGCTGACCGGCGACGGCCCCTCGGCCGCGCGACGGCTGGCCCGCGCCGCGCCGGGTGCCCGGGTCGTCAAGGCGTTCAACCTCTGCCACGAGGACGTGTGGCGCATGACCCCGCCCGTCTTCGACGGCCGCCCGCTCGCCGTCCCGGTCTGCGGCGACGACCCGGCCGCCCTCGCCCTCGTCCACACCCTCGTACGGGACGTCGGCTGTACGCCGCTCCCCGCCGGAGGGCTCGACCGGTCCGGGCTGCTGGAGGCAACGGCGGCGCTGTTCATCGGACTGTGGGTGGGGGAGGGGGCGGACGCCCAGGCGATCGCGCCGCCGCTGACGTATGCGGCGGGTGTGGAGGGATGACGCCGGAAGGTTCGCCGGCGTGAACGCTCCGTGAAGCCGAACCCGCCGCAGGGCGCTTTCGCGTCGGCCGTACCGTACATTCCGGCCATGGCCAATTTCCCCACCCCGGTCGTTCTCGGCACCGATCAGGTCCGTGCGCGGCTGGACGAGTTCATCGTGATCGACGTGCGTACGGCGGGCGAGTACGGCTCCGGGCATCTGCCCGGGGCCCTGAACATCCCGTTGGACCAGGTGCGGCGGGCGCTCCCCGACATCGAACAGGCCGCGCGGCGCGGGGACGTGCTCGTGGTGTGTGCCTCAGGGGCGCGGGCGGAGAGTGCCGCCCGGCTGCTGGCGGAGCAGGGGATCGTGACCGCGACCCTGGAGGGCGGGACCGGCGCCTGGGCCGCGCGGGGATACGAACTGACCACGCCGCCCGCCGCCGGGGCCAAGGCGGTGTGGGGGATGGAACGGCAGGTCCGCTTCACGGCCGGTGCGCTGGTGCTCCTTGGCCTGGTGCTCGGGTGGCTCGTGCACCCCGCCTTCCAGCTGCTGTCGGCCGCGATCGCCGGCGGGCTCGTCTTCTCCGCGCTCACCAACACCTGCGGCATGGCCGTCGTCCTGGGCAAGCTGCCGTACAACCGCCCCCGCACCGCCGACCTCGACACGGCCCTGGCCGCGCTGCGCGCAGAGGTCTGAGCCTCAAGCAACGCCGAGGTCCGAGCCTCAGGCGACGGGGAGCGGCACCCGCCAGTCCAGTACGGTCCCGCCGCCCTCCGGAGTCGTCGTCTCCAGCCGTCCGGCCGACCGCTCCGCCCGTTCGGCCATGTTGCGCAGTCCGCTGCGGCGGCCGCCGGACGGGACGCCGACGCCGTTGTCCGCGATCCGCAGCCGGACCTCGCGGCCGTCGGTCGTGAGCAGCACGTCGGCGCGGTCGGCGCGGGCGTGCCGGGCGATGTTGGTGAGGGCCTCGGAGAGGACGGCCACCACGTCGTCGGCGATCTCCGGCGGTACCTCGGTGTCGATCAGCCCCTCCATGCGCACCCCGGGCGCGAAACCGAGCACGGGGGCCGCCTCGCCGGCCACCCGTACGACCCGGGACCGCAGGCCGCTGCCGGTCGCGCCGTCGCGGGTGCGCAGCCCGAAGATGGTCGAGCGGATGATCTTGATGGTCTCGTCCAGGTCGTCCACCGCGCGCAGCACCCGCTCGGCCGCCTTCGGGTGCTCGATGAAACGGCCCGCGCTCTGCAGGGTCATCCCGGTCGCGAACAGCCGCTGGATCGCCAGGTCGTGCAGGTCGCGCGCGATCCGGTCGCGGTCCTCGAGCACCGCGAGCTGCTGCGCGTCCTGACGGCGTTCGGCCAGTTCCATCGCGAGCGCGGCCTGCCCGGCGAAGCCCTGGAGCAGCTCGGTCTCCTTGCCGGAGAACAGCGACGCCCCCGCCTCGCGTGCCAGGAGCACCACACCGCGCATCCCGCCCTCGCCGGTGCCGATGGGCACGGCCACGGCGGGACCGAGCCCCCTGAACCGCTGCGGGTCGGCGTCTATCCGGTCGTCCCGCGTGATGTCGTCGCTGGTCACCGGCTCGGCCGAGGAGTACGCGAGCCCCATCAGACCCTCGTCGAGCGGCTGGACCAGACCCCGGTGCGCCTCCGCGCCCGCGCCCACCGCGATCTCCACGGTGAGCGAGACGGTGTCCTCCACCGGCATGGCGACGGCGGCAAGGGCCGACCCCGTGATGTCCCGGGCGCGCTCCGCGATCAGGTCGAGCGCCTCGGCGCGCTCGCTGCCGAGCATCAGCCGGTGGGTGATCTCCGCGTTCGCCAGCAGCCAGCGTTCCCGCTGCCGGGAGTCCTCGTACAGCCGGGCGTTGTCGATGGCCACCCCGGCCGCGACGGCCAGCGTGGACAGGACCGACTCGTCCTCCTCGTCGAACTCCGCCCCGCCCCGCTTCTCGGTGAGGTACAGATTGCCGAAGACCTGGTCGCGGACCCGGATCGGCACCCCGAGGAAGCTCCGCATCGGGGGGTGGTTGGGCGGGAAGCCGTACGACGCCGGGTGCTCGGAGATCTTCGACAGGCGCAGCGGCTCGGGGTGCCGGATCAGCTCGCCGAGGATGCCGTGGCCCTGCGGATAGGGGCCGATCTCGGTGATCTTCTCGTCGGAGACGCCGACGGTGTGGAAGGCGGAGAGCGTACGGCCGTCGGGGCTGATGACGCCGAGTGCCGCGTACTCGGCGTCTACCAGGACGGCCGCCGCCTCCACGATGGAGTGCAGCGCCTGCTCCAGGTCGAGTTCGCGCCCGACGCTGAGCACCGCCTCCAGCAGGCTGTGCACGCGGTCCCGGGTGCCCCTGGCCGCGTCGATCCGGGCCTGCAGCTCCTCCAGCAGCTCGTCGAGCTTCAGTTGCGGCAGCAGCACGCGGGGCTCCTTGGAGCTTGCCACCACGTTCCTCCACGTCCCTCGGCGCGCGAACCCGGCACCGTCCAGGTCGTCGTCTCCACCGTATCGGTCCCCGATGGGCCCCGGTACGCGGAACGGGCCACCCGGCGCCCCCGCGCCGAAGCACGCGTGCGACAGGGCTCCCGGCCTCCGCCAGGTGGGGGAGGGGAGGATCGTCCGGCCCGTCAACCTAGGGCCGAACGGCACTGGAAGGGCGGTGGGCGGTGGACCACAGTGGACCCAGGAGTGGCACCGGTCCCCCGCGGTGCCGCTCCGCCCACGAGGCGCCGCCCCACTTCCGCCGGGCGCCGACGGCCGACCGGAGAGCCGTGCCCATGAAGAAGCAACCAGTGCCGTGCGACCAGCGCCCGGCGCGCCATCGTGTCGACCTCGACCGGGCCGAGGCACTGCGGCTGCTGGGCAGCGTGTCCCTCGGCAGAATCGTTTTTACACAGGACGCGCTGCCCACCGTCCGCCCGGTCAACCACGTGCTCGACGGCGGCGACGTCGTCATCCGCACCCACGAGGGCGCCGCGCTCACCTCGCAGGCGCTGCGGGACGGCGGGGGCGGTGTGGTCGTCGCCTACGAGGCCGACGCCATCGACCCGGTGACCCACCTCGGCTGGAGCGTGGTGGTCACCGGGTACGCCCGTCTGGTGACCGACCCGGCGGAACTCGCGCGCATCCGGGCGCTGCTCGTGCCGTGGGCGCCGCAGCACGGGATGGACTACGCGGTGCGCATCCGGCCGGGTCTGGTCACGGGGGTGCTGCTGGACGACCTGGAGGAGCGGGAGGAGCCGACGGGAGACCCGTTCACGCCGTGATGCGCCGACCCGTCACCGCGTCCGGATCGAGGCGTACCCACACGTCCCGCGTCCCGCCCGCCCAGGGCCCGGAGTACGCGCGCGCGACCAGTTCGTCCCGTTCGCCGGGGTCGGTCACGATCCGGGCGTCGCCCCGGACCAGCACGCTCCAGCCCCGGCTGAAGGCGTCGTCGATCCGGTCCACCTCGAAGGCCACCCGCTCGCCGTCCGCGAGGGAGGGCGTCGCCCCGGCGGCGGTCCGGAAGACGATCGTGTTGTCCACCACGGTGTAGTTCACGGGCACGACCACGGGGCCGTCGTCCGGGACGACCGCGAGGCGGCCCACCCCGTGGTCGCCGAGCAGGGCCCGGCACTCCTCGGTGCCGATCGACTCGAACCGGGCACCGCGCGCCGCCTGCCCGGGGCCCGGTGGCTGGTCGACGGTGCCGCCGGTCAGGTCGGGCACCGTCGTCTCCAGCGCGTCGGCCAGCCTGAGCAGCACCTCGGCGCCCGGCGCGGCCTCGGGATGGGCCTCCAGATAGCGGAGATAGCCGGGCGCCATGCCCGCGCGCTCCGCCGCCGCCTCCCGTGTCAGCCCGAGCTGCGCGCGCCGGGCCGCGAGGCGGCGGCCCAGATCACCCCGGGGCGTCCCGGGCACGGCCGCCGTGTCGGCCGCCGTGTCCGGGGGTGTGGTCGTCCGTCCGGTCGGCTCGGTCACGTCCGTCACCTGCTCTCGCCTGGTCGTGTGTGTGCGGTGGCCGTCGCGGGGCTCTCGGGCCCGGCTCAGCCCGTGGAGCCACTGGACCCCGTGGGCCCCGTGGAGCCCGTGGAGTCCGTGGAGTCCGTCGATTCCGTGGGGACCACCTCGTACCGCTCCGCGCCGAGTACCACCTTCAGCGCGGCCGTCTCGGCGGCGTGCGCGAAGACGTCGTACGCCTCCTCCATGTCGTCCAGCGGGAAGGTGTGGGTGACCAGCTCGCCGGTCGGCAGGCCGCCGGCCGCCGTCATCCGCAGCAGGGTCGGGGTGGAGTACGTGTCGACCAGGCCGGTCGTGATCGTCACGTCCCTGCTCCACAGGTCCTCCAGGTGCAGGGTGGCGGGGGCGCCGTGGACGCCGATGTTGGCGACATGGCCGCCGGGCCGTACGAGCCGGGTGCACAGCTCGAAGCTCTCCGGCACGCCGACCGCCTCCAGGGCCACGTCCGCGCCGAGGCCGCCGGTGAGGTCGTCCACGAGCTGGGCGGGGTCCTCGTCGGCCAGGACGACCGCGTCGGCGCCGAGCCGCCGGGCCGCGTCCAGGCGGGACCGGGCCAGGTCGACGACGATGATCCGCTCGGGGCTGAACAGCCGCGCGGTGACGATCGCCGCGAGCCCGATGGGACCGGCGCCGACGATCACGACGGTGTCGCCCGGGCGCACCTGCCCGTTGAGGACGCCGACCTCGTAGGAGGTGGGGAAGATGTCCGCGAGCAGCACGGCGTCCTCGCCGCGCACGGTCGCGGGCAGCGGGTGGACCGAGAGGTCGGCGTACGGGACACGGACGTACTCGGCCTGCGTGCCGTCGATCAGATGGCCCAGCACCCAGCCGCCCCCGCCCTGGCACTGGCCGTAGCGGCTCTCGCGGCAGAAGCGGCAGTGGCCGCACGAGGTGATGCAGGACATCAGCACGCGGTCGCCGGGCCGTACGGTGCGCACGTCGCCGCCGATGTCGACGACCTCCCCGACGGCCTCGTGCCCGAGGACCGTACCGGGGCGCACCTCGGGCACGTCACCCTTGAGAATGTGCAGGTCGGTGCCGCAGATGGTGACCACGCCGACCTTCACGATCGCGTCGGTCGGCTCCTTGATCGCGGGGTCCGGCACGTCCTGCCAGGACGCGTGGCCCGGCCCCTCGAAGACATAGCCCTTCATGCCACTCGCTCCTCACCGTCGTCGCCCGGTGCGCGGGTGCCGGGAGACGGCCCCGCCCTTCCACCTTCGCGCGAGACGGGCCGGCGCGCTTGGGCCGTCCGGCCCACGGGGGTGGCTGTACGGGGCCCGGCCTGCGCGTACGGGATGCCGGGCGGGCGGCGACACGGCGGCCGCGGAACGCCTGCTTCCGTGCCTCCCCGGAGCTTCCCCGGACGGACGGAGATCAGGGGCCGAACAGCCCTTCCGCCCGGACCGGTGCATCCGGTTCGCTCGTCGTATGTCCGAGAACCACACGAAGCCCGAGGAACACCGGTCCGGCGGAGAGGGAGCGCGGGTGCGCCCCGCCACCGTCGTGGCCCTGCGTGGCGAGATAGACCTGCTGACCGCGCCCGGGCTGGCGGCCCGGCTCGACGCCCTGACCTCGCGTCCGCACCCCGACCTGGTGCTGGACCTGCGGCCCGTGGAGTTCATCGACTGCACCGGTCTCGGTGTGCTGTGCCGGACCCGCAACCGCGCCCGGGCCCGTCGGGGCAGGCTGCGGCTGGTCGCGGACAGCCAGGAGTTCCTGCGGCTGCTGCGCACCACCGGGCTCGGCGGCGCCTTCGACGTGCAGCCGGGACTGCCCGCCCCCGTGGTGGAGGCGCTGGTCCCGGCGGGCGCACCGGGCGAGGGGGCCGCCTGATGAGCGCCGGACGACGGCTGCGGCACTGGCTGTGCCGGTGGCGGGGCCGGGGTTACCGGCTGCTGCGCCGGGCCGACCACGACTGATGCTTCCGCCGAAGGCCGAAGGGGGGCCGGGTGATCCCGGCCCCCCTTCCCCTGCCGCTCAGCCGTCCCAGCTCCACTCCGCGACCTCCGGCAGATCGGTGCCGTGGACGCGGATCCAGTCGTGGTGCCGGGCGCGCGCCAGCTCCGGAAGGTGGCGACGCAGCAACTGGGCCGCCGCCAGCACCTCTTGGGTCGGTACGTCCCCCGCGCAGGCGAGTACGACATCGGGGTCGCCGCCGTTGCCGGTCCCGGCCCACTCCCAGATCCCGGCCCCGCGCGCGCAGTGCACCCGGGCCTCCTCCAGCGACAGCCAGTCGAAACAGGGCTGCTTGCCCGCTCCCGCGAGATCCTGAGCCACTTGATGTGCTGGTTGACCATCGAGTGTCCACGAGGTGTTCGGACAGCACCTCCAGAACCCGGCCGTGCCGGTCCAGGTGTTCGTCCACGGGCAGCACCTCGGCCTGCCACGCCAGTCCATCGACCTCGGCCGGACCGGTCCAGCCCTTCGGGGTGCGCAGCACGATCATCGGCCAGTGCGCCCGCTCGGTGACGCCGTCCTCGCGCGCGCTGTCCTGCATCAGCTTGATCCGGTCCAGCGCCTCGTCGAAGGCCGCCGCCATCGCGTGGTGCACCTCGGCGGGGTCGTCGCCCGACACGTACAGCGGCTCGTGGCCGTATCCCCGCAGCAGCGCGTCGAGTTCGGCCTGCGGGAGCCGGGAGAGGACCGTCGGGTTGGCGATCTTGTAGCCGTTGAGGTGGAGGATCGGCAGGACCGCGCCGTCGTGCACCGGGTCGAGGAACTTGTCGGAGTGCCAGGACGCGGCCAGCGGACCGGTCTCCGCCTCGCCGTCCCCGATCACGCACACGACCAGCAGATCCGGGTTGTCGAAGGCGGCACCGTAGGCGTGCGCGAGTGAATAGCCCAGCTCACCGCCCTCGTGGATCGAGCCCGGCGTCTCCGGCGCCACATGACTGGGCACTCCGCCGGGGAAGGAGAACTGCCGGAACAGCCGCTCCATGCCCTCCCCGTCCCGGCTCACGTCCGGGTAGACCTCCGCGTAACTCCCCTCCAGCCACGAGTTCGCGAGGACCGCAGGGCCGCCGCGCCCCGGCCCCCATACGCACAGCGCGTCGATCCCGCGCTCCCGGATCACCCGGTTGAGGTGCGTGTACACCAGGTTCAGGCCGGGCGTGGTGCCCCAGTGCCCGAGCAGCCGGGGCTTGATGTGCTCCGGGCGCAGCGGCTCGGTCAGCAGGGGGTTGGCCATCAGATGGATCTGGCCCGCCGAGAGGTAGTTCGCGGCCCGCCAGTGGGCCAGGAGCGTGTCCAACTCCTCGTTGGTGAGCGCGCGTTCGGCGGTGTCGGTCATGGAAACTCCACAGGGTCGACGGTCGTTGCCTCGGGACGGCGTGCCTCCGCGCCCGTCAGTCCGGCTCCGGTACGACGGCCACCGCGCAGTCCGCCCGGTGCAGCACCCCGTGCGCGACCCGGCCGAGCTGGAGACCGAAGCGGCCGTGCCTGCGCCGGGCGCCCACGACGAGCAGGACCGCGCCGCGGGAGGCGTCGAGCAGCACGTCACGGGTGTGGCCCTCCACGACGTGCCGTACCGGTACGACACCGGCGGGCAGGCCCCGCAACGCCTCCTCCACCGTGTCCAGCGCGGCCCGCTCCGGATCGCCGTCGTGCGGGACATGGCCGGGCAGCGGCCCCGACGGACGCCGCCAGGCCCGTACCGCCTCCAGGGGCAGCTCGCGCAGCGCGGCCTCCTCGGCCGCGAACCGCACGGCGGCCGTGCCCGTCGGCTTCTCGCCGACGGCCAGCACGATCCGCCCGGTCCCGGCGCGCTCCGGGTCGTCGTGGCCGCCGCGCAGCACGATCACCGGGCAGTGCGCGTGCCCGGCGACCGTCAGGCTGACCGACCCGAGCAGCGCCTCGGTGAGCCCGCTGCGGCCCCGGCAGCCGAGCACCACGGCACGGGCCGTACGGCTCTCGCGCACCAGACCGTACTCCGGCTCGTCGGGCAGCACGTCGGTGGTGACCGGCACCCCGGGACGGCGGCGCCGCGCCCGGTCCTCGGCGGTGCCGACCACGTCCCGCGCCATCACCTCGTCCACCGGCCGGTGGAGTTCCTGGGCGATCAGCGCGCCCTCGTACCGCTCCCACAACGAGGCGTACACCAGGCGGAGCGGTGCCCCGCGCAGGGCGGCCTCGTCGGCTCCCCAGTCCACGGCGCGCAGGCTCTGCTCCGAGCCGTCCACGCCGACGACGATCGGCTGGTCCATGGTGTCCGCCCTCTCCCTCCGCTTTCCCCCCATCGGCTCAGGTGTGCGGCACGACGGCAACCGGAGCGGCGACGTGGTGCAGCACCGCGTGCGTCACATGCCCGATGTGCGCACCCAGCCGCCCGGCACGTATCCGCCGCCCGACCACCACCAGACCGGCCTCCCGCGCCGCCTCGACCAGCACCCGCGCCGCGCTGCCCGCCCTGCTCTCCTCCGCCACCTCGACGCCGGGGAACGACTGCCGCCAGGACTGGAGCACCTTGGCCAGGCCCTCCGCCTCCAGCTCCCCGACCGAACCGGGGCCGTCGCCGGGCCCGGCCAGGTCGTAGGCGTAGGCGGACAGCTCGTAGGCGTACGCGGGCGGCGGACGCCAGGCGTGCACCACTCGCAGCGGGACGCCGTGGCGGGCGGCCGCGTCGAAGGCGAAGCCCAGCAGCGTCTCGTCCGGCTCGCCGGTGTCCAGGCCGAGCACGACGGGCGCGGTGGGCACGTCCCCGGCCGCCGGGCCGGGCCCGTGCCGGCCCACGGTCGGCTCGTCCGCCCGGACGACGACCACGGGACGCTCGGTACGGGCTATTACGGCGAGGCCGACCGACCCGGCGACGAAGCCGCCGATCCCGCCGAGCCCCCGTGAGCCGAGCACCAGCGGCTCGGCCGAGACGGCGGCCTCGCACAGGATGTCCACCGGGTTCCCGGTGTACTGCTCGACGACCACCTCGATACCCGGGTGGCGCAGACGCAGGCGCTCCGCGCTCTCGCGGGGCACCTGCTCGGTCCAGGGCTGCGGGGTCTCGGCGCCGGGCAGCGGCGCCTGGGCCATCGGCTCGGGCACCGGCTCCCAGATGTGCACGACCCGCAGCGGCAGGGCGCGCAGCCTGGCCTCGCGGGCCGCCCAGTCGGCGGCCGCCCGGCTCTCGGGCGAGCCGTCGAAGCCCACGGTGACGGTTCGGGACATGGTCTCCACCTCCGCCCCCAGCCTCGCGGCACCCCGCCCGCCGGATCAGGGGCCGCAGGTCCCTGCGCGGGGCCGACCGGCCCTAGGCGGTCTCCCCGGCCCGGCGCACGCTGGAAGGGAAACCGGAATCAGGAAGGCGACGTACGCAACCGTCCCCGTGAACCTACGGAGTCACCATGTACGCAACCCCGCGCAGCGTCGGCGACGTCATGACCCGCACCGTGGCGGTCGTCGGTCCGGAGACGTCCTTCAAGGAGATCGCGCGGATGTTGCGGGACCGCCAGGTCGGCAGCCTCCCCGTGCTCGTCGGCGGCAAGGTGACCGGTGTCGTCTCCGAGTCCGACCTGCTGCCCATGGAGGAGCTGCGCGACGCGCCCGGCGAGGCGTACACCGGGCGCCGCCGTCCGGCCGACCTGGCGAAGGCGGAGGCGGCCACGGCGGCCGAGCTGATGTCCGCGCCCGCCGTCACCGTCCACTCCGGGGCCACGCTCGCGGAGGCGGCCCGGCGCATGGCGCGGTCCGGGGTGCGGATGCTGCCCGTCGTGGACGACCGGGGCGTCCTGGAGGGCGTCGTCAGCCGCGCCGACCTGCTCAAGGTCTTCCTGCGCGGCGACCAGGACATCGAGCGCGAGGTACGGCACGACATCGTCTCCTGGATCCTCCCGCCGCCCGACTCCCTGATCCACGTGGAGGTGCACGACGGCGTGGTCACCCTCACCGGCTCGCTGCGCGACACGGCCCTGGTCCCGGTGGCCGCCCGGCTGGTCCGCGCGGTCGAGGGCGTGGTGGACGTGGAGTTCGACCTCGCGCCCGCGCCGGGTCGCGCCGACGGCCCGCGGACCTGATCCGGCGGATGACGCGCGGGCCCGGTTCGGTTCCACAGGTGACGCGCGGACCTGATTCCGCAGGTGAGGGGCGAGGTGGGCCCGTTCGGCCCTAGTCTGTACGGGACCGGCGGGTCATGATCCGGCTGGTGGGCCGGTCCTGTCCGTCCGGCCCCGGGAAACGAGAGGTCGTCATGCCCGAGACACGCGTCTTCACCGAGCAGCACCCGATCCGGGTGTTCCTGCTGGACGACCACGAGGTCGTCCGCCGGGGCGTGGCCGATCTGCTCGACTCCGAACCGGACATCTCCGTCGTCGGCGAGGCCGACTCCGCGCAGCAGGCCCTCGCCCGCGGCCCCGCCCTGCGCCCGCACGTCGCCGTGCTCGACGTACGCCTCCCCGACGGCGACGGCATCACCGTCTGCCGCGAACTGCGCGACCGCATGCCCGAGTTGGCCTGCCTGATGCTGACCTCGTTCGACGACGAGGACGCGCTGCTCGACGCGATCATGGCAGGCGCCGCCGGGTACGTACTGAAGCAGATCAAGGGCTCCGACCTGATCTCGGCGGTACGCACCGTCGCCTCGGGCCAGTCCATGCTGGACCCCGCCACCACCGCCCGGCTGATGCGCTCGCTGCGCTCCGACCCCGCCGAGACCGCGCCCTCGCTGCCGCCCGAGCTGGAGGCGCTGTCGCCCCGGGAGCGGGACATCCTCGCGCTGATCGGGGACGGCCTGACCAACCGGGAGATCGGGCAGCGGCTCTATCTGTCGGAGAAGACGGTCAAGAACCACATCTCCCGGCTGCTGGCCAAGCTCGGCGTCCAGCGCCGGGTCCAGGCGGCCGTGATCGCCTCGCAGCTGGACCAGAGCATGGGTACGGGCACGGGCGCGGAGGAGCGTCCGGCGCACTGAACTACCCTCGGGGCGGGCGGGATTCGGCGTGACGCGGCGGCTCAGCCCGGTTCGGCCGTGAGCCGGCAGTCCACGCCCACCACGCCCTCCACACCCCGTGTCATCCGGGCCGCCAGCTCGATCCGCTCCGCGTCCCGCACGCACCCGGTGAGCGTCGCGACGCCGTCGGCGACCATGACGTGCACCGGTTCGACCGGCGCGGGGAAGAGCACGTCGACCACGGACCGCCGTATCTCGTCGGCCAGTTCGCCGTCCGAGCGCAGGAACACCTTCAGCAGGTCGCCCCGGCTGACGACGCCCACGAGCGCGCCCTGGGCGTCGATGACGGGCAGTCGTTTGACGCCCTTGACGGCCATGATCCGGGCCGCCTCGGGCAGCGTCGCGTCCGCGTGCACGGTGACGGCGGGGGTGCTCATCAGCTCCCCGGCGGTCACCGCCCCGGCCTTCGCCAGGTCGGCCATCCGGCGCAGCTGGGTCAGCCGGTCCGGCTCGCCGTCGCGGAACTCCTCCTTGGGCAGCAGATCGGCCTCCGAGACCACCCCGATCACCCGGCCGTCGCCCTCCAGGACGGGCAGGGCGCCGACCTTCCACTGCTCCATCCGCTCGACCACGTCCCGGAACAGCGTGCCGCTGCCCACCGCGACCACGGCCCGCGTCATCACGTCGCCCACCCGGTACGGCCCGTCTCCCGGCACCGGCTCCACCGGGCGCGGCCCGGGTGCCGCAGCCGAGGTCACAGCAGGCCCCCGCTGCCGTACGGGGCGTACAGGTCGAGCAGTCTGACCCGCGAGGCGTGCAGCCGGTGGGCCACCACCCGGCCGACCCAGACGGCCACCGCCCGGCCGAACTCGGGGTCCGCCGCGCACAGCGCCCGCACCGGGGCCGCGTCGAACTCCCAGGCCCGTACGGGGCTCATCGCCTCGCCGCCCAGATGCCAGACGCCCGGCCCGAAGTGCCAGGACCAGCCGACCAGTTCACCGTGCCCGAGCGACTCGACGACGGCGGGACGGCGGCCGGGCACCCGCAGATCCAGGGTGACCGTGCCGGTGCGCACGATCCAGAAGCGGTCGGCGCGCCCGCCCTCCTCGAAGAGCCGGACACCGGCCGGGAAGGAGACCTCGCGGGCGAACCGCATCAGCCGCTCGCGGTACACGGGCTCGAGCGCCGTGGTCATGGTGGTCGTGGTCATCGCACCGGCTCCCTTCGGGACTGCTCTCCCTCCAGGTTCGCGCGGGCACCACGACCCCGCCACGGGCCACTCGGACCCGGCCGGGGCCGTTCGGTCCCGTCCGAATCCAGCGGCCCGAGGGCTTGTGGATCACCGGGCCCGGGTGCTCCCGGAAACACCGGGCCCGGGCGCGGAGGTCCTCAGAACACCAGACCCAGATGCGCCAGCGCCTGCTTCAGGAGCACCCCGTGCCCGCCCGGCATCTCGCTCTCCAGGGCGGCCGACGCCGCTTCCTGCGGCGAGAACCACACCAGGTCCAGCGCGTCCTGGCGCGGCCGGCAGTCGCCCGAGACCGGCACGACGTAGGCGAGCGACACCGCGTGCTGACGCGGGTCGTGGTACGGCGTGACCCCGGCCGTCGGGAAGTACTCCGCGACCGTGAACGGCTGCATCGAGGCGGGCACCCGGGGGAGCGCGACCGGGCCGAGGTCCTTCTCCAGATGGCGCAGCAGCGCGTCACGGACCCGCTCGTGGTGCAGCACCCGTCCGGAGACCAGGGTCCGGCTGACCGTGCCGTCCGGCCCGATCCGCAACAGCAGCCCGATACTGGTGACTTCGCCGTTGTCGTCCACGCGCACCGGCACGGCCTCGACATACAGGATCGGCATCCGGGCCCTGGCCATTTCCAGTTCGTCCGTGGTCAGCCAGCCGGGCGTGGTCTCGGTCATGTCAGACATTGCTTGATCATACTTTCCGGGTGGGGCGCTCGCCGGGATCGCGGGCGGGTTCGGGCAGTTCGTACAGGCGGCGGGCGTTCTCGCGGCCCGTCCAGGATGCGATGCGCAGCGCGTCCGCGAGGCTCAACTCGTCGCTGTCGACGCGGGATTGGATCAGGTCGGCCAGTCCGCGCCGGAAGCACAGCGCGCCCAGGTGATGGAATTCGGCCACTCCGTAGGCGTCGGAGCTGTACAGCAGTTTGCGGAACGGGGTGATCTCCAGCGCCTCCTCCAGGACCGCTCGCGAGCGGGCCGGTCCCGCGTAGTGCAGCGCGAGACCGACATCCAGGTACACCTGCTCGAACACCGCTGCCAGATACGCGGCTTGGCGGTGATACGGCCAGCAGTGCAGCAGCACCACGGGAATCGTGCCCGCCGTCAGCCGCAGCCAGTCCGTGAGCAGCGTGGGATCGGCGCGGTGCAGGGTCACATCGGCGTCGCCGAACCCGGTGTGCAGCTGGAGCGGCAGCCCGAGATCGACGGCGGTCCACAGCAACTGCCGTACCAGCACAGGGTTGTTCAACCGCCCGCCCCGCGCGAACCACTCCCGGGCGGCACGTGTCACCTCCGCGTCGCCGGGGCGGGCCGGGTCCAGGGCGAAACCGGTACGGTAGGCCGCCACCGACTTCACCGCCACCACCCCGGGCCGCCGCACCGCCTCCCCGGCCGCCGCGCGGAACGCCTCCGCGTACGCGTCCGGCTCCACGCCCCGCGCGGCCACCTCCTCCGCGACCCGTTCGAGCCGTACGACCTCGTAGGCCAAGCCCCCTGACGCCGCGGCCAGTTCGTCCGGCGATGTCCCCGGGTCCGGGGCGAACCCGGTGTCCACGCAGAACGCCTCGGCCCCGGCGGCGGTCAGAAAACGCCGGTTGACCTCTGCCGCGCCCAACTCCGCACGCCGGGCCAGGTAGTTATCGGGGGAGGCGTGCCGGGGCAGGTCGAGGAGGGGTGCGCAGTGGCGGCGTACGGCGATGCCGACCGGGCTGTCGAAGGGCGAGATCCCGGGCCACGCCTCGCCCTCGGTGATGAGCGACTCGAACTCGGCCCGGGTGAGGTCGCGGGTGGTCGCGCCGTGGCAGTGGTGGTCCACCAACGGCAGCTCGGACAGGGCCTGTTGGAGAGTCTCAGGTGCGGTCATCGTCAGTACCTCCACCGGTGGGCGGCGGCCACCTCGGCGTCGTCCAGGCCCTCCACGGCCGCCGCCTCCCCGAGCCGTACCGCCGTCACCGCGTCCGCGAGGACCGGGCCGAGGGCCGACCGCAGCACCGGGTCGGCGCGAAACTCCTCGACGGCCTCGGTCAGCGACTGCGGCAGCCGCCGTACCCCGAGCGCGGCCGCCTCCTCGGCGCCGTACCGGACCGGGTCGCCGGTGATCTCCTGTGGCAGGGGCAGTGCGGCGGCGAGGCCGTCGAGTCCGGCGGCGATGACGCAGCCGAGGGCGAGATACGGGTTGGCGGCCAAATCGACGGGCTTGATCTCCAGGTTGGCGCCCTCGCCGGTGTGGCCCGCCGTGCCGGTGACGATCCGCAGCGCGGCCTCGCGGGTCTCGCGGCCCCAGGCGGTGAACACCCCGGCCCACCGGGACGGCTTCAGGCGCAGGTAACTGGCCGGGCTCGGCGCGGTCACCGCCGTCAGCGCGGGCAGCCGGGAAAGCACCCCGGCCACGAAGGACTCCGCCCCGGCCGTCATGCCGTACCGGCCCTCGCCGCCGGTGTGGAGGTTCACCCCGTCGCGGTGGCAGGAGAGATGGAGGTGGCCGCCGTTGCCGACGCCGTCCGCCACCACGGCCGGGGCGAAGGACACGCGGAGACCGTGCCGCCGGGCGACCGCCCGGATCGTCTGCCGCACCAGCACGCTCCGGTCGGCTGCCGCCACGGGGTCCAGCGCCCCCACCGACAGCTCGAACTGCCCGGGCGCGTACTCGGGGTGGAGCTGCTCCACGTCCACGCCCTGTGCGGCGAGCGCCGCCAGCAACTCGGCACCCAGGTCGCCCAGTTCGACCTGCCGGATCGCGCCGTACGCCGGTCCGGACACCGCCGGGACGAACTCCCCGGCGGGCGCCGAGTCCAGGCCCACCGTCCACTCGACCTCGATCGCCGCCCGGAAGGTCAGGCCGTACCGCTCGGCGGCCTCCGTGACGATCCGGCGCAGGAAGGTCCGCGAGCACCCGGGGTGCGTCGCGCCCTCCTGGGTGATCCGGTCCACCGGCGCCCACGCCCAGCCGGGCTGCCCGGCCAGGACCACCAGCTCGTCCAGGTCGGGGAAGAGCCGCAGGTCGCCGTCGGGGGAGCCGAGCACGTCGGTGGTGACGATCGAGTCGTCGGACAGGAAGGTGTCGAAGACGGGCGACATCCCGACGCCCCGGGTCACCGCGGCCGTCAGCCGGGCCACCGGGACCGCCTTGACCCGCCCGACGCCCGCCGTGTCCACGTACGCGAGCACGATCCCGTGGACGCCTCGCGCGGTCAGCTCGGCGGCGCGGGCGGCGGCCCGCCGGGTCTCACCGGGGCGGCCGCCGGGCACGGGGTCGGCAAGGGTGGCCATGGGTACTCCTCGACGGTCGGGCTCCCGCGTGGTCGCGCTCAGGGTTTCACGGCCACCGCGCCGAACTGCGGCACGACGGCGGCCGCGTCGGCCCCGGCACGCCACAGGGAGCAGGGCACGAGGCCCGGCTCGACCGGCTCAAGACCGTCCAGGAACCCGGCGATGCCGGCCCGGCCGCGCGCGGTGATGGGCGGGGTGGCGTTGGCGTTCCAGAACTCCATCGCGGCGACGTTGCCCTCGCCGCCCACGTCACCGTCGTAGGTCGGGTGGGTCAGCACCAGGAAGCTGCCGGACGGCACGGCCGCCATGATCCGGCGGACGATGTCATGGGCCGCGTCGTCGTCCAGGACGAAGTTCAGGATGCCGAGCATCATCACCGCGACCGGGCGCTTCAGGTCGAGCGTCTCGGCGGCCCGCCGCACGATCGTCTCCGGGTCGCGCACGTCGGCGTCGATGTAGTCCGTCACGCCCTCGGGGGAGCTGGTGAGCAGCGAGCGGGCGTGGGCCAGCACGATCGGGTCGTTGTCGACGTACACGATCCGCGACTCGGGCGCGACCGACTGCGCGATCTCGTGGGTGTTGTCCACCGTGGGCAGCCCGGTGCCGACGTCCAGGAACTGGCGTACCCCGCGCTCGGCGGCGAGGTACCGCACCGCCCGCCGCAGGAACTCCCGGTCCGCGCGGGCCACGTCGCGGATCACCGGGAACATCCCGGCGACGTGCTCACCGACCGCCTGGTCCACCTCGTAGTGGTCCTTGCCGCCGATCCAGTAGTTCCACACCCGCGCGTTGTGCGCGACGGAGGTGTCCAGCCGGTCCGCCGTCGTCCCCGCGTCGTGTCCGCCCACCGTTCCGCCCCTTTCCGTGCGCGTTTCCGCGTGCGTCTCCACATGCGTCTCCACGTGCGGCCGGTGCCGCTTCGTGATCACGCTGCCTGGCGTCATTGTGCGGGGTCGGGAGGCGCGGTGTCCCGGGAATGGGGTTCCGATGCCTCCGGCGGCATGAAGGACACTGGGAGGGTTCGCGCCCCGACCAGGAAGAAGGACATGACCGCCACGCCCGCGTCCCTGACCACCGCCCCCGACCTGCCCGCCGTCCCGGCCGACATACGCCTGATCGTCACCGACATGGACGGCACACTGCTGGACGACGACAAGGCCATGCCCGAGGGCATGTGGGACCTCCTCGCCGAACTGCGCCGCCGGGGCGTGCTGTTCAGCCCCGCCAGCGGCCGCCAGTACGCGACACTGGCCAAGGAGTTCGCGGAGGTCTCCGAGGGGATGGTGTTCATCGCGGAGAACGGCACGTACGTGGTCCGCGACGGGGTGGAGCTCAGCTCGGACCCGCTGGAGCGCTCGGTGGCCGCGGAACTGGCCCGTACGGCACGGCGGCTGGTGGAGCGGGGCGTGGACAGCGGTGCCGTGGTCTGCGGCAAGCGCGCCGCGTACGTCGAGCGCACCGACGAGCCGTTCCTCGCCGAGGTCCGCAAGTACTACGTCGAGCACCGCGTCGTCCCCGACCTGACCGCGGTCGAGGACGAGGTGATCAAGGTGGCGCTGTTCGACTTCGGCTCGGCCGAGCACGGGACCGCTCCGGCGCTGGCCGGCTTCGCGGACACCCACCAGGTCGTCGTTTCCGGCGAGCACTGGGTCGACGTCATGAACCGCACCGCCAACAAGGGCGCCGCCCTGCGCGGACTCCAGCGCGAGCTGGGCATCACGCCCGCGCAGACGATGGTCTTCGGCGATTACCTGAACGACCTCGAGATGATGGACGCCGCCGAGTGGTCCTTCGCCATGGCCAACGCCCACCCGGAGGTCGCCCGGCGGGCCCGGCACATGGCGCCGTCCAACAACGAGCAGGGGGTGCCGCGGACGATCGCGCGGGTGCTGGGGCTCGACGGGTAGGGGGTCGTAGGGGCGCGGCGGGGATCCTTCCCAGGGGCGGGAAGCCGGTCTATAGTCCGAAACTAGCAGTGCTAATTAATGGCCAGGCCAGCCGCAGATCCGTCGTGGATCCGTCGTAGATCAGGAGCCCCGCCGTGCGTCCCGTCCACTTCGCGGCCGCCCGCCGCACCCCCATCGGCAAGCTGCGCGGCGCCCTCTCGGGCATCCGGCCCGACGACCTCGCGGCGACCGTGATCCGGCGCCTGGTGGCCGACGCCCCCGCCCTCGACCCGGCCAGGATCGACGACGTGTACTGGGGCGCCGCCAACCAGGCCGGCGAGGACAACCGCAACGTCGCCCGCATGGCCGCCCTCCTCGCGGGCCTGCCCGACACCGTCCCCGGCGCCACCGTCAACCGCCTGTGCGCCTCCGGCCTCGAAGCCGTCACCGCCGCCGCCCGCACCATCGCCTCCGGCGAGGCCGACGTCGTGATCGCGGGCGGCTCCGAGTCGATGAGCCGCGCCCCCTTCGTCCTGCCCCGCCCCGACGAGGCGCTGCCGCACCGCATCGAGACGTACGACACCCGGCTGGGCTGGCGGTTGGTCAACCCCGCCATGAAGGAGCTCCACGGCGTACTGTCCATGGGCGAGACCGCCGAGGAGGTCGCGGAGCGGTACGGCATCTCCCGTGCGCGACAGGACGAGTTCGCCCTGCGCAGCCACCAACTCGCGGCCACCGCGCAGAAGAACGGCACCTTCGACGACGAACTCCTTTCCGTGGAGCGCCCCGACGGCATCGTGGTCGAGCGTGACGAGTGCGTCCGCGAGGACACCTCACTGGAGAAGCTGAGCCGTCTGAAGCCGGTCTTCCGCGCGGACGGCACGGTCACCGCGGGCAACGCCTCCCCGATGAACGACGGCGCCGCCGGACTGCTCCTGGTCAGCGAGGAGGCCCTGAACGACCTGGGCCTCGAATCCCTCGGCCGCTACGTCGCCGGAGCCTCGGCGGGCGTCCACCCCGATGTGATGGGCCTCGGCCCGGTCCCGGCCACCCGCAAGGCCCTCGCCCGCGTCGGCTGGTCGGTCACCGACCTGGACGAGGCCGAGTTCAACGAGGCGTTCGCCGCGCAGGCCCTCGCGTGCGTGGACCAGCTCGGCATCGACCCGGAGTCGGTCAACCCGACCGGCGGCGCCATCGCCCTCGGCCACCCGCTGGGCTGCTCGGGCGCCCGCATCCTCACGACACTGCTGCACCGGATGCGACGCGAGGACTCGGGGCGCGGGCTGGCGACCATGTGCGTGGGGGTGGGGCAGGGGAGCGCGGTGCTGGTGGAGCGGCCGTAGGGGCGGCGGGGTGCCACGCGGCGCGCAGTACCGACCCTCCAGGACGGAGGTACCGATACGCGGGCCGGAAGAAGTACGGAGCACGCTATTTCTGCCGGTGGGACTGCCTGGTGACGGTCATGCGGCAGGTGGTGGAGTGGTTGCGACGAGGCCGATGGAGCGGGACGGGAGATCGGCTCCATTCGCCTCAGGCGCACCATCCTCACCGGCAGAGAAAGAAACACGATGAAGAGAATCAAGGCAGCCGTCCTGACGGCCGCAGTCGTCGCGGGCACTGTTCTCGCGGCCACCCCGGCACAGGCCCTCAACCACTGCAACCGCGGTACCGGCATCATCATCTGCGAGTACGGCGTCGCCACCGTCAGCACGCAGCGCGGTGTCCAGTACGAGTTCGCGATCGGCACCGACCTCGCCGCCTACGCCCGCACCAGGACCTCCACCACCAACTGGACCGACTGGTCCTCCCTGGGCGGAAAGTGGCGGAGCGGCATCGACCTCATCAAGATCAACGGGTCGTACCCGGCGTACCGCAATATCGAGTTCGTCATCGGCGCCGACGGCGAGGACGGCCGGCCATGGCGCAACCTGTACGCGTGGGACGGCACCCGGACCGGCTGGCAGCTGACCCCCACCGACCCGGAGCTCTGAACCGCACCACACGGTGGGGCATTGATGCAACGTAAGCAGCTGTTGTCGTTCCGGTCCCGAGCGGAGTCCGTCGAGCGGGAGTCCCGATCGGGTGGTCGCGGGGTGCTCGGCGCTCAGTGTTGCGCAGCTCCACCCGTACGGGCTCGGGCGCCCCGTGACTCCTGAGCCTGTACGTGGCCCGTCGGGCACCGACTCCGGGGCGTGTCCGTGGTGCGGGCACCCTCGGAGGGCTCCGTGGCCAGGGCGGCCCACGAGCCACTGAATGCGTGCGCATAGCATCAGTCCCCGCATGAACATGATGACGCTCTGGCACATACCCGGCTGGGAATTCGCCGCCCTGGCCCTCGCCGCCCTCCTGGTCGGCTTCTCCAAGACCGCGGTCAGCGGGGCCAACACGGTCAGTCTCGCCGTCTTCGCGGCCGTACTCCCCGCCCGCGCCTCCACCGGCGTACTGCTGCCGCTGCTGATCGCGGGCGACATCCTCGCCGTCCTCACCTACCGTCGGCACGCCCACTGGCCCACGCTGTGGCGGCTGTTCCCCGCGGTCGGGGTCGGTGTCGTGGCGGGCACGCTCTTCCTGGTCCGCGCCGGGGACGGCATCGTCCGCACCTCGATCGGCGCGATTCTGCTGCTGATGACGGGGATCACGCTGTGGCGGCGACGGGCGGCGGCGCGGCCGGAGACGGAGGGCGCGGCGGACGGCGAGACGGGAACCGACGGATCGGCGGCCGACGGCGAGGCGGGGACCCACGGGCCGGAGGCCAACGGCTCGGCGGTCACCACCCGCGCCGGACGGACGACGGCGGGCGCCTACGGCGTGCTCGGCGGCTTCACCACCATGGTCGCCAACGCGGGCGGCCCGGTGATGTCGATGTATCTCCTCTCGGCGGGCTTCCGCAAGCTCGGCTTCCTCGGCACCTCGGCGTTCTTCTTCCTGATCGTCAACGTGTCGAAGGTGCCGTTCAGCGCGGCGCTCGGACTGATCGACGGCCGTTCACTGCTGCTTGACGCCGCACTGCTGGTGTTCGTCGTGCCCGGCGCGTTCATCGGCAAATGGGCTGTGAACAGAATCAACCAGCAACTCTTCGACCGACTGGTTGTCGCGGCGACCGTCGTGGGCGCACTGGAACTCCTGCTGAGCTAGGGCAAGTCCACGCCGCCGCGATCGGAAGCCCCGCTGCGGGGCTCACAACCCCCGGTGTGCACCCCACAGTTCCGCCGCGCGGCCCGCCGCCCGCTCGATGAGCGCGGCCAGCTCGGGCCGGTCCGGCACCGCGAAGGACACGTACGCGCCACGCCCGCCGTCGACCGGCCGTCCGTACGCCTTCGCGGCCAGTCCGCCGTCCGGCAGCAGCCGCACGTTCAACGTGGTCAGCCGGAACTCCTGCCCCCGCCGGGTGTCCGTCCAGCAGAGTTCCTCCGGCACCCGGACATTGATCGCCAGGGCCGACACTTCGACAGCGGGGTCACCAGTCATCCGGGCATTGTTCCAGCGCCGGTACGCGGGCTGCCAACCTCGCCCCGACCCCACGGATCACAACCCCCGACAGACTCCGGGCCGACAGTCCTACGGAGTCAGCCCCAGCAGCGCGGGCACGTCCGCGAACGAGTCCACCACGCGGTCGGGCGTACCGCTCGCCCGGTCGAGGGTGTCCGGCTGGAACTTGCCGGTCCGCACCAGCACTCCGGTGATCCCGAGGCGCTGTGCCCCCAGCACGTCCGACTCCACGTCGTCCCCGACCATCACCGCCTCGGCCGCGGCCACGCCCAGCCGGTCGAGCGCCGCCCGGAAGAACGCGGCCGACGGCTTCCCGGTGACCTCGGCCTCGGTCCCGGCCGCCGCCTCCAGCCCCGCGATGTACGCCCCGGCGTCGAGCTGGAGCCCGGCGTCGGTCCGCCACGTGAGGTTTCGGTGCAGGGCGACGAGACGCGCGCCACGGCGAAGATGACGGAAAGCTCGGTTCACAGCCGCGTAGCTGAATTCCGGACCCGCACCCCCGACGAGCACGACATCGGGCGTGTCCCCGTCGCCCCCGTCGCCCCTGTCGTCCTCGCCGACGAGGGTGATCCCGGCCAGATCCTCCTCGATGTCCCCGCTGTTCAGCAGCGCGCACCGGGCGCCCGCCAGGTGCGCGGCGGTGGCGGCGGGTGCGGTGAGGATGTCGTCCGCGTCGACGGCGAACCCCGCCTCGGCGAGCGCGGCGGCGACCGAGGCCCGCGTCCTGGAGGTGGTGTTGGTCACCAGGACCACCCCGAGCCCCCCGTCCCGCAGCACCCGCAGCGCCTCCACTGCCCCGGGCAGCGCCCGCCAGGAGACGGTCAGCACCCCGTCGATGTCGACCAGCACGCCCCGTACGCCCCGCACGCCCCGTACATCCGCAAGGGAAGCCATACCCGGACGATAACCGCCCCGGCCCGCCCCTCGCCTACGCTCGCCCCATGCCCCCGCACCTCCTGATCCTCGGCGGCACGACGGAGGCCCGAGAACTGGCCGCCGCGCTGGCCGCCGACCCCGCCATACGCGTCACCACCTCCCTCGCGGGACGCGTGACCCGGCCGAGCCCGCTGACCGGGGACACCCGCACCGGCGGCTTCGGCGGCCCGGCCGGCCTCGCCGACTGGCTCCGCGCCCACGACGTGGACGCCCTGATCGACGCCACCCACCCCTTCGCGCGGAAGATCACCACGAACGCCCTCCAGGCCGCACGGAACGCGGGCATCCCGGCGCTCGTCCTACGCCGCCCCGGCTGGCACCCGACCCCCGGCGACGACTGGCACCCCGTCCCCACCCTGACGGCGGCCGCAGCGACCCTCCCCACCCTCGGCCACCGCGTGTTCCTCACCACCGGCCGCCTGGGCCTGTCGGCCTTCGCCGCGCTGGAGCACGTCCACTTCCTCGTACGCTCCGTGGAACCCCCCGCCCCACCCCTGCCCCCGCACACCGAACTCCTCCTGGAGCGCGGCCCGTTCACCCTCGCGGACGAGCTGGACGTCCTCCGCGCCCATCGGATCGACGTACTGGTCACCAAGGACAGCGGAGGCGAGGCGACGGCCCCGAAACTGACGGCGGCCCGCCAACTCGGCCTGCCCGTAGTGGTCGTGGAACGCCCCCCGCTGCCGGAGGACGCGATGACGGTGCCGGACGTACAGAGCGCGCTGGCCTGGTTCGACGCACTCCAACCGCGCTGAGCGGAAGGCCCCCTCGTCCTCCCGGAGTCAGCCCTCGCTCCCGTGCCTGCGCAGCAGATACGTGTCCATGATCCAGCCCTTGCGTTCCCGAGCCGCCGCCCGCAACTCCTCGATACGCGGGGCGACTTCGCCGAGAGGGCCGGAGACCAGGATCTCGTCCGGGGTGCCGATGTACGCCCCCCAGTAGATGTCCATGTCCTCCCCGGCGTACCGCAGGAAGGTCTGGTGCGCGTCCAGCATCACCACGACGTCGTCCACCCCGTCGGGAAAACCCTCCGCAAGCCGCCGCCCGGTCGTGATCTGCACGGGCCGCCCCACCCGGTTCAGCCCCGTACGGTGCCGGGCGACCAGCGAGGAGACACTGCTGATCCCGGGTATCACGTCGTACGCGAACTCCACCGCCCCCCGCTCCAGCACCTCCTCCAGAATCGCGAGCGTGCTGTCGTAGAGCGCCGGATCGCCCCAGACGAGAAAGGCCCCCGTGCCGTCCGCGCCGACCTCCTGCCCGATGAGCCGCTCGTAGATCCCGGCCCGCGCGCTCCGCCAGTCCCCGACCGCCGGCGAATACCCCGCCCCGCCCGCCTTCCGGTCCCGCTCCGGGTCACGCTCCTCCACGACCCGGTACGACCCCGGCTCCAGATGCGCGTCCAGGATCTCCCGGCGCAGCCCCGTCAGATCACTCTTCGCCTCCCCCTTGTCCAGCAGGAAGAACACGTCGGTACCGCGCAGCGCGTTGACCGCCTGCAACGTCAGCTGGTCGGGGTCGCCGGCACCGATCCCGATGACATGAATCTTTCGCACGGGTCGAGTGT
Organism: Streptomyces sp. NPDC026659; assembly: GCF_040638245.1. NCBI lineage: Bacteria > Bacillati > Actinomycetota > Actinomycetes > Kitasatosporales > Streptomycetaceae > Streptomyces > Streptomyces sp. NPDC026659. Next base: position 262,861 of record NZ_JBEZXY010000001.1, on the reverse strand, counting down.
GCCGTACGAGTGCGTAAGGGGTCGGGCCGGGCCGAGCTGCGGCCCGGGGACGGATTCAGGCGTGGGACGGTCGCCGCGGAGCCGGTTGCCGAGTACGCGCAGGCTGCCAAGCCCGGACCGTACTCACGGCCTGAGCCTGGGCGCCTCCACCCCGGCGTCGACAACTCCACCCTCCTTCTCCACCCGCTCGGCCAGCGCTACGGCCCACTCGCCGACCCCGCCGAGATCGATCCCGTACGGCCGGGGCTCCCCGCTCTCCACCCCCCACTCCCGCACAGCCCCCGCACCGCGCCGCAGCAGCCGGGCACCGCCCTTCACGTTCCCCCGAGCCGCATGGGTGAGCCCCACCGCGACCTGTGCCAGCCCCCGCCACAGCCCCCGCTCACTCTCGGGCCCCGACTTCCAGGCGTCCTCGAACACCTCGTGTGCGTGGAACGGCTTCCCCGCGCCCAGCAGCGCCTGCGCCTCCACGACCGTCTCCTCCGGCGACCGCACGACCCCCTCGGGCTGCCGCTCCACCCCGTCCGCGCCGTACGGCAACGGCCGCCCCAGCCCGTCCCGGGGCCGCGCATTCCGGGCCCGCCCCTCCATGTCCCGGTCCCGCCCGTCGCCCACCGGCCTCGCGTCCGCGTCTCCCATACGACCGATTGTCCCCTCCCCACCCCCACCGGCTTCGGCCCAGCCCCCTCCGTGGGGTAAAGTGCTGTTCGCGCGATCACGCGGGTCACCGCGAGTAAGCGCATCGGGACGTGGCGCAGCTTGGTAGCGCACTTGACTGGGGGTCAAGGGGTCGCAGGTTCAAATCCTGTCGTCCCGACTTTACGAAGTCGCGGGTCAGGGGCCGTTTCAGAGGAAATCTGAAACGGCCCCTTGATCGTTCTTGGGGACCATTTGGGGACCGGCGCACTTGACTGCATTCAGCGCACTTTGACCCGGTCAAGGCGGGGAGCGTGTTGTCTGTCCCTGGGATGGTTCCCGTTCCTGGACCTCGACTTCGAGAGCGTGCAGGGCGGTCGGACCTTCATCGCTTCACGGTGCGTCGGAAGGCCGGCAGGTCAGGACGGCAGGTAGACCGACTTCCATTCCAGGTAGGCGCTGAGGCCCTCGGGGCCGAGTTCGCGGCCGAGTCCGCTGGCGCCCCGGCCGCCGAAGGGGGAGTGGAAGTCGAGGCCGTAGCAGTTGACGCCGATGGTGCCGGTGCGGACCCGGCGGGCGATGGCCGTGCCGCGCTCCTGGTCGGCGGTCCAGACGGTGCCGCCGAGGCCGAATTCGGAGTCGTTGGCGAGGGCGACCGCCTCGTCGTCGGAGGCGTACGGGGTGACGGTGAGGACGGGGCCGAAGATCTCCTCGCGGCCGATGGCCATCTCCGGGCGTACGTCGCCGAAGACCGTCGGTTCGACATACCAGCCGTGCTCGGTGTGGGCGGGGCGGCCGCCGCCCGCGGTGAGACGGGCCCCGTCGGAACGGGCGGAGGCGATGTAGCCCTCCACGCGCTCGCGCTGGCGGGCGGAGACGAGCGGGCCGACGGCGGTGGCCGGGTCGAGCGGATCGCCGACCGGGAGGTTGGAAGCGAGGGCGGAGACCGCTTCGAGGACCTCGTCGTAGCGGCCGGCCGGGGCCAGGATGCGGGTGCTGAGGTAGCAGGTCTGGCCGTTGTTGGCGAACGAGGCGCCCGCGAGGCCCGGAATCAGTGCCTCCAGGTCCGCGTCGTCCAGGACGATGGCCGCGGATTTGCCGCCCAGCTCCAGGGTGACCGGGCGCAGCAGCCGTCCGCAGACCTCCGCGATGGCGCGGCCGGCCGGCGTGGAGCCGGTGAAGGCGACCTTGTCGACGCCGGGGTGGGAGACGAGGGCCTCTCCCGCTTCGAGGCCGCCGGGCACGATGTTCAGCACACCGGGCGGCAGCCCCGCCTCGGTGGCTGCCTCGGCGAGGACGTAGGCGTCCAGGGAGGTTTCCAGTGCGGGCTTGAGGACGACCGTGCAGCCTGCGGCCAGGGCGGGGGCGATCTTCATCATCGCGAGGGCCTGCGGGTAGTTCCACGGCACGATCGCCGCCACCACACCGACCGGTTCGCGGCGTACGAGGGTGGTGGTGCCGGTGAAGGAGGGGCGCCGCTCCTCCCACTCCAGGGTGCGGGCGAGGCCCGCGTAGTAGCGCAGGATCGCGGCCGGGCTGTAGGCGTTGACCAGCGGGGACATGGCGATGGGCATGCCGTTCTGGCGGCTGACCAGGCGGCCCAATTCGTCGGCGCGGGCCTCGATGGCGGCCGCGAACCGCTCCATGGCGGCGGCGCGTTCGGCCGGGGTCGAGACGGCCCAGGCGGCACCCGGGGCGTCGAGGGCGCGGCGGGCCGCGGCCACCGCCAGGTCGACGTCCTTCGCGCCCGCCACGGGCACGCGGCCGATCTCCTCCTCGGTGGAGGGCGAGACGACGGTGTACGTGTCCGTGCTGAGCGGCTGCTGCCGGTCGCCGTCGATGTAGAGAGTGGTGTGCTCTGTGTACGTGTCCATGTCGGTGTCCCTGGGGTCGGTCGGGCGGTCGGCTCGGTGAGGCGGGAGGGGCCGGTCAGCGGGGTGCCATGCGGATGGCGCCGTCGAGCCGGATGACCTCGCCGTTGAGCATCGGGTTCTCGGCGATGTGCTGGACGAGGGCGGCGTACTCGGCGGGGCGGCCCAGGCGGCTGGGGTGCGGGACCTGCGCGCCGAGCGAGGCCTTCGCATCCTCGGGCAGGCCGGCGAGCATCGGCGTCTCGAACAGTCCCGGGGCGATGGTCATGACGCGGATGCGGCTGCTCGCCAGGTCCCGGGCGACGGGCAAGGTGAGGCCGACCACGCCGCCCTTGGAGGCGGAGTACGCGGCCTGCCCGATCTGTCCGTCGTACGCCGCCACGGAGGCGGTGTTGACGATGACACCGCGCTCCTCGCCGCCCGCGACCGGCTCCTGCGCGGCCATGCGTTCGGCGGCCAGCCGGATGACGTTGAAGGTGCCGACGAGGTTGATCTGGATGGTGCGGGTGAAGTCGGCCAGAGGGAAGGGGCCGTTCCTGCCGAGGGTGCGGGCGGCGGTGCCGATGCCGGCGCAGTTGACGACGATCCGTAGCTCGCCGAGCGCCGACGCCGCTTCGAGGGCGGCGGTGACGTCGGCTTCCGAGGTGACGTCGGTGGGCGCGAAGACGGCCCGGTCGCCCAGATCGGCGGCGACCGCCTTGCCGTCGGAGGAGGGGAGGTCGGCGAGCACCACCGACGCTCCGGCGGCGAGCAGCCGTCGGGCGGTGGCGAGTCCGAGGCCCGAGGCGCCACCGGTGATGAGTGCGACGCTGCCTGCGATGTCCATGGTCGGTGTTCTCCTGAACCGAGTTGGTGACGAGTGACGTGTCGTCAGAGACGTTCGATGATGGTGGCGTTGGCCATGCCGGCGCCCTCGCACATGGTCTGGAGGCCGTAGCGGCCGCCCGTCGCCTCCAGGTGGTTGACGAGTGTGGCGAGGAGTCGGGTACCGGATGCGCCGAGCGGGTGACCGAGGGCGATGGCGCCGCCGCGCGGATTCAGGCGCTCGGGGTCGGCGTCGAACTCCCGCTGCCACAACAGCGGTACCGGGGCGAACGCCTCGTTGACCTCGTACGCGTCGATGGCGTCGAGGGACAACCCGGACCGTTCGAGAACCTTGTGGGTGGCGGGGACGACCCCGTCGAGCATGAGCAGTGGGTCGGAGCCGGTGACCGCGAAGGAGTGGAAGCGGGCCCGCGGGCGCAGACCGAGGCGATCGGCCGTGGCCGCGCTCATGATGAGGGCGGCGGAGGCGCCGTCGGTGAGGGGGGAGGAGTTGCCGGGCGTGATACGCCAGTCGATCTCCGGGAAGCGCTCGGCGCCGGGCGCCCCGGTGAACGCGGGCCTGAGTGCGGCAAGGCTCGCGGTCGTGGTCGTCGCCCGCACGGTCTCGTCCGCCGTGTGACCGCCGACCGGGATGATCTCGTTTGCGAAGCCGCCCGATTCCGCGGTCGCCGAGGCGCGCTGGTGGGAGCGGGCCGCGAACGCGTCCAGCTCATCGCGCTCCAACTTCCAGCGCACGGCCAGCAGTTCGGCGGACAGGCCCTGCGGGATCAGCCCCTCGGGGTAGCGGCGGCGCAGCCCCTCGCCGGAGGTGTCGGCGCCGGCCGCGCTCGCGCCCAGCGGCACCCGGCTCATCGACTCCACTCCGCAGGCGATCACGATGTCGTACGCCCCCGCCAGCACCCCCTGTGCCGCGAAGTGACCCGCCTGCTGGCTGGAGCCGCACTGCCGGTCGACGGTCGTCGCCGGCACCGACTCGGGGAAACCGGTCGCCAGCAGCGCGCTGCGGGTGATGTTGAGGGCCTGTTCGCCGGACTGCGAGACGCAGCCGCCGATCACGTCGTCGACCAGGGCCGGGTCGAGGCCGTTGCGCTCGACGAGTGCGGTGAGCACCGTGGCCAGGAGGTCCACGGGGTGGTGGCCGGACAGCGCGCTGCCGGGCTTGCCCTTGCCGGACGCGGTGCGCACCACGTCGACGATGACGGCGTCGTTCATGCTGGGCATTCGGGTTCCTTCACTGCTCAAGTCGACTGGCCCACAGTGGATTTGGTGAGGCATGAGCCCGTGGGGCCGGGGCTCCTGAGGCCGGAGTCAGCGGCCGGTCCAGCGCGGTGCGCGCTTCTCGGCGAACGCGCGCGGGCCTTCCAATGCGTCGTCGCTCGCGCTGATCTCCTGCCAGACGCGTTCGTTCTCCGCCCAGGCCCGCGCCTCGTCGGCGTTCTCGCCGTAGGTCATGAGGTGCTTGACGGCGCGCAGGGCCAGGGGTGCGCCGGCCGCCACCTGCTCGGCCAGCTCCAGGGCGACATCGACCGACTTGCCCGCCGGGGCGACCCGGTTGACCAGACCCCAGCGGGGCGGCCGTGGCAGCATCGAGAGGGGCGCCGGTGAGTGCGATCTCCAGAGCGATGTTGCGCGGAACGCGCTGCTGGAGCCGCAGCACCCCACCGGCGGCCGGGAAGAGGCCGTGGCGCACCTCGGGCTGGCCGATCGTGGCGTTCTCGTCGGCGACGACGAGGTCGCAGGCGAGGACGACCTCGGCGCCGCCGCCGAGCGCCGGGCCATTGACGGCGGCGATCAGCGGCTTGTCGAGCGGATGGCGGACCAGACCCGCGAAGCCCCACTCGGGGTGCCGCGGATCCAGGACGGCCCGACCGGCCGCCGCCTCCTTGAGGTCCATGCCGGCACAGAAGGCACGCCCGGCGCCGGTCACCACCGCGACCCGCAGGTCCGGGTCGGCGGCGAACTCCTCCAGGGCCGCGCCGACGGCGGCGGAGACCTCGGCGTTCACCGCATTCAGGGCATCGGGTCGGTTGAAAGTGATCAGAGCGGTGGTGCCACGCCGTTCCAGCGTGGCCGGTGGTGTTCCGTCCGGCATGGGCTCGCCTCCTTGGCTCGCTGCGCACTGCTCACAGCCGCATCTAACGAACGTTAGGGAAGTTAGGTCGGCGGCGGTGATGCGTCAAGCGGTTGGGTGGTGTGGGATTACCTGTTTCGTCGGGCTTCACGCTTCACTCTTCACTCTTCGGGCGTCTGGTGGGTATGTCGGGTGGGCGCCCCGAAGGGTAAAAACGATCCCCGCGGCGTATTGACCCCACGCGGCCTCGCTCTTAGTTTCTAACGAGCGTTAAGTAGTCGCCTCTCCCAGAGCCGCGAGGACCGCATGGCGATCGATTTCACCCTTGAGCCCGAACTCGAGGAACTTCGCGAAAGAACCGCCGAGTTCATCCGGGCAACCGTGCTACCCGCCGAGGCGGAGATGCTGCGGGGGCCGGGCGCGCCCGACGACACCCTGCGCCGCACGCTCCAGCGGGCCGCTCGTGAGGCCGGGGTCTTCGCCCCGACCGTCCCGAAGGAGCTCGGGGGTCTCGGCCTCGATCTGCGCGGGCAGTCCGTGATCCTGCAGGAGGCCGGGTACAGCCTCCTCGGGCCGCTCGCCCTGCACTGCGCGGCGCCCGACGAGGGCAACGTGCTGCTGCTGGAGAAGGTCGCCGACGCCGCACAGCGCGACCGCTTCCTGAAGCCGCTCGCAGCCGGGGACGTGCGATCCTGCTTCGCGATGACCGAGCCGGCCCCCGGCGCCGGCTCGGACCCCTCACAGTTGACCACCGTCGCCCGCCGGACGGACGCCGGCTGGGTGCTGGACGGCCGCAAGTGGTTCATCACCGGCGCCGACGGAGCGGCCTTCGCCATCGTCATGGCGCGGACGAGCACGGGTACGCAGCCGGCCGCGACCATGTTCCTCGTACCGGCGGACACCCCCGGGTTCCGCGTCGTCCGGCACGTCCCGAGCCTCGACCAGGGATTCACCGGCGGGCACTGCGAGATCGAGCTGGAGGGCTGCGAGGTCGGTGACGACGCCGTCCTCGGCGAGGTCGGCAAGGGTTTCGCCTACGCGCAGGTGCGGCTGGCCCCGGCCCGGCTCACGCACTGCATGCGCTGGCTCGGCCTCGCCCGCCGGGCGCACGACCTCGCCCTCGGCTACGCGGCCGAGCGCACCGCCTTCGGCAGCCGGCTCGGTGAACTGGGGATGGTCCAGCAGCAGTTGGCGGACAACGAGATCGACCTCGCCGCCTCCCGCGCCTTGATCCGCGAGGCCGCGTGGACCCTTGACCAGGGGCGCTCCGGCAAGCACGAGTCGTCCGTGGCCAAGACCTTCACCGCCGAGGCCGTCGGCCGGATCGTCGACCGTGCGGTGCAGGTGTGTGGTGCGCTCGGCGTCTCCGGAGACCTTCCCCTTGCGGCGTACCTGCGCGAGGTGCGCCCCTTCCGCATCTACGACGGTCCGTCCGAGACCCACCGCTGGTCGATCGCCCGCCGGGCGCTGCGCACATTCGAAGGAGCCGGCCGATGAAGAGCACGATGATGGACCGAGACCTCCAGGTGAGCGACCTGCTCCGGCACGGACAGCGGGTGCACGCGAACAGCCGCGTGGTGCGCTGCTCGCAGGACGGCTCCGAACACGGGACCTTCGCCGAGACCGCCGAGACGGCCGAGTTGCTGGCCGCCGCCCTCACCCGGCTCGGCGTCGGTCGAGGCGACCGCGTCGCCACCCTGTCCTGGAACACCGCCGAGCACCTGGCCGCCTACTTCGCGATCCCCTCCATGGGCGCCGTCCTGCACACCCTGAACCTGCGCCTCCACCCCGACCAGCTCGGCTACATCATCGAGCACGCCGAGGACCGCGTCCTGTTGGTGGACTCCACCCTGCTCGGGCTGCTCGGCCTGGTCCGTGAGCGGCTCGGCACCGTCCGGCACATCGTGGTCATCGGCGACGTCAGCGGCGATGCTGGCGATGCCGGCGGTGGCAGCGAACTGCCGGAGCTGCCCGGCCACATCGCCGTCCACCGCTGGGAAGACCTGCTCTCCGCCGAGCGGCCCGGCTTCGCGTGGCCCACGGTCGACGAGCGCTCCGCCGCCGCCCTGTGCTACACCACGGGTACCACCGGCGACCCGAAGGGCGTTGCCTACAGCCACCGTTCGATCGTGCTGCACACGCTCGGCATCTCGGGCGGCGGCGGAGCGGCGATGGGTGACCGCGACCGCGTGCTGCCGATCGTGCCGATGTTCCACGCCAACGCCTGGGGCTGGCCGTACGCCGCCTGGCTGGCCGGTGCCGACCTCATCATGAACGGTCGTCACCTGCACATCCCGGACCTGGCCCGCATCATCAACGAGGAGCGGCCCACCGCCGTCGCGGCCGTCCCCACCCTCTGGAACGGCCTCCTGCGCCACGGCGAGGAACACCCCCTCGACCTCTCCTCCGTCCGGCTGGCCGGCTGCGGCGGCTCCAGCCCCGCGCGCGCCCTGGTCGCCGCGCTCAAGGAGCGCTACGGCGTCCAGCTGATCCAGGGCTGGGGCATGACCGAGACCAGCCCGCTCGCCAGCTGGTCGGCCCCGCCGCGCCAGGCGGCCGAGAACGGGGACGACGACGTCGACTGGCTGGTCAAGAGCGGCCGGGTGATGCCACTGGTCGACGTCCGCATCATGGGCATGGACGGTACCGAGCAGCCCTGGGACGGGGCTTCGGTCGGTGAACTCCAGCTGCGCGGGCCCTGGGTGACCGGCTCCTACCTGCACACCGAGAACACCCCCGACAAGTTCGACGACGGCTGGCTGCGCACCGGCGACCTCGGCATCATCGAGCCCGGCGGCTGGATCGTCGTACGCGACCGGCTCAAGGACGGCATCAAGAGCGGCGGCGAGTGGATCTCCACGGTCGAGCTGGAGAACGCCATCGCCGAGCATCCGGACGTGGTCGAGGCCACCGTCGTCGGCGTACCCGACCCGAAATGGGACGAGCGCCCGCTGGCCGTCGTCGCCCTGGCCGAAGGCGCCGCCGTCACCCCCGCCGATCTGCGGGAGTTCCTGGAGGGGCGGGTGGCTCGCTGGTGGATCCCGGAGCGCTGGACGTTCCTGGAGGCAGTTCCCAAGACCAGTGTCGGCAAGTACGACAAGCGCGCCGTGCGGCGGATGTTCCACGACGGCGAACTGCCCGTCGAGAGCGACGGGACGGCGGGCGCGTGAGCACTCCCCGACAGCGGCATGCGTCCCGAAAGCAGCCCGCGTGCGGCCCGCTGGCCGGTCTGCGCGTGCTCGAGATCGCCAGCATGGCCCCGGCACCCTTCGCCTGCACTCTGCTGGCTGACCTCGGCGCGGAAGTACTGCGTGTCGACCGCGCCTCGGACGTCGCCCCGGAGACGTACCGCTCCACCGACCCCCTGGCCCGCGGGCGGCGCTCGATCGCCGTCGACCTCAAGCACCCCGACGGCGCCGCCCTGGTCAGACGGCTCGCCGGTACCGCGGACGTACTGGTGGAGGGCTTCCGCCCCGGCGTCGCCGAGCGCCTGGGCATCGGCCCCGAGGACTGCCGCGCCGTCAACCCGCTCCTGGTGTACGGGCGGATGACCGGCTGGGGGCAGAACGGGCCGCTCGCCCCACGCGCAGGGCACGACATCACCTACGCCGCCGTCTCCGGAGCCCTCGGACTGATCGGCCCGCACGACCGGCCGCCGGTGCCCCCGGTGAACCTCGTCGGCGACTTCGGCGGGGGAGGAATGCTGCTGGCCGTAGGTATCCTCGCCGCGCTGTACGAACGGGAGCGCTCAGGCCGGGGCCAGGTCGTCGACGCCGCCATGGTCGACGGAGCCGCGCTGCTCACCACCGCGCTGCACGGCCTGCGCGCGGCCGGTCAGTGGCAGGGCGGCCGGGGCGAGAACCTCCTCGACGGCGGGGCGCCCTTCTACACGACGTACGAGACCGCTGACGGCGGGTACGTGGCGGTCGGCCCGCTGGAGGAGAAGTTCTACGCCCAGCTCCTGGCCGGCCTCGGCCTGGCGGAGGACCCAGACCTGCCCGCGCAGTACGACCGCGCGCGCTGGCCCGAGCTGCGGCAGCGGCTGGCCGCCGCGTTCAAGGGGCGCACGCGCGACGAATGGACCGCCGTCTTCGACGACACCGACGCCTGCGTGGCCCCCGTACTGAGTCCCTGGGAAGCCCACAACCACCAGCACAACGCGGCCCGTTCGGTCTTCACCGAGTCGGGCGGGATGCGCCAGCCGGCGCCGGCACCCCGTTTCGAACGCACCCCGGGGGAGATCCAGGGGCCGCCGCCGGTGCCGGGGCAGGACAGCCGTAGCGCCCTTGTGGACTGGGGAGTCGACGTGCACGAAGGCGACCGCCTGCTCGCCTCGGCAGCCGTCGTCCAGCACCCGTACACAGGCGAGAACACAGGCGCCAACACCCGTGAGAGCACAGGAGAGAAGCGATGAGACTGGGCCTGAGCATGGGCCACTGGGGCCGTGACGGCGGAGTCGAACCGCTGCGGCTGGCCCTGGAAGCGGAACGCCTCGGTTACGACGTGGTGTGGGCGGCGGAGGCGTACGGCTCGGACGCCGTCACCGTGCTGTCCTGGCTCGCCGCCCGGACGACGCGCATCGGACTGGGCTCGGCGGTGATGCAGATCCCGGCCCGCACCCCGGCGATGACCGGCATGACGGCCGCGACGCTGGACGCCCTCTCGGAGGGCCGTTTCCACCTGGGTCTCGGCGTCTCGGGCCCCCAGGTCTCCGCCGGCTGGCACGGCGTCGCGTTCTCCAAGCCGCTGGCCCGCACCCGCGAGTACATCGACGTCGTACGGGCCGTCGTACACCGCGAACGCGTCCGCCATGAGGGTGAGCACTACCCACTGCCCCTGCCGGGCCCCGACGGCAGTCCGGGCAAGCCGATCCAGCTGATCATCCACCCCGTCCGGGCGGAGATCCCCGTCTACCTGGCGGCTGTCGGGCCGCGCAACATCCGTCTCGCCGGCGAGATCGCCGACGGCTGGCTGGCCCTCTTCCACGCCCCGTCCCACGCGGACGGCAACCTCGCGCAGCTGCGCGAGGGGCGCGGCGAGCGCGGGCTCGACGGCTTCGATGTGGTCGCGAACGTGCCGGTGTCGGTCGGTGACGACCTCGGCGCCTGTGCCGACAGGGTGCGCGACTACGCGGCGCTGTACGTCGGCGGCATGGGCAGCCGGGAGAAGAACTTCTACAACGCCCAGGCATGCGCGCTCGGTTACGAGAAGGAGGCCCGGACCGTCCAGGACCTCTACCTATCCGGTGATCCCAAGGCGGCGGCCGCCGAGATGCCGTTCGGGTTCATCGACGAGACCAGCCTGCTCGGACCGGTGGACCGGATCGCCGACCGCCTCGCCGCCTTCGCCACGAGCGGTGTCACCACTCTGTCCGTCATCCCGTACGGCGACACCTACGAGGAGAAGGCGGCCACGCTCGCCACCGTCGCCGAAGCGCTCGACCGCGCGAACATCTGAGCATTCGAGGAGAGTCATCGTGCAGCGCACGCTCTACGACCAGGACCACGAGGACTTCCGGGACGTCGTACGGGAGTTCGTCGCCCGCGAGGTCGTCCCGCACCAGGAACGCTGGGAGGCCGAGCGCCTCATCGGCCGCGAGGCGTGGACCGCCGCCGGCAAGCAGGGCCTGCTGGGGCTCGCGGCCCCGGAGGAGTACGGCGGGGGCGGACAGGCGGACTTCCGCTATCGCACCGTGATGATGGAGGAGTTCGCCAGGATCGGCGCCGCCTCGCTGGAGTCGGCGATCAGCGTCCACGACGACATCGTGCTGCCGTACCTGCTCGACCTCGGCACCGAGGAGCAGAAGCGGCGCTGGGTACCGGGCATGTGCACGGGCGAGACCGTCTCCGCCATCGCGATGACCGAGCCCGGCGCGGGCAGCGACCTCCAGGGCATCCGCACCACCGCCGTACGCGACGGCGACCACTGGGTGCTCGACGGTGCCAAGACCTTCATCACCAACGGCATCCAGGCCGACCTCGTCATCGTCCTGGCCCGCACCGATCCGGCCGCCGGCGCGCGCGGCATGACCCTGTTCGTCGTCGAGCGTGGCATGCCCGGCTTCACCCGGGGTCGCAAGCTCGACAAGATCGGCCTGCACGCCCAGGACACCGCCGAGCTGTTCTTCGACTCCGTGCGCGTCCCGGCCGCCAACCTGCTCGGCACCGAGGGGCGCGGTTTCATGCACCTCATGGAGCGGCTGCCCCGCGAGCGCATGGCGATCGCGGTGTGGGCCCAGTGCGTCACCGAGACGGCGCTGGAACAGACCCTGGAGTACTGCACCGAGCGCACCGCCTTCGGCAAGCCGGTCGCCGACTTCCAGCACAGCCGGTTCCTGCTGGCGGAGTTGACCACCCAGTCCGACGTCACCCGCGTCTACATCGACCGCGCCATTGAGGCCCTCAACGACGGCACGCTGACGCCCATCGACGCGGCCAAGGCGAAGTGGTGGGCCACCGAACTCCAGACGAAGACCGTCGACCGCTGCCTCCAACTCCACGGCGGATACGGCTACATGACCGAGTTCCCCATCGCGCGCGCCTACCTCGACGCCCGCATCCAGACCATCTACGGCGGGACCACCGAGATCATGAAGGAGATCATCGGACGGTCCCTGGGGACCAGCGGAAAGGCGGCGGGATGAAGCGCGACCACTGGCTGAGGCACATCGAACGGCTCGACCCCGACCGGGACTTCGAGGAGATCCACCGCATCTCCGTCTTCCACGAGTTCCCCTGGGACACGGTCCAGGCACTCGGCTTCGCCCTCTACCGCACCTACGCCGTGCCCAGCATCGGCCGGCTCCTCGCCGAGACGGCGGAACTCACGGAACGCTCGCAGAAGCGGTACGACGACACCGTCCTCATCCTCGACGCCGTCGTCGAACACGGCTTCACCTCGGAGCAGGCCCGTGAGGCACTGCGCAGGATGAACCAGATGCACAAGCGCTACGACATCTCCAACGACGACTTCCGCTACGTGCTCGCCACCTTCGTCGTCGTCCCCAAACGCTGGATGGACAGCTACGGCTGGCGCCCTCACAGCCCGCACGAGGTACGCGCGATGACCAACTACTACCGGGCGCTCGGCCGGCACATGAACATCCAGGACATCCCGGAGACGTACGAGGAGTTCGAACGCCTCCTCGACGAATACGAGCGTGAGCACTTCGCGTACGACGAGGGCGCCGTCGCCGTCTCCGACGCCACCCTGGACCTGATCGCCTCCTGGTACCCGGGCCCGCTCGGGAAGGTCATGCGCACGGCGTCCGTCTGCCTCATGGACGACCCGCTGCTGAAGACCTTCGGCTACCGGACCCCGAACCCGCTGCTGCGGGCAGCCGTGCGTGGCGGCATGCGCCTGCGCGGCCGGGCGGTACGCCTGCTGCCACCGCGTCGCGAACCGTTCCCCGCCCGCCGCTCGCCCAACGTGCGCAGCTACAAGAACGGATACCGGCTCGCGGAACTCGGCACGTTCGCGCCAGGCACCTGCCCCGTACCGCACGAGGCCCGCGTGTCCGGCGCCGAGGAGAACACCCCGTGACCGTCTCGCGCCGCTCGGGGCGCGCACAGTGACCGGCATCCGGCGGGCGCCGTTGAGTCGTACATCTCCGTCGTACATCTCTGCAGTACAGGTCGGCGCGGACCCGCGGCGGTCCTGAGCGCGGTTCCAGGAACCCAAGGAAGGCACCGAAAGCATGATGGACGTCACCGCCGCCCTCTCCCGCCACCCGGAGGAGCCGTTCGCGCTGGAGCGCGTCACGCTCGACGTCCCGCGTGAGGGCGAGGTGCTGGTCCGGATGGTGGCCAGCGGCATCTGTCACACCGACCTCCACTACCGGTCCGTGCTGCCGCCCGCGGGCGGCCCGTACGTCCTCGGTCATGAAGGCGCGGGCGTCGTCGAAGGGACCGGTCCTGGCGTCACCGGCATCCGGCCCGGCGACCGGGTGGTGCTCAGCTACCGGCACTGCGGAGACTGCTCCCACTGTCGAGCGGGGCGGGTCGCGTACTGCACGCGGCTCGGTGAGCTGAACGCACCGGGCCCACGCCCGGACGGCACGCACACCCTGCACCAGGACGGCACCCCCGTCGCGGGCACCTTCTTCGGGCAGTCCAGCTTCGCCACGCATGCGCTCGCGTCCGTCGACAACACGGTGGTCGTCAACCCGGACACCGACCTGGTGACCGCCGCACCGCTGGGCTGCGGCGTGCAGACCGGTGCGGGTTCGGTGCTCAACGTACTTCGACCGCAGCGGAGTTCGAGTTTCGTGGTGTACGGGGCAGGTGCGGTGGGGTGTGCCGCGCTGATGGCCGCGCGTGCCGAGGAGGTCGGCACGATCGTCGCCGTGGACCCGGTGCCAGCCCGGCGCGAACTCGCGCTCCGCCTGGGCGCGACGGCCGCACTGGACCCCGGCGCCGTCGATGTCGTCGAGGCGGTCAGGGAGTTGACGGGCGGGGGCGCCTCGCACGCGCTGGACACCTCGGGCCTTCCGTCCGTGATCGCCGAAGCCGCCCTCGCGCTCGGCCGGGCCGGCACCCTCGTCCTGGTCGGCCTGGGCAAGCCGCAACTCACCGTGGACGTCGATGACATCATGCGGGGCGGCAAGACGCTGCGCGGCTGCATCGAGGGCGACGCCCGGCCCCATGAGTTCATCCCGCGCCTGCTGGAGATGCGCGCCAAGGGACTGCTTCCGCTAGAAGAGATCACCACGGCCTATCCGTTCGCGGAGATCGACCGGGCCGCGGCCGACTCGCGTTCGGGGGTCACGGTCAAGCCGGTCCTCGTCTTCTGACCGCCACGCACGTCACGCACGGAGCGGGCCCTGACCTCCCCGAGGGCAGGGCCCGCTCCGGCATGTGCCGTGCGGTCAACCGAGGTTGAGCAGCTCCTCGTTGTGCTCCCCCGGCAGCGGTGTGGGTGTGACACCTGCCGGACCGAAACCCGCGTACCGGGCCGGGGTGCGCACCACGGTCTCGGACCGGCCGCCGTCCGTGACCGTGACCGTGACGGCGAGAGAGCTTTCGGCGAAGACCTCGGACTCGACCGCCTCGCTCCAGTTGTTGACCTTGGCCGCCATCAGCCCGGCGTCGCGCAGGAGCTTCTCCCAGGCCGCGGCGGTGCGGGTGGCGAAGGTCGCGCTCAGCTCCCGGGTGAGGTCCGCGTTGTACAGAGAGCGCTGTGCCTGGTCGGCGAAGCGCGGGTCGGCGGCCAGGTCGGGGCGTTGCAGGAGTTCGGTGAGCAGCGTCCAGTGCTTGGGGACGTAGGCGGCGACCATCAGGTAGGTGCCCTCGGCGGCCGGGAACACGCCGGAGGGCGCGGTGGCGTACGGCGTGCGCCCGTCAGCCGGCGGCCGGGACACACCGGCGGAGTTCAGCGCCATGGTCAGGCTGTTCGACTGGAGGCTGCACGCCACGTCGTACATCGCGACGCGGACGACATCCGCCGTGCCGTGCCGTTCCCGTCCCAGCAGCGCGGCGAGTACCGCCTGCGCCAGCACGTGCCCGCTGGCGGCATCGATGATGGTGGAGCGGACCGGCAGCGGGCGGCCGTCCTCCGCGGTCAGCCCGGTCATCAGGCCCGATTCGGCCTGGACGAGGATGTCGATACCGGGGCGGCGCCCTTCCTCGCCGTCGCCGCCGTACGCCGAGAGCGAGGCGTACACGCAGCGAGGGTTTCGCGCCTGGACGGCGCGTGCGCCCAGGCCGAGGCGGTCCAGCACGCCGGGGCGGAAGGCGTCGAGGATCACGTCGGCGGTGTCGGCCAGGGCGAGGACCTGCTCCCGGCCCTCGTCCGAGCGCAGATCCACCATCACCGACTTCTTGCCGCGGTTGTTCGGCAGGAAGTACGGGGCAATGTGCTCCAGGCCCGGCGTGGTGGAGGTGATCCGGCGGGCGGCCTCACCGCCGGGTGCCTCGATCTTGACGACCTCGGCGCCGAGATCGGCGAGGACGGTTCCGGCGAGCGGGCCCGCCACGTTCTGCGTGAAGTCGAGGACGCGGTAGCCGTCCAGCGGGCGGGGGTTGTCGGTCATGCGGCTCTCCTGTCGGCGGGACGGTCAGTCGGCGGGACGGAAGACGGGGACGGACTCACCGCCCCCCGGCTGCTCGAAGGCGAGGGTCAGCTCCTGTCCGGTGGCGAGTGAGGCCGACTCGGCGCCGACGAGACGGCCGTGCAGCCACGGCCCCTCCGCCAGCTCCACCAACGCGGCGATCGCTCGCGGGACTTCGCCGCCGTCGGAGGGGGGACGGCCGTGCACCACGGTCCAGCCGACCAGGGCCGCGGAGCCGGAGGCAGGCTGCCAGGTCAGCCGGTCGCCGCCGCAGGAGGGGCAGGCGCGGGTGCGCGGCGCGGCCCAGGCGGGGCAGTCCGCGCAGCGGCGAAGCAGCAGTTCGCCGCGCGCGGTGGCGTCGTAGAACGGCGCCGAGGCGTCGTCACGGGTGACGGTGAGGGTGGGCACAGGAACCTCTCGGCGGTCAGTCGTTGTCGGCATGGGGGCTGAGGACGAGCGTCGAGTGATGGTCGAGGATGCCGCCGTTGCCGCTGACGAGGACCACGTCGTTGGCGGGCGCCTGTCGGTCACCGCCATGCCCCCGGGCCTGGATGACGGCCTCCGAGAGCGGCGTCATGCCCCACATGTAGTACGACGACAGCTGGCCACCCCCGGTGTTCACGGCCAGCCGTCCCCCGCCGGGAGCCAGCGCCCCGGAGGCCGCGAACGGGCCGCCCTCGCCCTTCTCGCAGAAGCCGTAGTCCTCCAGCGAGAGCAGCGCGGTGAAGGTGTAGCAGTCGTACAGTTCGGCCACGGTCACGTCCGCGATGCTCAGCCCCGCCATCTTCAGGGCGGCGGGGCCCGACTGTGCGGCGCCGCTCCTCAACCCCAGTTCGCTGTCGCGGTGTTCGGGATAGCCGGGGTGGCTCTGCGCCCAACCACGCACATGCACCGCCGGTTCGGGGAGGTGGGCGGCGCGCTCGGCGGTGGTGACGACGACGGCCACACCGCCGTTGCTGACCAGGCAGCAGTCGAGCAGCCGCAGGGGCTCGGCGATCCACCGCGAGCTCTGATGGTCGTCCAGCGTGATCGGATCGCGCAACTGGGCCCGCGGGTTCATGGCCGCCCACTGCCGCTGGGCGACGGCGATGGCGCCGAGTTGCTCGGAGGTGGTGCCGTACGCCTCCATGTGGCGGCGTGCGGCGAGGGCGTACAGCGCGTTGACGCTGGTCAGCCCGGCGGCCGGGAGCAGGGCGTCGAAGCCGACAGGGACGCGCCGCCCCGCGTACGCGGCCGAGCTGCGCTTGCCCTCGGTCAACGGTGCGTCGGCGAAGACGCAGACGACGGTCTCCGCCATGCCGGCCTGGACGGCCATGGACGCGTAGCTCACCATGGCGCCCGCCGAGGCGCCGTACGACTGGATCTCGGACAGCAGCCGCAGGTCGCGCAGTTGGAGCCGGCGTTGCAGGCCGATGCCCACCCCGCCGGCCAGGCCGGTGTTGGTGAGCACTCCGTCGACGTCGGCCAGGTTCAGGCCCGCGTCGGCGACGGCGAGGCGGACGGCCTCGGCGGCGAAGTCCTCGGCGTTACGGCCGTAGACGCGGCCCATCTCGGTGATGCCGAGCCCGGCGATGGCCGGCCGGCGTGCGGGACGTACGTTCAGCGGGCCTGCCACTGCGGGCTCCTCTTCTCGGCGAAGGCGCGCGGGCCCTCCTGGGCGTCGTGGGTGGCGAGGAGCGCGCGGATCTCACGGTCGCTGTGCGCCCACGCGCTCTCCTCGTCGGGGATGCGGCCGTCGAGGATGCCGAGGGCCACACGTTTGCTCGCCTGCACGGCGAGCGGGGCGTTCGCGCAGATCCGCTCGGCGAGGGCGAGGGCGGCGTCGACCACCTCGGCGGCGGGCACGACCCGGTTGACCAGGCCGAGTTCGAGGGCGCGGGCGGCGGTGACGGGCTCGCCGGTGAGGATCATCTCCATGGCGGCCTTGCGCGGAACCTGCTGGGCGAGGCGGAAGACTCCGCCCGCCGCGGCGAAGATCCCCCGCGAGACCTCGGGCAGCCCGAAGACGGCGGTGTCGGCGGCGACGGCCAGATCGCTGGCCAGTGTCAGTTCGGTGCCGCCGCCGAGGGCGAAGCCGTTGACGGCGGCGATGGTGGGCTTGCCGATGGCGTGCCGTACGTAGCCGGCGAAGCCCCACTCCGGGTGGCCTGGGGCGTGCAGGGACTCGCCGCGGGCCAGCGCCTTCAGGTCGGCGCCCGCGCAGAAGGCGCGGTCCCCGGCGCCGGTGAGGACGACGACCCGCACGTCGGGGTCGTGCTCGGCCTCCTCCAGCGCGGCGCCGACGGCGGCGCTGAGGGCTGCGTCGACGGCGTTCATGGCGTGCGGGCGGTTCAGCGTCACGAGCAGCGTGCGCCCGTGGCGCTCGGCGAGAGCGGCGGGCGGCGCAGGTGACTCGGGCGGCGGCGTGAAGGCGGCACCGGATGAGCTCATGGACGTACTCCCGAAAGTGGGGACAGGAGGGCCTGCAGCAGCCCTCCCGAAATACAGACCGCATCGGTCTCAAAATGGCGATGCCATGATGGCGTGGACAACCACTGTGTGCAAGAGGCATCTATCCGTCAGGAGGAAGCGGGACATGGCCGCCACGACCGGTGAGGGCGCGCAGCGCGGACGGCCCCGGGATCCGGACTTCGAGGACCGGGTCTACGACGCGGCGGTGGAGGTCTACGGCTACGCCGGGCTGGACGGCTTCTCGATCGGAGCCGTCGCGCGCCGTGCCCGGGTGGGCAAGGCATCCCTGTACCTGCGCTGGCCCGACCGGGAGACCCTGCTGAGGGAGGCGCTCGGCGCGCGCATCGTGCTCGACACCCACATCGACACCGGGGACCTACGGGCCGACCTGCGCCGCCTGGCGCAGCAGATGCTGGAGATGTTCTGGAGCGACATCGGGCTCGCGTTCATGCGACGCGTCGTCGACGCCACCGTCCACCCCGAGGTCTTCGGCTCCCGCCATCGTGAAGGCAGCCCTACGGTGCTCGCCGCCCGGCGCCTGGTGCACAACGCCGTGGACCGGGGAGACCTGCCACCCGGAAGCAGTCCGACCGTCCTCATGGACCTCCTCTTCGGCGCCACGATGATGCACGCCACGGTCACACCGGTCTCGATGCGCGAGAAGGCACGCGAGCGTGCGGACGACTACCTCGACGAACTCGTGGACACGATCCTGGCCGGCATGAACAGGGCGACGAAGTACGGAGGCCGAGTGGTTTGAGTACTCACCGGACTTGAGTACTCACCGGACCTGATCGCTCACTTCGCGTGGCCGTGCGGAGCGGGTCGCACCCGGGCCCCCACGGTGCGCAGCGAGATCCCCACATAACGGTCGGCGATCTCTTCGGGCGGCAGCGATCCGTCGACGCGGTACCAGCCTGTCACCGCCTGGCACATTCCGAGCAGCGCCCGTGTGGTGTCGGGTGCACTGTCCACCTCGAACAGCCCCTGGGCCACGCCTTCTTCGACGATCTCCAGGAGCAGTTCCTCCAGTTCTTTCCGCAGCGCCGCGTACTGTTTCCGGTTTTCCGGTTCCAGATAGCGCAGTTCGGCGTCGAGTCCGGCCGTCGCCGCCCGGTGGGTCATGTGCAGCACGATGCACTCGACGACGTGGGCGAACCGGTCCAGCACCCGGCCCTTGGCCTCCGCGTCCGCCGCCCGCGCCCGCCGCAGCACCTCGCCCATTGCGCCCTCGAGCAGCGCCACGAGCAGGCCCTGCTTGTTGTCGAAGCGGTAGTAGATCATCGGCAGGCTGACGCCGGCCCGACGTGCCACGTCCCGCACCGACGTCCCGTGGTAGCCGTGCTCGCGGAACTCCTCCAGGGCGGCCGCCAGGATCGGGTGCAGGTCGAGTGGTGCGAACGCGCGCCAGTCGTCGATCCGAGCCCCGGAGTCGGGTGCCGAGTTCTGCTTGGCCGCGCGAGGCGCTTTCGTCGCCATCAGTCCCACCACTCCTCGCCACCGCTGTCGACGGACATCCGACCGCATTCTAACGAACGCTAGATAGACTCAGGTAGCGGAAGGGGCGATGAGATAGCCCTCGATGAGTCGGGTGAGTTCGTCGATGACCGACTCGCGGTCGATCGGCGGGGGATCGAGGACGTAGCCGACCGTCACGGACTCGATGGTGCGCACGAGGATCCAGGCGGCCGCACGCACCGGCCTCACGGCGGGACGGCCCTGGAACAGGAGCGCGGTGGTGACCAGGTCGTCGATGCGCCGGACGAACTCGGCCCGTTGCGGGCTGGCGTTGCGCGGCAGCTGCTCGTAGACCACACGGAGCAGACCGGCGTCGCCTTCCAGGGCGTCCAGCAGGGCCCCGATCGTGCTCCGCACGCTGTCGGTGGCCTCGAGGTTGGATACGAACGCGTCGGTGATGCGAAGGTGCAATTGATCGACGTAGCGATCCAGCACCTGATCCAGGATCGCCTCCTTGTCCGGGAAGTACTGGTACAGAGACCCCGGACTGATCGCGGCTTTGACGGCGATCCGGCTGGTACTGGTGCGCTCGTATCCCCGCACCAGGAGAACCTCACGACCCGCCGCGAGGATCCGTTCGACCATGGCACGGGACCGGTCCTGTCGGGGCGTCCGTCTGGCCGCACGTTGCTGTGAGCCGAAGGTCATGGTCCGCTCCCGGAACGCGAATTGAACGCGAATAATCGCTCGTGTCAGCATCCAAACGTGATTCCACTGCACGCACAAGACGAGCGCGATGCCTCGCCGTATCCGCGACGCTTCCGCGGCGCACCGGAGCGTAATCTCCGCATCGGCAGAGTGCTGCGGCGCGTAGCCGGCGTCGAGGAGGTCGACGAAGGGCTGCTCGACCTGATCGGCCGACGCCTGTACGCCCGCGACGAGCAGGGTGCCGCCCTTGTCCGCGCCATGCGCGCGGGCGGCGTCACCGGGACAGACGCGGAACGCGTCACCATGGCCCAGTTCAGGAAGGCACTGGACGAAGGCGTCGAGGCCGTTCCCGACGCGCCGCCCGCCCTGGTGCGGTTCTTCGCGATGGTCGACGAGGTGCCGGACTGGGTCGACTTCGATCTGTTGGAGCGGGGTGCTGGGGTGGTCCGGCGCATGGGGCGCACCGCGACGGACGTCCTGCTGCAGCTGTCCCTGATCGGCGGCTACCGGTACGGCGGACCCCCTGAACTGCTGGTCGCCACGGGCGGGTTGTCGGGATCGACGGCCATGCGGCGGCTCGGAGAGACCGAGACCTGGACACGCGCGGTCGTTGAGCCGGGTGCGATGCGGCGCGGTGGAGAGGGCTTCAAGCTCACCGTCCACGTCCGGGCCATGCACGCCCTGATCAACGACCGGTTCGAGACCAACGGCCGCTGGGACAACGACCGATGGGGGCTCCCCATCAACCAGGCCGACCAGGCCGGCACGTTGGGACTGTTCAACAGCACCCTCCTCCTAGGTGCCCGCTTCCTCGGCTGGCACGTCAGCGCCGAGGACTCCCTCGCCGTGATGCACCTGTGGAAATACGTCGGCTGGCTCCTCGGCGTGAACGAGGACTGGCTCTTCGACACCGAGCGCGAGCAGAACGTCTTCAACTACCACGTGCTGCTCGCCCAGGACGGTCAGACACCGGCGGGTGCGGCCCTGACTGCGGCGATCGTCGACGGTGAACGACACCTTGACCACGGCCGGCTGACCTCACTGCGCGCACGGTATGCACAGGCCCGCCTGCTGAGCATGCTGAGGTACTTCCTGGGCAAGCGGAGTCTGGAGGACCTCCGCCTCCCCGTCGCGCTGCCGTGGGTGGTGCCGGCCGTCATCGCGAAGAACCTCGCCGCATCGCTCCTCGTGGGGTCCTCCGCGCTCGGGCGTAGCTACCTCGACCGTATCGGCATGGAATTCCGCCGGAATCGTGCCCGCATGCTCTTCGACGGAGCCCGCCAGCAGATCGGGTCCCTTCCCCTCTGAGCCCTCGATCGCCGTCCCGACGGATCACGGTCTGCCGTCCGGGCCGGCCGCTCAGCCGGACTGGCCGACCTGGACAAGGGATCCCTCGATGTCCGGCGCCAGGTGGAGGGCTGTACAGGCTTGCGGCCATGCCGCGTGTGGGGACCAGTTGGGGACCACACGGTGTGCGCGACGGTGCACGACGGCGCCTGCTGCACACGTTGTCCACCCTGATTAAGTCTGTTATATCCAGAAAATACCCTTGGCCCCCACTCCTGGGGGGCAAGGGGTCGCAGGTTCAAATCCTGTCGTCCCGACTTTACGAAGTCGCGGTTCAGGGGCCGTTTCAGAGGAGATCTGAAACGGCCCCTTGATCGTTCTTGGGGGTGGCCGTGCTGCTCGCTGTCTGCGACCACGATCTGTCACCGGGACCGGGCGGACCTCGTCCGCATCCAGCTGGGCCCGCAGCCGATGGTGTCGCGGTCGGGGAAGGGTCCACCGGATTCGACGGATCGTTGCCCGTCGGCGTTCACCACGTCGTGGCGACCGTTCTCAGGGGGATCCACGTGTCGTCGCGGCGCGCGTACTCGGTGGTCAGGAGCAACCGCCAGTGGGCCCGGCTTCCGTACACCTTGGCGTCGGTCACGGTCCGGGCGGTCAGCCGGGCCGTGCCGTCCTCGTTGCCGGCATCGAGCGCCGTGTCCACCTCGTCGATGGAGTGGTAGACGAACTGCCCGGCCCTCATCCCGGCCAGCCACTCGGCTTTGGGCTGCACGTATCCGGTCATGTGGGTGAGGGTGAAACCGTCGTCGAGCAGGGCGTCCAGTGACGGTGTGTCTCCTTCGGCCATGGCGTCCAGGTAGGCGCGGTGGACCTGGAGGATGTCCTCCCGGTCCGTCCGGCTGGGTGTGGGGGGCATGCTGACTCCTTGTTGTGTGGCGGGTGTTGCGCGGCAGGACCGGGCTGTCGTCAGGACGCGGTGCGCGCCCGGACGGCGTCGAGGTCGTCGCGGACCCGCTGCGGCTCGGCGTCGAGCGGCATGTTGGCCTCGTCCCGCACCGCGTCCAGGGAGCCGGGCGGGTCCTGGTCCAGTGCCGCGAACAGTGGCCCCAAGTTGCCCTGCATGCCTCCCTGTTCGGCCACCATCTCGAACGTTCGGCCGGCCGCCCCGGGAGCGGTGAGGGCTGCCACCAGCACCCGTGCGATGTCGGTGCGCGCGACACGTCCGTCGGCGGGGCCGCCGGAGCGGCGGCGGTCGCCCTGGAGGAACACCATCCGATGTTCGTCGGGTCCGTTCATGTCGAACCAGCCCGGCCGCACGATGGTGTAGACGAGACCACTGGCCCGTACCAGACGCTCCGAGCGGCGCTTCCACTCCAGCAGGTGGCCGTAGCCGCTGCTGCGGGTGGTGGCGCCGATGGAGGTCATCAGCGCCACGCGGGGCAGCGGGTCGGCAAGGGAGGTCACGGCGGTGAGTACGTTGCGTACGCCTGCGTAGTCGACCGTCTCCGGCGAGGACTCGCCTGTGCCGAAGGAGCCGAGGGTGAGCACGATCGCGTCGGCACCGGCCACCGCGTCGGGGAGTGTCCCGGGCCGGGTGACGTCGCCGGCGACGAAATCGGCGTCGGCGGGAAGCACCTGAGTGGCCTTCGCGACGTCACGTACCAGTGCCCGGACGGCGTGTCCGCGGGCGATCGCCTCGGCCACGACGAGCCGTCCGATGCTGCCGGTGGCGCCGACCACCAGGACGGTCAGGGGTTGTACTGCCATGTTCGTTTCCTTGCCAGGGGGTGGGCGTATGAGCACCCATGCCGTCAGTCTCACTCGGGCGCCGCGGTCACGCGCCGCGTGCAGCGCTTCGCTCCGAGGTACCGCCGCCGCAGGTCACTCCCGTACGAGGGCGACTCTCAGCGCCCTCGTACGGGAGTTCACGTGGGTGACCGGTCATGCCTGCCACGGCCCGGCGAAGGTCGCGCCGTCGACCACGAAGCGGTAGCGGACGTCGGAGGCGAGGATCCGCTCGTAGGCGGTGTTGATGTCCTGCGCGCCGATCAGTTCGATGTCGGCGCTCACGCCGTGCTCGGCGGCGAAGTCGAGCATCTCCTGGGTCTCCGCGATGCCGCCGAACAGCGATCCCGCGAAGGAACGGCCGTTCTGGAGAAGGGGGAAGACCTCCATCGGCATCGGTTTCGTCGTCACTCCGACGTTCACCATGGTGCCGTGCAGGCGCAGCATGCCGAGGTGGTCGGGGAGGGACACGGGTGCGCTGACGGTGTTGAGGATGATGTCGAAGGTGTTGGCCAGTTCGGTGAAGGCCGAGCCGTCGCCGGTCACGGCGTAGTGGTCGGCGCCCAGTGCCGCTGCGGCCTCGCGCTTGCTTTCGGACTGGGACAGGACGGTCACGTCGGCGCCCATGGCCTTGGCCATCTTCACGCCGAGGTGGCCCAGGCCGCCGAGGCCGACGACCGCGACCTTGGTGCCGGGCCGGGCGCCGAAGCGCTTGAGGGGGGAGTAGACGGTGATGCCGGCGCACAGCAGGGGAGCGGCGGCGGCCGGGTCGAGACCTTCCGGTACGCGGAGTACGAAGTCCTCGGGGGCGACGATCGCTTCGGAGTAGCCGCCCTGGGTGTGGGTACCGGGCTCGGCGGGGTCGGGGCTGCCGAAGACCAGAGTGTGGCCCTTGAGACAGTACTGCTCCTGGCCTGCCTGGCAGTTCTCACACTCGCGGCAGGAGTTGGCCATGCAGCCGATGCCGACCAGGTCGCCGACCCGGTGGCGGGTGACCTCGGCGCCGGTCTCGGTGACGCGGCCGACGATCTCGTGGCCGGGGACGAGCGGGCTGACGGGCAGCGGGCCGAACGCGCCGCCGGCGAAGCTGATGTCGGAGTGGCAGATGCCGCAGTACAGGATGTCGAGCTTGACGTCGTGCGGACCGACATCGCGGCGCTCGATGGTGACGGGAGCGAGCGGCTTGCCGGCTTCGTGGGCGCCGAACGCGTTGACGGTGGTGGGCATGGTGGTTCCTTCAGTGGGACAGGGGGAGGTTTCAGGCTTCGGGGATGGCGCGTCCGTAGGCGGCGAGGGTGACGTCCGCCGGTTCGGGGCCGCCCCGACGGCCGGTCTCCAGGGCGTCGAGGGCTTCCATCTCGTCCGTGGTGAGTGCGAAGTCGAAGATGTCGATGTTCTCGGCGATGCGGTGCCGCTTGGTCGACTTGGGGATCACCGAGCGGCCCTGCTGGACGCCCCAGCGGAGCAGTACCTGGGCGGGGCTCTTGCCGTGCTTCGCGGCGATCGCGGTGACGACCGGGTCCTCCAGGACGCTGCGGCGGTCCTCGCCGTACCCCGGATAGAAGGTGATGCCGCCGATGGGCGACCACGCCTGGTTGAGGATGCCGTGCCGGTCGTCGAAGTCGAGGACGGCGCGCTGCTGGAAGTAGGGATGGATCTCCAGCTGGTTGACGGCGGGGACGACGGTGGTGGCGTCGAGCAGCGCGGTCAGGTGGTCGACCATGAAGTTGCTGACGCCGATGGCGCGGACCTTGCCGTCGGCCAGCAGCTTCTCCAGGGCGCGGTAGGCGGCGAGGGTCCTGTCGAAGTCCGACGGGAGGGCCTGGTGCAGGATCAGCAGGTCGATCCGGTCGACGCCGAGTTTGGCGGCGCTCTTGTCGAAGCTGTGCAGGGTCTCGTCGTAGCCGTAGTCGCTGATCCAGATCTTCGTCTCGACGAAGATGTCGTCGCGGGGTACGGCGGAGTCGCGGATGGCCTGGCCGACTTCACGCTCGTTGCCGTACGCGGCGGCGGTGTCGATGTGCCGGTAGCCGAGGTCGAGCGCCGCGGTGACGGCGGCCCGGGTCTCGTCCGGCGGGGTCTGGAAGACACCGAGTCCGAGGGCGGGCATCTGGACGCCGTTGTTGAGGGTGAGATTCTGCATCACAGGGACCTTTCGGTACGGGTGGCCCGTGAGGGCACGACGACGAGGGTCAGGACGGCCACGACCGCCAGCGCGAGCAGGACGGCCGAGCCGGTCAGGGCGGCGCCCGAGCGGGCTGCGATGTCGGCGGCCGCGTGGCCGGTGGACACGGTGGCGGCCACGGCGGTGAGGATGCTCAGGCTCAGGGCGCTGCCGATCTGGTGCACGGTGTTGACCAGGCCTGCGCCGGCCCCCGCGTCCGCGGGGGCGACACCGTCCACGCCGCTGGAGGTCAGCGGGGCCAGCGCCAGTCCCTGGCCGGCACCGATGAGCACCATCGGCAGCGCCACTCCGGTCAGGTAGGGGGTGTGCAGGCCGAGGCGGCTGAGCCACACCATGCCCACCAGGGTCAGGGCGAGCCCGGCGGTGAGCACCCGCGGCCTGCTGAACCTCTCCAGCAGCTTCGGTACCTGGACGGCGAAGACGAAGTTGACCAGCGTCATCGGCAGGAAGGCGAGACCGGCCTGGAGCGGTGTCCAGTGGTAGACGCTCTGCACGAACTGGGCGGTGAAGAAGAAAAAGCCCATCATCGCGCCCATGTAGAGCATCCGGATCACATAGGCGCCGCTGCGCTCCCGGC
The DNA here is from genome assembly GCF_040638245.1 of Streptomyces sp. NPDC026659. NCBI lineage: Bacteria > Bacillati > Actinomycetota > Actinomycetes > Kitasatosporales > Streptomycetaceae > Streptomyces > Streptomyces sp. NPDC026659. The sequence continues at coordinate 236,956 of NZ_JBEZXY010000001.1, read as the reverse complement.
TCGCGAACAGCCGCAGCGGCACGATCGGCTGCGCCGCCCGCCGCTCCACCCGGACGAACAGCCCCAGCATCACAGCACCCGCCACCAACGGAATCAGGGTGGCCGGGGCGGTCCAGCCGATGTCGGAGGCGTCGACGATGCCGAAGACCAGAGCGGTGGAGCCCCCGGTCGCCAGGAGCGCCCCCGGGAGGTCGAAGCGGCCGCGCCGGCGGTCGGTCTCCGGCAGGAACCGTACAGCCAGCGCCATCATGACGATGCCGATCGGTACGTTGAGGAAGAACCCGGCGCGCCATGAGATCAGGTCCGCGACCAGTCCCCCGACGACCAGGCCGAGGGCGGCGCCGAGACCGGCCACGGCGCTGTAGGCGGCCATCGCCCGGTTCCGTGCCCGGCCCTCGGGGAAGCTGCGCGTGAGCAGGGACAGCGCGGACGGGGCCAGGACCGCGGCCCCGACGCCCTGGAGCGCCCGGGCGCCGATCAGCCACCACTGGCTCTGCGCCGCACCGACCAGGAGCGAGGTGAGAGCGAAGACGGCCAGGGAGAACACGAACACCCTGCGGTGTCCCAACAGGTCACCGGCCCGGGCTCCGAGCAGCAGCAGCCCGCCGAAGACCAGGACGTAGGAGTTGGTGATCCACGACAGGCCGGTCTCGGAGAACCCCATGGCGGAGCGGATCTGCGGCAGCCCGGTGAAGACGATCGAGTTGTCGAGGATGACCATGAAGTAGCTGACGCAGATGATCGCCAGGATCAGCTTCGCATGGACCGGTCCCCGCTCCGGCTCGTCGGCCGCAGCCCCCGGCACGCGTCGTGCGGTGGTGGTCACCGAGTGGCTCACGGCCGCACCAGCACCTTCAGGGCCTCACGCGCGTCCATCGCCCGGTAACCCTCGGCGATGTCGTCGAGAGCGACGGTGCGGTCGAAGACCCGGCCGGGCTCGATGCGGCCTTCCAGGACGTCGGGGAGGAGCTCGTCGATGTAGGCGCGGGCCGGGGCGGGGCCGCCGGTCAGGGTGATGTTGCCGCCGAACAGACTGCCGAAGCCGACCGGGGCCTCCTCGTACTGGGGTACACCCACGCGGCTGATGGTGCCGCCGGGGCGGACCACGCCGTAGGCCTGCTCGTAGGCGGGCCGGTGTCCGACCGCCTCGATGACGATCCCGCTGCCGCCGCGGGTGAGCTCGCGGACCTTCTCGATGCCCTCGGCGCCGCGCTCGGCGACCACGTCAGTCGCACCGAACGCGCGGCCGAGGTCGGTGCGGGCCGTGTGCCGGCCCATGAGGACGATGTGCTCGGCGCCCAGCCGCCGGGCGGCGAGCACGGAGAGCAGGCCGACCGCGCCGTCCCCGATCACGGTGACGGTGCTGCCCCGCTTCACCCCGCCGCGTACGGCCGCGTGGTGACCGGTGCCCAGCACGTCGGAGAGGGTGAGCAGGGAGGGGATGAGCGCGTCGTCGGCGCCGACGGGGAGCTTGACCAGGGTGCCGTCGGCCAGCGGTACCCGCGCCGCCTGTCCCTGGCCGCCGTCGACACCGTCCCTGGCCCAGAAGCCGCCGTGCACGCAGGAGGTCTGCAGCCCGGCCCGGCAGAATTCACAGGTGCCGTCCGAGTAGGCGAACGGCGCGACGACCAGATCACCCTTCTTCACCGTGCCGACCTCACGGCCGATGTCCTCCACCACTCCGATGAACTCGTGCCCCATGCGGACCGGGCCGCCGGAGCGCGGCATGGAGTGGTAGGGGTGCAGATCACTGCCGCACACGCAGGCGGTGGTGATGCGCACGACAGCGTCGGTGGGTTCCTTCAGAGCCGGGTCGGCCACGTCCTCGACGCGGACGTCGCCTGCCGTGTACATGAGTGCTGCGCGCACGGTGTTCCTTCGGGTCGGATTCGGGTTCGGGCCCGGACTTCCCGTCCTCGGCCTTCTCCATGGAAACGCGCACCGGCACGCAGGTGAGAGTCACTGCTCTTCCAGGTAATGGCAGTACCTCGCAGGTCCTCGCCGACGGATCTACGGTGAAGTGGGCAGCGCGAGGCCCGCGCCGGACGAGTGGAGTCCTCGCGCGCCGCCGACCCCGGGCCCGGCACTGGTCGGCGGTTCGTCACGTGGGGACGGGCCGAGGCGCGGGGCCGTCCGTGAACACCGTTACGGGAAGAAGTCCCAGGGATCTGACCATGGCAGACAGCAGCAAGAAGAGCGTGGCCGCCGAGGTCCGCGAGTTCCTGAGCAGCCGGCGTGCCCGGATCACCCCCGAGCAGGCCGGACTGCCGGTCTACGGCGGCAACCGCCGCGTCGCCGGCCTGCGGCGAGAGGAGGTCGCGCTGCTCGCGGGCATGAGCGTCGACTACTACGTCCGTCTGGAGCGCGGGAATCTCTCCGGCGCCTCCGACTCGGTGCTGGAATCCCTCGCCCACGCCCTGCAACTCGACGAGGCCGAGCGCACCCACCTCTACGACCTGGCCCGCGCGGCGACGCCCTCGGGCCGGCGCCCCACGGTGACGGCGTCCCGTGTGCGGCCCACCATCCTGCGACTGCTGGACTCGATGACCGACGTGCCCGCGTACGTACGCAACGCGCGCTTCGACATCCTGGCCGCCAACACGCTGGGACGTGCGCTGTACGCACCTCTCTTCGACTCGCCGCTGTTCGCCCAGCGCGGGCCGGCCAACAGCGCCCGCTTCATGTTCCTGGACCCCGCGAGCAAGGACTTCTGGGTCGACTGGGACAAGGGGGCCGACGACGCCGTCGCCTTCCTGCGCACCGAGACGGGCCGGGCGCCCCACGACAAGGCGCTCACCGACCTGATCGGTGAACTGACCTCCAGAAGCGGCGACTTCGCTCGCCGGTGGGCCCGCCACGACGTGAAGTTCCACCGCACCGGCGTCAAGAACCTCCACCACCCGCTGGTCGGCGATCTCGCCCTGCCCTACGAGGCGATGGAACTGCCGGCCGATCCCGGGCTGCGCCTCAACTTCTACACCCCCGAACCGGACTCCCCGGCGAGGGAGGCCCTGGGCCTGCTCGCCAGCTGGGCGAGCACGGGGACGGCCGTTCCGAGCGCGAACGACTGATTGCGCGCGCCTTCGGAAAGCCGTCGCGTCCGTCGAGCCATGCCTTTCGTGCGCCCGGGGCGTGGGGGCCGTAGCCAGGCCGGTCAGTGCCCGCGTGCGACCCACTCCTCCAGGTGGGGTGCCTCGGCGCCGATGGTCGTGGAATCGCCGTGACCGGTGAGGACCTTGGTGTCCGGGGGCAGGCTGAGCAACCGGTCGCGGACGGAGTCGATGATCGTCGGGAAGTGGGAGTACGACCGTCCGGTGGCGCCGGGGCCGCCCTGGAAGAGGGTGTCGCCGGTGAAGACGACGCCGAGGTCGGGGGCGTACAGGGAGACGGCGCCGGGCGCGTGTCCGGGGGTGTGGAGGACGGTGAGGCCGGTGCCGGCGGCCTGAAGGACCTGGCCGTCGACGAGGTGGGAGTCGGGGGCGCGGTCGGGGTGGGTCTCCTGCCACAGCGGCACGTCGTCGGCGTGGAGCCGGATGGGGGCGCCGGTGAGCTCGGCGAGGGCCGGGGCCGCGTTGATGTGGTCGTTGTGGGCGTGGGTGCAGATGATGTCGGTGACCCTGCGGTCGCCGACGGCGCGGAGGATGGCCTCCGCGTCGTGGGCGGGATCGATGACGACGACCTCGTCGTCGTCGCCGACGATCCACACGTTGTTCTCGACGTCCCACGTGCCGCCGTCGAGGGTGAACTGGCCCGACGTGACCAGGCGTTCGATGCGGGGAGCCATCACAGCACCACCACCGAGCGCAGGACGTCACCCTCCTTCATCCGCTCGAACGCCTTCTCCACCTCGTCCATCTGGATGGTCTCGGTGACGAACTCGTCCAGGGGCAGGCGTCCTTGCAGGTGCAGGTCGATGAGCGTCGGGAAGTCCCGGGAGGGCAACGCGTCGCCGTACCAGGAGGACTTGAGGGAGCCGCCGCGCGAGAAGACGTCCAGCAGCGGCAGTTCGAGCGTCATCTCGGGGCTGGGGACACCGACGAGGACGAGGGTGCCGGCCAAGTCGCGGGCGTAGAACGCCTGCTTGTACGTCTCGGGGCGGCCGACCGCGTCGATGACGACGTCGGCGCCATGGCCGTCGGTGAGTTCCCGGATGGCCTCGACCGGGTCGGTCTTCGAGGAGTTGACGGTGTCGGTGGCACCCAGTGTGCGCGCCTTCTCCAGCTTCCGGTCGTCGAGGTCGACGGCGATGATCTTCGACGCACCGGCGAGGTGCGCTCCGGCGATCGCCGCGTCACCGACGCCACCGCAGCCGATGACGGCGACGGAGTCTCCCCGGCCGACGTTTCCGGTGTTGATCGCGGCTCCGATGCCGGCCATCATGCCGCAGCCGAGGAGTCCGGCCACCGCCGGGGACGCGGCCGAGTCCACCTTGGTGCACTGTCCGGCGGCAACGAGGGTCTTCTCCGCGAAGGCGCCGATACCGAGGGCCGGGGTCAGCTCCTGCCCGGTGGAGGCGAGGGTCATCTTCTGCTTCGCGTTGTGGGTGTTGAAACAGTACTGGGGCTCGCCACGCCGACAGGCGCGGCAGTTTCCGCACACCGCCCGCCAGTTGAGGATGACGAAGTCCCCCGGCGCCACCTCTGTGACGCCCTCTCCGACCGACTCCACGACACCGGCGGCCTCGTGGCCGAGCAGGAAGGGGAAATCGTCGGTGATGGCACCCTGTTTGTAGTGCAGGTCGGTGTGGCAGACACCGCAGGCCTGGATCTTCACCACGGCCTCATCGGGCCCGGGGTCCGGGACCACGATCGTCTCGACCCGAACGGGATCGTTCTTCGCAAGCACGACGACGCCGCGCACTTCCTGGGGCATGGCCTGTCCTTCCTCGACGAACCGGCTTCGGCCCCACGCGCGAGGTACGCGACGGATCGGCAAGGACACGGCCGTGACGTCGGAGTACCGCCGGGGCGCGGTCCGTCGTCGATGCCGACCCCGACCCGCTGACGAGTTCCGTGCGAGACCGCGAACGGGCCCGCCGGTGAACGATCCTCACCGACAGCTGTCTCTCGTCCACAGCCTTGAGCAGCTCGTACGGGTTTCGCCGTACGAGCGGCCGGACGCCGCGGGGCCTGTCACCAGCATGGCGGGCGGTGACCGTCGCCGCACGTCGACCGGGGCCGTGGGCGCGGGCCCGCGGGGCATGGCCTCCCTGTATGGGCGTGGCCATCTGTATGGGCGTGGCCATCGGGCCCAGAGGGCCGGGGCGGCCGCGCCCCCCCGGGAGGGTGGCGCAGCACGTCGTCGGCAGGAGCGGTCAGGGCTACTGACCCTTGCTCCACCCCGTTGTGCTGGAGTACGAGTCCAGCAGATCCACCACGAAGACCAGGGTCGAGCCCGGCGGGATCAATGGCGAGGGCGACTGATTGCCGTAGCCGAGGCGCGGGGGAATGATGATCTCGCGGCGACCGCCGACCCTCATCCCCCGTACCCCCCGGTCCCAGCCCTTGATGACCTTGCCGCTGCCCAGGGCGAACTTGTACGGCTCACCCCGGTCCCAGGAGGCGTCGAACTCCTTCCCGGACTCGAAGGTCACCCCGACGTAGTGGACCCTGACCACCATGCCCGGCTTCACCTCGGGCCCGTCACCGACGACCAGGTCCCGGACGGTCAGCTCGGTCGGAGCGTCGCCCTCCGGGATGTCGACCTTGGGTTTCGTCGGTTCACTCATCGCGGCCTCGTCAATCTCCGGCACATGGGAACTCCATGCGGCAGGTGATCACGTTACCGAGAACGCGGCTCACTTCCGTCGTGCAGCCGTTCCGCTCCGCTCAGGACAGCGGCAGGTCCGCGATCATCACGGCGTACACCGGGGAGTCGGGGAACGGCTGACGCTCGCCTACCTTCCGGTACCCCCAGGACGCGTAGAGGGCCTCCACCTTCGGGTGTGTCACGTCCACCAGGAGTGCCGCCAGGCTTTCGGCCCGGGGCTCCATCAGCGCCCGGTGCAGTTGTTCGGCGGTACCCGTCTTCCGCCATTGCTCACGCACCATGAGCTCCGAGAAGTGGAAGGTGGCCGTACGCGCCGGAGCCGTCTCCATGTGGTCCCGCCACCACTCCCGGCCGTCGGTCGCGGGAGCCCCGTAGGCGAAGCCCACCACCTCGTCGCCGTCGTAGCCGATGACGCAGGAGAAGTCCGGGTGACCACCCCAGTGATCCACGAACCAGGCGAAGCGCTGGTTGAACTCGTTCTCCATTTCGGCGGCGTAGACATCGTCGTGCACGTCCAGCAACGTCTGCCGGATCTTGGGCAAGTCGTCGTGGCCGTAGTGGCGTAAGCGCACTGTGGAGGTCATCGGGCCTGGCTCCATTCGGTCGGTCTGGCGGACGGGGCGTGGGCGGTACGGGCGACGCTGCGGGCGTTGTCCTCGGCGGCGCTCTCCGTCGATCGTGGCAGCGTACGGTGACTGCGTGGCAAACGAGGACCTGGGACGGACCCTGCGCCGCTTGCGTCATTTGGCCTCCTTGACGCAAGAAGAGCTGGCCGAGCGCTCCCAGGTGTCCGTCGATGTGGTTCGCCAACTCGAAGAGGGGCGGAGGCACTCGGCCCGCCTCCCCATCCTGCACGCGCTGGCCAACGGTCTCGGTGTCGAGTTGACCACGCTGCTCGGTGACCCGCCCGCCGTTTCCACGGGTGAGACGGACGGCCCGCGCTTCGTGGCTGTTCGCAGGGCCGTCATGCCCGTGCTGTGGGGGCCCGAACCTGAGCCGCCGGGCTCCGACTTCTCGCTGGACCGGCTCCGGGAGCGGATCGCGGAGGGCTGGACGCGGTATCACGCCGCCGAGTTCGACACGGTGATGAAGGCGCTGCCGGACCTGCTCGCGGATGCGCGCACTGCCACGGCGTCGGACGACGAGGACGGCCGAGGGGCCGGTTTCGCGGCCCTGGGCAAGGCGCTTCAGCTCGCCGGACATGTCGCGGTGCGGATGGGCAAGACGGACCTTGCGCTGACGAGTCTGGAGCGCGCCATGGACGCCGCGGGGCGTTCGTCCGACCCGCTGCTTCTGCCGATGATCGTCAACTCGACCGCGTGGACCTATCAGAGGCAGGGACGCCTGGAGGACGCGCTGAGTATCGCCCTCCGTGCCGCTGACGACATGGTGAACGCGGGCCGCGACGAGACTGCCGACGGCCTGAAGGTGTGGGGCGCCCTGATCATGAGCGCCGCTACGTCGGCCGCGCGGAGCGGTGACTACGAGCGCGCGGCGGCGATGATGGAGACGGCGGAGAAGGAAGCCGCTCGCGTCTCCAAGCTCCCCGACGGTGGCGACAACCGCATGGTCAGCGTCTTCAGCCCGTCGTCGGTACGCATCGAACGGGTCCGTCTCGCCGTTCAGTACGGACACCCGGAAGACGCCTTGGCCCTGGCCAAGGGGATGCGGTTGAGCAAGGACACCCCGCCGTCCTGGCGGACGTGGCTGCTGCTGGACGTGGCCCGGGCCCACACCGACATCGGGGACGCGGCCGGGGCGGTGAAGACCCTGGAGTCCCTGCGCCGGGTGGCGCCGACGTGGATGCAACACCACACGCTGGCCGTCGCCATCGTGCGTGACCTGTGGGCACTCCCCAACCACCCGCCGGGGCTACGGCTGTTGGCGGAGTTCCTGGGGGTCGGCGAATAAAGTGGAGAAAGTGGGACGTTGCGCCCCTGTCAACGCTCTTTGCATGTCGCTTACATGAGCGGACAGCGCCCCGGCGGCTGTGCGACCGGTCCCGGCGCCCGGCCGTCCCCAGGGAGCAGACCGACATGCCGCAACCCACAACGCGCGCCCGCCAGACAGGGCACCCCGGCTACAGCGAGAACCTGCCACGCGAACCCGAGAGCGCCGCCACCGCCCGGCGCCTCACGAATGCCGCCCTTTCCTGCTGGGGCTTGGAAGAGTTGGCCGAGAACGGCGCCCTGGTCGTCTCCGAGTTGGTGGCCAACGCCGTGCGGCATGCCCGGCGGGAGTCCATCCGCGTGGTGGTGGAGCGCACCGCGCCGGGCACGGTTCGTGTGGCCGTGGCGGACTTCTCGCGCGTGCTGCCCGAGCCGTGTACGCCGAAGGACGACGAGGAGGGCGGGCGTGGCCTGGCCCTTGTGGCGGCGTTGGCGGCGAACTGGGGGACGGATGAGCGCCGCTGGGGGAAGGTCGTGTGGGCGGAGCTGGAGGGGCGCGGGTGAGTGACGAAGTGGCCCCTGGTCGCAGCGCGGCCCGAGCCCATCTGTCGCAGTTGATCGAGCTGTTCGGCACGGACGGGTGCCTGCGGATCAGTACGGCCCTCGTTGAATCCGACCCTCCCCCCTTCGGCGGAGAGCCGGAGGACGACGACCAGACGTGACCACCCAGGACGCAGCGAAGCCCCGGCGGTTACAAGTCCGCAGCAGCGAGGATTCGATACATCCGGTCCAGCCCCAGCGCCGAGTTGGCAGCCGCATCGTCCGCCACATGGGGGTCCGGGTCGGAGAGCAGTTGCTCCAGCAGCGCGTCCGGGATGTTGGGATGGCGGGCGACCCCGCCGCGCAGGAACGGCTCGGCGGCAGCGGCGAGTTGCTGAAGGTCCTGCACAGGCAGTGCAGGGTCTTGCAGGGCGACGCAGCGCACATTCGGGTTCGGTTCGTCGACGAACGTGCGCAGTGTGTGACGGGGGAAGTTGGGGTGGTCGACGAGTAGCGGTCGGATGTGGAATACGTCCCCGTGTGCGCGTACCAGCTCTTCCAGGACTTCCGGTGGCGTGTCCGGTCGGCGCGCGGCCGTACGGCGGACGCCGAGGTCCGGGTCGCTGTCCAGCCGACTCCATGCCTCTTCGGGGAGGTCGTGGCAGGAGGCCAGTACGCGCCGGAATGGTGTGTGCGGGCAGTCCAGGTAGGTCAGCCGTTCGTCGAGGGGCGCTTCGCGCAGCCAGGACGGTTCGGCGAAGTTCCACCACAGGGCGATCTCGGCATCGGTGTTTCCGTCGGCGCGTTCCGCCTCCACGCGTGCGTACAGGCGGTCCCGGGTTTCGGCGTCCACGTGGCGGCTCTGCGCGGCCGCGACCCGTACGAGCGGGTCGTCGATGTCCAGTAGGCGAGCGACCGTCTCCGCCGGCAGATGAGGGTTTCCGGCGACAGCCTGAACGACCTCTTCGTCCTCGCTCCGCATGAGCCGCGCGAACTGCTCCGATGTGAGGGGGACGTAGCGCGCCACGTTGACGCGCACGGCGGGGTCGGCGAGGCAGCGCTCCCTCCACTCGGGCGGGACACCCGGTAGCCCGTGCTCGGTGGCGGCTGCGCGGACCTGTGGTTCCGGGTCGGCGAGCAGGTCCGCCTGTACGGCGAGAGGCCGGTCGTGCCAGGCTCGTGCGACCGCGGCGCGCAGGCTCGGACTCGGTGCGCGGACGAGTGCCGTCCGGGGCAGGCCGTAGGCCTCCTCCAGGTCGTCGACGCCCATCGGCACCTTGCGGTCCACCATGTCGCGGACGAAGTCGGCGTACGCGTCACGGATCGCCGGGTCGGGATGTTCCGCGATCCTTCGGCGCATTTCCGGGGAGATCCGGTCACCGTGAAGGCCCACGGCCGTGTCGCCGTCTCCGTGCGTCAGCAGGGCCTCGACCACGGCGTCCGCCAGCCGCCCCTGACGCAGCGCCATCCCGTGCCGGCCGGCCTTGTGTGCGGCCAGGCGGACCAGGACGTCCTGAGGGGCTGCCGGGTTCCGTCCCAGTCCGGACAGCTGGGGGTGAGCGAGGCTCGTCATGCGCTCAACCTAGTCCGGTGGCCGAGTGCTTCCAGCGGTCCTGGCGTCGGATTGCCAACCCGCGCCCGGTGTGAAACTTTGAGCCGGAGCCCCGAACTGGGAGCTTCCGGACGAGGGGTGCCGTACCCGGTGTGCGACAAGACGGCCCACGGGAGGCTGTCGTGGCATGGCTCGTTCTTTGTGTATCGGGTGCTCTGGAGGCCGTCTGGGCCACCGCCCTGGGGAAGTCGGAGGGCTTCAGCCGACTCGTCCCGTCACTGGTCTTCGTCGTGGCGCTCGCCGCGAGCATGGGCGGGCTGGCGTACGCGACGCGGGATCTGCCCATCGGTACGTCCTACGCGGTGTGGGTGGGGATCGGCGCCGTGCTCACCGTGCTCTACGCGATGCTCACCGGGGGTGAGTCGGTGAGTGCGCCGAAGTTGGTGTTCCTGGCTCTGATCGTCGGAAGCGTGATCGGGCTCAAGCTCACCCGGTGAACGCCGGGCGTGATCCCCGTCGACGGCGTCGGTAGGGTGCTCCGTCGTGGACATGGGGGCAGAAAGTCCGATGGTGGCCGTCCCGGCGGGGCGGGTGACTCTGTCGGACCGGCGGACGCGGCGCAGTTGGGCGGTGGAGGTCGCGCCGTTTCGGATGTCGGCGTTCCCGGTCACGCAGGCGTGGTACGCGCAGGTCACCGGTCGGCGGCCGAGCAGCGCCCGGGGTGACCGGCTGCCCGTCGAGGGCGTTTCGTGGTGGGACGCGGTCCGGTTCTGCAACGCGCTGTCCCGGAGTGAAGGGCTGACATCTGCCTATCGCCTCCCCGTAGACGCCGATGCCCATGCCGATGCCCCCGAATGGGACACCTCCGCCGACGGTTACCGGCTGCCGACCGAGGCCGAGTGGGAGCACGCCTGCCGCGCGGACACCACCGGCCCGCGGTACGGCCCGCTCGACGAAGTCGCCTGGTACCAGGGCAACTCGGGCGGCCAGCTCCGCCCCGTCGGCGGCAAGCGGCCCAACGGTTGGGGCCTGTACGACATGTTGGGCAACGTCTGGGACTGGTGCTGGGACGTCTACGACGCCGAGGTGTACGGCACCTATCGGGTGCTCCGTGGCGGTGGATGGGCCGACGAGCACTGGAGTTGCCGGGCATCGGTGCGGCGGCGCAGTCATCCGACGTTCCGGATCGACGACGTGGGATTCCGCGTCGTACGCTCCACGCCGTCGCCGTCGCCGTCGCCGTCGCCGTCGCCGCCCCGGCCGTAACAGCCCTGTTCGTCAGACGGACTTGATCGACGTCACCTCATAACCGACCGTCGGGTGCGGCGCCAGGCCCCGGCACGTCAGCCGGTACGGCGCCGTGTGGCGGGCGCGCAGCGTGAGGTCGAAGGCCGTGGGGCGGGGCGCGTGGAGTTCGACGCGGATGCGCCAGTCGTCGCCGTCGCGGGTGGTGTCGGTGACGGTGTAGGCGTGCCGGGCGGCCGGGCCGAAGCGGGCGAGCAGGGCCGCGACGGCGACCTGTTGTGGGGGAGTGAGGTCGGTGTAGCCGCGCAGGTGGTCCGCCTGGACGCGGCCCGCCAGGTGTTCCCCGACCACCTCGACGGCCGACGCGGCGTCGAGGCGGCCGTAGTACACGCCGTCGGGCAGGAGGACGACGTTGGCGGCGAACCGGTCGCCGCCGACGTGGGTGGATTCCCACACCAGGTTCGGCCAGCGCTCGCTGAGCGCGCGGGCCACGGGACGGCCGCGTACGGCGCAGCAGATGTCGTGCTGGCCGTGGACGCAGACCAGGACGACGGGCGGGTGGTCGAGTTGGCCGGGGTTCTGGAGGGCGTCGGCCGTCTCGGCCAGGTCCTCGTCGCGGGTCCAGGTGCCCCAGCGCTGGCGGTACGCGCCGGTGCGCTCGTAGTGCAGTACGGCCCACCGGCCGGGGCCGTCGGGTCTGGGGCGGGCGAGGCGTCTGACCAGCAGGATCCGGGCGCGGACGGCGTGGGCGGCGGACCAGACGAGGGCCTTGACCTCGGGGGCGAGGCCGAGGCCGTCGAAGCCGTTGGACGGCCAGCCGCCGCGGTACTCGATGAGCACCCAGACGGCACCGCGCGGCGCGGTGCCCGCGAGCGAGTCGCCGCGTATCCGGGCGGCGTCCGCGCAGAAGAAGCGGTCTGTGCCGGTCACCGGAGTGGCTACTGTCCGGCGGGTACCAGTACGCCCGCCCGCAGCAGCCGCCCGGCGAGCGCGAGGCCGAGTTCACCGGCCGTACGGACCTCACCGTCGAGCAGGCCGGTCACGGCGGGCAGGTCGGTCTCCGGGAAGTCGAGCCAGCCGACCCGTGTCATCAGGCGTTCCCCCTCCAGCCGGGTTTCCAGCGCCTCGCGCAGCCGCAGCGGGGAGTCGGGAGTGAGGCTCTCGACGGCCGCGAGCTGGGACAGCGGGCCCAGGGGTGCCGGACGCCCCTGGCTTCGTCTGCTCCGGTGGAGCAGCGGCGCGGAGTCCGTTCCGGCGACGGCGGCGGTGAGGCGTTCGCGGACCGCGTCGATCGCCTCCGCCGTCCCGTCCAGGCCCAGCGGCAGCGAGGCGCGCATCTCCGGGTCCTCGCGCAATGCCGTCAGCGCGGCCTCGGCGAGCTGCTCGGCCAGCGCGTGGCGCGTCCACACGTGGACGCCCAGCGTGAGGTGGACCGAGACCTCGCCCTTCGCCCGGGCGGCGTGCAGCCAGCCGCGCGGGAGGTAGAGCACGTCTCCGGGTTCGAGCACGGTGTCGATGTACGCGGGCCCCTTCGCGGCCTCGGCCACGGCGGCCCGGTGATCGGTCCACGGCTGCTCGCGCAGCGGGTCCGGGTGGACGGGCTCGTGGACGAGCCAGCGCTTGCTGCCCTGGATCTGGACGACGAAGACGTCATGGACGTCGTAGTGATGGTCGAAGCCCTGGTTCTGTGGGGGAGTGACGTAGGCGTTGGCCTGCACCGGGTGTCCCAGTTCCGTGCTCAGCGCGGCGCAGAGGTCGCCGACGGGCGCCCATGTGCGGTGCAGCGCCTGGAGGACGAGCGTGGCGCCATCCGCGAACAGCCGCCACAGCGCCGTGTCGTCGAGCTGGTCGGAGATGGTGGCACCGACTCCGCCGGGCGACGTGAAGGACGACTCGGGTACCACGGCGCCGTCCTTGGCGACGCGCAGGAACGGGGTGCGCAGCCCCCGGCGCGAGACCAGTTCGTCCACGGCACCGGCGTCGAACACGTCCGAGAAGTCGCTCGCGCCCCGGGTGAGCAGCGCGGTCCGCGACCAGACGTTCCGCGCGAAGTCCTCGAAGCCGAGGCCGGTCAGCCGGCGCTCCAGAATCCCGGCGCCCGTGGGGGTGCCGGGATTCCGGGAGCCGGGCCGGAAGTCGGTCAAGAGCCGGCGCCGCTGTCCGCGCCGCCGTCCGCGCTGCCGTCCGCGCTGCCGTCCGCGCCGCTGTCCGCGCTGCCGTCGGCGCCTCCGTCGTGGTGGCCGGGCTCGCCCGCCGCGCCGCCGTCGCCTGGACCCTCTGCCCCGCCATCGGCACCGCCGTCATGGACACCCGGTACCCCGGCCGCGCCACCGTCCGCCGGTCCCTCGGCGCCGCTGTCCGCGCTGCCGTCGGCGCCTCCGTCGTGGTGGCCGGGCTCGCCCGCGGCACCGCCGTCGCCGGGACCTTCGGCGCTGCCGTCCGCGCCTCCGTCGTGCACGCCCGGCTCGCCCGCCGCGCCGCCGTCCGCCGGTCCTTCGTGCTCGTTCGGATCCTTGGACATGGCCACAGTTCCTCCTCGGCATCGACATCGCGTGCCCTGTCGCCCGCCGGCGAGGCCGCTCATGGCTCTCCGGCGATGCGACGACCGCACTCCGACCACGGTCACCCAGAAACGGGCGGCCTGCATCCGGTGGCCTCCGGGCCCCGGCCGCTCCGGCGAGAGAGCAGCGCGCCGTCGGCGGGAAGGCATCTGCCGGACACCGGCAGGTACGTCGGTCGCAGCTGCGTCACCCGTAGACCAGCAGGTAGTCGCAGGTGCTCGTGCCGTCGTGGATCGACGTGTCGCTGTTGAGGACGTAGAAGGTGCCCGCGAAGCCGGTGGACGTGATCTTCGGGACCACGATCAGGGTCTGGTCCGCCATGTTCAGCGAGTTCGGCCGGACCACGTTCTGGTAGAGGAGTGTGAAGAGGTTGTCGCGGAGGTTGGGGAGCCGGAGGATGCGGTACACGCGGTCGCCGCTGCCCGCCGGTCCCGAGACGGGTGCCTGGTTGGCCGTGTCGGCCCAGGCCGAGGGCTGGGTGGCCATGCGGCCGTCCGCCTCGAGCTGCTGCAGCCGCCGCTGGGTGCTCTCCCGGACGGCGGCCATGTGAATGTGCAGCTGCTGGAGGCGGCGGGCGCCCTGTGAATTGATTCCCAACCCGATGTACGGGGCCTGTACGGGGACGTTTCCTCCGCTCCGCGCGTTCTCCCATGCCTCGTGCCAGTAGTTCGGCGCCGCGTCGGTGTGGATAAACGGGCATTCGATACCGGTGATCCGGCAGGTGGGCAGCGTGAGATAGTTGTGCGTGTTCCTGGGCGCGCCGTGCAGAATGATGTAATGCGGGGTCATCACCAGGCAGTCGGGCGTGAGCTGCGGCGGCGGAGGAACGATCCCCTGCGTGCAGTACTGGACGTCGTGCCACAGCGGGTCGTCGTCGGTGGGGCTGCCGCAGAGGGACTGGAGCGAGGTAGGCGGGCAGGTCACGCCCCCTCCGGGAGGGGCGGTGGAGCACGAGGGGTGGGGCGAGGGGCCACCGCCCGACGCCGGGCCCGCCGCCGCGGACGTGCTCACGGTGGCCGCCGCGCCCGTCAGGAGCGCGGTGGCACCGACGGCGCCCGAGAGTGCGACGAATTGACGCCGGGGGAATTCGTTCGCATTCTTCTGGTCGTTCACGCGTGAACTCCTGGAGTGAGAGAGGGGATTTCCGCCCCGTTGGGGATTTCCGTCCCATTTTCCGTTTCTCGCCGATCCGCTCACAGGGTAGGGACGGAGGAAGGGATTTCCCGTCGACTGAACGGGTTGGTTTCACGTGTTCCGCCATTGAGAGGTATTCCATTTGTGGTATTCGGCGGCTCGTGCGGGCGGGGATCGCGGGTCGCCGGTCGCCGGTCGTCGGTCGTCGGTAAAGTGCCGTCCGATGCCGAAAAATCGCCAGCCCGTGGAGCCCGTGGAGCCCGTGGAGTTCCCGGAGTCCTCGGAGCCGGTGCGGGTGCCCCCTCAAGGGGCCGGATGGCTGCCGCACGGCTTCCACCTCGGCCCGCACGCGCACGACCACGGCCAGCTCGTCTACGCCGCCGCCGGTGCGCTGGCCACCACGACCGAGCGCGGTACGTGGGTCGCCCCGGCCCACCGCGTGACCTGGACACCGCCGGGCTTCGCCCACTCCCACCGCTTCTACGGCCGCACCGACGTACGCCTGCTCACCGTCCCGCTCGAACTGTGCGGCGAACTCACCGGTCAACCTTGCGTGTTCGCGGTGAGCCCGCTCCTGCGCGAGGCGGTCCTCGCGCTGACCGGCGACCGGCCCGAGAGTCGCCCCGGCGCCCACGCGCGTCTGCTCGGCGTCGTCGTGGACGAGCTGTCCGACACCCCCGAACAGTCCCTGCACCTGCCCGAACCCCGGGACGACCGGCTCCGCGTCGTCACCGACCTGCTGCACGCCGACCCCGCCCGGGCCGTCACCCTCGCCGACTTGGGCCGGAGGGCGGGGGCCAGTGAGCGGACCCTGAGTCGCCTGTTCCGCGCCGAGCTGGGGATGAGCTTCCACCGCTGGCGTACGACCCTGCGCATCCACCACGCCCTGGCCCACCTCACGAACGGCCTGTCGGTCACCGACACGGCGATGGTGTGCGGGTGGTCCAACCCGTCCAGCTTCATCGACGCGTTCACGGAGGTGGTGGGGCAGACGCCGGGGCGGTACCAGGCGGATCTGCGAGGCGGGGCGAAGTAGCTCCCACCCCCTCAGGAGAGTTGGCGGCTTTTCGGCATTCGCTGTCCCGTCACCGGTGGTTCGGGGCCTCCACCGGGCTCCAGAGTGGTGGTGGGTCGCCCGGCAACACCCCCGGGCGGCACGGTCGTTCACGCCCCGGCGTGCCCGGCCCATCGCTCTGAGCACGGAGGCTCGTACACCCATGACCGCAACACGCGAACACACCACCGTCGCCATCGTCGGAGCCGGCGTCGCCGGGCTGGCGCTCGGCAACTTCCTGCTGCGCAACGGCGTCGGCTGCGTCGTACTGGAGAAGCACAGCCGCGCCTACGTCGAGCAGCGCCAACGGGCCGGGACCATCGACGGTTTCGGGGTGCGCATGTTCCGCGAGTGGGGGCTCGAAGAGGTGCTGGAGGGCGACTCCGTCCCGGAGAGCGAGGGCGCCTTCTTCATCGACGGGGAGGCGATGCCGATCGAGGTGGACGACGACAACGAGAGCCTGTACTGCCCGCAGCAGGTCCTCGTGCGCAACCTCACCGACGTCTTCCTGCGCGACGGCGGGGAGCTGCGGTACGAGGCGGCGGACGTGGCGCTGGAGAACCTGGAGGGCGTCAACGGCGAGCGGCCGTACGTCCGTTACCGGGACGCCGACGGTGCGACGAGGGTCCTCGACTGCGACTACATCGCCGGTTGCGACGGCTTCCACGGCGTCAGCCGCCGCTCCGTCCCCGCCGACGCCCTGACCGAGTACTCCCACGAGTACGGATACTCCTGGCTCAGCGTCCTCGCGGCCGTCCCGGCGAACCCGTCCGGCATGGCGATCCACGCGCGCGGCCTCGCCGGGATGATCCCGCGCGGGGAGCGGGCCAGCCGTATCTACCTGCAGTGCGGCGTCGACGACACCGTCGAGCAGTGGCCGGACGATCGCGTCCGGAGCGAGCTGGAGGCCCGGTTCGGCATCCCGGTCCCGACCGGCGAGATCGTCACCAGGCAGATCGTCCCGCTGCGCAGTGTGGTCGTCGAGCCGATGAGCCACGGCAGGCTGTACCTCCTCGGCGACGCGGCCCACATCGTCCCCCCGATGAGCGCCAAGGGCATCCACCTCGCCCTCCACGACGCCGAGGTCTTCGCCCGCGCCGTCATCCACCACGCCGAGCACGGCGACACGAGCCTGCTCGACAGCTACTCGGACACCTGCCTGCCCCACATCTGGAACTACCAGGCCTTCGCGACCTGGATCACCGACGTCATGCACAACGCCGGTGACACCACCCACGAAGGGGAGTTCCGCAAGCGGGTCGCCCGGGCCGAACTCCGGCGCCAGTTCACGTCCGAGGCGGCGGGCAGGCTGTTCGGGGAACTCACGGCGGGGACCAACTAGGCGGTTCGGCGGCGGTCCAGCCTTGAGCGGCGTGCGCGTTCTCAGCGGTCGATGGGCGCCACGCCGTCGAGCCCCGTCTCGCGCAGGACGCGCGTCACCGTGTCGTTCAGGGTGCTGTCGGCGGGGACGACGGTCTCGATGCCGCTGGGGAGCAGGTCGCGCTCGCGGTACCAGTCGCGCAGGTGGGCGTGGGTGACCGCGGCCTGGAGTGCCGGGTCGGGTTTCGTGGCGTGGCGGAGCAGGGTCTCCTGGAGGGGGACGTCGAGGTAGTAGCAGCGGGAGACGCCTCGGTGGTCGCGTACGAGGTCCTCCAGCATCGTGGCGTAGCGGTCGGCGTACAGGATGCCCTCGACGACCGTGTGGAACCCGGCGTCCAGGGCGTAGCGGGCCGTCATGCCGATCAGGCCGATGTTGGCCCCGCCGGGGCGGTCGCGCTCGCGCAGGACGACGCGGCGCAGGTTGTCCTGGCCGACCAGGGCCAGGTTGCGGCCGAACCGTTCGCGCAGTCCGGCCGCGACCGAGGACTTGCCCGAGGCGCTGTTCCCCCGCAGGACGATCAGCCGTGTCTCTTCGGTTCCCACCATCACGCGGGCACGATATCGGCGGCATCGGCCCGGTGTCCGCCCACTGGCGGGCTCCCCTCCGCCTCACTACCGTCGACGTGTGACCGCGCCATCACGCACCCACCAGGCCGCGCCGGGCCCCGGCCGGGCACGGCTCCTCACCGGGTTCCTCATCGCGGTCGTCGTCTTCGTCGTCGTGCTGCTCTGGGCGAAGTGGCTGCCGTACACCGCGAAGGTCGTCGGCCTCAAGGAGAGCCACACGTGGTCGGGTTCGAGCATTCTCGGCGTCGGCGGCGTCCAGCCGGGGGAGGCGCCGAGTTGGCACGCGGCGACCTCGTTCCTGGTGGCCTACCTCGTCGCGGTCTGGAAGGCGCTCGTCGCCGCCCTGCTGATCAGCGCGGCGCTCCAGGCGCTGATCCCACGGGACTGGCTGGTCCGCGCGCTCGACCGGGGCGGGCGGTGGTCCGGCGCCGTCGCGGGCGGGCTGCTGAGCACGCCGTCGATGATGTGCACCTGCTGTACGGCCCCGGTGGCGGTCGGTCTGCGGCGCAGCGGCGCCTCGACCGCCGCGACGGTGGCGTACTGGCTGGGCAACCCGCTCCTCAACCCCGCGGTCGTGGTGTTCCTGCTGCTCGTCGCGCCCTGGCAGTGGACAGTGGTGCGGGTGGTGGTCGGCGTGGTCACGGTCGTCGCCGGGGCGGTGCTGGTGAGTCACCTCGCGGATCGCCGTCGTACGGCGGCGGTGGGCGCGCCCGGGGTCTCCGGGCCGGGGCAGCCGGTCGGGGTTCCCGTGGCGTCCGGGCAGACTCAGCCGGTCGGCGTTCCCGTGGCCTCCGCGCCGGGCGAACCCGCCGCGCCCAAGGACGTGGCCCTGCGGTTCCTCCGGACACTGGCCCGGATGACGCTCGTCCTCGTCCCCGAATACCTGCTGGTGGTCCTGCTGATCGGCGCCTTCCGGGGCTGGATGCTGCCGCTCACGCAGGACGCCGTCGGCCACGGCATGCCGACGGTGGTGGCCGCCACGGTGATCGCCGCGATCCTGGGCACGCTCTTCGTCATCCCCACCGCCGGCGAGATCCCGATCATCCAGGGCCTGGCGGTCCTCGGCCTCCCGGCGGGCGTCCTCGGCGCCCTTCTGATCACCCTGCCCGCCGTCAGCCTGCCGAGCATGGTCATGGTCGGCCGGGCGTTCGGTTGGCGGCTGACGACGGCCACGACTGGTCTGGTGGTGCTGGCGGGGCTGCTGGGCGGGGTGCTGCTGGCGGTTCTGTGAGGGCGGGGCGCGGTCCGTCGGAGGGTGGATCGGAGCGTGCCCCGGACGACAAAGGCGGGACCAACGCTCCGGCCATGCGGGCGTCGCTCTCCTCGATTACGGTGTATGCATCGTTCACATCCTGTGACGCGACACCAAGCGATGTGCGCGGTATCCCCCTCACGGAGGTCCCCATGCCCCAGGCAAGTGGC
Source organism: Streptomyces sp. NPDC026659 (assembly GCF_040638245.1). Classification (NCBI taxonomy): domain Bacteria; kingdom Bacillati; phylum Actinomycetota; class Actinomycetes; order Kitasatosporales; family Streptomycetaceae; genus Streptomyces; species Streptomyces sp. NPDC026659. Next base: position 217,843 of record NZ_JBEZXY010000001.1, on the reverse strand, counting down.
TCGTACCATCACGGCGATCTGCGCGCCGCCTGTCTGCGCGCCGCGCGGGAGTTGCTGGAGGAGGACGGGAGCGCCGGGCTGTCGCTGCGGGCGGTGGCGCGGCGGGCCGGGGTGTCCGCGACCGCGCCGTACCGCCACTACGCGGACCGCGAGGCGCTCCTCGCCGCGGTCGGGGCCGAGGGGTACCGGGAGCTGGGCGTCCACCTCGCCGAGGCACACCCCGCACCCACCGGCGCCGACGACCTCGCCGAGATCGCCGTCGCGTACGTACGGTTCGCCCTCGACCACCCCGCGCTGTTCCGCGTGATGTTCGCGGAGCCCTGCGACCCGGCGAGCGAGGAGCGGCTCGAGGCGACCATCGCCATCTCGCAGTACGTCCGCGGCATCGTCCACAACGTCTTTCCCGACGCTGATCAGGATGCCTTGTCGACGGCCGTGTGGGCCCTCGTCCACGGGCTCGCCTTCCTCCACCTCGACGGCAAGCTGGACGCGTCCGCGCCCGAGGCGGTGGCCGGGCAGGTACGGGCGGCCGTCCATGCCGTGCTCACCGCCACGCCGGAGAGGGCCGAGGCGTAGCACGCCCGCGTCAGGGCGTCGGCCGGCTCGCACCGTCGGCCAGGCGCTCCGCCCGCAGCGCGGAGCGCCGCAGCTTGCCCGCCGCGCTGCGCAGGGGAGTCGTCACCAGCTCGATGGACCTGGGGCGTTTGTGGGGTGACAGGCGGGTAGCCAGGAAGGCGTCGATCTCCTCGGCCGTGGTCGGCCGGCCCTCCTCGATCTGGACGATGGCGTGGACGCGGTTGCCGCGGTCCGGGTCCGGCAGGCCGATGACCGCGCCGGACAGGACGTGCGGGTGCTCGGTGAGGGCGGCCTCGATCTCGGCGGGGTAGACGTTGACCCCGCCGACCAGGAGCATGTCCGAGCGGCGGTCGTGGAGGTGGAGGTAACCGTCCGCGTCGAACTCGCCGATGTCCCCGAGGGTCGACCAGCCGTCGTCCTCCGCGGTCTCGGCGCCGATGTAGCGGAACGCGGGCGGCTTGCCCTCCGAGACGCGCATGAAGATCTCGCCGGGCACTCCGGGCTCGGTGACCGGCGTGCCGTCGAGGGCCACGATCTTGATCTCGCCCCAGGTGGGACGGCCCACCGAACCCCGGTGCGCCAGCCACTCGGTGCCGGAGATCGTGCAGCCGGCCTGGGCCTCGGTCCCGGCGTACAGTTCCCAGATCCGCTCCGGTCCGAGCCAGTCGATCCACGCCTGCTTGGTGGCGGGTGGGCAGGGCTCCGCGCAGTGCCACACCGAGACCAGCGAGGACAGGTCGTAGCGCTCGCGGGTCTTCTCGGGCAGGGCAAGGATGCGTCGCATCATGGTCGGCACCAGGTACACCCAGGTGACCGCGTGCCGTTCGATCTCGGCAAGGACCCGCTCGGCGTCGAATCGCTCCAGGAGGGTGACCGTCCCGCCGTTGAACAGCGTCGTCATGGCCGTGGAGAAGGGCGCGTTGTGGTGCACCGGCGCGGTGACGAGCGACTGCTCGCCGGGCCTGAGGCCCCACGCCTCCATGTCGAAGGGGTTGAACGCTCCCGCGGCCCCGGACAGGATGATCTTCGGCCTGCCGGTCGATCCGCCCGAGGTCGGTGCCTTCCACGAGGGGCCGACCTCCGTCGCGAGGTCTTCCTTGAACTCGAACTCGCCCGCGCGTCGCCGGAGTTCGGCGACCGTCGTCGCCCTGAACCGGCCGTCCCCCACCGGCGCACCCTCTTCGAGGCCGACGACCACCGCCGGGTCGGACAGCGCGAGGATCGCCTCCTCCTCGGGCGGCGCGAGCCGCGTCGACAACGGCTGCGGTACGGCGCCGAGTTTGAGGCAGGCGAAGGCCGCGACCACGACGTCCACGCCGTTCGGCAGCATGAGCGGGACGATGCGTCCGCGCTCTACGCCCAACAGGCTCAGCCCGCGCGCGACTTCGCCGCTCGCCCGGTACAACTCCGCCCAGGTCAGCTGCTCGTCGCCGGAGCGGACCGCGACGGTGTCGGGATGCTCGGCCGCATGCGCCCGGGGGATGTCACCGAGCGGGAACCCCGGTTCGGGGGTGAACATGATCAACTCTCCTCTGTGTGGCAAAAGTTCGGGGAGTGCGGAATGCCGGGCGCGCCCAACCGCTCAGGCATACAGCTGAGTTCCGGGCAGCATCTCCGGGTCGGCCCGCACCTCCGCCGGGTTGGTCTCGGGCAGGAACCACGCGCTGACGAAGGTGATCAGACCCATGAGCGCGATGTACGCCGCGACCAGCGTGGTCGTGCCGGTCTTGGCGACGATGGTGGTCATCAGGATCGGCGTGCCGCCGCTGACGATGATGGCTGACAGCTGGTAGGCCAAAGAGGCCCCGGAATAGCGGACGTTGGGCGCGAACAGCTCGCCGAGGAAGGCGGCCATCGGACCGTAGGTCAGGCCCTGGAAGAGGAAACCGACCGTGATCGCGACGAACACCAGGGGCGCCGACGCCGTGTCCACCAGCGCGAAGTAGGGGAACGCCCAGGCGGCGACGCCGAGTCCGCCGACGAGGATGAGGTTGCGCCGGCCGAACCGGTCCGACAGGTGGCCCGTGTAGGGGAGCAGGCCCCCCATGAGGGCCGAGCTGAGGAGGGTGACGGTCAGCAGGGAGTTGCGCTCCATGTGCAGCGTCGTCGTGCCGTAGCTGAGCAGGCCGGTGATGCTCACGTAGAAGAGGCTGTTCGTGGCGGACAGGGTGCCGCAACCGAGCAGGATCGTACGCCAGTTGCGGCGCACGGCCTCGGTCAGCGGAGCCCGGACCACGCTCGCCTCCGGCTTCTTGGTCGCCGCCTTCTGCAACTCGCGGAAGTCCGGGGTGTCTTCGACCTTCCGCTGGATGTGCAGCACGACGGGGAACATGACCGCGCTGAGCAGGAACGGGATGCGCCAGCCCCAGTCCAGGAACGTGTCGTTCGATACGACGGTGCCGGTCGTGGTGAAGATCAGGTTCACGATGATGACCGCGACCGGGACGCTCGTCTGGCCGAACGTGCCCGCGAAACCACGGCGTTTGGGGTGGGCCGACTCGGTGAGCAGGAGCGCGATGCCGCCCCACTGGCCGCCCGCCGCCGCGCCCTGGACGAACCGCAGCAGCACCAGCAGGACCGGTGCGAGCACGCCGACGCTCGCGGCGCTCGGCAGACAGCCGATGAGGAACGTCGCGGTCGCCATGCCGATCAGACACGCGACGACCGTGGGCTTGCGGCCGTACTTGTCACCGAAGTGACCGGCGAGGAGCCCGCCGAGCGGCCGGGCCACGAAGCCCGCCCAGAAGGTGCTGAAGGACAGCAGCGTGCCCATGAAGGCGGAGGAGTGCGGGAAGAAGACGTGCGGGAAGACCAGGGCCGCCGCCGTGCCGTACAGGAAGAAGTCGTACCACTCGATCGAGCTGCCGATCAGTCCGGCCGCGAGCAGCTTCCAGCCGGTGCGGCGCTCGGGTGCGGTGGTGGGGTCGGAGCCGTTGCCCTGGATGGGGGCCTGCGCGGAAGAGGCCATGGGAGGCATCCCTCGGTTCTGGGTAGGGCCGCGACCTGCGTCACAGCTCTGTGTCGTGCGGTGAGAGTAGAGCTGAGCAAGCGCTTTGCAGGATGGGACGGGGATACACTCCTGGCGCTCCGACGGTGGAGGAAATCACCACCTCCGCCGCTCGCTTCTCGTGGAGGGCGACCGATGCCGCGACCGATGCCACGCACCGACTCCGACGCGCAGGGCGCTCGCGATCACAGCGAACTGGCCGCCTACCGGCTGCGCCGCGAACGCGAGTTGAGCAGCCTGTACGCCACGGCCCGTTCGCTGGCCGTGCTCGGCGAGGTCGACGTGGTGCTCCCGGCGATCGTCAGGGAGGCGCACGAGCTGATCGGCAGCGACTTCGCCTATCTCTCGCTCCTGGACGCCGACGGAAACCTCATGCTCAGGGCGTCGGCGGGCACCATCGCGCCGGAGTTCTCGTCCGCGCGGATGCCCCCGGGGGCCGGTCTGGGCGGGCGGGTGATCGAGACCAGGGCGCCGTACTGGGTCAGCGACTACCGCGCGGCCGACGGCCTCGACCACAACTCCGCCTTCGACCTCCTCGTCTCCAGCGAGGGACTCGTGGCGCTGCTCGGCGTACCGCTCCTGGTCGGCGACCGGGTGATCGGTGTCCTCTTCGCCGCCGACCGCACCGAGCGCCCCTTCGAGAAGGACGAGGTGGCCCTCCTCAGCGCCTTCGCCGACCACGCCGCCATCGCCCTCCACAACGCGCGGCTCTACGAGGAGAGCCGGGTGGCGCTGCGGCGGCTGCGGGACGCGTACCGCGTCATCGAGGACCAGGTCGCCACGATGGAACTGGCCGCGGCCGTGCACGAGGCGCTGACGCACGTGGTGCTGACGGGCGGCGGCCCCGGCGACATCGCGCAGTCGCTCGTGGACCATCTGGAGGGGGTGGTCACCATCCGGGACCGGGACGACAAGGTCGTCGCGACGCGGTCCCCCGCAGCGGCGACGCCGGGCGTAGACCCGTCACTGGAACGGGAGTTGCTGGAGGAGGCGCGGCGGACCGGCCGGTGCGTCCACGGGCAGAGCGGCGACGGTACGGTCCACAGCGTGGCGGCCATCCAGGCCGGCGGCAGCCACCTCGGCTCCCTGTCCCTGCGGCGGCGGGCCGCCACCGAGTCGGCGGACGTCCGGATGCTGGAGCGCTCCGCGCAGATCACGGGCCTGCTCGTGCTCATGCGCGACGCCCGGGTCGAGGCGGAGGAGCGGGTACGGGGCGAACTGCTCATGGAGTTGCTGTCCCGCCCCCCGCTCCACCCCGTCCACCCGGCCCTGCGCGACCGCGCGCTCGCCCGGGGCGTCGACGTCGACCGCCTGGACGTCCTCGTCGCGGCCGACTGCCCCGGGCGGCCCGCCGCCGACATCGTCCGCGAACTGCACGCCGCCTCACCCGAGTGGTCCGGGCTCGCGGGCGAGTACCTGGGCCGGGCGACGATGCTGCTGCACACGGACGACCCCGAGGCGGTGGCCGAGACCCTCCACCACCGGCTCCGCCGCCGCCTCGGCACCCCGACCCTCGTCGTCGCCGACCGAATCACCGGCCACGACCGCTCCCGCTCCTTCACCCTGGCCCAGCGCTGCCTCGACGTCATGCGCTGCCTCGGCGACACCGACCGCGGCTCCACCACCCGCCACTACGCGATGTACGCCCTCGTCTTCGACCCCCAACGCGCCCACGAACTCCAGGACTTCGTCACCGACACCCTCGGCCCCCTCCTCGCCTACGACCACCGCCGCTCCACCGACCTCGTGACCACCGCCGCCGCCTGGTTCACCCACTCCGGCAACCTCAGCCGCACCGCCCGCGCCCTGCACGTCCACACCAACACACTGCTGAAGCGGCTGGACCGTATCGGGGCGGTGCTGGGGGAGGAGTGGCGCGCTGGGGACGCGGGGCTGCGGGTGCATCTCGCGGTGCGGTTGCATCAGTTGAGGGGCGTGCTGGACGGGCCGGTGACGTGGGGGAACTGATCAGGCGCGACCGACCGGACCACGACCGACCGCACCGCATACGCGCGCGGGCCCTCCCCGAGACGGATCTTCGATCTCGGGGAGGGCCCGGGTACGGGGCTTCAGGGTTGGGTCAGCCCTGGTCGCCGCCGCTCCTGGTTCCGCTGCGGCGTCGGCTCGCCGCGGGGCGGCCGGACTTCGTCGCGGGGGTGGCGCCGGTACGGCCGGCGGGCTTGGCCGCGGGCTTCCCACCGGTGCGGCCGGTGGGCTTGGTCGCGGGCTTCGTGCCCGTCCTGCCGCCGCCGGTCTTGGCACCGCCGGTCTTGGTGCCGGTGCCGGTGCCGGTTCCGGCCTCGCTCGTGGTGCGGCGGGACGGACGGGCGGTGGCCTTGGCCGGGGACTGCGCGCCGGACCTGGTTCCCCGGTTTCCGGCGGCGGCTCCGCCTCCGGCCCGGGACCTGCGGGAGGGGCGCCCGGCCGACTTCGCCGCGGGCTGCTCCGGCTGGGCCGGTTCCAGGACGACGGCCACGCCGGAGGGCTCGCGCGCGCCGGTGATGGTGGTCAGCTCGGGGGCGGTCGAGGTGACGCGAGTGGTGCGGGGGCGGATGCCCGCCGCCGACATGAGCTGGTTGACGTCGCGCTTCTGCTCGGGCAGCACCAGGGTGACCACGCTGCCGGAGCCGCCCGCGCGCGCGGTGCGGCCGCCCCGGTGCAGGTAGTCCTTGTGGTCGGTGGGGGGATCGACGTTGACGACGAGGTCGAGGTCGTCGACGTGGATGCCGCGCGCGGCCACGTTCGTCGCCACCAGCGCGGTGATCCGGCCGTCCTTGAACTGCTCCAGGGCGCGGTTGCGCTGCGGCTGGCTGCGGCCGCCGTGCAGGGCGGCCGCGCGCACGCCGACGGACAGCAGCCGCTTGGCGAGACGGTCGGCCGACCGCTTGGTGTCCAGGAAGAGGATGACCCGGCCGTCACGCGCCGCGATACGGGTTGTGACCGCCTTCTTGTCGGTCTCGTCCTGGAGGTGCAGGACGTGGTGCTCCATGGTGGACACGGCGCCGGCGGACGGGTCCACCGAGTGCACGACCGGGTCGTCCAGGAAGCGCTGCACCAGCCGGTCGATGTTCCGGTCCAGGGTGGCCGAGAAGAGCATGTGCTGACCGCCCGGGCGCACCCGCTGGATCACCTTGGTGATCTGCGGCAGGAAGCCCATGTCGGTCATCTGGTCGGCCTCGTCCAGCACCGTGATCCGTATGTCCTCGAGGACGCAGTCGCCGCGTTCCACGAGGTCGTTCAGCCGACCCGGGCACGCCACGAGCACCTCCACGCCGCGGCGCAGTGTCGCGGCCTGCTTGGTGATGGAGAGGCCGCCGACGACGGTGGCCATGCGCAGGTTGACCGCGGTCGCGTACGGGGTCAGCGCGTCCGTCACCTGCTGGGCCAGCTCACGGGTGGGCACCAGGACCAGCGCGAGGGGAGCCTTGGGCTGCGCCCGCAGTCCGGCCGTACGGGCCAGCACCGCGAGTCCGAACGCGAGCGTCTTGCCGGAACCGGTACGGCCCCGTCCCAGCAGGTCACGGCCGGCCAGTCCGTTGGGCAGCGTGGCGGCCTGGATGGGGAACGGGGTGGTCACGCCCTGTGCGGCCAGGCACTTCAGCAGTGCGGGCGGCAGCTCCATACCGGCGAATTCCTCGACGGCCGGAAGCGCGGGCGTCCTGGTCTCCGGGAGCCGGAATTCCTGGGGCGGAGACACGGGGGAGGAGGGGGCGGAGCGGCGGGTCGGCTTCTGCGGCCTGCGGGACATGCGGTGTGTGTGCCTTCCTGGGAACAGCAAACCGGGGTTCGCACCGCGATGGTGCGAACCCCGGCGAGCGATGACGCGTCCAGCGATTAGGCGGGGACGATGTTCTCCGCCTGCGGGCCCTTCTGGCCCTGCGTGACGTCGAAGGAGACGCGCTGGCCCTCCTGGAGCTCACGGAAGCCCTGCGTCGCGATGTTCGAGTAGTGGGCGAAGACGTCGGGGCCGCCACCGTCCTGCTCGATGAAGCCGAAGCCCTTCTCAGAGTTGAACCACTTCACGGTTCCCTGAGCCATGATTTTCTCCTTCTGGTAGGCAGAGGCCCCATCCGGAGATGACCGGTAAAACAACTAATGCGCCCGAAGGATACATTCCCGTCAGGCGCACATAGGTTCATGGGTACCACAACTGCAACGCCATAAAAGTAGCACACATCCGTCGGCCGCGGTAGCCCACACCCCTCCTGGCCTCGGAAATCTCACTCGAACGGCCTAGAACATCTCAGTCGGTCCCGCGCTCCGCCAGGGGCGTGGCGGACAGGCTCTCCTCCATGTCGTCCAGGGCCCGGCGAGCCGTCGTGATGCGGTCGAGGAGGTCTGCGCGGGCGGAAGTGGCCGCCTCCCGCTCGGGTGTGGCAGGCGGCTCCGGCCCGGCCTGTTCCATCTCGCGGGCCTCCTCCAGCGAGGTCAGGACGACGCCGATCAGTACGTTGACCAGGACGAACGAGGCGAGCAGGACGTACGAGGCGTAGTAGAGGAGGCTCCAGCGGGAGATCTCCAGGCCGGCGTGGACGGCGTCGCCGATGCCGTCCAGGGTCATGAGGAGGAACAGGGTGAGGACGGCGCGGCCGATCGAGCCGTAGTGCTCGGGGTCGGCGCGGGCGAAGAAGACCCAGCCGACCATCGCGTACACGTACAGCAGCAGCGCGCCGACCAGCAGGAAGCTCACCGTGCCGGGCGGGCTGCGGGCGACCGCGACGAGCACGATGCGCAGCTGGGGCAGGAAGCGGGCGGTGCGCAGGACCCGGGCCAGGCGCAGCAGTCGCAGCACGGTGGTGTTCTCGCGGACGACCGGCAGGAACGCGCTCAGGACGACGGCCAGGTCGAAGAGGTTCCACGGGGCGCGGAAGAAGTCGCGGGGGCGGTCGGCGTGGGCGCCCAGGCGGAGCAGGATCTCCACCGTGAACCCGGCCACGCACGCGCGCTCGGCCAGCCGTAACGCGGTGTGCCACTCGGCGGCCACGCCGGGATAGGTCTCCGCGCCGAGCAGCGCCGCGTTGGCCAGGATCAGGCCGACCACGGTGACCGCGAACCAGCGCGCCCCGGTGACGCCGCGACACCATGACGCGAGGGAGATCCGGGCGGGAACCGGCCGGATCGAGGGGGTGATGCCGGTCATCCTGCTCTGTTCCTCCGTGCGGCGCGGTGCTTCTCCGCCCTCCTTCCGGCGGTCCGGAACGGACGGCGGGCTTGTTGAGCGATCATGCTCTACGCAAGACTTCTACAGCAATGTAGACATGAAGGGTGAGCCGGGTGTCCGCCACCCGCCCGAAGGGAGTGGAAGCGATGTTCGGCCTGAGCGAACTGGCCCTGGTCCTCCTCGTGTTCGCCGTGATCCTCGGCGTCAGGAAGCTGCCGGAGCTGACCCGCGCGGCGGGGAAGGCGGCCCGGATCTTCAAGAGCGAGGCCCGGGCCCTCAAGGCGCAGGACGCCGCGCCGGGACCGGCCTCCGGCGACGTCGTGGAGGGGAAGATCGTCGGGCGCGGCGACGGGCCACGGCCCTGACCGCGGGCCGCCCCGCGCCTCTGTCATGCTCGGGGCCCGGCGGTGCGGCCCGGCTTCCGTCGTGCCCGGCGGCAGGACGGCGGCCCGGCACGGGCGGAAGGGAGCGGACGTGAGCGACGAGCGGCGTCCCCGGCGGCGGGGACAGGGCGAACTGGAGGGGCTGGTGCTGTCGGCCCTGCGCGAGGCGCGCGCCCCCGCGTCGGCGGGCTGGGTCCAGGAACGCCTGGGCGACGACCTCGCCTATACGACCGTGATCACCATCCTGACCCGGCTGCTGGCCAAGGGCGCGGTCACCCGTGAGCGCGCGGGCCGCTCCTTCGTCTGGACGCCGGTCTCGGACCAGGCCGGTCTCGCCGCGCACCGGATGCGCAAGGTGCTGGACGGCGAGAGCGACCGCGAGGCCGTGCTGTCCCGCTTCGTCACCTCGCTCGAGCCCGACGACGAACGCGTGCTGCGCCAACTGCTGGGCCGCCTGGGCCCGGAGGGAGAAGACTGAGGTCCCATGGGAGTGTTCGTCCTCCTGCCGCTGGTGCTGCCGCTCACGGCGTGGCCGGTGGCGCGACTGGCCGAGCAGCGGCTCCATCCACGCACCGCCACTTGGCTGTTGACCGTGACGGCCGCTGTGCTGGGCCTGTGCAGCACCGTGTGCCTCGCCCTGCTCATGGTGGTCGGCACCGCCCAGCTCCCGGGCAACCCCCTGCCGGACGGCTGGTCCGACGACGAGGTGCGCGAGGCGGTGCCGTACGACGAGATCGCGGGCCAGGCCGCCATCCCCGCCCTGCTCGCCGTGGTCTCCGGCTGCGGGCGCCTGCTGTGGCGCCATCACCGGGTACGGCGACGGGCCGAGCGGAGCCTTGCGGGGCTGCCCCGGCGTACGGTCGCCGTACTGCCCGACACCACGCCCTACGCGTACGCCCTGCCGGATCGCGGACGGGATCACGGGCGCGGCCGTGCGCGGGGCCGGGTGGTGGTGTCGACCGGGATGCTGTCCCGGCTGACCTCCGGCGAGCGGCGGGCGCTGTTCGCCCATGAACGGGCCCATCTGACGGAACGTCACCACAGGTTCCTGCTGCTCGTCCAACTCGCCGCCCGCGCCAATCCGTTCCTGCGCCCGCTGCGCACGGCGGTCTCCTACACCGTGGAGCGGTGGGCGGACGAGGAGGCGGCCGGAGTGGTGCGCAGCCGCCGGACGGTGGCACGGGCCATCGGCAGGGCCGCGCTGATCGCGGGCGCCGCACCGGGCGTTGGACCAGGTGTCGGGCCGGGCGCGGCGCTGGCCGGGTTCGCGACACCGGGGCCCGTTCCGCGCCGGGTGGCGGCGCTGCTGCACCCGGCGCCCACCGCGCACGCCTGGCCGTCGCTGTTCACCGCCGTCGGCGTGGCGGTGTGGACGGCTGCCGCCGGGACGGCGATCTCCGCGCTGTCCTCGGCCAATTCGGCGGTGACGCTGTTCCTCGTACTGAAGGCGGCCACCCCCCTGTAGGGATGGCCGCCCGTGGCGCGCGTCGCGCTGTCAGAGGTCGAACTCGTGCGGCGGCAGGTCGAGGGTGTAGCACGCCTCGCGCACGACGGCCTGCTCGTCCTTGTCGAAGTTGCCGTCCGCGCCGCCGATCACGATTCCGATCTGGACGACGGCACGCGCCTCGGCGGGCTTCTTCTTCGCCTTGGCGACCTCCTGGAGCACGCTGACCTTGCCGAAGTCGAAGTCGGCGGTCAGCCTGTCAAGGTTGGCCTCGAACCGGCGCTGGAGGTCCATCGCGTCGAAGTTCTGCAACACCTCGTTACCGGCGATGAGTTGCGCCACCCGGCGCCGCTCGGACGGGTCCACCGTGCCGTCGGCGGCGGCCACCAGTGCGCACATCGCCATCGAGGCGTCGCGGAAGGCGCCGCTCTTCAGATCGTTCTTCTTCGCCACCAGCTGCGTCTGCATGGTGGCGGCGGATTCCTTGATGCGGTCCCACAGGGCCATGAGCACTCCAGTCTCGGAAAGTTGAGGAGCCGTGCCGTGCCCGGCTCCCAAGTGTCCCCCGTCGTGCGGCGTTTCTCAGTCCTCTTCGTCGCCCTCGAAGAAGTCGCCCACCTCGTCCACGACTTCGGCCGCGACCATGCCGCCCACGACACCGACGGCGAGCCCCGCCGCGCCCACCGCGACGGCGGTGCCCATCCCGGGTCCCGAACGGTGGTGGCCGCCGTCGTGCCCGTAAGCGCCCTCGTGGCCGTACGAAGGCCCATGCCCGTACGCGGCCTCGTGGCCGTACGGTCCGGGGGCGGCGTACGAGGCGCGCCGCTCGGCGAGTTGGCGGAACCAGCCGTCCACCACGGTGTTCCAGTCCGGCCGGTCCGCCTCGTCGTGTGAGACGGTGAACCGGGCGAGTGCGTCGTGCCCGGCGGAGAGGAAGCCGCCGCGCTTGTCGGCCTCCAGGACGACCTCCATGCCGCCCAGGCCGGAGAGGAAGGTCAGCTCGAACTCCCGTACCTGGTCGGCGTACTGCGGCGCGGGGATCAGCTCGATCTCCTGGTAGAAGGGCAGTTGCTGGCCCGAGCCGCCGATGCGCCCCAACTCCAGGTCGGCCGACCGGAATCCGAAGCCCAGCTGGCCCAGCGCCTCCAGGACCGCTTCCTGGACGGGCAGCGGACGTACCGCGAGCGGGTCGAGGTCGCCCTTGTCCTTGGCCCCGGCGACGGCCAGTTCGGTGCGCACGCCGAGCACGATGCCGAGCGGCTGGCCGTACAGCTCGGTGACCGGTGTCTCCCACGGCAGCGTCACGCTGAACGGCACGCTCCGGCTCTCGCTCTCGCGCAGCCGGAAGCCGCCGCCCACCGTGAACCGGTCGAAGACGACCGCGCCCTCGCTCTCCCCGGGCTCGTGCTCGGCCTCGACGCGGGCCACGAGTTCGAGGGTGATGTGGTCGATGTCGAAGTCGGCCTTCCCGCCCCGGAGATGGACCTGCCCCGACAGCGTGCCGCCGGGCAGCGCGGGGCCGGGGTCCAGCACCGTGTCCACGGTGGGCCCTCCCACGCCGAGCGAACCGAGCAGCTTCTTGAACACCATCCGGCGTTCACTCCTTTACGTGCGAGTCACCCGCGAAACGGCGGTGACCACCGTTTTTTCTACAAGCTTGTAGAAGCATAGCGCCGGATACGGGCCGGGAGGGGAGGAACGCGGTCTCAGGGCAGCATGTCCTCGATGAGGTCGGCGGCGCGCCGGGTGCCGCCCTCGGCCCGTGCCTCGGCCCGCAACCGCGCGGAACGACGGGCGACTTCCGGATCGGTGACCAGTTCGGTCAGGGTCGCTCGCAGCCGCTCGCCGGTGGCCTCGGCGGTGTCGATGCGACGTGCCACGCCCAGCTCCACGAGCCGGTCGGCGTTCATGAACTGCTCGGCGCCCTGCGGCACCGCGATCATCGGAACGCCCGCCATCAGTCCCTCGCCGCAGCCGCCCATGCCGGCGTGCGTGACGAAGGCGTCCGCCTGCTCCAGGATCGCCCGCTGCGGCACCCAGGAGTGCACCTCGACGTTGGACGGGATGGTGCCCAGCTCGGCCGGGTCGGTGTACTTCCCGATCTGGAGGACGACGTGCCAGCCGGGCAACTCGCCGTAGGCGGCTAGGCATTGGCGGTAGAACTCGGGCTGCCGGGTGAAGGCCGAACCCAGCGAGACCAGCAGCACGTTCTCGGCGCCCGCGGGGCGGGTCCAGTGACCCGCGTCCGTGCTCAGGTCGAAGCAGGGGCCGGTGAACGTGACGGCGTCGGTGTCGACCCGCTCGGCGTGCGGCTGCATCGCCCGGGAGATCAGCGCGAGGGCCCGCTCCGGACGACCGGAGAAGGTGTCCACGTCGGTCGTGGACGCCCCGCAGTCGGCGAGCCACCGCGCGAACCGTGCCTGGTAGGCGTCGGCTCCCGGCAACTGCCGGATTTGTGGGGCGACTTCCTCCTCGTAGCCGTCCCAGGCCACATAGGTGGGGGAGAGCTGGACGAGGGGCCTACCCTGCGACTCGGCGAGGGCGCGCGCGGCGTAGGCGCCGATGTCGTACAGATAGAGGTCGGCCGGGTCCGGGTCGTAGACGGCGCGGAGCCGGGGGAGTGCCTGGATCGCGTCGTCCAGGAAGAGACTCATCGCGCCGATGGGGTCCTCGGGCCACTTGTTGTCGGCGACCGGCAACACCGAGGGGCACGGCACGAGTTCGGCGCCGGCGGCGGTGACCAGGTCGGCAACTGCAGGGTCGTTGGCGTAGGTCACCCGGTGGCCGCGGGCGACCAGCTCTCGGATGATCTCCAGGCTCGGCAGGATGTGGCTGACGGCGGGGATGCCGACCATCGCGATGTGGGCACGGCGGCGGGGTGCGGAAGGCGCGGGGAACATGGAAGTCCACTCATTTCTACGAGGGGTGAGGACACGGCGGACCGGTGCGCGGGCCTCGGTGGGGGCGCACACGGGGACATGCCGGAGGAAGGCCGGGGCGCCGCCCCGAACCGCTCAGCCGTAGATCTGAGGACGCATGTCCGCGACCCTAGGGCCTGTCTTTCGGATCAGCCCGAGTCGCGGGGGCTGGCACGCACATCTGCGGCGTTGTCGTCACTCGCCGACGCTCCGCGTCGACTCCCTCCTCCGCCTTGCAGCTGCACGCACCAGCCCCCGCTCGGGTCGGCCGAAAAGCTCGCTCGGCTGGAGCTGCCTGATCCGAAAGACAGGCCCTAGCCGCCCGCGCGGTGCCGGGCACCTCGATTTCCGAGGGGTTCCGACGGGCCCCCACGGGCTCCTGAAGGCGTTCCACACGCGCCGTACCGGAACCCCCGTGCAACACCCTGTTCGCCGGAATCCCCGTGAGCTACCGTCGGTAACACCTGTCGGCAGCGCTCGCCGTACTTCCCCAGGCCGTGCCGACCGCGTCCCACCATGCCCTCCCGCACCGTCAGCACCCCCCTGACGAAAGGCAGCCATGGACCACCCCACCGCTTCCACCGATCCCGGCACTCCCACCGGGGTCACCCGCCGCCGCGCCCTCACCGTCACCGGTGGAGTGCTCGCGGGCGCCGCGCTGGCCGCGCACGCGTTTCCCGCCTTCGCCGCCGAGTCGCAGGACGCCGACGCGATCGTCGTCGGGCACGGGCTCGCCGGACTCGTCGCGACGGCCGAACTCGCCGCCGCCGGACGCAAGGTGCTGCTCCTCGACCAGGAACCCGAGGCCAGTATCGGCGGCCAGGCGTTCTGGTCGTTCGGCGGACTGTTCTTCGTGAACTCCGACGAACAGCGACTGATGGGCGTCAAGGACACCCATGAACTGGCCTGGCAGGACTGGCTCGGCACCGCGGGCTTCGACCGGGACGTGGACGACCCCAGGGGCCAGGACCACTGGGCCTACAAGTGGGCCCAGGCGTATGTGGACTTCGCGTCCGGTGAGAAGCGGTCGTGGCTGTCCGGGCTCGGCGTGCAGTGGTTCCCGATCGTCGGCTGGGCCGAACGCGGCGGCGGACTCGCGGACGGGCACGGCAACTCGGTGCCCCGCTTCCATGTCACCTGGGGAACCGGCCCGGCCGTGGTCGAGCCGTTCGAGAAGAAGGTGCGGGCGGCGGTCGCGGCCGGGAAGGTCACCTTCAAGTTCCGGCACAGAGTCGACGGCATCGTCACCACCGGCGGCGCGGTGACCGGGGTGCGCGGCGCGCTGCTCGAGCCCAGCGGCGCGGCCCGGGGCACGCCCAGCTCCCGTACCGTCGTCGGCGACTTCGAACTGCGCGCCCCGGTCGTGATCGTCACCTCCGGCGGCATCGGCGCCAACCACGACCTCGTGCGCCAGAACTGGCCCACACGGCTCGGCACCCCACCGAAATCCATGATCACTGGTGTGCCCGCACATGTGGACGGCCGGATGCTCGCCATCACCGAACGCGCGGGCGGCCGTATCGTCAACCCCGACCGCATGTGGCACTACACCGAGGGGCTGCGCAACTACGCCCCCATATGGCCCGACCATGGCATCCGCATCCTGCCGGGGCCGTCCTCCATGTGGTTCGACGCCACAGGCCGCCGCTTCGGCGCACCCGACATCCCCGGCTACGACACCCTGCACACCCTCGGGTCGATCACCGCGAGCGGGTACGACTACTCGTGGTTCGTCACCACACAGAAGATCATCGCCAAGGAGTTCGCGCTCTCCGGCTCCGAGCAGAATCCGGACCTCACCAACAAGAACGTCTGGCAGCTGCTCTCCCGGATCTGGCAGACCCCGGAGCCGATCGAGAAGTTCAAGAAGAACGGCGCGGACTTCGTGGTCGCCACCAGCCTGCCCGAGCTGGTCGCGGGCATGAACAAGCTCACGGGCGACAACCTGATCGACCTCGCGGACCTGAAACGGCAGATCGAGGCCCGCGACCGCGAGATCGACAACCCGTACACCAAGGACACCCAGGTCATGGGCATCCGCAACGCCCTCACCTACATCGGCGACTCGCTCAGCCGGACCGCCTCCGCGCACAAGATCCTCGACCCCTCCGCCGGGCCGCTGATCGCCGTGCGGCTCAACATCCTCACGCGCAAGACCCTCGGCGGCCTCCAGACCGACCTGTCCGGGCGGGTGCTGAACGCCTCGGGCGAGCCGGTCCCCGGGCTGTACGCGGCGGGCGAGGTGGCGGGCTTCGGCGGCGGCGGGGTCCACGGCTACCGCTCCCTGGAGGGCACCTTCCTCGGCGGCTGCCTCTTCTCCGGACGCCAGGCGGGCCGCGCGGCGGCCGCGGCGACGGCGACCTGAGGGGGCCCGGAGAGGCGGACCGGCCGAGGCCGGAGGGGATGAGAGCCGAGGCCGGAGGGGGTGAAAGGGGTCGGGCGAGGCCCCGGGGCGGACCCGGTGCCGGGCGAGCGGTCGACGAGGGGCGTAAACATCTGCCGGTGTCAATGCCCCGTAAGCGTGGTTTTTGCGTGATCATGCTGACGGGGCGGGACAAGAAGCGGCGATTTGGCGACGACTCGGGGCATCACCGACCATTGTGCTCGGTCCCGTGCTCCGAGGACGTCAGTCCCCCGGTCCGCTCCGTGAGCCCGGTCACCACCCGTCCCCGCTCCGGTCACGGCCGGTTCCCCGAGAGGTAACACCCCGCCATGCACGTCACCGGGACCGTCCCGCCGCCGGCTCCGGCGGCAGACCCTGCCGGAGCCGCTGCCGGTTCCCCGGCCGGGGAACCGGGCGGCGGCGCGAGCAAGCACGCCCGCCGCTTCGGGCTCCCCGTCGCCACCGCCCTGGTCATGGGCAACATCATCGGCGGAGGCATCTTCCTGCTCCCCGCCTCCGTCGCCCCCTACGGCACGGTCAGCCTGGTCGCCCTCGGCGTCCTGACCGTCGGCGCGATCGCGCTCGCCCTGGTCTTCGGCCGGCTCGCCGAGCGCGACCCGCGCACCGGCGGCCCGTACGTCTACGCCCGTGAGGCGTTCGGCGACTTCGCGGGCTTCCTCGCGGCCTGGGCGTACTGGATCACCACCTGGGTGTCCAACGCCGCGCTCGCCGTCGCCGCCGTGGGCTACCTCGACGTACTGATCCCGGTCAGCCACCACCGCTGGACCGCGTGCCTGGCCGCACTGGTCATCCAGTGGCTCCCGGCCCTCGCCAACTTCGCGGGCACCCGCTGGGTGGGCGCCGTGCAGCTGGTCTCCACGGTGCTGAAGTTCCTGCCGCTGCTGCTCGTCGCGGTCGGCGGCCTGTTCTTCTTCGACCCGTCCAAGCTCGGCTCGTTCAACGCGGGCGGCGGCAGCGCGATCGGCGCCGTCTCCGCCTCCGCCGCACTGCTGCTCTACTCCTACCTGGGCGTGGAGTCCGCCGCCGTCAGCGCGGGCGAGGTCCGCGACGCCCGCCGCAACGTGGGCCGCGCCACCGTCATCGGCACCGTCGGCGCCGCGGTGGTCTACCTCCTCGGCACGGTGTCCGTCTTCGGCACCGTCTCCCACAGCAACCTGGTGAAGTCGACCGCGCCGTTCTCCGACGCCGTGAACGCGATGTTCGGCGGCACCTGGGGCGGCTGGGCCGTCGCCCTGGCCGCGCTGGTCTCGATGACCGGCTGCCTCAACGGCTGGACCCTGCTCAGCGCGCAGACCCCCTACGCCGCCGCCCGCGACGGGCTCTTCCCGGCCGCCTTCACCCGGCGCCGCCGGGGCGTGCCGACCGTCGGCGTCGGCGTGACGGTCGTCCTCTCCTCGCTGCTCACCGTCTACAACTTCATGGCGGGCTCGGCGCACGTCTTCGAGGTCCTGGTCCTGGTCACCACCTTCACGGCGACCGTGCCGTACCTGCTGGCCACGGCCGCGCAGCTCTACCACCTGGCCTCCGGCCGCCGCGAGGCCGTCGACAAGCGCCGCCTGATCCGCGACGCCGTGATCGCCTCGGTCGCCGCCGGATTCTCGATCTGGCTGGTCGCGGGCGCGGGCTACGCGGCGGTCTACCAGGGCGTGCTGTTCCTCTTCGTCGGCATCCTCGTCTACGCCGTGATGGCGGGACGGCGGCGCCGGGCCGAGGGCTGACGGCAACCGGTCGACGCCTTCACGCGGGCAGAGCCCGGCGGTCTCCGAATGGGGCCGCCGGGCTTCGCCGTACCGGCGAACTGCACAAGCGGAGCGCCTCCCACCACTAGTGCCGGTGATCTTCCGCTGCGTAGCGTGGCACCCCGGACAACGGGGCCCCACGGGGCGGAAGGCGGGCAGACAGGTGCAGCCGACGGTCATACTGGTCCACGGGGCCTTCGCCAACTCCTTCTCCTTCGCACCGCTCCAGGCCGAGCTGGGCCTGCTCGGACACCGTTCGGTCGCCGTCGACCTGCCGGGACACGGCTTCGGAGCGACGTACCCGCGCGCGTACCAGGCCCCGCAGGATCCGGAAGGGCTCGCCACCACGCCCGGCGCGATCAAGGGCGTGACCCACGCGGACAACGTCG
This sequence comes from Streptomyces sp. NPDC026659, assembly GCF_040638245.1. NCBI lineage: Bacteria > Bacillati > Actinomycetota > Actinomycetes > Kitasatosporales > Streptomycetaceae > Streptomyces > Streptomyces sp. NPDC026659. The sequence goes on along the minus strand of NZ_JBEZXY010000001.1, from coordinate 199,822 downwards.
CCCATCTGATCTCGGTTCTGGAGCGGGCCAGGGCGAACGGCCCCGTCGTGCTCGTCGCGCACAGCCGGGGCGGTGTCGTCGCCACCGCCGTGGCCAACGCCCGGCCCGACCTGATCGACCGGCTCGTCTACGTCGCCGCCTGGTGTCCGGTCGACCTCGAGGTCGCCGCCTACTACGCCGAGCCCGAGATGGCCACGGTCGACCCCGACACGCTCGCCCTCGTCCTGGCCGGGAACCCGGCCGAACTCGGCCTGATCCGCGGCAACTTCCGCACCGCCGACGAGGACGCCCTCGCCGGACTCAAGGCCGCCTTCCTCGCGGACGGCACGGACGACGAACTGCTGGCGTTCCTCGCCACGCTCCAGCCCGACGAGAGCCTCGACGCGGGCGGCCCGGACGACCGGGCGCGCGCCGGGAGCTGGGGCCGTATCCCGAGGACGTACGTCCGCCTCACCGACGACGCGAGTCTGCCGCTCGCCCTCCAGGACCGGCTGATCCGCGAGGGCGACGCGCTCACCCCGGACAGTCCCTTCGACGTCCGCACCCTCGACGGCAGTCATCTGCGCTGGCTGGTGCGTCCGGAACCGGCGGCCCGCCTGCTCGCGGAGATCGCCGGGCCGACGGTGTCGAACCCGTAAATGTCCTTACAAAGTATTGACAGTGGCCCGCGCAGGGACTTGTATCGCGGCCGACGCAACAGCAGTTCCCCTCCGTAGCACAGTGAGGTGCAGGAAAGATGGACCGCTCTTCTCGCTCGCGTTCGCGCGGACTGGCCCAGGTCGTCGCGGTGGCCGCCGCGGCCGCCCTCACCCTCGCCGGCTGCTCCAGCAGCTCCGGCGGGAAGAAGGCCGAAGGGGGAGGGACGGGCACCTCGGCGGGCAAGGCCGACACCCCCCGGATGAAGGTCGCGCTCATCACCCACCAGGGGCCGGGCGACACCTTCTGGGACATCGTCCGCAAGGGCGCCGAGGCCGCCGCGGCCAAGGACAACATCGAACTGAGCTACTCCGCCGACCCCAGCGCGGGCACCCAGGCCAACTTCGTGCAGAACGCGATCGACCGCAAGGTGGACGGCATCGCGGTCACCCTGGCCAAGCCCGACGCCATGAAGGACGTCATAGCCAAGGCCGGCGCGGCCAAGATCCCCGTGGTCGGCCTCAACTCCGGGCTCGCCGACTGGAAGAAGCTCGGGCTCCTCCAGTTCTTCGGCCAGGACGAGTCGGTCGCGGGCGAGGCCCTCGGCAAGAAGCTGAACGAGGTCGACGCCAAGAACGCCGTCTGCGTGATCCACGAGCAGGGCAACGTCGGCCTCACGCAGCGCTGCGACGGCGTGAAGAAGACCTTCACCGGCAAGCTCCAGACGCTGTACGTCACCGGCACCGACATGCCGTCCGTGAAGTCGACCATCACCGCCAAGCTCAAGCAGGACAAGACCCTCGACTACATCGTCACCCTCGGCGCCCCCTTCGCGCTGACCGCCGTGCAGTCCGCCGCCGACGCGGGCAGCAAGGCCAAGGTCGCCACCTTCGACCTCAACAAGGACCTCACCGGCGCCATCCAGAAGGGCACGATTCAGTTCGCGGTCGACCAGCAGCCGTACCTCCAGGGCTACCTGGCCGTCGACTCGCTGTGGCTGTACAAGAACAACGGCAACTACAGCGGCGGCGGCGAGCAGCCCGTGCTGACCGGGCCCGCCTTCGTGGACAAGTCCAACGTGGACCGGGTCGCGGCGTTCGCGGCGAAGGGCACGCGGTGATGAGCACCGCGTCGCAGACGGGTCCGGCGGCCGCGCCGCCGGCTCCCGGCCCCGCCCGGGCGGACGGCCGTACCGCCCGGCGCCCCCTGGCGCTCAGGCTGCTGGCCCGGCCCGAGACGGGTGTCTTCCTCGGCGCCGCCGCCGTCTTCGTGTTCTTCCTGATCGCCGCCCCCTCGCTGCGCCAGGGCGACTCGATGGCCACGGTCCTCTACCAGTGCTCGACCATCGGCATCATGGCCCTCCCGGTCGCGCTCCTCATGATCGGCGGGGAGTTCGACCTGTCCTCGGGCGTCGCGGTGATCACCTCCGCGCTCACCACGAGCATGATCAGCTACCAGCTGACCGTGAACGTGTGGACCGGGGTGTTCGTCTCCCTCGTCCTCTCCCTCGCCATCGGTGCCTTCAACGGCTGGATGGTGGTCAGGACCAAGCTGCCCAGCTTCCTCGTCACCCTCGGCACCTTCCTGATCCTCCAGGGCGTCAACCTGGCGGTGACGAAGCTGGTCACCGGGAACGTCGCGACCGACGACGTCAGCGACATGGACGGCTTCGAGCAGGCCAAGGCGGTCTTCGCGTCCTCCGTCGACCTCGGCGGGGTCGAGGTGAAGATCACCGTCTTCTACTGGCTGGCCTTCGCCGCGCTGGCCACCTGGGTCCTGCTGCGCACCAGGTACGGCAACTGGATCTTCGCCGTCGGCGGCAGCCAGGAGAGCGCCCGCGCGGTGGGCGTACGGGTCGACTTCACCAAGATCACGCTGTTCATGCTGGTGGGCTTCGGCGCCTGGTTCACCGGAATGCACAACCTGTTCTCCTTCAACACCGTGCAGTCCGGCGAGGGCGTCGGCCAGGAGCTGATCTACATCGCGGCGGCGGTCATCGGCGGCTGTCTGCTCACCGGCGGCTCCGGCTCCGCGATCGGGCCCGTCTTCGGCGCGTTCATGTTCGGCATGGTCAACCAGGGCATCGTCTTCGCGGGCTGGAACCCCGACTGGTTCAAGGCGTTCCTCGGCGTGATGCTGCTCGGCGCCGTCCTGATCAATCTGTGGGTACAGCGCACGGCGACGCGGAGGTGAACACGATGACCGACCAAGACACCGCCCCACTGGTGGAGTTGCGCGCCGCGGGCAAGTCGTACGGCAATGTACGCGCCCTGCACGGGGTGGACCTGACGGTCGAGGCGGGCCGGGTCGCCTGTGTCCTCGGCGACAACGGCGCGGGCAAGTCCACCCTCATCAAAATCATTTCGGGGCTGCACCGGTACACCGAGGGCCAATTCCTCGTGGACGGCGAGCCGGTGAGCTTCGACAGCCCGCGCGATGCCCTCGCCAAGGGCATCGCCGCCGTCTACCAGGACCTCGCCACCGTCCCCCTCATGCCGGTCTGGCGGAACTTCTTCCTCGGTTCCGAACTCACCAAGGGGCCCTGGCCGTTGCGCCGCCTGGACATCGCCCGCATGAAGGAGACCGCCGACCGCGAACTGCGCGCCATGGGCATCGCCCTGGACGACCTGGAACAGCCCATCGGCACCCTCTCCGGCGGCCAGCGCCAGTGCGTGGCCATCGCCCGCGCGGTCTACTTCGGCGCGCGGGTCCTCATCCTGGACGAGCCGACCGCCGCACTCGGCGTCAAGCAGTCCGGTGTGGTGCTGAAGTACATCGCCGCCGCCCGCGAACGGGGGCTCGGCGTCATCTTCATCACCCACAATCCGCACCACGCCTATATGGTCGGCGACCACTTCAGCGTGCTGCGCCTCGGCACGCTCGAACTGAGCGCGGCGCGCGGGGACATCACACTGGAGGAGCTGACGAACCACATGGCGGGCGGTGCGGAACTCGCCGCACTGCGGCATGAGTTGGCGCAGGTGCGGGGGGTGGATGTGGAGGGGCTGCCTGCGGGGGACGGGGCGGCGTCGGCGTCCGGGTCCTCGGGGGCGGACGCCTGATTGTGTGACGCTCGGGTGGTGGCTCTGCGTGGAAACGGGGGGCGTGCCCGAGCGTCGTCACGTTTCGCGGCAGGCGGCTGCTGCTGAGCGCGGCCGGGAACTGCCGGGCCTGGGCGGGCGTTATGACCATTGACAGCGTTGTGACCGATGACAGGGGACGCCCGTGAGGGCGGCAGACGGGAGGACGGCATGACGCACCGGACCACGCAGCTCCGGCACCCGCGCCACGACACCGCCGGGACGGACACGGAACGCCACGACCGCTTCCGCGCGCTGCCCGAGCGGATACGCCCCGAGGACATGGTGGAGACCAGGCCCGCGACCGCACCGGACCCGGCCCGCGACCGCTACCACGCGGACGAGTGGCTGGTGCGCTACTGCGGCTGAGCCGCCTCGACCCGCACGGCACCGTGCGCGATCAGGCTCTCCGCGCAGTCCAGCACGGCCTGTGCGGCCGGCCGGGGCTGCCAGCCGAGCAACCGGTGCGCCTTCTCGGTGGAGTGCCGGTTGCGGCGCCCGAGCGCGGGCGTGATCTCGCGCAGCGTGGGGTCACCGAACCGTGCCGCGAGCCGTACGGCGAAGTCGGGCAGCCTGCGCGTCGGCACCCGCCCCGCCCAGGGGCTGCCCAGCCCGTCCTTCAGTACGCGCGCCATGTCCGCCATCCACAGGAACTCCCCGGTGGCGAGGAAGCGCTGGCCCGCGGCGGCCGGTGAGGTCATGGCCCGCAGATGGACGTCCACCAGGTCGCGCACGTCCACGATCTCCAGCCCGATCCGGGGGACGCCGGGCATCCTGCCGGAGAGCATCCGGGCGATGATGCCGACGGAACCCTGCGCGTCGGCGGTGAGCACGGGGCCGAAGACGGCGCCGGGCAGGACGGTGGTCAGCTCGGTCGGGCCGTCGTGGCCGGCCATGAAGTCCCAGGCCGCCCGCTCGGCCAGCGTCTTGGCGCGCCGGTAGGGGATGAGGGAGGGGTCGTCCGGGTCGGTCCACAGGGTCTCGTCGGTGACGCCGTCGGTGGCGTACGAGGAGGGGCTCGCGGCGTTCGCGGCGGAGGTCATCACCACGCGGGCGACCCCGGCCCGGGTCGCGGCGCGCAGCACCCGCAGCGTGCCGTCACGGGCCGGGGTGACGAGGTCCCCCGACTCCGTGGCGCCCAGCGGCGAGGCCACGTGCAGGACGCGGTCGACGCCGAGCATCGCCTCGTCCCAGCCCGCGTCGGCGGTGAGATCGGCGACGGCGAAGCTCAGCCGGTCGGTGTCGCCGGGGCCGACTTCCGGTGCGACCGTGTCGATGACGGCCTGTTCGCGGCCGGGGGTACGGATCGTGGCGCGTACGGAGTGGCCACGGCGGAGCAGTTCGGCGACGCACCAGCCGGCGATGTAGCCGGTGCCGCCGGTGACCAGGACGAGTTCGGGCATGACTGTCCTCACGGAAGGAAGGGGGGTGTGCCAGAATGACAGAAAACGGAGGGCCCTCCGGCTCTGTTTCCCAACGTACCGGAGGGCCCTCCGCTTAGCAATCCGAGACCGGACGGAAACCGCATCCGTGAACGCGCAGCCCGCCAAGCCCACCCGGAAAGACGCCCGCGACAACCGCGCGCGGATCCTCGCCGTCGCCCGTGAGGAGATCGCCGCGTCGAGCACCGCCTCCCTCACGGCCATCGCCAGGAGGGCGGGCGTCGGCATCGGCACCCTCTACCGGCACTTCCCGACCCGGGAGGCGCTGATCATGGAGCTGTACCGCAACGACCTCCAGCACCTCATCGACCTCGCGCCCCAACTCCGCGACACCCACCCCCCGTTGACCGCCCTGCGCCTGTGGTTCGCGGAGGTCGCGCGCTACGGCCGCCTCAAGTTCGGCGTGGCCGAGGTCATCCACGCGGCGACGGGCGCGGGCCGCGAGGACGAGTTCTACGAGCCCTTCCTGGGGGCGATCGGCGTACTCCTGGACGCGGGCGCGGCGGACGGTTCTCTCAAGGACGGGGTCGATCCGGAGGACGTGCTGCTCCAGCTCAGCGTCCTGTGGCGGATCGACCCGGCGCGGGACGGGGAGGCGCGGGCGGATCGGATTCTGGGGCTGATCGTGGACGGGCTGCGGGCGTGAGGGCGGGCTTGGGAGCGGGAGGAGTCCGGCTGAGGTGAGGACGGCGCCGGAGGGGCCGGACCGGCGCCGTAATGGTCGAGGCCGTACGGAACTCGGTCGGGTCGTACGGAACTTCGTCAGGCCGTACGGATCTCCGTCAGCGTCACCGGCCGGTGCTCGCGCAGCGAGAGCGTGCACGCCTCGGCGATCCAGCCCGCCTCCAGTGCGTCCTCGACCGTGCAGGGGGAGGGGCGGGTGCCCGCCACGACCTCGGTGAAGGCGGTGAGTTCGGCGCGGTAGGCGTCGGCGAAGCGGTCCATGAAGAAGTCGTGCGGAGTGCCCTCGGGGAAGGTGACGCCCGGCTCGGCCGAACGGATCGGCAGCTTGTCGTCCAGGCCGACCGCGAGGGAGTCCACGAAGCCGTGCAGCTCCATGCGCACGTCGTAACCCCGGGCGTTGTGGCGGGAGTTGGACACCGTCACGAGCGTGCCGTCGTCCAGGGTGAGAACCGCGCCCGTGGTGTCGGCGTCGCCCGCCGCGCGGATGTAGTCGGCGCCCCGGTTGCCGCCGACCGCGTAGACCTCGGCGACCTCGCGGCCGGTCACCCAGCGCAGGATGTCGAAGTCGTGCACGGAACAGTCCCGGAAGATGCCGCCGGAACCGGCGATGTACGCGGCGGGCGGCGGCGCCGGGTCCAGACCCACGCACCGGACCGTGTGCAACGCGCCCAGCTCTCCCGCACGTACGGCGGCCCGCGCGGCGGCGTACCCCGCGTCGAACCGGCGCTGGTAGCCGATCTGCACCGGCACCCCGCCGTCCCGCACGTCCCGCAGCACCCCGACGCCCTCCGCCATGGTGCGGGCGACCGGCTTCTCGCAGAAGACCGGCACACCCGCCGCCAGTCCGGCCCGGATCAGCTCGGGGTGTGCGTCCGTGGCCGCCGCGATCACCAGCCCGTCCACCCCGGCGGCGAGCAGCGCCTCCGGCGAGTCCGCCACCTGCGCCCCGAACCGCTCGGCGGCCGCCTTGGCCGCGTCCGCGACCGGGTCTGCTACGACCAGCGACTCGACGGCGTCCAGTGCGGAAAGGGTCTCGGCGTGAAAGGCGCCGATGCGGCCGAGGCCGAGAATTCCGATGCGCATGTGCGGGACTGCTCCTTTTCCGTGTGCGGTCGTTCCATGTGCGGGCGTACGGGGGTTGCCGTGCAATTGATGTGCGCTGCGTCTATGTGGCCGGCAGGCCGACCCACCCTCGCCGCTCGGCCGACTCCGCCATGGCGTCCAGTGCGGCGGCGGCGCGTACCGCGTCCGCGAGCGTCGCGCCGTACGGCTCGCCCTCCGCGACCGAGCGCAGGAACCGGTACGCCTCGATGACCTTCAGATCGTCGTACCCCATGGCGTTGGCCGCTCCCGGCTGGAATGCGGCGAACTCACCGTCGCCCGGACCGACGTACACCGTGCTGACCGGCTGGTCCTGATAGGCCGTGCCCCGGCTGACGCGCAGCTCGTTCATCCGGCGGAAGTCCCAGAACACCGCGCCCCGGGTGCCGTGCACCTCGAAGCCGTAGTTGTTCTGCTCGCCGACCGAGACCCGGCACGCCTCCAGGACGCCGCGCGCGCCGGAGGCGAAACGCAGCAGACAGTTCACGTAGTCCTCGTTCTCCACCGGGCCCGGCTCACCGCCGGAGGCCAGCGCGTGACCGGCGGTGGCCCCGGCCGGGCGGGCGCGCTCGGGCACGAAGACAGCCGTGTCGGCGGCGAGGGAGGCGATGTCGCCGACCAGGAAACGGGCCAGGTCGGCGCCGTGCGAGGCGAGGTCCCCGAGCACCCCGCTGCCGCCCCGGGCCCGCTCGTACCGCCAGGTCAGCGCGCCGTCCGGGTGTGCCGCGTAGTCGCTGAACAGGCGGACGCGCACATGGGTGACCGCGCCCAGTTCCCCGGAGGCGATCAGGTCGCGGGCGGCCTCCACGGCGGGGGCGCAGCGGTAGTTGAAGCCGACCGCGCTCTGGACGCCGGCCTTGGTCACCGCGTCGGCCACCGCGCGGGCGTCCTCGCCGCTCAGTCCGACCGGCTTCTCGACCCAGACGTGCTTGCCCGCCTCGGCCATGGCCACGCCGATCTCGCGGTGCAGGAAGTTCGGCGCGGTGATGCTGACGGCGCGTACGCGCGGGTCGGCGGCGACCTCCCGCCAGTCGCGGGTGGCGGTCGCGAACCCGTACCGCTCGGCGGCCTCCTCGGCCCGCCCCGGCACGTCCTCGGCCACCGTCACGAGTTCGGGGCGCACGGGGAGTTGCGGAAAATGGTGCCGAACCCTGCTGTACGCCTGGGTGTGCACCCGCCCCATCCAGCCGAACCCGATGACGGCGACCCCCAGCGCATCCACCATGACAGCCCCTCGTCGGACCGGCTCACTTCTGTCGCGGCCACCTTTGTACGGACATGGCTGACGCGTCAACCGTTCGGTGCGCGCCTTTTTCGATCTTGTTGCCGCAGTGGCTGCCGTGGTCGGCCGCTATCAGTGTTGTGGCGCGTGGTGCCGCCCGACTGCCCGCCAGGGTGGCGGCCACCGCACACGCGGGTGATCGTGAGAGACATGGCTGACAGCACCGTGGAGGCGGCATCCGGCGTACCGCACCGGCGGCACGACACGCGTGAGGCCGTCCTGTTCGGCGGGGTCTACGGCGCGGTCCTCGCCAGCTCCCTCGTCGCCGCCCTCACCCAGCACGGCCACAGCTCCGCCGCCAGCCGCCGCTACGACGCCCTCTGGGTCCTCGTCACCGCCTTCGCCTCCGCCCTCGCCCACGGCTACGCCCACTACATCGCCGAACGCGGCCCCCGCCGCCGCTGGACCTCCTTCCGCGCCCTCGCCAACGAGTGGCCCCTGATCGCCGCGGTCCTCCCGACGGTGTTCGTCCTGGCGGGCGCGGGCTGGGGCTGGTGGCCACCCACGGAGGTCGAGGAGCCGGCGTTCCTCCTCAACATCGCCATCCTGTTCACCCTGGGGGTGATCACGGCCCGCGGATCACGCCGCCACTGGTCCGCCGCCCTCCTCCTCGGCCTGGGCGACGCCCTGCTCGGCGTGATCGTGGTGGTGGCGAACGCGCTCATCAAGTAAGGGCCGCCCATCCCCCCGGCGGGTGCCCCACATGTCCCGCGACCACACATGCACCACCCACACATCCCCGCCCCACATAGCCCCCGCCATCAGCATCCCCGCCGGTACGGTAGGGTTTGACCTGCGAGATCACGCGGAACCACTCCGCCTGTGACCGCACCGGGACGTGGCGCAGCTTGGTAGCGCACTTGACTGGGGGTCAAGGGGTCGCAGGTTCAAATCCTGTCGTCCCGACTCGTGAGAGTCGCAGATCAGGGCCGGTTACGGAGAAATCCGTAACCGGCCCTCGGTCGTTCTTGGGGACCAGCTGGGGACCAACGTCGTTGACCGTGGCCGGGGGCTGGTCTGCGCAACAGGCGCTATTTCTCGATCTGAAGCACCGCCATCATGCCCGCGTCCTCATGATTGAGGATGTGGCAGTGCAGGACCGTCTTGCCCGGGTAGTCGCGGAACCGGATACGGACGACCATCCTTCCGCGTGGCGGGACGTCGACGGTGTCCTGGAGGCCGTAGTTGGTCCGGGGCTTGCCATCGACGCTCATCACCTGGAAGTCGTTGGTGTGGACGTGGAACGAGTGGACCTCGTCGCTGTCGTTCTTGATGGTCCACTCCTCGACGGTGCCGAGTCGGGAGCGGAAGTCGACGCGGTTGTGGTCGAACTGCTTGCCGTTGATGTAGAAGAGCGTGCCTGCCTTGTTCTCCGTGAAGACGATCGACTTGCGCGCCGCGACCGTTTCCTTCCCCAGGTCGTCCACCGGGGCGAACGACGTGGGCAGCGCCGCGGGCCGCATCGGTTCGCCCTCGGACCGGACCGTGGCCAGCGTCGCCCGGGGGAACTGGTTGCCGGCCTTGCCGGAGTTGTAGGGCAGGGTCTCCAGCTCCGCCGTGCGGGCCGCGGGCCCCTGCACGAGCACGTCGTAGCGGGCACCGGCCGGGATGACCAGGGAGTCGGCCGAGTAGACCTTGTTCACCGGATAGCCGTCCTGCGCGACGACGTGGAACTTCGTGCCCGGGAGCGCCACCTTGTAGAAGATGTTCGCCCCGATGTTGGCGAGACGCCAGAGCTGGGTCTCGCCGGGCCTGATCCGGATGCGCGGGTTGAGCTGCCCGTTGACAGTACGGGTGGTGGGCGCGCCCATCTTGAGATCGGTGGTCTTGATCCGGTCGCCCACGAGCTGGAAGTCCTTGAGCGCGATGACACGCTCGGTGATCCCGCGAAGGGACGCGGGCAGGTACCTGTCGAGGCCGTCCACCACGATGAGACCGGCCATGCCGCCGGCCGTCTGGGTGGCGGAGAGCGTGTGCGGGTGCGGGTGGTACCAGTACGTGCCCGGCTCCAGGCCCTTCGGGAAGGCGTACCTGTAGGTGAAGGTCTCACCCGGCTCGATGTTGAGGAAGACGTTGTCCGATCGGCCGGCGGGCGAGACATGCATGCCGTGCACGTGCAGGTTCGTCTGCTTGTCGAGTTTGTTCTCGAAGGCGATCTCCATCCGGTCCCCCGGGCGCAGGCGCAGCGTGGGAGGCATGTACAGGCCGTTGTAGGTCAGGGCCCACACCTCGCGCCCCGCCAGGCGCACCTTCTTGCGCTCGACGACGATCCTCGTCCTCAGCAGACCGTTCGCGCTCACGATCTGCGAGGGGTCGCGAAGGTCGGTCGTGGCCCGCGCGGTGAGCGCGGGCGACGGGGACGTGGTGGAGGACACGGCGGCCGGCGACGTCTCCGGGTGGCTGTGCGCGCTCGTCCCGGGCTGTGCCGTACACCCGGCGACCAGGACGAGCGGGGCGAGCACGGATCCGGCGGCGATCCGAATACCACGGGTGTGCGCGGACAAGCTGAACTCCCATACGCTGCGGAACGGATACGGAGAGAGGACGGCCGTGGGCCGCCATCATGCACCGGCAACCACCGGAATCCGGTCACGACGCGAAGAGGCGACACGGGCGCCGCTACGAGACACGAGCCGACCGCCGCCTCCGACTTCTCCAACCCGCCCGCAGCGACATGGCACCCCCATCTGCTCGGGGGTCAGCTAGGGGACTCACCAGCGGTGCCCAGGAGGCGCCGCAAGCCGTAGGCGAACCTGTCGTCGAAGGACGGCCGCAGAAGGTGGGGCAGGGTGCGAGTGAGAGCCGGGAACGCGCCTGAGGCGAGGGCTTCGGTGAGGCGGTCGGGTTCGGCGCTGGAGATCGCCTGTTCCTCCCGGCACAGACCGAGGGTGAAGTGGATGGCGTTCCAGCACGTCCACACTGCCTCCTGGTCGCGGTAGCCACCGTCCAGGAGTGCGGCGATCAACGTCTCCGCGAGGGTGAGTGTGGCGGGCTCCGGCGCGTACGTCCCGCCGACGACGGCCGCGCCGTCCCGGTGGGCGAGCAGCGCGTGGCGGTAGCGCTCGAGGAGTTCGGCGGCGCGGTGGTCCCATCGTGCGGGCAGGTCGTCCACGCGGACCTCGGCGACGATCGCGTCGGCCATCAGTTCGAGGAGCCGCCCCTTGGACTTCACGTGCCACACCACGGTGTTCATCCGTACACCCTGCCGCTCCGCGATGGCCCGCAGTGAGACGGCCTCCAGACCGCGTTCGTCGAGGACCTCCATGGCGGTCCGCACTACCTCGCTTTGACTCTTGTTCACTGACCAAGTATATCTGACCGGCATCTGGCATTGGTCACTGACCAAGAGGAGGTTGTCATGGATGACGTCGTGGTGGTGGGCGCGGGTCCCGTCGGGCTCTGGCTGGCCGCGGAGCTGCGGCTCGGTGGAGCGTCGGTCACGGTGATCGAACCCCGCCCCGCTCCGGACCCGCATTCGAAGGCATTGACGATCCATCCCCGCACCATCGAGGTACTGGACAGCCGCGGGGTCGCCGAGGCGTTTCTGGCCGAAGGCGTTCCGATTCCCAACGGTCACTTCGGGGGCCTCGATCACCGCATGGACTTCAGCGTCCTCGACACGCCGTTCCCCTTCACCCTGGCGCTGCCGCAGACGCGCACCGAGGAGCTGTTCGAGTCCCGGGCAAGGGAGTTGGGGGCCACCGTCCGGCGAGGCCATCGAGTCACCGCTCTGCGTGACGAGGGTGTGGTCGTCGACGGCAGCGAGATTCTGCGCGCACGGTTCGTGGTGGGCTGTGACGGAGCCGGCAGCACCGTCCGGCAGTCCGCCGGAATCGATTTTCCCGGGACGGACGCGACCACGTGGGGCTGGCTCGGCGACGTGGTGCTGGACAACCCGCCGCGCGGCGGGTTCGCCAACGTCACGACCCCTCGGGGCGGCCTCATGATCGTGCCGATGCCGGGGGGTGTCCACCGCATCGTCGGCGGCGACCCCGGCAGCGTCCGGTCCGGCCGACCGGGAGAGCTGACCCTGCGGGAGCTGCGTGCGAAGGTCCTGGACATCGCGGGATCGGACTTCGGGATGCGCGATCCGCTGTGGCTGTCCCGATTCGGCAACGCGTCCAGGCAGGCATCGGCCTACCGCCGCGGCCGGGTGCTGCTGGCCGGCGACGCGGCACACATGCACTTCCCCGCCGGGGGCGTAGGACTCAACGTGGGCGTACAGGACGCCATGAACCTGGGATGGAAGCTGGCTGCGGTCGTCACCGGCCGAGCGGGCGAAGACCTGCTGGACACCTACGAGGCGGAACGCCGCCCGGTGGGTGCTGAGCTGCTCGTGCACACCCAGGCGCAGACAGCGCTGATGACGGCGTACTCGGCGGACGGCCAGGCCCTGCGCGGCGTGCTCAGTGACCTGATCGCCACGGTGCCGGACCTCTCCCGGCGCCTGGCCGAACGGCTGTCCGGCCTCGACGTGGACTACGGCACCGGTCGGCGTGTGCCCGATCTGCGATTCGCCGACGGAAGCCGCCTGTTCGAACTGCTTCGGTCCGGGCGGCACGTCCTCCTGGACCTCGCTGATGGCGCCGTGCGGCACGATGTGCCGGGCGACACGGTCCGGGTCACGACGGAGCCGGCCGAGGCGGAAGATCACGCCGACTGGAGCACGGTCCGGGCCGCGTTGATCCGCCCCGACGGCCACCGGGCGTGGAGCCGCTTCTAGTGTCCGGCTGCGGCGGCTCGCGAGAACCGCCCGCCTGGGCAGGGGCGTTGACTGTTACTCCCCGTCGAGTCGTCGTTCCGCCCTCCGCCACGCCTCCGGTGCGCCCCGTGGCTCGTAGCGCTTCAGGGGTTGGGTGTCGGCGACCAGGGCGCGCATCCCGGTCAGAGTGGGGCCGATGTCGCCGTGCGTGCGGGACTGGACGAGGACGTTGCCGAGGGCGGCGGCCTCGGCGGGGCCTGCGACGAGGGGGAGTTCGCAGGCGTCGGCGGTCAGTTGGCAGAGGAGGTCATTGCGGGCGCCGCCGCCCACGAGGTGTACGACGTCCACGGGGTGGTCGGCGAGGCGTTGGGCGTCCAGGACCGCTCGGCGGTGGGCGAGGGCCAGGGAGTCGAGGACGCAGCGGACGGTGGCGGCTCGGGTCTGCGGTACGGGCTGGTCGGTGGCGCGACAGGCTGCGGCGATGCGGTGCGGCATGTCGCCGGGGACGAGGAAGGCGGGGTCGCTCGCGTCCACGACCGATCTGAGGGGCTCCGACTCGGCTGCTTCGGCCAGGAGTTGGGGCAGGTCCGGATCGTTCCAGGAGCGCAGGCATTCCTGGAGGAGCCAGAGGCCCATGATGTTGCGGAGATAGCGGACGGTGGAGTCCAGGCCGAGTTCGTTCGTGAAGTTGGCCCGGCGGCTCGCCTCGGTGAGGACGGGGGTGTCGAGTTCGAGGCCCGCGAGCGACCAGGTGCCGGTGCAGATGTACGCGAAACGTTCCCCGGCGCGGGCCGGGACGGCGGCTACGGCGGATGCCGTGTCGTGCGAGGCGACCGTGGTGAGCGATATCGGGCCGGTCAGGCCGGTCTCCGTGAGGACGGTGGGCAGCAGGTGGCCGGCCGGGTCGCCGGGGTGGCGGAGGGGGGCGAAGAGGGTCAGGTCGATGCCGAGTCGTCCGGCCAACTCGGCGGACCAGGAACGCGTGTTGGGGTCGATCAGCTGGGTTGTGGAGGCGTTGGTGAGTTCGGTGCCGCGTGCGCCCGTCAGCCAGTACGTCAGCAGGTCCGGGATCAGCAACACCTGGCGGACGGCATTCAGTTGGGCAGTGTCCCGCGCGGCGACCAGTTGATAGAGGGTGTTGAAGGGGGCGTACTGGATGCCCGTGCGCGCGTACAACTCCGCCGCCGGGACCGTCGCCCACACCCGCTCGGCGACGCCCTCGGTGCGGGTGTCCCGGTAGTGGACCGGGTTGCCGAGCAGCGCTCCGTCGGCGTCGAGGAGGCCGTGGTCGACGGCCCAGGAGTCGATGCCGATCGAGGTCAGTGGGGTCAGGTGTCCGGCGGCCCGTAGGCCGTCGAGGACCCCGGCGTAGAGGGCGAGGATGTCCCAGTGCAGGGCGTCGGGGAGTCGTACCGGCCGGTTCGGGAAGCGGTGGGCCTCGGTCAGGCGGAGGGTGCCGGGGCCGACCCGGCCGACCATGACGCGCCCGCTGGACGCGCCGAGGTCGACGGCGGCGTACGCGTGCGTCCCGGCTCCGGTGCTCACCGCAGGAACGCGGCCGCCACGCCCGCGTCGACCGGGATGTGCGCACCTGTCGTGTGCGTGAGGTCTCCGCCGGTCAGCGCGAACACCGCGTTGGCCACGTGCTCGGGGAGTACCTCCCGCTTGAGCAGGGTGCGTTGGGCGTAGAACTCGCCGAGCCTCTCTTCCTCGATGCCGTACGTCGCCGCCCGCTGCGCGCCCCAGCCGCCCGCGAAGATGCCGGAGCCGCGCACCACACCGTCGGGGTTGACGCCGTTGACCCGGATGCCGTACTCGCCCAATTCGGCCGCCAGCAGGCGTACTTGGTGGGCCTGGTCGGCCTTGGCGGCGGAGTAGGCGATGTTGTTCGGGCCCGCGAAGACCGCGTTCTTGGAGGCGATGTAGACGATGTCGCCGCCGAGTTGCTGTGCGGTCATCACCCGGGCCGCCTCGCGGGACACCAGAAAGGAGCCGCGGGCCATGATGTCGTGCTGGAGATCCCAGTCCCGCGCCGTCGTCTCGAGCAGTGGCTTGGAGACGGAGATCCCGGCGCAGTTGACGACCAGATCCACCCCGCCGAACGCGAGCACCGCCCGGCGGAAGGCGCCGGCTGTCTGCTCCTCGCTCGTCACGTCCATCGTGACGGGAACCGCCCTGTCCGGACCGCCCAGTTCCTCGGCCACCCCCGCCGCGCCCTTGATGTCGGCCACCACCACACAGGCACCCTCGGCGGCCAGCCGATGCGCGATCGCGCGGCCGATGCCGGAGCCCGCGCCCGTCACGAGCGCGATCCGGGTGGCCAGCGGCCGGGGCGCGGGCAGCCGCCGCAGCTTGGCCTCCTCCAACTCCCAGTACTCGATGCGGAATTTCTCGCGCTCCTCGATGGGCGCGTACGACGACACCGCCTCGGCCCCGCGCATCACGCGGATCGCGTTGCGGTAGAACTCGCCCGCCACTCTGGCCGTCTGCTTGTCCCTGCCGTACGAGAACATGCCGACCCCCGGGACGAGGACGATCGCCGGGTCCGAGCCGCGCATCGCGGGGGAGCCGGGGCCCGCGTGCCGTGCGTAGTAGGCGGCGTACTCCTCGCGGTAGGCGGCGTGCAGCTCCCGGAGCCGGGTCTTCGCCTCGCCCAGCGGTGTGCTCGGGGGGAGATCGAGGACGAGGGGGCGCACCTTCGTGCGGAGGAAGTGGTCGGGGCAGGAGGTACCGAGCGCGGCGAGCCTCGGGTGCTCGGCGCGGGAGAGGAAGTCCAGGACGTCGGTGGAGTCGTCGAAGTGGCCCACCTGGGGGTGGTCCCGGGAGACGAGGGCGCGGATCGCCGGGGCCAGCTCTGCGGCCCGGTTCCGGCGTGCGGCCGGCTCCAGGGGGGCGTATCCGGCGAGCAGCGGGCCGAAGGGTTCCGCCTTGCCGTGTGCGGTGAGGAAGGCTTCGGCGGTGCGGATGATGTGCAGGGTGTTGCGCTCGCACTCCGCCGAGGTGGCGCCCCAGGCGGTGATCCCGTGGCCGCCGAGGATCACCCCGATCGCCCGCGGATTGGCCTCCTTGACGCGGGCGATGTCCAGGCCCAGCTGGAAACCGGGCCGCCGCCACGGCACCCACACCACCTGGTCGCCGAAACACTCGGCGGTCAGCTTCTCGCCGTCCGCCGCGCAGGCGAGCGCGATGCCGGAGTCGGGGTGCAGATGGTCCACGTGGGGGGCGTCCACCAGGGCGTGCATGGCGGTGTCGATGGACGGCGCCGCACCACCCTTGCCGTGCAGGCAGTAGTCGAAGGCCGCGACCATCTCGTCCTCGCGGGCCTCCCCCGGATAGACGTCCACGAGTGCCCGCAGCCGGTCCAGGCGCAGTACGGCGAGGCCCTCCGCCGTGAGGGTGCCGAGGTCGCCGCCCGAGCCCTTGACCCACATCAGGCCGATGTCGTCACCGGTCACCGGGTCGGGGACGGTGCCCTTCGCGGAGGCGTTGCCGCCCGCGTAGTTGGTATTGCGCGGGTCGGCGCCGAGGCGGTGGGAGCGGCCGAGGAGTTCGGCCACCGCTGGATGCTGCTCAGGCGTGTGGTGTCCCGCCATGTGCCCTTCCCCTATGTCGTCCGCGCCCATGTGCTCTTCCCCCATCCCCCTCACGCCCCCCACCCCGCCTGCTCCCCGCCCACCCGCTCCTCGGCGATCCGCTCCTGCCACCCCGAGCGCCGGTAGGCCGCGAGCGGATCGCCCTCCAGACCCGCCCCCTCCCGTACCTCCGCCAGCAGCGGCCGCACATCCGCGCTGAACGCGTCCATCAGGACGCCGTTGGCCGCCAGCACGTCCCCCGTGCGCTGGGCCTCGCCCAGGGCCTCGCCGTCGACCAGGAGCGCCTTGGCCGTGGCCTCCTGCACGTTCATCACCGAGCGGATGATCGCCGGGATCTTCGCCTCGATGTTGTGGCACTGGTCGAGCATGAACGCCACGTCCGGGGAGAACCCCCCGCCGCGCACCACCTCGTACATGATGCGGAACAGCTGGAAGGGGTCGGCGGCGCCGGCCATCAGGTCGTCGTCCGCGTAGAAGCGGGAGTTGAAGTCGAAGCCGCCGAGCTTGCCCTCGCGCAGCAGCGTCGCGACGATGAACTCGATGTTGGTGCCGGGCGCGTGGTGGCCGGTGTCCACCACCACCTGTGCCTTCGGGCCGAGTCGGAGGCAGTGGGCGTAGGCGGTGCCCCAGTCGGGCACGTCGGTGGCGTAGAAGGCCGGCTCGAAGAGCTTGTACTCCAGGAGCATCCGGTGGCCGTCGCCGAGGCGGTCGTAGACCGTGCGCAGCGCCTCGGCGAGCCGGTCCTGCCGGGTCCGAAGGTCGTCCTGGCCGGGGTAGTTGGTGCCGTCGGAGAACCAGAGCTTCAAGTCCCTCGACCCGGTCTCCTCCATGATGCCGACGCAGTCGAGGAGATGGGCGACGGCCTTGCGGCGCACCGCGGGATCGGGGTTGGTGACCGAGCCCAGCCTGTAGTCGTCGTCCTGGAACACATTGGAGTTGATCGCCCCGATCCGCAGCCCGCGCTTCTCCGCGTGGGCGGCCAGCGCCCCGTAGTCGTCGACGCGGTCCCACGGGATGTGCAGCGCGACGGTCGGCGCCACGCCTGTGTACGCGTGCACCTGGGCGGCGTCGTCGAGCTTCTCGAAGGGGGTGCGGGGGACGCCGGGCTGCGCGAACACCTTGAAGCGCGTACCGGAGTTGGCGTACGCCCACGACGGGGTTTCGACGGCCTGGGTCGTCAGCGCCGCCTTCACCTCGTCCCGCGTCAGGGTCCTGGTACCCGCGGCGTCCTTGCTGGTTCCGGAGGTCATCGCGCAGCCCTTCTCAAGGATGGTGCCCGGTGGGTCAGTTGGAGAAGTGGTGGGTTCCCGGGGGTGCGGTGAAGACGGTGCTGCCGTCCTCGCGGCGCAGGAGGCGGGCGGTGTCGCCGGTGACCTGGGCCGGGCGTCGGCCGTCGGGGATCCACACCTCGGCGGTGGTGTTGGGCGGCACGGCCAGGGTCAGGCGGAAGCCCTGGGCGTCCGTCTTCCAGTCCGTGGAGATGCGGCCGTACACCGAGTCGAAGCGGGCGTGCGCCTCGGTCACGCCGCCGCCGGGGCGCGGACGCACGAGGATCTTCCGGAAGCCGGGCGCGGCGGGGGCGATCCCGGCGATGTGGGCGTACATCCACTCGCCGACCGAGCCGTACGCGTAGTGGTTGAAGGAGTTCATCCCGGCGTCCTGGAAGGTGCCGTCCGGCTTGATGGAGTCCCAGCGCTCCCACATGGTGGTGGCACCCCGGTCGATCTGGTAGCCCCAGCTGGGGAAGGTGCGCTGGGTCAGGAGCCGGTGGGCGACGTCCGTGTGGCCGGTCTCGGTGAGCACCGGCAGCAGGCGCGGGGTGCCGAGGAAGCCCGTCGAGAGGTGCCCGTCCCGTGCCTCGATCAGCTCCACCAGGCGGTCGGCGGCCGGTGTGCGGTCCGGCGCGGCGAGCAGATCCATGGAGAGGGCCAGGACGTACGCCGTCTGGGTGTCGCCCTTCACGCGGCCGGCCCCGGTGACGTAGGCGGCCCGGAAGGCGTCCCGGACGTTCGCGAAGAGCGCCTGGTGCGGGGCCGGGTCCTTGCCCAGGACCTCGGCCGCCGAGGCCACCAGCGCGGCGCTGTGCGCGAAGTACGCGGTGGCGATGACGTCCTTCGGGGTCTCGTCGTCGACGTTCAGCCAGTCGCCGTAGCCCTCGGCCGGGCGCAGGTATCCGGTGCTGTGCGCCTTCAGGTGGTCGAGCCACCGCACCATCGACGCCCACGCCCGCTCCAGGACCCGCACGTCTCCGTACGTCTGGTACAGCGCCCACGGGACGGTCACTCCGGCGTCGCCCCAACCCGCCACGCCCGTACCGACGTCCATGTACGGCGCCACGTTGGGGAAGGCACCGTCCGCCGTCTGGCCGTCCCGCAGGTCGTCCAGCCACTTGGTGAGGAAACGGGCGGACTCCATGGTGTAAGTGGCCGTCGGCGCAAAGACGTTGATGTCCCCGGTCCAGCCGAGCCGTTCGTCGCGGGCCGGGGTGTCGGTGGGGATGGACAGGAAGTTGCCGCGCTGTCCCCAAGTGATGTTGCTGTGCAGCTGGTTGAGCATGGGGACGTCGGTCTTGAAGGACATCGTGAAGGGAGCCGACGTGTGGATCACCCGGCCCGTGACCGCGTCGAGCGGCGGCCTGCCCGGGTAGCCGGTGACCTCGACGTAGCGGAACCCGTGGGAGGTGAAGCGGGGTTCGAAGGTCTCGGTGCCGCCGCCCTTGAGGACGTAGGTGTCCGTGGCCCGCGCCGTCCGCAGGTTCGCGGTGTACAGCGTGCCGTCGGGGTTCAGCACTTCCGCGTGCCGCAGCCGAACGGTGGTTCCCGCCTCGCCCCGGACGCGCAGACGGACCGCGCCCACCATGTTCTGACCGAGGTCGAAGACGAAGACGTCGGGCCGCGGTTCGGTCACCCGCTTCGCGGGGAGGTCGCGCTCCAGGCGTACGGGACCGTCGACCTGGGCGACCAGCGCGGCCGTCACCTTCTCCACGCCGTCCACGGCGGCCCAGGTGGAGTCGTCGTAGCCGGGCCGGGTCCAGCCGGGGGTCTCGCGCCGGGCGTCGTAGTCCTCGCCCGCCATCGGGTCGGCACTCGTGACGGGTCCGGTCGCCGTACGCCAGTCGGTGCCGGACAGCACCCGGTCCGTCGAGCCGTCGGTGTAAGTCACCTCCAACTGGCCGATGAAAGCGGGGCGTTCACCGTACTGATGGGGGCCATACCAGGCGATGCTGCCCGCGTACCAGCCCGCCGCGAGGGTCACCGCCAGCGCGTTGGCGCCACGGCTGAGCTGCTTCGTCACGTCGTACGTCTGGTACTGGACCCGTCGGCGGTAGTCGGTCCAGCCCGGGGCGAGCCGGTCCTCGCCCACGCGGGTACCGTTGAGGTGGGCCTCGTAGAGGCCGAGCGCCGACGCGTACAGGCGGGCCCGCGCGACCTTCTTCCCGGCCGGGAGGCGGAACTCGTGGCGCAACTGCGCGGCGGGGGAGTAGGTGGCCGAAATCCTGCCCCAGGGGCCGCCGCCCCATGGTGCGAGCACCTTGGCCGAAGCCCATGAGCCGTCGTCGTAACCGGCCGAACGCCAGTCGCCCGCAGGCTCCTTGTCGACGGTCTTCCAGGACGCGTCGGTCACGACGGTGCGGACGCCTTGCGGGGTGGTCAGCTCGATCAGGCCGATGAGACCCGCCGGGCCCGTCGTCGCGTTGGTCGCGGCAACGGCGAACACCACGCCCCCGGGCTCCGGTTGAGCCTCCACGACGACCGGGCGCCGCCAGTTGTCCGCCGGGCCGTCCGGTTCGACGTGTGCGAGCTGTACGCCGTTCGCGTGGGCGGTGAAGCCGTCGTCGGCCGACATGACCAGGCGCACCCGGGTCGCTCCCTCGGGGACCTCGACACGGCCGCGGAACCAACGCGTGGCGGCAGGAGCGCTGTTGGCGGGATCGCCCTCGGGGAACCAGATCCAGGACGCGCCTTCCAGGGAGGGCGCGCCGACCAGGCGTGCGGGAGCGGCGATCCACCGTGCCGACCAGTCGGAGGGAGCCGTCAGGCCCGTCTCCCACCAGGAGGGCTCGCTCCACTCACCGGCGCGGTCCGCCGAGTCCCAGACGCGGACCTGCCAGTGATAGCGGGTGCGGGATCTCAACTCCGGCCCGGCGTACGGGACCAGGACCGAGTCCCGGGAGGCGACCTTGCCGCTGTCCCATACGTCGGGTGCGGTCAGGCGGCCCGGTGTGGTGGCCACCCGGACCTGGTAGGCGCTCTGCGTCTGACCCCGCCCCTGTGGCTCCAGCGGCCAACTGAGCCTGGGGCGTGCCGTGTCGAGACCCAGGGGGTGGCTCACGTACTCCACGGTCGGGTGGGAGACGCGCAGCGGCCGGTGTTCGACGGCGGCGGCGACTTCGGGCCCGGGGAGCCCGGCAGCCCCGGAGGGCTCGGCGGCCGAGGCGGCCCCGGTGCCCACGGCGGTCACAAGCGCGGAGGTGGCGGTGGTGCCCAACAGCTGTCTTCTGCTGATCACGGTCGGCTCCGTAACGACTCGGCGATGAATCGTTTCACGGGAGGCGAAGCTAGGGGTGCGGATGCGGTCCGTCAAGGGTGCGGGCCGGTCTCGGGTCGTCGGAAACAAATCCAACTCCCGCCCATTGACTGCATAGTTGGCCGGGGTCTAGCTTCCGTGGGCACTGACTGAAACCTTTCACCCGACTGATCGGTGTGACCATGCCGGAGCCCCCCGTCCTGGCCGCGCAGGGCCTGAGCAAGTCCTTCGGCGCCGTCCGCGCGCTCCACGACGTCTCCCTGGAGCTGTACGCCGGCCGGGCCCATGCCCTGGCGGGCGAGAACGGCGCCGGGAAGTCCACCCTCATCAAGACGCTCGCGGGCGTCCACCGCCCCGACGCCGGCGCCCTGTTGCTCGACGGGAGGCCGGTCGTCCTGCACGGCCCGGCCGATGCCCGCGACGCCGGGGTGGCCGTCATCTACCAGGAGCCGACGCTCTTTCCGGATCTGTCGGTCGCCGAGAACATCTTCATGGGCCGCCAACCCCGCCGTTCCCTCGGGCGCGTCGACCACAAGGCCATGAACGCCGCCGCCAGGGACCTGTTCACCAGGCTCGCCGTCGACCTCGACCCCGAGCGGCCCGCGCGCGGTCTGTCCATCGCCGACCAGCAGCTGGTCGAGATCGCCAAGGCGCTCTCCTTCGACGCCCGCGTCCTGATCATGGACGAGCCGACCGCCGCCCTCACCGGCAGCGAGGTCGCCCGCCTCTTCGGTGTCGTGCGCACGCTGCGCGAACAGGGCTCCGCGATCCTGTTCATCTCCCACCGCCTGGAGGAGATCTTCGCCCTCTGCCAGGACGTCACGACCCTGCGCGACGGCAGACTGATCGCGAGCGAACCCGTCGAGGGGCTCACCGAGGACGATCTCGTACGCCGCATGGTGGGCCGGGACCTCGACCAGCTCTATCCGAAGCAGCCCGCCGAGATCGGTGAAGTCGCGCTCAAGGTAAGCAGGTTGACCCGGGAGGGCGTCTTCACCGACGTGTCCTTCGAGGTGCGGCGCGGGGAGATCGTGGGACTCGCGGGCCTGGTCGGCGCCGGTCGCAGCGAGGTCGCGCGGGCCGTGTTCGGCGTCGACCGGTGGGACGCCGGATCGGTCGAGGTCTGCGGGCGGCCGCTGACCGGGGGCGCCCCGAGTGCCGCCATGGCCGCCGGGCTCGGTCTCGTCCCCGAGGACCGGCGCGCCCAGGGCCTGGTGATGGCCCTGTCCATCGAGCGCAACATCGGCCTGACCGGGCTGCGGACGACCACGCGGGCCGGACTGAGCAGCCGCCGCGCCGAACGCGGCCGGGCCGTCGACTGGGCGGCCAGGCTGCGGGTCAAGCACGCGCGCCTCGCGGACGCCGTGAGCACCCTGTCCGGCGGCAACCAGCAGAAGGTCGTCCTCGCCAAGTGGCTCGCCACCGGTCCCAGGGTGCTCATCGTCGACGAGCCCACGCGCGGCATCGACATCGGCACCCGGGCCGAGGTGCACCGGCTGCTGTCCGGGCTCGCCGCCGACGGGGTCGCCGTCCTGATGATCTCCTCCGATCTGCCGGAGATCCTCGGCATGGCCGACCGCGTCCTCGTCATGCGCGAGGGACGGCTCACCGCCGAGATACCGCGCGCGGCCGCCACCGAGGAATCCGTGCTGGCGGCGGCCACCGGGAGGGCGGCATGACCGTCACCGAGCACCCGCAGGCCCCGGCCGTCGGACCGGAGCGCTCCCGCGCCACCCGGCTCGTCGACCGCGTGCTGAAACTGCGCGAACTCGCCATCCTCCTGGTCCTGTTGGTGATGGTCGTCGTCGCCCGGGCGGGCAACAGCGAGTTCCTCTCCACCCAGGGCGTCAAGGACCTCCTGCTCAACGCGACGATCCTGGTCCTCGTCGCCACCGGCCAGGCGCTCGTCGTCGTCACCCGCAACGTCGACCTGTCCGTCGGCTCCGTGCTCGGCCTCTGCGCCTTCGCCGCCGGTGACCATCTCCAGAGCGGCGGCTCCGTCACGGTCGCGATCCTGCTCGCGGTCGCCCTCGGCATTGGCTGCGGGCTGCTCAACGGCGCCCTCGTCAGCCTCGGCCAGGTCCCCGCCCTCGTCGTCACCCTCGGCAGTCTCTACATCGTGCGGGGCCTGGACTCCCTCTGGGTCGGCTCCCGCCAGATCACCGCCTCCGACCTGCCCGGCGGCTTCGTCGACTTCGGCTCCGGCGGTCTCGGGCCCGTCCCCTGGCTCGTCCTGATCGCCCTCGCCGTACTGGTCTGCACCGCCTACTACCTGCGCCACTACGGCGGCGGCCGCGAACTGTACGCCCTCGGCTCGAACCCCGAGGCGGCACGCCTGGCCGGCATCCCCGTACGACGGCGCGTCCTCGCCGTCTACACGGCCTGCGGGGCCCTCAGCGGACTCGCCGGAGCCCTCTACCTCGCCCGCTTCGGCAACGTCGACAGCTCCACCGGCAGCGGCTACGAACTCACCGTCGTCAGCGCCGTGGTGGTCGGCGGCGTCGCCTTCACCGGAGGCTCCGGGAGCGTCTGGGGTGCCGCACTCGGCGCCCTGCTGCTCACCACCGTCGGCAGTGTGCTGCCCGCCCTCGGCGTCAGCTCCGTGTGGGTGCTGGCCGTCAACGGCGTCCTGCTCGTCCTCGCCATCGCCGTCGACCGGATCGTGGCGCTGCGTGTCGCCCGCGCCCTGAAGAAGCGGGCCCTGTCGAACCGGAGGGACGGCCACCATGGCTGACACGCCCATGACTCTGCCGCGCGTCATCCGCTGGGACACCATGGTCGGTGCCCTCCTGCTCGTCCTCCTCCTGCTGTCCTTCTCCTTCGTGGACGGCTTCGGCAACGCTCTCAACCTGTCGTTCCTGATCGGCAACACCCTGCCGGTCGCGCTGATCGCGCTGCCCATGACGCTGCTCGTGGTGTCCGGCGAGATCGACCTCTCGGTCGCCTCCACCGCCGGACTGTCCGGGGCGGTGATGGGCGCCCTGTGGAACGCCGGAATGGCCATCGAGACGATCATCCCGCTCTGCCTGCTGCTCGGCGTCGTGTGCGGGCTGGTCAACGGCCTCCTGGTGACGCGCCTCGGCCTGCCGTCCCTCGCCGTCACCATCGGCACCATGGCCGCCTACCGGGGCATCGCGCAGATCGTCCTCGGCTCCGACGCGGTCACCGACTTCCCCACCCGCTACCTCGACTTCGCGGCGGGCCGCATCGACGGCACCTTCGTCCCGTACGCCCTGCCGCCCTTCCTGGTCCTGCTCGCCATGGCCGTCGTCGCCCTGCACGCCACCCCGTTCGGACGGTCCCTCTTCGCCATCGGCGCGGGCGAGGAGGCGGCCCGGTTCGCCGGCATCCGGGTGAAGCGGCAGAAGCTGTACCTGTTCACCGCCACCGGCCTGATGGCGTCCGCCACCGGAATCTTCTGGGCCCTGCACTACGCCAGCGCCCGCTACGACAACGCCACCGGCCTCGAACTCTCCGTCATCGCGGCCGTGTTGCTCGGCGGAGTCTCCTTCGACGGCGGCCGGGGCACGCTCGGCGGCGCCCTCGCCGGGGTCTTCCTGCTCGGCAGCCTGCAGAACGTGATGAGCCTGCTCGACGTCTCCGCGCAGTCCCAGATCGTCGTCACCGGCGTCCTGCTCGTCGTCTCCGTGCTCGGTCCGCGCCTCGCACGCCGGATCACCGCCGCGCGGGCCGGGCGCGGCGCCGCGGCCACCGTCCCGACGCACGCCTCCTGAAGGGAACCACCCGCGATGTCAACTCCCGTGATCCGCAAGGCGAGTACGGCACTCGCCGCTGTCATCACGCTCGCCCTCACCGCGACCGCGTGCGGGGGCACCACCAAGAAGTCCGTGGCTCAGGAGGACGGCGGTGCCAAGGCGTCCCACGCCCACGCGGACCCGAACGCCGCCACCAGGAAGGGACTTACGGTCGCCTTCCTGCCCAAGCAGGTGAACAACCCCTACTTCACCGTCGCGGACAAGGGCGGAGAGCAGGCGCTGAGGCAACTCGGCTCCTCCTTCAAGGAAGTCGGCCCGAGCAGCGCCACCGACACCTCGGGCCAGGTCTCCTACGTCAACACCCTCACCCAGCAACAGGTCGACGCCATCGCCGTGTCCGCCCAGGACCCCGGCGCCCTGTGCACCGCGCTCAAACAGGCCATGAAGAACGGCATCAAGGTCGTCACCTACGACTCCGACACCAACGCCGGGTGCCGCGACGTGTTCGTCTCCCAGGCGAGCGCCGAAGCCCTCGGCCGCTCCCAGGTCCAACTCCTCGGCCAACAGCTCGGCTACAAGGGGGAGATCGCGATCCTCTCCGCCGCGCAGACCGCCACCAACCAGAACACCTGGATTGAGTTCATGAAGGACGAACTCAAGAAGCCGAAGTACAAGGACATGAAGCTGGTCGCGACCGCCTACGGCAACGACGACGCCCAGCAGTCCTTCCAGCAGACCCAGGGCCTCCTCCAGGAGCACCCGAAGCTGGCCGGGATCATCTCCCCGACCACCGTCGGCATCAAGGCCGCCGCGCAGTACCTGTCCGGGTCCAAGTACAAGGGCAAGGTCGAGCTGACCGGCCTCGGCACCCCCAACGACATGCGCCGGTACGTCAAGAACGGCACCGTCGCGGCCTTCGAACTCTGGGACCCGGCCAAGCTCGGCGCCCTCGCCGCGCACGCCGCCGTCGCGCTCTCCTCCGGGCAGATCACCGGGCAGCGCGGCGAGACGTTCAAGGCCGGGGACCTCGGCAGCTTCACCATCGGCGACCAGGGCGTCGTCGACCTCGGCGAGCCCACCGTCTTCGACAAGGGCAACATCGACAAGTACAAGTTCTGACCCGGCGCCGGGGGCGGTGCGTCGCGCCCGGCATAGGCTGGACGCGGGGTGGGGGACAGCGGAACGGAGCACAGGCGCGCATGGCAGGCAGAGTCGGCATCAAGGACGTGGCCCGGCACGCGGGGGTCTCGGTGGGCACCGTCTCGAACGTCATCAACCGCCCCGAGACGGTCACCGAGGAGACCCGGCTGCGCGTCCAGTCCGTGATCGACCGGCTCGGCTACGTCCGCAGCGAGAGCGCCCGCCAACTCCGCGCCGGGCGCAGCCGGATCATCTCCCTGCTCGTCCTCGACATGGGCAACCCCTTCTTCGTGGACGTCGCACGCGGAGCCGAACGCGCCGCCCGCGAGGCGGGGATCGGGGTCATGGTCTGCAACAGCGGCCAGAATCCCGCCGAGGAGGCCGAGTACCTCTCCCTCTTCGCCGAACACCGCGTCCGTGGCGTCCTGTTGACCCCTGCCGACGCCACGGGCCGCAACATCGACGCCTTCCGCCGCCACCGCATCCCGTTCGTCCTGGTCGACCGGGTCGCCGAGGGCACCACCGAGTGCTCCGTCTCCGTGGACGACGTAGCGGGCGGGCTGCTCGCCGTACGCCACCTCGTCGACACCGGCCACCGCTCCATCGCCTACGTCAGCGGTCCGCCCCAGCTCAACCAGGTCAAGGACCGCCGCGAAGGCGCCCTCCGCGCCCTCACCCAGGCCGGCCTGCCCCCCGAAGCCCTCCGCGAACTCCCCACCGACCGCCTCGACGTCGCCGCCGGCCGCGACGCCGGCGCCCGCCTCCTCGGCCTCGCCCACCGCCCCACGGCCGTCTTCTGCGCCAACGACCTCCTGGCCCTCGGCGTCCTCCAGGCCCTCTACGCGGCCGGAGTCAGGGTCCCCCAGGACATGGCCCTCGTCGGTTACGACGACATCGAGTTCGCGGCGGCCTCTGCGGTGCCGCTGACTTCTGTGCGTCAGCCCGCGGTGACCATGGGGGCGCTCGCGACGGAGCTCCTGCTGGAGGAGACGGAGGCGGGCGCGGGCGGCCATACGCACCAACGGGTTGTGCTGCAACCAGAGTTGGTGGTGCGGGGGTCGAGCCTGGTGGTGCGGTGAGCGGGGTCGGTCAGAGAGCGATCGGCCGGTAAGCGAGGGCCTCGGCGACGATCTGCTCGGCCGTGGCGTCGCGTAGTTCGGGCGACGGGTGGAAGATCAGGTCGCCGATCCGGGGGTGGGGCACGTTGGCTCGGAGGAGCCGCAGGTAGTGGTCCGTCTCCGGGCTGCCGGTGAGGACTCTGCGGACCAGCTCGGTGAGTTCGTCCGTGGTGATGTCCGCGATCCGGGGCCGGGCGGGGCGGGCGGCCTCCGACGCGAACTCGCTCAGGCTCCGGCTGCCGTCGTACTCGGTGAAGTCCGGGGCGGCGTAGGCGTGGCCCGTCTTCACGTTGAAGGCCCTGATCTCGTCGCCCGCATCACCGGCTCCGCTGCGCACCAGCTCAGCGATCCGCTCGATGTCGCGGGAGAGCTCCGCCAGCCGCTGCGGGCTCACGGGCGGGGGCAACAGTTCCGGTCTCAGGTCCACGGCTGCATTGTGCCCTCAGGTGTTCGCCCCGCGCGCCGTCACCGCCCGGCGGTCGACCACCTCGGCCTCTCGCACGGCCCCCGGTCCGGGGGAAGTGGACGCGCCACCGACACGCAACGCGTCCACGGCCGACCCCTCCGCGAACGAACACCCGGCTCACGCCCCGCCCCGCTCCCGCGGAATCTTCTCCCCCGCCTCGATCGCCACCGGCAGCCGGTTCTCCGCCGGAGGCAGTGGGCAGGTGGCGAGGTCCGTGTACGCGCACGGGAGGTTCGCGGCGCGGTTGAAGTCCAGGAGGACCGTGCCGTCGGGGGTGGGCGGGTCGATGGTGAGGGCGCGGTTCGCGGCGTAGGTGGTGACGCCGGAGGTGGCGTCGGTGAACAGGACCATCAGGCGGCCCTCGCCCGCGCCCGGGAACGCGGTCAAGGAGAGGGCGTGGCCGTCGAGTTCGAAGTCGACCCGGCCCGGAGCGTCGTACACGTGCTCAAGGCCCTCGACCGCCGCGCCGACGGTGGTGGGGCGGGGCGCGTCGAAGGGGACGTAGCGGCCGGTGACGGCCCAGCGGGGGTCGGGGGCGTAGGCGGGGGTGCCGGTGAAGGCCGTGCGCAGGGGCGCGTCCGGGTGGCGGGGGCGGACGATGTCGTGGCCGCCGCGCTTGGCGACCTCGATGACGGCGTCGCCCCAGACGGCGTCGACTCCGCCGCGTTCGGGGAGGACGCCGAAGTGGTGTTCGCCCCGGACCGGCACGCCGTCCACCAGCAGCTCTTCGCCTTCGTCCAGGTTCACCACGACGCCCTCGCCCCCGGTGCGCCAGGCGCCCGGCGCGTCGGGGAAGCGCTGCGGGCGCTCGTCCAGCCAGTGCAGACCGGTGATCGCCAGGAAGCCGTGCGGGGCGGCGAGCCGGGCCTCGTGGGCGCGGTACCACTCCAGCCAGTCGTCGGCGAAGGCGCGGAGGTCGGTCGTGGTCGCTTCGGTGGTCATGCCGGCTCCTTCAATACGTGTTTGTCCGTGCGGAGTTGAGTCGGACGAACCTCAGTCGGCCAGTTCGCCCAGCAGGGCCCAGGTGCGGCGGCGGTTCTCGTCGCCCGCGATCTCCGTGCCGGAGAACACGACCTCCGTGGCCCCGGCGTCGCGGTAGCGGCGTACCTCCGCCGCGACCGTCTTCTCGTCGCCGATCACGGCCACGTCGGAGGCGCGGCGGGCGCCGGAGAGTTCGAGGACGCGGGCGTAGGACGGGATCTGTTCGTAGAAGGCGAGGTACTCGGTGGCCTTCTGCCGTACCGCGTCCACGTCGTCCGTGACCACGCCGGGTACGAGGGCCACGACGCGGGGTGCGGGACGGCCGGCGGCGTCGGCCGCGGCGGTCAGGGCGGGGACGATGTGGTCGGCGAGGGCGCGCGGTCCGGCCAGGTACGGCAGGATGCCGTCCGCCAGCTCGCCACTGACGCACAGCGCCTGCGGTCCCATCGCGGCGACCAGGATGGGGACGCCGTCGTCGGCGCCCGGTACGCGCGCGGGGACCGGGGTGGTCGCGGTCAGCAGCTCGCCGTGGAAGTCGGCCGTCCCGGTCTGCGTCAACTGCCGTAGCGCGGTGAGGAATTCACGCAGGCGGGCGATGGGGCGTGCGAAGGGCAGGCCGAAGCCGGACTCCGTCAGCAGCTTCGTGCCGAGGGCCAGGCCGAGGTGGTAGCGGCCGTGTGTCGCCGCCTGGGCGGTCAGCGCCTGGCTGGACACGAGCAGTGGATGGCGGCCGAAGACGGGGATCGCGGATGTGCCCACCTGCAGCCCGGGCACCTCGCGCCCGACGATCGCCGCGAGCTGGGGTGAGTCCGCGCCGAAGGTCTGGCCGAACCAGGCCGACCGCAACCCGGCGGCCGCGGCCTCCCGGGCCAGCCGCACCGTGGCGTCCACCTGATTCGGCGCGTCGGCCGCGTTGAGCGCTACTCCCACAGTCATGTCAGTGAAAACGGCTGTTGGCGGGGACGCATTCCGGTTCTTTTGTGACAGCTTCTTGTCAGTCGTGTGTACGGGGTACGGGGTACACGCGCCGGGAGATCATGGGCGTCCTGTTGGCCGCCGCCCACGGCTGCGCCACGCCGCTGCGCGGCGGCTTCCGCGCGCGACGTCACGCGAACGACGCCCGTCGGGCAGAACAGGTCAATTGAGAAGGGAAGTTGCTCGTGGAACTCGTACTCGACCCTCCGCGCGGAATCGCGCCGATCCTGCTCGGTGCGACCCTCGACGAGGCGTTGGCCTCGACCTCCGGATGGGGTGAGCCGCGCGTGCTGCGACGGCCGAGCCGCAACTCGGCCAAGGTGTCGTGGAGTCTGGACCACGTCGGCGTGCAGGCCCTGGCCGAGGGCGGGGAGCGAGTGACCGCGATCGAGGTGTGGTGGCCCGGGGAAGGCCGTAAGTCCGGTACGAGCGTGCTGCTTTGGGGTTACGACGTCTTCGCCACTCCCGCCGACGAGCTGTTCCGGTGCGCGAGGGCGCTGGGGCGGACGGTCGATGTGTCGCAGCCCGAGCATCCCGTGATTCCCGGAGTCTCGCTCGGTTTCACCCGGCAGACCTCGCAGGCGGTCGAGCGAGGTGCGGACGGGCTGCCGGTGTATGTCACGTCTGTTCTGGTCGCGGCGGAGGACTACTACAACTACCGCTATCAACAAGGAGATTGACGAGCCGGGGGTGCGTCGCCCTGGTGGGTGACGCACCCCCGGTCGCGGCCTTCCGGGCGCCCGGGCCGTGCGGGTGTACGGCTCGGAGGGACGCGCGCCGGAAGGGTGGGGAGGCCGGGGAAGCGGGGGAGGCTGCCGCGGCCGTCTCGGGGGTGGCCGTCAGCCGTCGTGTTCGGCCACCGCGCGGGCCTCGTACAGCAGGCGCCGTGCCGACTGGTATTTGGCCGCGGTGCCCAAGCCGACCGCCCGGAGGGGTGCTTGGGAGCACCGGTGCGTGTGGCGGTCGCAGAGGCCCGCGCCGCAGGAGCGGGAGAGCGCGACCGCGGCGGTGGTGATGTCCGGGTCCTGGCAGCCGAAGAAGTTCATCGCCGCACTCCGTACCGGCAAATGACGGACGGGCGAGCGGAGTTGTCCAGGGGTGCGAGAGCGCGTTCCGTGAACGAGGACCGGCGATGTTTCCACCCGGCGTACCTCCCGAAGGCATGGGTTTCCTGACGGAGTCAGGAACCATCAGCCCGGGGTGGGCGGTTCGGACCGGAGAGGTCCAGGCGGGCTCCATCGCCGACGTCGAGTGAACCGCCCCGCGCGACGGCGGTCAAGTGGGCGGGACGAACCGTAGGGGACCGGGGGAACGGACCGGAAGGATTCAGCGGGGCGGACCGGAGGGAACGCGCATGGCCAGCACGGCGATGTCGTCCTGTCGGTCGTCGCCCATCCGGGCGAGCAGCTCGTCCAGGAAGACCTCCAACGGCTCGGCCGCGAAGGCGGTCGCACATTGGCGGAGCCGGGTCAGACCGCGCCCGATGTCCTCGCCGGGACGCTCCACCAGCCCGTCGGTGTAGAGCAGGAACGTGCAGCCGGGCGGCAGGGTGACGGTCGCGGTGTCGCGGTCGAGGCCCGGGTCCACACCGAGGATGGGGGCGTGGCCCTCCTCCAGGAGGTCGCTGCTGCCGTCGGGGCAGACCAGCAGGGGCGGCAGATGCCCGGCGTTGGTCCAGTGCAGCCGCCAGGGCGCGTCCGGCGGTGTCTCCACACGGGCGATGACCGCCGTGACGAGTTCGACGGCGGTCAGTCCCTGCATCACCCGGTCCAGGCGGCCCATCGTGCCGGCCGGGTCGTCCCCGCTGTCGTAGGCCAGCGCGCGCAGCATGTTGCGCAACTGGCCCATGCGGACGGCGGCGGTCAGGTCGTGGCCGACCACGTCGCCGATGGCGAGGATCAGCGAGTCGTCGGGCAGCCGGAACGCGTCGTACCAGTCGCCGCCCACCTCGGCCCGCTCGCGCGCGGCCACATAGCGGGCGGCCAGCCGTACGTCGCCGACGCCGGACAGGTCCGGCAGCAGGGAGAGCTGCAGCTGCTCGGCGGTGTGCTGCTGGAGTGCGTAGAGCCGGGCGTTGTCCAGTGCGAGGCCCGCCCGGTGTCCGAGGTCGGCCGCGAGCGCCTGTTCCTGCTCGTCGAAGGGGGTCGCGGGGGCGCGCCGGACGAAGGTCAGCGCGCCGAGCGCCTGCCGCCGGGCGCGCAGGGGGACGATCAGCGCGGTCTCGGCGCCCAGGCTGCGGTACAGCCGCCACTGCGCGGCCCGCAGCGGGTCGTGCGGCTCCGGCCCGCCGAAGCGGTCGATCACCACGGGGCCCGCGCCGCGCAGCACCTTGGCCAGCTCGGCCGCCGACTCGTCCGGCGCCGGCAGGGACGAGCCCGGCAGCACCCGTACCGCCCGCTCCGGGTCACGGTCCGTGACCGTCAGCCGCCGCAGACCGTCGCCCTCGATCACGTCGATGACACAGGCGTCGGCCAGATTGGGCACCACCACCCGGGCCAGCCTGCGCAGCGCCTCCCCGGCGTCCAGACTGGACGCCAGCGCGCGGCTCGCCTCGGCCAGCAGCCGCAGCCGCGCCGCCGAGGCCTCCGGAGCGGACGTGTCGGACGCGTCGGACACGGCTTCGGGCTGTGGTGGATCGTCCCGCTTCATCGCACTCCCTCTCCTCGTGCCCTCTTTGTAACCTTTGGTGCCTGTGGTTCGGAAACCTCAGCGTGTTGGCCTCCGGCGGATCGGCGTCGATCCACCGTGCGTGCGTGATCGAGGCCGTGGCCGGTGAGTACACGGTGAAGGAGCAGCCCCGGTCGCACATCACGTGAAGGTACGGGCGCTGCGGCACCCCTCACTCCAGGCTTCCCGTCAGCTGCTCGTACGCCATCCGCGCCTCCGCCAGGAACTCCTCCGCCGCAGTGGCCCCCTCGAAGTCCATGACGCGCCAGCGGTGGGAGCGGTCGAAGCGGCGCAGTACCGTCGCGACGGTGTCCTCGTCGGCGTGCCAGGTGCGCAGGGCGCTCACGTTGCCGAGGGAGGCGAAGTTCGCGTCGTGCGCGGGCACGCACAGCACGCGGGTCTCGGGGCGGCCGTCCACCAGCGCGTGGAGCAGGGCTACGGGACGGGCCCGTACGGTACGGTCCGGCAGCGCCGGTTCCTCCATGAGCAGCAGGACGGGGACTGTACCGCCCTGCCCGGTGAGGGTGTCGCCGACCCAGCCCGAGCCGACCGGGTATCCGGTCACCCGCGTCGAGCCCACGCTCATCAGGTCGTGCCCGTCCGAGCCGTCGGGCGGGGCGAACGGCGAGCCGATCGTCGCGTCCACCGTGACCAGGAACTCCATCGCAGCCACCTCCCGTGAAGCGCACACCATCCACGCAG
Source organism: Streptomyces sp. NPDC026659 (assembly GCF_040638245.1). NCBI lineage: Bacteria > Bacillati > Actinomycetota > Actinomycetes > Kitasatosporales > Streptomycetaceae > Streptomyces > Streptomyces sp. NPDC026659. Next base: position 167,010 of record NZ_JBEZXY010000001.1, on the reverse strand, counting down.
AGGCCATCAGCACGGTCGAAGCACGGTCGCCATGCGGTCACAGGGCGAGCCCCATCGCCCCCGGCACCACCATTCTTCCCGCACGGAGGCGGGGATCAACCGCGCGAAGCGGACCTTACGGAGCGGATTTCGTGGAGTCGGTCCTGGCGCCGGACCTGTCCGGACGGACCTCGCCGAGCTGATTCCGTACGGGCCGAGGTCGCCCAGCTGGTCCCGCCCGGGCTGACGTCGCCGGAGTCGGCTGGGTTCGCGTGCACTCCGCCGAGCCGATCCCGGCGAGCGGAAGAAGCCCGACGAGGGCAGCCCCCGCCCCGGCGGTACCGTCCGGATCTCCCTCGTCGACCGGAACCACGCCGGACTCGAGCCCGCCACCACCACGACGGCCGCCGCGCCCGCCCGCACCGCGCACGAGATCGGCCCGTACCGCACCTCGCGGTGCGGTGTGGTGCGGCTCGACGATCTGACGAGGTCAGTCGTCCAGGGTGCGCAGGAGTCGCATGAGGAGGTCCTCCGCCCGGGCGTACGAGGTCGAGCCCACCCGCAGTCGCCACTTCGGGTCGGCCGGGTGCCGCCGGTCCGGGGTCACGACCCGTACGGAGCGCGGGGCGGGGGCGGCGTGCGCCGGTACGTTCGCCTGCCGCAGGGCGTCGAGCACGGTGTCGACGTGTTTGGCGGGGAGGTCGGCGATCGGCGCCCACGACGTGGCGCGCAGGCCGTTGTCCCGGCCGCCCGGCGGCAGCCACGCGGGCGTGAACAGGCCGGTGGAGACGGTGAGTCGGGTGCTGTCGTGCGAGCTGTGGGCGACGCCGGTCATGGTGTCCTCCCGGTCCTCACGGGTGCGGTGAACAGGAGCCATCGGCCGGTACGGCGGGTCGGCCACCCGGGGTGCGGGTGGTCTCGGCGGGGTCCAGCGCCGAGCGCCTCGCGCACTGTCGAGCGTACGCCGGGGGTACGGCCGGGGGGAGCGGGCCGCGACCGGGGACGTCCGGGGCATCCGGCCGACACGCCCCGTTCGGCGTACGCTGGATGCCTGCCACGGCACAGCGCCGGGCATACTACGAATGCGCCGAGCGCGCCGGTGATGGGGCTCACCGTGAACCGCGGCATCCGCCGCTGACGGTCCCTGGTCCAACGAAGCGACCAGGAGGAATCATGCCCGCACCCGCCACTCCGTCCCTCGCCGCTTCGCCACCCGCCGCTCCGCCGGCCTCCGGCGAGACTCCCCGCCGCGGCCGCCTTCCGCCCGCGCCGTACGGCCCGCCCCCCCCACGCCCGGCCACTCACCCACGCCGTACGTCCACACCCGCACGCGCCGGGCGACCGCACCCGCCACCAGGAGGAAACGATGGAACTCGACGTGACCGTGGAGATCCCCCAGGGCTCGCGCAACAAGTACGAGATGGACCACGAACTGCACCGCATCCGGCTGGACCGGATGCTGTTCACCTCCACGCAGTACCCGGCCGACTACGGCTACATCGACGGCACCCTCGGCGGTGACGGCGACCCGCTGGACGCGCTCGTGCTGACCGGTGAGCCGACGTTCCCCGGCTGTGTCGTCGAGTGCCGGGCGGTCGGCATGTTCGTCATGCGGGACGAGCACGGTCCCGACGAGAAGATCCTCTGCGTCCCCGCGCACGATCCGCGCTACGCCGACGTGCAGGACATCGGTGACATCCCCGACTTCGACCGGATGGAGATCACCCACTTCTTCGAGGTCTACAAGGACCTGGAGCCGGGCAAGTCCGTCGAGGGCTCGCACTGGGAGGGCCGCGAGCAGGCGTACGCGGAGATCGCCGCCTCCCGCGCCCGCGCCGCCGAACCGGCGCACCAGGGCACCTGACCGGGCCGCGTGGCCGACGCATTCAGTCGGCGGCGTCGAGCTGGTGGTCGGACCAGACGTAGCTTTCGGGGAGCAGGGCGGTGATGGGGAGGGTGCGCAGCTGGTCTCCGGTGCCGACGACGACGTGCGAGGTGGGGAAGTAGTCGAGGAGGGCCTGGCGGCAGCGGCCGCAGGGGGGAATCACGCCGCGTTCGCGGTCGCCCACCGCGACGACGGTGTCCAGGTCGTAGATGCCCTGGGCGGCCGCCGTGCCGATCAGGACGAGTTCGGCGCAGGGGCCGCCTGTGAAGTGGTAGGCGTTGAGCGCGGTGACGATCCGGCCGTCCGGGGCGCGGCCCGCGGCGGCGACGGTGTGGTTGTCGCCGTGGGCGCGGGTGCGGACGAGATGGGTCGCGGCCTGGACGAGTTCGTGGTCGACGCCGGGACTCTGCATGGTCAACTCTCCACCTCTGGGGGTCGTTTCGCTGGTCAGAGCGGGTCGCCGCCGGGCGGCGGGGCCCACATAGTATGCGGGCGTGACGCATCCCCTCCGTCTGCCGGGCTTCCGTCTGCTTCTGATCAGCCGCACCCTGTCCACCCTGAGCGACGCCCTGGTGCCGACCGCCCTGAGCCTCGCCGTCGTCCAGCTCACCGGATCGGCGACCGCCCTCGCGCTGGTGCTCGGCTGCGCTCTCGGAACCCGGCTGCTCCTGCTGCCCGTTGCCGGAGTGCTGGCCGATCACTACAACCCCCGCTGGGTCGCCCTCGGCGCCGACGCGACCCGCGTCCTCACCCAGGCCGTCGTGGCCCGCCAACTCCTCACCGGCCATGCCTCGATCGCGGTGATCGCCGCGGCCCAGGCGGTGGCGGGCGCGGCCTCCGCCGTCAGCCTGTCCAACCTCGCGCCGCTTCTCGTACGGGTGGCGCCGGTCGCCGGTCCTGCGCGGCAGAAGGCCAACTCGCTGATGGGGGTGGCGAAAAGCGTCTCGCTGCTCGCCGGTCCCGCCCTCGCGGGCCTGCTGATCTGGGCGGTCGGCATCGGTTGGGTCTTCGTGCTCGACTCCGCCGCCTTCGCGGCCAGTGCGTTCCTGATGCCGTTCATCCGGCTTCATCAGAAGGCGAGTTCGGCGCCTGCCCGTCGCGCCATCCGCGCCGGGCTGGTCGAGGGCTGGGCCGAGGTGAGGGCCCGGGACTGGTACTGGACCAGCCTCGTCGCCCACGCCGCGTGGAACCTCGTCGCCAACGTGCTGCTCACCCTCGGCCCGCTCGTCGCCGTCACCCGGCTCGGCGGCCAGAACGCCTGGATCGCCGTGACCCAGGCGGGCGGCATCGGTCTGCTCGCCGGATCACTGCTGGCCGGACGGGCCCGCCCACGGCGCCCGGTGCTCGCCGGAAACCTCGTTCTGGCGACCTACGCCCTGCCGCTGGCGCTCTTCGCGACAAGTGCCCCCGTTCCGCTGCTGGTTGCCGGATACGGCATCGCCATGGCGGGCCTCGGCTTCCTCAGCCCCACCTGGCAGACCACGGTCCAGGAGGCCATCCCGCACCACGTGCTCGCCCGGGTCAGCTCCTACGACTGGCTGCTCTCGCTCGCCGCGCAGCCGCTCGGCGTGATCGTCGCCCCCATCGCCCTGCATCTCTGGGGTGCACGCGTGCCGTTCGCGGCCTCGGCCGTCCTGGTCGCCGTCGTCTGCGCCGGTACGGCCCTCGTGCCGGGCGTACGCAATCTGCGCTCGGACCGGGGGGTGGAGGTGGCCCGCGCTGCCTGAACGATCAGGCCGGGGTGTCCCGTTCGTCCGCGACCACGGCCGGTTCACCACCCGTGATGCTCACCAACTCCGCGAACGTGGTGCGGAATACGGTGTGCGGCATCCCGGCACCCGCCCAGACATGGTCGTACTCGGCCAGAGTGGTGTCGATCAGGGTGCGTACGGGACCCGGGTGACCCACCGGGGCCACCCCGCCGACCTCCTGGCCCGTCACGGTGAGGACGTAGTCGGGGTCGGCGCGGCGGATCCTGTTCCGGCTCACATCGAGGAGACGGGCGACGCGGCGGGTGTCCACGCGGTGGGCGCCGCTGGTGAGCACGAGCAGGGGCTCGCCGGCGGCGGTGAAGACCAGGCTGTTGGCGATGGCACCCACGGGACAGCCGAGCTGGGCGGCCGCGGCCGCCGCCGTCGGCGCGGGGACCGGCAGTTCCACCACGTCGGCGGTGCTGCCGTAGGCGCGCAGGGCCGCCTGGACGCGTTCCACTCGTTCACGCACGGGTGACTCCCTCCGGTGCTCCGGTCGTGTCGGCCGCCGCAGGGGGCCACTCCTCGGCGAGGACCGACCATACCTCCTTGTTGAGCCGCACCCCCCGGTACGGATAGCGCTGCCGCAGCACGCCCTCGCGGCTCAGGCCGAGACGGCGCGCGGCCTCGGTGCTGCGGGTGTTGCCCGACGCGGCCATCCACTCGACGCGGTTCATCCCGCGCTCGTGGAAGGCCCAGTCGATCAGGACCCGGGAGGCCCGGTTCACCAGGCCGCGCCCCTCACCGGCGGCCTCCAGCCAGCAGCCGATCTCGCACACCCCGGAGGCGCTGTCGAAGTGGGTGAACATGACACCGCCGACCAGGGTGCCCTCCAGCCAGATGCCGTAGATCCGGCCGGAGTCCTGGGCCTGGCGGTCGGCGTACCGCTGGAGGGTGGCGGTGGCGGATTCGAGGTCCGTGCTGAAGGTCGCCCAGGGTATCCACGGGTCCACCGTGGGCCGCGCGCGGTCGATGTGCTCCAGGAACTCCTGGGCCTGCCAGGGCTCCAGTGGGCGGAGCTGAGCCTGGTCACCGAGCGGCAGAGCGAACACGGGGTACCTCGTTCCCTGGGTACGTAACAAACGTTCGGTATGTAAGGTAGCAGTATGCCGCCCGCACCCGTCGACCATGAATCCCGCCGCGAGGACGTGAGCCGTGCCGTGTGGCAGGTGCTCGCCGAGAAGGGGTTCGGCGCACTGACCCTGCGTGCCGTCGCCGCCGCGATGGGCGTCTCGACGGGGATGCTCATGCACTACTTCCCGACCAAGCGCGCTCTGATCGCGCACGCCCTGAGTCTGCTGGAGAGCAACACGGCGGGGCGGCCCCGCCGCGAACACCCCGCCCCCGGGCTCGCCACCGTCCGGGCCATGCTCCTCGACATCCTGCCGCTGACCCCCGACGACACCGCCCGCAACCGCGTCTGGGTCAGCTCGTGGGACCTGTCGCTGGCCGACGACGCCCTCGCCGCCGAACAGGCCGAACGCTACGCACGGTTGCGCGCGACCATGAGCCCGCACTTCGAAGCGGCCCGCGACCTGGGAGAAGTCCCCGCCGGCGCCGATCCTGACCAACTCGCCGCCACCGCCGTCGCGTTCGCTCATGGGCTGGTCGTCCAGGCCCTGTTCGACCCCGGCCGGTTCTCGGAGGGCGTTCAGACCGCGATGCTGGACGACTTCCTCGCCTCTCTCGCGGCGGCCTGACCCGGCGGGGGTGGTGCCGATCTCGGTGCTGGTGCTGGTGCCGGTGCCGGTGGCGGTGTCCGTACCGGAAAACTCCGATGACCCGGCCCGGGGTGCGCTGCGAAGATGCTCCGATGATCCACCGCCTCGAATCCCTGGTCGTCCGGCACACCCTCCGACTCCCGGTTACCTCCGGCCCGGCCGGACAAGGGGACGTCGTGGCGCGGCAGTTCGACGCCGTGCTGATGTCCGTGGGCTTCAAGCTCTCGGCCGAGCTGCTGGCGCGACTGTCGGAACTGGAACCGAAGGCGGTCACCGCGATCGCGCGGCGCACGCTGGGCACCGTCCGCGAGATGGTCGGCGACCACGTCCGGCACAACGTCTACTTCGTCGACTTCCCGGCCAACGTGCCGGACACGTACGACTTCTGGACCCGCTGCATCACCGACGCACTGAGCGACGGCACCTTCCGTGAGCGCACCCTCGCGCAGCTCCGCACCGGCGTGGTCGACCTGCTGACCCTCCCGGCGTACGGCAACTACCGCCACTCGTACGCCGAGATGCTCGCCGCCCACGACGAACTGATCGCCGCGGCGGGCGACCGCATGACCGTCCTGCATCTCGGCGCCCCGCTGGACGAGGAGGTCACGGCGCTCTACCTCGCCCTCGCGGGCAGCACCACACCGCTGGGCGACGACGGCCTGCGCGACCTCGTGACCCTCGCCGGGCGCTGCGCGACGGGACCGCAGCCCGAGGAGATACCCGTCCGTGAGAACCGTGCCGTCGTCAACCGGGCCCGGCTGAAGGCGGGGGCTGATCTCGCCGTGGACACCGTCACCGATGTGCTCCGCCTGGCGTGCGCGCTGTCGGGCGGAGACGTGACCCTGGTCGAGCCGACCCGGTTCCGCTCGCCGTCCCGGCCCGTGCGGCGCACCCTGCTCGCGGCGCTCGACTCGGTGGTGGCGGCGAGCCCCGCCAAGCTCGCGGACGTGAACGCGCACCGGGAGCGGTGGAAGCGGCTCGGGGAGCGGTTGCACGCCCACGAGTACGCGGAGCGGTGGCCGTACGCCGCCGAGGTGTTCGCCGTCGCGCGGGGAGAGAAGGAGGCGCCGTCCTTCGACAGCCGCGTCGAGGAGCTGCTCGGTGCGGGCGATGTCAGCGGCGCGGCACGGCTGTTGGGGTCGGCTCCGGGCAGGCTGTTCCGCGCCCTGGACCGTCTGCTGCGTACGGCCGCGACACCGGACGAACTGGAAGCGGTGGTGGCTGCCGCCGAGTCGGCCGCTTCGGCGGTCTCCGGCCGGGTCCTGCTGTCGGTGCGTGAACACTTGGGCAACCGTGAAAAGGCGTTCGCGCAGCGGGTGTTCGTCAACCGGCACGGCGGTGCCTGGGCCGAGGCCGACACCCGGCCCGCGCTGCCCGCGTCCACGCGCGACCGCCTGCTCGCCGTCCTGGACGCCGAGACGCGCCGCCGGCTGCCCGACCCGGGGCATCTGCTCGTCGACCCGGCCGTCCTCGACGTGGCGCTCCCGCTCAGCGGCAGGGCGACCACCGCAGGTCTCGGGGTGCTTCCGCGCGGTTCCCTCTCGGCGGTGGAGGGGGACCTTCTGCGCTTCTTCGTGTACTGGAAGCAGGCGCGGAACACCACGGACTACGACCTTTCGGCCCTGCTGCTGAACTCCGACTACGAAGCGGTCACTTGGCTGTCCTACACCTCACTCAAGGAGGTCGAGGGCGAGCACTCCGGCGACATCACCGACGCGCCCGAAGGGGCCTCGGAGTTCATCAACCTGCGGTTGGGTGCGGTGCGCGGCGACTTCATCGTGCCGCAGGTCAACATCTACTCCGGGGAGGGGTTCGAGGAGGTCGAGGAGTCCTTCTTCGGGTTCATGCTGCGGGATGCCGAGCAGGCGGGGCGTCCGTTCGAGCCGCGTACGGTGCGGATGAAGTCGGAGCTGCGCGGGCCGGGGCGGGTGGCGCTGCCGCTGGCGTTCGTGCGGGCGGAGGACGGGAGTTGGCGGGCGAAGTGGCTGCACCTGTATCTCAAGGGGAGCCCGGGGTTCAACCGGGTGGAGGAGAACCGGGTGTCGGCGGCGCTGCTGTTGCGGGGCATCGTCGAGCGTGAACAGTTGACGGTGCGTCATGTGATGGACCTGGTGTCCGATCGCGCCACGGACGTCACGCTGTGGGACGGCGATACGGTGCCTCCGGCCGGGCCCGTCACGTACATCGGCCTGGAGCGCCCGGAGGGGCTGCACCCGGACTCGCTGGTCATCACCCCGGAAAATCTGCGCGACTTGATTCCGGTGTGACTGCTAGAGTCGCCGGAGACGAGGCCATGAAGGGGCTTCCTTCTCACTTTCAATGAACCAGCCCTTTCGCTTTCCTCGTCCTCGACTTTTCCGGCAGGTGTGCGTGCGCGTGGCGGCCGAGGGCGAAGCCCGGACCGGCCGCCGCCCCGCTACGGTTGCTCCGCATGACAGCGACCCAGATGGACATCACCGAGGAGCTGATCCGGGAGCTGCTGCGCGAGCAGTGTCCCGACCTCGCGGATCGCCCCCTGAAGCTCGGAGCGCTCGGCTGGGACAACCAGGTGTGGCGGCTGGGCGACGACCTCGCGGTCCGGATGCCGTGGGCGACGGAGTCGGCGGACGCGCTGCTGCGCAAGGAGCACGCCTGGTTGCCGGGGCTCGCCCCGCGGCTTCCGCTGCCGATTCCCGTACCGCAGCGGCTCGGTGAGCCCTCGGAACGGTTCCCACGCCCCTGGCTCGTCACCACCTGGGTACCGGGCGAGCCCGCCGATCGCGTCCCCGCGACGCACCCCGCCGAGGCGGCGGTCGCCCTGGCCGCCTTTCTGACCGCACTTCACCGCCCGGCCCCCGACCGCGCGCCCTCGGGCCGTGACCGGGGCGGCCGGTTGGCCGAGACCGCCGAATCCTTCACCCGGGCGCTCGCCTCCGCCGCCGACCTGGGCCTGATCCGCGACCCGTCCGCCCTCCGCGAGGTCTGGGAGGACGCCGCCGCCGCGCCCGCCTGGACCGGCCCCCGCCTCTGGCTCCACGGCGACCTCCACCCGGCCAACGTCCTCACCGCCGACGGCACCTTCTGCGGCGTCATCGACTTCGGCGACCTCTTCGCGGGCGACCCCGCCTTCGACCTCGCCGCCTCCTGGATCCTCCTCCCGGACGGCACGACCGACCTCTTCCACGCCACGTACCAGCCGACCCCGGACCCCGCTACCCTCCGCCGCGCCCGCGGCTGGGCCGTGCTGCGCGCACTGGCCTGCCTCCACATCGGACACGCGGGCGACGAGGGGCGTCCTGGAGGCAAGCCGAGCTGGGGGCCTCCGGGGCGGGCGTCGTTGGAACGCCTCACCGCGGTGGTGCGCCGGTGAGCCTGTCTTTGCCGGCCAGGACTCGTCCGGCCGATCATGAAGCGGGGTAGTGCGTCCCACGCGTGACTGATTGCCGGCATTTGCCGTGCCGGCGGTGCTCCGGTCACCGTGGGGGAAGCGGCGGTGGGGTCGATCGGGTGACTTTCCGTGCCGTTCCGGCGACGAAGTGTGTGCCGACGGGCGCGGGAAGGGCTGCTCGGGCGGGCGACCGGCCCTCCCCGGGAGAGAAATCCGTCCCGTACGGATGGGAGGCCGGGAGCGAGGTACTCGGAGCCGGGCTGGTGCCCGAAAGGGAGTGGCGGGGCGATGCGGCCCCACCACCGGAGGGCGGTCGGCCGGTGAAGGGAGCGCCATGAGCTTGGTGTCACAGAACAGGAGCGCGGTCACTCAGGGTGGTGGTGACGGTCTCGACGACGTACTGGAGCTCGTCCTCGACCGAGGGCTCATGGTGGACGCCTTCACCCGGCTGCCCGTGCCCGAGGTGCCGGAGGGCGACACTCGTGCGGTCACGGCCGGAGCCGACGCCCATCTGCGTCTCGCGGCGGCCTGCGACCGGCTCGGCGGGGACTCGGGGGGACCGGAGCGTGGCGCGGACCAGGGGGAAGACTGAGCCATGGCCGTCTATGTCTACTCCGTCGTCGGCGCGGAGCACCCGCGCCGCCTCGACGGCCTGCGCGGGGTCGGCGAGGCCCCGGAGTCCGTACTGCGCGGGGTGACCGCGGGGCCACTGTGTGCCGTGGTCGGGGACGCGCCGGACGGCCTGCGCCCCGGGCGCGCCGACATCGAGGCGCATCACGCGGTGCAGGTGCGGCTCATGGCCGACGGGGCCGTGCTGCCCCTGAGGTTCGGGCTCGTGACGGGTGACGACGACGCCGTACGGGCCGTACTGAAAGAGCACGCCGTCGCCTGGACGGAACTGCTGAGCACGCTCGCGGGCAGCGAGGAGTACCACCTGAACGCGGCGCAGGACGAGGAGATCCTGCTGCGCCGGATCCTCGCGGAGTCGAGCACGGCACGGCATCTCAGCGAGAACATCCGGGCCGGTGTCGCGGCCGACGGTGCCCCGCTCCGGCTCGGCGAGCTGGTCGCCCGTGAGGTGCGGGCGCGGCAGGAGGCGCTGGCCATGGGGGTGATCGAGGCGCTGCGCCCGTTCGCCCGGGGCGTGGACTCCACCCGGCCGACCGGGGCGGACTTCCTCAGCGTGTCGTTCCTGGTGCCCGAGGACCAGGAGGAGACGTTCCTGACCACGGAACTGAGCGTCGCGCACCAGCTCGGCGACGACCTCGACTTCCGCCTCCACGGCCCGCTGCCTCCGTACAGCTTCGTCTGAGGTGTGCCGACAGCCGGAAGGCGCGTCAGCGGTGTCTCATCCGGACGCGGGCGACGACCAGAAGCCCGTCAGCGCCTCGATCACCGCCGCCGGGCGCTGGACGTTGGGGGAGTGGCCCCCCTCGGGGATCTTCGTGAACGGCGCGCCGAGAGCCTCCGCCATGGCCTCGGCCTCCTGCTCCGACCAGGTGTCGTCCGGGGTGCCGAAGACGACCGAGAGTGGAACTCCCTTGCCCTTGAGATCGGTTGTGCGGTCCGGCTCGGTCAGCAACTGCCGGGCGGCGAGTCGCAGCGCCTCGGGCTCGTTGCGCGCCCAGCGGTCGGAGAGGAAGGCCAGGACGTCCGCGGGGATGCCGTCCTCTGCGGGGCGGAGATACGGCCACAGGTCGGGTACGGCCATGCTGCCGAGGGCGTCGAGGAGCAGCTCCAGCCGCTCCCGCGTGGGTGTCCCGACCTCCGCCGGGCCGAAGTTCATCAGCGTGAGGGAGGCCCAAGTGGCCTCGGGGGCAACGCTGTTGAGTACGGCGAGGCGGGACACGAGTCCGCCGTAGGAGTGTCCCACCAGATGCACAGGACCCGCGTCGAGCGCCTCGGCGAGCGACACCGCGTCCGCCGCGGCGGAGTCGCTGTCGTAGGCCGGGGCGACGGACGCCGGACCCGTCTCGTACTGCCCGCGCTGATCCACGGCGTACACCGCGTACCCCGCCTCGCTCAGCCCCGGCAGCAGCGGCAGGAAGTCCTCCTTGCTGCCGTTGAACCCCGGCACGAGCAGCGCGGTACCGCGTCGCGCGGAGCCCGTCGGCACGGCGGCGAGCGCGGCGAAGACGCCCCGCCCGGTCTCCAGTCGGACTCCCTGGACGCCGGGCGGGCGGGCGATGGTGAGGACTTGGCTCATGGGGCGATGTTACGTAAGCGTCCGGGGCCGGAGCGCGTGCGATGAGCGTTCGCCGAGGACGGCCCGAGCTTTGGTCCGGGCGACTCGGCGGGCCGGCTCAGTGGGCGAAGACGGTGCTGGCCAGAGCTACGTGGACGGCTGTGCCGCCGAGGATGCTCAGCAGTGCGTTGCGGCGCCAGAGATGGAGGCCGACGGTGACGGCGAGGGCGGTCAGCGAGGTCAGGGAACGCGCGTGTGGCAGAGAGAGGTCGGGCAGGCAGTAGACGACCAGGATCAGCATGACCCCGGCGGGCATGCGGGTGCTGAGGTATTGGACGGCCCCGCTGTCGCGCAGTGGGGTGAGGACGGCGAAGGGCAGGGCGCGCAGCGCCCAGGTGACGGCGGCGGCGACGAGAACGGCAGCGACGACGTAAGGGATGTCAGGCATGACTTGGCTTCCTGCGGGTCATGAGGTGACGGGCCATGAGGCCCGCGGTGAAGAGGGCGAAGGCGGTCAGAAGCATCTGGTCCGGGAAGAGAAGCCGGGCGGCCAGGGCGCTGAGCAGGGCCAGCGCCGGGGTGGGCAGGTCGCCGCGCAGGTTCCGTACGGCGTCGAGGGCCAGCACGGTGAACAAGGCCGTCAGCGCGAAGTCAAGACCGGTGACGCCATGGGGGATGAGGGTGCCCAGCAGGGCTCCGGCGGTGGAGCTGGCCGTCCAGTACAAGTGCAGGAAGAGCTGGAGCCACAGGACGCGTCGACCGGACCAGCCGCGTGCCCGCTCCCTGGTGGCCAGCGCGTAGGCCTCGTCGCAGAGGGCGTAGCTGCTGTACGCCTTGCCGAGCCGGCTGTGCACGCGATGCAGGGGGAAGGACAGCGCGTAGAAGACGTGCCGGACGTTGACCATGAAGGCGGACAGTGCGATGGCTGCCAAAGGGACAGCGGTCGTGACCATTCCGATGAGCAGGAACTCGAACGATCCGCCGAAGACGAGTACCGCCGACAGCCCCGCCCACCACCACGGCAGGTCCGACTGCGTCACCAGCGCCCCGAAGGCGAGTCCGAGGGGGAGGAACGCCAGGCCCACGCCGAGAGAGTCCTTGAACGCCGCACGCGCGTGGGACGGCGTCACGGACTCGGGTTCCCGTGGCGCGGGCCGAGGCCGATCTCGGTTGATGGCAGAAGGTGTTCCCATGTGCGCAATTCTAGGAATTTATTCACCTAATATGGTTGCCAGTTATGGCGCTACGCTCGCCATATGAGCAATGAAACGGGCCTCGATGCCGTGGATCGCGACATTCTGTTCCACTTGAGTCGGGACGGGCGACTGACCAACGTCGAACTGGCGAAACGGGTCGGGCTGACTCCGCCGCCCTGCCTGCGCCGGGTCAAGCGGCTGGAAGAGGCCGGTGTCATCACCGGATACCGGGCTGTCATCAGTCCCGAGGCCCTGGGGCGCGGCCTGGAGGTCCTCATCGATGTCGAGATCTATGCCCAGGACCGCAAGAGCTTCGAGGAGTTCGAGAACACCGTGGCCTCCTACGAGGAGGTCATCGAGTTTCGTCGCATGTACGGGCGCCCCGATTACTTCATCCGCGTCGCCGTCGCCGACCACGCCGCCTACGAAGCCTTTCTCACCGGCAAGCTCAGTGGCCTGCCCGCGGTCCGGCGGCTCGAATCCCATCTGACCATGAAGGAGATCAAGGCCAACGGCTAGGCCGTGTCCGCAAAGTCCTGTCGTCCGCCCGGAGGGCGGGCCTCGCAGCGTCATCACCGCACGGATACCGCGTCGGCGGAGATGTGTTCGGAACGCGCGGGACGAGTACGCCTGGTCGGTCAGGACCACGTCGGGCGTGGTCCTGGGGCGGCCGACCGGCCGGGGTACCCGTAAGCGGGTCATGACTTGGGTGAACGCGGGTGCGTCACCTGCCTGGCCGGGCGTGAGGACGAAGGCCGGTGGGCGGCCGCGGCTGTCCGCGGCGAGGTGGATCTTGGTGGTCGGTCCACCGCGGGGGCGTCCGAGGGCATGGTCGTCCGGCTCGCCGGCCGGGGCCCCTTTTGACGGGCCCCGGCGGCGTGCTGGTGGGCACGGACGATCGTGGAGTCGACCGCGACGACCCAGTCGAGGTCGCCCTCGGCGTCGGCCTGGGCGAGCGGCGCGGTGAAGACCTTCTCCCAGGTGCCGTCGACGGCCCGCATGCGCAGGCGGTTGTGAGCGCCCTTCCACGACCCGAAGTGCTCGGGCAGGTCCGTCCACGGCGTCCCGGTGCGGTACTTGAACGCGATCGCGTCGATCACCTCCCGGTGATCCCTCCACCGCCCACCCCGCTTCGAAGCCCGGTCCGGCAACAACGGCTCGATCCGCGCCCACTGGGCGTCAGTCAACGACACACATCAACCAACGATCCGATGATCTGAAAGAAATGGCCTAGTGCTCTGACCGCATAAGAGATTCCGCAGGTAGAGGACAAGGCGTCATGGTCGGCGGGCTGGCCGTGTGTCCCAGCGTTGGCTGGTCCAGGCTTCGCGGATGAGGCGTCGGATCACGATGATCGCGGTCATCAACGCGATCAGTGCGTTGATGACGACCGCTCGACGTTCCGTGCAGGACAGGGTGAAGTTGAAGCCGCGGCTGTACCAGGAGTTGGTGCGCTCGACGACCCAGCGGCGAGTGTGGTTGATCGGGGTCACGACGCCCTTGGGCTGGATCCGCCACTCGCAGCCGAGGCAGGTCAGCAGTTTGCGGGTGACCGTGGAGTCGTAGCCCGCGTCAACCGCGGTAACGGACATCCTGCTCACTGCGCTGGCGGGCAGCGCGCGGATCATGCAGTTGCGCGCGACCGCCCGCAAGCACCGCCGGGCCGACCACAGGGCTGTGAAGGCCGAGGCCAAGGACTCGTCGAAGGCCCGACGGTAGCCCGGACTACCGGGAGCCCGCCACGGGCCGCGACTTGTAGAAGGACTCCTCCAGGTAGGCGGCCTCGTGCGGCTGGTAGGGCTCCTCCAAGTAGGCGGCCTCGTCTTCGTCGAGTTCGACATCCACCGCGGCGACCGCGTCGGCCAACTGGGCCGGCTTGGTGACCCCGACGATGGGCGAGGTCACCGCCGGGTTGCGCATGACCCAGGCCAGGGCGACCTGGGCCGCGGACAGACCCCGCTTGCCTGCGATCTCGTGGACGCGCTCGGCCACCGCCTGGTCCCCGTCGCGGTAGAGGATCTTGCCGCCCTCGTCGGTCTCGGCACGCGCCGTGGCAGTGTCCCGGACCCGCGTCAGCCTGCCCCGCGCCAGCGGGCTCCACGGGATCACGCCGATGCCCTGGTCGGCGCAGAGCGGGAGCATCTCCCGCTCTGCCTCCCGGTGGATGAGGTTGTAGTGGTCCTGCATCGACACGAACCGGGTCCAGCCGTTCAGGTCAGCCACGTACAGGGCCTTGGCGAACTGCCAGGCGTACATGGAAGAGGCTCCGATGTAGCGGACCTTCCCGGACTTGACCACGTCGTGCAGCGCCTCAAGGGTTTCCTCGATCGGGGTGTCGTAGTCCCAGCGGTGGATCTGGTACAGGTCGATGTAGTCGGTCCCCAGTCGCTTCAGGGAGGCGTCGAGCTCGGCGAAGATCGCCTTGCGGGACAGCCCGGCGCCGTTCGGGCCGGGGCGCATCCGCATCCAGACCTTGGTCGAGAGAACGACCTCCTCGCGCCGGGTGAAGTCCTTGACCGCCTGGCCGACGATCTCCTCGCTGATTCCGGCGCTGTACCCATTGGCCGTGTCGAGGAAGTTGACGCCGCCCTCGAGGGCCTGCTTGATGATGTCCCGGCTGGCGTCCGCGCCCAGCGACCAGGGCTCGCCGCCCCGGTCCGGCTCGCCGAAGCTCATACAGCCGAGGGTGATGGCGGAGACTTCCAGTCCGGTCGTTCCGAGTTTGATGTAGCGCATGCTTCCGAACCTAGGAATTGGAGTGCGCTCTAACGCAATACGTCTCGGTCTGGAATTCGGAGGCGTGGGGCATGCGCGCCCTGTCAGGTTTCGACCGTTTCGGCCAGGAGTATCAGAGAACCCAGTGGTAGCGAGTAACAAACTGTCAATTCTCGGCCGAGCGCGTGGGGCACTACTCAACCCCCCGACGGCAAACCGCCCTCGCGGGTCCGTCGCCACGACCGAGCATCGCTCGATCACTAAGAGATTCCGCTGGTCCGGTCGGCGGTATCGCGGCGCTCGCGACGGCGCCCCTACCCGCGGAATCTCTAAGTCCGCCGGGTTGGGCGCGCGTGTATTTAGGGCCTGCCGGAGCATCCGGTCCAAAGCCGCGAGCCCGTGCCTGGCAGGATCTCCCACATGCTTGAAGAAAAGCTCGACACGCTTGCCCAAGTGATGGCCGAGCACATGGCCAGGCCGTTCCCGTCCGGCTTCCGCGGCCTGGACGTCCAGGGCCAGGACATGGTGTTGCTCGACGCGGACATCTATGGCTATGCAGCCGTCGTTCGTGAAGGCCCACTCGGCGAGCAGCACCGGGCAGGCTTGACGCGGCTGACGACGGTGTTCGCGAGGGTCCTCCCGGCGATCGACGACGAGTACGCGGCCGAGTACTACACGCACGTCCGCGACATGGCTGTGCTGGCCGCCGAGATTGCCAGCCTGCGCGAAAAGTAGTCCTTCGCCCGGAAAGGCTCCGTAGATGGGCATCCGATGGAGCGGACGCCTCCACGCCAAAATGCATGACCCGCATCCCGGTGAACCAATGCGGTCAGAGCACTAGCCGACGCCGGCACGTCTGTCCGGAGCCGAACCCCAGCTCCAGCGGCAGCAGTTGCCGACTGGCGTCGTTGTAGAGCACGTACGGGACGCCCTGCGGGCACCGCCGGTCATCCACGGGCCTCGGGCCGGGAGCCTTCCGCGGCCACGGCGGCAGCAACGGCTCGACCAACACCCATTCACAAGATCGCATTACGAGTTCTTAATATCTGTTTCGCTTAGAAAGTCCTGCCTGACCCGGTCTTCAGCGTGTTTTCCCCATTTGTCAGGCGTAGGCGATGGTGTTCGGGGGATCCTGTTGAGGTACCTCTGAAAACCACCGTAAGGAGACCCTCAGTGCGCCGCCCGACCCGGAAAGCCTTCGCCGCCCTCATCGCCGCAGTCGGCCTCGCCCTCCCCCTTCTCACCCCCACATCTGCCTCGGCTGCCACCGCCACCAGCCGCTTCGCGAACTACCGCTACGGTGACTGCCTGCGCGAGAACTCCGAAACCGGCCTCAAGGGCGACCGTTGCACTACCGGACGCGGCAGCCTCCGGTGGCAGTGGAACGGCCGCCTCAACACCAGCACCACTCTTAAGAACAACTTCTGGGGCCGCTGCCTCGACAGCAATGACCGGGGCGACGTCTACCCCCAGCGTTGTAACGGCGGCTCATACCAGAAGTGGCGCACCGTCCAGCCCGCCGCCCGCAGCGCCATCATGCTCCAAAGCGTCGGCACGGGCCGCTGCCTCTACCAGCAGGACAACGGCTACTACCGCACTGCCCGCTGCGACCGAGGCGCCCAGAACCAGCGCTTCACCGTCGGCTGAACGGATCTCCCGACCGCTTCAAGATGCCGCCGGGCGAGCAGCTCTTCTCTTCCCGCGGTCGACCGGTGACGGGCCGGTCGCCTCGCCCCCTTTTTCGCGCGGATGTGGGAGGCATCCACGCAGGCCCGGTCCAGTCCAGGGCGTCGGCCGCGTGCAACTCGGCGAGCAGGATGCCGTGCGGCGTCTCGAAGACGCCGGCCTCATGCCACCACCAGGTGTTGCCGCCAGGACGTTGGTGACGCTCACGTGGAGGCGTGAGGCGTGAGGCCGGTGGTAGTCGTAGTGGACGCCTTGACTCCACTGGTCTTTGCGCGCAGTGCGGCTCTGGCCTGCTCGGAGCCGCGTCCGTGGGCTCGCCACCCACCGCCGTCGGAGTCGAGGAAGCGGCGCTGGTTGATGCCCAGGCGCGCCGGCCACCGGCCTACGGTGCGCTCGCTGAGCCGCACACCTTGGCTCGCGAGTTCAAGGGTGATCCGGCGGGCGGATCAATGACGAGTTCCCCGTGATGGAGACGAATGACGAGTTCCCCGTGATGGACACGGGGGTGAAGCGGGTGATGGTGTGGTGCCAGGCCCGCCCGATCGCCGTCCTGACAGGATGGCGGCATGGAACGTGTACTTGGAATCGGCGGATACTTCATGCGGGCTGCCGACCCGGAGGCCCTGACCACTTGGTATCGCGACTGCCTGGGCCTGGACTCTGACGAGCACGGCCTGTGGCGTCAGGCAGCCGGGCCGACGGTGTTCGCGACGTTCGAGTCCGAGACCGACTACTTCGGGTCCCGCGATCAGCGCTCCATGCTCAACTTCCGGGTCCACGACCTGGATGCGATGCTCGCACAACTGCGTACCAAGGGAGCGGACGTGTCCGAGGACATCCAGGACATGGAGGGTGTCGGCCGGTTCGGCTGGGTCACCGATCCTGAGGGCAATCGGGTCGAGCTGTGGCAGCCCGCCTGACCGCATCCTGACGCAGGCTGTGACGTGCGGGTGGATCACTGTGTTGTCGAGGCGTGAACCTTGGTCAGGCCCGCGCAACCATGTCCCACTACGCCTGCTGCGGCCTGTCGGAGGAGCACCTGGGCGCTCTCGCGGTCGAGCTCGCCTCACGCTGGGAGGCGCGGTGCGAGTCCGGCCGTCACGACTGGCGGGTGATCCCGACAACGCGGCGAGTGGGGGCACCCCCTGCTCGCAGAGCTTGGGGGAGTGCCGGACGCCGCGAGCCAGGCGCCACTTTGCGGACACGGGCTGGACCACCGGCAACGAGCGCCCGCCCCATTCACGCCGACTCCGCCGCCAGTACCCCCGCCATCCCCAGCAGCACCCCGCCCGTCGCCCGGTCCAGGCGGCGGTGGGCGCGGCGGCTCAGGCGGATCGCTCCCATCGCCGTGCCCGCCGCCGCGAAGACGGCCGCGGCGGTCGCCTCGGCGGCGAGGTAGGCGGCGCCGAGGGTGGCCAGTTGGGCGGTGACGGAGCCGTGGGCGGGGGTGACGAACTGGGGGACGAAGGCGGTGAAGACCAGGATGGCCTTCGGGTTGGTGATGGCGACCAAAAACTCCTTGCGGGCCAGGGACTTCAGCGGCGGCCGGTCGCCGGTGGGCGGATCGAGAGGGCGGCCGCCGCCCTGGCGGAAGCTCGTCCAGAGGATGGTGACGCCCAGGTAGAGGAGGTAGGCGACGCCCGCCCACTTGATGGCCGTCAGCGCCCACTCCGAGGCCGACAGCAGCGGGCCGAGACCGGCCACGACCGCGAGGACCAGGACGGCGAAGGCGACGAGACGGCCGCAGACACCGGTCATCGAGGCGAGGAAACCGCGTGCCATGCCATGGCGCAGGGCCAGGAGATTGTTGGCTCCAGGAGTCAGCGCGACCAGCAGGGCGGCCGCCAGAAAACCCATGATCCACACAGTGGTCGCCCTTCCGGAGAGTCCCGGGGCCACCCAACACCCCCGGCGGCCCGCTGAACAGAGCGGAAAGAGGCCATCGGGCGTGAACGCCCTCTTGACGCCGCGCCGGACCGCCCCGACACTCCCCCTAGGGAAGCCTAGTGAACAGGTAGGGAAACATGGTGCGCCTGGTGACGGTCTCCGGCCCGATGGGCCGCAGGGCGTCGTGCGTGCCCCTCCGGATCGTCGACTCCCCCCTGCTCACCTCCCGTCGGCACATCGACCTCCTGCGCGTGTCCAGCGCGATCAGCCTGGTCTGACGCCTTTCCCCACCGGGGCGACGACGCCCCCACCGACGCCGTTTCCGCCGTCGCGCGCATCTCCGCGTGCCCATCCACCCAGGGGAGACGTATGTCCATCACTCCGCTGTCCTCCACTCCGCTGTCCTCCACCCCGCTCGCCGCTGCCCCGTCCGCGCACCGCACCGCCGCCGCCCCCTTCCGGGGCCGCATCGGCCGGGACGCGCGCAGCGGCCACTACGCCGCCCCGCACCGCTACCGGCTCCACCTCTCCACCGCCTGTGCCGACGGCCTCCGGCTCGCCATCGGCCACAGCCTCCTCGGCCTCGGCGACGCCTGTCCGGTCACCCTCCTGCCCGCCGTCCCCGACTGTCCCGGCGGCGGCCACGCGGCACTGCGCCCGCTGTACGACGCCAGCGCGCACCGCTACACCGGCCCCGCCCACGACCCCGTGCTCAGCGACGGCTGGTCCGGCCGCATCGTCAGCGCCCACGCCCCCGACATCCTGCGCGACCTCGACCGCCTCCCGCACCACGGCGACCCCCTCCACCCCACCGGCTGGGAGTCCACCATCGGGGCCGTCGAACGCCTCTGCGCCGAGGAGATCGAGCAGACCGCGCAGTACGCGGGCGCCGCCGACACCGACCCCGCCGCACGTGCCGCTGCCCTCGACGGCCTGCTGGATGCCCTCGGGCGCCTCGAGCGCTGGCTGACCGGCGAGGAATACCTGGTCGACGGGCGGATCACGGCCGCCGACATCCACCTCTGGGTCTGCCTGGTCCAGCTCGACACCGTGCACCGCTGCCACCTCGACGCCTCCGCCGTCCACCGCATCGCGGACCACCCGGCCCTCTGGTCGTACGCCCGTCGGCTCGCCGCCCACCCCGCCTTCGGCACCCACCTCGACCTCGACGGCATCGCCCGCAGGCACCACGGCCACTGCCAGGGTCTCGAAGCGGCCGGCGCCGCTGTCCAGATCCTGGACTGGGCCGCCCACTCCGCCGACCTCCCGCGCACTCCGCGCAGGTGAGAACGGTCCGGCAGCGTCCAACTGCCGGACGACCGTTGACATTCGAACGGCCGAATGCCTTACTTGCCGCACAGAACGGTCATGAGCGTCAGCGCCAAGCCCTGGCTCGCTGACCGGCAACCCTCGCATCGCGGTGGGGTGCCCCAGGTGACGACCGGACCGACGACGACTTCGGTAAGCGCGAGGGGCCCCGCGGGGCCTGGACAGTGAACAGGTGACGCCATGAACGCGACCCCCAGGACGGCCCACGGCCGCTCCCACGGCCGTCGCGTCCCTGCGTACGCCGGGCTCCTCGTCGCCGACCGCGCCGTCGATCTGCTCCGGGTCAGCAGCGCGCTGTGTACGGCGCCGGGCCGCTGTCAGGACTGACAGCCCGCCTTTTCTTCCGCGTTTCTGCGTGACGCACCCCGCTCACCGGTGTGCCGTCCGCCTCGCCGTGTGCCGTACGCCGTCGTCGTGACCGCGGTACGGCCCCGCGCACCCCCGGGACACCCGAATCCGCCGGAGCAGCCCTCCCATGAGCGAACCACCAGGCGCCGTCGTCACCGCCGCGCCCATATCTGACGTCACATCAAAAAAACTGCAAGCTCAGCGAGTTCAGCCTCTGTTCAGGCCCGGACGCTGGATCGCCACCGCCGTCGTCCTTGTGCTGGTCGCCCAGATCGGGCACGGTCTGGCCACCAACCCCTTCTACCAATGGGACCGATTCCGCTACTGGTTCCTGCGGCCCGCCGTCCTCGACGGACTCCTGGTCACCCTCGAAGTGGCCGGACTGGCCGCCGTGCTGGGGCTGTTGGGCGGCATCGTGCTCGCTCTCGGACGGCTCTCCGGGAGCCCGGTGCTGCGCGTGGTGAGCTGGACGTACGTCTGGCTGTTCCGCTCGGTGCCGCTGATCGTCGTCCTGATCTTTCTCTACAACTTCAGCGCGCTGTACCGCACGGTGAGCCTCGGCGTCCCCTTCGGGCCCGCGTTCGTCACCTTCGACGAGTCCCGGCTCGCCACCGACATGACGGTCGCCGTGATCGGCCTCGCCCTGAACGAGGCCGCCTACGCCGCCGAGGTCGTCCGTGGGGGACTGCTCTCCGTCGACCAGGGCCAGCACGAGGCGGCCGCCGCCCTGGGCCTGCCCCGGCGCTACCGGTTCACGCGGATCGTCCTCCCGCAGGCCCTCCGCTCCATCGTGCCGAACTACGTCAACCAGCTCATCGGCCTCGTCAAGAGCACGTCCCTCGTCTTCTACGTCTCGCTGCTCGACCTGTTCGGCACCGTGCAGAGCATGGGCAGTACCTACCCCGGCGACATCGTGCCGCTGCTGCTCGTCGCCACGGTCTGGTACCTGATCCTGACCAGCGCCGTGTCCGTCGTGCAGTACTACGTCGAGCGGTACTTCGCGCGCGGGGCCACCCGCGCGCTGCCCCCGACCCCGCTGCGGAGGGCCCGCAACGCCCTCGCCGGACTCCGCGCCCGGCTGCGTGAGGAGAGCGCCGTATGACCCCCACCGCCCACGAGGCCGCCCCCGCCGCGCTGGAGATCCACGGCGTGCACAAGTGGTACGGGGCCCAACAGGTCCTCGACGGTATCGACTTGACCGTGCGGCCCGGTGAGGTGACCGTCATCCTCGGCCCCTCCGGCTCGGGCAAGTCCACGCTGCTGCGCGTCGTCAACCACCTGGAGAAACCCGAGATCGGCCACGTGAGCGTCGGCGGCGAGCTGATCGGCGTACGACGCGGAAACCGGGGCAGGCTACGGGAGTTGAGCGAGCGGGCGATCCTCGCGCAGCGCGGCCGGATCGGGTTCGTCTTCCAGAACTTCAACCTCTTCCCGCATCTGACCGCCCTCGGCAACGTCGCCGCCGCGCCCGTGGCCACCGGCCGCCTCGGCAAGCCCGAGGCGAGGGAACTCGCCCACGAACTCCTCGGCCGGGTCGGGCTCGCGGACCGCACCGGCGCCTATCCGCGCCAGCTGTCCGGAGGCCAGCAGCAGCGCGTGGCCATCGCGCGCGCCCTCGCGCTGCGGCCCGGCATCATCCTCTTCGACGAGCCGACCTCCGCACTCGACCCCGAACTCGTGGGCGAAGTGCTGGCCGTCATCAAGGACTTGGCCTCCAGCGGCACCACGCTCGTCATCGTCACTCACGAGATCGGCTTCGCGCGCGAGGTCGCCGACCGGATCGTCTTCATCGACGAGGGCCGGATCGTCGAACAGGGGCCGCCCGCCGAGGTGTTGGACAAACCGCAGCACGAACGCACACGTGACTTCCTGAGCAAGGTGCTCTGAACTCCTCCTCTTTCGCAGACCGTCCGGTCTCCCGTCCCCACGCCCTCCCGTACGAACGCCCTCCCGTACGAACGACAAGGACAGCCATGCCCCGTGACCTCATCACCCGGCGCCGCGCGGTGCGCGGTACCGTCGCGGCGACCGCCGCCGCCCTCCTCGCCACCCTGCTCACCGCCTGCGGCGGGGAGAGCGACGCCGCGACCACGACCGACGCCCGGGGCACGGTCACCGTGGGGAAGGTGTCCAACGGCGCCGCGACCGAGACCCGGCTCGAGGTCGCCGAGGTGAAGTCCATCAGCGCCGAACTCCCCGCCGCCGTACGGAAGGACGGCACGCTGAAGGTCGCGGTCGGCGCGCTGCCCGACGGGTTCCCGCCGCTCGCGTTCGTCGGCTCCGACCAGAAGACCCTGACCGGCGCCGAGCCCGATCTCGCCCGGCTGGTCGCCGCCGTGCTCGGGCTGCGGCCCGAGATCCGCAACTACACCTGGGAGAACATGTTCGTCGGCATCGACAGCGGCAAGGCCGACGTCGGCTTCGCCAACATCACCGACACCGAGGAACGCAAGCGGAAGTACGACTTCGCCTCCTACCGCAAGGACAACGTCGGCTTCGAGGTGCTGAAGAAGAGCGGCTGGAACTTCGGCGGGAACTACCGCAATCTCGCGGGGAAGACGGTCGCCGTGGACAACGGCACCAACCAGGAGAAGATCCTCCTCGAATGGCGGGACAAGCTGAAGAAGGAGGGCAGGACCCTCACCGTCAAGAACTTCGCCAGCAAGAACGCCACCTACCTCGCGCTCACCGGCGGCCGGATCGACGCCTACTTCGCGCCCAACCCCGGCATCGCCTACCACGTGAAGCAGACCGCCGGGTCGCCCTTCCCGACCCGCAGCGCGGGCACGTTCTCCGGCGCGGGCGCCCGGCTCCAGGGGCTGATCGCGGCCACCACGAAGAAGGACAGCGGGCTCGCCAAGCCCCTCGCGGACGCCCTCGACCACCTGATCGACTCGGGGCGGTACGCCAAGTGGCTCGCCGCCTACAACCTCTCCGACGAGTCCGTCACCAAGGCGGAGATCAACCCGCCCGGGCTGCCGCTGGACAACTCCTGACCCACTGCTGACTCACTGCTGACAGGCTGCTGACCTGCGGCGGAAAAGCGAACGGGTGATGTTCGGCGTGTCGGGAACACGTTCCGGCGGCCGCGCGTTGGCCCTCATGACGAGACGCGAAGTGCAAGGGCCGGAGGGGGTGGGGGACATGCCGCAGGTGCTCGACCGCGTGCCGTGCCCGCGCCTTCTGAGGACCGGCCGTTCCGTTCTGCTGCACTCCCGGCCGCACATAGACCTGCAGCGGGTGGCCGGCGCGCTCTGTCGCGCCTGACGCGCATCTCCCGACCTCCGTTCCACCGCGCATCTCCCGACCTCCGTCTCGGCCGCGCACCTCCGCGCGCGAGGGTCGGTGCGTCCCGCGCCCGCCCGCGCCGCCCCCCCCGCACTTCTCATGTCGCCCACGCAAGGACCCTCAAGGAAGGCGTTCCTCGTGCCCTCTGCTTCCGCATCCCCTGATTCCCGACTGCATCTCGCCGTCGCCCTAGACGGCACCGGCTGGCATCCCGCCTCCTGGCGCGACCCGGCCGCCCGCCCCGACGAGCTGTTCACCGCCGCCCACTGGGCCGACCAGGTCGCCGAGGCCGAGGCCGGGCTGCTCGACTTCGTCACCATCGAGGACGGCCTCGCCCCGCAGTCCGCGCACCCCCTCCAGCCCGACGACCGCACCGACCAGGTCCGCGGCAGGCTCGACGCCGTCCTCGTCGCCGCGCGCGTCGCCCCGCTCACCCAGCACATAGGTCTGGTCCCGACGGTGGTGGTCACGCACACGGAGCCGTTCCACATCTCCAAGGCGATCGCCACGCTCGACTACGTCAGCACCGGCCGCGCGGGCGTCCGGGTGCGGATCAGCGGCCGCCCCGACGAGGCCGCGCACTTCGGCCGCCGCGTCATCGCCCCCATCGACGCCTACGACAGTCCGGTCGCCCAGGAGACGGTGACCGGCCTGCTGGAGGAGACCGCCGACCACGTGGAGGTGATCCGCAGGCTCTGGGACAGCTGGGAGGACGACGCGGAGATCCGGGATGCCGCCACCGGCCGCTTCGTCGACCGCGAGAAGCTGCACCACATCGACTTCGAGGGCCGCCACTTCAGCGTCAAGGGCCCCTCCATCACCCCGCGCCCGCCCCAGGGCCAGCCCCTGGTCACGGCCCTGGCCCACCAGACCGGGCCCTACCGGCTGGTCGCCCGCCAGGCCGACATCGGCTACGTCACCCCGTACGGCGCGGCCGACGCCCGTGCCATAGTCGCCGAGATACGCGCCGAACAGGACGCGGCGGGCCGGGCCGGCGAGCCCCTGCACGTCTTCGGCGACCTCGTGGTCTTCCTCGACGACACGACCGCCGGGGCGCAGGCCCGGCGCGGCCGACTCGACGAGCTGGCGGGCGAGCCGTACACCAGCGACGCCCGCGTCTTCACCGGGACGGCCGCCCAACTGGCCGATCTGCTGGAGGAGCTGGCCCGGAGCGGGCTCACCGGGTTCCGGCTGCGGCCCGCCGTCACCGGGCACGACCTGCTCCGGATCAGCCGCGACCTGGTGCCCGAGCTGCAACGCCGGGGCCGCTTCCGCACGGCCTACGAGGCACGCACCCTGCGCGGTCTCCTCGGCCTGGACCGCCCCGCCAACCGTTACGCCGCCTGAGCTGCCGGAGAGGAGACCCGACACCATGAGCAAGCCCAAGAAGCAGGTGCATCTCGCCGCGCACTTTCCCGGGGTCAACAACACCACCGTGTGGAGCGACCCGGAGGCCGGCAGCCACATCGAGTTCAGCTCCTTCGCGCACTTCGCCCGCACCGCCGAACGCGCCAAGTTCGACTTCCTCTTCCTCGCGGAAGGGCTGCGGCTGCGTGAACAGGGCGGCGAGATATACGACTTGGACGTGGTGGGCCGCCCCGACACCTTCACCGTCCTCGCCGCGCTCGCCGCCGTCACCGACCGGCTCGGTCTGACCGGCACCATCAACTCCACCTTCAACGAGCCGTACGAGGTGGCCCGCCAGTTCGCCTCCCTCGACCACCTCTCCGGGGGCCGTGCCGCCTGGAACGTGGTCACCTCCTGGGACGCCTTCACCGGCGAGAACTTCCGCCGGGGCGGCTTCCTGCCGCAGGAGGAGCGCTACTCGCGCGCCAAGGAGTTCCTGGCCACCGCGAACGAACTCTTCGACTCCTGGCACGGCGACGAGATCCTGGCCGACCGGGCCACCGGCGCCTTCCTCCGGGACGCCAAGGCAGGTGCCTTCACCCACCAGGGGCAGCACTTCGACATCCACGGCCGCTTCAACGTCCCGCGCTCCCCGCAGGGCCGCCCCGTCATCTTCCAGGCGGGCGACTCCGACGAGGGCCGCGAGTTCGCCGCCTCCGACGCCGACGCCATCTTCAGCCGGTACGCCACCCTGGAGGAGGGTCGCCGCTTCTACGCCGACGTCAAGGGCCGCCTCGCCAAGTACGGCCGCACCCCGGACCAGTTGCTCATCCTGCCCGCGGCGACCTTCGTCCTCGGCGACACCGACGAGGAGGCCGCCGAGCTGGCCCGCGAGGTGCGCAGGCAGCAGGTCAGCGGGGCCACCGCCCTCAAGCACCTGGAGTTCGTCTGGAACCGCGACCTGTCGTCCTACGACCCGGAGGGCCCGCTGCCCGACGTGGACCCGGTGGTGAGCGAGGAGCACATATCCCGGGGGCGGGCCCAGGTGCGGATGTACCGCGACCCGGTGGCCATCGCCCGCGAGTGGCGCGAGCTGGCCGAGACCAACGGCTGGTCCATCCGCGACCTGGTGATCAACACCGGCAACCGGCAGACCTTCGTGGGCTCCCCGGCCACCGTGGCCCGCACCATCGACGAGTTCGTGCAGGCGGACGCCTCCGACGGCTTCATCCTCGTCCCGCACATCACCCCGGGCGGGCTCGACCCGTTCGCGGACCGGGTGGTCCCGCTGCTCCAGGAGCGGGGTGTGTTCCGCACCGAGTACGAGGGGACGACCCTGCGCGAGCACCTGGGACTGGCCCGCCCCGACGCGGGAGCCGGGGCGGAGCGGGCCGCGTCCTGAGCGGTGCCTTGTGGGATGCGGCCAGGTGGGCGGTGCCATGACCGAGGTCAGGCGCCGCCGCCCACCGTGTCCACCAGTTCCGCCAGGGCGTCGGCCAGTTGCTCCAGGTCCGGTCCGGCCGGGCCGCCCGGTTCGGTCATGTAGGTGTCCCGGCGGATCTCGACCATCAGGGCGCTCACCCGCCGGTCCACGCCGTAGTGCGCGAGCGGTACGTAGGTCCCGCTGAACGGGCTGTCCAGGCCGACGTCGCCGCAGCGCGCGAACGCGGCCCGGGCCGCCTCGGTCAGCTCCGGCGGGGTGTGGAAGGGGTCCGTGCCGAGGCAGACGGCGGGGCGCGGACCGTCCTGGTGCAGCTCGTAGGGGAGCGGCTTCGCCGGATAGGAGTGCACGTCGATGACGACGGCCCGGCCGGTGGCGGCGAGGCGCCCGGCCACCGCCCGGGTCATCGCCTCCGCGTACGGCTCGAAGTACCGCCCGACCAGCGGGCCGGCGTCGGCGGGCTCGGGGCGCAGCGGCTCCCGGTGCGTGGTCCGGGTGTACACCGCGCCCATGCCCACGGCGAGCATCTCCTCCCGCTCGTCCGGGAACCGCTCCGGGTCCACGACCAGCCGGGAGAGCCGGTTGACGAACCGCCAGGGCCGCTGCCCCGCCAGTTCGGCGGCCCGTTCCGCGAGGGTGTCGGTGTGGGCGTCGGTGATGTGGTCCAGCTCCCGCGCCAGCGCCGCGTCGTCGAGGACGATTCCCGCGCGTACGTCGTCCGGTATCGCCCGCGCCGCGTGCGGGACATGGAGCAGCACGGGCGATCCGGCGGCGCCGGGCAGCGGGTCGAACGAGCGTGGGGTCACGGATCACTCCCGGAACGGGGCGGCGGATGGCGGTCGAGCAACTCACTCACCATTCTGCCGACTTGCTCCGTCTCGATCAGAAAGCCGTCGTGCCCGTACGCCGACTCGACCACCCGGACCCGGTCCGCCGAGGGGATCAGCTCGGCCAGCCGCTCCTGCTGGGCCAGGGGATAGAGCCGGTCGGAGTCCACCCCGGCGACCAGGGTGGGCGCGGTCACCCGGGCGAGCGCGACGCGCGTACCACCCCGTCCCCTACCTACGTCGTGGGCGTTCATCGCCTCGGTCAGCACGACGTAACTGGCCGCGTCGAAGCGGCGGTTCAGCTTGTCGGCGTGGTGGTCCAGGTAGGACGCCACCTGGTAGCGGCCGCCGTGGAAGGGGTCCTCCGCGCCCTGGGCGAGCCGTCCGAAGCGGGCCTGGAGTTCCGGTTCGGTGCGGTAGGTGACATGGGCGACACGGCGGGCGAGGCCGAGTCCGGCGAGCGGGCCGCGCCCGGTGTCGTGGTAGTCGCCGCCCTGCCAGTGCGGGTCGTCGCGGATGGCCCGGAGCTGGATGTCGGCCCAGGCCATGTGCTCCGCGCTCGCCTCCGCCGAGGTGGCGAGCAGCAGCAGGGCGCCCGTGCGCTCCGGGTGTGACACCGCCCACTCCACGGCGCGCATCCCGCCCATCGAGCCGCCGACGACCAGCGCCCACCGCTCGATCCCGAGCGCGTCCGCGAGGCCGGTCTCCGCCGCCACCTGGTCCCGCTGGGTCAGGAACGGGAACGCGCCGCCCCAGGGCCGCCCGGTGCCGGGCCGTGCGGAGGCCGGGCCGGTGCTGCCCTGGCAGCCGCCGAGCACGTTCGGCGCGACGACGAACCAGCGGCCGGTGTCCAGCGCCCGGCCGGGACCGACCAGCGCGTCCCACCAGCCCGGGGAGGGATGCCCGGGCTGCGCCGGGCCTGCCACATGGCTGTCCCCGGTCAGCGCGTGCAGCACCAGCACGGCGTTGGAGCGGTCCGGGGCGAGCCGCCCCCAGGTCTCGAACGCGAGCCGGACGCCGGGCAGTTCACCGCCCGCCTCCAACGGCAGCGGCGCCCTGGCCGCGTACCACTGCCGCCGTCCGGCCGGATCGCCCTCCCGCCAGGCGCCGGTGGCGGCCGACGGGAGGGCGTGGTCCGGCGTCGCCGGGACCGTGCTCAGGAGGCGCCCTTGGCCGCGCGGAACCCGGCCTCCAGGTCCGCCTTGAGGTCGGCCACGCTCTCCAGGCCCACCGAAAGCCGCACCAGACCCGGCGAGGTGCCCGTCGCCGCGAGCTGCTCCTCGTCCAGCTGGCTGTGGGTGGTGGAGGCGGGGTGGATGATCAGGCTGCGTACGTCACCGATGTTGGCGAGATGGCTGAACAGCTCCACCGCGTCCACGAACCGCTTGCCCGCCTCCACGCCGTCCCGCAGCTCGAAGGAGACGACGGCACCGGAGCCGCGCGGCAGGTACGTCCGCCCCGCCTCGTACCACCGGCTGGACTCGAGACCCGGGTAGTGGACGGCGGCCACCTCGTCGCGGCTCTCCAGCCACTCGGCCAGCGCGAGCGCGTTCGCGGAGTGCCGTTCGAGGCGCAGGCTCAGCGTCTCCACGCCCTGGAGCAGCAGGAACGCCGAGTGCGGGGAGAGCGCCGGGCCGAGGTCGCGCAGCAGCTGCACGCGCAGCTTGACCGCGAAGGCGCCGGGTCCGAGCGCGGGCCAGTAGCGCAGCCCGTGGTAGCTGGGGTCGGGCTCGGTGAAGTCCGGGAACCGCTCCGGGTGCGCGCCGAAGTCGAAGGTTCCGCCGTCCACCACCACGCCCGCGATGGTCGTGCCGTGCCCGCCGAGGAACTTGGTCGCGGAGTGGACCACGATGTCCGCGCCGTGCTCGATCGGCCGGAGCAGATAGGGGGTCGGCACCGTGTTGTCCACGATCAGCGGCACGCCTGCGTCGTGCGCCACGTCCGCGACCCCGCGTACGTCGAGCACGTTGCCGCGCGGATTGCCCAGCGTCTCCGCGAACAGGGCCTTGGTGTTCGGCCGGACCGCCGCCCGCCAGGCGTCCAGGTCGTCGGGGTCGTCCACGAACGACACCTCGATGCCGAGCCTCGGCAGGGTGTGCCGGAAGAGGTTGTAGGTGCCGCCGTACAGCGAGGTGCTGGAGACGAGGTGGTCGCCCGCGCCCGCCAGGGTCAGGATCGCCAGGGTCTCGGCGGCCTGCCCCGACGCCAGCGCGACGGCGGCGACCCCGCCCTCCAGGGCGGCCACGCGCTGCTCCAGGACGTCCTGGGTGGGGTTGTGGATGCGGGTGTAGATGTTGCCGGGCTCCGCGAGCGAGAACAGGTCGGCCGCGTGCCGGGTGTCCTCGAAGACGAAGGACGTCGTCTGGTAGATCGGCGTGGCCCGCGCCCCGGTCGCCGGGTCGGGCGCCGCCCCGGCGTGGATCTGCCGGGTCTCGAAGGACCAGGCCGAGGTGTCGGGTCCTGCGGGCGTCTCGTCGGGGGTGTGGCCTGCGGTGACCGAGTCGATGGGCTGGCTCATGGTGCTCCTCGTGCGGGTCGGGCGCGGACTCGCGACGAGACAAGCACGGGCGGTTCGCGCCGGACAGTCCGGCGTGAACCGTGACACGAGGACTTCATGTCCGTCACAGCGCCGCAACACGGGGCAATGCCGGAGAAGCACCGCCGACAGATA
This sequence comes from Streptomyces sp. NPDC026659, assembly GCF_040638245.1. Lineage (NCBI taxonomy): Bacteria > Bacillati > Actinomycetota > Actinomycetes > Kitasatosporales > Streptomycetaceae > Streptomyces > Streptomyces sp. NPDC026659. The sequence continues at coordinate 137,387 of NZ_JBEZXY010000001.1, read as the reverse complement.
AGCACTGCCGACAGGTACGACCGTGCCCCGGCCGGAGAGCCCGGCCGGGGCACGATGGACCTACGCCTGGATCAGCTCAGGGACGCGAGCGTCGCGTTCCAGGTGGCCGACGGGCGCATGACCGCGTCCGCCTTGGCCGCGTCCGGCTTGTAGTAGCCGCCGATGTCGGCCGCGGAGCCCTGCACGGCGAGCAGCTCCTCGACGATCTTCTGCTCGTCGGCCGCGAGGGCCTCGGCGAACGGGGCGAACGCCTTCGCCAGGTCGGCGTCCTCGGTCTGCTTGGCCAGCTCCTGCGCCCAGTACAGGGACAGGTAGAAGTGGCTGCCGCGGTTGTCGATGCCGCCGACGCGACGGGTCGGGGACTTGTCCTCGTCGAGGAAGGTCGCCGTGGCGCGGTCGAGGGTGTCGGCGAGGACCTTGGCGCGGGTGTTGCCGGTGGTCGCCGCGTACTGCTCCAGGGCCGGGACGAGCGCGAAGAACTCGCCGAGGGAGTCCCAGCGCAGGTAGTTCTCCTTGACGAGCTGCTGGACGTGCTTGGGGGCGGAGCCGCCCGCGCCCGTCTCGAACAGGCCGCCGCCCGCCATCAGCGGGACGACCGACAGCATCTTGGCGCTGGTGCCCAGCTCCAGGATCGGGAAGAGGTCGGTGTTGTAGTCACGCAGCACGTTGCCGGTGACCGAGATGGTGTCCTCGCCGCGGCGGATGCGCTCCACCGACAGCTTGGCGGCCTCGACCGGGGCGAGGATCCGGATGTCCAGGCCCTCGGTGTCGTGGTCCTGGAGGTACTGCTCGACCTTGGCGATCAGGTTGGCGTCGTGGGCGCGCTCGGCGTCCAGCCAGAACACGGCCGGGTCGCCGGTGGCGCGGGCGCGGGTGACGGCCAGCTTGACCCAGTCGCGGATCGGGGCGTCCTTGGTCTGGCAGGCGCGGAAGATGTCGCCCGCGGCGACCGGCTGCTCGATGAGGACGTCGCCGGCGGCGTCGACCACGCGGACGGTGCCCGCGACCGGGACCTCGAAGGTCTTGTCGTGGGAGCCGTACTCCTCGGCCTTCTGCGCCATCAGGCCGACGTTCGGGACCGTGCCCATGGTGGACGGGTCGTAGGCGCCGTTCGCACGGCAGTCGTCGATGACGGCCTGGTAGACACCGGCGTAGGACGAGTCCGGGATCACCGCGAGGGTGTCGTGCTCCTGGCCGTCCGCGCCCCACATGTGGCCGGAGGTGCGGATCATCGCGGGCATGGAGGCGTCGACGATGACGTCCGAGGGGACGTGCAGGTTGGTGATGCCCTTGTCGGAGTCGACCATGGCGAGGGCCGGGCCCTCGGCCAGCTCGGCGTCGAAGGACGCCTTGATCTCGGCGCCCTCGGGCAGGCTCTCCAGGCCCTTGAGGATGCCGCCGAGGCCGTCGTTCGCGGACAGGCCGGCCGCCTTGAGCGTCTCGCCGTACTTCGCGAACGTCTTCGGGAAGAACGTGCGCACCACGTGACCGAAGATGATCGGGTCGGAGACCTTCATCATCGTGGCCTTGAGGTGCACCGAGAAGAGGACGCCCTCCTCCTTGGCGCGGGCGACCTGCGCGGCGAGGAACTTCTCCAGCTCGGCGACGTGCATGACGGAGGCGTCGACGACCTCGTCCTTGAGGACGGGTACGGACTCCTTCAGCACGGTGGTGGTGCCGTCCTCGGCGACCAGCTCGATACGGAGCGTGCCGTCCTCGGCGATGATCACGGACTTCTCGGTGGAGCGGAAGTCGTTCTCACCCATGGTGGCGACGTTAGTCCTGGACTCGGGGGTCCAGGCGCCCATGCGGTGCGGGTGGGTCTTGGCGTAGTTCTTCACCGAGGCGGGGGCGCGGCGGTCGGAGTTGCCCTCACGCAGGACCGGGTTCACGGCGGAACCCTTGATCTTGTCGTAGCGGGCGCGGACGTCGCGCTCCTCGTCGGTCTTCGGGTCCTCGGGGTAGTCCGGCAGGGCGTAGCCCTTGGCCTGCAGCTCGGCGACGGCGGCCTTGAGCTGCGGGATGGACGCCGAGACGTTCGGCAGCTTGACGATGTTGGCCGAGGGGGTCTTGGCCAGGTCGCCGAGCTCGGCCAGCGCGTCCGGGATGCGCTGGTCCTCGGCCAGGTACTCCGGGAAGACGGCGATGATGCGCCCGGCCAGAGAGATGTCGCGGGTGTCCACGGGCACACCGGCCTGAGCGGCGTACGCCTGGATCACCGGCAGGAACGAATGGGTCGCCAGGGCCGGCGCTTCGTCCGTGTAGGTGTAGATGATGGTCGAGTCAGTCACCGGGTGCTCCGCTCCACGTCTGCAACATTGCTCGACATCAAGATATCTCGTGACCGCACGCGCTTCGACAGGGGTCCGGCGGCGACCGCTCAGCGGCCGGTCCCGGTCATCTCCCGCTCGATCCAGCGGCAGATCACCTCGACGACGTACACGTGCTCGGCCCGCGTGAGATCCCGCCCCTTCCCGATCCCGTGGCAGCGCAGCAGGCAGGTGCGGCAGCAGGTGCCGGTGGCGTGCTGCGCGACGAAGACGGGGTGCCCCTTGTACGGGGTCTGCTTGCCGTCCTTGTACGGCTGCGCGGGCGCGAGCCGCTTGGCGATCAGGTCGTACGCGTGCCAGCGGATGGTGGCCGGACCCTTCAGCTCGGCGGTCGCCCGGTCCCGGCCGCGGAGGTGGAATTTGGCGCGGAACGGCTGCCGGGTGATCGAGTCGAGCCGGGCGTCCAGGGCGGCGGGGGAGGGCGGGGTGAAGGGCTGGGGGTCGGGGTCGGAATCATGCGAAGAAGTCATACTATTTCGAGCTTAACTCGGTGGTGTGCGCCGGTGGCGGGGCGTGCCACGATGAGCCGGTGAGTGATGAACGCCGGAACCTGCTCGTGGACAAGACGCCCCTGCCCGATGGCATCGAGGAGCGGCTGCGGGCCCAGCTCACCTTCCTGGTGGAGGTGGACCAGCTCAAGACCGTGCTGCGCCAGTCGCCCCTGGCCGCGGCGGACCGCCGCGAGAACGACGCCGAGCACTCGTGGCATCTGGCGATGATGGTCGCGGTCCTCGCCGAGCACTCCGACGAGCCCATCGACGTGGGCCACACCGTCGAACTGGTGCTGCTGCACGACCTCGTGGAGATCTACGCCGGTGACACCCCGCTGTACGACAGTGCCGGGGGCGTCGGCCAGCAGGAGCGGGAGGCGGTCGCGGCCGACGAACTCTTCCGGCTGCTCCCGGAGGACCAGGCCCGGCGGATGCGGGCCCTGTGGGACGAGTTCGAGGAGCGCGCCACTCCCGAGGCCAGGTTCGCCAAGGCGATGGACCGGCTCCAGCCGCTCCTGCTCAACTGGATGGCCCGCGGCGGCACCTGGCGCACTCCCGGCGTCACCGCCGACGACGTCCGGGCCCGCAAGGCGGTGATCGGAGAGGCTTCCGCCTCACTGTGGACGGCGGGCCGCCACCTCATCGACGAGGGCGAGCGGCGGGGCTGGTCGCGGAGTGAGCGGTCCGAGGGCTGAGCGGTTTGAGGGCTGAGCCGTCCGGTGGCTGAGCGGTCCGGTGGCGGCGCCCGGTCGACGGGGCGCCGCCACCTCGCTCACTGGTCGGCCAGGGCCGGGCCGGCGGACACGTCGGCGGCGCTCCGCTGATGCGGGATCAAAGGCGACCCCTGCTGGAGCGTCACCGTGCGGGCCGGGACCGGGATCGAGATGCCCTCCTCGCGGTAGCGGCGGTGGAGGCGCTTGATGAACTCGTGCTTGATGCGGAACTGGTCGCTGAACTCGCCGACGCCGAGGATGACCGTGAAGTCGATGCGGGACTCGCCGAAGGTGTGGAAGCGGATGGCCGCCTCGTGCTCGGGGAGCGCGCCGGTGATCTCGGTCATGACCTCGTCCACGACGTCGGCGGTCACGCGCTCGACGAACTCGAGGTCGGAGTCGTAGCCCACGCCCACCTGGACCAGCATCGTGAGCTGCTGCTCGGGGCGGGTGAAGTTGGTCATGTTGGTCTTGGCCAGTTGGCCGTTGGGGATGACCACGAGGTTGTTGGAGAGCTGGCGGACCGTCGTCTGACGCCAGTTGATGTCGACGACGTAGCCCTCCTCGCCGCTGCTGAGCCGGATGTAGTCGCCCGGCTGGACGGTCTTGGAGGCGAGGATGTGGATGCCCGCGAACAGGTTGGCCAGCGTGTCCTGGAGGGCCAGCGCGACGGCCAGACCACCGACACCCAGGGCGGTGAGCAGGGGCGCGATGGAGATACCGAGCGTCTGGAGCACCACCAGGAAGCCGATGGCGAGGACCAGGACCCGGGTGATGTTGACGAAGATCGTGGCCGAACCCGCCACGCCCGAGCGGGACTGGGTGACGGCGTGCACGAGGTTCGCGATCACCCGCGCCGCGGACAGGGTCACCACGAAGATGATCCAGACCTCGAGGGCCTGGTTCACGTTGTGCTGCGTGGTCTTGGTCAGCGGCAGCACCGCCGCGGCCGTCGCCGCGCCGCCCGCTATCGCCGCCCACGGCACCACCGTGCGCAGCGCGTCCACGATGACGTCGTCGCCGCTCCACTTGGTCCGCTTGGCGTGCTTGGCGAGCCAGCGCAGGACGGTACGGGACAGGAAGGCCAGCACCACACCGGCCGCCAGGGCGATCCCGGCGAGTACGAGGTCGTCCAGCGTCGCGTCACGGGTCAGCACATGGTTCACCGGCCGCCTCCCAGGGCCGACACGGCCGCGTGGAGCCTGAAGTGAAGTCTCGTCACGTTGTCACCTGCTCGAAGTCCGGGATGTGCCGTGGCGCGCCGCACGCCGTTCACCGGCGGGCGCGTTCGCCCGTCATCCTGCCGTATCCCGGAGGGCGTTCCGCACCGGGAGGGCGGAGCATGATCACTTACCCGGGGTAACTCGCCACCGCTCAGAGGTCGGTGTACGCACCGTGCCGTCCGGCACCCTCCGCGAACCGCCGCGCCCCGTGCAGCGCCTCGCCCAACACGTCCCGCCCGCCGAGCAGTTCGGCCCGCATCGCCGCCTCCTCCGGGCGTCCCTCCTGGTCGAGCACCGAGGCCCGGTCGGCACGCAGACAGTCCTGCGGGAAACGGGCGATGACGGCGGCCAACTCCTCGGCAGCCGCACGGGCCCGACCCCTCGGTACGACGCGGTCCGCAAGGCCGATCGCGTGCGCCTCGGCGGCCTCCACCGGGCGCCCGGTCAGGATCATGTCCAGCGCCCGTCCGGTGCCGATCAGCCGGGGCAGCCGTACCGTGCCGCCGTCGATCAGTGGCACGCCCCAGCGGCGGCAGAACACCCCGAACACCGCGTCCTCCTCGGCGACCCGGAGATCGCACCACAGCGCCAGCTCCAGCCCGCCCGCCACGGCGTGCCCGGCGACGGCCGCGACGACCGGCTTGGACAACCGCAGCCGGGTCGGGCCCATCGGCCCGTCCCCGTCCTCCTCGACCCGGTTGCCGCGCGGCGTGCCGATCCCCTTGAGGTCCGCGCCCGCGCAGAACGTGCCGCCCTCCCCCCACAGCACCGCCACCCGCGCGCCGTCGTCCGCCTCGAACGCCCGGAAGGCGTCGGCCAGTTCGGCGGCCGTCGGCCCGTCCACGGCGTTGCGGGCCCCGGGCCGGGACAGGACGACGGTGGTGACGAACCCCTTGCGCTCCACACGGACCGACATGGCTGTTCTCCTCCTCGCGGGGACCGGGAGGGCCACTGTGCCGCACGCCGGGGGCGGCGCGGAGCGTTTTGGATCACGCGCGGCCCGCGATCTGCTGCCTCCCGGGTCGGATCACGCGCGGCCCGCGATCTGCTGCCTCCCGGGTCGGATCGCGCGCGGCCCACGACTTGCGGCCCCCTGCCAGGTCGGATCGCGCGCGGCCCGCGACCCTGGGCCCCCGGGTCAGATCACCCGCAGCCGCACCAGCGCCCCCAGCGTCAGCGCGCCCGGCACCAGGGGGAGCCACACGGTGATCATGCGGTAGGCCAGGACCACCGCCGTCGCCAGGGCCGCCGGGCCGCCCGCCGCGACCAGGGCCACCACCAGAGCGGCCTCCACCGAGCCGATGCCGCCCGGGGTGGGCACGAGGGCCACCGCCGTGGTCGCGGCGAGATAGGCCAGGGCCGCGTGCGGGGCCGCGACCGGCAGGTCCAGCGCACGGCCCACTGCCACAAGCCCGGCCGCCTGGAGCGCGGGGAAGGCCAGCGCGCCGCCCCACAGGGCCAGCGCCCGCGCCGGGCGCCGGTGCACCGAGCGTGCCTCGCCGAGGGCCTCCCGCAGGAACCGGGCGACGGCCGAGCGCAGCCGCCGTACCAGGAACAGGGCGGCACCCGCCGCCGTCGCCAGGGCCGCACCGGCCAGCAGCAGGGGCAGGGCCGAGCCGTCGGGCAGGACGGGACGCAGGCGCAGCGCGTCCGGGAACGCGATCAGGAGCGCGGCCAGCAGACCGAGCCGCCCCACGCTCTCCGCCAGCAGATACAGCGCGAGCGCGGCCGAGGAGCGGGCGAGCGGCACCCCGCACACGGTCATGAAGCGCAGGTTCACCGCGCTCGCGCCGAGCCCGGTCGGCAGCAGATGGTTGGCCGCGCCCGCCGCGAACTGGGTCGCGAGCAGCCGCCGCTTCGGCAGTGGCCGCAGCACCGCGCCCTGCCGGGTGCACGCGGCCGCGACCCAGGTCAGACAGGTCGCCGCGCCCGCCACCAGCAGCCACGGCCAGGACGCGGTGCGCACCTGCCCGAACCCCTCGGCCAGCACCGAGCGGTGTCGCACCGCGACCACGGCGACCAGCACGAGCGGCACGAGACACAGCACGCGGCGGACGAGGACGTGGACACGGACGCGCCGCAGCGGCCGCGGGGGAGGAGAGGTCAGCGCCGTCACACCCGGGGAGCCTTCCCCCGGTGTCCCAACGGCGGGTGTCGGCGGGGCGGACGGCGGCCGGCGGTCGGGCAGCGGACGGGCGGGAGCGGGAGCGGTGACGGGTGCGGTCACGGGAGCGGTCATGGGGGGCAGCCTTCGCGGGAGCTTCGTGGGGAGTGGCATGGGGAGTGGCACGGGGACGGTGGAACGGGTGGGAAGACGCGAACTTTGACCTCAATAAAACTTGAGGTTCTACGGTGTTGTTCATGAGCATGGAGACCACCGCGTGGACACAGCTCCACAGCGTGCTGAACGCCCAGGAGCACCGCCCCCTCGCCCGCGCCACACTGCGCCGCATCGCCGCCTTCGCCCGCCCGCACCGCGCGGGCATCGCCCGCTTCGTGCTGCTCGGGATCGGCTCCGCGCTGCTCGCGGTGGCCACGCCGGTGCTCGCCGGGCGGGTCGTCGACGCCATCGTGGCGGGCCACGACTCGGGCACGGTGGTACGGCTCGCCCTGCTGATCGCACTCGTCGCCGTCGCGGAGGCCGGACTCGGCATCCTGGTCCGACGGCTGTCGGCGACCCTGGGGGAGGGCCTCATCCTCGATCTGCGCACCGCTGTCTTCGATCATGTGCAGCGGATGCCCGTCGCCTTCTTCACACGTACGCGTACGGGAGCGCTCGTCAGCCGACTCAACAACGACGTGATCGGCGCCCAGCGCGCCTTCGCCGGCACCCTGTCCGGCGTGGTCACCAACCTGGTCACCCTGCTGCTCACCCTCGCGGTCATGCTCGGCCTGTCCTGGCAGATCACCCTGCTCGCCCTCGCCCTGCTCCCGGTGTTCGTGCTGCCCGCCCGCCGCATGGGCCGCCGCATGGCCCTGATGCAGCGCGAGGCCGCGACGCTCAACGCGGCCATGGGCACCCGCATGACCGAGCGCTTCTCGGCACCCGGCGCCACGCTGGTGAAGCTGTTCGGCCGGCCGGAGGAGGAGTCGGCGCAGTTCGCGGCGCGCGCCCGCCGGGTCCGCGACATCGGGGTGCGCACCGCCACCGCGCAGTCGGTGTTCATCACCGCCCTCACCCTCGTCTCCGCCCTGGCCCTCGCGCTGGTCTACGGGCTCGGCGGCTGGTTCGCGCTGCACGGCACCCTGGAGGCGGGCGCCGTCGTCTCCCTCGCCCTGCTGATCACCCGGCTCTACGCCCCGCTGACCGCGCTCGCCGGAGCCCGCGTCGAGGTGATGAGCGCGCTGGTCAGCTTCGAGCGGGTCTTCGAGGTGCTCGACCTGAAGCCCCTCATCACCGAGAAGCCGGACGCGGCACCGGTGCCCGAGGGCCCGGTCGCGGTCGAGTTCGAGGACGTGAGCTTCGGCTACCCGGCCGCCGACCAGGTCTCCCTCGCCTCCCTGGAGGAGGTCGCCGCGCTCGACCGGCGGGGCGGCGCCGAGGTCCTGCACGGCATCTCCTTCCGCGCCGCACCCGGCGAGACGGTCGCCCTCGTCGGCTCCTCCGGCGCGGGCAAGTCCACCATCGCCCAACTGCTGCCGCGGCTGTACGACGTGGACGCCGGGGCCGTGCGTGTCGGCGGCACCGACGTGCGCGACCTGACCGGCGCCTCGCTGCGGGCCACCGTCGGCATGGTCACCCAGGACGGCCACCTCTTCCACGACACCGTCCGCGCCAACCTGCTCCTCGCGGCCCCGGACGCCACCGACGCCGACCTGTGGGACGCGCTCGGCCGGGCCCGCCTCGCCGAGGTCGTACGCTCGCTGCCCGACGGCCTGGACACCGTGGTCGGTGAACGCGGCTACCGACTCTCCGGCGGCGAACGCCAGCGCCTGACCATCGCCCGGCTGCTGCTCGCCCGTCAGCGCGTCGTCATCCTCGACGAGGCCACCGCACATCTGGACAACACCGCCGAGGCGGCCGTCCAGGAGGCCCTGACCGAGGCCCTGCGGGACCGCACCGCCGTGGTGATCGCCCACCGGCTCTCCACCGTGCGGGCCGCCGACCAGATCCTGGTGGTGGAGTCGGGACGGATCGTGGAACGGGGGACGCACGAGGAGCTGCTCGCGGCGGACGGCCGTTACGCCGAGCTGTACCGGACGCAGTTCGCGGCGCGGCGGGACGGGCGGGACGGCCGGGACGGGATGGAGGAGGCGGTGGCCTGACGGGCGGGACCGTCCCGTACGTCCCATACGACCCGTGGGCCGTCCAGCCCGGCCCGTGGGCCGTCCCGTACGACCGCCGCCGTCGCAGGTCTCGACGGCGGCGGTCGCAGTGGACCACCATTCCTCGGGCAAGGCCCGGTGCACCGGGCGCGTCGGGGGAGAGAGCAACGGTGATGAGCTCCACGGAACGGGCGCGGCAGACCGACCCCACCGCCCAACTCGCGGCGCACACAGCCCCGTTGCGCGTCCTCGCCGTGGACGACGAGGAACCCGCCCTCGAAGAGCTGCTGTATCTCCTCGGCGAGGACCCGCGCGTCGGCGACGTCCTGCCCGCCCTCGACGCCACCGAGGCGCTGCGCCTGCTCGGCCGGGCCGTCGAGGCCGGGCCCGAGGGCACCGGCGCGATCGACGTCGTCTTCCTCGACATCCACATGCCGGGCCTCAGCGGACTCGAACTCGCCCGGCTGCTGGGCGGGTTCGCGGCCCCGCCGCTCATCGTCTTCGTCACCGCGCACGAGGACTTCGCGCTGCGCGCCTTCGACCTCAAGGCCGTCGACTACCTTCTCAAGCCGCTGCGCGCCGAGCGGTTCGCGGAGGCGGTCCGCCGGGTGGCCGAGCTGACCCGCGCCGGACAGGGCCCGCGGCCGGCCGTGCCCGCAGCGCCGTCGGGCGGCGGCTCCGATCAAGTCCCCGTGGAACTGGGCGGGGTGACCCGGTTCGTGCCCGTCGCCGATATCGTCCATGCCGAGGCGCAGGGCGACTACGCCCGGCTGCACACCCCGTACGGCAGCCACCTCGTCCGCATTCCGCTGTCCACCCTGGAGGAGCAGTGGCGCCCGCACGGGTTCGTGCGCATCCACCGCAGCCACCTCGTGGCCCTCGGCCGCATCGAGGAACTGCGGCTGGACGGCGGGAATCTGACCGTCCGCGTCGGTGACCGCGTCCTCGCCGTCAGTCGCCGCAACGCCCGCGAACTGCGCGACCTGCTGGCCCGCCGCGCCACCCGCGCGGCCGACCGCCCCCGCTGACCCGGCGCCGCCTGTGGCGACCGTGTGCCGAACCGCGTCAGGTGGCTACCCCGCCGCTGACGTGCTGCGTACACTCGCCGCAACTAGCCGATCACCGGGGCCTCGGGGGTGCGTCATGGGTGCGGAGCCCGTCCCGCCGCGCCGTGAGGTGATCACGGGCAAGGCGATGACGCGCGCCGCTTCGGAGCCCACGCGTGTCGTCGAAAACCGCCCCGCCGTGCGTATGTTGATACGTCGTCAGATACGTGCCGCGCTCACCGTCACCGCCCTGCTCGCTCTCTTCCTCGGCCTGCTCCCCGTCCTCTTCCGCCTCCTGCCCGCCGCGGACAGTGCGGACGTCCCCCTCGCCGTATGGCTCGCCCTCGGTGTCGCGCCGTACCCCGCCCTGCTCGGCATCGGCGCCTGGTACGTCCGCCGTGCCGAGCGCAACGAGGGCGACGTGACCGGGCGTTGAACCAGACGTACGGAATCGCCGGGGTGTCGGCCGTGGTGCTCGCCACGGCTCTCGTCGGCGCGCTGGGCCTGCGCATCTCGCGGACCACCTCGGACTTCTACGTCGCCTCGCGCACCGTCGCCCCACGGCTCAACGCCTTCGCGGTGAGCGGTGAGTACCTCTCCGCCGCGTCCTTCCTCGGCATCGCCGGACTGGTCCTCGCGCAGGGCGTGGACATGCTCTGGTTCCCGATCGGCTACACGGCCGGGTTCCTCGTCCTGCTGGCCTACGTCGCCGCTCCGTTGCGCCGCTCCGGGGCGTACACGCTGCCCGACTTCGCCGAGGCACGGCTCGAGTCGCGGGCCGTGCGCCGGATCGCCGGAGTCCTCGTCGTCGGCATCGGCTGGCTCTATCTGCTGCCCCAACTGCGGGGCGCGGGGCTGACGTTGCGGCTGCTCACCGGGGCGCCCGGCTGGCTCGGCGGGCTGGTCGTCGCCGCCGTGGTGACGGCCGCGGTGGCCGCCGGGGGGATGCGGAGCATCACCTTCGTGCAGGCATTCCAGTACTGGCTGAAACTCACCGCCCTGCTGGTGCCGGTGGTGTTCCTGCTGCTCGCCTGGCGCTCCGACCACGCCCCGGCGCCGGTGTGGGACGACCGTCCGGTCTTCCACCGCTCCACCGAGGTCCGCGTGGACCACGCGCTGACCGTGACGGTGCGCGAGCCGGTCCGCGTCACCGGCGTCTCCGGGACCGTGGACGGCCGCACCCCGAAGGGCGGCACGCTCCGGCTCACCGAGGGCCGCCACCGGATCGGCGCGCACACGAACCTGCGTTTCCCGGCGGGCGCCCCCGTTCCGCTGCCCGACGGGGGAACCGCCGGGGCCGCCCCGTCGAGCTGGGCGCAACCGCAGTCCCCGCACCGCGAACAGCACGGCCTCTACGCCACCTACGGACTGATCCTCGCCACCTTCCTCGGCACCATGGGCCTGCCCCACGTCGTCGTGCGCTTCTACACCAACCCCGACGGCCGCGCGGCCCGCCGCACCACCCTGATCGTCCTCGGCGCGCTCGGCGCCTTCTACCTCCCGATGCCGCTCTACGGTGCGCTCGCCCGGCTCTACGCCCCCGACCTGCTGCTCACCGGCGACACCGACCTCGCGGTGCTCGTGCTGCCCCAGCGGCTGATCGGCGGGGTGGGCGGCGATCTGCTCGGCGCGCTGCTCGCGGGCGGCGCCTGCGCGGCCTTCCTCTCCACGGCCTCCGGACTCACCATGTCGGTGGCCGGGGTGCTCGCGCAGGACGTGCTCCCCGCCCTGGGGCTCAGGCACTTCAGGGCGGCCGTCGTCCCCGCCATCGCCGTGCCCGCCGCGGCCGGTGCCTTCGTCGGGGAACTGCCGGTGGCCGACGCGGTGGGCCTTGCCTTCGCCGTGTCCGCGTCCTCCTTCTGTCCGCTGCTGGTGCTCGGCATCTGGTGGCGCGGCCTCACCCCGCCCGGCGCGATCGCCGGACTGCTCCTCGGCGGCGGCTCGGCGCTCACCGCCGTCACCGCGACCATCGCCGGGGGCGCCCGCTCCGGCTGGCCGCACACCCTGCTCGCCTGGCCCGCCGTCTGGTCGGTGCCCGTCGGGTTCGCCGCGATGGTGCTGATCTCCCTGGCCACCCGCGACCGGGTGCCGCCCGGCACCGCCGCCACCATGGCCCGCCTCCATCTGCCGGAGAACTCCGGCCTGCCCGGGACGTCCGGCGCGGGCGGGTGACACCAGTGATCGCACCGACCTCGCCCCGGAGGCCCTCATGAGCGCGCTCGGCGTGCTGCTGCTCGCCGTCGCCGGACTCGCGCTGTTCGTCCTCGGCGCCGCCCTCGGCCATGTCGCCGTCCGCCGCCAGCAGGCGAACCCGGCCGGTCCCGGCACCCCCGTCGAACAGGCCACCTTCCACACCCTGCACACCGCCTCGCTCGCCGCGCCGCCCCTGCGCGCCGGGCTCACCCCGGACACCGCCCGCAAGGCCGCCCGGCGGCTGCGCCCGCTGCTCGGCACCGTCGCGCTCGCCCTCGCCGACGAGGGCACCGTGCTCGCCTGGGACGGCGCGGGCGACCACCACCGCGAGGCGACGGCGATGCTGCTCGCGCAGGTCGTACGCACCGGCCGTGAACAGAGCGTCGAACTGTCCTGCGCGCACGGCGGCTGCCCCGTGCGCCGGGGCGTCCTCGTCCCGCTGACCGTCGACGGCCGGGTCACCGGCGTACTCGCCGCCTTCGCCGGCCGCGAGGACGCCGTCCCGGTACGCGCGGCGCGGGAGGTCGCCCGCTGGGTGTCGGTGCAGCTCGAACTGGTCGACCTGGACCGGGCCCGCTCCAGCGCCATCGAGGCCGAGATCCGCGCCCTGCGCGCCCAGATCTCCCCGCACTTCATCTACAACTCGCTCGCGAGCATCGCCTCGTTCGTCCGCACCGACCCTGAGCGCGCCCGGGAACTCCTCCTGGAATTCGCGGACTTCACGCGCTACTCGTTCCGCAGGGACGGCGACTTCACCACGCTCGCCGAGGAGTTGCGCTCCATCGAGCAGTATCTGGAGCTGGCCCGGGCCCGCTTCGGCCGCCGGCTCGCGGTGACCCTGCGCATCGCCCCGGAGGTGCTGCCGGTCACCCTGCCGTTCCTGTGCCTCCAGCCGCTGGTGGAGAACGCGCTCAAGCACGGCCTCGCCGAGTCCGCCGAGCGCGCCCGCATCACGATCATCGCGGAGGACGAGGGCACCGAGGCCCGCGTCGTCATCGAGGACGACGGCGTCGGCATGGAACCCGAGCGGGCCCGCGCCGTCCTGCGCGGCACGGCGGGACCGGCCACCGGCATCGGCCTGAGCAACGTGGACCGCAGACTGCGCCAGGTGTACGGAGACCCGTACGGCCTGGTCGTCGAGACCGGCGTCGGCGCCGGTACGAAGATCACCGTACGGGTTCCCAAGTTCCGCCCGGCGCCGCGCCGGACGTGAGGGCCCGGTGCGGCGGACGGGTCAGGTCCAGCGGCCGTCGGAGCGGCGGCGCTCCTGCTGCTGGTGGTGGCTGTCGTGCGGCTGACCCTTCGCCTGCTTGGCGGCAGCCTCGGGGATCTGCGTGTGGTAGTAGAGCAGCTTGCCCTGGCCGCGCGCGCCGAGGCCGTGATGTCCCTTGACCGGAGAGTTCTTACGCATGACTCGGCTCCTCGGGGTGACGGCACCCGGAATTTCGTTAGATTCACGGTACGCCGCACCCGTACGGGTGGCGAGCGGGCGGCCGTTCGGGTGGTCGCGGGCAGGGGCGGGTTTCGAGGTGCGGGTCCGAAGGCTCGGTGCGACGCTGACTTGGTGCATACCTCTGAGCTGACTCCCGAGATCCGTGCCGCTCTGAGCGAGCGCCGTGCGTACCCCGCCATCACGATGGTGATGCCGACCGATCCGGACTTCCCCTTCAGCGAGAAGGACCGCATCCTCCTGCGCGACCTGGTGACCGAGGCCAAGCGCCGCCTCGCGGACGACCCCGAGGTGGCGCGGGACACGCGCCTTGAGCTGCGGGACCACCTGCTGGAGCCCGCGGTGATCGAGCGCGTCGCCGACCCCTTCCACCCGGACGACGCCATGGTCGTCTACCTGGCCGCCGACGAGCCGGTCCAGGTCTGGCAGATGACCTCCCTCGCGCCCGTGCAGCCGCGCGTCGAGTTCGCGGAGTCGTTCCTGACGCGCTATCTGGACGCGGCCGAACAGCGCTCCCGGCCCTTCCTCGTCCTGGTCCTCGACCAGGAGATGTGCCGCCTCTACCACGGAGCGGTCCGGCGCCTGACGCAGGTCGAGCACCACGGCTTCCCCTGTCCGCCGGAGATCCCCTCGCCCGAGGACGCGCTCCCCGGCGCGATCCCGCACTCCGCGCCCTACGAGGGACACCGGGAGCGGGTCGAGCAGTATCTGCGCCGGGTGGACCGCAAGCTGGGCGAGGCGCTGGAGGAGCACCGGGACGTGCCGCTGTTCGTCATCGGCGGCGACAAGATCCTCTCCGCGTTCCGCGACGTGACCACGCACGGCAACGCGGTCGCGGGCACGCTCCAGCTCACCGGCATGGACAAGGACCGCCCGCAGGACCTGATGAAGCGCCTGGAGCCCGTGCTCGACGAGTTCCGTGCCAGGCAGGTCGCCGAAGCGGTGGGCGAGCTGAACGAGGCGCGGGGACAGGGCAAGTACGCGGGCGGGCCGCTGGAGGTGTGGACCGCCGTCGCGGACAAGCGGGTGCAGCGGCTGATCGTGGAGGAGGGGCTCTACCTCGCGGGCCGCGTCACCGAGGACGGCCGGGTCCTTGAGCTGGCCGAGGTGCCCAAGCCGGTCACCCTGCCGGAGCCCAAGCCGGACGTGACGCCCCCGCCGCACACCATCGGCGTGGCCACCGACATCGTGGAACAGCTGGTGGACCGGGCGATCGCCGCCGACTCCCATGTGCTGTTCGTGCCCGACGGCACGCTGGCGGAGGCGGGCGGGGTGGCGGCGCTGCTGCGGTACTGAGCCGGGCCGCGCGCTTCAGGCGGGCATGTCCTTCTTCTCGCCGCCCGCCTCGGCCGTGTCCTTCGCCCTGCCGACGGTCCCGGACGTGCTCTTCGCCCTGCCGACCGTCTCGGACGTGTCGCCCTTCTCGCCGCCCGCCCCCTCGCGGGCGGCGAGCACCGTCTCCCGGAACGACGCGACCACCGCCCGCAGATCGACCCGGTGCCACACCGCCCACAGCCGAACGGACATGTCCAGCCAGGGCAGTTCGCGCACCGTCACCCCGGCCGCTTCCCCGCGCACCATGCTCCGCTGGACCAGCGCGAGGCCGAGCCCGGAGGCCACCAGGCCGAGCGCGGTGAGCGGTTCGGCGGCCTCCAGGCGGATGTCGGGGGCGAACCCGGAAGCCGCGCACGCGGCGATGAACTCGTCCCGCCAGGCCGGGCGGAGGCTGTTCTCCACCGCGATCCACGGCTGCCCCTCCAGATCGGCGGGCGTGATCTCCGCGAGGTCCGCCACCGGGTGCCCGCTCGGCACCGCGAGGAGCAGGGGATCGTCGAGGAGCAGCGCGCCGCGCAGATCGGGGTCGTCCCCGGTGGGCGGCTCGGACACGAGGGCGATGTCCAGACTGCGGCGGCGCAGCCCCTCGAACTGCTCGGCCGTGGGGTGGTTGTAGAGCGCGACGTGGATGCCCGGGCGCTCGTCGTGCAGTTCCCGGAGCGCGCGCGGGAGGACCCCGGTGTGCATGGCGTCGGTCGCGTACCCGATGCACAGGCCGCCCTCCTCGCCGCGTCCGAGCCTGCGGCCCAGGTTCTCCAGGCGGTCGGCGTGCAGCAGCAGCGCCCGTGCCTCGGAGAGGAAGACCCGGCCGTCGGCGGTGAGCCGGATGCGCTGCTGGCTGCGCTCGAACAGGGTCAGGCCGAGGGTCTTCTCCAGCTGGGCGATCTGCCGGCTGAGCGGTGACTGGGAGATGTGCAGGCGTTCGGCGGCGCGGCCGACGTGTTCCGTCTCCGCGACGGTCACGAAGTACCGGAGCTGGCGCAGATCGAGCATGTAAGACCTCGGGGGACTCAAGTGTGTCCAAGCAAGTCTTGGACAGTCTCAAGCATCGATCCTAACCTCGACAGAGCAAGAACGGCAGAACCCGCGAGAACGGCGAAAATCTCCGTAACGCGGGATGAAAGCTGCCAGACCCACGCGAAAAGGATCGATGCTACTCATGGGTATCAAGTCTCTCCTCCCCGGCCGGCTCGGCTTCGGCACCGCCCCGCTGGGCAACATGTTCCGCGCCATCCCCGACGAGGAGGCCGCGGCCACCGTCGCCGCCGCCTGGGACCACGGCATCCGCTACTTCGACACCGCCCCCTTCTACGGCGCCGGGCTCTCCGAGCTGCGCCTCGGCGAGGCCCTGGCCGACCGCCCGCGTGACGCGTACGTGCTGAGCACCAAGGTCGGCCGCGTGATCCACGACGACGTGGAGGACCCGGCCGCGCGCGAGCTGGGCGAGAAGGGCGGCCTCTTCGAGCACGGCCGTCCCAACCGGATGACCGACGACTACACCGCCGACGCCACCCTGCGCTCCATCGAGGACAGCCTGAAGCGGCTGCGCACCGACCACCTCGACATCGTCTGGGTGCACGACATCGCCCAGGACTTCCACGGCGACGAGTGGCTCGCCCGCTTCGAGACCGCCCGCACCGGCGCCTTCCGTGTCCTCCAGAAGCTCCGCGACGAGGGCGTCATCAAGGCGTGGGGCCTCGGCGTCAACAAGGTCGAGCCGATCGAGCTGACCCTCGACCTGGACGAGCCCCGCCCCGACGCCTTCCTGCTGGCCGGGCGCTACACCCTGCTCGACCACGACCGCGCCCTCCAGCGGCTGCTCCCGGCCGCCGTCGAGCAGGGCGTGGACATGGTCGTCGGCGGTCCGTACAGCTCCGGCATCCTCGCGGGCGGCACCCACTTCGAGTACCAGCAGGCCCCGCAGGCGATCATCGACAAGGTCGAGCGGATCAAGGCCCTCGCCGCGAAGCACGGCGTCAGCGTCAAGGCGGCCGCGCTCGGCTTCGCCCTGGCCCACCCGGCGACCGCCGCCGTGGTCCCCGGCGCCACCCGGCCCAGCCGCATCGCCGAGGACACGGCCGCCCTGCGCGAGAACGTCCCGGCCGCCTTCTGGTCCGACCTGCGCGCGGAGGGGCTGATCTCCGCAGACGCCCCGGTGCCGACGGTCTGACCCGCACCGGGCCCGTACTCACGGCCTGATCCGCATCGCGCCCGTACCCACCGTCCGAGTCACCCCGGACCCACGGCCCGGCTCCGTATCCACCCACCCCCCACCCGGAAAGCACCATGGCAAGCACCAGCGCGTCCCTCCACGTCCCCCACACCCCCGACCACGTCTGGCGGCTCATCGGCGGCTTCGGCTCGCTGCCCGACTGGCTCCCCTACATCCCGCAGAGCGAGCTGACCGAGGGCGGCCGCGTCCGCAGGCTGACCAACGCCGAGGGCGAGACCATCGTCGAACGCCTGCACGCCTTCGACGACGAGGCCCGCAGCTACACCTACGCGATCCTCGACGCCCCCTTCCCGGTCACCGGCTACCTCTCCACCCTGACCGTCCACGCCACGGCCGACCCCGACGCCGCGCGGATCGAATGGTCGGGCACCTTCACCCCCGACGGCGTCACCCCGGCCGAGGCGGAAGCCCTGTTCCAGGGCATCTACCGCGAGGGCCTGGCCGCGCTGGAGCAGACGCTGCGCACCGGCGCCTGACCCCGCCCGTCGCGGGACGGTACGGCACCGGGACGACGGTCGCGTCCGCACCCCGGTGCCGTACCGCTCCCGCACACGCGTGCCCCACCCGGCCCAAGGCCCCGACTCGCCTGCGGTGGAAGGCCCGTTGCGGGGTCCAAGGCGGGCGGTCGGGCTCTACGATTGGCCCGTCGCCGTGTCGCCCGAGGCGCGCCACGGCACAGCCACGTCCACGTGGCCTCTCGTGGAGGGAGCGCAGTGTCGAATCACCGGCCGGCCGACCATCCGGTGGCCGACGGCCCCGACCGGGCCGTCCGGTTCCGCTCCGGCGCGGGCGGCGGCCACGGCCCGCTGCCGCACGGCGTGGACCATCCGGTGCTGACCGAGGTGCTGCGCCAACTGCTGGAGCGCGACCGGCGCACGGCGGGCCGGCCGATCGCGTACTACGAGGACAGTCCCTGAGGTGGCCCATCACCCGGAGGGGGAAACGGCGGACCCGCACGCCTCGGCGCCCTGGCCGCACCGACTGCTGGACGTGCCCGCCCTCCGCCGCGCCGGAACCGCCCCGGTCCCGCTGCGCCAGTTCGTCCTGAAGCTCAACAGCCGCTGCAACCTCCTCTGTTCGTACTGCTACGTCTACAACGCGGCCGACGCCTCCTGGCGCGACCGCCCCCCGAGGGTCACCCCGCAGGTGCTGGCCCGCAGCGCCGAGCGGATCGGTGAGCACGTCGCCGCCCACGGACTGCGCGACATCCGGGTCGAACTGCACGGCGGGGAACCCCTGTTGGGTGGCGTCGACACCGCGCTCCGGCAGGTCTCCGAGGTGCGGTCCGCCGTACGCGCGGCCGCCGGGGCCGACTGCGAGGTCCGGGTCGGCGTGCAGACCAACGGCACGCTGCTGACCGCCGACACCGTACGGCGCCTCGCGGACGCCGGAGTCCGCATCGGCGTCAGCCTCGACGGCGGGCGCCCCGAGCACAACAAGCGGCGGGTCGACCACGCGGGCCGCCCCGCCTGGCCCGCCGCCACCCGGGGCCTCGCCCTGCTCGCCCAGCGCCCCGAGGCGTACGCGGGCATCCTGTGCACCATCGACCTGGACCAGGACCCCGACGAGATCTACGACTCCCTGATGGAGTTCCGGCCCGCCGCCCTCGATCTGCTGCTGCCGCACGCCAATTGGGCGCATCCACCCCCGGGGAAGGGTCCTTCCAGCGCCGGTGCCGCGCCCTACGGGCAGTGGCTCGCCCGCGTCTTCGACCGCTGGTTCGACGGCGGCCGGCACCGCACCGGGATCAGGATCTTCACCGAGATCATCGGTCTGCTGGTCGGCTTCCCGAGCAGCGCCGAGGCCGTCGGACTCTCCCCGGTGGCCGCCGTGCTGGTGGAGACGGACGGCGCCATCGAGCAGGTGGACTCCCTCAAGGCCGCCTATTCCAGGGCCCCTTCGACCGGCCTGAGCGTCTTCGACGACAGCTTCGACGACGTGCTGGAGCATCCCGGCATCGTGGCACGGCAGTTGGGGGAGGAGGCACTCTCCGACGAATGTCTGCGCTGCCCGTTGATGCGGGTCTGCGGCGGCGGTCACTACGCCCACCGCTACCGCCCCGGCAGCGGCTTCCGCAACCCTTCCGTCTACTGCGCCGATCTCGCCCTGCTCATCCGGCACATCGCGGGACGAATCGAACCGGTTCTCCGCTCCGGTCCCCTCCTGCCCGATTGAACCCCTTTCCATTGCATAGGAGGTGAAGCCGCGTCAGAATCCTGTCGTGAGCACACTCGGGGGAGCGGCCGCGGCCGAGGAGATCTGGCGGGCCCAGAACGTCTGGTCGCGGGCGGCCAACCGCGCCAAGGCGGCGATCGAGCGGTCGCGCACGGCCACGCTCTGCGCCGTGGTCGCCGCGGCCGTGCTCGGCGCCGCCACCTCCCAGCTGATGCCGTTCTTCCCGGTCACCGGCCGCGTCCTCGCCTTCCTCGCGCTGCTCGCCGCGGGCGCCGCCCCGCTCGCCGCCGTCGGCGCCTCCCCCGACCGGGTGCGCGAGTGGACGGCCCTGCGCTCGGTCTCCGAGGAACTGAAGAGCCAGGTCTACGTCTACCTCGCGCGTGCGGCCCAGTACCGCGCCCCCGGGACCCGCGACACGGAGCTGCGGACCCGCACGAACGCCGTCCTCGCCGACGCCGGCGGACTCGACCGCGCCCTCGCGGGCATCGAGCCCGCCGTCCGGCCGCTGCCCCCGGTCGCCGGCATCGCGGACTACGCCGAGCAGCGCCTGCGCAGACAACTGGAGCACTACTACCGCCCGAAGGCCCGGGAGATGGCCGCCAGGGCCCGGCTCGTCGAACGCTGGGGCCAGGTGCTCGCCGGGATCTCCGTACTGCTCGGCGCCGTCGCCGGTGCCTTCGCCGCGGAGGAGGCGGCCGCCTGGATACCTGTCGTCGCCGCAGTCTCCGCGAGCGTCGTGTCGTACGGCGCGTCGGCGCGCTTCGTCTCGCAGGAGATCGAGTTCGACAGGACCGCGCGCGAGCTGGACACGCTGCTGCGCTGGTGGCGCGAGCGCGATCCGGCCACCGACGCGGACGCCGACCGGCTGGCCGAGCGGACGGAACACGTCGTCTCGGTGCAGAACGAGGGCTGGATGGCCAAGTGGATCGCGGACTGAAGGCGGGGCGAGGGTGGTCAGGGTGTTCATCAGTCACAGCACCAACACGGATGAACCGGCCGCCCAGTTGCGCGACGCCCTCGCCACCGGCCTGGACAAGGCCAAGCACACCGTGCTCCTCGACGTACGCATCCAAGAGACCGGCCGTCCCTGGCAGTTGAAGCTCGCCAGGTTCCTCGGCGAGTGCGACGCGGCCCTCGTCCTCGTCAACGAGGCGGCCCTGCGCTCGTCCTGGGTGCGCCGCGAGACCAACATCCTGCACTGGCGCAAGACGCTGTACCCCGGCATGGTCCTGGTCACCGTCCTGGTCGACGGGATCAGCGCCGGGAAGCTGAAGGAGTCCGCACTCGGCTATCTCGCCACCGACGACGTGGAGCGGATCGTCACCGGCAGCGCGGACGAGGTCGCCCGGCTCGTCGGACGGTTCCCGGACGTGCGGCAGGTCTGGGACGACTCCATGAGCGTCTGGCTGGAGAGCATCTGCATCCAGCTCCGGGAGATCGGCGAACACGCGGTCTTCGCCCGTCTCGCCCGCGAACTGGAAGTACCGGACGACGAGTTCGGCGAACTGATCCCCGGCTTCGCCCCGCTCCTCATCGCCTCGCAGATGCTCGACTCCCACGACATCGTGCAGTTGCACAACACCGTTCTGGCGGCCCTGATGGGCGGACTGGAGCGCGGCCGCGCGGGCGATCTGGCGAAGATGATCCTGCCGGTGTGGGTCGACCGCGACGACGCCCGGCGCATCGTGCGCGACACCGACGGCGTGGTGCGCCGCGTCGTCATCCTCAACGTGGACAACACCCTGATCGGCAAGCACTATCTGGACCGCGCGTTCTGCGTCGACATCCGCAGCTACTACATCGCCGAGGCGGCGGGCCGGCCGCCCGGCGACGACGACCCCGAGGACTATCTGCTCGACCAGTGCGAGCGGGCCGTCAAGCAGGCCATCGGCCTGGAGCCGTACGACGAACTCGGCACCCCCGAGGAGCCGGAGAGCTTCGGCCGCTTCTATCTGCTCCTCGACGCCAAGCGCTGCGACCTGGCCGTGGTGCACCGGGTGATCTCGCGGCTGCACGAGAACATCCCGTGGATGCACGTCCTCGTCATCACCGGGCGGGGGGTGGACGCGCGCGGGAGCTGGCCGGGAAGTCCCGACGAAGTGCTGGTTCTCGACCCGCCGTTCGGCCCGGGACATGAGACTCTGGTCAATGCCGTCATCCGTCGGGTGAGCAAGCACGTGGGTTCGATCGGCTGGGGGGCCTGATGAGCCAGGAACAGACCGCCGTGCGAGAGCAGTCCGGGACACCGGGCGACGCCGAATGGCTCGACACCCCCGACCGGGGCGACGGCCGCGTCTATGTGATGCCGCCCGAACTGGACTTCGCGGTCAAGGTCGCCCGCGCCACCGGCCGCCCGCTGCTGCTGCGCGGGATGCCCGGCTCCGGAAAGTCCTCCCTCGCGCCCTACATCGCACGGCAGTTGGGCTGGCGGTACTACGAGCACGTGGTCACCTATCGCACCCAGCCCCGCGAACTGCTGTGGAGCTTCGACAGCGTCCGCAGGCTCGGCGACGCCCAGGTCGCGGCCCGCCGGGGCGGCACCCCGGACGACGCGAGCTACGTGCAGCCCGGCGTGCTGTGGTGGGCGCTCGCCCCCGAGTCGGCCCGCAGGCGCGGCAGGGCCGAGGGCACCGAGATCACCGACCCCTGCCCCGACCCCTTCGAGAAGGTCAACGCCGGGCGCAAACGCGATCACGCGGTCGTCCTCATCGACGAGATCGACAAGGCCGACCCGGACGTACCCAACAGCCTTCTGGTGCCGCTGGGTTCGCACCGTTTCGTGGTCTCGGAGATCGGCGAGGAGATCCACACCGAGCAGCCCGCGACCGCTCCTGCCAGTGGCGCCGAAGCCGCCGACGAGCACGCCCAGTGGTCCCGCCATCTGGTGGTGCTGACCACCAACGAGGAACGCGAACTGCCCCAGGCCCTGCTGCGCCGCTGTGTGGTCCACCGCCTCCCCGAGCACGACCGGGACATGCTCGTGCGGATCGCCGGGAAGCACATGGCCGACTGGCCCGGCGAGGTCACCCCCGCCGACGAGGAGCTGGCCGAGGCCGTCGCCGACAAGCTGATGGAGGTCCGCGAGCAGGTCGACAAGCAGGACGTCCGCCGCCCGAGCACCGCCGAGTACCTGGACGCGCTGCGCGCCTGCCGCTCGCTCGGCATCCGCCCCGGCACCGACGAGTGGCGGATGCTCACCCGGAACGTCCTGGTCAAGCCGCAGCAACTGGCAGGTGACCCGGCATGACCGGGGAGGCGTGGCTCGCGGACGTGGCCCGCGCCGCCCGGGCCCTGGGCACCCGTGACCCCGAGGACTACGCCCGCATCGCCGCCCTCCTCGGCCTCGGCGGCCCCCCGGCTCAACAGGCCAGGCCCCCGGCGGACGTGGAGCCGCCCGAGGACACCCCCGGCTGGCAGGCCCCCGCCCGCGAGGACGACGACCCCGACCGGCCCCGTGAGGACGACGACCCGCCCCCCTTCGGCCGCGACGACACGGGCGGCCGCGCCGGCACCGTCACCTTCCTCGTCCCCGTCGACGAGAGCGCCCCGCCCGCACCCGGCTGGACCACCCCCGCCCTGCCCCCGCCCCGGGGCCGCGCCGACCCCGCCCCGCGCCCCCCGCACCTGCCGCTGCTCGCCCCCCGCTCCACCGCAGCCCTGCTCACCATGGTCCTCTCCCGGGTCAGCCCCGAGGGAGAACTCGACGTGGACCGCGCCACCGAGGAACTCTCCCGCGCCCGCCCGCTGACCGCGATACCCCGGCTGCCGCTGTCCACCCTCCGCCACGGTGTGCAGATCCTCGCCGACACCTCCCGCGCCATGGAGCCCTTCGCCCGCGACGTGGAGGACGTGATCGCCCACGTCCGCGCGCTCGCCGGGGTCGCGGGCACCCAGGTCCTGCGCTTCGCCGACGTGCCCCTGCGCGGCGCGGGCCCCGGACCGAGGTCCACCTGGCAGCAGCCGTACCGCCCGCCCCGGCCCGGGGGGCGGGTACTGATCCTTTCCGACCTCGGCGCGGGCGGCCCCCCGCTCAACCCCTGGCGGGCCACCGAACGCGAATGGCGCGCCACCGTCACCACCATCCGCCAGCGCGGCTGCGAACCCGTGGCCCTGGTCCCGCTGCCCGAGCGGTACTGGCCGCGCTGGGCGCGCTCGCTGCTGCCCCTGCTCAGCTGGGACCGCGGCACCACCGTCGGCAAGGCGCTGGGGGCCCGGCGTTGAGCGCGGCCGAGCGGCCGGGCCGCACCCTCGCGGTGCTGCTCAGCATCGCCGCCCGGATCGAACCGGAGCTGATGCGGGCCGTACGGCTGCGCGTGGCGCCCGGACTCGACGTGTCGGCGGAGGTCGACCTCTGGTTCGGCGACCTGGTCACCCACCCGGGCTTCGGCCACGTCGTACTGAACCCCGCGCTCCTGGCGGACCTGCGCGCCGAACTCACCGAACGGCTGGCGCGGGCGGGCGAGGACGACCCCGTCCACCGGCTGTGGCCCACCTTCGAGCGGGTCCGCGCGGGCGCCTCCCCGGCCATGCGCGCCCAGGAGGCCGCCACCTGGCAGGCCGTCAGCGGACGCCCCGACGCCGCCCCGCTGATCGAGGAGGCGCTGCGGCCCGCGCTGCGCGCGCTGGTCGAGGAGGAACGCGACGGCGTCGCCCGCTGGTTCACCGAGGCCTGGGAGACGCTGCCCGAGCGGGTCCAACGCTCCACCACGGCTTGGCAGTTGCTCACCCTCTCCGCCGTACGCCTGGCCACCGAACCCCCCGAGGGCGCCCGGCCCGACCGGCTGGCCCTCGCCGATGTCGCCGTCATCGCGCACGGGCTGCCGACGGCCGCGCTCCACCTCGGCTGGAACGGGCCCGTACTGACGCTCAGCGACAGCCCTTTCGACAGCGGGCAGTTCGCGATCACGGTGCCGGACACCGATCCGCGCGTGGTCGAACTGGTCACCGCGAACTCCGTACGGACCATCCTCGTTGGCCGCGACGCCACCGTCGAGGAGTGGGTCGGTCCCGCCGGGGGCCGGCTGCACACCGCCGACGGCGCCACCTACCGGCTGCCCGCCCCGGCCGTCCTCCAGCCCGACACCACCCCCCTGCCCGACCTCGATCCCGTCTCCGCCGCGGACCCCGCCGAGGACGGCACCGGACGGCGCGCCGGCACCGGGCACATCAGCATCTGTTCCGCCGGGGAGAGCCGCCCCTGGGCCCTGTGGACCGCCCACCAGCTCGAACGCGCGGGCTGCGCCACCACCCGGCTGCACTGGGACACCGCGTCCCGCACCCCCGTCGAATCCCTCGGCTCCCTGCTGGACGCCCCCGGCCGCGTGCTGCTCCTGGTCAACGAACGCGCGCTCCGCCCCGACCTGCACGACGAGGCCGACTGGTCCGAGGCGTTCCGCCAGGTCGTCCGCCCCCACCGCGAACGCTTCGCCGCCCTCGCCCTGTCCTACGAGCCGCTGCCCGACGCCATGGAGGTGCTGCGCCCGGTCGACGTGGCCGGACTCGACGAGAGCGAGGCCCGCGACAGGATCCTCCGGCGGCTCGGCATCGACCCCGGCGAGGACCCCGCCCCGGACGGCCCCCGCTTCCCCAACGACCCGCCCCAGGTCCGCGAGGCCCCCCGGCGCAACGGCTACTTCACCGGCCGCAAGGACGACCTGGAGGAACTCTCCGAACTCCTCGCCGAACCCGGACCGGCAGGCACCGGCGCCCGTGTCGTCCTGCACGGCATCTCCGGCGTCGGCAAGACCCACCTGGCCACCGAGTACGCGCACCGCTACGGCGACGGCTACGACGTGGTGTGGTGGGTCACCGCCGGTGAACGCGCCACCGCCCGCGAGGAGTTCGCCGCCCTCGCCGCCCATCTGGAACTGCCGGTGGCCCGCGACGCGGGCGAACGCATCCGCGCCCTGCACGCCGCCCTGCGCGCCCGCACCGGACCCCGCAGGCGCTGGCTGCTGATCTTCGACGGCGCCGACGACGTGGGCGCGATACGCGACCTCCTGCCCGACGGGCCCGGCGACGTGCTGATCACCAGCCTCAGCCGCGACTGGTCCGGGCTGCTCGGCTTCCAGGAGTACACCGTCCGCCCGTTCACCCGGAACGAGAGCGCCGCCTTCATCCGCCGCCGCGTTCCCCGGGCCACCGAGGCCCAGGCCCGCGCCCTCGCCGAGGCGGCCCAGGACCTGCCCCTCGTCCTCGCCCAGACCACCGCCTGGCTCATCGCCAACCCCGCCGAACCCGTCGACGCCTATCTGGACGCCCTCCAGGGCCAGTCCCCGCAGGAACTGGAGGTGCGGACCGAGGACGACTACCCGGTCGGGTTCGTCCGCTCCTGGGGCCTGCTGCTCAATCTGCTGCGCCGGCGCAATCCCGAGGCGGCCGAGCTCATCGAGCTCATGGTGATGTTCTCCCCGGACGCGATCCCGCTGCGCCTCATCGCCGCCGCCCCGGCCCATGTCTTCCCGCCCGGCAGCCTCGCCCGCACCGTCACCGACGCCACCCGCTGGCAGAGCGCGCTGGCCGCCCTCGCCGACCTCACCGCCATCCACCTCAGCTACACCCAGGACCCGTCCCTGGAGTACGGCGTCGAATCCGCCCAGATGCACCGCCTCTACCACCGCTTCGTGCACGCGGGCCTCAGCCGCGACCGCCGCGGCGAACTCTCCGCCGCCGCCAGCAGAGTGCTCGCCGCCGCCAACCCCGGCCGCCCCGCCGACCGGCGCGAGTGGAGCACGTACTCCGCGCTCGTCCCGCATCTCGACTACGCGGGCACCCTCGACCGCGACGAACCCGGCGTCCGCCGCCTGGTCCTCGACTGCGTCGACACCCTGCGGCTGCGCGGCGAGTACGACACGGGGCTGCGACTGTGCCAGCAGGCGGTCACCCGCTGGCGGCCCCGCCACGACCAGGACGACGCCGACATGCTCGTCCTGATCCACCAGTACGCCAACCTCCTGCGCCGGGTGGGCCGTTATCGCGACGCGGAAGCCGTGGGCCGCGACGTCCTCGACGCCCTGACCGGCACCCGCCCCCCCGACGACCCCGAGCTGCTGCGCGCCAAGGACGGCCTCGGCGGCACCCTGATGGCCCTCGGCCGGTTCGAGCGCTCCCGCGAACTCTTCGAGGAGGTCTGGCGCGGCCACATCAGCCGCCCCGGCGGCGAGGGACCACGCGCCCTCATGGCCAGGAGCAACATGGCCCTCACCCTCGGACTCCTCGGCCACTACGACCGATCCCTGGAGATACACCAGGAGTTGTACGGGCAGCGCGACCGCGAACTCGGCCCCGACCACTACGAGACCCTCTACTCCGGCCTCTGCCTCGCCTGGATGACCCGGCTCCTCGGCGGCTACCGCCAGGCCCTCGCCCTCCAGCGGCGCAACGCCACCCTGCACAGCCGCGTCCTCGGCCCCGACCACCCCCAGACCCTGCGCGCCGAGCACAACCTCGCCCAGTGCCTGCGCCGCGACGGCCGACTGGAGGAAGCCACCGCCCTGTTCACCAGCGTCGTCGCCCGCTGCCGGCAGATCCAGGGCGAACTCCACCCCGACACCCTCATGATGGCCTCCGACCGCGCCACCCTCCTGCGCGACAACTCCCCCCGCGAGGCCCACGACCTCGCCCGCACCGTCTACGACCGCTATCTGCGCCTCCTCGGCACCGACCACCCCTACACCGCCGGAGCGCTCGGCAACCTCGCCCTCGCCCAGTGGGCCGACGGCGACGAACACGGCGAGGCCGAGGGCTCCGCCCACACCGCCTGGCAGCTCATGGCCCGCGCCGTCGGCGACGACCACCCCTGGACCCTCGGCACCCGGCTCAACCTCGCCGCCCGGCTCGCCCACTCCGACCAGGCCCCGGCCGCCCTGGCCCACGACACCGGCCTGCGCGCCGCCGCCGCGGACCGCCTGGGGGAGAGCCACCCCCTCACCCTGGCCGCCGCCACCGCCCACGCCTGCGACCTGCGCGCCCTCGGCCGCGCCGAGGAGGCCGAGGAGATCCGCCGGGACACCGTGACCCGGCTGCGCGAGACCCTCGGCCCCCAGCACCCCCACACCAAGTCCGCCGAGGAACTACGCCGCCCCCACTGGGACTTCGAACCCCAACCCATCTGACGCACCATCACATGAAGCGCCCACGAGGGGAGCAGGCGCATGGACAGCCGGAGCGAGCACGACCGCCGGCACATCACGATCAGCTACGCCGGATACAACCGGCCCTGGGCCGCCTGGATCGCCCACCAGCTGACCGCACGCGGCCACGACGTCACCCTGACCCGCTTCGACCCCCGCGTGGACGTGCCCTTCGAGGACGAGTTCGCCGCCCTGCTCGACACCCCCGGACGGCTCCTTCTCGTCCTGGACAACTGGTACTTCGGCCTCGGACCCATCGCCGCCCACGACTGGGACCGCGTCCTGCGCCGCACCGTGCCCCGCCACGCCGACCGGCTCGCCGCCGTCACCGTCGCCACCCGGCCGGTGCCCCGCGCCGTCGCCCTGCTGGGGCCCGCCGACCTGCACGACCTGGACGAACAGGAGGCGGCCCGCCGGGTGCTGCGCGAACTGTCCATCGACACCGCCCCGTTGTCCCGCGCCCCCACCGCACCCCGCTTCCCCAACGAACCCCCCGAGGTCTTCGACACCCCCCGCCGCAACGCCCGTTTCACCGGCCGTGACCCCGAACTGGAGCGCCTGCGCGCCTCGTTCACCGCCGGGAGCACCAAAGGCGCCGGAAGTACCGAAGGCGCCGACACCCGGATCGTGCTGCACGGCGTCAGCGGCACCGGCAAGACCCAGATCGCCGTCGAGTACACCCACCGCTTCGGCAGCGAGTACGACGTCGTGTGGTGGATCGACGCCACCCACCGCGCCAAGGCCCGGGAACGGGTGGCCGCGCTCGCGCCCCGCCTCGGTCTGCCGGTGGGTGAACGCATCGGGGAGCGGATCAGGGCCGTCCACGAGGCCGCCCGCGCCGCCGCCCCGGGCCGCTGGCTGCTGGTCTTCGACGGCGCCGAGGACCCCGCCCAGCTCGCCGACCTGCTCCCGGACCACCGCGCCCACGTCCTGCTCACCGCCGGGACCCGGGACTGGACGGACGTACCCGGCACCCGCGTCATCGACATCAGCGCCTTCACCCGGACCGAGAGCGTCGCCTATGTGCGCCGCCGCGTACCCCGGCTCACCGTGGAGGAGGCCGACGAACTCGCCGACGCCGTCCTCGACCTGCCGCTGCTGCTCGCCCAGACCGCCGCCTGGCTCGCCGCGAACGACGTGCCGGCCGCCGACTACCTCGGCACCCTGCGCGCCACCCGCGAACCCGACACCTCCGACGGCACGGAATACCCACCCGGCTTCCGCACCGCCTGGTCCACCACCCTCGGCACCCTGCGCGCCCGCAACCCCGAAGGCGCCGAACTCCTCAACCTCCTCGCCTTCTTCGCCCCCGGCGAGATCCCCGTCCGCCTGCTCACCGAGGTCCGCTACGGCGACCTGCCCGCCTCCCTCGACGCCCTGGTCCGCGACCCCCGCTCCTGGCACCTCGCACTGCGCGGACTCTCCGAGTACACCGCCGTACGCCTCGACTACGAACAGGAGCTGGCCGAGAACCCGGCCGTCGAGCAGGTCCGGATGCACCGCCTCTACCAGCGCTTCCTGCGCGAGTCACTGACCGAGGACGAGCGCAGGTCGTACTCCGACACCGCCTGCCAGGTGCTGGTCGGCGCCGACCCCCGGCGCCCGTCCGACACCCGCGACTGGGAGCGCTACGCCCTGCTCATCCCGCACCTCGGCTTCGCCGGGGCCTTCGACTCCCCGCGCCAGGCCGTGCAGGAACTCGTCCTCAACTGCGTCGAATACCTGCGCCTGCGCGGTGAGTACCGCACCGCGCTGCGGCTCTGCGACGAGGTCCTCGCCCACTGGGAACGCGCCCTGGACCCCGCGCACGGCGCCCTGCTCGCCCTGCGCAACAGACTCGGCGGACTGCTCCGCCTGGCCGGCCGCTACACCGAGGCCGAACGGCTCGGCCGCTCGGTCGTGGCCCAGCTCACCGCCGTACGCCCCGACGACCACCCCGAGCTGCTGCGCGCCAAGGACGGACTCGGCAGCACCCTGCTCGCCCTCGGCCGCTTCCCGCAGGCCCGCGAGCTGTTCACGGAGGCCGCCGCCCGCTTCGCCGACCAGTTCGGCACCGAGGCCCCGCAGACCCTCGCCGCCCGCCACAACCAGGGCCTCGCCCTGCTCCTGCTCGGCCGCTACGGCGAGGCCCGCGCCATCCACCGCGACGTCCTCCAGACACGGCAGCGCCGCCTGCGCTCCCGCCACCACCTCACCCTGCACTCCGGCACCGTCTACGCGCGGCTCATCCGCCTGCTCGGCGACTACCCCGAGTCCGTCTCCCGCCTCGAACAGATCGTCCGCACCCTGCGCCAGACCTCCGACGAACGCCATCCGCAGTCCATCATGGCCGACCACCAACTGGGCGTCTCCCGGCGCCGGGCCGGGGACATCACCGAGGCCGGGGAGCGGCTGGACAGTGCCGTCCGCCGCGCCGCCCAGGTGCTCGGCCCGCTGCACCCCGACACCCTCGTGGTGGAGGCCGACCAGTCCACCTTCCTCAGGGAACACGGCGAGTTGAGCACCGCCCTGCGTGCCGCCGAGTCCGTCGCCCGGCGGTACGAGGAACTGCTCGGGCCCCACCACCCGTACACCATCGGCGCCCTCGGCAACCTCGCGCTCGCCGTCATCCACACCGGCGACCACCGGCTCGCCCTGCACCTCACCGAACGGGTCCACCACGACATGGCCGAGGCCGTCGGCCGCGACCACCCCTGGACCCTCGGCTGCGCGCTCAACCTCAGCGGGGCGCGCAGTCTCGCCTACGAGGTCGACGGCGCCTGGGAGTTGAGCCGGGAAACCGTGCGCGGCGCCGCCCGCCGCCTCGGGGCCGCCCACCCGCTCACCCTGTCGGCGCGCACCGCGCTCGCCGACGACCTGCGCGCCCTCGGCCGCGCGCAGGAGGCCGCGCCCCACGAACGGGAGGCCGTCCGCACCCTCGGCGACACCCTCGGACCCCGGCACCCGCACACCCGCGACGCCCAGCGCCGACTGCGCCCGTACTGGGACTTCGAACCGCAGCCGCTGTGAGCGCGTGCGCGTTCGCGGGAACTCCGCCGTCGCGAAGTCGACTCGTATGCCAACTCATTGACAAACCAGGGTATTTGTTGCTCGATCGGAAGCGAGCCGCCGCCTTCCACCACCGCCTCCCGGGAGCCTGCCCATGAACGCGGGACACTCGACCACCCCGCCGCCCGTCTCGCTCGTCTACGCCGGGGTGAGCAACGGCTGGGCGCAGTGGATCGCCTGGGTGCTCGGCCAGGAGGACTGCCCGGTCACCCATGTGCGCTGGTCCCCGCTGAGCCCGCTGCCCGACATGGCGGCCCTGGAGGACTTCTTCGGCCGCCCCGGACGCGTCCTGCTCGTCCTGGACGACTGGTACCTGCGCTTCGACACCGGACGCAACCAGCAGTGGGCCCATGTGCTGCGCCAGGTGATGCCCCGCCTGCACGACCGGGTCGGCGCGGTCACCGTGACCACCCGTGCCCTGCCCGACGAGGCCGTCAGCCTCGGCGCCGTCACCCTGCGCGGCATCGGCCCCGAGGAGGCCCGGCGCCGCGTCCTCGCGGAGGTGGGCCTCAGCCCCGGCACCCCGTACACCCGCCGGGACGAGGGCCCCCGCTACCCCGAGGACCCGCCCGACGTCACCAACAGCCCCCGCCGCAACCCCCGTTTCACCGGCCGCGAGGTCCTGCTCAACGACGTGCACGACACCCTCAACGCCGGGTACGGCCGCCGCGTCCTGCTGCACGGACCGCCCGGCGTCGGCAAGAGCCAGGCCGCGGGGGAGTACGCCCGCCGGTTCGCCAGCGAGTACGACCTCATCTGGTGGGTGCCCTCCGCGACCAAGGCCGCCGCCCGGGAAGGCTTCGCGGCGCTCGCCCGCGAGGTCGGCCTGAGCGAGGGCGACCAGCTCACCGGGCAGATCGAGGCGGTGCAGGACGCGCTGAAGAAGGACGAGAAGGGCCGCTGGCTCGTCATCTTCGACGGCGCCGAGGACATCGACGGCATCGCCCCGCTGCTCCCCGAGGGCCGGGGCCAGATCCTGCTCACCGCGCAGAACACCGCGTGGTCCCGGCACGGCGCCCGGCCGCGCGAACTCCCGCCCTTCGACCGGGACGAGAGCGTCGCCTTCGCCTGCCGCCGGGCACCCCGTATGACCGAGGCCCAGGCCGGTGAACTCGCCGCCGCCCTCGGCGACCTCCCGCTCGTCATCGACCAGAGCGCGGCGTGGATCGATGCCCACCCCGCCGCCGACATCCCCCGCTATCTGACCTCCATCAGGGCGGACGAACCCGCGGACCCGGACCCCGAGACCCCGGTGGCGGTGCCCCCGGCCCACCGCCAGGTCTGGGCGCGCACCCTCGCCTCCCTGGCCGCGCGCTCCCCGGCGGTGCACGAACTGCTGCTCCTGCTCACCTTCTTCTCGCCCGACATGCTGCCCGTCCCGCTGCTGCGCGCCGCCCGCCCCAGCGATCTGCCCGCCCATCTGGCCGGGTCGGTCAGCGAACCCGGCAACTGGGACGCGGCCCTGCTCACCATCTCCGAACTCGCCTCCATGCGCGTGGAGTTCGCCACCGAGGCCCGGCAGGACACCACCAGCATCGTCTCCCTGCGGATGCACCGCAGCTTCCGCCGCTTCATCCGCGCGAGCCTCACCCCCGGGACGGAACGCGAGTACGCCGCCACCGCTGCCCGCGTCCTGGTCGCCTCCGACCCCGGCGAGCCCGGCGCACCGCGCAACTGGCACCGCTACGCCGAGATCCTGCCCCACCTCGAACCCTCCGGCGCCCTCGACTCCGACGACGGCGACGTACGCCAACTCCTGCTGAACTGCCTCGACTACCTCCGCGTACGCGGTGAGTACCAGGACGGCTGGGACCTGGCCCACCGCGTCCTCGACCGCTGGCGCGGCACCTTCGCCCCCACCGACAGCCGGGTCCTCGCGGCCGCCCACCAGGAGGCCCGCATGCTGCGTGGCCTCGGCCGCTACGAGGAGGCCGAGAAGGCCGACCGGGGCATGCTCGGCCTCCTCGGCGAGGCCGGGATCGACAGCGGCCTCGAACTGCTGCGAGCCAAGGACGGCCTCGGCGCCACCCTCATGGCCCGGGGCCGTTACGACGAGGCCCGCGCCCTGTACGAGGAGGCCGCGCAGAACGCCACCGACTGGCTCGGCGACCGCTACGTGCCGCAGACCCTCCAGTTCCGCACCAACCTCGCCCTCGCCCTCGGCCTCCAGGGCCACTACCAGGAGTCCTGCACCCTCCACCGCGAGGTCTACGACCGCCGCGTCGGCCTCCTCGGCGGCCGGGCCCGGCGCACCCTCCAGTCCGGCTACTACACCGCCCGGATGCTGCGCCTGCTCGGCAGACTCCCCGAGGCCAGAAGCCTTCAGGACTACAACGTGCGCCAGCTGCGCAGGACCCTCGACGAGGCCCACCGCCAGACCCTGCTGGCCGAGCACAACCTCGCCCTGTGCCTGAGGCGCGACGCCGAGTTCGAGGAGGCCCGCGCCATCATGCGCGAGTCCCGCAAACGGCTCATCGTGCTCAGCGGCGCCGACCACCCGGACGTCCTCATGGTCAACCTCGACTACGCGATGCTGCTCCGCGTCCTCGGCGAGCGGACCAAGGCCCGCGGACTGGCCGAGTCCACCGCCCGCGCCTACGCCGCCCGCCTCGGCACCCTGCACCCGTATGCCATCGGCGCGCGCAACAACCTCGCCCTGCTCATGCTCGACGACGGGGAGACCGAGGCCGCCGCCCGCCTCGCCGACGAGTCGACACGGCAACTGGAGGCGGCCATCGGACGCGGCCACGTCTGGTCCCTGGGCTGCGCCATGAACAGCACGGCCGCGCTGGCCGCCCTCGGCGACGTGGAGGG
This sequence comes from Streptomyces sp. NPDC026659, assembly GCF_040638245.1. NCBI lineage: Bacteria > Bacillati > Actinomycetota > Actinomycetes > Kitasatosporales > Streptomycetaceae > Streptomyces > Streptomyces sp. NPDC026659. The sequence goes on along the minus strand of NZ_JBEZXY010000001.1, from coordinate 103,938 downwards.
CGCCGAACGCCTCGGCCGCGACGCCCTCGGCCGTGCCATCCCCGCGATGGGCGCGCACCACGTCCTCTCCGCCAACCTCCGCGCCGGCCTCGCCCTCGACCTGCGCACCCTCGGCCGCACGGAGGAGGCGGCCGCACTGGAACGCGTCGCCCTCGAAACCCTCTCCGCCAGCCACGGCCCCGACCACGACCAGACCCGCTACATGCGCTCCGGGGCCCGGCCCTACTGGGACTTCGAACCCCAGCCGATCTAGCGTCCCGCGCATTCCACGAGACCGATAAGCACGCCCTATCGCGTCTTCGGAAACCCCTCTTTGACTTTCCCCTCACACGGGTGGAAGGTGGATCTCGGCCACGGAAAACGGAAACAGGATCCGGCAGGATTTCCGCGGTTCCATCTCCGGCAACGGCGCCTCCTGCTGCGCCGCGGGAGGCGAGAACAACTGATCCGACACGCATACCGGCCCTGACTCACCCTTCCAGGGCCCCCTTTCTCCAGCGCGGATCCTCGGAAGAGCGGCCGAGGATCCGCGCTGGCATTTCCGCACCCGGTGGAAAACGGAAGGCGACGAACAAAGAGAGCGCCGCCATTCCCGCCGCCGGCGGAATTCCCCGGCTGAATAAGCCTCCCCCGCATGGGCAGTCGGAGGGTCGACAACCCCCCACCCCGGAGGAGGCCGGACCATGGCGATCGAAGACGCGAACGTCCTCGTACTCACCACGAACTACGGCACCGAGCAGGACGAGCTGGTCAAGCCGGTGTCCGCGCTGCTGGACGCGGGCGCGCACGTCGTCGTCGCGGCGCAGCGCGCGGAACCGGTGCAGACCCTGGTCTCCGATCAGGACCCCGGACAGCGGATCACCCCCGACGCCGTCCTGGACGAGGTGACGGCGGCGGACTACGACGCGGTGATGGTCCCCGGCGGCACCCTCAACGCCGATCAGCTGCGCACCGACGAGACCGCGCGCCGGCTCGTCGCCGAGTTCGCGCGCGACGGCAAACCCGTGGCCGCGATCTGTCACGGCCCCTGGCTGCTGGTGGACAGCGAACTGGCCGAGGGGCGCGAGCTGACCTCGTACCCCTCGCTGCGCCCCGACCTCACGAACGCGGGCGCGACCTGGCACGACAAGGAGGTCGTCGTCGACACGGCGGGCGGCAACACGCTGATCACCTCCCGCGACCCCGGCGACCTGGAAGCCTTCACGGCCGCGATCATCCGCAGCCTCGGCGGCGACGAAGGCTGAGCACCCCCTGGCGGGTGACCGTCGACCTTGGTCGAAAGGCGGCATAAAAGAAGCGTAAAAACTGCCGGAACCAGGCAATGAAAAGCCCTCCGCCCTTGTGTCAAGATTTCGTCAAGCCGGAGATCGGCGACGGGGCGGGAGGGGGACGGCACGGATGGCCTGGTTTCTCGGAATCGGCATCACGGGGGTCGTGCTGCTCGTCCTGTCGCTGATCTTCGACGGGCTGCTGGAAGGCGTGCTCGACGGCGCGCTGGACGGCCTGCTCGACGGATGGCTGTCCCTGCCGGTCGTCGCGGGCTTCCTCGCGATGGCCGGTTTCGGCGCGGTCCTCGCCCAGTCGGTCACCGGCGTCGGCCCGGCCGGGGCCACCGCGGTCGGCGTGGTGGCGGGGGCGGGTCTCGCCTGGCCGACGTACCGGTTCAGCCGCGCGCTCATGCGCGACCGCACGGCGGCGGCCCCGACCCGGGACGACGTCATCGGCACCTCCGGCAGCGTGGTCACGGCCATCCCGGCCGGCGGCTACGGCGAGGTGCTGCTCCAACTGGGCGGCCACCGCGTGAAGTTCGCCGCGCGCAGCGCCGTACCGGTGGCGCGCGGCGCCGAGGTGTGGGTGGAGGCGACGCCGTCGCCGACCTCCGTCCTCGTGCGGCCCGTCGAGCGCTGAACTCCCGCGCTGGACAAGCCCGTTCTGCTCACAGGTCCGGTCACAGGTCCGGCCCGTAGTCGTTCGACCGGCCCCGCGCGGGCCGGAGTTGCCAACCCCCTTTGCGGGGTGTCATGTGTCTGGGGGCACTGTATGAGTCCAGTCGTCGTCGCCGTGGTCGGAATCGTCGTCCTGATCGTCCTCACGGCTCTCGTCGTCGTCAGCCGCTACAAGGTGGCGGGTCCGAGCGAGGCGTTCATCGTCACCGGGCGCCGGGGCAAGAAGGCCACCGATCCGGAGACCGGGCGGGTCTTCACCGACAACAGCGGCCAGAAGGTCGTGGTCGGCGGCGGCGTGTTCGTCGTGCCGTTCGTGCAGCAGCGGTTCACCCTCGATCTGTCCTCGCGGCACATCCCGGTCGCGGTGCGCGGCGCGGTGACCCTGCGCGGTGTGAAGGCCAACCTGGACGGCGTCGCCATCGTCAAGGTCGGCGGCACCGAGGACTCGATCCGCGCCGCCGCCCAGCGGTTCCTGATGCAGCAGGACGGCATCGTCGGCTTCACCCAGGAAGTGCTCTCCGGCGCGCTGCGCGCCATCGTCGGCCGGATGTCGGTCGAGGACGTCATCCGGGACCGCGCCGCGTTCGCCGGGCAGGTGGCGGAGGAGGCCGAGGCGAGCCTGTCCGGCCAGGGCCTGGTCCTCGACGCCTTCCAGATCCAGGACATCACCACCGAGGGCTCCTACCTGGAGGACCTCGGCCGCCCCGAGGCCGCCCGCGCCAAGCAGGAGGCCGACATCGCGGAGGCCGTCGCCCAGCGTGCCGCCGAGCAGGCCCGCCTCAAGGCCGCCGAGGAAATCGCCGTCGCCCAGCGGACGTTCGCGCTGAAGCAGGCCGAGATCAAGGCGGAGACCGACGAGGCCGCCGCCCGCGCCAACGCCGCCGGACCGCTCGCCGAGGCCGCCCGCCAGCAGGAGATCCTCAGCCAGCAGGAGAAGGTCGCCGAACGCCAGGCCGCCCTGACGGATCGTCAGCTCGACACCCAGGTCCGCAAGCCCGCCGACGCCCAGCGCTACGCCGCCGAGCAGGAGGCGGAGGCCCGCCGGGTCGCCCGCGTCAAGCAGGCCGAGGCCGAGCGGCTGGCCGCGATCGCGGCGGCCCAGGCCGAGGCCGAGCGGGCCCGGCTCACCGGTGAGGGCGAGAAGCAGCGCCGCAGCGCGCTGGCCGAGGCGGAGGCCATCGAGGGCCTGAAGCAGGGCGAGGCCGAGCGCTCCCGCCGCGCGGCCATCGCCGAGGCGGTCCGCCTCGAGGGCGAGGCCGAGGCCGCGGCGATCACTGCCAAGGGCGCCGCCGAGGCCGAGGCGATGCTCAAGAAGGCCGACGCCTACCGCGAGTACGGCGACGCGGCCATCCTCCAGATGCTCGTCGAGGTGCTGCCCGAGGTCGTCGCCAAGGCGTCCGAGCCGCTGAGCAACGTGGACAAGATGACGGTCATCTCCACCGAGGGCGCGGGCCGCATCCCGCGCGCGGTCGCGGACAACGTGGCCCAGGGCCTCGAACTGCTCGGTTCCACCACGGGAGTCGACCTCGCCCAGCTCCTGAAGGGCATCACCGAGCGCGCCGCGGCCCCGGCCGAGCCCACGGAGCGGTCGAACGGCAAGGTGGAGATCACCGGCTGACGACTCAAGAGGCCGTAGAACCGGGGGAATTGGAGGAGCCGGGGGAGTCGGAGGAGCGGGGCCTGCCGTGCGCGGTGGGCCCCGCTTCCGTGCCGCGACTCCGCTTCACAGCTCCTTCTCCGGCCACCCCAGCAGTCGCGCCCCGATGACGGCGGTCTGCAGGGTGTACCGGTGCACGGGATCGGCCGGGTTGGCGCCGGTCAACTGGTGTATGCGGTCCAGCCGGTAGGTCAGCGCGCGCACGCTCAGCGCGAGGCTCCGGGCCGCCGCGGCTGCCGTACACCCCGACTCGAAGTACGCCTCCAGCGTGCGCAGCAACGGCCCCGCGCCGCCCCGGGCCTCCCGCAGCGGCCCCAGCGTGCTGAGCACCAGATCCGCCATCGCCTGCCGGTCCCGCGCCAGCACGGGGTACACCAGCAGCTCGGCGGCGCGCACCACCGGGGCGTCCAGACCCAGCCGCTCGGCGAGATCGAGTGTGTTCAGCGCCTCCTCGTACGACTGCACGACACCGCCGGGACCGGGCCGGGGCCGCCCGATGGCCACCCGTACGCAGTCGGTGGCGGTCCGCGCCTGCTCCGCGAAGCGGTCCAGGATCTCGCCGTCGTCGCCGGGCGCGATGCAGATCAGCCTGCCGTCCTTCGTCGCGAGCAGGATGCGCCGCTGGTCAAAGCGTGCGATCAGGGCGGCCTCCACCCGGCGGATGGCGGGGGAGGCGTCGTCGTACGCCTCCGTCCCCTCGGCCACCGCGACCGCGTGACCGTGGGAGAGGACGAGCCCGAACCGCTCGGCCCGCTCGGCGAGTCGCCCGAGATCGCTGCGGCCGTACAACAGGTCGTCGATGAACTCCCGCCGTGCCGCCTCTTCTTGACGTACCGCCAGGCGCTGCGCCCGCTCGTACCCCTCCGCGAAGGCGTCCACCGCCTGCTCCACGGCGGCCAGCACACCGCCGACCGCGCTCCCCGGCGTACCGGCCGGCCAGGACGCGCGGGTCGCGGCCAGATGCCCGCGCACCAGAGCGCGCAGACTGTGCCCGGCGTCGGCGGCCCGCTCGCCGAGCGCGCGCCGCTCCTCCAGCTCCTCCCGGGTGAGCCTGCGCCCGGTGACGGACACCTCGGTCAGCGTACGGGCGTACTCGCCCAGGAATCCGGCCACGTCCGGCTCCGACACCGTGTCCCCCTCGCTCCGCACGCCGTTGACGTGCCCCTGCCGGTATTGATCAACCGGAGCGTAGTGAGGATTGCCGGGAACCGGCAACGCGCGGAAACCGGGCCCTCCGGCCGGTCAGATCTTGGTGAGCGCCGAGCCCTTGTGCAGGGCGATGTGGTCGGTCTTGTCGCTCTTGATCTCGTACTGCGGGTCCTTCTCCGAGCAGTGGTGGGTGTAGCCCTTGAACTCCACGTCGTGGGTGTGCTTCTTGATGATGACGCCCTCGACGTAACCGGCCTCCGAGTTCCACCGGACGTGGTCGCCGACCGAGAATTGTTCCGCCATATGCGCGTTTGTTCCGTTCTGCGTGCGGTTGTTGCGGTACGGGCGTGAGCGTAACGGGGGTGGAGAGGGTGGCGGGTCAGGCGGGGCCGGTGAGATAGCGGGTCGTCATGTCGACAAGTTCGTTCTCCAGTCGCTCGGCCTCAACACCCTGGGGCGCGGCCATCAGCTTGTGGGTCACCAGCTCGATCGTGGAGACGACGAGCGCGGCGGCGGTGTCCAGATCCGCGACGGCCACCTCGGGGTGGCGGCCGAACAGCGCGCGGATCTCCGCGATCCGAGACTCCTCGTAGCGCGCCACCTTGCCCATCAACTCCTGGGAACGCGGCGCCTCTTCGAACATGATGCGGAGAAGCTGGGGATCGGCGCGATGGTTGTCGATGGCCCGGCGGACGATACGGCGCAGGCACTGCTCCAGGGGCGGCAGCGGGGCGTCCTGCTCCTGCGCCGCGCCCGCGCTGTCGATGTGCTGGAGCAGCAGTTCCGTGAGGATCGCGTCCTTGTTCGGGAAGTACTGGTACAGCGAGCCGATGGAGACGCGGGCCTGCTCGGCGATGCGATTGGTGGTGCCGGCCGCGTACCCGTACTCCGCGAAAACGTGAGCAGCCGCCGCGAGGATGCGTCCGCGCGTCAGCTCGGCGCGGACCTGCCGGGGCTTGCGACGTGGTTCGAGTCGGCGCTGGTCGTGCGACACGGGGGCCTCCCGTCCGGGCTGGAAAAGCGAGTAGCGGAAAACATGAGCTGTTGCTCACAATAGTGCCATGAGCTGCGCGAACGCGCTCTCTCATTGCTCGGGGGATCACTCGGAACGGTGCCCGAAGGCCCGAAGGCCCGAAGGCCCGGAGGCCCGAAGAACGAAGAGGCTCACTCATGCGCGACACGCCCCGTTCGACCGTCACACCCACCCCTGCTTGCCTCGCGGAATTCCGCCGTATGACGACGGTGGAGCAGGTCGAGGCATCCATCGGGCGCCCGCCTCCGTTGGTCATGATGAAGCAGGTCGACCGCCTCGACGAGGGCTGCGTGGCCGTGCTGGCGCACTCTCCGATCGCGGGATTCGGCTACGTGGACGCCGGGGGAAGCCGCAGGGCGACCTTCGTCGGGGGCCGCCCGGGATTCCTGCGCGTGCACTCGCCGGAGCGGATCTCGTTCGCTCTCCCCGCGGATGTCTCGGGTCGGCCGCCGTCGCGGGGCAGTGGTGTGTCGTTCGTGTTCCTGCTGCCCGGGGTGGGGGAGACGCTGCGGGTCAATGGTGTGGTGACGGGGTGCGGGGAGGCCGGGTTGGAGGTGAACGTGCGGGAGGGGTACGTGCATTGCGGGCGGAGCGTGCTGCGGTCGCGGTTGTGGGAGCTGTCGACGGTGCCTCGTATCGCCTCCGCGGTGGGCGAGTTGAGCGAAGGTCCGCTGCGGCGCCCCGATGTCGGCGCGTTCCTGGCCGCGTCGCCGTTTCTCGTCCTGTCGACGGGTGACGCTTCCGGGGCGAGCGACACGAGCCCGCGCGGTGATCACGCGGGATTCGCCCGGGTGCTGGACGGTCACACGCTCGCCCTTCCCGACCGCAAGGGCAACCAGCGGGCCGACACCTTCCACAACCTTCTCGAGGACGACCACATCGCCCTCGCGGCCCTCGTTCCCGGCCGCACCGAGGTGCTGCATCTGACGGGCCACGCCTCGATCACCGACGATCCCGCGCTGCTGGAGACGATGTCGCTGCGTGGCCAGGCACCACAGGCGGCACTGCTCATCCACGTGCTCGACGCGGAGGTGGCCCACAGCGACGCGGTGGCGCGGTCGAGTCCGTGGAGCCCGGCGGCACACGTCGACCCCACCGCCGTCCCGAACCTGATCGCGCTCGCGTCCCGGCATGCCGCAGCCAACCCCGCCGACACCGCCGGGGCGCCACCGGCCCTCGTCATGAAGCTGGTCGCCGCCCTGGCGTCCTTCCCTCGTCTGACCCGGGTGTTGATGGACCTGGGCTATCGCGTCCAACTGGGCAGGGAGGGCTACGGGAGTTCGGGGCGTCGGCGGTCGCCTCGCCGTAGCGGAGTTCCTGCGACGGGCCGCCGCATGCGCGTGGCCGAGGTGCGCCGGGAGACACCGCACGCGGTCACCCTCGTACTGGAGGACGCGCGAACTCGCCGCAGGCCGGTGCGCTTTGAGCCCGGCCAGTTCTTCACCTTGGCCGCCGAGATCGACGGACGTGCGGTCCGACGCGCCTACTCGGTGTGTTCGGTGCCCGGCTCGTCCCCACTCGAAGTCACGGTCAAGAGGGTTGAGGACGGCCTCTTCTCCGCGTACGCCAACGACCGCCTACGTGCGGGGGATTGCCTGAACGTCCTCGGCCCGTCCGGCGCTTTCCGCGCGACCGCCACGGACCACCTGGTGATGATCGCCGCCGGAAGCGGCGTCACTCCGATGATGAGCATGATCCGCACGAAGCTCGCCGAACGGACCGGCCCCCGGCTGTCGTTGCTCTACGCCAACCGCGACGAGTCTCATGTCCTGTTCGCGGATGCCCTGACCCACCTCCAGCGAAGCCACCCCGAACGCCTCACGGTGACACACCGGTTGAGCCGTCCGTCCCCCTCGTGGCCCGAAGCCCGAGGCCGACTCACCCCCGAGACGGTGGGCGAATGGCTGTCGACCCTGAAGCCCTCCGATTCCGCCCACTACTACCTGTGCGGCCCCGAAGCGGTGATGTCCACGGCCCGCGAAGCCCTTCATGTCCGAGGCATCCCGCCAGAGCGCATCCACCAGGAGAGCTACACGGCGGCCTCCGACGCCCCTCTCCCGCCTGGCCCGTCCGCATCCCACCCCCTGACCGTCACCCGCGACGGCACCCCTCTCGGCACCACCGTCGTCACCCCCGGCCAGACCCTCCTCGACGGCGCCCTCACCGCCGGGCTCCCCCTCCCGTACTCCTGCACAGTGGGCAACTGCGGCGAGTGTGTCGTTCGTCTCCGCACCGGCGAGGTCGTGATGAGCACGCCGAACTGCCTCACGGAACGGCAGCGGGCGGAGGGGTACGTGCTGACCTGCGTGGGGCGGCCTTGTTCGGCGGTTGAGGTGGAGGTGCCGGAGGAAGCGCCGGAGGGTGCTGAGGAGCCGCGCTGAACCACCGCCTCGAAGCGCGCCGTCCGGCACCGGCCTGCAACCAGTCGGCCTGGTTAGCCTGTCGTTCTGATCGAAACGGATGAGGGTGGGACGTGGAGACGCTGGTGAAGGGGGCCGTCGCGGCGGCACTTCGTGACGGGAACGGCGAGTCGATCCGCCTGTATGTCGCCGCCTGCGTCGAACGCATGGCGCCGCTGTTCGTGGGCCTGCGGACGGCCGCGCCGGGGCGGGAGGCCGACCTGGACTTCTACGCGGAGTCCGTACACGACCTTTGGTACGCCGACCGACCCCTCGCCGACGCCGCCGAGCGCGTACGCCTGCTGGAGCGGTTCCCGGAGCTTCAGCCCAACGAGGAAGGGATCACCGACGTCGCCGACACCTACGCCTTCTTCGCTGTCCTCAGCCTGCGGTACGCCCTGCCGGCCCACGGCTCGGGAAGCGCCGATGACGCGGTGGCCTGTGGCCATGCGGCGCTGACCGCGATGGGGATGCTGGACCGGAACCTGGCGGGTGCGGGTTTCCTCGCCGAGGAACAACGACTGCAGTCCCTCTCCCTGAGTGGCGACGCCGCAGGTCTGTGGGACGCGAGCGTCACGGCGGGGCGCGAGAGGTTTCGTGCGGTGTCGGGCCGCTTGGGTCGCTGAGAATGCTTCCTGTCGGCAGTCACGCAAATTCTCTACAACACAGAGGGCGCACGGTGGAACTGATCAGCCTCTCGGACGGTGACAACAGCTTCCGGGTACGTGTGCTCGGGCGTCGGGCGCCCGGTGTGCTGCATCTTCACGACCAGCTCGACGCCGAGGTCCTGGTCACGAGCGGCTTCGTCAGTGGTCGACTGGCCATGTCCCTGTCCCCGTCCGACCTGGAGGGCTGGTCCCATGCGCTGGATCTCCTCGCCGCAGGACAGGACATCTGCTGGAGGGACGACGACCACAGTCCTGAGATCAGGATCCAGCCGTACAACGAAGAGCATGAGACTCCCGCTGTCCATGTAGAGGATCTGGGCAGTTCGTGCGTCTCCGTGTTCCTTCCCCTGAACCTCGAAGAGGGTTGGATCGACGAGCAGCGGAGGCTGCTTGGGCGCGTACGGAAGGAGTGGCCGAGCGAGGTCCTGAAGTCCTCGCCGGGTGTCTATGAGTGGCGGCGCTGAACCGCTGCCCGGCGGCCCCGGCGGAACCAGCGCCGAGTTCCCGGAGCAGGCGGGGGCACTTCTCGTGGTCGTAGCCACGGTCAGGGCGACCGCGAGACGAGTGGGCCGCTCGCCGGCCCCCCGTCAGCTCAGCGTCCGCGCAGCGACGACAGCGCCGCCGCCACCCGCTCCGTCGCCTCCGGTGGAGTCGACGCGTGTGGGGAGAGGCGGAGCGAGTCGGTGCGTACCGTCGGTGTGACGCCCTCGGCGTGGAGTGCCTTGGCGACGAGTGCGGGATCGTGGTCCGGCAGTGTGAAGGACAGGATGCCCGCGCGGCGCGCCGGGTCGGTGGGGGAGAGGACGCGGGCGCCGTGGGCCGTGACGACCTCGGTGAGCTCGCTGATCCGTGTCTCGATCGCCGCCTCGATCGCAGTGACCCCGTGCCGTTGGACCAGCTCCAGCGCGGCCGCGAACGCGGCGGCGGTCACCGGGCTCAGGTTGGTGATCGACCAGCGTCGCGCGTCGGGGGCGGGCGGGTGTTCGGTACCGTCGAAGAGGCCCACGTCCTCGACTCCTGTCCACCCGGTGAGGACGGGCTCCAACTGCTCCAGCGCTCGGTCGGACAGCGTGGCGAAACCCGTGGACCAGCCCGCGCGCAGCCACTTCTGACCGCCCGCGATCACCACGTCCGCCGCGCCCCAGGGCAGTTCGGCCGCGCCGAACGCCTGGATGGCGTCCACGACCAGCAGCCGGTCCGGTCCGATCGCCTCGCGCAGCGCCGCGAGATCGGCCCGGAACCCCGTACGGAAGTCGACCGCGCTGACGGACAGCGCCACCACGTCATCGGTGAGCGCGGCGCGGACCAGTTCGGGGGTGACCCCGCCACCCGGCTCCGGGTCGAGCCAGCGCGGTGTGGCACGGCCCAGGTGCGCGCTGCGGCGCCACGGATAGTGGTTGGCGGGGAAGTCGCCGCGCGGCACGAGGACCACGCCCGCCCGGACGCCGAGCGCGGCGTGGAACACGCCGGTCGACGCGTTCGGCAGCAGCACCGTGTGCGTGGCGTCGCTCCCCGTCAGGCGCGCTGCCGTGTTCCGCGCGGTGTCCTCCGCGCGCATCAGGCCGTCCACGGTGGTGTGGTCGGCACGCGCGGACTCCTCCATGGCCCGCGCGGTGGCGGCCACGGCGTCCCGCGACGGCGGCCCGAACCGTGCGAAGTCGAGATACCCGGCGGGGGTGTCGAAGTGGGCTGCGTACGACGTGAGCACGGGGCCGTCCTTCCGGACCGGTAACGGTGTCGAGGGTGGTGCGGCACGGGCCGCGGAACGTGGTGACCTCCACCGTCCCGCCCGCGTGGCGTTACGGTACGCGACTCCCGTCGCACGCCCAGCGCCTCGTACGGACACGGAACGGCGGCCCGCTCCGAACGGAACGGCCGAACAGAACGGCCGAACGGAACGGCCGGGCAGCCCCGCCGAAGGAGCCGCCCGGCCGTCCCGTCCCGCCGCCAGGGATCAGTGCCCGGCGGACTCCTCGGGACGCGCGTGGCGCGGCAGGAGGAACGAGAGCAGGAACGTCAGGACGAGCATCCCGTCGACGATCCACAGCACTGTCTTCATCACGGAGCCGAAACCGCTCTCGAAGGCGGACGACGCGGTGGCCTTCAGCGCGCCGGGTATCCGCTGGGCGGCCTGCGGCGAGGTGACGGCCGCGCGGGTGTCCTTCTCCAGGCGGGCGCAGGACGCCGGGGTGGCCTCCGGGTCCTTGGCCACGGCGCGGTCGGAGGCGCAGTGACGCAGGTCCGCGACCACACGGTCCTGCGCGGCCGGGGCGACGTGCGCGGCGGCCAGCTGTCCACGCAGACCGTCCGCGCGGTGGTCGACGGCGGTGGCGATGCCGCCGCCCAGGAGGCCGAAGAAGACGGTGCCCAGGAGGGCCACGCCGAAGGCGCCGCCGAGCTGCTGCATCGCGGTCATGGTGCCCGACGCCGAACCCGTCTCGTGCTGCTCGACGCTGGCCAGCACGATGTCGAAGAACGGCGCCATGAGCAGGCCCATGCCGATGCCGGTGACGAGCAGCGCGGGCAGGAGCTGCCAGGGGCCGACGCCCGCGCCCACCATGTCCAGGGTCAGCCACACACCGAACACGCCGAGCGCCATGACCACGGTGCCCGCCTGGAGCACGGCGCGGCCGAACCGGGCGACGCCCTGGGCGATGCCGAAGCCGACGATCATGCCGCCGGACCAGGGCACCATGACCAGGCCCGCCTTGAGCGGGGAGTAGCCGAGGCCGATCTGGGTGTAGAGGTTGAAGACCAGCATGAAGCCCTGCATGGTCGAGAAGAAGACCAGGCCGAGGATCATGCCGCCGCTGAAGCCGCGCTTGCGGAAGAGGCTGGGGACGACCAGCGGGTCCTGGCCGGCCCGGCTGCGGCTCGACTCGTAGCGGGCGAAGACGGCGAACACGACGACCGAGGCGGCCATCATCGCGAAGGTCCACACCGGCCAGTCGTACTCACGGCCCTGGACCAGCGGGAAGATGATGAGCATCGCGCCCAGCGAGACCAGCAGCATGCCGGGGATGTCGAGGCGCGGCTTGGTCTCGGAGCGGCCCTTCGGCAGATAGCGCGCGGCACCCAGGAGCGCGGCGATGCCCAGCGGCAGGTTGATCAGGAAGATCATGCGCCAGCCCGTGCCGAAGTAGTCGGCGTCCACGAGCCAGCCCGCCAGGATCGGTCCGCACACCGCGGACAGACCCATGACCGGCCCGAACATGCCGAACGCCTTCTGCGACTCCTTCGGCGGGAACATCTCCTTGATCATGCCGAGGCCCTGCGGCAGCATCACCGCGCCGAACAGGCCCTGTACGACCCGCGCGGCGATGAGTATCTCGGGCGAGCCCGCTATGGCGCACAGCAGCGAGCCGACGGTGAAGCCCGCGGCGCCGACCATGAACATCCGGCGGCGGCCGTGGATGTCGCCGAGCCGTCCGCCGGTGACGAGGCCCACGGCCATGGAGAGGGTGTAGGCGGCGGCGAGCCACTGGAGCGTGGACGCGCCGCCTCCGAGGTCGGCCCGCATGGAGGGCCCGGCGATGTTCGTGACGACGGCGTCGAGGAGGTCCATCACCTCGGCCGCGAGGATCACGAAGAGTGCTGCCCAGCGCCACCGGTAGGGCGCTGGAGAGTCGGTGGGCGTCTCGCTGGACGCGACACCGGTGGTGGACATCGGGACTCCTGGCGGAAGGGCCGCGCCCGCGATGACGCCCACGGGTACGGCGGGTGGATGGATACGACTGCCCGGCTCGCCGGTAGGCCCGGTGAGCCGATGCGGCCGGACGCACGGGTGAACACTGTTCACGGTAGCAGAACACCGCTCACCCGGAGAACGCTGTTCATTAAGATATAGCGCAATCACCGAGCCGAGACAAGATATATCGCGTCTGCTTGTGGAAGTTGCCTGTTCACCGACGAGAACACTGTTCTCGCGCGTGCCTAGACTGTCCCCATGACCGATGTGGCCGCCGGTACCCCCGCCACCCCTCCGCCATCCCCCTGGGAGCGTCGACGCTCCGGCCGGGCGCAGGCCGCCCCCGCGCGGGCGCCGCTCTCGCGGGACCGGATCGTCGAGGCCGCCTTCGTCGTGCTGGACCGCCAGGGGCTCGACGGGCTGTCGATGCGCCAGGTGGCGGCCGAACTGGGCGTCACGGTCTCCGCCCTCTACGCCTACGTCAGCTCCAAGGACGACCTCCTGGAGCTGATGTATACCCGGCTCTTCGACGGCTTCCGGATCCCGGAACCCGACCCCGAGCACTGGCAGGAGCAGGTGCGCGACTACGCCCGCGCCGGACGGCGCCGTCTGCTGTCCCACCGCGACGTGGCCCGCATCTCCATGGCCCACGTGCCCTTCACGGCCGAACTGCTGCCGCACGTCGAGGGGTTGCTCGCCATATTCCGCACGGCAGGGCTCCCCGACCGCATCGCCGCCGAGGCCGGAGACCTCATCTCCACCTACATCGACGGCTTCGTCCTGGAAGAGGACATGTGGCAGGACCGGGCCGCCCGCAGCGAGAAGGGCGGCGAATCCCTGGCCCGCCCGGACTGGCGCGAGATGGCCGACGAGATGCAGAACTACTTCGCGGCCCTCCCCGAGGGCGAGTTCCCCCACCTCCGCGCCCTCTCCGGCCTGATGGTGACCGACTCCTCCGAAGAACGCTTCGACATCGGCCTGGAGATCATCCTCCGAGGGCTGGCGAGTTACCTGCCGGACGGGGGCGCCTCCGCGACCCCGACTGACGGCTGAACGAACCTAGCCGTCGGGACGCCGCACAACTGCCGCATCCCGACGGCCTCAAACATCAACGTGCCCCGCCGTGATCAGGTCTCCGGCGTGCTGGTGATCCCCTTGCAGGCGTTCGTGTTGTCGAGGACCCCGGGCTTGGCGGCGGCCTTCACCGCGTTGAAGTTGGCGACGTAGGCGTCATGGTCGGCGTCGTTGTCGACCTTGAGGAGAGCTTCGTCGTTCTTGGTGAGAGCCGGGCCGCTGTAGTTGTGGCTGCCGGTCCACAGGATTTTCTGCTTCGTCGTGCCGTCGTACTTGCCCTCGATCAGCAGGTACTTGGAGTGGATGATCCGTGAGGCGGTGGAAGGATCGTTGTCGTCGTCATCGTTGTAGCAGCGCAGCGTGGGGCCGCCCGAGGCGTGCAGGGTTTCCCAAGTGCCGCTGGAGGAACCGCTGTCGGCCTCCGAATAGACGATGTCGACCGAGCAGCCGGCGGTCTTGAGTGCGACCAGCTTCTGCGCCACCGCGAGCCGGGTGAGCCGGAACATCCCGACCCGTATGTTGGTGTGCTTGGTGATGCCGTCCTCGGTGTAGTTGCAGGTCACGTTGTCGAGGACGGCGGTGATGGTGTCGCCCGGCGTCGGGTCGTCCGCCGGGCGCGGGAAGAAGTAGGCCTTGTACGGGCTGCCGGCGGTGGAGCTGTACTGCCAGTCGGCCCAGTCCTGGCCCACGAGCTTGTGGAAGTAGTCGCTGTACGCCGTGTAGATCGCCGCGTTGTCCGGCAGGACGTAGGCGTCGTTCCAGAACCGGCTGTAGCTGGACGGCGTCAGGTTCGCCGAGGTCTGCACCACGACGTTGTTCGCGCCGTCGAGCTGCGAGAACAGCCAGAACTTGTTGTGGTTGATGGACGAGCCCTGTGAAGGCTCACCCAGACAGGACTTGTTGACCGGGCACAGTCCGACGAACGAACTCTTCGTGAGGTCGGTGCCGAGCCCGGCCTTCAGGATCGAGTACGACGTGTCCTTGGCATTGTCGCTGACGTCGCTCTCGTCCATCATCAACTGGATGTCGACGCCGCGTCCGCGGGCGTCCACGAGGGCCTGGGCGAAATCCGCGTCCCAGAAGTGGTAGACCGAGGCCCTGATCGAGGAGCCCGGCTGCGCCTGGCCGATGTAGTCGAGCAGCCGTGTGCGTATCGCCTTCTGCGCGGCCTCGTCGCCCTTCGGGTTGTTGAAGACCGGGCCCGCCACCATGGCCGCGGACGCGTTGTCCGCCAGGCCGAGCTGAAGGCCCGCGACGAGCGAGAGCGAGAAGGCGGCCGCGGCGAGACGGCTTGAGACGTGGCGTGATGCTGAGCGCACCAGACCCTCCTGACATGGATCGAACAAATATCTATCGATCGGATGTTGCCAGAGGGGCTTGCCTGACTACCAGTCAAATCTGTTCCACGCCGGGGCCGTTGATCACCGCCGTGACCAGGGTGGCGTGCGGCAACTCCACCGCCTCGCCTCCGTCGCGTACCGGCCTCGCCGCGCTCGCCAAAATACCCCCGGGGGTACTCGTGGTACCGTCCAGATATACCCCCGGGGGTAATTTTGCTGGAAGGGAGTACCTCGTGTTCTTCATCGACACCCTCGACGTCACCGGCCTCGGCAACCGCAGCTACCTGGCGGGCGGCGAGCGCGCGGCCGTCGTCGTCGATCCGCCGCGTGACATCGACCAGGTGATCGCGGCGGCGGCGCGGCGCGGTGTGCGGATCGCGTACGTCGTCGAGACGCATGTGCACAACGACTACGTCACCGGCGGGCTGGAGCTGGCGCGCGTCACCGGCGCCGCCTATCTGGTGCCTGCCGGGGCCGGGGTCGCGTACCCGCATGTGGCCGTGGGGGACGGTGACCGGTTCGAGGTGGACGCCGGGATCGGGCTGCGTGCGCTGGCCACACCCGGGCACACCCCGCACCACACCGCCTATGCCCTGGAGGAGAACGGCGCGGCCGTCGCCGTGTTCACCGGGGGCTCGCTGCTGACCGGCACCGTCGGCCGGCCCGACCTGGTCGAGCCGAGGCTGACGGAAGGGCTCGCCAGGGCGCAGTACGCGTCGGCCCACCGGCTGGCCGAGGAACTGCCGGACGAGACCGTGGTGCTGCCCACGCACGGGTTCGGCAGCTTCTGCTCGTCGCGGCGCGCGGAGGGCGCGGGCAGCACGATCGGCGAGGAGAAGGCATCCAACGAGGTACTGCTCCGCGACGTCGACACCTTTGTCGCCGACCTGCTCGCCGGGCTGGACGACATCCCCGCGTACTACACCCACATGGGCCCGGCCAACGCCGCCGGGCCCGCGCCCGTCGACCTGACGCCGCCCGCCGTGGCCGATGCCGAGGAGATAGCCGCCCGGCTCGCCGCCGGGGAGTGGGTGATCGACCTGCGCAACCGGGTCGCCTTCGCCGAAGGCCATGTCGCCGGTTCGCTCAACTTCGAGGCCGAGGGGCAGCTCGCGACGTACCTCGCCTGGCTGATCCCGTGGGGCAGGCCGGTGACCCTGCTCGCCGCGTCCCCGGACCAGCTCGCCGCCGCCCAGCGTGAGCTGGTCCGGGTCGGGATCGACCGGCCCGCCGCCGCGGCCACCGGGGAGCCGGAGAACTGGACGGGGGAGAGGCTCGCCTCGTTCCCGCGCGCCACCTTCGCGGACCTCGCGGCGATATCTACGGCTGCCGCCGCCGCACGCCCGGCTGCCCCCGCCGCACAGCCGGGTGCCCCGACCGCACAGCCGGAGGCCCACTCCGACGCCGGCCTCCGCCACCCTCCGGCGCCGCGCCCCGTCGTCCTCGACGTCCGCCGCCGCTCCGAGCGCACCGCGGGCTTCGTCGACGGCTCCGTCCACATCCCCCTCCACACCCTGCCCCGCCGCCTCCACGAGGTCCCCGACGGGCAGGTCTGGGTCCACTGCGCCGGAGGCATGCGCGCCGCCATCGCCGCGTCCCTGCTGGACGCCGCGGGCCGCGAGGTCGTCGCGATCGACGACGCCTTCGACGCGGCCGGGCGCGCCGGACTGGTCGTACGCACGCACGTGGACGACGGCGATTCCGACCCGGCCGGACCGGTCGTACGCACTCGCGCGCACAGCGACGATTCCGCCGCCGAGCAGGCCGGACCGGCCTGTCGCACCCACGGATGAGCGCGCTGATACTCGCCCTGGTCGCCGGAGCCGTCGTCGGACTGGCGCTCGGGGGTCTCGGGGGCGGGGGCAGCGTGCTGGCCGTGCCCGCGCTGATCTACCTGCTCGGCTTCACGCCCGTCGCGGCGACCACCGCGAGCCTGATCATCGTCGCCTTCACCTCGGCGGCCGGGCTGTCCGCCCACGCCAGGGACGGCTACGTGCGTTGGCGCACCGGATTGCTGTTCGCGGCGGCCGGGATCGGGCCCGCCATGCTGGGCGGGGCGCTCGCCGGACGCCTGCCGGGGGCCGTGCTGACCACGGCCTTCGCGCTCGTCGCGGCGGTCGCCGCGCTACGGATGCTCAGGCCGCGCGCCGTGCCCGACGGTGCGAGGCGGGTGCGGCCGGGCGGGGCCGCGGCCGCCGGAGCGGGCCTTGGCCTGGTCACCGGTGTACTCGGGGTGGGCGGCGGTTTCCTCGCGGTGCCCGCGCTGGTCGGCGTCCTCGGGATGCGGATGCGCGCGGCGGTGGGCACCAGCCTGCTCGTCATCACCGTCAACTCGCTGGCGGCCCTCGCCCTGCGCGCGGGTACGGCCGACGGGCTGGACTGGGCCGTCGTGGGACCGTTCACCGCGGCGGCGGTGCTCGGCGCGTGGGACGGCAAGCGGCTCGCCGCGAAGCTGTCGGGGCGCGCTCTTCAGCGGCTCTTCGCCGTCGCCCTGCTCGGCGTGGCCTGCTTCATGCTGGTGGACGCGGTGGTGCGATGAGCGGCCCGTGCGACCCGGTGGCCACGACCTCGCCGCCCCGCCGCGCCCCCACTACGCCAGCGACAGGAACAGCTTCTCCAGCCGCGCCCGCATCGCGTCCGTGTCCTCCCCGTTCTTGCGCCCCGTCTCGACGTCGGTCAGGCACTGCTGCAGCCCCGTCGCGATGATCGCGAAACCGGCACGGTCCAACGCCCGTGAAGCGGCGGCCAGTTGAGTGACGACCTCCTCGCAGTCGCGTCCCTCCTCGATCATCCGGATCACGCCGGAGATCTGGCCCTGCGCCCGCCGCAGCCGGTTCAGCACGGACTTCAAGTTCGCGCCCTCAAGCTCCAGTTCCACGCTCACTCCTCGAAAAATACCCCTAGGGGTACTCTACGTCCCGGTTCGGGACGGTGACGACCCGCACGCCGACAAGGATCACATCCGCCATGACCACGCCCCGCACTTTCAGCACCGACCAGGCCCGCGCCCGCCTCCAGGACCTCACCGTCATCGACGTCCGCACCCCGGCCGAGTACGCCTCCGGCCACCTCCCCGGCGCCCTCAACATCCCCCTGGACCGGCTCCGGCACGCACTGCCCGACCTCCGGCACGCCGCCGACCGGGGTGACCTCCTCATGGTGTGCGCCTCCGGCAACCGCTCCACGAACGCCTGCCGGACCCTCGCCGAGCAGGGCATCCCGGCGGCCACCCTCACCGGCGGCACCCACGCCTGGGCAACCGCCGGACACGACCTGCACCGCCCCACGGCGCGCGACACCCGCACCGGCTGGACCATGGAGAGGCAGGTCCGCTGCACAGCGGGGGCGCTGGTCCTGCTGGGCCTCCTCCTCGGCCTCCTCGTGCACCCCGCCTTCCAGCTCCTCTCCGCAGGCGTCGCGGCCGGCCTCGTCTTCTCCGCGCTCACCGACACCTGCGGCATGGCCGCCCTGCTGTCCAAGCTGCCCCACAACCGCCCCCGCCCGGCGGACCTCGCCACGATGCTGGCCGCATTGCGCGACCGCTGACCGCTCCCTGCCCGTGGGTTCGGAGCCCTTACCCGGCGCTGGAAATCCCATTGCATGATCGGTCGGTGCGGGAACGCCTGCCGCACCCGCGCGCGGACCCGCACGCCGAACGATCACCGTCCGGGGCGCCCGGTCACGTGCGGCCGGGCGGGACAGGCGTGGCCTGGTGGTAGTACATCCGCCACGCGCCGTCCGCGCCCTGCCTGCGCCAGAGTGAACTCCGCCGTGCCCGACCGCCGTTCAAAGTGGTCTCGTACGTGAGGTGCACCAGCCCGGGGGCCAGCAGGACGCCGGTGAAGTCCGAGGGCTCGTAGCGCGGTCCGCTGTCCGCCGCGCCGTCCATCCCGGGCATCTCGGCGACCATCTCCTCGTACGTCCACCGCCGCCCCGAGGAGCCGACCTCCACGAACTCCGGATCCAGCAACTGCCGGGAAAGGGAGGGCGATGCGCGGACGCCGGGGTCCATGAGCCGCAACTCGCCCGCTATCGCTTCCCGTATCGCATCCGTCTCTTCGCTCATGCGGGCATCCTGGCCCAGGTGACCTGGTCTTTCGCAACCGAGTTACCGCCCGCGGAGCACACCTTCGGGCGACGGTTCGCCCGCCCACCGGAGCAACGCGGCCTCCAGTTCCTTGAGTTCGGAGGTGTCCGTCGTGTCGGAGGCCCAGGCGATCACACCGTCGGGGCGCACCAGTACCCCGGCCGGTGTCGCGTGGGCGTCCGTCACGAGGCGGACCCGATCCGCCCACGCCGTGGCGAGGGCGGCGAAGGTGCCGTCGGGGGAGCGGTCGAGCAGGAGGAAACCGCCGTCATGGGCGTGGTCGGACAGGCGGGAGCCGTTGGTCAGGTCGAGGTCGGGGGCGTAGCGGCCGGTCAGGGGGTGGGTGCCGGGGAGGTCGGTGCACTGGGTGACGCCGGAGATCTGCTTGACGGCGTAGGTCGTGCCGTCGCGGGTGCCGAGCAGGTCGGCGACGACCGAGCGGAGGGCGGCGGACTTGGGGTCGCCGCGCAGGACCCCGATCTGGGCCCGCGTCCAGTCGAGCACCCAGGCGCCGAGGGGGCGGCGCTCGGCGTCGTAGGTGTCGAGCAGCCCGGCGGGAGCCCAGCCGGCGATCACCGCACCGAGTTTCCAGCCGAGGTTCATCGCGTCGCCGACCCCGAGGTTGAGGCCCTGTCCGCCGAAGGGCGGGTGCACATGGGCGGCGTCGCCGGCCAGCAGGACGCGCCCCGAGCGATAGGCCGCGGCCTGGCGGGTGTTGTCCGTCCAGCGGGTCGGTACGGCGCGCAGCGCGGTCAGGGTGACGTCGGTGCCCGAGACTTGACGCAAGCTGGTCTGAACGTCCGCCAGAGTGACGGGTGTTGAGCGGTCCGCCGGAGGGGTGCCGAACTCCACGGTGGCCACCCGCCCGGGCTGTGGGCCGTAGCGGTACGCCCCACGGGAGGACCACGTCCATCCGCTCGCGAGCTTCTCCGGGTCGGCGATGTCGACGACCGCCTGGTATCCGGTGAGTTCGGGATCGGTGCCGGGGAATCCGATCCCCGCGAGGCGGCGAACGGTGCTGTGCCCGCCGTCGCACCCGACCAGCCAACCGGTGTGCCATGTACCGGCGTTGGTGCCGACGAGCACGCCGTCCCCGGTGTCTTCGAGCGCGGTGACCTCCACTCCGCGACGCACCGGTACGCCCAGCCGTGTGATGTGCTCGGTCAGCAGCGCCTCCAACTCACGTTGCGGCACCATCCGTACGTCGGCCGCGGTGTGGGCGGCGAGGTCGGGGTCGGACCAGTCCACGAGGCCGGGGTCGAGGGCCATGCCCGCGAAGTGGCCGGTGAAGCGGGTCTCGGGCCGCCGTTCCCCGGCCACGCCGGCGTACGAACCCATCCGGTCGAGGACCTCGCGGTGTATGCGCCGGGCGGCGGGCAACAGCCCACGCCGGTCGAGCGCCTCGGCCGTCGGCACGTTGATCGACTGTGCCTTCAGTGCGTCGTCGGGCTTCTCCCGCCGTTCGAGCACCTGCACCGTGGCCCCGGCGAGCGCCAGTTCGGCGGCCAGGGCGAGGCCCACGGGCCCGGCTCCGACCACGGTCACGTCCACGCTTGTTTCCATGTGCTGGTTCACGTCCTTCACGCAGTCACGATACGAACAGTGTTCTACATGCGAACGATGTTCTACATGCGAACGGCGTTCGCGTCAAACTTCCGGTAGGAGAAAGCCCCACCGGAACGGTGCGAGGTGTGGGTGACGTACACCTCAACCGCGACGTGACAGCGCCCTAATCTCCCCGTCGTCACCTCTGCGCGCGCTCGGCTTCGAGGAAGAGGTCATCGTGAGGAGAACATCCGCAAGAGGCACGACGGTTCGCCGGCTCGGTGTGCTGGCGTCCGTGGTTCTGCTGGTGGGCGCGACCCAGGTCCTCGGGGCCGGGGCGACCACCGCGACGAGCCCGGCCCCGCCCGGTCGCTCGGCGCCCGCGTGCGGCGGGCTGGGCGGCAGGGAGATCCCGGCATCGGCCATGAGCCTGCCGACCCGCGGAGGCCGCGTCGAGTCGGCCTCGGTCAGGACCAGCCCGGTCGGCGGCGAGACGATCACGTACTGCCAGGTCGACGCCGACATCCTTCCCGTCGACCCGTCCGCCCCCGCCATCAAGATGCGCGTGGACCTGCCCTACGGCTGGAACGGCAAGGCGCTGATGTTCGGCGGAGGCGGCTACAGCGGTACCATCCCCGACCTGACGGGCAATGTGCCGTTCGGCCCCACCGGTCAACCGGCCCCCCTGGCCCGGCGGTACGCGACCTTCGCGAGCGACTCCGGGCACCAGCAGAGCCCGACGGCCCCTCCGTCACTGGACGGGTCGTTCGGCATGAACGACGAGGCCCTGAACAACTTCGCCGCAGGCGACGCGCTCAAGAAGACACGTGACGCGAGCCTGTTTCTCGTCCGGCACGCCTACGGTGCGAATCCCGCCGAGGTCTACTTCGCGGGAGGCTCAACAGGCGGCCGGGAAGCCCTCGTTGTCGCCCAGCGGTGGCCGACCGCGTTCGACGGCGTGATCTCCGCCTTCCCCGCCTGGAACAACCTCAGCGAAATGCTGTACGTGGGGTACCTGGCCCAAGTCCTGTCCCGCCCCGGCGCCTTCCCCGGAGCCGACAAGCAGACACTCGTCCACGACAGGGTCGTCCAGGCGTGTGACGGGCTGGACGGCGTCAAGGACAACGTCGTCTCGAACCCGGACGGTTGTCACTTCGACCCCCGCACGCTGCGCTGCCCGAACGGCACCGATGCCGGACCGGCCTGTCTGTCGGACGCCCAGATCGGGGCCGTGACCGCCATGTCCTCGTCGTTCAGATGGCCGTACCGGATCGCCGGCGGCGAGACGGAGTATCCCGGCTTCCCGTTCCTCTCGGGGGCGGACATGCGGACGCCGTTCCTCGGGTTCGGCACCACCGCGCCGGCCGATCCCATGCCGGTGACGAGCGGCTATGGGATGCAGTTCTGGGATCAATGGGTCAAGTACTTCCTGACCCGCGACCCCCACCACAACGCCCTCGCCGTCGATCCCCGCGATCCCGGCAGGTGGCTCGCCCGGATCAGCAGTCTGTCCACGATCCAGGACCGCAACGACACGGACCTCGGCGCGTTCGCCCGCGCGGGCGGCAGGCTGATCCTGCTCCACGGCGCCGCGGACGAGCTCGTCGCCCCGCGTTCGACGACCGACTACTACCAGCGGGTCCGCGCCACACTGGGCGCCGGGCCGACCCACTCGTTCCTGCGGTACTACGTCGTGGCCGGGGCGAACCACGCCAACTTCGGCACCCCCGCGTTCGCCGCCGCCACGGACTCGCTCTCCGCGCTCGAGCGCTGGGTCGAAGCGGACGAACCGCCCGTCGACCAGGTCGTGTCCGACGCCCTCCACCACCGCACGCGTCCGCTGTGCGAGTACCCGGGCTGGCCCAGATATCGCGCCGGTGATCCGGACAGCGCGTCGAGTTTCGTGTGTGCGCGCTGAGGCGTCTCCCGGCCCGGTCATGGACGCGGCAGGGCGGTCCTAGGCTGTCCCCAGTGATCTCCCCAACGCGCACAGCGTCTCTCTTCCGCGGTGGCACGGTCCGTGCGGCGACAGCGGCGGCCGTCCTCCTCGCCCTTGCCACCGGCTGCGGCTCGAGCACCGGCGCCCCGGCGGGCGGCTCCACGAACACCGCGAGCCGACCGCCGAGCCGCCCCACGAGCCACCCGGTGAAGGACACCAGCATCAGTGCCGAGCCGGGCGAGCGCTTCACGCTCACCGTCGTCCAGAACGCCTCCACCCGCGAGTACTGGTACCTGGCCGGTCCCGAGCCCGACAGTTCGGTACTGGTCAGCCGTGGGCGGTCCTACGCGCGGAACTCCGGCGACGAGACGGCGCCCGGTGGTGGCCGCCAACTCACCTTCACCTTCGAGGCCAAAGGCAGGGGGACGACCCGGTTCACGCTGCTGCACTGCACGTTCACCACCTGCCGGGGGAACACCGCCGCCAAGCCCCCCGCGACGACCGGCCCCGACGGGGCCCCCGAGCACATCACCTACACCGTCACCGTCGGCTGAGCGGAGGCGCGACGCCCGCGCGGCGTGA
Organism: Streptomyces sp. NPDC026659; assembly: GCF_040638245.1. Classification (NCBI taxonomy): domain Bacteria; kingdom Bacillati; phylum Actinomycetota; class Actinomycetes; order Kitasatosporales; family Streptomycetaceae; genus Streptomyces; species Streptomyces sp. NPDC026659. The sequence goes on along the minus strand of NZ_JBEZXY010000001.1, from coordinate 80,831 downwards.
GTGGCAAAAACGACGCCAAGGACGATTCAAGAAGATCTTGCAAAGTAAACGTGAAGTTCTTCACGGATCGGCTTCGCTTGATTAGTGGATCTTGTTGGCTTTGCCCGCTTCCGCGTGTCTGGTGAACGGTCCGGACCTGCCCCTATGTTGCGAGCCGATCATCTGATCGAGTCGCATCTGTAGCCCAACTGGGCTTGGTGGGGAGCGGTTTCACTTGAACATGTACGGAGGGGGACGCCGGCTGCGCACAGTCGGCGTAGTGCTCTCCGCCGCGTTAGTGCTGGCGGCGAGTGCGTCCAACGAAGCCATGGCAGCGGTCGGTGCGAGATCCGGCCCGGCGGTCGGCGATGCCGCCGAAGCCACCGGGACCGCCGCGACGGGCGGGGCGGCCACGGACGCCGGGGGCGACAGTGGCAGCGAGGACGGCGGCGAGGACGCCAAGGCGCTGGCCGAGGCCGCGCGCACGGGCAAGCCCGTGGAGATCACCTCGCAACGCGGTGAGAGCAGCGAGGTCTACGCCACCCCGCAGGGTCACCTGGAGGCCAGGGAGCACCTGCGTCCGGTGCGGACCCGGGTGGACGGAGCATGGCGGGACATCGACACCACCCTGACCCGTGGCGCGAACGGGACGGTGGTGCCCAGGGCCACGACGGTCGGACTGACCTTCTCCGGCGGCGGGTCGGCCCCGCTGGTGCGGATGACGAAGAACGGCCGTGAACTGGCCCTCTCCTGGCCCACGGACCTGCCCTCCCCGCAGCTGAACGGCAACACCGTCACCTACCCGGACGTGCTCCCCGGCGTCGATCTGCGGATGACGGCACAGCAGGACGGCTTCACCCAGCTCCTGGTCGTCAAGTCGGCCGAGGCCGCCGCGAGTACGGAACTGAGCCCGCTACGCCTGAAGCTGGACGCCGACGGCATGCGGGTCAAGGAGACCGGTGACGGCGGCCTGGCGGCGGTCGACCAAGGCGCCGGCAGCGCGGTCTTTGAGGCCCCCCGCCCCGTGATGTGGGACTCCAGCACCGAGGCGCCCGCCACCGAGGCGTCCGGCAACCAGGCTTCCGGCACCGAGGCAGCCAAGGCGGCAACCTCCGCCACCACGTCGCCGTCCCCCTCCGCCAAGGCATCGCCGAGCACCTCGAAGCACCTGGCCGCCACCGGTCGCGAACCGTCCGCCCCCGAAGCCGTCGCCGCCGACTCGGCCAACGTCGCGCAGGTCGGTGTGGACATTCCCGCCGCGCAGAACGCGCTGGTGCTGACGCCGGACCAGGCCGTCCTCAAGGGCAAGGACACGGTCTACCCCGTGTTCATCGACCCCCAGTGGTACTCCCCGAAGGCCTCCGCCTGGACGATGGCCTCCAAGTACTGGGCGTCGTCGCCGCAGTGGAAGTTCAACGGCGATCCGGACGCGGGCCTCGGATACTGCAACTGGTCCTACTGCTCGCCGAACGACACCAAGCGGCTCTTCTACCGCATCCCGACCTCGAAGTTCGCCGGCCGGACCGTGCTGCAGGCGGAGTTCGTGGTCCGCAACACCTGGTCGGCCTCGTGCTCCGCGCGCAGCGTGGAGCTGTGGCGCACCAAGGACATCTCCTCGTCGACCACGTGGAACTCGCAGAACGCGGCCGGCTTCTGGATCGATCAGCTCAGGACGGCGTCCTTCGCCTACGGGTACACCGACTGCGCCGCGAAGGACGCGGAGTTCGACGTGAAGTCCGCGGTGCAGCAGGCGGCCGACAAGAAGTGGTCGACGATGACCTTCGGCCTGAGGGCCGGGAGCGAGACCGACGGATACGGCTGGAAGCGGTTCTCCGACGACGCCTATCTGCGCGTGCAGTACAACCGCCCGCCGCCGCAGATCAAGATGTCCCAACTGACCATGGAATACGGCGGCTCGTGCAAGAAGCCCGACAGCGCCGCCCGCGTGCGCTCGCTGGGCAAGATCTACGCCAACGACGTCACCGACCCCGACGGCGACTCCGTCCGGGTGGAGTTCCAGGCGAGCTGGGACACCGGTGACGGCAAGGGCGTGGTGACCCGCTGGAAGTCCGGTCTGACGACGGCGAAGAAGTCCGGTTCGGACTTCGCGATCACGCTGCCCTCCGTTCCGGCCAACAAGACGGTCAACTGGTACGTCCATTCCTACGACGGTGCCCAGTACTCGCCGTGGTCGTACACCGGCGACCCGACCGCCTGCTACTTCGTGTACGACACGAGCGTCCCCAAGGCGCCGACGGTCTCCTCCGTCCTCTATCCGGCGTCCGACCCGGAGAACCCGGACGACCCCTGGCACGACGGAGTGGGCCAGTACGGCAGCTTCGTGATCACCGGCGCCGTCTCCGACGTGACGAAGTACTGGTACGGGATCAACGGCGACCCCGTCTCCGCCAACGCGGTCACCACCTCGGCCGGAGCGGCCAGGACCGTACCCGTGCTGCCGCTCAAGCCGGGCCTCAACACCTTCACGGCGCGGTCCTTCGACTCCGCCGGCAACGGTTCCGAGATCCGCACCTACCAGTTCCGGGTGAAGGCGGGGCAGCCCGAGCGTGCCGCCTGGTCGATGAACGAGGCCGCCGGAGCCACCGCGGCGGCGGGCAGCGCGCCCGCGGTGAACGCGACCCTGCACGGCGGTCCGACGCCGAACGTGGAAGGGAAGTTCGGCACGGCGGTGCAGTTCGACGGCGTCGACGACTACGCCTCGACCGACCTCGCCGCCGTCAACACCGATGTCAGTTTCTCGGTGTCCGCGTGGGTGAAGCTGTCCGCCATGCCCTCCGAAGCGGCGATCGTGGCCTCCCAGCGGGGCAACAACCAGCCGGGCTTCGAGCTGTACTACTCCAAGGCGTACGACCGCTGGGTGTTCAACCAGTACAGCTCCGACACCGCCTCCGGCACTCCGGTACGAGCCATGCAGGCCGCCGCGGGCGGAGTGAAGGCGGGGGAATGGACCCATCTGGTCGGCATCTATTCCGCCAGTGAGCAGTTGCTGAAGCTCTACGTCAACGGTGCGCTGGCCGGAACCACGGCCTACAGCACGGCGTGGAACTCCCGCAGCGGCATGCTGATCGGCGCCAGCACCCCGGGCGGCACGCCCGCGTCGTTCTTCCCCGGGGCCATCGACGAGGTGAAGACCTTCGAGAAGCCGCTGTCGGCCAACGAGGTGTCGTCCCTCTACACCTCCAACACGAGCGGCGGACGTCCGGCCCGGATGGTCTTCCACCTGGACGACCCCGCCGACGCGACCGCCCTGAGCGGCGCGGCCGACGTGAACCCCGCCGTCCTCAAGGGAGGTGCCACGACGGGAGCGGCCGGGGCGGACGGCAACGCGCTGACCCTGGACGGCACCGACGACTACGCCACCGCGGGCACGCCGCACGTCAACACCTCGTACAGCTTCGCCGTCTCGGCCTGGGTGAAGCTGCCGAAGACGAAACCGGCCCACGCGGCGACCGTCGTCTCCCAGATCGGCACCACGGTGACGGGGCCGGAGCTGTACTACTCCAACTCCTACGACCGCTGGGTGTTCAACCAGCACAGTGCCGACACCGGCGATTCCACGGTGGTGCGGGCCCTCCAGCCCACGGGCACCACCGCCAACGGCGGCGAGTGGACGCATCTGGTCGGAGTCCAGGACACCGTGGCCGACACCCTCTCGCTGTACGTCAACGGAAGCCTGGCCGGTACCACAGCCCTTCAGCCGACCTGGTACGCCGGAGGAGCGCTGCAGATCGGCGCCAGCGCGTTCCAAGGGGTGCCCACCTCGTTCTTCCCGGGCCAGATCGACGACGTGCGGCTCTTCGACCGTCCGGTGTCGGCCGGTGAGGTGCAGCAGTTGTTCAAGCAGCGTGCCCTGGTCAAGGGCCGCTGGAAGTTCGAGACGGCCGCGGGTTCCCCGTTGATCTCGCCCGACGACTCGGCCTCCGGCAACGCCATGACCCTCTACAACGGGGCCCAGACGGGCTCGGGCTGGGTCGACGGCGCCGTCGTCCTCGACGGCACGGACGACTACGCGGCGGCCCCCGTGGTCCCGGTCGACACGAGCGCCAGTTTCACCGTCAGCGCCTTCGTCCAGACGGCCGCGACTCCCACGGGTCCGGTCACTGTCATGAGCGCTCCGGGTGCGAAGAAGAGCGCGTTCTCCGTGCGCTACGAACCCAGCGCCACCCCGGCCACCGATCCGGGCCGCTGGCGGATCGCCACAGCCGACTCCGACAGCGACTCCGCGGCCGTCTCCGACGTCGGCAACGGCATGTTCTACAGCCCCACCGACTGGAACCACGTGGCGCTCGTCTACGACGGGTTCTCCAAGGAGGTCAGCCTCTACGTCAACGGTGAGCTGCAGGAGACCGCCTGCGCCGACACCGACGACGACGGCGTGCAGGACGATCCGGGCTGCACCGAGAGCATCTCGTGGGCCGACGACGCGCTCACCTACAAGGCCGCGAAGACCCTGCAGCTCGGCCGGGACACCACCGGGACCACCTCCGGCCAGTACTTCCCCGGTTCGCTCTCCGACATCTGGGTGTTCCAGGGCGCGCTGACCGAGACCCAGATCGACCACCTCGCCGTCGGTATGCCGGGGGTGGCGACCGCCGTCCCCAGCGGCGACTGACCGGCCCGTTCCGACTGCCGTATTCCGCCGGGCGGCGACGACCGCCGCCCGGCGGAGCACTCGTCAACAGAAGGAAAACAGACTCGCATGACAGTCAGAGCACGCGCAGGAACAGGCCGGCCGTGGCGCCGGGTGGCCGTGATCACGGCCACCGTGCTGACGGCGGCGCTGTTGCAGGCGTCGGAACTGCCCGCCGTCGCCCAGGGCTGGCACAAGCCCGCGCTGCCCAAGGCACAGTCGCCGGTCGCCGTCGTCCCGCTGGGCAAGCCGCTGCCCCGCACGGTGACGAAGGGGCCCCGCACCCCCGCGAAGGCACCGGCCACCGCATGGCCGAAGGCGGGTACGGCGGCGGTGACGCTGCGCCAGGGGGCCACCCGTGTCAAGGGACTGCCGCTCACCCTGGACACACGGGTCGGCAAGGCCAAGGACGCGGCCGACGGCACCTACACCGTCGGCATGCTGTCCCGCGCGGCGGCCAGGAAGGCGGGGGTCGACGGGCCGCTCTTCACCCTGACTCCCCGGCAGGGCGCCTTACGTCACGACGGCAAGGTGCGTGCCGGGCTGGACTACTCGTCGTTCGCCGGGCTCTACGGCGGCGACTACGCGTCCCGGCTGACCCTCGTCCGGCTTCCGGCGTGCGCGCTCACGACGCCGGAGGTGAAGAAGTGCCGTACCACCGAGCCGGTGAAGACGGTCAACGACACCGAGAAGCGGACCCTGACCGCGTCGTCGGTCGCGCTCGGCGCGAGCGGGGCGACCGTACTGGCGGCCACCACCTCGGCCGCCGGTGACCGCGGCGACTACAAGGCCACCTCGCTCTCGTCGTCGTCGACCTGGAGCATCGATTCCAACAGCGGCTCGTTCGGCTGGTCCTACGACATGCCGGTGCCGCAGGTGCCCGGCGGACTGGGCCCGCAGGTCGCGCTCTCGTACTCCTCCGGCGGCGTCGACGGCCGGACCGGCAACAGCAACAACCAGGCGTCCTGGGCCGGTGACGGATTCGACCTGTCGCCCGGCTTCATCGAGCGCAGCTACAAGGGATGCTCCGACGACGGGGTGACCAACGCCGACGGGAACAAGCCCGGCGACCTGTGCTGGGCGTACGACAACGCCTCCCTGTCGCTGAACGGCTCCGGCGGAGAGCTGGTGCCCAACGGCACCAACTCCTTCAAGCTGAAGAACGACGACGGCACGAAGGTCGACCGGATCTACGGCTCGGCGTCCGACGTCCGCTCCAACGGCGCCCGCAACGACGAGTACTGGCGGGTGACGACCCCCGACGGCACGCAGTACTTCTTCGGCTACAACCGGTTGCCCGGCTGGGCCAGCGGCAACGAGGCCACCGATTCGACGTGGACGGTGCCGGTCTTCGGCAACAACGCGGGCGAACCCTGCAACGCCTCGACCTTCGCGGCGTCCTGGTGCCAGCAGGGCTGGCGCTGGAACCTGGACTACGTCGTGGACCCGCACGGCAACGCCATCGCCTACTACTACGACAAGGAGACCAACTCCTACGGCCGCAACCTCACCGCCGCCGACGACACCCCCTACGTCCGCGGCGGCACCCTGGACCGGGTCGAGTACGGGCTGAAGTCGACGGCCATGTACTCGGCCAAGGCGCTCGCCAAGGTCAACTTCACCAGCGGCGAGCGGTGCATCCCCGACAGCCAGACCACCTGCTCGTCCATCACCACGGGCTCCCAGTACTGGTACGACACCCCCTGGGACCTGAACTGCGACGCGGGCACCGACTGCGACAAGGGCAGGGTCTCCCCGGCCTTCTTCACCCGCAAGCGGCTGACCGACGTCACCTCCCAGGTGCTGGTGTCCGGCTCCTACAGCAACGTCGACAGCTGGAAGCTCACCCACCGCTGGGGCATGGCCGACACCGACTACCAACTGCTGCTGGACTCCATCCAGCACACCGGCTACGACACCGCGGCCTCGATTCAGCTGCCGAAGGTCACCTTCGCCTACACCCAGCTCCCCAACCGGCTCGACAAGATCGGTGACGGCTACGCGCCGTACATCAAGTCCCGCCTGTCGACCGTATCGGACGAGTCGGGCGGCCAGGTCGACGTCGGCTACTCGGCGCCGGTGTGCGACGCCGCCTCGCTGCCCACGCCGCAGACCAACACCACCCGCTGTTTCCCGCAGTACATCGGCGGCAGCACGACCGAGGCCCCGGACCTGCAGTGGTTCAACAAGTACGTGGCCGACTCGGTCACTTCGACCGACCGCACCGGTGGCGCGCCCGACCAGGTCGCCACGTACGAATACCTGGACGGCGCGGCCTGGCACTACGACGATGACGACGGTCTGACCAAGGAGAAGTCCAAGACCTGGTCGCAGTGGCGCGGTTACGGCCATGTGCGGGTGCGCACCGGCGGTCAGAGCGGCGCCCCGGCGATGAGGACACAGGCCGACACGTACTTCCTGCGCGGCATGGACGGCGACCGGAAGAACACCGACGGCGGTACCAAGTCCGTGTCGGTCACCCTCGACCCCGGTGAGGGCGACCCGATCACCGACCTCAAGTCGCAGGCCGGATACGCGTACAAGACCGTCACCTACTCCGCTCCCGGCGGCAATGTGCTGTCCAAGACCGTGAGCCGGCCCTGGTACCACCAGACCGCGCAGAAGGTCCGTGACTGGGGCACCGTCACCGCCAACTTCTCCGGCACCGCGTCCACCAAGGCGTGGACCTCGCTGGACGACGGCGCGGGCGCCAAGTGGCGGACCACGGCACAGACCAACACCTTCGACGACGCCACCGGCCTGGTCACCCAGACCGAGGACCTCGGTGACACGGCCACCGCGGCCGACGACCAGTGCACCCGGACCACCTACGCCCCCGACGGCGCCGTCCTCGGCGCACCGGCACGGGTCGAGACGGTCGCGAAGGCGTGCGACGTCACCACCAGCCGTCCGGCCGACGTCGTCTCCGACGTCCGCACCGCCTACGACGGCCTGGCCTACGGCGCCGCCGCGGTCAAGGGCGACCTCACCAGGATGGCCAAGCTCAAGACCTACAACGGCACGACCGCGGCCTACCTGGAGTCCGGCACCACCTATGACGGCTACGGCCGGGCGCTGACCACCACCGACCTCACCGCCGACGTCACCGTCACCTCCGCCGGCACTCTCACCCGCACCGCCCGCACCGACGGACGGACCAGCACCACCGCCTACACCCCCACCTCGGGTTTCCCCACCAGCAGCACGGCCACCACCCCGCCCGCCACGGCCGGGGACAGCACGACCGCACAGACGACGACCACCGCCTACGAGGCGCTGCGCGGCCTGCCGCTCACCGTGTCCGACACCAACAGCAAGGTCACCACCTACGCCTACGACGCGCTGGGCCGCACCACGAAGGTGTGGCAGGCGGACCGCACCACCGGCCAGACGCCCAGCTACCAGTTCGGCTACAACGTCGCCGAGAACCAGCCGGTCGTGGTGACCACCAAGACCATCGGCAACAACGGTGCGCAGGACACCGCGTACACCTTCTACGACGGCTTTCTGCGGCCCCGGCAGACCCAGACCCCCGGCCCGAACGGCGGGACGCTGCTGGCGGACACCTTCTACGACGAACGCGGCCTGACCGCCAAGGAGTTCGCTCCCTACTACATCACGGACGCGCCGTCGGCCACGCTCCTCAAGCCCAAGGACGCGCTGAGCGTGGAGACCCAGAGCCGTTACACCTATGACGGCCTGGGCCGGATGACCGAGTCGCGGAAGACCGCCGGCAACGGCGACGGCGGCGCCGTCCTGAGCACCACCAGGACCATCTACGGCGGCGACCGCACCACGGTGATCCCACCGGTCGGCGGCACCGCCACCACGTCCCTCGTCGACGCCCGCGGCCACACCACCGAACTGCGCCAGCTGCGCGCCCGTGCCGCCGACGCCGCCTACGACTCCACCACCTACGGCTACAGCCCCCATGGTGAACTCACCAAGGTGACCGACCCGGCGGGCAACGTCTGGACCTGGACATACGACCTGCTGGGGCGGCTCACCGACACCACCGACCCCGACAAGGGCGCCGGCCACCTCGAGTACGACGACCGCTCCCAGCTCACCACCAGCAAGGACGGCCGCAACTCCGTTCTCGCCCACGTCTACGACGGCCTCGGCCGAATGACCGAGCTGCACGACGGCTCGTCGACCGGCACCCTGCGCGCCAAGTGGGTCTACGACACCATCAGTGGAGCCAAGGGGCAGCTCGCGTCCAGCTCGCGCTTCAGCGGCGGCCAGGAGTACAAGTCGAGCGTCGTCGCCTACGACCGGCTGTACCGGCCGCTGCGTACCTCGGTGGTGATTCCCGCGGCCGAGGGCACCGCGCTCCAGGGCACCTACCTGTCGGCGACCACGTACAACGAGTCCGGCACGGTGGCGGGCGTCGGTTACCCCAAGGCCGGTGACCTGGCCGCCGACACCGTCACCTACACCTACGAGGACGGCACCCTGCGGCCCGTCAAGGTCAGCGGCCCGCTCAACCTCACCGCCACCACCGCGTACAGCCTCACCGGCCAGCCGCTGCAGTACTCGCTCACCGCCAACGGCGGAAAGAGCACGTTCGAGACCAACACCTATCAGTACGGCACCCAGCGGCTGGCCACCTCGCGGGTGGACCGCCAGGACGTCGCGGGCGTCGACCAGTACAACACCTACTCCTACGACGAGGCGGGCAACGTCCTGTCGGTCTCGGACACGTCCCGCTCCGGCACCGACAACCAGTGCTTCGCCTACGACTACCTCGCCCGCATGACCGAGGCCTGGAGCCAGCCGAACACCGGCTGCGCGACGGACCCCGCGACCGGGGTGCTGGGCGGACCGGCCCCGTACTGGAACTCCTACACCTACGACAAGACCGGCAACCGGCTCACCGAGACCCAGCACGGCACCACGGCCGGGGCCCCGGACACCCGGCGGGACTACCACTACCCCGACCCCGGTCCGAGCGCGGTCCGGCCGCACGCCCTGGGCACGGTGGACACCACCTCGGCATCGGGGAAGTCCGCCGACACCTTCACCTATGACGACGCGGGCAACACCCGCACGCGGCTGCTGGCCAACGGCACCTCCCAGACCCTGGACTGGGACGCCGAGGGGCATCTCGCCAAGGTCACCGAGCCGGTGGCGGGCGGCAGCGACAAGGTCACCGAGTATCTGTACGATGCCGACGGCAACCGCCTGATCGGCCGTACCCCGACGGAGACCACGCTCTACCTCGGCGCCACCGAGATCACCCTGGCGAAGAACGCCACCACCGCCAAGGGCACCCGCTACATCGACGTCGGCGGCGGCCACCAGGCCGTCCAGGCCAACGACGGCAGCATCTCCTTCACCCTGGCCGACCACCACGGCACCGCCCAGCTGTCCGTCAACGCCACCACCCAGGCCGAGACCCAGCGGCGCACCATGCCGTTCGGCGGCCTACGCGGTACCAAGCCGGCCACGTGGACCGGGACCAAGGGCTTCGTCGGCGGCACCGACGACACGTCCACCGGCCTCACCCACCTCGGCGCCCGCGAGTACGACGCGGCGAACGGCCGGTTCCTCAGCGTCGATCCGCTGATGACCACGGCCGATCCCCAGACCCTGAACGCCTACGCCTACGCCAACAACAGTCCCGTCACGAGCAGCGACCCGTCCGGGCTGTGCATGGCCGACCAGTGCGGTATCGGCTACCCCATCGGCGGCACGGGCTCCAACGGCCACCCCAAGGAGTACGTGAAGAAGGCACCTCGTGGTGCCGGCGGAGTGGGAGTTCACGGCTACAGCGGGGCCGGATACACGGGCAAGCTGCCGGCCGCCGCGCACGGCGACTCCAACAACATGGTGAAGAGCGAGAAGGACGGGAAGTGGTACGTCAGGATCTACCCGGCCGTCTACATGGAGGCGGACAACCCGCATGTCAACGAGGTAGCCGCCAACTTCAGCAAGTGGGCCGCCTACGTCTGTGACCCGTTCAACCACGGGAACAGCCACGACTGCATGGCTCCCCGGGAGGACGGCTCCGATCCCGAGGTCTACCAGCGCGTCAAGGGCAAGATGCTGGCCTGCGAGTCCGACTGGGACTGCGGCGCCAACTGGTTCAACCCCATCGACCTCGTCACGGCCGGTGCGGAAAGCGGCCTGATCGCCGGCAACGGGCGCGTGCTCGGCCGCCTGGGCCAGCGGGGAGGAGGCCGAAGCGGCTCAGGAGAAGCCCCGACGGCCGGTCGCGGGTGCAGTTTCGACCCGGACACCCCGGTCCTCATGGCCGACGGCACGACCAAGCCCATCGGAAAGATCGAACCCGGCGACCACGTCGAGAGCGCCGACCCCGGCAACGGCAAGCACCAGGGCTCCCGCGAGGTCACCTCATGGCTGGTCAACCATGACAACGACCTGGTCGACGTGCAGTTCAAGGACTCCGACGGCAAGACCCAGACCCTCCACACCACGTCCCGCCACCCCTTCTGGGACGACACCACCCACGCCTGGATACCGGCCGGAAAGCTTGAGCCCGGCCACGCCCTGAACACTTCCGCCGACAAGCACGTGCGGGTCATTGCGGTCAAGGTCCGGCCTGGTGCGGCGGACATGTACAACCTGACTGTCAGTGAGCTGCACACGTACTATGTGCTGGCGGGGGCCACGTCGGTCCTGGTCCACAATGATGACAAGAACCTCTGCAAGCTGCTTGGGATCAGTCAGCCGCAGCTCAATAAGCTGGTTGGCGATGCCTATCGCGATCACATTGCCGATTCCTACCGGCAGCGGGGAATGAAGGTCATCACGGACGCAACAAATCCAGGTCCGCTGACCTTTCCCACTCCATGGGGTGATCGCGTCTACGACATTGGAATTCTCGATTCGAATGGCGGTGTCGCGCATTACGTGGAGACGAAGTCGGGGAATGCGGGTAAAGATCCATTGCAGGTAAAGAAGGATGCTTACATTGAGCAGAAGTACGGGGTCCGCGCCAACTATGTTTTCGACGGCGACTGAGTTTCAAGGGTAAGCGATCATGGCATTTGAGTGTGGCGCCCTCGGGCGTTCAGGCGGCAAGGCCGCTCTGGAGTGCTTGCATCACCTTCTGGCGTACCTGCTGGCTGATGATTCCGACGTCTCCCCTGGTGCGATCAGGGAAGGCGAGGGCTGGGCTGCCAGTAGAATCCAGGTCGCCCGCCCCGGAGGTGCGATCATGGAGCAGTATATTCAGGTGAGCGTCGGCGGAGAGATCGTGGACATTTACCTCGAGAGCGCTCGTGAGGCGTTGAGCAACGACGATCTTCAGGGGCGGGATCTCATGATGACAACTGTTCTCAGTGGGGTAACCGATCCTGTGGTCAATGACCGGATCATGGCCTACGCCCTGACGGAGTGGCACGGAGTTCCATGGGACGAGACATCCGGATTTACCGTCCCCGGATCGCCTGATTAGTGCCGTTCCGTAGCCGGGGCAAACGGTCGAGGGATGATTCGCACGATCCCGTTCGTCGGCCGGTTGGTTGCTCTGGAACCCTGGGAGTTCGCCTGTGTGAGTTCCCAGGGTTCCATCCAAGAATGGAAGTCTCATGTTCTCCCTCCGCGCGGACGACGAAGACGGCAGGAATCTCGGATTCTTCTCCGACGTCCAGGATTTCTTCGTTGGACATGCGGACGCCCTGTCCGAATTCAGTTCCGAGGTGGATTTCGATGGTGAGGGGGACGGATTCTGGGTGCGCCCCCGGCTGATCGGAGTGGAGCCGTCGGGGGTGTTGCGGAGGGCGTGGCAGGCCCGAGGGGATCTCGGGGGCGAACTCGGGAACGCGTGGATCGACGTCCACGACACGACCGGTCGGACCATCGGCTCGTATTTCGTGGGAGCCGTGACGCTGGAGCACTGGGAGGAGGGGGGCGACGGGACGGCCGTGGCCACGGTGGCCTGCTGGGTGGGCTCGCTGCCCGAAGCCGGGGCCGGTGAAGTCTGGAGAGCCTGGAGCAGTGGACCGCCTGCCTCCGTGAACGAGTGGGTGCGCCTTTCGGCAGGCCGGAGGAAAGGGTGGATCGAGGTCGCCGGGAAGTACCGGCGCGGTGGCGAGAAGGTGGACCCGCGTCGTGAGCGGTACACCCTCGATGGTGCGAACATCAGTGATCTCACGAGTTTCTACTGCGCCATTGGCGAGGCCATGAACGGGCCCGGCGGGCACTACGGCAGCAACATCGCCGCGCTCGACGACTGCCTCTTCGGCGGATTCGGCCCGGCCGCTCCTTTCCGTCTCGTCTGGGAGAACTCCGAGGTGGCGGTGGGCGCGCTCGGGAGCCTGCCCACCTACCTCCCGAACGCCTCCGTGCTGGACCAGATCGTCAGTTGCTTCGAACGACGCGGGGTCACCGTCGAGTTGGCGTAAGCCGCCTCATGGGGTCAGGGCGCGGCCCCAGGGGAGGAAGGGGCGGCCAGATACCCCTCGATGAGCCGAGTGAGTTCGTCGATGATCGCCTCGCGGTCGATCGGCGGGGGATCGAGGACGTAGCCGACCGTCACGGACTCGATGGTGCGCACGAGAATCCAGGCCCCCGAACGCACCGGCCCCACGGCCGGACGGCGCCGGAACAGGAGCGCGGTGGTCACGAGGTCGTCGACGCGCCGTACGAACTCGGCCCGCTGCGGGTTGGCGCTGCGCGGCAGCTGCTCGTAGACCACGCGCAGCAGACCGGCGTCGCCCTCCAGGGCGTCCAGCAGGGCCCCGATCGTGCTGCGGACGCTGTCGGTGGCGTCGAGGTGGGACACGAACGCGTCGGTGATGCGAAGGTGCAGCCGCTCGACGTACTGATCGAGCACCCGGCCAAGGATCGCCTCCTTGTCCGGGAAGTACTGGTACAGGGACCCCGGGCTGATCCCGGCAGCGGCGGCGATCCGGCTGGTACTGGCGCGCTCGTACCCCCGCTCCAGGAGCACCTCGCGACCGGCCGTGAGGATCCGCTCGACCATGGCGCGGGACCGGTCCTGCCGGGGGATCCGTCGGGCTGCACGCCGCGGTGAGCCAAGGGTCATGTTCACTCCGAGAACGCGAATTGAACGCGAGTAATCGCTCGTGTCAGCATCCAAACGTGACTCCACTCGACGCACAAGACGGGCGGGAGACCTCGCCGTATCCGCGACGCTTCCGCGGCGCACCGGAGCGCAGCCTCCGCATGGGCAGAGTCCTGCGGCGCGTGGCCGGCGTCGATCACGTGGACGAGGAGCTGCTCGACCTCATCGGCCGACGTATGTACGCCCGCGACGAACCGGGAGCGGCCCTGGTCCGCGCCATGCGCAAGGACGGCACCGCGAAGACGGAACGCGTCACCATGGCCCAGTTCAGGACGGCACTCGACGAGGGCGTTCAGTCCGTCCCCGATGCCCCGGCCGCCCTGCTGAGCTTCTTCGCGGTCGTCGACGAGGTGCCGGACTGGGTCGACTTCGACCTCCTGGAGCGGGGCGCCGCCGTGGTCCGGCGGATGGGACGGACCGCGACCGATGTCCTGCTGCAGCTCTCCCTGATCGGCGGCTACCGGTACGGCGGACCCGCCGACCTGCTGGTCGCCACGGGCGGTCTGTCGGGTTCGAACGCCATGAGACGGCTCGGCGAGACCGAGACGTGGACGCGTGCGGTGGTCGAGCCGGGCGGGATGCGACGCGACGGAGAGGGGTTCCGGCTCACGGTCCACGTACGCGCGATGCACGCGCTGATCAACGACCGCTTCGAGACCAACGGCCGCTGGGACGTGGACCGTTGGGGCCTCCCCGTCAATCAGTCCGACCAGGCCGGCACCCTCGGCCTCTTCAACAGCACCCTCCTCCTGGGCGCCCGCTTCCTCGGCAGGCACGTGAGCGCGGAGGACTCCCTCGCGGTGATGCACCTCTGGAAGTACGTCGGCCTGCTCCTCGGCGTGAACGAGGACTGGCTCTTCGACACGGAACGCGAGCAGAACACCTTCAACTACCACGTCCTGCTCGCCCAGGACGGCCAGACCCCTGCGGGTGCGGCCCTGTCGGCCGCGATCGTCGACGGAGAACGACACCTGGACCACGGCCGGCTGACCTCACTCCGCGCCCGCTACGCCCAGGCACGTCTCCTGGGCATGCTGCGGTACTTCCTCGGCAAGCGGAGCCTGCAGGACCTGGGCCTTCCCGTCACGCTGCCGTGGGCGGTACCGGCCGTGATCACGAAGAACCTCGCCGCGTCCCTCGTCGTGGGGACCTCCGAGCGTGGACGCCGACACCTTGACCGCGTCGGGATGGAGTTCCGGCGTAAGCGCGCTCGCATGCTGTTCGAGGGGGCGCGGCAGGAGATCGGGCGACTGCCGCTCTGAACCGTCGACTCCGAGGCGTGGCGGTGGAGGGTGAACGGCGCCCTTGCCCTGCAGAAAGCAGACAGGGAGCTGCCGGATGTGCCGTACGTTGGATTGGTTCTCCGTCCGGGTGATCAAGGGGGTCCGATGTACGAGGCTGCTTCCGAGGCGAGTGGCGCCCTGTTGTGGCTCAGATTGACAGGTTTCATCCTGTGTGGAATCGGGGGAATTGCTCTGGTTCTCGCCGCCGCATCTTTTTTCACCATTCGTGACCTGAGGCGAAAAGGTGATCTGGAGGATGTGTCGGCACTCCGCCGAAATGGCATCATTTCAGGTATTGCCGGGTTTTTGCTGGTGGGCTCTTTCTTTGTTGTGATGATGATTTAGACGACTTGTAGAGCGGATGGCGCCAGAAGAGCTGTGGACGTTGTTCCAGCGGGTGGCGCCCCCCGGCGCCGGCTCGTCTGCAGGGCGGAGGGCGTCGTCGGAGAGGGGATCGCGAGGTGCTGGCCGCGATCGTCTTCGTGGGCACTTCGGGCTGCACCTGGAATCAACTCCCGCCGGGCTTCGGGCTGTCGGGGTCAACGCCTTCCGGCGGTTCACCGAGTGGACCGCGGCCAGGGTGTGGGCCAAGCTCCACCGCCTGGTCCTGGACGGACTTGGCGCCCGGGGTGAGCTGGACTGGTCGCGGTACGCGATCGGATCCGTCAGCGTCCGGGCCCTCAAAGGGGGCAGCTGGCAGGACCGAATCCGACCGACCGCGGCAAGAAGGGATCGAAAATCCACCTGCTCGTGGACCGCCGGGGCCTGCCCCTGTCGATCGGCATCTCCGCTGCCAACCTCCACGACAGCCAGGCTCTTATCCCGCTGGTCCGCGGAATTCCGCCCATCCGTTCCCGTCGCGGCCTCCGGCGTCGGCGGCCGGCAAGCCGCATGGCGACACAGGCTACGACTATCGCCGCCTGCGACGATGGCTTGCTTCCTGTGGCATCCAGCACCGTCTCGCCCGCAAGGGCGTCGAGTCGTCCCGATACCTGGGCCGGCACCGCTGGGCCGTGGAGCGGACCCTGTCCTTGGTTGTCCGGCTGCCGTCGTCTCCGTCGTCGCTACGAGCAAGCCGGAACACTTCCCCGCCTTCATCGCGACCCTCATATGTAACCGCAGACTCACCAGTGAAATGGCGTCTAAGGAGGTACGGGTAGGTGATTCCGCTCAGATCTGGTGCTACCGGTAAGCGGCTCGCCTGATCGAACCGATGTTCCTCACGATCTTCGAGCCCGGTGCGCGCCAGTGTAGAATGGATAGTGCCCTTGACCTGCAGAAAGCAGGCAGGGAGCCGTCTTTCGGGAGTCAAGAATGCTGCGCACGATGTTCAAGTCCAAGATTCACCGCGCCACCGTCACCCAGGCCGACCTGCACTATGTGGGATCCGTGACCATCGACGCGGACCTGTTGGACGCCGCCGATCTGCTGCCCGGCGAGCTCGTGCACATCGTGGACATCACCAATGGGGCCCGGCTGGAGACGTACGTCATCGAGGGTGAGCGTGGGTCCGGGGTGATCGGGATCAACGGGGCGGCCGCGCATCTGGTGCACCCCGGGGACCTGGTGATTCTGATCAGCTATGCGCAGGTCGACGACGCCGTGGCGCGGGCGCTGAAGCCGAAGGTCGTGCATGTCGACGGGGAGAACCGGATCGTCGCCCTCGGGGCCGACCCCTCCGAGCCGGTGCCGGGGTCGGACCAGGAGCGGAGCCCGCAGGCCGTGTCCGCCTGACCGGTTGTGGGTCGGGGCCGAGTGAGGCGGCGGGCTGCGGGTAGTCGGGTGGTGGTCCCGTGGCCACCAGTTCCGGGACCGCCCGGAGGACAGTCATGACCCAGCCGAACCCCGACCCCGTACCCCCGGCCCCGCCGCCCGGTCCGGGTCCCACGCCGCCGGATCCGTACCCGAGCCCCGTACCGCCTCCGGAGCCGAGCCCCGTACCGCCTCCGGAACCGGGCCCCGGGCCGACGCCGCCGGGACCGGGGCCGACGCCGCCTCCGGTACCGCCAGGTCCTGAGCCGACCCCGCCGTCCCCGGTGCCGCCCGGCCCGTCGCCGACGCCACCGTCTCCGGTGCCGCCCGTGCCTCCGAGTCCCGAGCCGGTCCCGCCGCCGTCACCCGTGCCGCCGGGGCCGTCACCGTCTCCCATTCCGCCGGGCCCGGAGCCCGTGCCGAACCCGGAGCCGGGGCCGCCGCTCACGCCGGAGGAGTGAAGGGCCTGGTCCGACCCGGCTCCCGCTCACCCCGGAGGGGCGAGGCAGCCTCGGCGACTCCGGTCGCCTCCGCCACCCCACCCCTCCGCGCGTCACCTACGCCTGGACCTCCGCCCGGTCCCCGCCCCACAGCGTGTGGAACGAGCCGTCCTTGTCCACGCGCCGGTAGGTGTGGGCGCCGAAGTAGTCCCGCTGCCCCTGCGTCAGTGCCGCCGGGAGGCGGTCCGCGCGCAGCGCGTCGTAGTACGCGAGGGCCGCCGCGAAGCCGGGGGCGGGGACGCCCTGGCGGGTGGCGGCGACGAGGACCTCGCGCCAGTCGTCCTGGGCCTCGGCGATCTCGCGGGCGAAGGTCTCGTCGGAGAGGAGGCTCGGCAGGTCGGGGCGGGCGTCGTACGCGGCGCGGATGCGGTCGAGGAAGGCCGCGCGGATGATGCAGCCGCCGCGCCAGATCGAGGCGACCTCGCCGAGGTCGATGTCCCAGTCGTACTCCGCGCTGCCCGCCGCGATCTCGTGGAAGCCCTGGGTGTACGAGACGATCTTGGAGGCGTACAGCGCCTGCTCGACCTTGTCCGCGAAGGCGGCGGCCTCCTCCTTGCTCAGCGGCGTCGGCGTGGGGCCCGCCAGGTCGCGCGAGGCCTCGCGCAGCGCCGCGTGGCCGGAGAGCGAGCGGGCGAAGACCGCCTCGGCGATGCCCGAGACCGGGACGCCGAGGTCGAGGGCGATCTGGACCGTCCAGCGGCCGGTGCCCTTCTGCTCGGCCTGGTCGACCACCACGTCCACGAAGGGCTTGCCGGTCTCCGCGTCCACGTGGGACAGCACCTCGGCGGTGATCTCGATCAGGTAGGAGTCGAGACGGCCCCGGTTCCAGGTGCGGAAGATGTCCGCGATCTCGGCGGGGGAGTAGCCGGCGACGTCGCGCAGCAGCTGGTACGCCTCACCGATCAGCTGCATGTCGGCGTACTCGATGCCGTTGTGCACCATCTTCACGAAGTGCCCGGCGCCGTCGGGGCCCACGTGCGTCACACAGGGGGCGCCGTCGGCCGCCTTCGCGGAGATCTTCTCCAGCATCGGGCCCAGCGAGTCGTACGACTCCACCGAGCCGCCCGGCATGATGCTCGGCCCGTGGAGCGCGCCCTCCTCGCCGCCGGAGATGCCCGTGCCGACGAAGTGGATGCCCTGTTCGCGCAGTTCCCGTTCCCGGCGCCGGGTGTCCGCGAAGTGCGCGTTGCCGCCGTCGATGATCATGTCGCCGGGCTCCAGGAGCGGCGCGAACTCCTCGATCACCGCGTCCGTCGGCTCACCGGCCTTCACCATGATGACCAGGCGGCGCGGGCGCTCCAGGGCCTCCACGAACTCCTTCGCGGTCTCGGCCGGGACGAACTCGCCCTCGCCGCCGAACTCCTCGACCAGCTCACGCGTCTTCGACGCCGTGCGGTTGTGCACGGCGACCGTGTAGCCGTTGCGCGCGAAGTTCCGGGCCAGATTGCGGCCCATGACCGCGAGGCCGGTGACGCCGATCTGCGCTGAACTGCTCATACCGTGCTCCCTAGCTGCAATCGTGGTGTGCGGCTCCGTCGGTGCGGGCCTCGCGGCCCATCCTGTCGCGCCGCCCCGGCGGGCGCACATCCGGCCCGCCACGCATGTTTACGGACGGGAGGCGCCCCTCGGCTCAGTTCACGGGAGCGTAGGGCGAAATCCGCTGCGGAGGGCACCGCCGTGCCCGGGGAGGCGGCTGCTTTCACCCCATCAGAAAACGCCCACAAGGGGCGAATCGTCCGCCGACTTCGGCCGGATTCCCCTCTTGTCACGGCCTGTTCCCCACGCTTACTTTTGCCCCTCCTGGCACATGTCGAGGGGATTGCGGAGATGGCCGTACGCGGCCGGCATCGCCGGTACCAGCCCAGCAGGATCAACCGGGCCTCACTCACCGTCACGGCGGGAGGCGCCGGACTCGCGATCCCGCTGGTCGCCGCCGGCACCGCCGACGCGGCCGCCTCCTCCACCTGGAACAAGGTCGCCGCCTGCGAGTCCAGCGGCGACTGGAGCATCAACACGGGCAACGGCTTCTACGGCGGGCTCCAGTTCACCCGCTCCACCTGGGAGGCGTACGGCGGCACCCGTTACGCACCCCGCGCCGACCTGGCCACCCGCGAGCAGCAGATCGCCGTCGCCGAGAAGGTCCTCGACGGACAGGGTCCGGGCGCGTGGCCCGTCTGCTCGGTACGGGCGGGGCTCACCAGGGGCGGAGCCCCGGCCTATTCCCCGGCCCACACCGCCGCCACCCCGGCCCGCACGGGCACCGCCACGCCACACACCGAAAGCGCCCCCGTCCGCCCCGCGCGGAGCGAGAAGGCGCACGACGTGAGCCCGCAGACCATCCCCCAGTCCCGCGCGGGCCGCGCCGAGATGTACACGGTCGTGCACGGCGACACCCTTTCCGGCATCGCCGACGAGCACGACGTGCGCGGCGGCTGGCGCGGGCTGTACGCGGGCAACCGGGCGGCCATCGGCTCCGATCCCGACCTGATCCTGCCGGGGCAGCGGCTCAGCCTGCGGCCCGGCTCCGGGACGACCGCCCGTACGACGACCCCGGAGAGCAAGCCCGCGCGCAAGCAGGCCGCCCCGGAACACAGGACCCCCGCGCCCAGGGCGCCCGCGCACAAGGCGCCCACGCCCAAGGCCCCCACCCACAAGACCGCCGCGCAACCCGCCCCCACGAGCGGGTTCATGGCCCCGGTCAGCGCCGCCGTCGGCACCGGCTACCGCGCGGGCGGCTCCCACTGGTCGAAGGGCTACCACACGGGCGTCGACTTCCTGGTGCCCACCGGCACCTCGGTCAGGGCGGCCGCCGCCGGGCACGTGGTGGCGGCGGGCTGGGGCGGGTCGTACGGCTACCAGGTGGTCATCCGGCACGCCGACGGCCGGTACACGCAGTACGCCCACCTCTCCGCGATCGCCGTACGGGCCGGGCAGAACGTGGCCATGGGGCAGCGCGTCGGCCGGTCCGGCGCGACCGGCAACGTGACGGGCCCGCACCTGCACTTCGAGGTGCGGACGGGCCCCGGCTTCGGCACGGACGTCGACCCGCTCGGGTTCCTGAGGTCACACGGCGTCAGGCTCTGAGCGCGGCCCGGCCGTTGCGGCCGGGCCCGACGGGCCGTACTACGTTCAACCGCTCCCGCGAACCGTTCAGGCGGCGCGTCCCTCAGGTCCGCGTACGGCGTCCACGTCCGGTACGAGCGCCTCGGCGCGCCGGGGTGCGGGCAGCAGCTTGACGGCGTCCACCGGAAAATCCACCGGCAGCAGGCCCTCGGCGCACGCCTCGGACAGCTCCGCCCGCGCCGCGGGCACCTCCGCGCCCGCCTCCGCCTCCGCCTCCGGCCGCTCCGTCGTCAGCAGGATCAGGCCGCCCGCCGTCACCACCCCGCACGCCAGCGCGAGCATCGTGCCCGTCGTGCCGTGGCGGAACGTCTCGCCGAACATCAGAATGCCGACCACCGCCGCCAGCACCGGGTTGACCACGGTCAGCGTGGCCAGGGGGGCGGCCAGGCCACCGCCCCGGTAGGCCGCCTGCGAGAGCAGCACGCCCGCCGCCGAGAACACGCCGATGAGTGCCAGCGAGGTCAGATCGCCGAGGCCGGGCCCGTCGCTCCAGTCGGCGGCGACCGTCTTCGTGAACACCGATCCCATGCCGAAGGCCGTACCGGCTCCGGCCGCGAGGAACACCCCGCGCACCGCCGGACTGCGGTGCGCGGCGCGGCCCGCCACGATCAGCGCCACGACCACCCCGCCGGTCACCAGCGCGACGGCCATCCGCCGGGCCGGGTCCAGGTTGTGCGCCTCGGCCGAGCCGACCAGGGCGAGCAGCCCCGCGAGCCCCGCCGTCGCCATGACCGCACCCCGCCAGGCGGCCGCCCCCGTCGGACGGCCCACGAACAGCACCGCCATCGGCAGCGCGAAGACGATGGTCAGCGCGCCCAGCGGCTGGACCAGACTCAGCGGGCCGTAGGCGAGCGCGACGACGTGCAGTACGGCGCCGAGCCCGTTCAGTCCGAGCGCCGCCCACCAGCCGGCCCGGCGCAGCGGCAGGAACCGGGCGTCGGGGCAGGACACCGCGACCCGCTCCTGCGCGAGGGCGCCGCCCGCGTACGCCACGGCGGACACGAACGACAACAGGACGGACAGTGCGAGGGCGCTCATGAACGGCTCCCTCGGACATGGGTTCGCTGGACCCTGCGCGGCGCGCGGCTGGCTTCCATGGGCGCAACTCTGCCCCACCGCGCGCCCCAAGTCGTCGTCCCTGAGCACGCGATGCGTCCTACTGCCGATGGAGTACGAAAGCCTCCCGATCATCCCCGAGGCGGGTGACTTCGCCCGCCCTGCCCTGACTCCGCCCTGACGTCCGACCCCGAGCCGACCCTGATACGCCTGATACAAGTGCGGACGTGGCCCTCGATCCCGACCTCACCGCACTGCGCCCGCTCGGCGGCTTCTTCGCCCTGCGCACGCTCCCGGACGGTGCCCGCGCGCCTGGGCAGCTCCTCACGGAGGTGTACGGGACGGCCGGTCCCGGCGTTCAACTCGACGCCCTGGACGCCCGCGTCGCCCTGATCGGCGACCGCCTCCGTACGACCGAGCCCCGCGTCCGCGCCTCCATCGCGCAACAGGGCCTCGCCGCCCGGCTGTGGTCGCCCGCGCTGGCCTGCGCCGCGCTGTACGGCGAGGTCCCCGACCTGGGACCGCTCCACTGGGACCCCGCGGCGAGCGCCCCCGACGACCTGTGGCTCACCGGCGTACGCCCGCTGCCGGGGGACGCGGACACCCTCGCGGACACCGTCCTGCGCGCCCACCTCGAACCCCTGGGGGACACCCTGAGAGTCCGCCACGGGATCGCGGCCGGGCTCCTGTGGGGCAACGCGGCCTCGGCGCTCGTGGGAGCCGCGCGCCAACTGGACCACTGGGCACGGGCGAACGGCCGTACCGACGTGGCCGAGCGAGCCGCCGCCCTCACCGACGCCCTGTTCGCCCGGCCCCCGCTGCGCGGCACCGGAGTGCGTGCCGGGACCGCGTTCCGCCGCCGCAGCTGCTGCCTCTACTACCGCGTCCCCGGTGGCGGGGTCTGCGGAGACTGCTGCTTCACCCGCGCCCCGGGCTCTTCCCCGCGCGCCGCTTCTGGGTGACCATGAGGGAACCTGCCGCCGAGTCCAGGGGGTTGTCCGGTGCGAGTGGGACTGCTGACCCGGGAGTTCCCCCCGGACGTGTACGGCGGTGCGGGCGTCCATGTCGAGTTCCTGGCGCGGGAGTTGTCCCAGCTGGTCGACCTGGAGGTGCACTGCTGGGGCGAGGGCCGCAGCACCGGCGTCGTACGTCACCGCCCC
Source organism: Streptomyces sp. NPDC026659 (assembly GCF_040638245.1). Classification (NCBI taxonomy): domain Bacteria; kingdom Bacillati; phylum Actinomycetota; class Actinomycetes; order Kitasatosporales; family Streptomycetaceae; genus Streptomyces; species Streptomyces sp. NPDC026659. The sequence continues at coordinate 58,272 of NZ_JBEZXY010000001.1, read as the reverse complement.
TGGCCCGCCCTGGACGACGCCAACGACGCGCTGCGCACCTTCTCCGTGGACCTCTCCATGACCGCCGCGCTGGAGGGCCGCGACCTGGTCCACTCGCACACCTGGTACGCCAACCTCGCAGGCCACCTCGCCAAGCTGCTCCACGGCGTCCCGCACGTCGTGACCGCCCACTCGCTGGAGCCGCTGCGCCCCTGGAAGGCCGAGCAACTCGGCGGCGGATACGCCCTGTCGAGCTGGGCCGAGCGCACCGCGATCGAGGCGGCGGACGCCGTGATCGCCGTCTCCGGCGCGATGCGCGACGACATCCTGGCCTGCTACCCGGCACTCGACCCGGCCCGCGTCCACGTGATCCACAACGGCATCGACACCGGTCTGTACCGCCCCGATCCGGGTACGGAAGCCCTGGTCCGCAACGGAGTTGACCCCGAGCGGCCCTACGTCCTCTTCGTCGGCCGGATCACCCGGCAGAAGGGCGTACCCCAACTCCTGCGTGCCGTACGGCGGATCGACCCCGATGCGCAGGTGGTGCTGTGCGCGGGCGCGCCCGACACCCCGGAGATCGACCGGGAGTTCCGCGAGCTGTACCAGGAGGTGAGCGCGGAGCGGGCGGGCGTGCTGTGGATCCCGCAGATGCTGCCGCGCACGGACGTCATCCAACTCCTCACCCACGCCGCCGTGTTCGTGTGCCCATCGGTCTACGAGCCGCTGGGCATCGTCAATCTGGAGGCCATGGCCTGCGGGACGCCCGTGGTGGCCTCCCGGACCGGCGGCATCCCGGAGGTCGTCGACGACGGGCGCACGGGCCTACTGGTCGACGTGGACGGGGAGTTCGAGACGAACCTCGCCCGCGCCCTGGACACCGTGCTCGCCGATCCGGCGGCGGGCGCCCGTATGGGCGAGGCCGGACGGGTGCGCGCGACGACGGAGTTCGGCTGGGACGCGGTGGCCCGGCGCACGGTGGCGCTGTACGGGGAGATCCTCGCGCAGGCTTAGTCCCCCCGGTGCGGGGGCATCCATGGGTTCATCCACGGTGAGGGGAGTGGCCATGCGGCGAGGGGGACCTTCGGTACTCGGGATCGTCCTGGCGGGCGGGGAGGGCAAGCGGCTGATGCCGCTCACCACGGACCGCGCCAAACCCGCGGTCACCTTCGGCGGCACCTACCGGCTGGTCGACTTCGTGCTGTCCAACCTGGTCAACGCCGACGTGCTACGCATCTGCGTGCTCACCCAGTACAAGTCGCACTCGCTGGACCGGCACGTCACCACCACCTGGCGGATGTCCAGCCTGCTCGGCAACTACGTCACCCCGGTCCCGGCGCAACAGCGGCTCGGCCCGCGCTGGTTTCTCGGCAGTGCCGACGCGCTCCTGCAGTCGCTCAACCTGGTCCACGACGAACAGCCCGAGTACGTCGCGGTGTTCGGCGCCGACCACGTCTACCGCATGGACCCCCGGCAGATGCTCCGGCAGCACATCGAGGGCGGCGCGGGTGTCACGGTGGCCGGTATGCGGGTGCCCCGGGCGGAGTCCTCGTCGTTCGGCGTGATTACCCCGGGCTCGGACGGCCGTACGGTCCAGCGCTTCCTGGAGAAGCCCGCCGACCCGCCCGGCCTCGCCGACGACCCGGCCTCGGTGTTCGCCTCGATGGGCAACTACATCTTCACCACCAAGGTCCTGATCGAGGCGCTCCAACGGGACGCGGAGGACGAGGAGTCCGTGCACGACATGGGCGGCTCGATCCTGCCCCAGCTCACCGGCCGGGGCGAGGCCCAGCTCTACGACTTCGGCGACAACCACGTGCCCGGCGAGACCAGCCGCGACCAGGGCTACTGGCGCGACGTGGGCACGCTCGACGCCTACTACGACGCCCATATGGACCTGATCGCCGAGCGTCCGGCGTTCAACCTCTACAACCGCCAGTGGCCCATCTACACCCACTCGGGCCAGCTCTCCCCGGCCCGCTTCAACGCGGGCGGCATCGCGAGCGAGTCCATCATCAGCGCGGGCTGCCTGATCCGGGGCCAGGTCACCCGCTCGGTGCTCTCGCCGGGGGTGCGGATCGACCCGGGCGCGGTCGTCCAGGGCTCGGTGCTGCACGACAACGTGCGCGTGGGCCGGGGCGCGGTGGTGCGGGGCGCCGTACTGGACAAGAACGTGGAGGTTCCGCCGGGCGCGACCATCGGGGTCAACCCGGAGCGGGACGCCGAGCTGTACACCGTCTCGAAGGGCGGGGTCATCGCGTTGGGGAAGGGGCAACTGGTGTCCTGACCCCCGCTCCACGCACGGCCAGTTCCGCGACGCGCCGACACATTCCGCCCGGGATGCCCGGGTTCACGTCGTCCGACCCGCACGATGCAGGCAACGACGTCGAACCCCGAGAGGCCATCCATGAGACGGACCCGGCGTACCCGGCTGTGCCTGGCCGGAGTGCTGGCAGCGTCCGCGCTGGTCGCGAACCCCACCGAGAGCCCCGCCGCGAGTTCCGCCGCGGGCGCTCCCGCAGGGGCCACCGCAGGCGCCACCGCCGGGGCCGCGGCGCGGGCCGACGGCCACCTCGCCGACCTGGTCAACCCCTTCATCGGAAGCCGGAACGAGGGCAACACCTTCCCCGGCGCCACCGTGCCCTTCGGCATGGTCCAGCTCTCCCCGGACACCGGCCACCGCACCGGCTACGACTACGGGCAGAGCCGCATCCGGGGCTTCTCGCTGGTCCATCTCTCCGGCGTCGGCTGCCCGATCGGCGGCGACCTGCCCGTCCTGCCCACCACCGGCGACGTGACCTCCACCGACCACGCCCGCTACGCCGCCGGGTTCAGCCATGCCGACGAGGAGGCCGGCCCCGGCTACTACCGCGTCGCCCTCGACTCCGGCATCCGCGCCGAGCTGACCGCGACCGCCCGCACCGGCGTCCAGCGCTACACCTTCCCGGCCACCACCAAGGCCAACGTCCTGCTCAACGCGGCCCAGTCGCTGCACAAACCGGGCGGCAGCGAGGTCGAGATCCTGGACGACCGCACCGTGCGCACCCGGATCGGCGGCCACGGCTTCTGCCGCGACACCGGGCCGTACACCGTCTACACGATCACCCGCTTCAGCCGCCCCTTCACCGCCCACGGCACCTGGACCGGCTCCACCGTGACCGACGGCGCGAAGACGGGGACGGGCGGGGCGTACGTACGGTTCGACACCACGCGGGACCGCACCGTGGAGGCGACCACCGCCCTGTCGTACGTGGACGCGCGCGGCGCGGCCGTCAACCTCCGTGCGGAGGGCGGCCGTTCGTTCGACACGGTGCGGCAGCGGGCCCGCGCGGACTGGGAGCGGCGGCTCGGCACCGTCCATGTCGGCGGCGGCGCGGACACCCTGCGCCGCACCTTCTACTCCTCCCTCTACCGTTCGTTCCTCGCGCCGAACATCGGGAACGACGCCGACGGCCGCTACACCGGCTGGGACCGGAAGCCCCACCACGCCAAGGGCTTCACCTACTACCAGAACTGGTCCCTCTGGGACACGTACCGCACCCAGGCCCAGCTCCTCGCCCTGCTCGCCCCGCGCGAGGCCCGTGACATGGCGCGCTCGGTGGTGCGGATCGACGAGGACGGCGGCTGGCTGCCCAAGTGGGGCTACGGCACGGTCGAGACGAACATCATGACCGGCGACCCGGTCACCCCGTTCCTCACCACCGCCTACCACATGGGCCTGTTGAAGGGCTTCGAGGAGCGGGCGTACCGCGCGCTGCGGAAGAACGCCGACGGAGTGCCCCCGGCCGCCTATCCGGGCGTCGGCCGCGAGGCCAACAAGGAGTATCTGGCGCAGGGCTTCGCGCCGTACGTCAAGGGGCGCCCCTACGCCAAGATGGGCGACTCCGACTACCACTTCGGTGCCTCCGCGACCCTGGAGTACGCCCTCTCCGACGCCATGCTGGCCCAGATGGCACGCGGTCTCGGCCACCCGGAGGACGCGGCCCGCTACGCCGCCCGCGCCCGCAACTACCGCAACGTCCTCGACCCGTCGACCGGCTTCTTCCGTGCCCGCGACGCCTCCGGCGCCTTCACCGGACCGGCCGACCCGGCCCGGGGCACCGGCTTCCACGAGGGCACCGCCTGGCAGTACCAGTGGCTCGTCCCGCAGGACCTGCCCGGCATGATCGACCTGATCGGCGGCCCGGAGGCGGCCGGAAAGCGTCTGGACTCCTTCTTCGCCTACGACCAGCTCCTCGCCGACCCCGAGGGCACCGCCCGCCGGGTGTGGGTGCACGGCGATCCGTACGACTACTACAACGCCACCACGTACAACCCGCAGAACGAGACCGACCTGATCGCCCCCTACACCTATCTCTCCACCGGGCAGCCCTGGAAGACCACCGACGTGGTGCACGCCGCGCTCACCCTCTTCACCGACACACCGACCGGCATGACCGGCAACGACGACCTCGGCACGATGTCCGCCTGGATGGTGCTCTCCTCGATCGGGATCTTCCCGGTCCAGCCCGGCTACGACACCTGGGGCCTGTCCACTCCCGTCTTCGACCGGGTCGACCTCACCCTGGACCGCCGCTACTGGCCGACGGGCACGCTGACCGTCACCGCGCCCGGCACCTCGGCCGATGCCCGGTACATCCAGGGCGTCCGCACGGACGGCACCACGCACGCGCGGACCTGGCTCACCACGGGCGCCCTGCGTTCCCTGCGCACGCTCGCGTTCACGGTCGGCCCGCGCCCGTCCGAGTGGGGCACGGCACCCGGTGCCGCGCCCCCGGCACTGAGGTGACCTCACGGTCTGACGAGTTCCGCCCCGTCTCCGGTGGCGAGACTTTATCTGCTGTTAACTGAGCGTAACGTGATCGCACTTGACCGTAATCAGGGTTCGGGGATTGACTGCACACAACCACCCGTCGACGCCGCGAGGGACGCCCTTGACTTCCGACCCGCTCGCTCCACTCGACCTCGCCTTCTGGAACATGGAGTCCGACCGGCACCCGATGCACCTGGGCGCCCTCGGGATCTTCGCCACGCACTCGCCGACCGCGGGCGCGCACGCCGCCGACCTGCTCGCCGCGCGCGCCGCCGCCGTACCGGGCCTGCGCATGCGCATCCGCGACGTGTGGCGGCCGCTCGCCTTCGGCGGCGCCGCCCGCGAGGAGGTCCCGGACTTCGACCCCCTCGACCATGTACGGCTGCACGCCCCGACCGCCGACTTCCACGCCATGGCCGGACGGCTCATGCAGCGCCCGCTCGGGCGCGGCCGGCCGCCGTGGGAGGCGCATGTGCTGCCCGGCGAGGACGGCGTCTCCTTCGCCGTGCTGTTCAAGTTCCACCACGCCCTCGCCGACGGCCTGCGCGCGCTGAAGCTCGCGGCCGGTCTCCTCGACCCCGTCGAGCTGCCCGAGCGCGCCCCGCGTGCCGCCGAGCCGCCGCGCGGGCTGCTCTCCGAGGTGCGCGCGCTGCCCGGCCGCGTCCCGGGGCTGGTCAAGGACACCTTCTCCGACGTGGGCCGGGCCCTGGACATCGGCGCCTCGCTGGCCCGCTCCACCCTCGGGATGCGGCCCACGCCCGCGCTGACCTCCGCGCCCAGCGGCACCCGCCGGATCGCCGGGGCCGTCCTCGACATCGACGACGTGCACCGCATCCGCAAGAGCGTCGGCGGCACCGTCAACGACGTACTGATCGCCGTGGTCGCGGGCGCCCTGCGCCGCTGGCTGGACGAGCGCGGCGACGGCAGCGAGGGCGTCTCGCCGCGCGCGCTCATCCCCGTCTCCCGGCGCCGCCCGCGTACCGCCCACCCACAGGGCAACCGGCTCTCCGGATACTTGATACGGCTTCCGGTCGGCGACCCCGATCCGCTGGGCCGCCTGGACTCGGTGCGCACCGCGATGCTGCGCAACAAGGACGCGGGCCCCCACCGGGGCGCCGGTGCCGTCGCCCTGCTCGCGGACCACGTGCCCGCGCTCGGACACCGGCTCGGCGGTCCGCTGGTCGGCCAGGCGGCCCGGCTCTGGTTCGACATCCTCGTCACCAGCGTGCCCCTGCCCGGCATCGGTCTGAAGCTCGGCGGCCACCAGCTCACGGAGGTCTACCCGCTCGCCCCGCTCGCCCCCGGCCAGTCCCTCGCGGTCGCCATCTCGACCTACCGGGGACGCGTCCACTACGGCCTCGTCGCGGACGCCCGCGCGGTCCCCGACCTGGACGTACTGGCCCGCGCGCTCACCGCCGAGACGGCCGCGCTGATCACGGCCTGCGAGGACTGCTGATCGTGGTCCGCGAGGACTGCTGATCATCGCCCGGGAGATATGAGTCACCGGCCCCGGCCTCGGGTTTGGTTCCGGGGCCGGGCGCTCCGTAAAATTCCCCGTTCGACAGCGTGCGCCATTCCGGGCGCCGCTCGGGTGATCAGGGAAGCGGCAGCGCGATGACGGTGACAGAGGACGGCGCGGCGTCCATGGGCTCGGTGTCCACGGAGGCCGTCGACGAGGTGGTCCACGGACCGGGGATCGACCCGGAGCGCCTGGCCGTCTGCCTGAGCGTGCTGGAGGAGCTGGACCGGATCGACGTGGACCACCCCGACGCGATCACGGTGCGCCGGGCCACCTCGGCGATCTACCGCACGGTCAAGCAGCGCCGCCGCCAGGAGCGCCGCGCCGCCAAGACCGCGCACGACCGCGCCGTGACCGAGGCCACCGCCACCGGCTCCGCCGAGCGCATCGACGACGAGACCGAGGGCATCCTGCCCACCTCCAAGGTCGAGGCGGGCCGTATCGCGGGCATACTCCAGCGCCCGCGCTCCTGCTACACCTGCAAGACCCGCTACGTCGAGGTCGACTACTTCTACCACCAGCTCTGTCCCGACTGCGCCCGGCTGAACCGCGACAAGCGCGACGCCCGCGCCGACCTCACCGGCAAGCGCGCCCTGCTCACCGGCGGCCGCGCCAAGATCGGCATGTACATCGCGCTCAGGCTGCTGCGCGACGGCGCCCACACCACGATCACCACGCGCTTCCCCAAGGACGCCATCCGCCGCTTCAAGGCGATGGAGGACTCGGCGGACTGGATGCACCGCCTGGAGGTCGTCGGCATCGACCTGCGCGACCCCGCCCAGGCCGTGGCCCTCGCCGACCAGGTCGCCGACGCGGGCCCGCTCGACATCCTCGTCAACAACGCGACGCAGACCGTGCGCCGGCTGCCCTCCGCCTACGCCGCCCTGGTCGACGGCGAGAGCGCCCCGCTGCCCGCCGGTGAACTCCCCGCCCACCATGTCATCGGAGCCTTCAACTCCGGCGCGGTGGACGGGCTGGCCGCGCTGCCCATCGGCACCAGCGGCATCGAGGCCCAGAAGGTCGCCGACCTCGCCCTGGTCGCGGGCAACGCGAGCATCGCCCGGCACCTGGACGGCACCGCCATCGACGCGGGCGGCCTGCTTCCCGACGTGGTCGACACCAACACCTGGGTGCAGACCATCGAGCAGATCTCCCCGGTGGAGCTCCTTGAGACCCAGCTGTGCAACTACACGGCGCCGTTCATCCTGATCAGCAAGCTCCGCCCGAGCATGGCCGAGGCCGCGAAGAAGGCGGCGAGCGGACGCGCGTACGTCGTGAACGTCTCCGCCATGGAGGGCGTCTTCGCCCGTGGCTACAAGGGCGCGGGCCACCCGAACACCAACGCCGCCAAGGCCGCGATGAACATGGTGACGCGCACCAGCGGCCAGGAGATGTTCGACGCCGACCGCATCCTGATGACCTCGGTCGACACCGGCTGGATCACCGACGAGCGCCCGCACTTCGACAAGCTCCGCCTCGCCGAGGAGGGCTTCCACGCCCCGCTCGACCTGATCGACGGCGCCGCCCGTGTATACGACCCGATCGTGCGCGGCGAGCACGGCGACGACCTGTACGGCGTCTTCATGAAGGACTACGCGCCCGGCAAGTGGTGAACCGCACCGGCACCGCGTGACGGTCCGTAGGCCGAGTGGGTGAACCCGGCGGACGGTCACGCGGTGCCCGTGTCATGAAATCGCAACACATCGTGGGGTATTGAGGTCCGGGCGACCCACAATGCTTACGTCTTGTTTGCACTCACTGTCGAGCGCAGCCCCGCTCATTTGGTTAACCTGAATGGAGAGGGGCGACCCGACACATGAGGGAGTGCGCGGTGACACCGGAGAAGACGAATCGCGAACAGGGCCCCGACGAACGCCCGGAGCGGACCCGCCGCCGGCCAGGAGAGCTCGGCAGCCTCGACGTGTGGGCCCGCTCCGCCCCGATCCGCTTGGCCGGCTACGAGGACGACCTCGCCGAGCCGCACATCCTGCCCAGCGTGGACTGACCCCGGGCAGACCGTCGTAACCGCCTCGCGTGGGCGTGGCACACTCGCGCCCATGCAGATCAGAGAAGCCGTGGCCGCCGACTGGCCACGGATCTGGCCGTTCTGGCACCGGATCGTCGCCGCCGGGGAGACCTACACCTGGGACCCCGGCACCACCGAGGAAGCGGCCCGGCGACTGTGGACCGCCCCGCCCCGTCGGGTCTACGTCGCCGAGGACGCGGACGGAACCCTCACCGGCTCCGCCTACCTCACCCCGAACTACGGCGGCCCCGCCGCGGGCATCGCCAACGCCGCCTTCATGGTCGACCCCGACCACACCGGCCGCGGCGTCGGCCGCGCCCTCGCCGAACACGTCCTCGCCGAGGCCCGGGCGCAGGGCTTCCGCGCGATGGTCTTCAACGCCGTCGTGGAGACCAACCCCGCCGTCCGCCTCTGGACCGCCCTCGGCTTCACCGTCCTCGGCACGGTCCCGGACGCCTTCGAACACCCCCGGCACGGCCGGGTCGGCCTGCATGTCATGTACCGGGCGCTCTGAGGCGTACCGGGCCCTTTGACGTCTACGGCTCCAGCGGCGCCGTGCGCGGCCACGGCAGCAGCCGCTCCAACTCCTCGGCCACCGCGAGCAGTACGGGCTCGCTGCCCGGACGGCCCACGAGCTGCACCGCGCAGGGGGCACCCGAGGACAGCCTGCCGAAGGGCACCGACATCGCGGGCCAGCCGGTCAGGTTCCAGGCCGGGGTGAAGGGCGAACAGGCGCTGTTCACCAGGAGGTTGGCCGCCCAGCCGCGCTCGTGCCAGGGCTCGGCCCTCGGACCGCGCCGCGCCAGCGCCGGGGTCAGCAGCACGTCGTGCTGCGCGAAGAACGGCTCCAGGCGGGCCCGCAGCCGCTCCCGGGCGTCCCCGCCGCGCGCCGAGTCGACGAAGCGGCGGCCTACGGCGGCATGCGTCCGGGTCCGCGGGGCGAGCAGCGTCTTGTCCAGCTCCGCCGCGTCCACCGCCGTACCCGCCGTCCAGGTGCGCAGCGCGGTCACGCCGAGGTCGAGCGGATAGGGCGGATCGGCGCTCTCCACCGTGTGGCCCGCCCCGGCCAGCAGCTCGGCCGCCCGCCGTACCGCGGCCGTGTACGCGCCGTTCACGGGGATTCCGGCCAGGGGGCTGCGCAGTCCCACCGCGATCCGGCGCGGCGCGGGCTCGGCCGGGCCGGTGAACTCCGTGTCCGCGAGGACCGACAGCATCAGCCGCAGATCCTCGACCGAGGTGGCCAGGGGACCGTTCTCGGACATCCCGAACCAGTCGCCGTTGCCGATCCCGGCCGGGACGACCCCGTGCCCCGGCTTCAGTGTGACCAGACCGCAGTGCGCGGCCGGGATGCGCAGCGAGCCCATGCCGTCGTTGCCCACCGCCAGCGGCACCATGGCCGCCGCGACCGCCGCCGCGCTGCCCCCGGAGGAGCCGCCCGCCGTACGGGCCGGGTCCCAGGGGTTGCGGGCGATGCCGTACACACTGTCGGAGGTGCCGAAGACGCACAGCTCCGGCACGTTCGTCAGACCCACGACCACCGCGCCCGCCGCGCGCAGCCGGGCCACCGTCACGTGGTCCTCGGCGGCCGGGGTGTCCGGGGTCGCGGCGGAGCCGTTGCGGACCGACTCGCCGCGCACGGACAGGTTGTCCTTGATCGCCACCGGAACGCCCGCGAGCGGCAGCCGGTCCAGATCCGGCCGGGCCGCGACCTCGTCCGCCTCCGCGAGCGCGGCCTCGGCCCGCACCGCGCGGAAGGCACCCACCCGCCCGTCGAGCCGTTCGATCCGCGCGAGATGGTCGGCCACCACCTCACGCGGTGTGGCGCGCTTCTCGCGCACGGCGGCGGCGATCTCGGCGGCGCTCCGGCCGGCCCAGTCGTTCACGGACGCTCCTCGTCATGTCCCGCGCACCCGACGCCGGGCACGCAGGGTCACTTTGCGCGCTCGGGTGCCCCGCGTCGAGAGCCCGGCGGGGCTGCACAGGCGCGGAATCACCTGTTCCCCGTGAGCCGCGTCGGCGGCAGATAGTCCCGCACGTACGCCCGCTCCCAGCACGCACCCGTCTCCCGTAGCTCGCGCCAGTCGGTGTACCGGTAGCGGAAGAGCCGGGCGCGGATGTGGCGGGGCGGGGCCTCGGGCGGGAAGGGGGAGCGGCGCAGCAGGCGCAGGGTGGCCCGGTCGCCCTCCAGGAGCCGTTCCACCAGGCCGCCGAACCACTCCCCGGCGTAGCCCGGCGACAGCGCGGCGAACCACATCAGCCAGTCCAGGCGCAGATGGTACGGCGCGAACTGGCGCGGCCAGTGGCGCAGGTCGCCCGGCTTGCCCCGGAACTCGTACGCCCGCCAGTCGGAGTCCTCCCGGGGCGGATCGTCGTAGGTGCCCTCGACCACCACCTCGTACCGCACCCGGCCCACGCTGCCGAACGCGCCGTAGGTGTTCACCAGGTGCAGCGGGTCGTAGGAGCGGTTCATGACCTGGCGGCGGGAGACCATGTTCAGCACCGGGCGGTGGCTCAGGAAGAGCAGGCCCGCGCCGACCGCCAGCACCAGGACCTCGTACCAGAGCGGCGCCTGGGGGACCGAGGGCGCGTCCGTGGGGACGAGCAGCGCGGAGAACCCGAGCACGATGGTGATCCAGTTCAGCCAGGCGAAGTTGCCGGACAGCACCAGCCACAGCTGGGTCACGATCATCAGCGCGGCGGCGGCCGAGGCGATCGGCTGCGGGGTGAACAGCAGGAAGGGGACGACGAGTTGGGTGAAGTGGTTGGCCGCCACCTCCACCCGGTGCAGTGGTTTCGGCAGATGGTGGAAGAACCAGCTCAGCGGGCCCGGCATCGGCTGGGTCTCGTGGTGGTAGTAGAGGCAGGTCAGGTCCCGCCAGCACTTGTCGCCGCGGATTTTGATCAGCCCGGCCCCGAACTCCACCCGGAACAGCACCCAGCGCAGCAGGAACAGCACCACGACCGGGGGCGCCACGTCGTCGTTGCCGAGGAAGGCCGCGAGGAAGCCGACCTCAAGGAGCAGCGACTCCCAGCCGAACGCGTACCAGGTCTGGCCGACGTTCACGATCGACAGATACAGCGCCCACGGCACCAGCCACAGCAGCACCCCGGCCCACAGCGGCAGCAGCGAGTCCACTCCGGCGATCAGCGCCGCCGACACCGCGCAGCCCGCCCACGCGCACGCGGCGAAGAAGCGGTCCGAGTAGTGCCAGTGGAACAGGCTCGGTGCCCGGCGGAAGCGCGTCCGTGCCAGATACCGGGGAATCGGCGTCATCCCGCGCTCGCCGAGCAGCGCCCGGAACTGGAGGGCCGCCGTCAGGAACGCCACGAGGTACAGCCCGGCCAGCCCCCGCTGGAACACCAGCCGGCTCAGCCAGTACCCGGGTGCGGTGAACCAGTCCACGACGCTCCTGCCTCCGCGCGGCCGCTCCGGACACGGCCGCTCGACGCCCGCCACTCCATGTACCGCGCGCCCGCGCCCGCCTAACCCCGGCCGGGCGGGACGGCCGTACGACCGCCGTACGACCCCCTGCGACCTCGCACGACCGTCGGGCGCACCCCTTCGCGCGCCCGCGTGCGCGGGGTTGTGCAGGAGTCGTACGTACGCGTGTGCAGCACTCGAAGAATCCGCCGATTGCTGGCAAGGTGGCTCCATGGCTGAACGGGGAGCGAGTGCCCTGTCACTCCCGGAGGACTCGCCCGCCCACCCGGACACGATCCTGGCGCTCAACGGCATGGGCACCTTCGACTGGGACCTGGACGCGGGTCTCTTCCACATGGACGCCCGCGCCCACGAGGTCTTCGACCTGCTCCCCGAGGAGTACGACGGCCGCCTGGAGTCCCTGGCCGCGCGGATGCCGCCGCCCGAGGCCGCCCATCTCGACGCCGTGGTGGCCCGCGCCATCAAGGACGGCAGCGAGCACTACGGCACCTACTTCCGCATCCGCCGCCGCGACGGCGGCTACCGCTGGACCCACAGCCAGGGCGCCATCCGCCGCGACCCCACCGGGCGCCCGTACCGGGTCGTCGGCATCGTCCGCGACGCCACCCGGGAACTCGCCGAGAGCCCGGTGCACGGGCCGCGCACCCTGCGCGACGAGGCGTTCCGCCGCCAGACCAACGTCGTCCAGGTCATCACCGCCGCCCTCGCCCACGCGCGCAGCGTCCACGACGTGATCGACGTGCTCAAGGACACCCACGGCATCCGACACCTCGGCGTGGCCAGCGTGGTGATGGGCCTGGTGGAGGCCGGGCGCATCCGGCTGGTCGCCGAGGGCCTCGCCGGGAGCTTCGTGCCCGGCACCCGGATCACCCGGATCGACGAGCCGTACCCGATGAGCGAGGTCGTCCGCACGCTCGCCCCGCGCTTCATCGAGTCCCCGGAGGAGTTCGCCGACGGCTACCCCATCCTCTGGCCGCACCTCACCGGACTGCACATCACCTCCGCCGCCTACCTCCCGCTCATCGCCCAGGGCCGCCCCATCGGCGCCCTCGGCCTGCTCTACAGCGACCGGCGCGGCTTCTCCGCAGAGGAACGCGCCGTCCTCGTCGCGCTCGGCAGCAGCATCGCGCAGAGCCTGCAGCGCGCCATGCTCTACGAGCAGGACAAGGACCTCGCCCAGAACCTCCAGCAGGCGATGCTGCCCCGCACCATCCCCAGCGTGCGCGGCGCCGAGGTCGCCGTCCGCTACCGCTCGGCGGCCCTCGGCCGCGACATCGGCGGCGACTGGTACGACCTGATCCCGCTGCCCGGCGGCCGGGTCGGCGCGGTCATCGGCGACGTCCAGGGCCACGACACCCACGCCGCCGCCGTCATGGGCCAGCTGCGGATCGTGCTGCGCGCCTACGCCGCCGAGGGACACACCCCGGCCGCGGTGATGGCCCGCGCCTCCGTCTTCCTGCACGAACTCGACACCGACCGGTTCGCGACCTGCCTCTACGCCCAGGCCGACCTCTCCACCGGCGTCGTCCAGATGGTCCGCGCGGGCCACCTCGACCCGCTCCTGCGCTACTCCGACGGCACCTGCCGCCGCGTCCCCGTCGAGGGCGGGCTGCCGCTCGGTCTGTCCGCCGAGTTCGGCCGTCTGGAGTACCCGATCACCACCCTGGAACTCGACCCCGGCCGCACCCTGGTCCTGTGCACGGACGGCCTGGTCGAACAGCCCGGCGTCGACCTCGATGACGGGATGCGCGCCCTCGCCTCCGCCGTCGCCGCCGGGCCCCAGGACGTCCGCGAACTCGCCGCGCGGCTGATCGGCATGGCCGAGGAGCGCGGCGGCGAGGACGACGTGGCCCTGCTCCTCCTCCGGCGCCGCGTCCCCGAGACACCCCTCGCGGGCGGCCGGCTCCGCCGCCATGTCGCCCCCGGCGACCCCGAGGCCCTCTCCCGCGCCCGCCACATGATCCGCACCGCCGTCCGCGCCTGGGGCGCCCGCGAGCGCGCCGACGACATCGAGCTCGTCACCGACGAACTGGTCACCAACGTCCTCATGCACACGGAGGGCTCGGCAGCCGTGACCCTCCGGGTCCTCGACGGCCCGGAACGCAAGCTCCGCGTCGAGGTCGAGGACTCCTCCAGCGCCCTGCCCCGGCGGCGCGAGGCGGGCGCGGAGGGCGTGTCCGGACGCGGGCTGCTGCTGGTGGAACTGCTGGCCGACCGATGGGGAGTGGAGGCGCGGGGCGGGGGCAAGGCGGTGTGGTGCGAGTTCGAGGTGCGAGAGGAAGGGGACGGCGGCGCGGGCTGACGTACGCCCGCATGTCGTCCCTCGTACGTGTCCGCCTGGCGCTGTCGGCGCCGGATGGCACCCTGGACGTATGCCGGAACTGCCCGAGGTGGAAGCGCTCAGGGACTTCCTCGCCGAACACCTGGCGGGACGCCGGGTGGTGCGCGTCCTGCCGGTGGCCATCAGCGTCCTGAAGACGTACGACCCGCCCCCCGCCGCCGTGGAGGGCGCGGAGATCACCGCCGTACGCCGGTACGGCAAGTTCCTGGACCTGGAGACGGACGGCGGCCTCCATCTGATCACCCATCTGGCCCGCGCGGGCTGGCTCCAGTGGCGCGACCGGCTGCCGGACGGGCCGCCGCGCCCGGGCAAAGGGCCGCTGGCGCTGCGCGTGGCCCTGGACACGGGGGAGGGCTTCGACCTGACCGAGGCGGGGACGCAGAAGCGGCTCGCGGTGTACGTCGTCCGCGACCCGTCCGAGGTGCCCGGCATCGCCCGGCTGGGCCCCGATCCGCTGGCCGACGGCTTCGACGAGGAGCGCCTGTCCGCACTGCTCAAGGGCGAGCGGCGGCAGCTCAAGGGCGCGCTGCGGGACCAGTCCCTGATCGCCGGGGTCGGCAACGCCTACAGCGACGAGATCCTGCACGCCGCGAAGATGTCCCCGTTCAAGCTGGCCGCGTCCCTGACGCCCGAGGAGACGTCCCGGCTGTACGAGGCGCTGCGCACGACCCTCACCGAGGCGGTGGAGCGGTCGCGGGGGGTTGCCGCCGGGCGGCTGAAGGCGGAGAAGAAGAGCGGGCTGCGCGTGCACGGCCGGACCGGCGAACCGTGCCCGGTGTGCGGGGACACGATCCGCGAGGTCTCCTTCAGCGACTCCTCGCTCCAGTACTGCCCGACGTGCCAGACGGGCGGAAAGCCGCTGGCCGACCGGAGGTTGTCACGGCTGCTGAAGTGAACGGACCTTTGACGTAAGGCGGTTCAGCGCGCCGGAAGCGTCACCAGACGCTGCCCGTCCGAGGTACGCACGTCGTAGTGGTCGATGTCGTCGGGGCTCATCGAGGACCCGGCGGTCGTGGAGGTCGTACCGCTCTCGTGCGCCCCGACGCTCCAGCCGCCCACCGCCTGCTCCGAACCGTCCCGCCCGACCACGAAGAGACGGCACGAGTGCGGCCCGGAGGAGTCGCGCACCTGCACGCTCAACCCGCTGCCCCAGTCGGCGCCTTCGGCCGTGACCTGCGCCCACACACCGGTGCTGGGATCGGTGGCCGCCGTAACTCTCGCCTCGGGCGCGGCACTTGACCCCAGCTGGAGCGCCAGCGCCGATCCGGCGACCGCCAGCACGACGGAGGCGGCGAGGCCGTACAGGAACCGACGCCGGTTCGCCCGGCGCCGTACGCCGATCTCGCCGAGCAGCCGCTCCAGCAGTCGGGGACCGGGCTCGGCGAGCGGCGGCACGAACTGCGGTGTAGCCTGCCGGAACAGCATCAACTGCCGTGCGGTGGGCCCGAATTCGGTCGCCCGTGCCGTGCACTGGGGACACTCCACGAGATGGTCCTCGAAGCGGAAGGCATCCGCCTCGTCCAGCACGCCGAGCGCATAAGCGCCGACGTCGCGATGCCTTTCCAGGGACCTCATGCCGAAACCTCGTGCCGGTGGGTGCGGGTGGGGGGTTACTCGTTGCACCCATCCGTACGCAGAGCACGGCCGAATCACTCAAGCCACACCCAGAATCACGGCGAAGAGATTCGGAGCGGGTGGGCGTTCGGATTGGTGCGATTTCCGGTCCGTTTCGAAGGCAGGCGAAAGGGCCTGGTCAGGGCGGGGAAACGGGTCACCGTCACGCCCCCGTGGTGGAGCCGGGGCGGATGATCATCAGTACGGTGACCGTGGCCCACAGCAGGTTGAAGATGCCGGTGAACATGGCAAGACGGCCTGGCGCCAAGGGAGTTGACGAGAGCGGGGTGGCACCCGGCTCTTCGCCCAGCGCATCCTCCTGGGCGGGCAGGATCAGCAGGACCAGGACACCGGCGGCCGCGACGGTCAGCACGATCGAGACGATCACCCAGGCGTCGCCCATGACGCCGAGGCTGCCGGCCGTGGCGAATCCGAACAGGGGAACGGCGATGCCGATGCCCGCGTAGACGCGGCAGATGCGGTGCAGTGTCCGCAGGGTCGTCCGGGCCTCGGTGCCGTCGCCGTCGCCGAGGGTGCGGCGCAGCGTCGCGGGGAACATGCTCGCGGCGACGGTGACCGGGCCGACGGCGACGAGGGCCGCCAGGACATGCAGGGAGAGAAGGAGCTTGGTCACGCCTGGTACTCCGGTTCGGGCCGACGCTCGCCGGTGACCTTCGAGGACGGAAGGCGGCCTGCGCGGGAGACGCCCCGGAGGGTGTCGCCTTCGACCGTCACGTCGAACGCCAGGTTCAGCCGCAGGGGCTTGGTGACGGCCTGCTTCCAGGTGAGCCGGTCGCCGTCGACGGTGATGTCGTCGAGCGGTACCTCCTCGCCGGTTCCGTGGGCGACGCCGGTCAGGACGCCGTCCCGCTCACGGAGTTCGACCACGGCCTCGATCCTGCCGATGGGGGTGGAGATGGTCAGGCGCCAGGTGCCTTCGACGGACATGCCGGTGTTCCTTCTGATGGTGCGGGGGTGGGTGGTGGGCGAACGGCCCGCGCGGGGCCGGGCGTTCGGAGGACGGTGGGCGTTCAGAGCGTGGTGGGCGTCGGGCCCTGGGGCCGCCAGACGGTGCCGCGCCGCTCGTGGGCGAAGAGCTCTTCGACGGCGTGCGCGACCCGGGGGCCCACCTCGCGCTCCAGCAGATACAGACCCAGGTCGAGCCCGGAGGTGACACCGGCGCCGGTGATCAGGTCGCCGTCGTCCACGACGCGGGCGCGGACCGCGTGGGCACCGGTGGCGTCCAGCAGGTCGAAGCCCAGGTGATGGGTGGTGGCGTGACGTCCCTCCAGCAGGCCCGCCATGGCCAGGACGAGCGAGCCGCCGCAGACGCTGGCGACGGTGATGTCCGGGTCGTCCATGGCCTCCTTGAGGAGCGCGGGGAGCCCGGTGGTCAGGGTGCGGCCCAGTAGCACCGGGACGAATCCGTCCTGTTCCCGCTCGGCGGCGCCCACCTCCTCCTCCGGGACCTCGCCGGGTTCGCCCACGCGGCCGGAGGCGCCGGGCACCAGGATCACGTCCGCGCGTTCGAGGTCGAGGGCGCCGGTCGCGCGCAGTGCCAGTCCTCCGGTGCCGCCGATCACCTCACGGGGGCCCTCCGCGGAGACCAGTTCGACGGTCACCGCGCCGTCCGAGGCCGAGCCGCCCGCGTACAGCACTTCGTAGGGGGCGATGACATCGAGCGGATCGAAGCCGTCGAACAGCACAACCTGAACGTGCATGGAGGTTCCTTCGGGGTCGATTTCCCACGGACGTCTGGAAGTCAACCGGCTGTCGTCGTGATCGCCCAGTGGCACTGGTGCCAGGTTTCAACGGGATAGTGCCAAGGGCTTCCGGAAGGCCCCGAGCCGCGGTGATCCTGAGATCTCCGGTGCACGACCGGAGTCCGCCGAGCCGGTGGAGAGGTACGTTCTCGCCATGCACACCGTCGCCGTTCTCGCACTCGACCAGGTGATCCCGTTCGACCTGTCCACCCCGATCGAGGTCTTCTCCCGGACCCGGCTGCCCGACGGGCGCCCCGGCTACCAGGTACGGGTGTGCGCCGAGCGCACCGAGACCGACGCCGGGGCCTTCTCCCTGCGCGCCCCCTGGGGTCTGGAGGGCCTCCGCGGCGCGGACACGATCATCGTGCCGGGCATCGCCGAACCCACCGCCCCGCTCCCGTCCGCCGTACGGGACGCGCTGCGGTCGGCCGCCGCCGAGGGCACCCGGATCGCCTCCATCTGCGTGGGCACCTTCCCGCTGGCCGCCACCGGGCTCCTCGACGGGCTGCGCGTCACGACCCACTGGCGCGCGGCCGGGCTCCTGGCCGCCACCCAC
Source organism: Streptomyces sp. NPDC026659 (assembly GCF_040638245.1). Classification (NCBI taxonomy): domain Bacteria; kingdom Bacillati; phylum Actinomycetota; class Actinomycetes; order Kitasatosporales; family Streptomycetaceae; genus Streptomyces; species Streptomyces sp. NPDC026659. The sequence continues at coordinate 40,219 of NZ_JBEZXY010000001.1, read as the reverse complement.
CCGGCCGTCGACGTCGACCCGGACGTCCTCTACGTCGACAACGGCCAGTTCCTCACCTCGGCAGGCGCGGCCGCGGGCCTGGACCTGTGCCTGCACATGATCCGCCGCGACTACGGCTCGGCCGTCGCCGCAGATTCCGCCCGCTTGTCGGTGATGCCCCTCGAACGGGAGGGCGGGCAGGCCCAGTTCATCGTCCACGACCACGCGCCCACACCGCAGGGCTCCGAGCTGGAGGCGCTGCTCGTCTGGCTGCGGGAGAACCTGGCCCGCGATCTCACCCTCGCCGACATCGCCGAGCGCGCCGGTACCAGCACCCGCACCCTGATCCGCCGCTTCCGCGACCAGACCGGCACCACCCCGCTGCAATGGCTCCACCGCGCCCGCATCCGCCAGGCCCAGCACCTGCTGGAAACCACGTCCCACTCCGTCGAACGCATCGGCCACCAGGTCGGCTTCACCTCCCCGACCACCTTCCGCGACCGCTTCAAACGCACCACGGGCGTCAGCCCGCAGAGCTATCGCCGCACGTTCGCCTGACCCTGCGCGTCGGCGCCCTCGCATCATCCGTCGCCGCAGCACCGGCCGGTCGGCCCCTAGGGGGTGTCTCGTCGGTCAAGCCGGGCTCGCCCGAGACACCCCCTAGAGTGAGCGGATGATCGAACAGGATGAGCGGGATGTGCGGGCTGCGCTGCCGGCGCACGCGATCGAGGTCGGAACCGAGCCGCTGGCCGGGCCGGCGCGGAACTCGGTGGGCGGCCGGCCCTTCCTCGACGAGGGCCAGGAGTGGCCGGAGTGCTTCTGCGGCGAGCGGATGGCGCTGTTCTTCCAGCTGGACATCCCCCTTGACCTCGAACCTTTCGGCGGAGACCACCTGTTGGTCTTCCACTGCCGCGCGCACAACGACGCGTCGGACGCGCAGCTGGCCGACGGCCGGCTCGTGCCCCGGTACTGGGACGCTCCACAGCCGCCCTTTCCGGCTCCGTTCTGGCGCGTGCTGCTCCAGCGCCACGCGACGCTGCCGACGGCGGAGCCCGAACCTTCCCTGCGCGCCCTGCCGTTGACCCTGCGCCCCTTCGTGGACACCCCCACCGCGCGAGGGCTGGGGGCCCAGGTGTTCAAGGTGGGCGGTACGCCGTCCTGGGCGCAGGACCCCGAGTTCTACCGGTGCGCGTGCGGCGCCGATCTGGAGTACCTCTGCCAGGTGCCGGAGGGCATGGAATTCGCCGTCCACCCGGGCCTGCCGGAGCAGCCCTACAGCGTCGGTGCCGACACCTACGGGCTCTTCCTCGGCAACGAGATCTATCTGCTGGCCTGCCCGGCCCACTGCGACCCGGCCGCGGTCTGGCCGGTGAACCAGAACTGACCCCGGCGTCGCCCGCCTGCCCGGCGGACGGACGCCCCTGCCGGCCGTCACCCCCGCGGGGCGTGCATGGCCTACTTGGGTTCCCTGGTGGGAGTCCCTACTTGGGTTCCCTACTTGGACTCGACCCGTCCGACCGGGGCGGCGGCGGTCGCCAGCGCCTGGCACGCGGTCGTCCAGGAGCCGTCGCCCGGGGTGAGTCGGCCGCGAAGGTAGGCCGCGACGAGTCCTGCGAGGGCGGTGACCCGGGCGGGGTTCTCGTCCGTGGTCTCGGCGGCGTCGTATCCGGCGATCCCGCCGAGTCCGTGCTCCGCGCCGAACAGGGTGAGCAGGGTCTTGGGGCCGGGGGCGAGGGCGTAGGGGTCGGCGTGCCAGTCCGGTCCCATGTCCGTGAAGTGCCGGGAGTCGTCCTTGTCGCCCGCGACGACCAGCGCGGGCGTGGTCATGGTCGAGAAGTCGACGGCCCCGATGATCGGCCACTGCTTCGCCATGGGGCCGTTGAACACCTCGCCGCCCCGGCCCGGCGCGGCGAGCAGTACGCCCGCCTTGATCCGGGGCTCGGCGAGGTGCACCACGTCCCCGGTGTCCGGGTCGGTGATCCCGGCTCCCAACAGGAGGGCGGCGGTGAAGCCGCCGAGCGAGTGTCCGGCTACGGCGACCTTGGCGTGGTCGATCCGTCCCGCGAGCCGGGGCACGGTGCGCTCGATCACGTCGAGCCGGTCGAGGACGTGGGTCATGTCCTCGGCGCGGGAACGCCAGAAGTCGGGGGCGCCGGGTGCGTCGGCGACCAGGTGGGTCAGCGTCCGGGACGTGAGGTGGGTGGGCTGTACGACGACGAATCCGTGAGCGGCCCAGAAGTTGGCGAGCGGCGCGTAGCCGTTGAGCGAGGAGAGGTTGTTCGAGGGGCCGTGGCCGTGGGAGAGGAGGAGGACGGGAAGGCCGGTTCCGGTCGCGGGTAGGGAGACGCGCACCTGGAGGTCCACGGGGCGTCCGGGTACCGGGAGGATCACGGGGCTGAAGGACAGGACCGGCGTACCCGGGGCGTCGGCGCCGGTTGCGGAGGATGTGCTCACGGTGGGGATTCCTTTCGACGGGCATGCCGGTGGAGGCCGTCCCGTACCGGCTAAGCTGAAACGGAACGACGCTCCATTTACTATCCGGAGCGTTGCTCCGTTTTGTCAATCGGTGTGGAAGGACTACGTGATGGTCACCGGGAGCCCTGCGGAGGAGCCGCCGTCCCGAGGCAGGCGGGCCGACGCCCAGCGCAACCGGCAGGCGGTGCTCACCGCCGCCGCCGAGGTGTTCGTCAGCTCCGGTGTCGACGCGCCGATCCGCCGGATCGCGGCCCGAGCGGGCGTCGGAATGGCCACGATCTACCGCCACTTCCCGACGCGGGCGGACCTCGTCACCGCCGTCTACCGGCACCAGATCGAGGCGTGCGCGGAAGCGGGCCCGACCCTGCTCGCCGCCGCCGACTCCCCGTTCGACGCCCTGTGCCAGTGGGTCGACCTCTTCGTCGACTTCCTCGTCACCAAGCACGGACTCGCCGACGCCCTCCAGTCCGACAGCGACCGCTTCGCCGCCCTCCACACCTACTTCCTCGACCGCCTCCTGCCCGTCTGCGCCCACCTCCTCGACGCCGCGGCCGAATCCGGTGAGATCAGCCCCGGCACCCAGCCGTACGAACTGCTGCGCGGCATCGGCAACCTCTGCGTGGGGCGCGAGAACGACCCCCGCTACGACCCCCGGCGCCTGATCGCCCTCCTCCTCCAGGGGCTTCAGCGGTCTCGTCCGGCCTGACGGCGGCACCCGGTCACGCGTCGACTCCGGCACGATGTCCTGGTGAGCAACATCGTCAAGTTCTTCGCGGCGCCGGACGACACGTCGGCCGCTTCGGCGCTCCGGACCGGGCCGGGACGCGCCTTCGAGTCGCTCTCCTTCGGCAACTTCGACCCCGATGAAGCCGTCGTCGAGTGGGAATGCCTGCTCACCGGCGGCAGCTTCGAAGAACTCGCCGACGCCGGTGAGCCGCGCATCGTCGCCGATCAGGACGGTGACGGATGCGTCATCTTCGCGCTCTCACCTCGCCTGTCCGCCGCACTCGCCGATACCGGGCACTCCGGGTCGCGCGACATCGCGGCATCGTGGGTCGCGCTGCGCGCCGAGGACGGCGAGGTCATCGGGGCGGAGATCGCCGATGCGATCGTGGGCGATCTGGCGGCTCTCGCGAGACGCGCCCGGCGCCGAGGTCATGGTGTCTACTGCTGGGTCGCGTAGGCGGGGTTCGAACAGCTCTTGAGTGCCAGGATGTCGTCCCCGACCTGAGGAGGACGTGTCCGTGCGGCTCGAACCACACCCCGACGCCTTTCCCGTCGACCCTCCGGCGGACCCCGACGATCCAGCCATCGTGGCGGCCCACGACTGGATCGCGTTCGAGCAGCTCAGCGAGATCACCGATCACTGGCGGCGGCCTGGTTGGCGGCCCGGCAGCCGCGCGTACTACTGGTTGCTGACCATGCCCACCACCGAGTTCGGCGACCAGGTTTTCCGGCTCCGGACCGCCATCGGCCGCTTGCCCTACGACCCGATACCCGACGACGGCATGCACCTCACCCTGGGCCGAATCGGCGACGCCGAGAACACCTCCCTTCGCGCGGTGCGGGGGCTGCTGGGCGACGCGGGTATCGGCCTGCCGACCGCCTTCGATCTGACTGCCATTCCGGTCACCGCGTCCAAGGGTGCGATCCGCTACAGCGTCGCCCCCTGGACCCCGCTCCTTGCCCTGCACGCACATCTCGCCCAGGCAACCGCGGCCGCCGGCCTCGGCCCGATGAAGCCCAGCAGCCACTTGCGACCACACATCGGCGTCGCCTACTCCTCCCGCAGTTGGCCGGCCACGGAGGTACGAACGGTTCTCGAGCCGCTGCGAATCCTGCCCCCCTCCACCCTGCACGTGACCAAGGTCGACCTGGTGCTCATGCGCCGAGAGACTGGCGCTTACCGCTGGGACACCCTCTTCGAACTGCCACTACCGCATCCATGACAGCGGCCTTCGGCGACGAGCAGAGGATGAGGAGCGTGACCGCGAGGACAGGGGTGTGCAGGGAAGGACGGTGACCCAGGACGCCGCCCACAGACACGCAGGGCTCGCCGGCGTCCTGATCGTGCTGCGGACGGGTGTCGCCCGGCGTGATGTCCCGGCGGAGCCGGTGGGCTGTTCCAGGGTGATGGCCGGACCGGGCAAGGTTCGTCGGGTGGTCGAGCGCGCCTTCGCCTGGCTGCACCAGAACCTCATTCTGAATTGACCGGTTAGGGCGCGTATCGCGTCGTGATCATTCTGCGGATTCGCCCCTGTGGCGGCTGGAGGATGGGAGCGGCCCTGAGACCACCGGCCGTACCCGTGCTGCCGAATGGTGCAGGCCCGGTGAGCCTGCTGGAGAGGAGCACCACCACTGCCCCCATTGCTGAACGGCGCGTAGCCTGTCGGGGCATGACGCTGCTGCCGGACCTGCCTCAGAACACGGCACTGCTCGACTTGCTGCGGCAGCAGGGCATTCCGCAAGAGCGCGGTGCCTACGTCTACGAGGGGTGGGAGCTGCATACCCACCCCGATCTGGTCGAGAGACTTGAGGACCTTGCTCCCCAGTGGCCCGTCCTGGCGGCGTTCGGGGTGCCGGTGCTTGCGGCCAAGGGCATTGCCGCGGTCGTCGCCTGGGGCATGGGCATACTGCTGGTGCGCCTTCCCGAAGTGCCGGCCGAGCCCCTGGAGCCCGCAGAGCCCTGCCCACCCCTGACAGATCCGGGCCAGGGTTGGTACTCGCTCTGTCCCTGGCAGAGCGAGCTTCCTTCGGCGGAGTCCAAGCGCCTGTTGTCGCTGCAGATCCAGCATGCCCTCTCGTATGCGGCGAGCCTGTCGGAGGACGACAGCATCGACTGGCAGGGGCGCCCCGTGCAGGCTCCGGGCAGACACAGGGGCAACGCGAAGGGCAGACGGCCCAGCAGGGACAAGGGCAGACGGCAGGGCGGACGCGGACGACGGCGCTAGGGCCTTTCTTCCGGATCAGGCCGACTCGGGCCGACGGCGCCTTGTGGCCGACCCGAGCGGGGTCTGGTGCGTGCAGCTGCAAGGCGGAGGAGGGAGTCGACGCGATGGGGGTGCCCCCGCGCGAGCGAAGCCGAGCGTGGGGGAGTCGGCGACCGACGACAACGCCGCAGATGTGCGTGCCGGACCCCGCGACCCCGGCAAGATCCGGAAGACAGGCCCTAGGGTACGGAGCGAGTCCTGATCAACGGGGCGCCCCTGGTGAGGTCTTTGCTCCAGATCATCGATGCGCGCAGGTGGAGTCCGGCGAGGTAGCTCTCCGGGGTCCTGTCCTACCGGTGGCGACGCCGACCAGGGACAGGTCCACCTCGCGCCGCTTCGCGGCCTCCGCGATCAAGCCCGATCGACAGGTACGCCCCGATGAACTCCCGCTCCTCGTCCGTCAGTTGCACTCGCGTCACGTAAATCGATCTACCGGATCAGGACTCGGAGCGAGGGCGCACCCAAAGATTGGTCACGACTCGATACGCACCCTAGTCGCCCATGAACCACAAGTAGCTCCCCGGTGTCGCCGCGCACGCCTCCAGGAGTTCCGCAAGGTCGAGCAGGGCCGCCTTCTGGCGCTCGTCGGCGCACCGCTGGGCCAGTGCGGTGGCTTCCTCGTGGGCGATCCGGGCCTCCTGTTCGTTGAACAGGGTGTCGCCGTACGGGTCCACCCAGCCGAGCTTGCCCGAGCCGTGGCGGTCGAGGGGGCTGAGGGCTGTCGCCAGGGCTTCGCCGTGACGGTATGAGCCCCGGAGCAAGGTGTCGCGGGACGAGCCTTTTCGTCGGGGTCGGCCCGAGTGCAGTTCCAGTTCGATTCCCATGGTCTTCCCCTGTGCCTTGAGGGTGGCTCACATCGGATACGACAGCAGTCGCACCGCTCCGTCGGGCCACTCCGCCCCGTCACGCAGGGGTGTCCACATCGTGCGGAGTGGCATGAGGGCGGCGCCCTCGGGTTGTTCGACGGTGACGTCCGCGGTCAGGGCGTGCCAGCCGAGGCGTTCGTAGAGGGGGACCAGCGGGGGACGGCAGAAGGGGTCGGGGTCGTCGCCGAGGATTTCCGACTGGTCGGCCGGCGTGTAGTGCGGGAGGCGGACTGCCGACCCCGCTGCGGATGAGGGCGCGTGATCCATCCCGGCATGATCGTCTCGCCTGCCGTTCCCTGGCCAGTCTGGGGTGCCTGAAACGGCCGACTCGTCGGCAGACGCGGCCGCTCAGAACAGATGGATCGCCAGGTGCCCCAGCGGCAGTCCCAGTCGCCATGCCGGTGTCCACACCTTCGGGCCGTCGTCCTCCCCGAAGGGCGCCGTGCGGCCCGGGACCGCGTCCAGGTCCGGTGCGAGAAGTTCCGTTTCTTCCAGCCAGCGCCAGGCCGAGGTGGCGAGGGCGAGGTCGGGGGAGGGGCCGGTGGACTCCGCTGCCAGGGTGGTCAGGCGGTCGTGGACCCAGTCCCGCCAGAGGTGGTCGTAGGCCGTGAGGGAGAGCCAGTGCTCCAGGTGGGAGACCACGCGGACGCAGGAGAGTTCGCCGTCGGTGTCGGAGAGGAAGACGGTGAGGGCGAGGGCGTCGCGGCCCGCGCGGAACTCGAAGGACGTGGGTGGCATCAGATCGCCGGTGCGCAGCAGCTCGTCGGCGATGTACTCGGCGTACAACCAGGCCATGGGGACGGTGAGTTCGCCGCCGCCGGTGTCGCCCGTGTGCTCGTGACCTCTGTGCAGCATCCCTGCCTGCCTTCCTCCGGTGCGTGCGTACGTGTCGCCCGAACCCGGCCCCCGCCCGGAACACGGATGAGGACAGCTCATGGCCCCGGCACCGGTCACGGCAAGGCGCTTTGCCGAGACTTGACCCGGCATCCGGTTTCAGTGCGGATCGGTCGCGTATCCGGGCAGCACGCGGCGCAGGGCGCGGAGCGCGTAGTAGGCGCGGGACTTCACCGTACCGGCCGGTATCCCCAGGATCTCGGCGGCTTCCGCCACGCTCGCACCGCGGAAGTACACCAGTATCAGGACGTCACGGTGCTCCGGTGTGAGAGTCTTCACGGCCTGCCGTACGTCCAGTGCCGCGGCGGCGCGCTCCGCGTGGTCGGCGGTGACGCGCGCGGTCTCCGGGACCTCGTCCACGATCTCCGGCGGCCGGGCACGGCGGGCCCGCCGGGCGTCTATGGCGAGCCGCCGCGCGACCGTCAGCAGCCAGGGTCGTACGGACTCGAACTCGGCCGCGCGCAGTGCCTCGGGATGCTGCCACGCCCGTACCAGCGTCTCCTGCACGAGATCCTCGGCGCGCTGGCGGTCCCCGTCGCTCAGCCGGAGGAGCAGGGCGAACAGGGGGCGGCCGTGCTCGCGCTGGAGCGCGGCCAGTTCGTGCTCGGCGGTCGTCGTCCCGGGTGCGGTGGAGGTCACGGCCGTCATGGCCGTATGGCAGCGCAGGGCGCGTGTGGGGGACAGGGTGCGCGCAGGGTTGTGCGACGGGCGGTCGATTCCGTCGGTGAACGGTCGGACGAGCGGTCGCCCCGCCCGGCCCCGCGTGGGCCGATCGGGGCTCCCGGCCCACGCGCCCGGGGAGTCCCCTTCGTCCTCGCCCACCCCTCGTGGCTTCATCTGTCAATACGACAATTCCGGCTACGTGACCACGCAGGGGTGAGTCGATGATCCGACGCAAGCACCAGGTGGCCCTGGCGCTCACCGCCGTCCTCGCGGCGGCGGCCGCCTGTCAGAACCAGGAGCGGGGCGCCCCGGCCGCCGGACAGCAGGCACCGTCCGCGGGCAAGGGCTTCACCCTCGTCGCCTCGGGCAGCATCGTGCCGCACGCCACCGTCGCGGACCGGGCGGGCTTCGACGCGAGCGGCAACGGCAACGGCAACAACGGCGATGGAAACAACGGCAACAACGGCGGCTACGACTTCGGCCCCATGCTTGCCGCCGTGGAACCCGCCGTCTCCGACGCGGACCTGGCGCTCTGCCGCCTCGACCCCGTGCCCGGCGACGACACCGACCCCGCCGCCGCGTCCCTGCCACAGCTCGCCCGCGCGCTCGCGGCCACCGGCTACGACAGCTGCGCGACCGCCGCCGCCGACGCCCTCGTCGACCCCTCAGGCGTCCCGCGCACCCTGAACGCCCTGGACGCCGCCGGGCTCCGGCACGCCGGTACCGCGCGGACCCAGGCCGAGGCGGGTACGACGCCGCTGCTCCAGGCGGGCCCGGCCAAGGTCGCGCAGCTGTCGTACACCTACGACCCCGGGCAGCGGGCCGGCGACAGCCCCGAGTGGACCGTCGCCGCGCTCAACGAGCAGCGGGTGATCGCCGGGGCGCGCGCCGCGCGGAAGGCCGGCGCCGACGTGGTCGTACTGTCCCTGGACTGGGGCGACGGCTGGCAGGACGCGCCCAACGACGCGGTGACCGCGCTCGCGAAGCGGCTGACCGCCTCCAAGACCGGCGGCCGCCCGGACGTCGACCTGATCCTCGGCTCCGACGGCCACCTCCCGCAGGCGTACGGCAAGGTCAACGGAACCTGGGTGGTCTACGGCAGCGGTGACCAGATCGGCCCCGGCACGACCGGCGCCCAGGGCGTGCGGGACTGGCGCGGCGGCGAGTCCACCACGGCCCGCTTCACCTTCGTACCGCCCGCCGAGCGCGGCGGCCGCTGGGAGGTCAGCCGGGCCGAGTTCCTGCCCCAGTTCTACGACCAGGACTCCGGCCGTCTCCAGGACGTCAACGCCGCGATCGCCCACGGCGCCGACCTCGCCGGAGTGCGCGACCGGATCAGGGACGCGGCGCTCGGCGGCGGGGGCGCCAAGGCGGGGCTGACCATGGCGCCCTGAGCCGGACTCACCAGGACGCCCGGGTACGGACTCACTGCCGTCGCTCTCACTCCCGCCGCTCCGGCGCAGGCTCGCCCGCCAGCGTCGAGCGGCGGTAGGAGTAGCCGAAGTAGATCACGCAGCCGATGAGGAACCAGATGGCGAACCGCACCCAGGTCTGCCACGCCAGGAACGTGATCAGCCAGATGGAGAAGATCACGCCCAGCGCGGGCACGAACGGCATCCACGGCGTGCGGAAGGCGCGCGGCAGGTCCGGGCGCTTGTAGCGCAGCACGATCACCGCCACGCACACCACCACGAACGCGAGCAGGATGCCGATGTTGGTCAGCTCGGCGGCCTCGCCGATCGGCACGAACCCGGCGATGGCCGCGGAGCCGAAGCCGACGATCCAGGTCACCCGGGTCGGTACGTGCCGGGTCGGGTGGGTCTTGGCGAACCAGCGGGGGAGCAGTCCGTCGCGGGACATCGAGAACCACACCCGGGTCACGCCGAGCATGAACGTGAACATCACCGTGAGGATGCCGATGATCGCGCCCACCGCGATCACGTCCGCGAGCCCGCTCAGCCCGACGGACTCGAACGCCGAGGAGAAGCCGCTCTCCGGGTCGATCTCCTTGTAGTTCTGCATCCCCGTCAGGACCAGGCACGCGGCCACGTACAGCACCATGGAGATGACCAGCGAGTAGATGATCGCCCTCGGCATGTGTCGCTGCGCGTCCTTGGACTCCTCGGCGGCCGTGGACATCGCGTCGTAGCCGAACACCGCGAAGAAGACGGTTGCGGCACCCGTGAACGCGCCGCTGATGCCGAACGGGAAGAACGGGTGGTAGTTCGCGGTGTTGATGTGGAACACGCCCACCCCGATCACCAGCAGCACCACCAGCACCTTCAGCACGACCACGATCGTCTCGAACCGGGCCGCGCTGCGGATGCCGAGCGTGAGCAGCCAGGCGATCAGCAGACAGAGCAGCGCGGCGAACAGGTCCACCCGGTGTCCGGCTCCCGTGCCGGGCGCGCCCAGCATCCACGTGGGCAGGTCGGCGCCCAGCTGCTCCACCAGGAAGCCGAAGTAGCCGGAGATGCCGATGGCGACCACCGCCACGATCGCGGTGTACTCCAGGAGCAGGTCCCAGCCGATGAACCAGCCCGCGAACTCGCCGAGCACCGCGTAGCCGTAGGTGTAGGCCGAGCCCGCCTTCGGGATCATCCCGGCGAACTCGGCGTACGACAGCGCCGCGCAGGCGCTCGCCACACCGGCGATCAGGAAGGAGACGAGGACGGCGGGACCGGCCGTGCCGTTGGCCACCGTCCCGGCCAGTGTGAAGATGCCCGCGCCGATGATGCCGCCCACGCCGATCGCGGTGAGCTGCCACAGCCCGAGCGAGCGTTCGAGGCCGCCGCTCTCGGCCGCCTCCGACTCGTCGATGTGCTCAATGGGTTTGCGACGGAGAATCCCCTCACCCGCACGGATCTTGGCCACACGCCTCACCTCTTCCCCGACGGCAAACGGCTGACGGCGGATCATGATGACTCAGCCCCGCCGGGGAGGGAAGACGCCACGCACGGGCCACCGGACCGGGTCCGCGGGGGCGCCCGCCACGGCCCTGGGGGACCGTTGGTTACGGGACCACCGTCACCGGCCAGCGCCCCGCCTTGACCAGCCGTACCGCCACCGAGCCGACGATGCGGTGCCCCGCCTGCTCGGAGGCGCCCACCACCACCGCGTCCGCCTTCAGCTCGTCGGCGGCGCGCACCAGGCCGTTGTACGGGTCGCCGCGGAAGGTGTGGAACTCCCAGCGCACCTCGAATATCCCCTTCACGCGCTCGGCCGCCGCCCTGATCTGCGCGATCAGGTCCTCGGCGATCTCGTCGGTCGTGTCCGCCACGGGCGCCCCGAGCGCGGCCCCGGCCGCGAGCACCGGCTGTACGTACACGACCGCGAGGAGCGCGCCCTGGCGCCGCGCGAGGCCGCCCGCGTACGCCGCGGCCCGCAGCGAGGAGTCGGAGCCGTCCACCCCGACCAGGATGACCTTGGGTCCGTCGGTACCCCGCTCGAACTGATGCGCGTTCTCCGCGTGCTGTTCCCTCACGCGGGCGAGGCTATCGAAACCACTCCCGAGTACAAGCGGCACGTCCGCGCCATGTTCGGCTCGTCGTATTCGTCATACCGCTGGACGCGATTCTCTCGGCCGAGCGGGTGGAATCGCCGGGTCTCGCGGTGTCGATGGGGCGGCCACGCGTCGGGCGGGGCGACTGATGGTTCATGCAGAAGTATCGGTTGTTCACACGGCGTCGGCTGCTGCTCGGTTCGGCCGCCGCGCTCGGTGCCGCCGGGACCGGGGGTCTCCTTCTGGGGCGTGGCGGCGAGAAGCCCGCCGCCACCGCCCCCCTCGCCGGACCGCAGGCGCGCCAGGCCCTCAAGCCCTCCGCCTTCCGGCTCCAGCCCCTCGCCGGCTACGGCACCCCGCACTCCGCCCCCGCCAAGCTGAGGGTCCGCCACGCGCCCATCGTGCGCATCTCCACCCGGGGCCGGCAGATGATGCTGACCTTCGACGACGGGCCGCACCCGGACTACACCCCGCACATCCTGGACACCCTCGCCAAGTACGACGTGCGCGCCATGTTCTTCGTGTGCGGCGAGATGGCCGTCCAGAACAAGGAACTCCTCGCCCGCATGGCCGAGGCGGGACACGTGGTCGGCAACCACACCTGGACCCATCCGCTCCTCACCCAGCTCCGCCGTGCGGACATCCGCGACGAGATGGCGCGCACCTGCGACGTGATCCAGGACGCCTACGGTGACCGCCCGCAGTGGTTCCGCGCCCCCTACGGCGCCTGGAACCGCGCCACCTTCCAACTCGGCGCCGAACTGGGCATGGAGCCCATGGCCTGGACCCACGACACCACCGACTGGATGACCCCCGGCACCCGCACCGTGATCGACCGGGTGGAGAAGAACGCCGCCCCCGGTGTCGTGATCCTCTCCCACGACGCCGGGGGCGACCGGACCCAGAGCGTCCAGGCGATCCGCGAGTACCTGCCCTATCTGCTCGACCAGGGCTACCACCTCACCGTCCCGCCCCGCCGCAGGACCTGAGCGGAACCGCGCCCGCCCGGCCGCCGCCGGTTCAGCCGGCCGTGGCCAGGCGGGCGAAGACGACCACGTTGCCGTCGTAGCCGTTCTGCTTGGTGAAGCCACCGCCGCAGGTGATCACCCGCAGCTCCGGCGTGCCCTTCGAGCCGTAGACCCGGTCGCCGGGGAACTTGCTCTTCTCGAAGACCTCGACGCCGTAGATCTCGAAGACCGCCGTCCGTCCGTCCTGGCGGTCCACCTCGACCCGGTCGCCCTTCTTTAGCGCGCCGAGCCCGTAGAACACGGCGGGGCCGCGCTGGTTGTCGACATGGCCGACGACCACGGCGGTGCCCTGTTCGCCGGGGGAGACCGCGCCGGTGAACCAGCCCGCCAGATTGGTGTCCTCCGGCGGCGGCGCGCCCACCGCGCCGTCCGCGTCCAGACCGACCGCGGTGACGGGGGCGTCGACCCGGATGGCGGGGATGCGCACCCGGTCCGGCGCGGAGAACGCGAGCGCGGCGGCCGCCGGGGCCGTGGAGCCCGGCCCGGCGGGAAGGGCCGCGTCGGGGGCGGTCGCGGGGGCGCCGGTGTCCAGGGCCGCCGCGGCGGCCGGCTGGGGCGGGCCCACGTCGAACTCGCCCGAACCGTTGCGGATGAGGGCCAGACCGGTCAGCAGGACGAGCGCTATGACGCCCCAGGGCGCGCGCCTCCGCGGCCGCTCCTCCCACTCCGCAAGCTCGGAGGCAGACATTCGCCATCCCTTCGTCACGTGGTCGCGGCCACGTCCACAGCGCATGGGAAGAAATTAAGTCCCTCGCGCGGGGAGCGGCGACGGGCGAGGAGCGAACGGGTGGCCCGTCAGCCGCTCGGTGCGCCATCCGAGTTGCGGTTCACAGGAAATTTCTGACGGCACGTGACCTGCGACAACATCCGATTGTGTGCTTGTCGTACGGAGTCCTCGCTCACCAGGACGGAGCATTCTCGACATGCGGGCGTGTTCCGCGCGCCCGATGGTGCTGTCGGGAGGTGCTTTCTCGCCGATCGACCCGGGAACCGGACCCGGGGTGCCTCCCGCGGAGGATTCAGATGCGAAACCATGGTGCCTTGGCGGCGGTGTGCGCCGCCATCGCCGTGCTCTCGGTGACGGCGCCCGTGGCCGTCGCGGACGGCATGGGCAACGGGAACGGCGTGGCGGGAACCTCGGGCGTCGTCCCGGTTCCGGTCCCGGTGCCCGGCAACGGGAACTTCAACGGGAACGGCAACTTCAACGGGAACAACAACTTCAACAACGGGCACGGCAACGGCAACAACAACTTCAACAACAACGGGAACGGGCACGGCAACGGGAACAACAACTTCAACGGCAACGGCAACGGGAATTTCAACGGCAACAACAACGGCAACGGAAACAACCGGGGCAACGACAACTTCGGGGGCGGCCGGGGCAATGACGACTTCGGCGGTGGCCGGGACAACGACAACTTCGGTGGTGGCGGCGGTCACGGCGAGGGCGGCATCCGCAACATCCACGTGTCCCCCAACGTGCTCCCGGCCGGTGGCCGTCTCACGGTGACCGTGGAGGGCTGCCGGGGCGGCAGCGTGTACTCCGAGGTCTTCCGCACCACCCAGCTCAACTCGTTCCGCGACAACAGCGCGCGCGGCGTGGCCACGATCTTCCGCCATGCCCGGCCGGGCCGTTACGACATCACCGTCGACTGCGGCGGCCGCACCGTGACCAGCCCGAACGCCTTCACCGTGCTCGGCGGGGTCAACGGCGGCTTCGGCGGCAGCAGTTCGAGCGGGCCCGCCCCAGCCGACATGGCCATCGGCAGCGGACTCGTCGCCTCGGCCTTCCTCGGCGGCGGCGTGTTCTGGCTGCGCCGTCGGGGCGAGAGGCGGATCTGACGGCCGTACGCCACCGTCCCTCTCCCCGGATGCCGCCGCCGACCGTCGCGGGACGCGGCGGCATCCTCGTGTACCCGTGACGCGCGGGGGTGCTAGCTCTTGGCGCCCGGGAACAGGCTGAGGAAGGGCTCCGCCGTCGCCGCGATGCCCCGGCTGAACGGGGCGTCGAAGTCCCAGATCAGGAAGAGCATGAAGGCGATGGTCGCGGAGAAGAGCCCGGCGAGGATCAACTCCCGTGCGGTGCGCCGGATCTGGAGCGCGAAGACCATGCCGACGGTGATCACCGCACCGGCGAGCAGCCCCCACCACACCACCGGCGGCATGGTGTCCCCGGTGGAGTCGGCACGCGCGTTGCGCGCCTGGTCGGCGGCGGCCAGCTGGTCCAGGATCGGCTGGTACGCCTGGGCCTCGAAGTCGTTCTTCGGCCGGTAGTCCGTGACGTCGTGCCGGACCTGGGCGAGCAACTCCGCGCCCTTGTCGGTCACTTCGCCCTTGTCGGTCATCGACGTCCACTCGGTGGTGACGACGTGGGAGACGTAGGCGTCGATGTCGCCGCGGATGCGGTCGCGCACGTCCGGCGGGTAGACGCGGACGCGTTCGTAGATCTCGTGCAGCGCCTGGGCCTCGCTCTGCACCTGGTCCTGCGCGGCGCTGCGGGCCTCCCACACGCCCGCGATCGCGAGGCCGAGGACGATGGCGTAGACGACACCGATCCACATCGTCATGTACTCGATGACGTCCGGGGTCTCGTTGGGGTCCTCGTCCTCCGGGGCCCGCTTGTGCCGTACGAGGGTGATGACGACCACCACCGCGCACGCGCCCAGCATCGCCAGGAGCAGGACAAGCCAATCGGACAAGTGGTTCCTCCAGGGGTGAGGTACGGCCGCGTCAGCGCGGGCGCAGGGCGGCGACGGCGACGATCGGGGGGACGGTGATGAGCAGCACGTAGGTGACCGGCGAGGTGGTGGAGGTCGCGGTCCGCCGGGCGGGCTTGGGGTGGTACGCCGGGTAGCTCACCGGGGTCGCGGTGGGGCGCGGAGTGGGCTTCGGCTTCGGTGGCGGGGTGGGCTTCGGCGGTGGGGCGGGCCGGGGCGCGGGCTTCGGCGCCGGTGCCGGTGGGGGCGGCGGCGGGGCCGGAGGCGGAGCGGGCACGGGCGGCGGGGGCGGTGGTGCGGGCCGGGCGGGCGGCCTCGGCTCGGGAGCCGGTTTCGGCGGCGGGACGGGGCGCGGGGTGGGGCTGGGGGTCGGCTTCGGTTGCGGTGGCGGTGGAGGAGGCGGTGTCGGAGTGGGCGCGGGCGTGGGCGTCGGTGTCGGCGGGCAGGGCGGCGGGGGCTCCTGGCACGGCGGTGGCCAGGGGCCGTCGCCGACCACCGCGATCGCCACCGTGCCGTCCGGCCCCGTCGAGGCGTAGGCACAGACGTCCGCCGACGCGGTGCCTGCCGGACACCCCACCACGGCCCAGGCCACCGCCAGCACGGCCAGCACCCTTGCGGCGGCCGTGACTCGGGTTCCTTCGGGTCCTTGCACGACAAGATCATGAGGCGCGTGAGCCGCGCCCACGCCCCGACTTGAGCGGAATGATCCGAAGGAGGGACATCGCCCCATCCGCGGTTTGACGCGCGGTCGCCCTCAACGGCCCGCATGGGCACACCCGTACGGCATCCGACCTGCGCGCCCCGACCGCGTACCCGCCCCGTCCACAGCCCGCCGAAAGTTTTTCGCCGCGCCGTTGAACGCCCGCGCGACGCCCCCCGTACCCATGGCCGTGCGGCGGCGCGGCAGGCGCTCCGATAGCGATATCCAGGCAGAAAATGGGGAGTTGAGGATGAAGACCTCCTGGCGGACCGCCTCACTGATGGCCACGGCAGCCTCGGTGCTGGTGCTGACCACGGCGTGCGGTCAGGAAAACGCCACCACACCGGCGGCCCAGAACGTCGGCGCGGCGGGCGCGGCGGCCTCGCCCTCGGCCGGTGGTTACGGCAATCCCGGCGCGGGCAACGGCTACGGCGCCGACGGCAGCAACGCCTCCGCCTCCCCGGCCGCCGCCGTCCCGGCGGGCGCGCTGACCGTTGCCGCGGACGCCAAGCTCGGCAACGTGCTCACCGACGAGGCGGGCATGACGCTGTACCGGTTCGACAACGACACCGCCAAGCCGCCGGAGTCCAAGTGCGACGGCGCCTGCGCCACCGCCTGGCCGCCGGTCCCCGCCGACGACGCCTCGGCCGGTGCCGGTGTCGACAAGTCGGCCCTCGGCGAGGTCACCCGCTCCGACGGCACCAAGCAGCTGACCATCGACGGCTGGCCCGCCTACCGCTTCGCCAAGGACACCCAGCCCGGCGACACCAAGGGCCAGGGCGTCGGCAAGACCTGGTTCGCGCTCGCGCCCAACGGCAAGAAGGCCTCCCTGGCCTCCCTGCCCGGCCTCTCCGTGCACAAGGACGCGAAGCTCGGCGACATCATCGTCGACAAGAACGGCCACACGGTCTACCGCTTCCTCAAGGACAAGGCGTGGCCGAAGTCCGTCTCCGCCTGCACCGGCGCGTGCCTGGAGAAGTGGCCGGCCGTCGCCCCCGTCGAGGAGAGCGACACCAAGGGCATCCTGAAGAAGGGCCTGATGCCGTTCACCCGCCCCGACGGTGTGAAGCAGATGACGGTCAACTGCTGGCCCATCTACACCTTCTCCGGTGACACCGCCCCCGGCGACACCAACGGCCAGGGCGTGGGCGGCACCTGGTACGCCGTCTCGCCCGAGGGCAAGCCGATCGGCGCCCCCGCCGCCTAGCCCCGGCGGCCCTCGGCGGCCCGAACTCCCCCCACCGGCGCCCGTCTTCCTCCGCACCGACGGAAGGGAGGCGGGCCGTCGTCATGCCCGGGACACGTCACTCAGCGGGGTCGGACGCGTACTTCCCGCAGGCAGTGACCGGGAACGGATGGTCAATTTCCGGTTCGGGTCGCTCCATTGGCAAGCGATCAGTAGCCTCAGCTCGAACACCGGATCGTCTGCCCCCGTCCCCTACGCCACGGAGTGATACATGGAGCGCCCCGCCTGGGCCCCCCGGAGCATCGACATCTCGGTGCCGAGCGTCTCGCGCATGTACGACTACTACCTGGGCGGTTCGCACAACTTCGAGGTCGACCGGGAAGCGGCCCGCAGCGCGATGGAGTTCATCCCGGGACTGCCGAAGATCATGCAGGCCAACCGGGCCTTCCTGCGCAGGGCGGTGCGCTTCGCCACCGACCAGGGCCTGACCCAGTTCCTGGACATCGGCTCCGGCATCCCCACCTACGGCAACGTCCACGAGATCGCCCAGTCCGCCGTACCCGGCGCCCGTGTCGTCTACGTGGACCACGACCCGGTGGCCGTCGCGCACAGCGAGGCCGTCCTCGCGGGCAACCCGGACGCCGAGGTGGTCGCCGGTGATCTGCGCAAGCCCCAGGAGATCCTGGCCAGTTCCCAGGTGGAGCGGCTGCTCGACCTCGAACGCCCCGTCGCCCTGCTGCTCGTGGCCGTCCTGCACTTCGTGGAGGACTCCGACGACCCGCACACCGCGCTGGCCGAGCTGCACGCGGCGCTCGCCCCCGGCAGCCTGCTGATCCTCACCCACGCCGCCTTCGAGGGCATACCCGTGACCCCCGAACGGGCCGAGGGCGCGGTGGGCGTGTACAAGGACATCCGCAGTCCGCTGATCATGCGCTCGCGCGACGAGATCGCGCGGTTCTTCGAGGGGTACGACATGGTGGAGCCCGGACTGGTCCCGATGCCCGAGTGGCGCCCGGAATCGGCGCCGGAGGACGAGGACGCGTACGCGTTCTCCGGGTTCGCGGGCGTGGGGCGCAAGCGTTGAGCGCGGCGCCGGACGGGCCGGAGGGCAGACTCCGCCGCCTGACGACGATCTGGAGCCGCGCGGTCTACCCGGTCACCGCGACCTCGCTGACCCGCGCCGAGTTCGAGGCGCGGCTGCTGCCGCTGGCGGGCCGGCTGAGCCGGGCCCTGCGCGCCCGCAGCTTCGACCCCGGGGAGGCCCGGGCGGTCGGCGCCGCGCTCGTGGAGGCGCACGGCACCGACCCCGAGGTCCTCACCCGCACCCTGGACTGCGTGGACGCCTACCTCGTCCTGTACTGCGGCGAGGACGGCCCGCAGGACGAACTGCGGCTGCGCTCCTCGCGGTTGCAGCACGCGATGGCCGCCGGATACGCGCAGGCGCTGCGCGATCGCACCCTCGCCGAGCAGGAGGCCGTCGCCCAGGCCGCGCTGCGCGCCCAGGGCGTGGTCGCCGAGGCGCTGCACGCCAGCGAGGCCCGCTTCCGCGCCGTCTTCGAGGGCGCCGCCATCGGCATCGGCATCGCGGACCTGGAGGGCAATGTGCTCCAGGTCAACGGCGCCCTGCTGCGCATGTTCGGCGTCACCGAGCAGGCCATGCGCGGCCGCCGGGTACGGGACTGGAAGCACCCCGAGGACGCTCCCCAGACCTGGCGGCTCTACGACGAACTCGTGAGCGGCGAGCGCGAGCACTTCCATGTCGAGAAGGCGTTCAACCGCCCCGACGGCACGGTGCTGTGGACCAACCTCACGGTCTCGCTGCTGCGCGACGCCGACGGCTCCCCGCAGTACCAGCTGGCCCTCATGGAGGACACCACCGAGCGCCGGCTGCTCCACCTCCGGCTGCGCTACGAGGCCACCCACGACGCCCTCACCGGACTGCCCAACCGCACCCTGTTCTTCGAGCGCCTGGAGAAGGCCCTCGCGGCGGGGAAGGGCCAGCGCTTCGGGCTGTGCTACCTCGACCTCGACGGCTTCAAGGCCATCAACGACAGCCTCGGCCACGCGGCGGGCGACCGGCTCCTGGTGGAGGTCGCCGACCGGCTGCAGTCCTGTACGGCCGCGCCCGGCGAGATGGTGGCCCGGCTCGGCGGCGACGAGTTCGTGGCCCTCACCACCGGCCCCGGCACCGAGCAGGGCGTGGACGAGCTGGCCGACCGGATCATGAACGCGCTGGTCACCCCGGTGAGCATCGACGGCCGCGATCTGCTGGTGCGCGGCAGCCTGGGCATCGTGGAGGGCCCGGCGGGCGAGCGTACGGCGGCCGAGGTGCTGCGCAGCGCGGACATCACCATGTACCGGGCCAAGTCGGCGGGCGGCAACCGCGCCGAACTCGCGGACCCCGAGGCCGACGCCCGCGCCATCACCCGGCACGGCTTGACCACCGCGCTGCCCACCGCCCTGGAGCGCGGCGAGTTCTTCATCGAGTACCAGCCCCTGGTGCACCTCGGCGACGGCACCGTCCGGGGCGCCGAGGCACTCGTGCGCTGGCTGCATCCGCAGCACGGGGTGCTCGGCCCGGACCGGTTCATCCCGCTCGCCGAACACACCGGGCTCATCGTCCCGCTCGGCCGCTGGGTCCTGGAGGAGTCCGTACGGCAGGCCCGCGCCTGGCAGGAGGCCGAAGGCGACAACGCCCTGCCGCTGCGCATCAACGTCAACCTCTCGCCCTGCCAGCTCACCCACCCCGGCCTGGTCCAGGACACCGTCGACATCCTGGAGCGCACCGGTGTCACCCCGGACGCGCTCTGCCTGGAGGTCACCGAGTCGGCCCTGATCGGCGCCGACGACGGCCTCCTCAAACCCCTGCGCCGCCTGGCGGAGATGGGCGTCGACATAGCCCTGGACGACTTCGGCACCGGCTACTCCAACCTCGCCAACCTCCGCCGCCTCCCGGTGAGCATCCTCAAGCTGGATCGTTCCTTCACCCGGGGAATGCAGCAGTTCCCCGCCGACCCGGTCGACCTGAAAATCGTGGAGGGCATCGTCTCCCTGGCCCACAGCCTCGACCTGGCCGTCACCGTGGAAGGCGTCGAAACCAGCGCCCAGGCCGAACAACTCCGCCTCCTGGGCTGCGACACGGCCCAGGGCTGGTACTACGCGAGACCGGGCCCGCCGGAAAACCTGCACACCCTGCACTTGGCGAACGCGACGAGCTGAGGGATCTGGGGGTGGGGGAGGTGGCGAAGCCACTCGCCCCCACCCCCAGAGGGGCGCGGGGAACTGCGCGACAAGCCCAGACGAACCCGCACCCGCAAGAACACCGCACAAGGCAGACGAAAAGGCGCCGCAGGCACACTTCACCGCTCAAGCAACATCCGCTGCAGCTCCCGGGCCCCCCGAGGCGGCGCCACGTCACTCCGATGCGCCAAGGCGATGGTCCGCTGCAACCCCGGCCGGGCCAAGGGAGTGACCCGGAGCCCCCGCCCCGCCCTGGTGGCGACCATCCGCGGCACGACAGCAACCCCGAGCCCCGCCCGTACGAACCCCAACACCGCGTCCATCTCGCCCCCCTCGACGGCGAACTCCGGCTCGAACCCGGCGGAGCGACACGCCGCGACGGTCAGTTCGCGCAGGTCGTACCCGTGCCGGAACATCACCAGGCGCTCGTCGGCGAGGTCGGCGATCTCCACGCTCCGCCGCCCCCCGCCGGGGGCCGGTTCCTCCGGGGAGGAGACCACCACCAGGTCCTCCCGCAGCAGCTCGACCGTGGTCAGCGCGGGCGCGGGCGCGGGGAGGGGCAGGACGATCAGGGCGAGGTCGAGGGCGCCGCGGGCCAGTTCGCGGACCAGGTCGCGGGAGCCGCCCTCCTCGATGAGGAGCTGGATGCCGGGGTAGCGGTCGTGGAAGGCGCGGAGCACGTCCGGGAGGAGGCCGGTGCAGAGGCTGGGGGTGGCGCCGAGCCGTACCCGGCCGCGTCGCAGCTGCACCAGTTCCTGGACCTCCTGCCGGGCGGTGTCCGCGTCCGCGAGGATGCGCCGGGCCAGTGGGAACAGGGCCTCGCCCGCGTCGGTGAGCGCGATGTTGCCGCGCGCCCGGACGAACAGGTCGGCCCCCAGCTCCCGCTCCAGTGCGCGGATCTGCTGGGACAGCGAGGGCTGGGCGACATGGACCCGCTCGGCGGCCCGGGTGAAGTGCCGGGTCTCGGCGACGGCCACGAAGTACTGGAGCTGCTGGAACTGCACCTCTTCAGCATAGCCACGGCCTATCGAGATCAGCTCAACCATGTCTTGGACCGATCGGTGTCACCGGGCCTAGCGTCCTGTTCATGGCTCTGGCAACGCGGACGGACCGTCGTCCGTCCATGGCGCGCGCGATGTGGGACAGCTCCGTCGGCAAGAAGACGGTGATGGCCGTCAGCGGGCTGATCATGCTGCTCTACCTGATCGTGCACATGATCGGAAACCTGAAGATCTACTTCGGGGCCGCCGAGTACAACCACTACGCCCACTGGCTGCGCACCGTCGGCGAACCCTTCATGCACTACGAGTGGACCCTCTGGCTCGTCCGGATCGTCCTGGTCGTCGCCGTGGTCGCCCACGCGACCGCCGCCTATCGGCTCAGTCGGCGCGACATCAAGGCACGCCCCGTCAAGTACCTGCACAAGAAGGCGCGTTCGAGCTATGCGACGCGCACCATGCGCTGGGGCGGGATCATCCTCGGCCTCTTCATCGTCTGGCACCTCCTGGACCTGACCACCGGCACCGTGCACTCCGGCGGCTTCCAGGCGGGCCACCCGTACCAGAACGTGGTGGACACCTTCTCCACCTGGTACGGCAACGTCATCTACATCGTCGCGATGCTCGCGCTCGGACTGCACATCCGGCACGGCTTCTGGAGCGCCGCCCAGACCCTCGGTGCGGGCGGCCGTACCCGCGAGCGCGCCCTGAAGGCCGTCGCGAACGTCCTCGCACTGCTGCTCACGGCCGGGTTCATCGCCGTACCCGTGGGTGTCATGACCGGAGTGGTGAGCTGACCATGACGTACACCGACTACACGACCGGCGCCCCGGTCGCCGACGCCAAGGCCCCGACCGGGCCGATCCAGGAGCGCTGGGACACCCGCCGCTTCGAGGCCAGGCTCGTCAACCCGGCCAACCGGCGCAAGCACACCGTCATCGTCGTCGGCACCGGGCTCGCGGGCGGCTCCGCCGGGGCCACGCTCGCCGAACAGGGCTACCACGTCGTCCAGTTCTGCTACCAGGACTCCCCGCGCCGCGCCCACTCCATCGCCGCGCAGGGCGGCATCAACGCGGCGAAGAACTACCGCAACGACGGCGACTCGGTGCACCGGCTCTTCTACGACACCGTCAAGGGCGGCGACTTCCGCGCCCGCGAGTCCAACGTCCACCGGCTCGCGCAGATCTCCGTCGAGATCATCGACCAGTGCGTGGCCCAGGGCGTGCCGTTCGCCCGTGAGTACGGCGGACTGCTCGACACCCGCTCCTTCGGCGGCGTCCAGGTCTCCCGCACCTTCTACGCCCGTGGCCAGACGGGTCAGCAGCTCCTCCTCGGCGCCTACCAGGCGCTGTCCCGGCAGATCGCCGCCGGGAACGTGGAGCTGCACCCGCGCACCGAGATGCTCGACCTGATCGTGGTCGACGGCCGGGCGCGCGGGATCGTGGCCCGCGATCTGATCACCGGGAAGATCGACACCTACTTCGCGGACGCGGTGGTGCTGGCGAGCGGCGGCTACGGCAACGTCTTCTATCTGTCGACCAACGCCATGAACTCCAACGCGACCGCGATCTGGCGGGCGCACCGGCGCGGCGCGCTGTTCGCCAACCCCTGCTTCACCCAGATCCATCCCACCTGCATCCCGCGCACCGGCGACCACCAGTCCAAGCTGACCCTGATGAGCGAGTCGCTGCGCAACGACGGCCGGATCTGGGTACCGAAGGCCGAGGGCGACACCCGGCCGCCGAACGAGATCCCCGAGGACGAGCGCGACTACTACCTGGAGCGCATCTACCCCTCCTTCGGCAACCTGGTCCCGCGCGACATCGCCTCCCGCGCCGCGAAGAACGTCTGCGACGAGGGCCGGGGTGTCGGTCCAGGCGGCCAGGGCGTCTACCTCGACTTCGCCGACGCCATCAAGCGCATGGGCCGTAAGGCGGTCGAGGCCAAGTACGGCAACCTCTTCGACATGTACCAGCGGATCACCGACGAGGACCCGTACGAGGTGCCGATGCGGATCTACCCCGCCGTGCACTACACGATGGGCGGACTGTGGGTCGACTACGACCTCCAGACCACGATCCCGGGCCTGTTCGCGATCGGTGAGGCCAACTTCTCCGACCACGGCGCCAACCGGCTCGGCGCCTCCGCGCTGATGCAGGGCCTGGCCGACGGCTACTTCGTCCTGCCCGCCACCATCAACGACTACCTCGCCCGCAACCCGCGCCAGGACGAGGTCACCGACGAACACCCCGCCGTCCAGGAGGTGTTGGCCGAGACCGAGGACCGGGTCAACCTGCTCCTCGCCGTGGACGGCGACCGCACCCCCGACTCCTTCCACCGTGAACTCGGCGAGCTGATGTGGGAGTTCTGCGGCATGGCCCGCACGGACGCCGGGCTGCGCAAGGCGCTTCGGGAAATCCCGCGCATCCGCGAGGAGTTCTGGCGCCGGATCAAGGTCCCCGGCACCGGCGAGGAGTTCAACCAGTCGCTGGAGAAGGCCAATCGCGTCGTCGACTACCTCGAACTCGCCGAGCTGATGTGCCTGGACGCGCTGCACCGCGCCGAGTCCTGCGGCGGCCACTTCCGCGAGGAGTCCCAGACCCCGGACGGCGAAGCGGCCCGCCGGGACGAGGAGTTCGGCTACGCGGCCGCCTGGGAGTTCACCGCCACCGGCGAGGCGCCCGTCCTGCACAAGGAAGACCTGGTCTTCGAGTACGTCCACCCCACCCAGCGGAGCTACGCATGAGGCTCACCCTGCGCGTCTGGCGGCAGCGCGACGCCGCCGCCGAAGGCGCCATGTCCACCTACGAGGTGGACGGCATCTCGCCCGACATGTCCTTCCTGGAGATGCTGGACCAGCTCAACGAGCGGCTCATCCTGGAGGGCGAGGACCCCGTCGCCTTCGACCACGACTGCCGCGAGGGCATCTGCGGTGCGTGCAGCCTCGTCATCAACGGCGACGCGCACGGCCCGGAGCGCACCACCACCTGCCAGCTGCACATGCGGTCCTTCCGCGACGGCGACACCATCGACGTCGAGCCGTGGCGGGCCGCCGCCTTCCCGGTGATCAAGGACCTGGTGGTGGACCGCTCGGCCTTCGACCGGATCATCCAGGCCGGCGGCTACATCACCGCGCCCACCGGTGCCGCGCCCGAGGCCCACTCCACGCCCGTGCCCAAGCCGGACGCCGACTTCGCCTTCGAGCACGCCGAGTGCATCGGCTGCGGCGCCTGCGTGGCCGCCTGCCCCAACGGCGCGGCGATGCTCTTCACCTCCGCCAAGGTCAACCACCTCAACGTGCTCCCGCAGGGCGCCCCCGAGCGCGAGACCCGGGTGTTGGACATGGTCACGCAGATGGACGAGGAGGGCTTCGGCGGCTGCACCCTCGCGGGCGAGTGCGCCACCGCCTGCCCCAAGGGCATCCCCCTGTTCTCGATCACCCGCATGAACAAGGAGTGGCTCCGCGCCACCCGCAAGGCACGGCGCTAGCCGCCGTCACACACGTTCGCCGACAGCGCGAACGGGCGGGGCCGGGAAAGGTGCTCATCCCGGCCCCGTCTGGCTTCCTTCCGTCCCCTCAGTGGTCGCCCTTGCGGCCACGCCTGCGGTCCTGGGACAGGTCGCTGCCGGCTACGGAGCGGTCGTCCTCCGAGATGTTCTTGTCGTCCAGCAGCTGGCCGGCCTCGGAGGCGACCCGCTTGCTCGTGTGGTGGCCACGTTCCGCGTCGGACAGGGCACTGGCGGCCACGGAGCGCTCTTCCGGTGTGGCGTTCGGGTCGGCCATGATGCGTGCGGCCTCTGATGCGTCCATCTTGCCCGTCATGATCGCTCACCTTCTGTGTCGGGGAGCGTCGTGCCCGCACCCCTCGGTCAGCGGCCGTACACGCTCCGAGTGGGACGGGGATACGGCCATCTCCATGCTACCGAGATTCATCCGATATGCCGACAAATCAGGCGCTTTGGGGTTCGCGCAACGTGAGATGCCGGCCCAGGTGGTCGGCGGTCGGGGTGCCGCCCTCCCGCGCCACGTCCTCGGGGCGGCCCTCGGCGACGATGCGGCCGCCGTCGTCGCCCGCGCCCGGGCCGAGGTCGACGACCCAGTCCGCGGCGGCGACCGTACGCAGGTCGTGCTCCACCACGACGACCGAGTTCCCGGCGTCCACCAGACGCTGCAACTGCCCGACGAGGAGATCGATGTCGGCGGGGTGCAGCCCGCTGGTGGGCTCGTCCAGGAGGTACAGGCTGTGGCCACGAGGGGCGCGGTGCAGCTCGCTCACCAGCTTGATCCGCTGGGCCTCCCCGCCGGACAGCGTCGTGGCGCTCTGGCCCAGCGACAGATAGCCGAGGCCGATGTCGGAGAGCAACTGGAGGATGCGGGCCGCTGGTTGGACGTCGTGGAGGAACTCCAGCGCCTCCTCCACGCTCATCGCCAGCACGTCGGCGATGGTCTTGTCGCGGTAACGCACCATGAGCGTCCCGGGGTTGTAGCGCGCGCCCTCGCAGACCGGGCACGGTGAGGTCTCCGTGGGGAGGAAGAGCAGTTCGATGCTGACGACTCCGTCGCCCAGGCAGTGCGGACAGCGCCCCTGCGTCACGTTGAAGGAGAACCGGCTGGCGGTGTAACCGAGTTCCTTCGCGGCGGGCTGGGCGGCGAACAGCTTGCGGACACTGTCGAACAGGCCCGTGTAGGTCGCGAGGTTGGAGCGCGGGGTGCGTCCGATGGGCTTCTGGTCCACGACCACCAGCCGGTCGATGTTCCCGAGCCCCTCGGCGGAGCGCACCGTCACACGGTCCTCCGTGAGGGCCCACGGCGGCACCCCGTCCTCCTCCTCGTCGGCGGTCTCCACCGAGGCGGGGTTGCGGGCGATGCCCTGCGCGGTCTCGTCGGCGTGCAGATGGTCGCGCACCGTGTCCGCGAGGGCGCGCCGTACGAGGGTCGACTTCCCGGACCCGGAGACGCCCGTCACCGCCGTCAGCGTGCCGAGCGGGAAACTCGCGTCCAGATCACGGAGGTTGTGGCCGGTGACCCCGAACAGGCGCAGCCAGCCCTCCGGTTGGCGGGGCTTCTCGGGCCCGGGCACGGCGGGCGCGCTCGCGGCGAGGTACCGGGCGGTCACCGACTCCTCCGACTGCTCGAGCCGCCCGGCCGGACCGTCGTAGAGGACCTGCCCGCCGTGGCGGCCCGCGCCCGGGCCCATGTCGACGATCCAGTCCGCCGACGCGAGCACCTGTGCGTTGTGCTCCACCACGAAGACGCTGTTCCCGGCCCCCTTGAGCCGTCGCAGGGCGGTCAGCAGCAGCTCCGTGTCGGCGGCGTGCAGTCCCGCCGACGGCTCGTCCAGGACGTACAGCACGCCGAACAGGCCGCTGCGCAGCTGCGTCGCCATGTGCAGGCGCTGGAGTTCGCCGCTGGAGAGGGTGGAGGTCGCACGGGCCGTCGCGAGATAGCCCAGGCCCAGGTCGATCAGCGTGCCCAACTGCTCCTGGAGGCCGGAGATCAGGGCGTGCGCGGCCTGCCGCCGCTCGGCGGGCAGGGCCAGGGTGTCGGGGTGCTCGCGAGCCGTCTCCAGGAAGGCGGAGAGCTGGGTCAGGGGCATGGCGGTGGCGACCGAGATGTCCTGCCCGGCGACGGTCACCGCCAGCGCCTCCGGGTTGAGCCGCTTGCCGTGGCAGGTCGGGCAGAGCTCCTCGGTCATGAACGAGGCGGCCTTCGCCCGCAGATGCGCCGCCTTGGAGGTGGCGAAGGTGTGCAGCACCCACCGGCGGGGGCTCATGTAGGTGCCCTGGTAGGAGCGGGCGACCCGGTGGGCGTCACGGATCGGGTGCACGGTGACGGTCGGCTGCTCGTTGGTGGTCAGCAGCCACTCGCGGCGGGCGGCGGGCAGGGTACGGAAGGGTATGTCGATGTCGATGCCCAGCTCCGCGAGGATGTCGCGGTAGTTCTTGCCCTGCCAGGCGCCCGGCCACGCGGCGATCGCGCCGTCCCGGATGCTCAGGGAGTCGTCGCCGACCAGCTTGCCGTCGTCGACGGTGTGCAGGCGCCCCAGGCCGGAACAGGTTCGGCACGCGCCCACTGCCGTGTTCGGCGAGAAGCTGTCCGAGTCCAGCGGGGCGGCGTCCCGGGGGAACGTCCCGGCGAGGTCCTCGGGGGTCTGCCCGGCCGGGTACGTACCGGCGCGGGAGTACAGCATGCGCAGCACGTTCGAGACCCGGCTCACCGTGCCCACCGTCGAGCGGGTGCTGCCGCCGCTGTGCTGCTGGCGGAGCGCGACGGCGGGCGGCAGTCCGGTGATCTCGCCGACCCGGGGCGCCGAGCCCTGGTCGATCAGCCTGCGGGCGTACGGCGCGACGGACTCGAGGTAGCGCTGCTGGGCCTCGGCGTAGATCGTCGCGAACGCGAGCGAGGACTTGCCGGACCCCGACACGCCCGTGAAGGCCACCACCTGGTCGCGGGGCACGTCGACGTTGACGTGGCGCAGATTGTGCTCGGTCGCGCCCCGGACCTTGATGAGCCCGTCGTGACCGGCGTCCGGGGGGTCGTCGTGCGACGGTGCGCCGTGCGACGCTGCGGACGTCTGTCGGGTCCGTGGTGCCATGGTCACCAACCTAGCCCCGCCCCACGGGGTGGGGAGTGATCGGGTGGTACGGCCGCGAGGAGGCCCCACCGCCCGTGCGCGGGCAGCGGGGCCTCCAGGAGAATGGTGCGCGTGGCGGGCCGCGCCGTCAGTGCTGCGGCGGGTTGTCGCGGTGCTGGGTGCCGTACTGGTCCTTCAGCCGGTCCTGCGCGGAGTCCACCTGGGACTTGTGCTTGTCGCCGGTCCGCTGGTCGATGTAGTCCCCGCCCTTGTCGATGCCCTTGTCGGCCATGTCCTCATGGCCCTTGAGCATTCCCTTGATCTTGTCCATGAAGGACATGGCAGCCCTCCTCGTCGTTTGAGGCTTCCACTCCCAGGGTCACCGGCCCGGGCCGCCCTCGCATCTCGAGAACCGTGCCGGATGCTCCTTGGCTAGGGTTGACGCGTGGCAGAGACCAGCAGCGGGCGGCCCGTGGCCGTGTTCGACCTCGACAACACCCTGGCCGCGACGGCGCACCGCCAGCGCTTCCTGGAGCGGAGCCCGCGCGACTGGGACGGCTTCTTCGCCGCCGCCCCCGCCGACCCGCCGCTGGCCGAGGGGGTCGCGCTGGTGCTGCGGTCGGCCCGCGACTGCGAGATCGTCTATCTGACCGGACGGCCCGAGCGCTGCCGGGCGGACACGGCGGACTGGCTCGCCGCCCATGGGCTGCCCGAGGGCACCGTGCACATGCGGCGCGACGGCGACCGCAGACCCGCCCGGGTCACCAAACTGGAGATCCTGCGCCGTCTCGCCCGGAGCAGGACCGTACGCGTCCTCGTGGACGACGACGAACTGGTCTGCGACGACGCCGAGCGGGCCGGATTCACCGTCCTGCGGGCCCGCTGGGCCGAGCACTCGGCCACCCTGGAGGCGGCGCAGGAGCGCGAGGGACGCACCTGAGCGCGCCGCCGGTCCGGGTGCGGTCCGGCGCCCCGGCCACCCGTCGGCTCAGGTCGTCTCCTCCAGGCGGAAGCCGACCTTCATGCACACCTGGTAGTCCTCGATCCGCCCGTTGTCCAGCCGGCCGCGTACCTGGGTTACCTCGAACCAGTCGAGGTTGCGCAGGGTCTGGTCGGCGCGGGCGATGCCGTTGCGGATGGCCTGGTCGACGCTCTCGTGCGAGGTGCCGACGATCTCGGTGACCCGGTAGGTGTGGTTCGTCATGCGCGGGTGCTCCTCTCCGCCATGAGGCCGTGGGGGCGCGCCTCACATCGGTGCCTCACGTCCGGCGCGACCGGTCCGTCACGCCGTATCCACCGTGCCGTATCCGTGCCCGGCGCGCGAGGCGTCGCCCGCCGGGCACGGGAGGGCCGCAGGGGGTCGCGGCCCAAGGTCCGTCAGCGGGCCACGCTGAGCGACAGCGCGAAGCGGCCCTTGCCGTCCGTCCACCAGTGGGTCAGCTCCAGCCGCGCGGCGGCCAGCTCCGCGGTGACGCCCTCGGGACGGAACTTGGCCGAGACCTCGGTGCGCAGGTCCTCACCGGCCGCGAAGTCCACGACCATGTTGACCCCGGGGAGCTTGACCGTCTGCGCCGTGCGCGAGCGCAGCCGCATCTCGATCCACTCGTGCTGCGGGTCCCACACGGCGACGTGGTCGAAGGCGTCGAGGTCGAAGTCGGCGCCCAGCTCCCGGTCGAGCACGGCCAGCACGTTCTTGTTGAACGCCGCCGTGATCCCGGCGACGTCGTCGTAGGCGAGCCGCAGCACGCGCTCGTCCTTGACCAGGTCGGTGCCGAGCAGCAGGGCGTCGCCGGGTGCGAGCAGCCCGCGCACGGCGGCCAGGAACTCCGCCCGCTCCTCGGGCAGCAGATTGCCGATCGTGCCGCCGAGGAACGCGACCAGGCGCGGGCCGGGCGTGTCCGGCAGCTCCAGCGGGGCGGTGAAGTCCGCGAGCAGCGCGTGCACCGCGAGGTCCGGGCGCTCCGCGGCGAGCGCCCGACCGGCCCCGAGGAGCGCGGACTCGCTCACGTCGACCGGCACGTACGCCTCCAGGGAGGTGAGCGCGTCGATCAGGAGCCGGGTCTTCTCCGAGGAGCCCGAGCCGAGTTCGACCAGGGTCCGCGCGCCGCTCGCGGCCGCGATCTCCCCGGAGCGGTCGCGCAGGATCTCCCGCTCGGCCCGCGTCGGGTAGTACTCCGGCAAGTCGGTGATCTGCTCGAAGAGTTCGCTGCCACGCGTGTCGTAGAACCACTTCGGCGGCAGCGACTTGGGGGTCCGGGTCAGGCCGTCCACGACGTCGGCGCGCAGCGCGGCGCCGGTGGCGTCCTCGGGGAGGGTGCGGGTGACGTGCAGGCTCACGTACAGGGCTCCTTCGGTGAGGGGGGTCCTCCCGCTCGAGCGGAGTCGAGGGTGGGGGAGGACGCGGGGTTCCCGGCCGGAGCGAGTCGCACTCCGGTGGCCCGGCTCGCGGTGAGCACGGTGCGGTCGGGGACTTCCCGCCAGTGGGGGTCGTCGTCGTACGGTTCGGAGGCGACGGTCACCGAGTCGCCGGGTCCCGCGCGGTACCAGAGGCTGTCGCCCCACGCGGTGGCCGCGATCGTGGTGCCGTCGGTCAGCAGCAGGTTGAGCCGGGCGGCGGGGGCGGCCTCCGCGACCTGGCGAACCGTTTCGCCGAGGGCGGCTCCCGGCTCGGCGCCCCCGCGCAGCCGGTGCAGCACCAGCGCCCAGACGAACGCCGAGTCGGTGCGCGCCTCCATCGACAGCAGGTCCACCGGGGGCAGCGTCGGCACCAGCGGGGCGGCCGAGTCGGGCCAGCCCGGCACCGCGCCGTTGTGGCTGAACAGCCACCGCCCGGACGCGAACGGCGCCGCCGCGGCCTCGCCGTCCGCGCCCGCGAGGGTCGCGTCCCGCACGGCCGCCAGTACCGCCCCCGCGCGGATCACCCGCGCGAGGTCGGCGAAGGACGGGTCCGCCCAGAGGGGCCCGGCTCGCCGGTAGCGCGCGGGCACCGGATCGTCCGCCGGGTACCAGCCCACCCCGAAACCGTCGGCGTTCACCGTCCCGTTGCGCTGCCGCCGGGGAGCCCACGCCTGCCGGTACAGACTGTGCGCGGGCTCCACAAGGAGTGCGCCGAGCGACAACTCGGGCCCCAGGTAGGCAAGATGACGGCACATCAGGCGGACTCCGCGTCGCGGGCGGTGCGGAACCCGGAGAAGATCTGCCGGCGGATCGGATAGTCCCAGTTACGGAACGTGCCCCGGCAGGCCACCTGGCCCACGGCGAACGAACCGCCGCGCAGCACCTTGTACTCGGGGCCGAAGAACACCTCCGAGTACTCCTTGTACGGGAACACCGTGAAGCCCGGGTACGGCAGGAAGTCGCTCGACGTCCACTCCCACACGTCGCCGATCAACTGCCGTACGCCGTAAGGTGATTCACCGGCCGGGTAGCTTCCGGCGGGCGCGGGCCGCAGATGCCGCTGGCCCAGGTTGGCGTGGGCGGCCGTCGGGTCGGCGTCGCCCCAGGGGAAGCGCCGGGAGCGGCCGGCGGCCGGGTCGTGCCGGGCCGCCTTCTCCCACTCGGCCTCGGTGGGCAGCCGCCGCCCGGCCCAGCGGGCGTACGCGTCCGCCTCGTACCAGGACACGTGCAGCACCGGCTCGTCCGGCGGCACCGGCTCGGTGACGCCGAAGCGGCGCCTGAGCCACTGCCCGCCGTCCCGGTGCCAGTACAGCGGGGCGGTGATCGAGTGCTGCCGCACGTGCGCCCAGCCCTCCGGGCTCCACCAGCGCTCGGTGTCGTAGCCGCCGTCCTCGACGAACGCCTGGTACGCCGCGTTCGTCACCGGAGTGGTGTCGATCCGGAAGGAGTCCACCTCGCGTACGTGCGCCGGGCGTTCGTTGTCCAGCGCCCAGGGCTCGGTGGAGGTCCCCATGGTGAACGGGCCGCCGGGGACCAGGACTTCGGCCGGACCGGTGAAGGGCGGCGACGGGTCGGGGTCGGGGGCGGTCAGGGCCTGGGGTCCGGTACGGAGCTGATGGGTGATCAGCATGGTCTCGTCGTGCTGCTGTTCGTGCTGCGCGATCATCCCGAAGGCGAAGCCCGACTCGGTCAGCCGGTCGCCCTCGAAGTCCGCGTCCTCCAGCAGGTCGAGGACCCGGCCGCGCACCTCGGCCGCGTACGCGCGTGCCTCCTCGGGTGCCAGCAGCGGCAGCGAGGGACGCTCGGAGCGCGGATGCTCGAAGGCGTCGTACAGGCCGTCGATCTCCGGTCGCATCGCCTCCCGGCCGCCGACCGCCCGCAGTAGCCACAGCTCCTCCTGGTTGCCGATGTGGGCGAGGTCCCACACCAGCGGGGACATCAGCGGCGAGACCTGGGCGGTCAGGTCGGGGTCCTCGACACAGCTGGTCAGCAGCGTGGTCCGGGTACGGGCGGTGACCAGCGAGGCGAGCGCGCGGGCCCGCAGCGTCTCCGGTCCCGCCTCGGGCGTCCCGGTCTCCTGGGCGGTCATGTGCGCGTGTCCTTCCTCCCGCGGGCCGGGCGGTCGATGCCGTCCGAGCCGTCCAGCAGGTCGTCGGCGGGGCAGCGGCCCCGGGCGACATAGCGGTCCAGGTACCCGGCGACGGCGGCCACGACCTCCGGCTCGGCGCCGAGCCGGGGCAGCGCCCGCAGCGCCGCCGTGAAGCAGGCGACGGCCGCCTCGCACAGCCCGGGATCGGCCATGCCCAGCCGGGCCGCGTCCGCCCACAGCGGGTTGTGCGGCGCGGGCAGGTCGTGGGCGCGTTCGGTCAGCGGCTTCACGGCCCGGTGCGCCGCCTCGGCGGCCTCCGGGTCGTCGAAGAGCGCCGCCGTGACCGCGAGCGGCACGATCCAGCCGTCGTCCCCGGGCTGCGCGTCGATCATGCGCAGCTCCAGATGACCGCGCGGTCTGACCGGCGGGAACAGGGTGGTCAGGTGGTAGTCGAGGTCTGCCCGGGTGGGCGGACGCGGTGTTCGCGAGCGGGTCCACTCGCGGAAGGTCAGCTCCTCGGGCACCTCCCAGGGCCCGTCGTCCCGGCGGACGCACATGACGGGGGAGTCCAGTACGTGCCGGGCCCAGTCGGCGCGCGGCTCGCCGTCGGTCGCCGGGGCACCGGCGCGGCCGGGCCCGATCTGCGCCCAGTACGACTGCCGGACGGACCGGCGGCCGGACGGACGCCCGTCGACCAGCGGGGAGTTGGCGAACGCGGCGACCAGCACCGGGCCGAGCCGGTGCGCCAGCCACCAGCGCTGCTCGTGGCCCAGCGGGCCGGGCTCCTCGTACCCGGCGTCCACGCAGACCTGCACGGACGCCGAGGCGCGCATCATGTGCCGCCCGGCGGGGCCGGTGCGGTCCAGGCACGCCTCCATGGCGTCGTAGCGCGCCTCGCGCAGGAAACGGGACGGGGTGTGCCAGGGGTGATGGCCCATGCCGACCAGGGCGAGACCGTCGTCGGCGAGGACCGCGCGGACGGTGTCGAGATCGGCGGACACGGTGCCGACACACTCCATGAGTGAGCCGGCGGGCGGCGAACTCAGCTCCAGCTGGCCGCCGGGCTCGACGGTGAGCGCCGAGCGCAGGGGGACGGGACGCAAGGTCGCGTAGAGGGCCGCGAGACGTTCGGACGGGACCGGGTGGCGGGGGCGGCGCGGGTCCATGACCAGCCACTCCACCTCCACCCCGAGCGTGCGGGGCGGACCGGTCTTGAAGCAGATGCCCCGGATCAGGGCGTCGACCTCGGCTTCGGTTATCGCGGTGCGGTGATCCGTACAGTCACCGCAGTCGCTCAGCGAGTCAGACATGTCGGGATGCTCCTGTTGGGATTCCACCATGTCGCCTGCCCGGCCTCCGGTGTGCCGGGCGGGCCTCGTCCCACCCAAGACCCTCGGACCGCATCGCACAAGGGTGCCCCTCGGGACGTTCGGGATCGGTCATCTCCGGTTCCTCGCGCGTTTCCTCCCGTCCGGTTCTCGGGCCGCGGGGCCCCGGAAACTCCGTTGCGCCGCGAGAACAGCATCGCCCAGGATGACCGCATGAGCACGACGGGGGAGGCCGCGCGGGCGGCGTTCAGGGCGCTTACGGGGGTGGCGCCGTGAGCGCACGCCTGCGCGGAGTGGCGACGGCGACCGAGCGGATCGTCGCCGAGGGGGAGTACACACTGCCGGACGGCCGGACGGTGCCGCTCGCGGACCTGATCGAGGCCGCCCGCGCCGGTACGCGGCTGCACGGCCCGGAGCCGGTCGAGGTGCCGTCACGGGCGGCGCGGACCGACACGTTCTTCGAGGTCACGGGCGAGAGCAGCCTGGAGGCGGCCCGACGGCTGACCGGTGCGGGAGCCCCGGTGGCCGTCCTCAACTTCGCCTCCGCCCGCAATCCCGGCGGCGGCTATCTCAACGGCGCCCAGGCCCAGGAGGAGGCCCTGTGCCGCGCCTCCGCGCTGTACACCTGTCTGCTCCGGGCACCCGGCTACTACGACCACCACCGGGCGGACCGTGACCCCTTCTACTCCGACCGGGTGATCCACAGCCCGGGGGTGCCGGTCTTCCGCGACGACCGGGCGCGGCTGCTGGCCGAGCCGTACACGGCCGGTTTCCTCACCTCGCCCGCCCCGAACGCGGGCGTGATCCGCCGCCGGGTCCCCGAGCGGACCGGCGAGATCCCGGGCGCCCTGGCGCTGCGGGCCGAGCGGGTCCTGGAGACCGCCGCCGCCCACGACTACCGGTACCTGGTGCTCGGCGCGTGGGGCTGCGGGGTCTTCCAGAACGACCCGGAACAGGTGGCGAACGCCTTCCGGACCCTGCTCGTGTCCGGCGGCCGGTTCGCCGGGACCTTCGACCACGTGGTCTTCGGCGTCCTGGACCGCACGGCCGGGGCGACGGTGCGGAGCGCCTTCGCGCGGGTCTTCGCCGCCGAGGTGCGCCCCGGACCGTCACCGGCGGTTGCTCAGGTCCAGCCGTAGCGCTCGTACAGCCGCTGTCGGACCAGGTTGAAGCGCATCCGGTCCAGCGCGCACGCCTCGCGGCGCATCCCGTTCTCGTGCAGCCGCAGCACCCGGTCGACGGCCACCCAGGAGTCGCGTTCCGTGCGGTCCCAGGGGCCCTGGCCTATCGCCACCCAGTCGCGGTGGCTGTCGTGCCGCTTGCTGGAGAGCTGCACGGCGAGGAAGGTGCCGGCCACCTCCCGGGCGACGACCAGCACGGGGCGGTCCTTGCCCCGGCCGTCGTTCTCCTCGAACGGCACCCAGGTCCAGA
Organism: Streptomyces sp. NPDC026659; assembly: GCF_040638245.1. Taxonomy (NCBI): domain Bacteria; kingdom Bacillati; phylum Actinomycetota; class Actinomycetes; order Kitasatosporales; family Streptomycetaceae; genus Streptomyces; species Streptomyces sp. NPDC026659. The sequence goes on along the minus strand of NZ_JBEZXY010000001.1, from coordinate 5,161 downwards.
CGATCTCGCCGGGATCGGGGTCGCCGTCGTGGGCGGGGGAGTACTCGGTACGCACCCGGCCGATCTCGCGCGGGTCGGCCTCGGTGGTGGCGTGGGGGCCGTGACGGCCGGGAACGTTGTCATCGTTGAACGTGCTCACGCCACGCACCCTAGCCGAACTGCAACAACGCGAAGGGCGACGGCCGTTCGCCCGTTCCCGGGACTACGGCCGCCGCCCGTCGGTCAGTTGTCCCCCTTGTCTCCGTCCACCGGAACCCGCGTCGCCGTCACCCCGTTGACCGAGGGTGAACCGGCGCCCGGCTGCTGGTTCTTGTGGTCCATCGTGGAGAGCAGCTGACGGGCGAGTCCCAGCCCCGTGCCGCCCATGGTGAGCGCCTTGGCGAACAACTCGCCCATGCCGTCGGCACCGTTGAGCAACACCATGTTGTCGACGTTGCCGAACGCGTCCGCGCCCGCCCGCACGATCTCCGGCCAGTTCTCGGCGAGTTGCTGGGCGACGACCGCCTCCTGGTTCTCGGCCAGGGCGGCGGCCCGCGCCTTGATGGCCTCCGCCTCCGCGAGACCCTTGGCCCGGGCGGCCTCGGCCTCCGCGAGACCCTTCGCCTGCGCGGCGGCGGCTTCCGCCTCACCGGTCGCGCGGGTGGCCGACGCGGTGGCGGCACCCCGGCTCTTGGTGGCCTCGGCCTCGGCTCCGGCGGCGGTCTTGACCCGGGTCGCCTCGGCGGCGGCCGCCAGTTCCGTCTCCTTCGCCTTGGCCTGGGCGGCCGAGATCCGCGCGTCACGCTCGGCCTCGGCCAGCGTCCGCTTCTCGTACGCCTTGGCGTCGGCCGGCTTGCGCACGTCCGCCTGGAGCTGCTGCTCGCGGCGGTTGGCCTCCAGCTCCGCGACCCGGGTCTCCTGGACCACGACCTCCTGCCGCGCGGCCGCGTCCGCGAGCGGCCCGGCCTGCCGGGACTTCGCCGCCGCCTTGTCCCGCTCGGCCTGGTAACCGGCCTGGAGGATCTCGCTGTCCCGGGTGGCCTCGGCCATCCGCGCGTACGACTGCTGCTCGGCCTCGGTGGCGAGCCGGTTGGCCTCGGCCTGGGCGATGCGCGCGTCCCGCTGTACGGCGGCGGCGTGCGGCATCGCCAGGTTCTGGATGTACCCCGTCGGGTCCTCGATCTCGTGGATCTGGAGCGAGTCCACGATCAGACCCAGCTTCTCCATCTCCGTACCGCAGGCGGCCCGCGTCTGGCCGGTCAGCTTCTCCCGGTCGCGGATCATCTCCTCGACCGTCAACCCGCCCACGATGGAACGGAGATGACCGGCGAAGACGTTGTGCACCCGCTCCGACATCAGCTTCTGCTGGTCCAGGAAACGCCGGGCCGCGTTGGCGACCGACACATAGTCGTCGCCCACCTTGAAGATGACCACGCCCCGCACCTTCAGCGGAATTCCCTGCTGGGTCACGCAGTCCACGTGCAGCTCGGTCTCGTTCAGGTCCAGCGAGAGCTTGCGCACCGCTTGCACACCGGGCAGCACGAGCGTGCCGCGCCCCGTGACGATGCGGAAGCCCATGCCCTCCTCGACACCCTCGGTGCGGTGTCTGGACCCCGAGATGATGAGGGCCTCGTTGGGTTCCGCGACCCGCCACATCATCTTGAACACACCGATCAGTACGAGGACGGCGGCAATCGCCGCCCCCGCAACGACGCCGACGATCATCGGCAAACGCCCCCTTGACATGGTGCCCTTGACGGCACCGGACGAAGGGAGTGTGCACCTGCGCGGGTACGGGGAGAAGGCCCCGGCCGAGCCTTGTCACAATCTTGACGAACAGGGCTCTCACCTGGGGCGGGGTGCGCTCAACCGTCGTACGCGGGCGTGACGTAGACCGTGCGCGGCGGCAGGTGTTCCACCACCATGACCACGGTGCCGGGCTCGATCCGGGTGCCGCTGTCGGCCGCGTACGCGAGGAAGTGCTCGGCGCCGCCGCGCACCCGGACGATCACCTCGCCGACCAGCCCCGGGCCGACCGTTCCCGTCACCCGTCCCATCAGCCCGACCATCGACGCATCGCCCATGCGCACAGGGTAAGCGCGGAAAGACGCGGTCCGGCCCGTGCCTGCCGGTCCAACTCCCGGCTCGTCCCTACCGGTTCAACAGGCGCCGCAGCCAGTCGAATCGGGCCGCGCGGGCCGCGCAGGACAGCGCGGTCTTCGGCGCGAGGCCGTCGAAGCCGTGGAACCCGCCCGGCCAGACGTGGAGTTCGGCCACTCCGCCGCAGCCCCAGATGCGGGAGGCGTAGGCCACCACCTCGTCGCGGAAGGTCTCCGCCGAGCCCACGTCCAGGAAGGCCGGGGGCAGTCGGGTGAGGTCGGTCGCGCGGGCCGGTGCCGCGTACGGCGGGACGTCGGGGCCGCCCCGGCGCTCGCCGAGCAGTGCCGACCAGCCGGTCTCGTTGGCGGAGCGGTCCCACACGTCGACCCCGGCCATCTGGTGGCTGGAGCCGGTGTCGTTGCGGTCGTCCAGCATCGGGTACATCAGCAACTGGCCCAGCACGGTCGGGCCTTGACGGTCGCGGAGCAGCAGCGCGAGCGCCGCCGTGAGACCGCCGCCCGCGCTGGCGCCCGCGAGGACGATCCGGTCCGGGTCGCCGCCGAGGTCCTCGCAGTTCCGCGCGGTCCACAGGAACCCGGCGTACACGTCCTCCACCGGTGCCGGGTAGGGGTGTTCGGGTGCGAGCCGGTACTCCACGGAGACGACCACCGCACCGCCGAGGTCGCGGGCCCAGTGCAGCGGGGCGTCCACCCCGGCCCGGTTGGTGCCGAGGACCATGCCGCCGCCGTGGACGTGGTAGATCACCGGCAGCCGGGCGCCGGGGGCGGCGTCGGCGGGGCGGCAGATCAGCAGGGAGATGTCCGGCGCCCCCTCGGGTCCGGGCACCGTGCGGTCCTCCGCGACGAAGGCGCCGCCGAGCGTGACGTCCAGCAGGTCCGGGGGTACGGCCTCGGCGGTCTGCCGCGCGGCGGCGATCCCGTCCGGGGTGAGGGGCGGGGCGTCCTTGAACGGCTCGAGCACGGGGGCGAGTTCCGGGTCGAACGGGGGCGGCTCCGGACGCATGGGGTCTCCTCGGGCTCGGGCGACGGGATGTGGCTCCGTCTGCCCATGGTCCGCCGTTTCGCGCATGCCGGACGACTCCGGGACGGCGCGGACGTCGGGGGCGGCCCGGGTGCGGCCTGGGGAGGGGTGGCGCGTACGGCCCCGGGACAGTGCGAAAGGGGGCCGGAGCCGTCGTGGCTCCGGCCCCCTCTACGGGGCTGCCGCGGCTCAGGCGGCCAGGATCTCACCCGCGCTGCCGTGCAGGCGCGTGACGACCTCGGACAGCTGGGCGGCGACCTCGGCGTCGTCGACCGGGTGGGTCTCGGCGAAGCGGGTCACGGAGCCGGGGATCGAGAGCTTGATGTCCTCGATGACCTTGCCGCCGGCGATGCCCACGGCCTTGCGGGCGTCGTCCTGGGCCCACACGCCGCCGTACTGGCCGAAGGCGGTGCCGATGACGGCGACGGGCTTGCCGGTGAAGGCGCCGGCGCCGTACGGGCGGGACAGCCAGTCGATGGCGTTCTTCAGGACGGCCGGGATGGTGCCGTTGTACTCGGGGGCGAAGAGCAGGAACGCGTCGGCGGCCTGGGCGGCCTCGCGCAGCTTGACGGCGGCGGCCGGGACCTGACCCTCGACGTCCAGGTCCTCGTTGTAGAACGGGACGTCGGCGAGGCCCTCGAAGATCTCGACCTCGGCGCCCTCGGGGGCGAGCTTGGCGGCCGCCTCGGCGAGCTGGCGGTTGTGCGAACCGGCGCGGAGGCTGCCGACGAGCGCGAGGATGCGTACGGACATGGGAGTACTCCAAGGGGGGTGGCTGAAACACGCTTGAAACGATCCGGACCGGGGTCCGTTTAAGTTTCTACCACCCTAACCGGACCAGGGTCCAGTTTTGTTCCCCATGCTTTACGCTGTCTTCATGTCCAGCGCTCTGCCGCCCTGTCCGCAACCCGAGGAGCCCGTCGACGAGCCCCAGTTGCTGGAGGTGGGTCCCGCCCCGGCCGCCTATGAGCCGTGCCTGCGCGCCGACGCGGCCCGCAACCGGGCGCGGCTGCTGGAAGCGGCCTCCCGGCTGATAGCGGAGCACGGGGCGGCGGGGGTGACCATGGAGGCGGTGGCGGCCGCTGCCCAGGTCGGCAAGGGCACCGTGTTCCGCCGCTTCGGCGACCGCACCGGACTGCTGACCGCGCTGCTCGACCACTCCGCGCGCACGCTCCAGGAGGACTTCCTCGCCGGTCCGCCCCCGCTCGGCCCCGGCGCACCGCCCCTGGAACGGCTGCGCGCCTTCGGTGTGGCCGTCCTCCACCGCTCGGCGGAGCAGCTGGACCTGCAACTGGCGGCCCAGCCGGACCCGGGCCGCCGCTACAAACACCCCTCCGTGCAGGCGCTGCGCACCCATGTCACGATGCTGCTGCGACGGCTCGTCCCCGACGCCGACTGCGAGCTGCTCGCCCAGCCGCTCCTCGCCTACCTCGACCCCGCCCTGATCCACCATCTGACCCGCCAGTGCGGGATGCCGATGGAACGGCTGGAGACGGGCTGGCTGGACCTGGTGGACCGGCTGACGGGTGCCTCTGCCTCCGGCGGTCTCGGCGCGGGTCCGGACGGCCGGGGCGAACGGCGGCCCTGACTGCCGGACCGTACGCGGGGTCCTGGTCGACGCGGGCGGCACACCGTCCGACCGCTGCCTCACGGCACCGCCGTCGGCCGCCGTCCCGCGCCGCCGCTGGTCGGCCGCCGGCTCGGGCTGCCACCGGGCGGGCCGCTGCCCTGGGCCGCCGCTGGTCGGGTCGCTGCCCTGGGCCGCCGCTGGTCGGGTCGCTGCCCTGGGCCGCCGCCGGCCGGGCCGCTGTCCCCGGTTCGCCGCTGGTCCGGCCGCCGTGCGGGGCTGCCGCCGTCCGGGGGCCGCTGCTGCTCCCGGTCGGCCGCCGGTCGGCCGCCGTCCCCTGGGGTGCCGCCGGTCGGGCCGCTGCCCCCGGCCGCCGACGCCGGCACCGCGCGCCCGCCGGGTCCGTCGGCGGCGCCGGGGCCGGGGGCGGCGCAGGGGGGGGGGGGGGGGCGGGGCCCGGGGCGGGGGGTTCCC